>NZ_AQUZ01000023.1 GCF_000372465.1 Kribbella catacumbae DSM 19601
CGGCACCATCACCCGCCGTCACACCCGCTGCGGCAAACCCAACTGCGGCTGCCACGCCGACCCGCCACGCATGCACGGCCCCTACTACCAGTGGACACGCAAGATCAACGGCAAGACCGTCACCCGTCGGCTCACCGAACACGAGGCGAACCTGTACGCCGAATGGATCAACAACGACCGGCAGCTACGCGCCCTCATCACCCAGATGCGCGACATCGCCGCCGAAGCCACCGAACTGATCACCAGACACGACACCAAGGCGGCCGAGGTTTAAACGCAAGCCACAAGGCGCTATCGGTAACACACCCGCTATCGGTACCCCGCAACCCGGCGGATTGGGCGCCTGGTCGATGCACAAGGTGGCCGAGTGGGGCAAAGGGGGCGAATGATCGAGTGCTGTCGGCCTGGTCCTGGCGAAGACCGGGGATGATCGGGACGCCCACGCGTACCCCTCTTCGGTCGGCAAAGGCTTCCCTCGGTGTGTTGGGGGATCGGGGGAGGGGCGTGCGTGCACGGGTGTCCGTGCCTTCGTCACGACCCCGGACGCGATCCGGGAACGGTACGGCGGCTGGGTGCGGCCGCGGTCGAGCGGCCGGCCAGTTGATTCCGTGGCCGTGTCTGGGGGTCGGCTTCGGTCGCGTGCCTCCCCGAGCGCTTAGCTGACTGGCCGGGCGCTAGACAGGCTGCGGTGCGATGCGGAGCGCTGCGATCAGGGCCTGGTAGAGGGTGTCGGTGGCGAGCAACTCGTGGTGGGTGCCGTGCGCGCGGACCGATCCGCCTTCCAGGACGATGATCTGGTCAGCGTCGATGACCGTCGACAACCGGTGCGCGATCGTCAGTACTGCGCCTGTGCTGGCGATCCGCGCGATCACCTCGTGGACCGCGGCCTCCGTCAACCCGTCGAGCTGAGCGGTCGCCTCGTCCAGCAACAAGATCTCGGGGTCGCCGACCAGCGCCCGGGCGAGCGCGATCCGCTGCCTCTCGCCGCCGGAGATCACCGCGGTCGACAGTTGCGTGTCCAGACCCTCGGGGAGCACCCGCACCCGCTCGTCGAGCCGGACCGCCCGAAGCGCGTCCCAAACGGATTCCTCGGCTGCGTCTTCGTGGGTGTAGAGCAGGTTCTCCCGGAGCGTTCCGGGGACCAGCGGCGTGTCCTGTTCGACGTACACGACTCTCTTGCGGAGATCCTCCAGCGACCAGTCCTGCAGCGGTACGCCGTCCAGGATGAGCTGGCCGCTGTCCGGGTTCAGGAAGCGCAGGAGCAGCGAGAAGATCGTCGTCTTGCCGGCCCCTGACGGACCGACGATCGCGGTATGACCGATCCGTGGGATCTCCAGGTTCACGGCGTGGATCGCCGGTGCCGCGCCCGGTGCGTAGCGGGCCGTGACGTTCTCGAACACCAACGCCGAGTCGCTTAGCGAGCCGGTGGACGTTCGCAGTACGGCACCTTCGCTGGCCGGCTCGAGCTCCAGAGCGTCGATCTCCCGGATGCGAGCCGCTGCGGCGATTCCCGCCTGCAACCCGCCGACAGTCGTGGCGAGACTCGATACCGGCTCCATCAACTGGAACGCGTAGAGCAGGAACGCGACCAACGCCGAGACGGTCAGCAACCCTTCGCTGACCCGGTACGCGCCGAGTCCGAGGATCAGCATGATCGCCAGCCCGACGCCGAAGCCCGCGATCGTGAACGCCACGGCCTGGAACCGGACCGCGCGAATGCTCTGCCGCGCGGACTCGGTCGCCTCGACGATCACCCGCTCGCTCTCGCGGTGCTCCGCACGGCTTGCCTTCACCGTCCGGATCGCTCTCAACGCACCTTCCAGTACGCCGCCCAGCCGGCCGACCGCACCCTGAGCTTGCTGCTGGGCCTTCGCCATCGGCGGCATCAGCAGCCCGACGATCACGCCGACCACGGCCAGCGCCGCGAGGGTAGTGGCCAGCAGCACTCCGTCCAGCGTGGCCATCAGGATCAGTGCGCCGGCCAGGCCGATCACGCTGTTCACCAGTTCGACCAGGCTGGACGCGGCCGCCTCGCGCAGCAGGACGGTGTCGGAGGTGACGCGGGTGACGAGCTCGCCGGGGGAGCGGGTGGCCAGCTCGCCGATACGGACCCGGAACAGTCGCCGCACCATCGAGCTGCGGGCCTCCAGAACGACGCGCTCGCCCATTCGCCCGAGCACGATCCACTGGATCAGGCCCAGGCCCGAACCGGCGACCAGCAACACGATCAGCAGGGTCACCGCGGGCGCGATCGACGCCGACGACGCGAGTCCGTCGAGCACCGACTTGGTCACCAACGGGGTCGCGAGGGAGGCGCCGGTCGTGCCGAGTCCGAGCAGCAGGCCGAGCGCCAGCGTTCGCCGGTGGGGACGGACGAAGGTCCACAACATCCGTAGGTTCTGCCAGCGGCCGGTCATCCGGTCCTCCCCAAGGTTTGACTGAGTCACCAAGGTAACAGAATGGGACAACAGTGTCCTATTATTAATCAGCACCGCCCTATCGAGGTAAGGTCTGGGCCATGACTGACACGGTCGAGTCGGGGAGCCGGAGCCGGACCCGCAGAGCGATCCTGGACGCCGCGGTGGTCGTCTTCAGCCAGCGACGAACCGCCTCGCTGGGCGACGTCGCGGCCGAGGCGGGCGTCGCGCGCAGTACGTTGCACCGGTACTTCGCCGACCGGGCCGAGTTGGTTCACGCGCTCGCCGCGGACGTCCTGGTCGCGGTGGAGAAGACGATCGATGACTCCGCCCTCGACCAGGGCACGCCCCGCGAGGCGCTGCACCGGCTGGCCGCCGGGTACTTCGAACTCGGGCCGCGGATCTTCTTCCTGTACAACGAGCCGAGCTTCAACGCACCGGAGCCGGACGAGCGGGTGAAAGGCTTCTTCCAGAAGCTGGAAGCGAGCGGCAAGCCCATCGAGGCGCTGATCGAGCGGGGTCACCGCGAGGGGGTCTTCGCGACATCGTTGTCGGCGGACTGGATCATCCGGATGTTCTGGTGGATGGTCTACATCGGCTGGGAAGCCGTCGACGAGGGCGCGCTGCCGCGGTTGTCGGCGCCCGCCACGATCCTCCAGACCATCGAGCACGGCATCCTCGCCCCGGGGAGTTCGTCGTGAGCGCGGGGGAGCAGGTCGAGGGCCTGCTGCGGGAGTTGACGCCGCAGGTGCTGGGGTTTCTGGCTCGGCGGCATGGGCAGTTCGATCTGTGCGAGGACGCGGTACAGGAGGCGTTGCTGGCGGCCGCGACGCAGTGGCCGACGGACGGCGTACCGGCGAATCCTCGGGGGTGGCTGATCACGGTCGCCACTCGGAAGCTCACCGACCTGTTTCGGAGTGAGAGTGCGCGGCGGCGGCGCGAGGACTCGGTGGCGGCGATGGCCGGGCCTGATGTCGCGCCCGGTGCGGACGCGGATCAGCCGCCGGAATCCGATGACACCCTGACTTTGCTCTTCCTGTGTTGCCATCCAGCCGTCACGCCGGCCTCGCAGGTCGCGCTGACGTTGCGCGCGGTCGGCGGTTTGACGACGGCCGAGATCGCCAAGGCGTTCATGGTGCCGGAGGCAACGATGGCGCCGCGGATCAGCCGGGCGAAGAAGAGCATCAAGGCGGCCGGCAGCCGGTTCGTGCTGCCGCCCGAGGAGGAGCGCGCGGATCGCCTGCGCGTCGTCCTCCAGGTGCTTTACCTGATTTTCAACGAGGGTTACACAGCGAGTTCTGGTCCCGACCTGCAGCGGGTCGAGCTGACCGCCGAGGCGATCCGGCTGGCTCGTCTCCTCTACCAACTGCTGCCGGATGAGGGTGAGGTCGCGGGCTTGCTGGCGCTCATGCTGCTCACGGACTCGCGGCGCGCGGCGCGGACCGAGGCCGATGGCAGCCTGATCCCGATCGACGAGCAGGACCGCAGCCTGTGGTTGCGCGAGCCGATCGAGGAAGGTTGCGCGCTCATCTTGCGGACGCTGGCGCACGGCCGGGTCGGTTCGTACCAGTTGCAGGCCGCCATCGCCGCCGTCCACTCCGAGGCGCCGAGCGCGGACGAGACCGACTGGCAGCAGATCCTGGCGCTCTACCTGTTGCTGGAGAAGGTCGCGCCCAACCCGATGGTGACGCTCAACCGTGCGATCGCACTGGCGCAGGTCGAGGGCCCGCGGGCCGGGCTGGACCTGCTCGCCACCCTCGACGGCGACAATCGGCTGGCGGACAACCACCGGCTGGACGCAGTGCGGGCGCATCTCCTTGAGCGCATCGGTGACTTTCCTGCGGCTCGCGAGCACTACCTGGCCGCGGCGCGCCTCACGACCTCTTTGCCCGAGCAGCGGTACCTCGTGGCGAAGGCGGATGGTGTGCGGACCGACAGGACATAGCGCCGCGGAGGTAGAGCGGTTGAGCCTGGGGCGGCCGCCGGTGTACGGCGTATCAGGGTGCACTACCTGTCCGTCGGGACGGGTAGGCGAGGTGGGCTGCGTGACTTGAGTTGTAACTTCGGTTTACAGTGGCCGCATGGTGATCCAGCAGCAGCATCCGAAGCCCAGCCGGCGGCGGGACCCGATCGGCGTCGGGGTCGCGCTGCTGAACCGGCTGGCGAAGTCGCGGGCGATCGACCGGCTGGGATGGCGCAAGCAGACCGAGCGGGTCGTCTTCGAGGCGACCAAGACCGGATTCCGGACGGCCGGGGCGCTGTCGCGGAGCTTCACCGCGGCGAGCAAGCTGACGAAGCCGTCGCGGCTGCCCGCGGCCAAGGGCACCGGGCGGTTCGACCTGACCCCGACCGAGGACCAGCAGATGGTCGTTGGCGTCGTCACGGAATACGCCGCCGAGGTACTGCGGCCCGCTGCGGCCGACGCGGATGCGGCCGGTGCTACGGATCCGAAGGTGCTCGCGCAGTCGGCTGAGCTCGGGTTGAGCCTGATCGAAGTACCGGAGGAGCTCGGCGGGATCGTGACTGAGCGGTCGGCGATGACCGGGGTACTGATCGCCGAAGCGATGGCTCATGGGGATATGGGGCAGGCGGTCGCATGTCTGGCGCCGGCCGCGGTCAGTACGGCGATCTCGTTGTGGGGTGATGAGACGCAGCAGGCGACGTACTTGCCTGCGTTCACAGGGGATTCGGTGCCGGCTGCCGCGCTGGCTATTGTCGAGCCTCGGCCGCTCTTCGATCCCTTCACCTTGAAAACCAGGGCGACTCGGCAACGAAGTGGCCATCTGCTCAACGGGGTCAAGTCGTTGGTACCGCGTGGCGCTGAGGCCGAGGTGTTCGTGATCGCCGCTCAGCTCGAGGATCAGGGACCGGCCTTGTTCCTGGTGGAGTCCGGGCATCCGGGCGTGACGATCGAGGCCGAGCCGTCGATGGGCCTGCGGGCGGCGTCGCTCAGCCGGGTGCTGCTGGACGACGTACCGGCTGTGCAGTTGGGGACCCTCGAGGACTATGCCGAGTGTGTCCGGCTGTCGCGGCTGGGGTGGTGTGCACTCTCCCTCGGTACTGCGAAGGCGGTGCTCGACTACGTCACGCCGTACGTGAACGAGCGAACGGCCTTTGGGGAGCCGATCAGCCATCGGCAGTCGGTGGCGTTCATGGTCGCCAACATCGCGATCGAGCTGGAGGGGATGCGGCTCGTGACGTACCGGGCCGGATCGCGTGCTGAGCAAGGGCTTCCGTTCGCGCGGGAGGTCGCGTTGGCGCGGCGGTTGTGCACCGAGAAGGGGATGCAGATCGGGACGGATGGCGTGCAGTTGCTCGGCGGGCACGGGTTTGTGAAGGAGCATCCGGTGGAGCGGTGGTATCGCGACTTGCGGGCCATCGGCGTGATGGAAGGTGCGGTGCTGGTCTGATGATCAACCTCGAGACCCCGCGGAAGTTCCGCGCGTTCATCCATCAGGCCCACCAGGTCGCTGCCGAGATGCTGCGGCCGAATTCACGTCAGTACGACCTTGCCGAACATGCCTATCCCAAGGAACTCGACATGCTCGCGGCGATGGTGGACGGCTTGGGTGCGTCCGGGACCGGCTCAGGCGCGGGGGCGGGCGGCGTACGGCGTACTGACGCGGCCGAGGACGACGGCAAGGTGAAGAACGGGTCCAATCTGTCGTCGGCGCTTTCCGTCATGGAGATGTGCTGGGGTGATGTCGGGCTGTTGTTGTCGATGCCGAGGCAGGGGCTGGGGAACTCGGCGATCGCCTCGGTGGCGTCGGATGAGCAGCTGCGGCGGTTCGACGGAGTGTGGGCGGGGATGGCGATCACCGAGCCTGGGTGCGGTTCGGATTCGGCGAACATCCAGACGACGGCGCGGCTCGATGGCGACGACTATGTGATCAACGGCGAGAAGATCTTCGTGACCGCGGGCGGCCGTTGCGACGCGGTGGTCGTGTGGGCGACGCTGGACAAGGGCCTCGGCCGGACAGCGATCAAGTCGTTCGTCGTCTTCAAGGACACGCCGGGGATGACGGTCGAGCGGCTCGAACACAAGCTCGGCATCCGCTCGTCGGACACCGCCACGATCCGCTTCGAGAACTGCCGGGTGCCCGCGTCGAACCTGCTCGGCACGCCGGAGATCGACGCGGACAAAGGCTTTGCGGGTGTCATGCAGACCTTCGACAACACCCGCCCGCTCGTTGCCGCGATGGCGGTCGGCTGTGCCCGGGCGTCGCTGGAGGTCACGCGAGAGCTGCTGTCCGAGGCGGGCGTCGAGGTCGACTACGACCGGCCGGTCCACCTACAGCCCGCTGCTGCGGCGTCGTACCTGCAAATGGAGGCCGACTGGGAAGCCGCCTACCTGCTGACCCTGCAGGCCGCCTGGATGGCCGACAACTCCGAACCCAACTCCCTCCAAGCCTCCATGGCCAAGGCCAAAGCCGGCCGGGTGGGCAACGACATCACCCTCCGCTGCGTAGAACTAGCCGGCAGCCTCGGCTACTCCGAACACCACCTCCTGGAAAAGTGGGCCCGAGACTCCAAAATCCTCGACATCTTCGAGGGGACTCAGCAGATCCAGCAACTAATCGTCGCCCGCAGGTTGCTGGGAAAGACGTCCGCGGAGCTCAAATAGCCTTACTGGAAAGGGTTCTGCGAGTTTGTCGCTGTAAGGTCGGCGCGTCCCGAGAGGTTGTCACCCCGGCCTCAGGCGGCAGTGGACTTCTCGCTACTCCGTCCCTGCTCCGTCAGCCGCGCGGCAAGGCGCTCGAGTCGACGGTCCACCGCCTGCATTGCGCGGTCGTAGGACGACGGGAGCATGTGGGTATACATCTGTAGCGTGAACCCCGGGTCATAGTGACCGAGGTACTCGGAGAGTTCTTTGATGTTGGCACCGTCCGCCAGGGTGATGCTGGCGAAGTAGTGCCGCAACGCGTGCAGACCCGGAGGTCGGTCTGCACCTGCCGCCGGGAGTTGACGGGTTCGCCGCGATCGACAACCTGACCGCGGAGCAGATCACCGCGCCGAGAACCACCCGCTACGAAGCCGAGTCGCCTGAGCGGGGCCGAGGTGCACTCGGGTGGCTCCGCGTCGAACGGCAGCTACGTGGGCGGTATCGATGACGCGGGCAACTATGTGCAGTTCACCGTGAACGCGCCGGCCGCGGGGGAGTACCGGGCGAACGTCAACTTCGCCAACGCCACGTCCGGCCGGAGTACGTTGGCCCTCGCCGTCAACTGCAGCTCGCGCGCCAACGTGTCGTTCCCGCGGACCGAGGCATGGGGCAGCTTCTCACGAAACACATCGTGAGTGTCCCGGTCGCGCTGAACGCCGGCTCCAACACGATTCGGTTGTCGAAGCCCGCCAATGGGGGCTATGTGCAACTGGATGCGCTCGATCTCTCCCTGGCACCGGCGCCGGTGTACGTGGCGATCAGTCCGGTCGCCGTACCGAATGCGGGGTTCGAGAGCAACGGCGCCACCCAGACGCCGGATTCGTGGTCGACCTAGGCGGGAGCCGGGGGGACGAGTGCGGACGCCGACTTTGTGGAGGCGGGCGGGTTCGACGGTGGCTACCGGCTGACGCACGCCAATGGTTCGCAGTACGAGGTGTGGCCGTGTTCGGTCCGCGGTCTGGCTGGGGGAGCAGGACGCAGGACACTAGCGGGCGCCGTGGGACTTGAGGATTTCGGCGATCTGGTGTTGCCCGCGGCCGCGGGCGTGCGTCAGTGGGGTGATGCCGTCGCGGTCGGCGATGCCCGGTTTGGCACCGGCATCGAGCAGGATCTCCACGATCTGCTGGTACGGCGCGGTGCCGTCGCCGAGGAGGATGGCTTCCAGCAGTGCCGTCCAGCCGAGATCGTTGACATGGTTCACGTTGATGCCGGTCCGGACCACTCGGCGGACATAGTCGACGTGCCCGCGCTCGCTGGCCGGGATCACCGAGATGCCGCCGTACCGGTTGCGCAGTGTCAGGTCCGGCCGGGCGGGCAGCAGCGTCTCGAGCATCGCGACGCTGCCGGTCACACCAGTGACGAGCCAGGGCGTGTCGTTCCGGTTGTCCACTGCGTCGGGATCGGCCCCGAGCGAAACCAGCAACCGGGCGACGTCGACGCGGTCGTTGCTTGCAGCAAGTAACAACGCCGTTCGGCGCTGATCATCACGGGCTTCGAGCGCGGCACCGGCGCGGATCGCGCCGGTCACCCGGTCGGCGCTGCCCTCCGTTGCCGCGGTCAACAGTTCGGTGGTCGCCGCGCTGCTGGAAGGTGTGCGGGTCTGCAGGGTGGCGGCGACCGCGCGCTGGCCCTTGGATCGGGCATGCTCCAGGGGCGTTGCGCGGTCCTTCACCGAGGCTCGGTCGAGGTCGGCGCCACCGGCAACCAGCAGGCGAACCGTGTCGACGTACCGCTGGCTGCCATCGCCGAGGATGATCGCTTCGAGTAGCGCGGTCCAGCCCAGCCGATTCACATGGTCGACCGTGGTCCCGGCGCGTAGCAGGCGACCGACCACTGCCGCATGTCCGCGTTCCGCCGCGCGGATGAGCGCGGTGCCGCGGTAGCCGTCGAGGCTCGCCACGTCGGCGCCGTGCCGAAGGGTCAGGTCGAGCAGGTCGACGTATCCTTCGCTCGCGGCGATCAGGAAAGCACTCTGACCGGTGTTGTCAGTGGCGTTCACGTCGGCGCCGACAGCGATCAGTCGTCGCACCTCGGCGATGTCGTTCTTCCAAGCGGCGGCGATGAGTTGCTGGTCGACAGCGCTGGGACTGGGCTGAGTCACGCTTGAGCTCCTCACCGGGGTGGTCGAGGTCACCGACGCCGACGGTACCTCAGCAGGAGGCGCCGCTGGGTGCACAGCGCACCCGGCGGCGACTGCGAGCGCACTGAGAAGCGCCACGCCCGCGCGCATCGTCAGCGGGTGGGCCGCAGCGCGACCACCTGGTACGGCGCTTGCGGCGTCGGCTCGTCGAACTTGCTGTCCACCAGCAGTAGGCGGCCGTGGGCGAGCTTGGCGGTCGTGAAGACCCGAGTGGGGTCAGTCGCCCGTTCGTCGACCAGCCGGGCGCTCGCCCCGTCGTTGGCCAGCTTGAGTGTGGTCAGTGACCGGGAGAAGTTCCGTACGACCCAGAGGTGGTTGCCCTGGAGCACCAGACCGTCGGCGTTCACCAGGTCCGCAGTACCCGTGTCGACCTGCGTGGTGGTGCGAGTGCGCAGATCGAATCGCCACAGCTTCCCGACATTGCCTTGGGCAACCAGCAGGGAGCGGCCGTCGGCCGGCGCGACGATACCGCCCAGGTTGAATCCGGGCTGGACCGCGATCGTCCCGGTCGCGTCGGCCCAGAGGTCGATGCCCCAGCCGTCCGCGCCGAGAGCGACGCGGTAAACGTGCGGCGCGTTGGAGTTGGTGACGTACGCCGCGCCGTCCGGGCCGATCGCGATGTCGTTGAGGAACACGTTCGACCCACCGACCCGTAGTGCGGCGAGCAGTTCGCCGGTCCGGTCATAGACCCACAGATCCGGCGCTCCCGGGTGATCGATCCCGTTCGGGCCACCGGCGACATACACCCGCCCGTGGCGGTCGACCGTCACGCCGCGCGCGGTCCAGCGGCCGTCGGTACCGTCACCCGCGAGCCATTGAGTGGCGGCCCCGCCGCGGACGTCGCCTCGGTGGATCTCGCCTCCCGTGGTCTCCGAGACGTAGAAGAGGTCCCGGCGCTGGTCGTAGCCGATGCCTTCGAATCTTGAGCCGCCGACGTCGCCCGGCAGGCTGTAGGTGTCAGGGCGCGGGGCGGCGTTGGCGGTGGTGCCTGGCAGCAGCGAGACGCCGACAAGCAGGGCTGTGACGGCGGTTGTGACGATCGTGGGCTTCATCAAGGTTTCCTCTCGGGTCCGTTATCGCTGTCAGTCTTGTCCGGGTGGATGGGTCCACGCAGCGGGCATTCAGCGACCGTTGGAGAGCTGACCGGCTACCCAGCGATAGCCGATCGGATGATTCCTCGGCCGCCTGTCTGCCTCTACGATCGGAGGGATATGAACGGCACCCGGCTGCGACCGACAGCCGGCATCCTCGCGAGGGTGCCGGGACTGCCTGCTGCGCTGACTGCGGTTCTGTCGCTACTGGTTGTCGCCTCCACGGTCAGGTATGTCGATGCCCACGGCATCGGTGACCGGGCCGGCTGGGTCCTCGGTGGCGCAGTACTGCTGGTGATCACCTATGCGGCGTACTCGTTCACCGCCGCGTCACCGTGGCGCGGTCGGATCTGGCTCGGCCTGGTCGTCGCGATGTGGTTCGGGCTCGTGCTGATGGCGCCGTCGTTCGCATGGTGCGCGGTGCCGCTGTGCTTCGTCGCGCTGCGAGTGCTTCCATTCACGGCTGCGTGCGTGCTGATCGCGGCCATGGTCGCGACGGTGATCGCGGCCTGGATGTCGATGTCGGGCCGGTTCGACCCGACGATCGTGGCCGGGCCGGTGTCGGTCGCGGTGCTCGCGGTGGCGGCGTACCGGGCGCTGGAGCGCGAGGCGGCCGTCCGTCAGGCCTTGCTGGACGAACTGCGCGAGGCCGAGGGCGACCTGGCCGACGCCCAGCACCAGGCCGGCGTGCAGGCCGAGCGGGCGCGGTTGTCCCGCGATATCCACGACAGCGTCGCGCAGGGCCTGTCCAGCATCAACCTGCTGCTGCAGGCCGCGCAGCAAGGGTGGACAACCCATCCGGCGGCGGCCCGCGACCACGTCAGCCAGGCGGCGCTGACCGCCCGCGACGGGTTGGACGAGGTACGCCGGGTGGTGCGGGACCTTGCCCCGGCCGAGCTGGAGGATTCGGCCGGTGCCGGAGTTCCGGCCGCTATGCGCCGGGCGGCGGCCGAGACCGCGGGGCAGGCTGGCCTGGATATCCGGGTGCTGGTTTCCGGTACGCCGGTGCCGGTTGCCCCGGCGGTCGCGACAGCGCTGCTGCGCACCGCACGAGGAGCCTTGGCGAACGTCGTCGAGCACGCCGCGGCACGCACGACTGTGATCACTCTGACCTATCAGCCGGATGCGGTCGTACTGGATGTCCGCGATGACGGCGTGGGCTTCGACCCAGCCGGTCTGGGACCGGCGCGAGGCTCGTACCGCGGTCGCGGACTGGACGGAATCCGTCGGCGGGTAGAACTGCTCGGCGGCCGGCTCGTGGTGGAAAGCGCGCCTGGCGATGGCGCAGCGCTTGCGGTCACTATCCCGCTGGAGCCTGAATCGTGATCCGGATCGTGCTGGTCGACGACCACCCGGTGGTCCGGGCCGGGATGCGCGCCCTGGTGGAGGGCCAGGACGACCTAACGGTGGTGGGCGAGGCTCCCGATGGCGCGACCGCGGAGAAAGTTGTCACCAGCACCCACCCGGACGTCGTACTGATGGATCTCAACCTGGGCGAAGGGCCGGGCGGCGCCGAGGTGACCAGCCGGTTGCGGGCGCTTGCCGAACCACCTCGAGTGCTGGTCCTCACCACGTACGACACCGAGTCCGACATCCTGCGCGCGATCGACGCCGGCGCGGCTGGCTACCTGCTGAAGGACGCCCCCGCCGACGACTTGTTCCGCGCGATCCGCGGCACCGCCCGCGGCGAAACCATCCTTGCTCCCGCGGTAGCGGCCACGCTGGTCCGGCGAGCGGCCTCGCCCGAGCCGATGCTCACCGAGCGAGAGGTGGAGATCCTCGGGCTGCTCGCGAACGGGCTGACCAACAAGGAGATGGCCAGGCAACTGTTCGTCAGCGAGGCAACGGTGAAGTCCCACCTGTCGCACATCTATCAAAAGCTCGGGGTCGACACCCGCGCCGGCGCGGTAGCCCGAGCGATCGAACAGCGAATAATCCGATCATGACGAGGCGCCCTGTTCGACAGACGCGCCTCGTCGGATTCACAGCCGATCGGTGGGTTGATCGATCGTGACGGTCCCGCCGTGGCGATTTTCGAGGCTGCTCTCTGCACGATGTCAAGCGTCTGCGCTCGCACTGGGGGTCTTGTCGGCACGTCGACACCAGTTGCAAGACCGCCTCCGATGATTTGCGCGTGGGCGGGACTGTTAGGGGACGGTATGAAGCTACCGACGTGGTCGTGGGGGGCCAGTCGACCGCCGCGCTGGTTCCGGATCAGCTCGGCGGCTATCGCGGTCCTGTTCGCTGTAGGACTGATGAACGCGCGCGAGCTGACCGACGTCATCTGGTGCGTCCTGGCGTGCTCGCTCATGGTGCTCAATGCCATCGTGCCGAAGGGGCTGCATGACGGTCGGTTCACCGCATGGACGCAGAAGCATCCGATCGTGACCGGCGGCCTGATCTTCCTGATCATGGGCAGCGGCCTCGTGTTCCTGCTGTCCGACCACGTCGCCAAGTGGCTCGCCGCGGTCATTGCGCTGCCGCTGTCCGCCGCGTTTGTAGCTTGGATGACGGCGTATCGGCTGGCTGTCCTGAACGCGGTCGAGCGAGAAGCTGTCCCGCAGGGTCGGTCCCCATGCTGTCCAGTCAGCCCAATAGCCGACGGCGCCATCGGCGCCGCCGGCTTGTCGGACGGTCTAGAAGGTGCGAGCATGCTCCACCGGTCGGCTACGCAATGCCTTATCCGGCAGCGGTTTGTGCTTGTTGGGTGTCAGCGATGAGAGACCTTGATATAGCTCACGTTGTCGTTGACGGCTCCCAGGTCGCGCACAGGAAGCCAGTAGGACCGCACTGTGGTGCCGTTCTGGTGGACGAACTTGGCCCAGTTGCAGCCGTTGAACCCCTCGACTGAGCTCATGACGTCGCCCCAGCTCCACGGACCGCTGTCCGGGTAGAAGCTGTAGCCGTCAGCATCGCACGGACCTGCTGCCCCATATACCTTGTAGCTGGTCCCCTGGTAGTTGATGTGCTCCCAGTAACGCATCAGAAGCGTTGACGACTGCGCTACGGCGGAGCCCATCACCTTCCGGTTACGCCCCGGATTGGCCTGAGTCTCGGCAGCGGCTAGCGCGGCATCAGCTGACACGGAAGAACAGGCCGCGCCCAGAGTCGGAGACGCCTGTCCTGCCGGCGACTTGCCGATGATGATTGCGCACTCCTGGCCTTCGGTGCGCAAATCCGGCTGAGCGTCAACTGCCGAAGAAACTGTGGTGGACGACAGGAGAGCAGCAACGCTCGCCACGCCGATTGTGCCAGCACGCGTCAGATACTGTGCAACGCTGCTGCGCTTGATGAACGACATCTTCCATCCTTCTTGGTGGGTTTCCATAGCCGGATCGATGATCACCCACCGCTCTTTCCTGGACCTGTCACAGTCCTGTCCTCCTCGGGGATCGCCGGCCGACTCAGCCTTGCCGGCCCGGTCGGTGGAGACCAACCGGACCGGGATCATCGGATCGCTACGAAGGTGTGTTTGTCGGCTTCCTGGGCAAGAACACCGACCTCGGCGAAACCTGCCGATCGGAACGCGTTCGTCATATCGGCCAGGGTGATCGGCGCCTGATCCGGGTCCGGGCTGATCAGCCGACGATCACGCTCGGCCAGGAGCGTCGCGAAGGCCGGTTCGGCCCGGGCAGCGGTCCACCAGCCCTGCCAGCCCTCAACTTCAACGGGATTGTCCCCGTCCCAGAGATGTTCCCGCAGAGCTACCGCCAAGTGATCCAGTCGTGGCCCGCTCTCCTCGCCCAGCCGCATGGTGTCGATGTTGACGAAAACTCCATCCGGAGGTAGTCGATTCGCCAGTACCACCGCCAGGCTGACGATCTGATCTGCGGTCAGATAGTGCAGGGAGGTTGCCGTGCAGACCGCGTTGAGACCAGCCGCAGGCAGTACTTCGTCCCAGCCGGCCTGGCGCAGATCTGCCTCCAGGAACTCGATGGCCGCGGCACCGCGCGTGCGTCGACCGAGCTCGAGAAGGAAAGGATCAACGTCCAGGGCAAACAGGTGCGTGTCAGGAAACCGTTCAGCTGCCCGGGACGCGATCGACCCGGGGCCGCTGGCCAGATCCAGAAGGCCGGTTGGATGGCCAACGACGCGCTCGACGATCTCGAGCATCAAGGCGATCTGCTCGTCGCGGCGCGGAAGATACCCGGCCTGCTGCCGGTCCCAGCGCTCCATCCAATCGACCCAGTTCACGTGACTCAGCTGCGACATGGTCGCAACTGTAGTAGCACGGCAGGCCAGGCCGTCTGTAGCGCCTGTGACAGGAGTCCGACAGAGATACGACAGCAACCCGTGTCACCTTCAGACGACCTGGAATCCCTGCGACCGACACTCAGATCCCACCCCACTCATCAGTTTGGACAGAACAGCATGCGGAAGCTCATCGAGTCCACCTTCGTCACGCTCGACGGCATCGTCTCAACGCCCGAGAAATGGAGTGCGCCTTACTGGGACGAAGAGCACACCGACTACGCGAGTTCGTTACTACGGGAGGCCGACGCCCTAGTGCTCGGTCGGCGCACCTACGACAATTTCGCCGGCTCTTGGCCACTGCGCTCCGGCGACTGGTACACGGACAAGATGAACTCGATGCCGAAACACGTGGCCACCCATTCGCCGAGCGATCTCAGCTGGAACGCCACAGTGCTGGAAGGCGATCCGATCGAAAGCGTCGCCGCGCTGAAGGAACTTGACGGCGGTCACCTGCTCAAGTTCGGCACTGGCGAGTTCTCCAAATCGCTGCTCACCGCCGGTCTGGTCGACGAGTACCATTTCTGGATTTTCCCAGCCGCTGCCGGGACCGGTGACCGTCTCTTCGATGGCCTCGGTCTCACCCACTTCCACCTCGTCGCCACCACCCCGCTGAAGTCCGGGATCACCATCCACCGCCTGGTCCCGAACCACTGACACCGGGTGCCCTCACGCCCTACTGCCGCGGTCCTTTCGTGCTTGGACCAGCTAGCGGGCAAACTGTGGCTGGCTGCCTGCTGGCGGCCGGCCACAGTGGGAGGGTGTTCGGTGGAGTTCCTGGTGCTCGGGTCTCTCCAGGTCCTGGACGGCGACGGCGTGGTCGTTGAGGTGTCGGCTGCCCGGGTGCGCCTGCTGCTGAGCACGTTGTTGCTCAGACCGCGGCAGATCGTCTCGCTCGAGGACTTGATCGACGAACTGTGGGGGGATCAACCGCCGGCTAACCCGAGGGCAGCGCTCCAGACCAATGTCGCCCGTCTCCGGGCAGTTGTCGGTCCTCGGCTGGTCATTACGAAGGCGCCGGGCTATCTGATCGAAGCCGAACCGACGGATTTGGCCGAGTTCCGGCGGCTGGTCGATGAGTCAGTACGCAGTACCGACGCCCTGCATTCCTGCGACCTGCTCACCCGCGCATTGTCCCAGTGGCGGGGTGACCCGTTGACCGACACTCGATTCCTGCGGCAACAACGGGTGAGCAGCCTCGTCGAGGAGCGGATCCGCGCTATCGAACTGCTGATGGACGCCAGGCTCCGGCTGGGCGCGCACGCTGAACTGGTGGCACCGCTGATCGCGCTGACCACGGCGCACCCGCTGCGGGAACGGTTCTGGGGTCAGCGGATGCTCGCTCTGTACCGATCCGGCCAGCAGGCCGGGGCCCTTGAGGCGTACGACGAAATCGCCGGCCTCCTGCGTGCGGAACTCGGCGTCGATCCTGGCGCGGAGCTGCAGCGGATGCGCCAGCAGATCCTCACTACAGCACCCGAACTCGACGCCCCTGGCGCGACGTGGTCGCCGGCGGCATCGCCTGCCCCGCCGGCCGAGGCCGGATGGGTGCCGCGTTTCCAGCTTCCGCTCGAGGTTCGCGATTTCGTCGGGCGTGCAGAGGAGATGGAGCGGCTACGGAAAGCGTTGACCGCGGAGGACAGGACGCCGCTCGCCGTGGTCACCGGTCCACCCGGGGTCGGTAAGACGACCGCTGCCCTGCGGGTTGCTCGCCAGCTTCGGGCGTCCTTTCCGGACGGCCAGTTGTTCGTTCGGCTCGACGGAGCGAGCCCGTCCCCACGCGATCCTGCCGATGTGCTGGCCGAGCTGCTCTGGCACTGCGGGACGGCCGGCACCGAGCTTCCGGAGAGCGTTGAGGCTCGGGCAGCGCTACTGCGTGCTCGTCTCGCCGAACGCCGTGTGCTGCTGTTTCTGGATGATGCCCGCGCCGCCGGACAGGTTCGGCCACTGTTGCCCGGCGCAGGCGGTAGCGCCGTCATAGTCACGAGCCGGTTCGACCTCAGTGGGCTTACCGCCCTGGCGGGCGGGACCTGCGTGTCGCTGTCTGAACTCACTCCCGACGAGGCCGGTGACCTTGTTGTGCGCCTCGTCAGTCCCGCCGCTATCCAGGCTGATGCGGATGCGGTGTCCGAGCTGGCCGGGCTCTGTGGCTATCTGCCCCTCGCGCTCCGGATCGCTGCGAGCAATGCGGCCCTGCGACCGGCGCGGGGGCTCTCGGAGTACACGGCTGAACTCCGCAGCGGTGACCGGTTGGCGAAGCTTGCAGTCACCGGGGATCAGCAGGCGGCCGTACGAGGTGCCTTCGATTTGTCGTACGCCACCCTCGCTCCAGGTCCGCAGCGGTTGTTCAGGCTGCTGGGCGCCGCACCCGGTGCCGACGTCAGCGCAGGCGCTGCCGGGGCGCTGGCAGACACCGGTCCGGACGAGGCCGAACGGCTGCTCGAGGTCCTTGCGACAGCTAGCCTGCTTCAGCGCCGCACGGTTGGCAGATATCAGTTCCACGATCTACTGCGGCTCTACTCCCGGGAACTGGGACGAAACGATCCGGAGTACAACCCTGCTGTCAGTCGGCTGTACAGCTGGTACCTCCTCATGACCGATGCTGCCTGCCTGTTCCAGTACCGCCCGCTCACCCGCGTTGCACCTGAACCGAGCGGCCCGAGCCCTTTCCCGGATGCGCAGGCCGCGCACGCCTGGCTCGACGAGGAACGGTCCAACTTGGTCGCCATGGTCCGGCACGCCGCTGATACCCCGTTGGCGGAGTACTCGTGGCAACTGGCGGACGCGCTGCGCTGGTACCTGTCTCGGCAACAACTGCTGGCCGACTGGAGAACGACTGCCGAGTGCGGGCTTCGCGCGGCGCAGGCCATCGGTAACGTACGAGCTGAGGGCAGCATGCTCGGCACGCTGGGCGCACTCGAGCAGACCATCGGGAACCCGGACCGAGCCAGCTCCCTGGCGGCGGCTGCCGCCGACTGTTACCGGCAGGCCGAACATACGCTCGGCCTGGCCAGCCAGCTGTGTAACCTCGGCAACGCGTACGACGATCAGGGCGAGGTGAGCCAGGCCGCTGAGGCGGTGCAGGAAGGGGTGGCGCTGTTTCGATCGATCGGCCGCACCGACCTGCTCGATGTCGGCCTGCTCAACCTGTCGCAGATCTACACCCACCTCGGTCAGCTGGACGCGGCAATCGATGCGGCGACAGAGTCGATAGCCGTCAGCCGTTCGGCGTCGACCCGCAGAGCCGCGCTGAACAACCGCGGCGCGGTCCACCGCCTCCGGGGCGACCTGCGATCCGCACTCAGCGACACTGTCGATGCGCTGGCCATCGAGGAGCAACGGCACGAAGCAGCGGTGCACTACGAGTTGGCCATGGTCTATCTGGAGACCGGCAAACTCGATCTCGCGCGGGAGCATGCCAACCGCGCTCTCGCAACCAGCCAGACCGGGAACCGCCCTGTGCACGAAGCCGAAGCACTCAACGCCCTGGGCGAGATCTGCAGGGAAGAAGGCCGCCTGAAGGAAGCAATCCGCAGGCACCAGGAAGCCCTCGTACTGGCGCAGGCAGGCGCCTACCGCGTCATCCACGCCGACGCGCTACTCAATCTCGCCGCCGCCTCGCCACGCGAGCAGGCCAAAGCGTACGCAAACCAGGCCCTGGCTCTCGCTCGCGACGTCAAGCTGCGGGTGATGGAATGCCGTGCCCTCGCCGCTCTGGCCGACCTGACCGACGACCCGCGAGCAGCCGAACAGTACGCCGATCAGGCGGCCGCCCTCGAACGCGAGACCGGCTACCGATCCCGGGGCTACTGAGCGGTCGCAGCGAGATCGTTGCCCGGCTGCGCCCCGCAAGCTGCAGAGGCGGAAGAAGCCGCGCGCGGTCCGGCGGAGTACGCGGCTTTGGGAGGGACCTCGCGCCGCGTCAGCGCCGTGCGATGACCGGATGGGGTATGGCACGGTAGGCGGCGATCGAGATGATGGCCAGCCATGCCCAGGTCGCGAGCACCGTGATCCAGATGAGCCCGACGCCGCCGGGCAGTGATGACAGTGCACCGCCTGCGATGAAGGCCACGATGATCACTATGCCCGCGATCCTCGACCGCAGTGCTCCCGGTGCCCGGCGTTGGCTGAGCCAGGAGCCGGCGATGATGGCGGCAACGCCGACGCTCACGAATCCGAGACCGCCGAACACAAAGTGAAGAATGCCCTGCGTCGAGAACTCTCCGCCTTGTGCGCCGGCCGGGAAGTGCTCGGTCGCGTCGGGCGGGAATATCGCACTGAGCACGAGGCACAAGCCGAACGCCCCGACCAATGCCGCCGGCGTGCGTGACCATCCCGGTGTGCGGAGCAGCCCGACCGCCGCCACGATCGTCATCAGGCCGGAGAGGACGAGGTTCAGCCACTGAAGCCAGCCGAGGTCTCCGATCAGCAGCAGGCTCAGCGCGTCCCGGGTCAGGTCGAATCCCGGGCGAGTGAGAGCGAGGATGAGGCCGAAGACGAGATAGAAGGGACCGGCGACAACTCCCCATCCCAGCATCGAGCGGGTGACCGCTGCGGCATGATCAAAACCGGGCTTAGCGTCTATTGCTGTCATTTCTTGCTCCACTCGTTCATAGCTCGGGGATCTCGGCGTTGGAGTAGTGGACCTTGTTGAACGGGAACTGGGTGTCGCTCCAGTGGCGGAGTGCGTGGTAGACCTTGGTGTACTGACCTGCGGCGTAGGCATCGGGCGTCACCCACCAGCTCACGTCGACATCGTGATCCAGCAGATTCTCGGTGAGCGGTTGCCGGAGGCCGAGCGGGTAGAGGTAGCAGCAGCCCAGATACTGCTCGTCGGAGTAGATGGCGTAAGTGAACGAGTCGTGCCCTCGGAACTCGCATTCGTGCCAGACGAGATCGACGTAGTTGAAGTCTTCGGACACAGGTCCGCTCGGCCACTTTCCGCCTCGGGTTCGGCGGATCAGGTCGATGCTGGCGTTGATCCCTCGCACGTCATCCGTGAGGTGGTCACGGGTGATCGCCTCGGCCCTGATGTCCTCGTAGGTCAACACTGTTGGCGCGGTCCAGTCGGGCGGGGTGCGTAGCCGTTTGATGAGTCCGGCGTAGGTCACTGCGCCTCCTGCCCTGTCTTCGCGGTGAGGGTCAGGATGATGATTCCGTTCGGCAGCGTTGTCGTGTCCGCCAGCGTGAACGATCCCGACGAGCCCGGGCGGTGGAGCAGATCGTCAGGAGTGCCGCTGCCGAGGAGGAACGGATGCACCCACAGTCGCAGCTCGTCGAGAAGCCCTTCCGCCAGGAGTGCGCGGGACAGCGGCCCGAATCCGTACTGCACGATGTCCGCGCCCGGCTGCTCCTTGAGGCTGCGGATGGCGCGGATGGGATCGCGGTCGATGACGGTGGTGTTGTTCCATTTCGGGTCGGTAAGTGTCGTGGACACGACGTGCTTCGGTAGGGCGTTCATGCGATCGGCGAGGGGGTCGCCGGATATCGCGGACCAGACCGGCGCGAAGCTGTCGTAGGTGTGCCTGCCCATCACGACGGCATCGCATCGTTCCAGGAGCTCGATCTGGACCTTGTTCCCAGCGTCGCCGAAGCCGCCCGTTGCCGGCCAGTCCTGCGGGTTCTGGATGACTCCGTCGAGGGTGATGTAGGTGGAGTTGATGATCTTGCGCACAGCGCTGCCTTTCGGTTGGGGTTCATGGGTAGGTGGGACTCTGGGTTGCGGCACGCCAAAGGTCGAGGTCAGAGCAGGGGGCGGATCTCGACTGCGCCGCGGATGGTGCCGGGGGAGCGTTTGGCGACTTCCAGGGCGTGGTCGGCGTCGCGGGCCGCGATCACCATGAAGCCGGACAGCACCTCCGGGGTGTCGGCGAACGGCCCGTCGGTGATCGTCTCGCCACGGACCGTGCGGGCCGTCGTACTGGCCTCCAAGGCATAACCGGCCAGCAGCTTGACTCCGAGTTCCTCGGCCTCAGCGCCGTGACGTTCGTGGGCCGCCAGCTCTTCCGGCGGCATGTCGGCCAGGTCCGCGGGTGCTGGGGCGTAGAGCATGATGACGAACTCGGGCATTGCTCTCTCCTTATTTCGTTGCCATGACCCCGCATCTCTGGATGCTTGCGAGATGCGACGTGCCGAGCTTCGCCTGGGGAGACGCAGTAGGCATCACCTGAATCGGTGACAACCACGTCCGGCTTACGGGAGACGACCCCAGTACGGTCAGAATGATCGGAGAGGAGGGAACGTGCAGCGACAGGCCATGGCCAGTCCGCGGCTGATCGGGCGTACTGAGCAACTCGCTACGATCCGTTCGGCGTACCAGCGGGCCGGTGCCGAGCAGACCGTCACGGCCCTGATCTCCGGCGAGGCAGGTATCGGCAAGACCCGCCTGGTCGAGACCGCGGTGCACGAGCTGCCGGGCGACCCGCTGGTCCTCACCGGCGGTTGCCTCGAGCTCGGTACGACAGGCCTGCCGTACGCGGCTTTCACCACCCTGTTGCGGCGCCTGGTCCGCCAGCTGGGACCAAGGGCCGGGATTGGCCCTGCGCTGGCCGAATGGCTGGCCGGATCCGGTCCGGCGGTGGCCGATCGGGACGAGTCACTCCGCTTCACCGAACTGGAGTCCGCGGCGGAGCGTAGCCGTCTGCTCAGCGAATTCGTCGCCCTCGTCGGCCGACTGACCGAGGATCGGCCGATCGTCTTGGTAGTCGAGGATCTGCACTGGGCCGACGACGCGAGCCGCGATCTCTTCCTCCACCTCGCCCGCCACCTGCCCGGCCCTGGGCTGTTGCTCGTCGGCACGATCCGGAGTGGGGAACTCGGCCGGCGGCACCCGGTTCGCCAGTCGCTCGGCGAGCTTCGCCGGCGGGCGGACGTGGTGACGCTCGACCTCGGCCCGCTGGACCGGGCCGAGGTCGGTGCGCAGCTCGCGGCGCTGACCGGGAAGGCGGTCGATCCCTGGTTCGCGGCCGTAATCCACCGGCGCAGCGGCGGCAATCCGCTGTTCGTGGAGTCACTCAGCGGGGCGACCGATCTCGGCGCGACCAACCTTCGCGAGCTGCTGCTCGAACGCGTGGCGCGCCTTCCCGCGCGGCTGCGGAAGGTGCTCGCGGTGATGGCGGTGGCCGGGGCCGGGGTACCCGACCCGGTCCTTCGGATCGTGGTGGACCTGCCGGGCGACGTACTCACCGACGATCTGCGGGCGCTCGTCGAGCACGGCCAGATCATCGTGGACCCAGACGGCTACGCGTTCCGCCACGATTTGATCCGCGAGGCGGTCTATACCGATCTGCTGCCGGCCGAGCGGCGGGTGCTCCATCGCCGGTACGCCGAGGCACTGACGGGCGTCGACGACCTGACCGGGCCGGACCGGGTGCCGGAACTGGCTCGCCATTGGGCAGCGGCGGGTGCGCCCCGGGAAGCGCTCACCACGGCATGGCAGGCGTCCTGGATCCTCCACGGACGAACGGCCTTCGGGATGGAATTCGGCCAGCTCGAGGCAGTGCTCGACCACTGGTTCGCCGTACCGGAAGCCGCCGTACTGATCGGCGCCGAGCGCGTGGATGTGCTTCGGCGAGCGGTTGCGGCCGCGATCGCCGGTGGCCACACCGAGCGGGGCCTGGTCCACGCCGACGAGGCGCTCGCCGCGGTCGACGCCACCACTCATCCGGAACGACGGGCGGTGCTGCTGTGCATGCGGGCCCGATTGCGGAATCGGCTTGATGCCGGTGGCCAGGACGCGGTCAGCGAGGCGCTCGCGCTGTTTCCCCCCGGACGGAACGACGAGGTGCGCCGCTACGTGCTCACCTACGCGATCAACGTCGGCGCGACCACCGAACGGTTCGAGGACGCTGCCGCGCACTGCGATGAACTCGCGGAGCTGGCCGGCCGGGCTGATGACCAGATCGGACTGGCCTGGAGCCACGCCGGCCGGATTCGGCTGGCGCTCCTGGAGGGCGACCTCGATCGGGTTCGGCCGGACTACGCGGCGGCGATCCGCCATGCCCGCGCGGCGGGAGACGAACACACGTTGCTCACCGTGCAGGCCTGGTGGGCTTCCTCGCTGGTCTCCGACGACGAGATGGAGGAGGGGCTACCCATCGCGCAGTCGGCCTACGAGTATGCGGACCAGGTCGGCCTGCGGCGTTCGCGTGGCCCCACTCTGGCGATGGTCGTGGCGCTGGCACAGATCGGTGTCGGCCAGTGGGCCGATGCTGCCCGGCTTCTCGACGACACACTCGCGGATGACCCACCGCCGCTGTTCGGTGCCGCCCTGCGAGGGCTCCGGGCCGAGCTCGCCGTGGCGCGCGGCGAGTTGGCCCTCGCCGCCGAGCTGATCGAGATCAGCCGAACCGTCGCCGACAGCAATCCACTGTCGATCCGGTTCACCCTGTTCACCTCGCTCGCTCAGCTCGAGATCTGCCTTGCGACGGGAGATCCCGAGGGAGCCGACAAGGCGCTCGACCGGATTCTCGCCGCGAACAAGGTCTGGTTCCCCGCCGACGCGTACATGGTCGTGCTCGACGGCATGCGGGTGCAGACGGCCCGGCAGGCGGCAGCGCCCAGAAACCAGGCGATCGCGACCCGCGTCGGTGCCCGGAGGGCAGAGCTGCTGACCATCGTCGAGAAGCTGGGCGAACCCTGCCGCGGACATCTGCCGTACCTCCTGACCATCCGCGCAGATGCGAGACCGAGCCGGCTCGCCGATTGGGATGCGGCGGTCCAAGGCTGGCGGCGGAACCGAAATCCCTACCAGGTCGCCCAGACCTTGACCTCCGCTGCGGCCGCCGCGCTCTCGACCAGCAACCGGGCCGGCGCGATCGCACGCCTGCGCGAGGCCCGCCTGCTGGCGCAGGAGCTCGGAGCGGTGACGCTGCTCGCGCGCATCGACGACCTCGCCACCCGAGCCGGACTCGCAGACACCCCCCGGCAGGACAGCGCCTATGGATTGACCTCGCGGGAGCGCGACGTACTGCGTGCTCTCGCTCGCGGTCTGTCGAACCGGCAGATCGCCGCGGAGCTCTTTCTCTCCCCCAACACGGTGGGCGCGCACGTCACCCGCGTTTTCGCTAAGCTGATGGTCAACTCCCGATCCGAGGCAACCGCCCTGGCCCTCCGCGAAGGCCTAACCTGAGGGTGGATTTCTGCCCTTCGCCATGGCCGAAGATGTCGATGGCCAGATCTCGGTGGAGATGGTCGGCGATGACATCGCGGAGGACGAGATGCTCGACCTGCTCTGGAGCGGTTTCCGCGACAAGGCTGACGAACTCGTCGCCGTTGTCGTCGCCGAGGATGTCTACATCCCCTCGCTAGGCTCCGACGCCATTCAGATCTATGCCGAGCACAGCGAAAGAATCGCCGTCGAAAGCACGTCGCCTTACCGCCGGAAACGGCTCCGGCACTCCCTGACGTTCGGCGAGTTCCTGCTCGCTCCAGGAGTGCCGCGCATCTGGTGAGCGGAGCAGCTCAGCGGCCTCACGAACACCACGATCGTGCGGTTGTCGAAGGAGAACACGTCGCCGTACTCCGCGCTGGCGCGGCGCAGGAAACCCATCCGGTCTCGGTCGTACTCGACGGTGTTGCCCACCAGCAGGCGGCCTTTCGGTCCCGGCGGGCGCAAAGTCGTCCTGGTGTTCAAACGCATCCTCCGGCAGCGATAGGAACCCGGGGACGGGGCAGGATGACCCGCCCCCGGGGCGACATCTAGCGCGTCTGGGCGACGCCGGACCGCGACAGTCGCAAGACAGGATCACGAAAGACCTGCCGTGAACAATCGCAGTGGTCTGCCGGAGTGCCGCGGACCGGAATCCGTAGTCGGCAGGGTTCGCCACAGGCAGCCTTCCGCATCGCTCAAATGCCAAACGTGGAGGCCAGGATGCTGCGGATCCATTTCAGCGCGGACGATCTCGCCCAGGTAACGGTAGCTGCGGAGCCGGACCCGCTCTGGGAGGTTCTCCTGAGTCTCCACATGCTGCAGGTCTCGGATGGTCTCGGGCAATTTGGTTCCTGGCGCCATCGAACGCATCGTCATCTCAGTCAGGAGAGCGTGGGCTCGCTCCTGGTGCTCGCACCGCCAGTGGGCTACTCACCCGACTTCCTGACGCCAGCGGCTGCTGGCGGTTCGCCCTGCATAGCTGAGGCGATCGACGAGATGTTGTCCGCGCCGAGCGAGGTGATCAAGCGCGACCTGTCCCTGCTCGCTACCCCTCAACCTGCCAAGGCATGGGTCAGACAGCTGGCCGAAGCCCGATCAGAGACACTCATCCAGCTGGGCGATCTCGTGCGGAGGTATCACCGCGTCGCCATCGAGCCGTATTGGCCGCAGATCCGTGCTCGCATTCGCGCCGACTATCGGATCCGAGCCGAGCTACTTGCGGCAGACGGTGTGGACGGGCTGCTTGCCGGGCTGCATTCACGCATCCGCTGGCGGCCGCCCGCGCTTGAACTCAGCGACTTCCCTGCGGGAGATATCTACCTCGACGGGCGTGGTCTCCGTCTGCAGCCATCCTATTTCTGCTGGGATGCACCGACGAAGCTGCGGAATGAAGGACTGGCGCCGGTTCTGGTCTACCCAGTCCAGGACCAGACGGGCCCGCTCGAGGTCGTGACGCAAGCAGGACAGGCACCGAGGGGTGCCCGCGCTCTGGCGGCAACCATCGGTAGGTCGCGGGCGCTGACGCTGGAGCTGTCCCGGGAAGGCTGCACGACAACTCAGGTCGCCGCACATTGTGGAATCTCGCTGAGCGCAGCCAGCTACCAAACCGCGGTGCTGCGCGGTGCTGGACTACTGGAGAGCCGCCGCGACGGCAGGTCAGTCAATCACCAAGCGACGCCGCTAGGACTTGCACTTCTGGACCGCAACACATAGGTTGCCTCCGGCAACGAGCTGTACGCGCTGCCGAGGGTCGGGTTCGGCTACCTTCAGGGCTGGAACAAGGACGGTATCTGGTACGACGCTCAGGTGGCCGGCGCCGAACCGCTACTCTGGCAGCCCGGTAGGCAACCACACGAGATCCAGATCGACAGTCTCGAGTCGACCCTGGCCGGGCACCGTCGCAACTGCTGGTCGCCTGAGACGTGATCACCGGGACCTGCGAGAACTTCCAGTCCATCCAGCCGTCCACCGAGGGGTTGGCAGTCTCCCTCGGTCGCCCATGAGTCAGCGAAGGAAACGGTTGGCGAGTCGACCGAACTTGATCCAGTCGAGTTGACTGGTTCCGTCCCCGAGTTGATACCTGCAATGCGGAGGAGTAGCTCGTCGAGATCGCTTCGAAGCCGATGGCCTCCTGCTGTGTTGCTTGCAGCACCTTGACGATCTGATCGACGTTGATGTCCCAGCCCTTCGGCATGCCGGTTTTCTATCAACCAGCTCTGTTCTGCCGCTGTCGTCCGGCTGTCCCTGGCCTGGCTGGTCAGCTGTTGCCCTGCGAGGCGACCGGGGTGACGGATTTCGAGGTGGCGCTTCGGCGCGGCATCAACCCGAGAGGGTCGAGACAGGCCGGTGACAGGGCACCGATGCAGCATCCTCCCGGGATGCGTTCTACATCGCACCAGGATGGGTCGATCCCATCCGGAGCTGGGAGGGCTCGTGAAGCTACCACGTGTGCTGGGGGCACTGAACCTGCTATTGCCGCTGTCACTGGCGATGGGCGGACTTGCCGTTCCGTCGTCGGCCGCCGCCGATCCGGCGACGGCGGGCAACGGCCAGCTCGTTGACGCACAGGCCCCGCCTGACCCAGCAGGTCGCGCACTTGCCGAGGCCCGGCAGTCTGGCCGCCGGGTCGAGGTGGTTTCGCAGCGATCCGAGAGCCGGGATGTGTTCGCCAACCCAGACGGGTCGTTCACAGCTGAGCTGAGGGTCAAGCCCATCCGGGTACGCCGTGGCGGCGGGTGGCTCCCCGTGAACACGAATCTCGGTCTCGGCAAAGACAGCTCGGTGCGGCCGGCCGCCACGACCGTGCCGGTGACTTTTTCCGGTGGCGGCGACCAGCCGCTGGTGCGCTTGGGGAGCAGTTCGGGACAGATCATCATCAGGTGGCCGGCGCCGTTGCCGAAACCTGTGCTCAGCGGCGATACGGCGACGTACGCGGAGGTATTGCCGGGGGTTGACCTGAGGCTGCGCGCGACGGCCAACGGGTTTTCGAAGGTTCTGGTGGTCAAGAACCGGACTGCGGCGACCAGCGCTGCCCTGCGGGCCATCGCGTTCGGGTTCGCCACCGACGGCCTCGCCAGACGGTCGGACCGGCAGGGGAACACGGGCGTCTACGATCGCTCCGGCAAGCTCGTCTTCGGTGCGGGTGCGCCGATGATGTGGGATTCCGGTACGCCGGCGCGCCGGGCCGTCGGAGCGCTCAGCTTCGGCTCCGGGACCGTCACCCTGGTCCCGGATCAGTCGCTGCTGACCGATCCGGCTGCCAAGTTCCCTTTGCACCTCGATCCGGACTTCCACGCCGGCCAGACAGGCTTCGCGATGGTGTTCTCGGGTAAGCCGGCCAACGCCTATTGGGGCGGTGATGGCGATGGTGTTGCGAAAGTCGGCCAGTGTTACCGCGGTGTCCCGGACTATTGCAACGGCATCGGTGCCGCCCGGTCGTACTTCCAGTACGACACCGCGGCCCTGGTGGGCAAGCACATCCTCAGCGCGGAGTTCAACGCCTTTGAGAACTACGCCCCGTCCTGCACCGCCAAACCGGTCCAGGCGTGGGGTACCGACCCGGTCGGTCCGGGCACGACCTGGAACAGCCAGCCCTGGTGGTCCGGGGTAGGGATCCATCTCGGTACCGCGAACGTCGCCTACGGCCGGAGCAACTGCGCGGCCAACTGGGTCGGGTTCAACGCCACCGGCATCGTCAGCTGGTCGGCCGGGCGCGGCTACTCGACCTCGACAGTGATGCTCAAGGCCGAGGACGAGGGGGAGATGCTCGCCTGGAAGAAGTTCGCCACCAACCCGACGCTGAAGGTCGTCTACAACACGATCCCGAACGCGCCGGCCGGTCAAACCGTTGCCGGCAAGCCGTGTGCCGTCCAGCCCAACGAGCCGTACACCGACGACACCACGCCCGCCCTCGGCGCGGTCGTCTCCGATCCCGACGGTGGGCTCGTTCGGGCACAGTTCGAGTACTACACCCGCTTCGGTGGCAAGCTCGGTGAACGGGTCACCGGGTACCAGTCGTCTGGCACCACCTTCACCGTCGACGTTCCGGCGGGTGTCTATACCGACGGTTCCAAAGTGGCCTACCGGGTGCGTGGTTTCGACGGCACCGACAGTGGGCCCTGGGGCGCCTGGTGCGACGTGACGATCGACCGGACTGCTCCGGCCGTGGCGCCGAAGGTGAGCTCGACGACGTACCCCGAGTGCGACCTCGGTGGCGGCATCGGTCGCACCGGTCAGTTCACCTTCGACGCCCAAGGTGTCACGGACATCGTCGGCTTCAGGTACGGGTTGAGCAACGACCAGACACCGGACTACGTGCCGGCCAGTGCTCCCGGCGGTCAGGCGACGGTGCAGCTCACTCCGGCCGACGACAAGCCCACCGATCTGTACGTCCGCGGGATCGACAAGGCCGGGAATCAGGGGCCGATCTACAAGTCGACCTGTTCCGGAGTGGTGATTCCGGCGTACCACTTCCTGGTCGGGCAGGGCACCGGACCGGTCGGGCACTGGCCGCTGGACGGCATCAACGAAAGCGTCGTCTACGACCAGACGTCCCGGAACCACGACGGGCCGTTCAACTTGGCGGGGGCGACCTGGAAGAGCGGCCGGCACGGCGACTCGCTGTGGTTCAACGGCACCTCCGGCCAGGTGACGACCACCAACGGGCGAACCGTCGACACGACAAGAACGTTCGCGATCTCCGCGTGGGCGAAGCTCGACCGGGTCGGTGGCTGGCCGGCGATCGTGTCGCAGGACGGTAATCGGGTCGGTGGTTTCCAGCTTCAGGCGACGCCGGGCGGTCATTGGGCGTTCGCGATGTTCAGCGCGGACGTGGACGGTGGCGGAACCGCGCATGCGCGGGTGCTCTCAGCCATGCCGGCCGCGGTGGGAGTCTGGACTCATCTTGTCGCCGTACGGGACGTCGGGCGCAACGAGTTGAGGCTGTACGTCGACGGCAGGCTGTCGGCGACGACGCCTGCGACGACGGCCTGGTCGGCGAACGGACCACTCACCATCGGCCGGTCGAAGTGGTCGGGCCAGGCGTCGGATTTCTGGCCCGGGTCGATCGACGAGGTGCGAGCCTACGACCGGTCGCTCTCGGTCGGTGAGATCCACGATCTGGCGACCGTGCCGGCGACCGAGGAACTGTTCTTGCCGCTCGACGACGGTGCCGGCACAACTGCCTCGGAGGTGTCCGGCAACTACCGGCCCGGAAGTCTCACCGGCGGCGTGTCCTGGGTCGGACCGCCCGGCAAGGTTGGTACGTCATCGCTGCTGTTCGATGGCACCGGAGCTGTGACCACGTCCCAGTCGGCTGTCCGGACCGACCGCAGCTTCACCGTCACCGCGCTTGCCCGCCTCGACGAGGCCGATCCCGACAACGATCCCGGGACACCGAAACCGCTGTTCCAGACGGTCCTCAGCCAGGAAGGGCCACGCTCGTCGGGATTCGCGTTGCAGTATCTCCCGTCCACCAGGAAGTGGGCGTTCGTTCTGTCGGAGCAGGACGCGGACGCGCCGCGCTGGCTGTCTGCCCAATCGGCGTTGCCCGCTCGAGCCGGCGAATGGGTACACCTGGCCGGCGTGTACGACGTGGCGGCCGGAGAGGCGCGCCTTTACGTCAACGGACAGTTGGCGGGGAGCCAACCGGCGAAGGTGCTTGCCAACGTGGCCGGCAATGTCGTCCTGGGACGGGCCAAGCAGGGCAACCAGGGTGGCTCGACCGCTCACCTCAGCGGAATGGTCGACGACGTCCACGTCTGGACGGGGGTTCGCACCAGCGACCAGATCGCGGCTGAGATGAACCAGCCGGTGACCCAGCGGCTCACCGCCCGGATGGGACAGCTGAGCCGCTACTGGAGCTATGACGGATACCACATCGTCACCACCGGACCGGTCTCGCCGAACATGCACTTCGAGGGTTCTCTGGGGGTCATGGCCCTGGCCGGTGCCGAGGGCACCCAGGAGATCTACTCATGCCGGGTCAGCACTGTTTCGTACTTCCTGTCCACCCAGGCCAACTGCGAGGGCTTCACCAAGCTCGGAGTCGTGGGTCACTTGTACACGGCGCCACAGCCGAACCTCCCGACTGCCGCGATCTATCGCTGCCAGCAGCCCGGCAACGGCCGGCTCTTCGCCACCCACGATCCGAACTGTGAAGGCGGCACGTCGAAGTACCTGCTGGGCTACGCCGGCGCCTTCCACAAGCTGACCAGGAGCGTGTCGAGGGGGCAGGGAGACCACCTGACCAGCGGGTTCGCGACCAGCGGTGACTACCAGGCTGAGGGCGGTCTGGGGCTCGTCTCGATGTGGGGTCAGAGCGGCACCACCCCATTGATGATCTGCCGTGACGGCTCGGACACCTTCAGCTCCACCGACAGTGCCTGCGAGGGCAAGTCAGTCGTCCGGGCGACCGGTTCGATCTGGACCGCGCCGCCGGACGGGGTGACCGCGACCGCGGAGCTGTTCCGCTGCCGGACCGCCACCGCCGAACGCTTCGATTCGCTGGACCCCGACTGCGAAGGCCAGACCCTCGACCGGTCGCTCGGCTTCGTCGTCACTGTGCTCTGACACCGGACTGGAGAGGACTCGTCATGAGATTCACAGCCCAAAGTTTCCGCCGTACGGTGGCAGGCCTACTCAGTGGCCTACTGGTCCTGTCAACGGCGGCTCCGGCCGACGCCGCAACTACTGCAAAGGATCCCGCCGCTGTCGTTGTCGAGCCACACAAGCCACAGCAGGATCGCTCCGTCCCGGGTAGCACGGTGCCGGTTTTGCCCCTGCCGGCGAACAAGGTTGCCGGCCATGCGCTCAAGGAAGTGCCCTCGGCCACTTGGCCCTTGCCCGCCACAGCGGAGGTGACCCTTGGTGCTGTAAGCGCCCAGCCTTCGCCGCCCAAGATGCGAGCCGGTTCCTTGCCTGTGTACGTCGGCAGGGTGCAGGCCGGTCGGACCTCTTCCTCCGTGGCCGACGGTCCGTCCCGGCTGCGGGTCCAACTGCTCGACCGGGCGGCCGCGAAGAGGGCCGGGGTCGAAGGCCTGCTGTTGCGGCTGAGCAGGACCGACGGGATCACCTCTGCAGGCACGGTGTCGGTCGAGGTGGACTACTCGGCATTTCGCAACGCCTACGGTGCCGACTGGGCCGGCCGGCTGCGATTAGTAGCCATCGGCAACGATGGCGTCCGGACCCCGGTGTGGACCCGCAACGACGTCGAGTCCGGACGGGTGACGGCGGATGTGCCGGCGTCGGCTGCCGGCTACACGCTGGCCCTGACCGCTGGGGCGGAGGGCTCCACAGGCGACTACAAGGCCACCTCCCTGTCGCCGGCCGGCACGTGGCAGGTCTCTGCTCAAACCGGTGGGTTCTCCTGGGGGTACAACCTGCGAACCCCTCCCGTGCCGGGCGGATTGGCTCCCGACCTGTCGGCGTCGTACGCATCGAGCGGCGTCGACGGCCGGATCGCATCGACGAATAATCAGACGTCCTGGGCCGGTGAAGGCTGGAACCTCTGGCCGGGATTCGTCGAACGCTCGTACAAGACGTGTGCCGACGACCTCGGTGGCAACAACGGCCAGACGAAGACCGGCGACCTGTGCTGGGAGACCGACAACGCGACGATGTCGTTCGCGGGCCGGTCGAGCCGGCTGGTGTCGACGGGGAACCGGACCTGGCGTCCCGAGAAGGACGACGGTACCCGGGTCGAGCAGCTCCTGGGTGCGGCGAACGGGGACAAGGACGGCGAGTACTGGAAGATCACCACCACCGACGGGACCCAGTACTACTTCGGCCGCAACCGCCTGCCCGGCTGGGTAGAGGGTAAGCCTGAGACCGGGTCGGCGTGGACTGTCCCTGTGTTCGGCAACGATCTGCTGGAGCCCTGCAACGCGGCCAGTTTCGCTGCCTCGTCCTGTGCTCAGGCCTATCGGTGGAACCTGGATCACGTGGTCGATGCCCACGGCAACTCGATGACCTACTACTACGCTCCCGAGACCAACAAGTACGGTCTGAACCGGGCCACGAGCACCGCGAGCTACACGCGGGGTGGCACGCTGGACCGGATCGAGTACGGCACCCGCGAGGGAAGCGAGTACGGATCGTCCGCGCCGGCGAAGGTGACCTTCCAGTCCGCCGACCGTTGTGTAGCCGGGGCGAACTGTGCGGTTCGTACTCCGGCGGCGTGGCCGGACGTGCCGTGGGACCAGGACTGTGCCGGTACGACGTGCCCGAACACGTACTCGCCGACGTTCTGGTCGACGAAACGGCTGGCCAAGATCACTACCGAGGTCCGGACCGGCGCGACGTCGTACAAGCCGGTCGAGTCGTGGACCTTCGCGCACAGCTATCCCGCGCCCGGCGACGGGACCACGCCATCGTTGTGGCTGTCCGGCATCACCCACTCCGCGGGTGCTCTGACGTTGCCCGCGGTGACGTTCGACGGCACGGCGAAGGCGAACCGGGTGGACGCCGCGACAGACGGTCTGCCGTCGATGAACAAGTACCGGATCCACGCGGTCAACACGGAGTCCGGCGGTGTGATCAACGTGGAGTACGCCGCTCCCGACTGCGTTGCGGGTGCGCTGCCGGCGCCAGACCTGAACACCAAGCGGTGCTTCCCTGTGCGGTGGGCGATGCCGCCGTCGGTAACGCCGGTGAACGACTGGTTCCATCTCTATGTTGTTGCCTCGCTCAACGAGGTGGACCGGGTCGGCGGCGGCCGGACTCAGATCACCGGCTACCAGTACGTCGGCGGCGCTGCCTGGGCGCACGACGACGACCCGCTGGTCGCCACCGACAAGCAGACCTGGAACCAGTGGCGAGGATATGAGAAGGTCCTGGTCCGCAAGGGGGATCCTGGCGGCGAACCGGACAAGCCGCAGTCGGAGACGCAGTACCAGTACTTCCGCGGGATGCACGGGGACAAGCTCGCCGCGGGAGGCACGCGATCGGCGACGGTCACCGACTCGATGGGAACGGCACTCGCCGACGAAGAACCACTGGCCGGATTCCTCCGCGAAGAGATCACCCGCGACGGGAAGGACGGTGCGGTCGTCAGTGGTCGCATCGGCACCCCATCGCAGCGGCTGACCGCGACCCAGGGGACGCTGAAGGCGTATCAAGTCGAGACGGCCAAGAACACCGACCGGACCGCGCTGGCGGCCGGGGGATTCCGCACCACCGAGGTCGAGACGATCCACGACGAGCACGGCAACGCGACCCAGATGAAGGACAAGGGCGATGTGAACGTGACCGGCGACGAACAGTGCACCACGACGTCCTACGTCAAGAACACGGTCCGCTGGCTGGTGGCTCTGCCGAGTCATACCCGGACGGTTGGTGTGGCCTGCGGCGCCACCCCGTCGTACCCGGCAGACGCGATAGCCGACATCCGCACCTCCTACGACGGTGGCGGCGTCGGCGTGGCGCCGCAGAAGGGCGACGTGACGACGACCGAGGTGGCGAAGTCCTACAGCGGAAGTACTCCGATCTACAGCATCACGGCGCGGGCCGCGTACGACGTGCTCGGCCGCGAGCTCGAGTCCTCCGACGCACTCGGCCGCACAACGACCAAGTCGTCTACCGAGCTCAACGGGCTCACCACGACGACGGTGGTCACCAACCCGCTCGGCCACTCGACGACCACCACGCTGGATCCGGCCTGGGGGCAGCCGACCGCGGTGCTGGACGCGAACCAGCGGCGTACGGACCTGACCTATGACGCTCTTGGCCGGGTGACCGCCGTCTGGACTCCGGGGCGTTCGAAGGCGATCGGCGACGGCCCGAATCAGCGGTACAGCTACGGGCTTCGCGCAGACGCTCCGACCTGGGTGAAGACCGAGGCGCTGACAGCGAACGGGGCATATCTGTCCTCGTATGCGCTGAAGGACGGCTTCCTCCGTCCGAGGCAGACGCAGGAGCCGAGCCCCGCGGGTGGACGGGTACTCACCGACACGACGTACGACTCGCGTGGCCTGGCGACGGTGAAGCGCAACGCCTACTACAACAACGACTCCGGTCCGGCGGCGACCTTGTTCGCCCCGCAGGACAATCAGGTGCCTGCCGCCACCAGGACCGATTTCGACGGGGCGGGCCGCCCGACGGCCTCGGTGTACCTGAAGCTGAACGTCGAACAGTGGCGCACCACGACGGAGTACGGCGGCGACCGGGTGAAAGTGACTCCGCCGAACGGCGCAACGCCGACGACCACTGTCACGGACGCTCGCGGCCGGACGACGCAACTGCAGCAGCACAAGGCGGGCGGCGCCGATACGACGAGCTACGGTCACACCAAGGCCGGCCTCCTCGCCACGGTCACCGACCCTGCCGGGAACATCCTGCGGAGCGAGTACGACGTACTGGGCCGCGAGGTTCGCAGCCTGGATCCGGACCGGGGCGAGACGAACCTGACCTACGACGCCGCCGGACAGTTGCTGACGACAACGGATGCTCGCGGAAAGACCGTTGCCGCGATCTACGACGCGGGTGGACGCAGAGTCGAAACCCGCCTCGGTTCGACGACCGGGACGCTGCTGGGAAGCTGGACCTACGACCGGCTGCCGGACGGCACGAGTGTCAAGGGCGCCGTGGTCTCCTCGACCCGGTACACCGCGGGGAAGCCGTATACGAAAACGGTGACCGCGGTCGACCCCGCTGGGCGGCCGACCACGGAGACGGTGACGATTCCGGAGGGAGAGAAGGGCATCGCCGGTAGCTACACCTCGACCACGACGTACCGCGTCAACGGCAGTCCCAGCGCAGTCGGCCTGCCCAAGCTCGGTGACCTGCCGGCGGAGACTCTCGTCTACGGCTACAACGCTCTCGGCCTGCCCGAGACAGTCACCGGCGCCGCGAAGTACATCACGGCGACGAACTACACCGCCTTCTCGGAGAAGGCCCAGGTCGAGTTCGGTGCCGGTGGCAAGAGGGTTTGGCAGACGTCCTACTACGAGGAGGGCACCCGGCGGCTGGCGCAACAACTCACCGAGCGGGAACTGGCCGGGAACGTGCTGGCCGGCAACGTGAACTACAGCTATGACCCGGCCGGCAACGTCACCAAGATCGCCGACACCGTCGCAGGCTCCGCGGTCGACACCCAGTGCTTCCGGTACGACTACCTGCGCCGGGTGACGTCCGCCTGGACCGCCACGGACGACTGCGCCGCCGCACCTTCGGACAGCGTGGTCGGAGGCCCGGCGCCGTACTGGCAGACCTTCGCCTACGACCTGACAGGCAACCGGATCTCTCACACTGAGAACGGCCTCGGTACCGCGGCCGATACGGTCCGCAGCTACGGCTACCCGTCGGCGAAGACGGCCAAGCCGCACGCACTGAGAACGGTCAAGACCACCGGCGCGGCTACGACCACCAGCGCCTACGGCTATGACCCGGCCGGAAACCTGATCACCCGGCCGGGGCCGTCAGGGCCTCAGACACTCCGCTGGTCCGACGACGGCACCCTTGGCTCGGTCATCAGCGGGACCGACGGGACCGAAATCACCAGCTATGTGTACGACGCGAACGGTGCCCAGTTGATCCGGCGCGACCCGGGCACGGTGACACTGTTCGTCGGTGCTGGCGAGCTCACCTACGACACCGCCACCGGGACCGCGAAGGGAACGCGGTACTACGAAGGTGTCGGAGTCCGGACGAAGGCCGGGGTCGCCTGGCTGGCCGCCGATCGGCACGGCACCGCGGAGTTGGCGATCGACTCCACGACCCTTGCTGTCACGGCACGCAGAACTGACCTCTTCGGCAATGTGCGAGGCGAACCAGCTGCCTGGACCGGCGGGAACCGCGGCTTCGTCGGCGGTATGACGAACAACGGAACAGGGCTGACCCGGCTGGGAGTCCGCGAGTACGATCCCGCCCTGGGGCGGTTCGTCTCCCCGGATCCGCTGACCGACCCTGGTGATCCGCAACAGCTGAACGCTTACGCGTACGCGAGCAACAACCCGGCGACCCTGAGCGATCCGTCCGGCCTGCGCGCCGATTACGACGACTGCAGGTGCAACTACAACGGCAACCCGCCGCCGGTGTACGGCCCGCACCTCCATGAGGTCTGTCATCTGTTCTGCCAGATCAAGAAGAACACTCAGAAGTACAAGGCGCCGCGTACCTGGCGTCCGCCGATGGCGCTGCCTAAATCGACCTGGCAGGAATTCCAGGATGCGAAGAAGAAAGAGCTTCAGCGCCAGATCGCGTGGAGCAAGAGGCGTGAGCAGGAAAAGCTGGCTGAGGAGCGGTGGCGGCTGGCAGATCAGCGACGGCGAGCTGCCGCGGGACCGGACTTCTGGGATGTAGCCGGCGTGGTCCTCGATGTCGGGCTGACGGTCGCCGCCTGTGCGGGTACAGCCGGTGCGGGCTGTGTCGCGAGAGGATTGCTCTTCGTCGCGGCCACCACGGTTGCCGCCAATGCCCCGACCGGGGCAGGGGCCGCGGCTGCTGCCGGCCCGAACTTCAGGGTGGAGTGGCCCGAGGGCTACGGACCGGTCGACCTGAGCAAAACCAACGCCGTGGTCAGGATGCCGAGGGAGACCCCCTCGTTCACCATGGACATGACGCTGAAGTACAAGTATGACGTGCACAGCCCTGAGATCTTCGACGTTGCGAAGTACGACGCCAAGGGTGCACTGTACGAGTCCCGTGGCTCGAAGGTGAAGGCAGCGGGTGCGCTGTTCTTCCGGCTGTTCGGCCGCATCGCCGGCTGACCATCGCACCAGCCCGGATGAGGGTCATCCGGGCTGGTGCAGCTCGCGCTTCGGGGGCTGGTAGCCAGTCTCGGCAATGATCTTGTCAGCGACCAGCTGATGGTGCCTGGTGGCAGCCGGATCCCCTTGTGCAGCACAGATCTGCGCCAGCAGACCAGCTGCCCGCGCCTCGATGATGCGCATGGAGAGGGACCGAGCGTCATCGAGCACCTGGGTCGCGGTGTGGTGTGCCTCTGGTAGCGCGCCCTCGTTGAGCCTGACCGCGGCGAGGCCCAGTTGAGCCTCAGCGAGCAGGTAGCGGAAGTTGTGGCTGACGGCAATTGCTGCCGTCAGCCGGTAGCACCGCGCGGCTTCCGCCAGTTGGCCCGAGCACAGGCTTCCATCGCCTAACAATCTCCACGCAAACGCCTGGTGCACCAGGTCTCCACCGGTCTCGGCCATCTTGAGCGTGGCGTCGGCGTGGGTACGGCCGGCTACTGTTTCGCCGAGGTCGAGGTAAGTTTCAGCAAGGATGCTGTGGTTCGACGTGAGGAAGAATCCCCGCGCTGACTCAGTGGAGATCTCCAAGGCGGCGTGCAGATCTGCTAATGCAAGGTCGTACTCACCGAGCAGCCGGTAGGTATCAGCCCGGTTCGTCAGCTTCGCGCAGATCCCGACCGGCCGGCTGAGCTCATGGTCGATCTCCAGACCGGTGGTCGCCGATTCGACCGCGCCATAGAGGTCGCCGAGCGAGCGCTGGGTTGCGGACAGATTGGTCAGGACCAGGGTGGCCAGCCTCGAATCCGGGCCGTGCTCGAACAGCTCGCGGCTGCGGGTCAGCAGCCTCTCAGCCTCCAGGAGCTGACCGAGCCCCAGATAGGAGATCGCCATGTTGTTGGTGATGCTCGCCTCCCCGCGGGCGAAGCCGGACTCCTGGAACAGCGTGAGAGCTGACGCAGCACAATCCAGGGCCGGCTCGAAGTCGCCCAGGCTGTCCGCGAGGTTGCTCAGGGACTGCCACATCAAACCTTCGGCCACCTTGTTGCCGGCCGTCTGCGCTGCCTCGAGGCCGGCGCTCAAGACGGTGCTCCAGTCATGATGCAGCCCGGACTGCAGCAGATAATGCCGGAGGACATCGACGAGCTGCCAGGCGAACTCTCCTCGACCGTTGGCGCAGGCGGATTCCACGGCAGCGACGAGGTTGGCGCGCTCGGATTCCAGCCAGGCGACCGCCTGAGCCGGACCGCTGAACTGTCGCGCCGGTACCGGCGGCTGAGGCAGCCCGGTCAGCACCGGATACTCGAAGGCTGTGGCCTCGACCGATGACAACAGATACCAGTCATAGAGTCGGCGCAGGGCGTCCGGTGCCTCGCCGGTGTCGCTGACGACGTCCTCGGCGTACAGCCTCAGGAGGTCGTGCAGGTGGTATCGGGCCAGGGTCCGCCGTTGTGCGAGGTTTGCGGCCGAGAGGACATCCAGTACTTCGCGCGCCCCGTCGAGGTCAACGCCGAACAGGGCAGCGGCCGCCGGCAAAGTGAAGTCTTCCCCAGGAACCAGCCCAAGCAGCCGGAAGCCACGTTGAGCATCCGCGGGAAGACTCCGGTAGGACAGCTCGAAGGCGAGGCCGACGGCGGCACGAGGGTCGCCGGGGATTCTCAGCTTGTCCAGTCGATCTCCGGTTTGCAGATCGGCGACGTGTTCGGCCAGGGAGGCGCGGGGCCGGGCGGCGATGTTCGCGCCGGCGATTCGCAGTGCGAGGGGGAGTCGGTCACACAGACGCACGAGCGCTTCCAGTGCCGGCGGGTCGGCTCGGAGGGCTGCTCCACCGACCATCCGCTCGAGCAGGGCGGTCGCATCCGTGGGGTCGAGGACGTCGAGCGCCAACCGGTGGGCACCGTCCAACGCCGCCAGCCCGACGAGATCCTGACGGCTGGTCACGAGCACGGCGCATCCGTCGCTACCAGGCAGCAGGGGGCGTACCTGATCGACCGTGCGTGCGTCGTCCAGGAGAATCAGCACCCGGCGATCCACGAGCCGGTCACGCAGCGCCGCACTCCGCGCCCCGATGTCATCCGGAACCGCAGGACTGTCCAGCCCGGCCAGCCGCAGCATCTCCACCAGGAGATCTCCGGCCGGGCGCGGGGAATCGCTCGCGCCACCGAGTCGGACATACCATTGCCCGTCAGGGAACCGGTGCCGCACTCGATGTGCCAGCTTGATTGCGAGGGCGGTCTTGCCGACACCTGGAGTGCCGCTGATGGCGACGATCGGTACGCCGTCAGCCAGGACCTGGCGCTCGAGGTACTCGAGGTGTGCCGCCCGGCCGACAAAATCCCGGATGTCCAGCGGTAGTTGTGCACGCGGAACCCAGACGTCTGGCACAGAACCAGTTGCCGGGATCAGGCTGCGATCGGCTGTGAGGATCAACTGACGCAGTCGTTGGAGCTCAGGACTCGGGTCTATGCCGAGTTCGTGGGCAAGCCAGCGCGCCAGCTCCGTGTAGACGTCGAGTGCCTCGGACTGCCGGTCTGCCCTGTACAGGGCAAGCATCCGCTGTGCCCAGAGTCGCTCGCGATGCGGATGCTGCTTGGTCAGCGTGGTGAGGGTGCCAACCAGCTCGGCGCTCTCGCCGAGTTTCAACCTGGCCTGCATCAGCAGCTCGATCGCGTGTAGGCGCTCTTCGTTGAGCCCGGCTGCCTCTTCCCGCTGCAGGGACGTCACCGAGATGCCACCGAAGGGATCCCCGCGCCACAGGTCAAGTGCACGGGTGAGCAGGTCGACAGTCTGCAAAGGGTCGACAGTCTGTATCGACTCATCCTTGAGACGGCGGAACGCGACCAGGTCGGCAGGCCGCTCGTCGAGCTGGTACCCCGGCGGGCGGGTCTGAACGAGATCCGCGCCGACGGCGGCCCGGAGTCGTCCCACGTAGGTGTGGACGGAGGCCCTTCGGTCGGCAGGAGGAGTCGCATGCTCCCATAGTTGTTCTGCCAGCTCGTCCATCGTCACGATCGTTCCGGAGCGCATCAGGAGAATGGCGAGCAGCGTTCGGACGCGCAGCGACGGCAGGGGAACTACATCCCCGGCGTCGTCGACGACCTCGAGGGGCCCTAGTACCCGGAACTCCAACTCTGAGACTCCTTCCGCGATGAACCCTGCCGACAGTGTGTCGCATCTCGGATCACCGCGGCCCTCTTAGATCCACCTTTCAGCGCACGCTGAAGGGTGATCATTCGCGGCCTTCGTTGTCACCGGCAAGGAGTGATCGCACGCTCTCGGCTAGTAAGGAGCGCCGGGGTGGCCCGTACGTGGCGCCGGTCGCGGAGCGGGAGCCGAGATCGCGAGTGTTGCGGTGCGGCCAGGTGAGGGCGACGGCCTGGGAGATCTTCGCCTACGGAGCCGGGCGCCGCCGCAGCATGATGACGAGGACGATCGTCGTGATGGCTGCAGTGAAGACGGCGGCGGCGAGGCCGTAGGGGATGGACTGCATCGAGTTGTAAAACTCGGCGTCCGGTTCACCGTCGCAGTGGCAGGGGGTCGCGTCGTCGACGATGCGCCAGGTGACGATGCCACCGATGAGTCCGTTGATCGGCACGACGAGGCACCCGAACAGCCATCTGTAACCGGCGTTACCTCTTGGACCATTGCTCACAATCGGAACGTAGCGCAGCCGCGGGTTAGAGCTTGTCGGTGATCACGCCTAGGATGAGTCGCCCAAGGGGAGGAGTGCCAGGGTGCAGCTCATCCGGCCCCCGCGTGAGAGATCATCGGTCTGTTCACGACAGTGGCGACATCGATATCGAGCCTCGCAAGACGTTACTCGTGGGCGTCAACGAGGCGGCCAAGACCGCCCTGGTGGGTGCCTTACGGACCGATGACGGAACCGGCCCGGCTGGTCTGTTCGGCGCTACCGTCAGAACCGGGAACGCCTGAGGTTGGAGATGATTCTGATGCGCACGGTTGCCGTACTCACTGGCTGCGGATTGCTGCTGGTTGGCTGTGGAAGCGATCCGGGAGCGGGCCCGCAACCAGCGGCGCCGACATCCTCGGCCACGGTGCCATCGTCACCTCAGGCTTCGCCGGGCGTCAGCTCGACTTCGCCGGAGAAGCAGTCCACGTCGCCGGCGCCTGCTGGGACTGGTGTCAAGACGGCTGCGAGTGATTTCGGAGTGATTCTGTTCGACACTGCGGGTCAGGCGATCTATCTGTTCGACAAGGAGAAGTCGGCGGCCGCGGCGTGCTACGGAGCCTGTGCCGAGGCCTGGCCGCCGGTGCTGACGAAGGGCACACCGAAGGCGCTCGGCGAGGTGAAGCAGTCCCTGCTTGGCACGACGAAGCGGACCGACGGCTCGACCCAGGTCACCTACGGCGGACATCCGCTGTACTTCTATGCGCATGAGAGCAAGAACGAGGTGAAGTGCCACAACATCGAGGGCTTCGGCGGATTGTGGCTCGCAGTCACCTCGGCCGGCGTGGCAGCGCCCGTCTGAGTCGGTCGAGTCCGATCAAAAACCTCGGCTCGCGTCCGGTCGAGATACCTCTGCAGCGCTGCGGTGTAGAGCTCTTCCATGCCGCCGAAGGCGTTGTAGAGACTCGACCGGCTCAGCCCGGTCGCGGACACGACCAATCCAAGATGAGGGGTGTGGCGCGATGGTGACTAACCAACGGCCTGAAGTGCTGGTGCTGGACGTCAACGAGACCCTGTCCGACATGGAACCGCTGCGTGCCCGTTTCAAGGCCGTGGGGTTGCCCTCGCATGCCCTGGACACGTGGTTCGCGGCCACGCTCCGGGACGGATTCGCGCTCACAGCCGCCGACTCGTACGCCGCCTTCCGCACGATCGGCAGCGACGTGCTCCACTCGATGCTTCTGGGCGCAGGGCTCGACGCGACAGATGACGTGATCAGCAGCGTGTTGTCCGGATTCACCCGATTGCATGCACATCCGGACGTCGCGCCCGGGCTGATGCGGCTGCACGAGCTCGGGTTCCGCCTGGTCACCTTGACGAACGGCGCAGCGGCGATGTCGGAGCAGATGTTCGCCGAGGCCGGGGTTCTCCAACTGCTGGAGCATCGACTGGACGTCGAGAAGCCCGGTCGCTGGAAACCCCACGCCGCGTCGTACCGGTACGCCGCCGAGGTCTGCAAGACACAGGTGGACCGGATGGCTTTGCTGGCGGTACACCCGTGGGACATCGACGGAGCTCGTCGGGCCGGGATGCTCGGCTACTACCTGGATCGACGGCGGACGCCGTACCCGCAAGCATTCCTGCCGCCCAACCTCACCGCCCCCGACCTCGAATCGCTGGCCGAAACGCTTGCCGCGTCGTACCAGTCATAGCCGTGATCGCTTGGAGGTCCGGACCGTCGCTGTGCGGCGGACAGCGAGCCGGTCGGAGCCCACTGCGCGGACATCGCCGGATCAGGGAAGCGGAGCCATTGCCGGGATTCATCGGCGCAACTAGGGTCGGGATCAAACAGCTGCCCCTGGAGGTGCCCGCCATGCGCCGATTGCTTGCTGTGTTGATGGTCGCCGGCCTCGCCGTGCCGGTTGCGACCACTGCATCCGCCGACCCACAGACCGTCCCGAACGGCCCGTGGGTGCAGGACTCTCAACATGTCGGCCTGGAGCGCCTGCACTCCTACGACGAGATGGTGAAGGCACTCCGGCAGATCGAGCGCAAGTCACAGGGCCGGGTCGCGCTGGAGACGGTAGGCCGTTCGAACGAGGGCCGCGACCTGTACCTCGCGAAGGTCGGCACAGGGGCGACGAAAGTCCTCTACATCACCCAGCAGCACGGCAACGAGCCACTGGGGACGGAGGCCGCGCTGCAGTTGCTGCAGCGGCTGGGCAACGGCGGCGCCGGCTGGGACGCCATCCTCAGCAAGGTGACCCTGCTGGTCATCCCCAAGGTGAACCCGGACGGCTCCGAGCGATTCCAGCGGCAGAACCACGACCCGGACTGTTCAGGCGCCTTCTGTACGCCGGGTGTCGGGTTCGACGTCAACCGCTGGCACGACCCAGCTGTTCCGCCCGAGGCGAACCCGGTCCCCGAGGCGGCCGCAGTGCAACGGGTCGCCATCCGGTACCAGCCGAGGGTGGTCGTCGACTACCACCACCAGGGCTCGTACCGCAGTGCCGACGGAGACCTGATCACCACGTCGATCTTCTGGCCGAACCACCCGGATGCACCAGCCCCGGCCGTCGCGCTGTCGAGACAGCTGTGCCTGGTCATCTCCGACACCCTGATGCACTACGGGTTCGCCGAGGTCAGTCAGTACCCGGGCACGTTGCCGCGGGGGATCGCGCGCAACTCGTACGGCATCCGCGGCACCGGCAGCGTCCTGGTCGAGCTGCGCGGCGATATCGGGCAGAAGAGTTCCGGGATGCTGGTCCGGACGGCGTACGCCTCGATGGCGGCACTGCTGGAGTCGATCGCGGAGGGCACGGTCTTCACCCAGGACCCGGCCCGCGCCGACACGATCCCGCTGCGGGGCGAGTTCATCGAGAACCCGCACGAGGAATAGGGGACAGTCGCCTGGCCCGGGCTGATTCGGGACGGGGCGGAGTCAGTCGATGGGTACGGCGATCGAGGTCGAAGGGCTCGTCCTGGCAGAACCCGCTCTACTCCGGCCGGCTCAAGGGCCTGAACGCTACAGCGTGTACGGCCCATTAGCCGTCGGCTGGTTCGCTGTGAAGGCCACGGCCGGACCGCCGGCCAAGGCCTTGCGCAGTTCGGCGACACCTCATCGAGCGGTGCGAGCTGGTAGATCCGGCCCGCGTCGAGATGCGGAGGAGTACTCATCTCAAGACTTCGGAGCCACGGCCGGCTCCTGCTCGGCCGCGGGGACCGTCGTACCGCTGAGGTGCGGCTCCGCGTCCGGAACGTGACGGCGGCGCCGTAGCAGGTGCGCAACGGTTCCCCAGACGCCTCGGCGGAAGAGCAGCACGACCCCCACGAAGATCAGACCGGTGATGAGGCCCGGACCGGTGATGTTCACCGGCCCGATATGGATACCAGAGGTCGCGAGGTAGTCCTCCACCTGCACGATCACAGCGGCGCCGATCATGCTGCCCCACAACGTCCCGATGCCACCGAGCACCGTCATGATCACGACCTTGCCGGACGTCGTCCAGTACACCTCCTGCAGAGAGGCGAACCCGTGGCTGACCGCGTAAAGCCCACCAGCGAGCCCGGACAGACCCGCGGAGATGACGAAGACCATCACCTTGTACCGATCCACGGGATACCCGAGGGAGCGCGATCTGGCCGGGTTCTCCCGGATCGCGACGAGCACCCGGCCGAAGGGGGAGTGGACCACCCGCCACGCGATGAGCAATCCGATCAACGCGATCGGCAGACCGGCGTAGTAGAAGTAGAACGGGTCCGAGAGATCCAGCCCGAACAGGTTCTTCGGGATTCCCTGCAGCCCGTTCTCCCCACCGGTAAGGCCGCGCCACTGGTTCGCGACGTAGTACACCATCTGCGCGAAGGCGAGAGTCACCATCGCGAAATAGATGCCGGTACGCCGTACTGCGAGCAGCGCGATCGGCACGGCCAGCACCATCGCCACGACAGCCGCGCCGAGAACCGCGACGGGGAAAGGCGCGCCAGTCTCGATGGCGATCGTGCCGGCCGTGTACGCCGCGCTGCCCCAGAACGCAGCATGGCCGAACGACAGCAGGCCGGTGAACCCGAGCAGCAGATCGAGCGCCACCGCGAACAGCGCCCAGGCTACGATGTCCATCGCGATCGGCGGGTAGATGAGCCAGGGCAGCGCGAGCGCGATCAGCAGTCCGCCGAGGACGGCGACCAGTCGCCACAGGCGCGGCATCGCGGCCAACTTGCGGAACACCAGCGCCGTCATACGGCAGTCTCCTCACGGCCGAACAGCCCGGCCGGTCGCCACAGCAGCACGACGGCCATCAGGATGAAGACCGACGTGGTCGCCAGTCCGGGGACGTACACATTGCCGAGCGCCTGCAGCATGCCGATCAGGAACCCGGCGGCGACCGAGCCGAAGATCGACCCGAGTCCGCCGATCACGACGACCGCGAAGACGAGGATGATCAGGTCCGCTCCCATCAGGGGACTGACCGCCCGCATCGGCGCAGCCAGCACGCCGGAGAGCGCTGCCAGGGCGATCCCGAACCCGAAGACCGGCGAGATCCACCGCCCGACGTCGATCCCCATCGCCCGGGTCAGTTCGGGTCGTTCGGTCGCCGCGCGGATGATCATCCCCACCCGAGTCCGGGCCAGGAGCAACCAAGCACCCACCGAAACGAGCACGGAGAACACCAGCACGAACACCTGGTAGGCCGGGAAGTCGAACAGCCCGAGGTCGACCGTGCCGCGGAGCCCGGCTGGTTGCGGATACGGCTGCGGCTGCGAGCCGTACTTCATCCGCAGCAGATCCTGGAGGATCAGCGTCAGGCCGAAGGTCAGCAGGAAATTGTACAGCGGGTCCAGCGCGACCAGGCGGCGTACGAGCAATCGCTCCAACGCCATTCCCACCGCACCGAGCGCCAGCGGCACCACCAGCAGGGCGACCCAGAAGTTGACGCCGGCCTCGTTGAGCAGGATGAACGCGCCAAACGCACCGAGCATGTAGAACGCACCATGGGCGAAGTTGACCACGCCGAGCATTCCGAAGATGACGGCCAGCCCGAGCGCCAGCAGTGCGTAGAAGCTGCCGTTGACGAGTCCGTTGAAGGCGTGTTGAAGCAGGTCAGTCATTCCTAACCCATCTTGCAGGTGCTCTCGGACACGGGCTTGAACGCCTTGTCCGCGGGAATGGTGGTCACGATCTTCTCGTAGTCGTAGTCCTCCTTGACCTCGCTCTTCGGCTTCACCTCGGCCAGGTAGACGTCGTGGATGACGCGGTGGTCCTCGGCCCGGATCTTGCCGTTGCGCAGGAAGAAGTCGTTGATCTCCTTGCCTTCCAGGTTCTTCACCACGTCGTCCGACGCATCGGTACCGGCGGCCTGGACGGCTTCGAGGTAGTTCATCGCGGCCGAGTAGTTGCCGGCGTGCGCGAACGACGGCCGCGAGCCGGTCTTCTCCTTGAACTTGTCGGCCCACTCGCGGTTCTGCTGGTCGAAGTTCCAGTACCACGCGTCGGTGAACTTCGTTCCCGCCAACGCGTCCGGACCGAGCGAGTGGATGTCGGTGATGAACATCAGGCCGACCGACAGGCCGATGCCCTTGTCCTTGAGGTTGAACTGGTTGTACTGCTTCACCAGGTTCACCAGTTCGCCACCCGCGTGCATGGCGCCGAGTACGTCGGGCTTCGCGGCCGGTGCCTGCAGCAACTGGGACGAGAAGTCGCCGCTGGTGTTCGGGAACTCCGACGACTTCTTGCCGACGACCTTCCCGCCGGCCTGCTCGACGGCCGTGGAGAAGCTCTTCTCCATGTCCTGCCCGAACGCATAGTCGGGGTAGACGATGTACCAGTTCTTCGCGCCGGCCTCGGTCACGGTCGTCCCGGTCCCGTTAGCGAGCATGTAGGTGTCGTACGCGTAGTGGAAGGTGTACTTGTTGCATTTGTCACCGGTCAGCGCGGTCGTCGCCGCGGTGATGTTGAAGTACAGCTTCTTCTTCGCCGCGGCCTGCCCGGCGACGGCGAGCGCGGCCGACGAGGTCGGTACGTCGAAGATGGCGTCGGCCTTCTGCCGGTCGTACATCTCCTGCGCCTTGGTGTTGGCGACCTCGGGCTTGTTCTGGTGGTCGGCGACGATCACCTCGATGTTCTTGCTGACGGCATCGTCGCCGTGCTTGGCCTTGAAGTCGTCGACGGCCATCTGTACCGCCTTGACGGCGTTCGGACCGGACAGTTCGCTGTAGATGCCGGTCTGGTCGTTGATGACGCCCAGCACGATCTTGTCGTCGCTGATCTTCCCGCCGCCACCCGATGGGCCGCCCGCCCCACCGCCACAGGCTGCCAGCAGCGAGACGACCGCCAGGGTCGAGATCGCCGGGATGAGGTTTCGTCGCATCAGTTCTCCTCCGATGGTGCGTTGGGATGCTCGTCAGATGCCCAGGTACTCGAGCAGTTCGTGCTCGCGTTCCTTGACCTCGGTGTTGTCCAGCGTCTGCGCCACCCGGCCTTGGGCGAGCAGGTAGTGGCGGTCGGCAACGGTCGAGGCGAACCGGACGTTCTGCTCGACCAGCAGTACCGTCACCCCGGCCGCCTTGACGTCGCGCAGGATGTCGCCGATCTGGCGCACGAGTACCGGTGAAAGGCCTTCGGTCGGCTCATCGCACAGCAGGAGACGCGCGCCCATTCGTAGTACACGGGCGATGGCGAGCATCTGCTGCTCGCCGCCGGAAAGCTTGGTGCCGGGGAACTTGCGGCGTTCCTTCAATACCGGGAACGACTCGTAGACACGGTCCATGGACCAGGCGCTGTCGCTGATGCCGGGTGGAAGTCTGAGATTCTCCTCGACGCTCAGGCTGGCGAAGATCCCGCGGTCGTCCGGTACGAGGCCGAGGCCTCGGCGGGCGCGTCGGTGAGCCGGCAGACCTGTGATGTCCGCACCGTCGAGGGTCACCGTTCCTGCCGTCGGGCGGTGCAGTCCCATCAGGCAGCGCAGGAGCGTGGTCTTCCCGGCGCCGTTGCGGCCGACCAGGGTGACCACCTCACCGGCGGCCACGTCGAGCGAGACGTCCCGCAGTACCTGCGCCTCGCCGTACGACGCGTTGATGCACTGCACGCTAAGCAGCGGACTCACCGCCCAGGTAGGCCTCGATCACTCGCGGGTCGCTGCGTACTTCGTCGTACGTGCCCTCGGTCAGGATCTGGCCGAACTGCAGCACCGTGACCCGGTCGGCGAGACCCGCGACGACGCTCATGTTGTGCTCCACGAGGACGACCGTGCGGTCCGTACGGATCCGCCTGACGAGCTCGACCGTTCGTTCGACGTCTTCCATTCCCATGCCGGCTGTCGGCTCGTCGAGGAGCAGGACAGCTGGGTCGAGAGCTAGGGCGAGGGCGAGTTCGAGGGCACGTTTCTGGCCGTAGGCAAGGGTTCCGGCCGGTACTTCGCGCTGCCGGACCAGGCCGACCTCGTCGAGGAGTTCGCCGGCGCGGGCCCGGAACTTGGTCAGCACTCGGTCGGATACCCAGAACCTGTGACCGAGCTTCGTCGTACCCATCAGGGCGAGTTCGACATGCTGCTGGAGCGTCAGCTGCTCGAACAGGTTGGTGATCTGGAACGAGCGAGCCACGCCCAGGCGCGCGATCCGTTCCGGCGACGAGCCGGTGATGTCACGACCGCCCAGCATGATCTGGCCGGCGCTCGGTTTGAGGAAGCCGGTGAGGAGGTTGAACAGGGTCGTCTTGCCGGCGCCGTTCGGGCCGACCAGCGCATGTACATCGCCGTCGGCCACGGTCAGGTCGACGCGGTCCACAGCAGTGAAGCCGCGGAAACTCTTACTCAGACCGGCGGTCTTGATGACCGCACCGTCGCTTGGATCCATGGGTGGAACCTAGGTGCGCGGCGAATCACTATCTATGTCCTCCGTCCACACATTGATCTCGCGTTTGATGTGCCCGCAGGACGCGACGACACCGAACCCGCTGGGCGGGTTCGGCGCGGACCGGGGCTGATCTATCTGGCCGATCTGGCCAGGTCGGCGGCGGGCCAGTTCCGGGATCACGGCCCGGTACAGAAACGACGACGCGGGCACGCCGTGCAGGCAGACGACCGGTGCTCATGGCGCTGCGGGCTGCTCGTCGGGTGCTGGCCGGCGCCCGCCGGCCAGTGATTCGAGGCTTTGTCCCCGAGCTTCGATTCCGTAGCGCCACCACGCTGCGCCGGCAACGGCGCCGATCAGCCAGAACATGCCGAGGAGGACGAACATGGAGGTGAGGTTGAGGATACTGGCGGTCGAAGCGAGAAGGACTTGCCCGATGACTGCGCCGATCCGGCCGACGCCGACGCTGGCGCCGATGCCGGTGGCTCGCAGGTGGGTGGGGAACAGTTCGGAGAACGTCGGGTAGGCCGAGACCCAGGCGCAGGTCGCGAAGAATGCGGCCACGGTGAACGCCGCGAGCACTGCGGCGGGTGAACCGGTCACGGTCGAGACGGCAACGATTAGCATGCTGACCGCGGCGAGCGAGTAGGACGCGGTCACTGTCGGTGCGCGGCCGAGGCGGTCGAGCATGAAGGATACTGCGAGCCCGCCGAGCAGGGCGCCGAGGTTGGCGATCAGGAAGTACAGCGGCAGGACTGTGTCGGCGACTGGTACTGCGCCGGTGGCTGAGGAGAACACGAAGATGCTCATCGCGGTGAACAGTCCGTAGTATCCGGCCGCTTCGGAGAAGTCCAGTGTCATGCCGAACAACAGCCGGCCGCGGTAGTGGCTCCACAGTTGGGTCAGGCGGTTGCGGGCTGTGCCGGGTGTCGGCGGTGATGTGTAGCCGTGGGGGCTGGTGAGGCCGGTGATGGCCGTCACGACGGCGTCGGCTTCGGCGAGCCGGTTCCGTGAGGCGAGCCATCGCGGTGATTCGGGGATGAGTCTTCGGGCCAGCAGGCCGTAGCCGGCGCTGATGACACCGAACAGCATGGTGTAGCGCCATCCCAGTCCCAACGTCGAGATGACGACAATGGTGACGACGCTGGCGAGAATGCCGCCGAGCGCCCAGAACGTCATCACCAGGCCGTTGGTGAGCCCGCGGTTGCGGGCGGGCATGAACTCGGCGATCGCCGAGCTGACCGCGGAGTACTCGCCGCCCACGCCCAGGGCGGTGATGAACCGAAACAGGAGGAACAGCTCGAAACTCGGAGCGGTCGCGGTCGCTACTGCGGCGCAGGAGTACAGGATCAAGGTGGCGATGAACAGGCGTTTACGTCCGAACCGGTCGGCGATGTTGCCGAATCCGAGGGCGCCGAGGGCGACACCGGCGAACCAGACGATGTTGATCATCACGGCTTGCTGGCTGCCGAGGCCGAACTCTTCCTGGATGCCGGGGATGACCGAGCCGATGATCTGCACCTCGAAGGCGTCCAGCATCCAGCCCAGGCCCAGCGCGATCGCGATCCGGGTGTGGATCGACCGCCAGACGGATGCATCGAGGCGACTCGCCATCACAAACCCCTCACTGCTCCGGCGGGAACCGCCGGGGTGTGCGCCACGGTAGACCGGGCAGCTGGCCCGCGGCAGCAGCCCAGCCGGATCCGTAAGGCGGGCGTAAGCCGGGCCGCTGCCGCCGGAGTTCGTCGGCGATCCGTAAGGCTGTCTCCTCTTGTCGCCGTTGGTACCTCGGCGTTGTCTGAGATGGTGCGAGCCTTCGCAGGGGCCTGCCACGCGCCGCCGCTCGGCGGTCGTTCGGACGGAGTGGGATCGCGATGTATGTGATGCACAACGAGGCCGCGACCGGCCCACCGGTCGAAGCGCTGGCCGGGTCGGGCCTGTCGCGGGTGTTGGTGGCGGTGGTCCGTGTGACAGTGGCGTGGCTGTGGATCGAGAACGTGTCGTGGAAGCGGCCGCCGGAGTTCGGGAACAAGTCCGACCCAGCCGAGGGTCTCTACCAGTGGACCCTGTTCGGGGTGCAGAACCAGGTGTTCGCACCGTGGGCCTGGTTCGTGGAGCACGTCGTGCTGCCGAATTTCGTGCTGTTCGCGTGGATGACCTTCCTGGTCGAGGCGTGCCTGGGTGCGTTCCTGCTGGTCGGGCTCGCGACCCGCTTCTGGGCCCTGGTCGGCGTCGCGCAGTCGTTCGCGATCATTTTCTCGGTGTTGCGGACCCCGCACGAGTGGTTCTGGGCCTACCTGTTGATGGTGGCGGCCCATCTGCTGCTGTTCGCGGTCGCCGCGGGCCGGGCCTATGGCCTCGACGGGGTCCTTCGACCGGCCTGGCGTCAACGCGACGGTTTGCCGGCCCGGCTGTTGCGGGTGGCGTCATGAGAACGGTCACCGGGCTACGTGACCGGTTGGACCGGGCCGCGGTCGCCCTGGGTGCCGGCGCCGCGGCGAGCCTGCTCCTGAGCATCGCCGAGCGGGCGCCGCTGCGCCTGTTCAGCCTGGGCGCCGTCGGGGTGGTGGTCATGTTGGTGCTGGCCGCCGCGGCCCTGATCGGTGGCTACCTGCATCTACGGCCGGTCGTCATCCTGGCGGGTGCCGGGTTCGCTGCCGCCGTGGTCCTGCAGGTCGTTCAAGCCTCCCTGGGTGGAACGAACACGTTGGGCGGTGACGGGTCGAGCGTGGCGTTGCATCTCGGGTTCGCTGTCGGGCTGCTCACCGTCGGGCTCGCACCGACCACCTCGAGCAGCAGACCTACCGGCCGGCAGTGAAAGGAACGCCATGGAACTGAGCGCCAGGCTTGAACCTGTTGTGCAATTGGCCCGCGAGCACGCCCCGGACGTAGATGCGCGGGCACGGTTCCCGCACGAGGCGGTGACGGCTCTGCGCGAGTCCGGCTTGCTTGGGCTGACCGTCCCCACCGAGCAGGGTGGCCTCGGCGCGGGGCCGGTCGAGTTCGTCGAGGTCGTCACCGACCTGGCCGCCAGTTGCGGCTCGACGGCGATGATCTACCTGATGCACGTCTCCGCGGCGATGACCGTGGCGGCGGACCCGCCCCCTGGGCAACCCGAACTGCTGGCTGCCTTGGCCGATGGACGGGCGCTGGGGACGCTCGCGTTCAGCGAGCCGGGATCGCGGTCCCACTTCTGGGCGCCGGTGTCACAGGCGAAACGAGGAACCGGCAGCGCCGTTCAGTTGGCTGCGGCCAAGAGTTGGGTGACCTCGGCCGGGCACGCCGACCTGTATGTCACCTCCACCCTGTCACCGGACTCAGCCGGAGGGGTCGACCTGTACGCCGTCCCCGCCACAGCCGCCGGTGTCGCGGTCACCGGGGCGTTCCAAGGGATGGGGCTGCGCGGCAACGCCTCAGCACCGATGCAGTTCGACGCCATCGTCGACGACGACCGTCGCCTCGGCCCATCGGGCGGAGGCTTCGACCTGATGACCACCACGGTGATGCCCTGGTTCAACCTCGGCAACGCGGCCGTCTCGCACGGCCTGGCCTCGGCCGCCGTCCAGGCAGCCGTCGCGCACGTGAGCGGCGCGAGACTGCAACACATCGGGCAGGTCCTGGCCGACCTGCCCACCATCCGTGCCCGAGTGGCGCAGATGTCGCTTCGCCACGAAGCAACCGGCAGCTACCTGCGCGCCGCTGCACGCAGCATCGCCACACCAGACGGTGTGACCTCGCTGTATGTGCTGGGGGTGAAGGCGCTTGCCAACGACACCGCGCTGACTGTCACCGACGACGCGATGCGAGTCTGCGGCGGGGCCGCGTTCTCCAGCCAACTCCAGATCGACCGCTACTTCCGCGACGCCCGCGCCGGCCACGTGATGGCTCCAACCGCGGACGTGCTCTACGACTTCTACGGCAAGGCAATCACCGGACAACCGGTATTCGGATGACGGAGGCAACGATGCAACCAGTACTGGTCGGCGCAGTGGCCTACACCCCGAACGTCGTACCGATCTGGGAAGGAATCCGCGACTACTTCCGCGGCGCACCAGTCGAGCTGGACTTCGTGCTGTTCTCCAACTACGGCAGGCAAGTCGACGCACTGCTCGCCGGCATGATCGATATCGCCTGGAACACCAACCTGGCCTGGGTCCGCAGCGTCTTGCAGACCGGCGGAAAGGTGCAGGCGCTCGCGATGCGCGACACCGACCTCGACTTCCGCACCCTGCTGGTCAGCCGGGCCGGCGCGAGGTTCGCCGGACCCACTGACCTGCGCGGTCGGCGGCTGGCACTCGGCAGCCGTGATTCTGCCCAGGCCGCGATCCTTCCGGTGCACTACCTGCGACGCGAAGGGATCGCCGACGGCGAGATCGACCTGGTTCGGATCGACAGCGATCTGGGCAAACACGGCGACACCGGCCGCAGTGAACTCGACGCCATCCGCGCCGTCCTCGACGACCGCGCCGACGCAGCCGCGATCGGCGCCAACACCTGGGACGCGATCGGGAAGGAAGAATTGATGCCCGGCGCGCTGGAGGTGTTCTGGACCAGCCCCGACTACTGCCACTGCAACTTCACCGCTCTGGACAGCCTCGCCCCCGAACGAGCGCGGGCCTTTGTGGACCACCTGCTCGCGATGGACCACAACGACCCGGACCAGCGCCGTATCCTCGAACTCGAAGGCCTGCGCCGCCACTGGGTCAAACCCGACCTCGACGGGTACACCGACCTGTTCGCTGCTGTGGCCGACCAGCGGATCAGTGCGCGATGGTGATCCTCGACCTCGTCGAAGGACTCGGAGGCCTGGCTGACGGCGACCTCCTCACCGTGCCGATCGACTCACCGGCCGATCGCGAACTGGCTGCACAGTGGTGCGACCACACCGGCAACACCCTTGTCGCGGCCGACGAGCAAACGATCACCGTTCAGCGCGGCCGGCAGACCGACCCACTGACCGCGTTGCCGGCCGACCAACTACCGGGCGCCCGGCTATGGCTCTACACGAACTTCGACTGCAACCTGGCCTGCGACTACTGCTGTGTCCGGTCGTCACCGCGGACAGCACGCCGGGCACTCGGCGTCGAACGGATCCGCGAGATCGCCGCGCAGGCACCCGCCGCCGGCGTCACGGAGTTATTCCTCACCGGCGGAGAACCGTTCCTGCTGCCCGATCTCGACGACATCGTGACCGTCTGCACCGACGCATTACCGACCACACTGCTCACCAACGGCATGCTGTTCCGCGGCAGCCGCCTCCAAACACTGCAAACGATGCCCCGCGACCGCCTCACCGTGCAGATCAGCATCGACTCCGCCACCCCCGACCGCCACGACAGCCACCGCGGTCGCGGCAGCTGGGCCAAGGCCGTCGACGGCATCCGCATCGCCCACGGCGAAGGATTCACCGTCCGCGCCGCAGCCACCCTCACCACCAACAACCCGCGCGAAGAAGCCCAGCTACGCGCCTTCCTCGACTCCCTCGACATCCCCCGCCAGCACCAGATTGTCCGCCCGCTCGCACATCGCGGACTCGCAGCAGCAGGCCTTGAACTCACCGTCGAGACGCTCCTCCCCGAAGTCACCATCACCGCCGACGGAGCCTACTGGCACCCCGTCGGCGCCGACGACGACGACCAACTCGTCACTACCCAGATACTGCCGCTGACAGCGACCATCGAACGCGTCCGCGATCTGTACCGCGACCACCAACGAACCACCAACCACGCAGCCCGAACCTTCACCTGCGCCTGACAACCCAGCCCTCCACCCCGACCTGCCTGCAGACACCCGACATCGACGCCCTCGCCGCGGCATCGTCACGAGCAGTTCACCACCCAGCGCCCCGGCTGTGCCACCGGGCCACGTTCAGGCGGACCTTCGCCCTAGCGGACGACGTGGGCCCAGAACTGCGGGTTCAGTCGCCCGTTGGTCAGCGTCGGTGAGTCCGTCCCAGTGGCTGTAATGGTGAGCTGTGACAGCGACTTCAACAGCACCTCGGCGCCGTCGTACAGGGCCAGCAGCGCCCCGAGTGTCAGCAGCGACTAGAGGCCACATCTGCCGGTTCGGCGCTGCCGTTGCGGTCGAGCTTGCCGTTCGGGGTTTCGGGCAGCGCGTCCAACTCGACGAGGGCCGCGGGGACCATGTAGCCGGGCAGCCTGGATCGCAGGGTTTCGCGCAGCGCGGCGAGGTCGTGGCCGGTGGGCGTGAGGTAGCCGATGAGGCGGTCGTCGCGGACGATGACAACCGCGTTCCGGACGGCTGGTACCTCGCGCAGGACGGCTTCGATCTCACCTGGCTCGATCCGGTGGCCGTGCAGTTTGATCTGCTGGTCGGCGCGGCCGAGGCACTCCAGGGCACCGCCGGGCAACCGTCGTACCAGGTCTCCGGTGCGGTAGAGGGTACCGGGAGCGAAGGGGTCGGGGACGAACCGCTCGGCGGACAGGTCGGGACGGTTGCGATAACCCCTGGCTACGCCGTCGCCGCCGATGTACAGCTCGCCGGGGACACCCGGTGGCAGCAGCCGTAGCTGCCGGTCGAGGACATGACAGGTCGTGTTGGCGATCGGCGTTCCGATCGTGATGTCCCCGCCGGGCTGGACGCGGGCGACGGTGGACCAGATGGTCGTTTCGGTGGGCCCGTACAGGTTCCACACCGTGTCCGCATGCTCCAGCAACGCGTCGGCCAAGTCGCGGGGCAACGCCTCCCCGCCGCACAGCACCCGCAGACCCGGTGACCCCGCTCCGCCTGATCGTAGAGGTACAACATCGCGCCCGCGTCACAGGCGAGGACTGACGCTGGCGGCGGTCTCACAAGGGGCCTGTGAGGAGTCTGTGCGAAGTAGTCCGGTCGGCGTAGGAGAGCTGTTAGGACGCCGCAGCAGTGTCGATGCAACGAGAGAATCGCTGTATGGACACGAAGAACAGGCATCATCCAGTCGAGCCCCGACCCCAGGAGGTCAATCCCGAACTGGTGGCGATCGTCCGGATCATCCTGGTGGTCGGCGCCCTCGCCGCCCTACTCGGAGTACTGAACCACGTCGTCTAAAGGCACGAACCTCCTCCGGACAACGGCGCGGCGGGTTTAGAGGCCGACAGCCATCGCGTACTGCGGTTCATAGTCGTTGAAACGACCTCAGCGGGTGAACGCGGCCGTGTGGTTGGCGTGGTGGCTCCGGCGCTTCAGGGGATCTCCGGCGGATCTTGGCTGACGGTCGCTAATAGGTGCGTGACTAGCGGGTCTTGGTTTCCTTTGAGCCAGGCGACGGCGACTCGCGTGCGGGCGGTGCTGGGCTGGATCCTGCGGAAGGCGACACCTCTGAGGCGGATGTGCCGGATGCTTGCCGGTGCCAGGGAGACGCCGAGGCCGGCTTCGACGAGCGCGCACACGGTTTGCCACTCCACTGCGTGCTGGGCGATCTGCGGTGTAAAGCCTGCTGCGGTGCACAGGCCGGTGATCTGGTCGTGCAGCTGTGGGCCAACGTCACGGGGCAGCAGCACGAAGGGCGAGTCCGCCAACTGCGCAGGCTGCACGGTCCGTTGGGTGGCCAGCGGGTGGGCGGCCGGCAGTACTGCCACGAACGACTCCCTGAGTACCGTCCTGAATTCCAGCTCTGTCTCGGCGGCGGGAGGTTCGCGCAGCAGGCCGACGTCGATGGTCTTGTCGTGCAGGGCGGTGAGCTGCGGCGCGGTGGTCATCTCGCGGATGTCCAGCTGCACGCCGGGGAATCGCTGTCGGAAAGTGCGGAGCATGCCGGGTAGGACGGTCAGTGCGAGGGAGGCGGCAAAACCGATCCGTAGGCGGCCGGCCTCACCGCTTCCGACGGCCCGGGCTGCGGACAGGCCATCGGCAATGTCGGTGAGGGCCCGCTGCGCGACGGGCAGCAGTTCGCGGCCCACTGGGGTGAGCGTGACGCGTCCTGGTTCGCGGCTGAACAGCGCGTGGCCGACCTTGTCTTCGAGGCGACGGATCTGCTGGCTCAGCGGAGGCTGGGCGATCCCCAGGCGGGCGGCCGCGTGGCCGAAGTGGAGTTCCTCGGCGAGCACGACGAACGCGTGGAGCTGCGGGAGGGGAAGTTCGGGGCGGTCCATACGTCTATAGATATCAGACCATGCCTGTCGCAGTATTAGACGTATATCTGCAGGTCATCTAGCCTTCGGCGCATGACAGAGCGACGTGCGATCCTCAGCGGGTCGACCTTCGAGGAGCAGATCGGCTATGCCCGTGCCGTGGTCGACGGTGACTGGGTGCATGTGTCCGGGACGACCGGCTTCGACTACGGCACCATGACGATTTCCGACGACGTCGTGGAGCAGGCCGAGCAGTGCCTGCGCAACATCGAGTTCGCGCTGGCGGAGGCCGAGTGCACCTTCGCCGACGTGGTGCGGGTGCGGTACCTGCTGCCCGACCGCGAAGACTTCGAGCCCTGCTGGCCGGTCCTGCGCCGCTACTTCGGTGGCGTCCGGCCAGCCGCCACAATGCTCGTGTGCGGCCTCGCCGACCCCCGGATGAAGATCGAGATAGAGGTCGATGCGCGACGGGGTAGCGGAACGGCCGTAACTGTCGCGAGCTGAGGAAGTCGGGTGGCACCCCGGATTATGGTGCGTTCTGCTGTCGGGCAGGCCGCGATCGAGCTGCGTGGGACGGTGGTGGACCCATCCGCTCTGCTTGCGGTGACGAATACTGCGGTCGGCCGCTGCCGACCACAGTCCCCCCGGGGAGGCATGGGCCCGCCGTCACACCCCTTCGGTGGACCCACGCTTCGGGAGGGCGCGGCAGGCGATGAGGAGATGGGGTGCGGAAAGGCTTCGTTATGACTGATCGGGGCAACTCACGGTTGATCTGCGTTCGGGCGATGACGGCGGCCCGGTCATGACCGGCGCGAGTAGTTCGCCTACGCGGAGTAGACCTCGGAGGCCGTTCACGGTCGAGGCGCGGTTGGCTGAGCATGTCGAGCGGCTGGCTGATGAGCATCCGCCGATCCCGGTGGACAGTGCCGACTACTCGATGGCGCGACCGGAGTTGCTGGCCGAGCGGTTCGGCCCGGTGCTTACCTATATGTCGAGGGTCGAGCTGGAAGTCGAGCGGAATGTGCTGGAGCTCAACTTGTTGCTCCCGGATCCGCCGCCCATCGATCGGCACTTCTACGCCGATGTGTGGCTGCCGCAGGAGATCCATCACGGGTTGCTGCTGGATCGGCTGCAGTCGCTGGCCGGTCTGCCGCCGTCGACGCCGGACCTCACCCATGTGTCGCTCAGTTTCCGGGTGCTCGGTGCACTCGGGCGATTGAGTGCCGTACAGGACGTGACCCGGATGATGTATTACCTCACCGGCGTCGCGACGGAGCAGTCGGCCATCCTCGCGTACAACAAGCTTCACCTGGGCCTGCTGGATCTCGGCGAGCGAGCTATCGCCTCGACTATCGTCGCGCCGATCAAGCGTCAGGAGCCGGGGCACTTCGCCTACTACAAGATCGCTGCTCAGGGTTTGTGGTCCGAGTTGACCCAGTGGCAGAAGTGGCTGGTCCGTACCTTGCGGCGGCACACGTTCGAACCCGTTGGCGCGTATACCAAGAGGCAGTGGGCCGAGTTCGGTGCGGTGATGCACCATCTCGGCATCACGACGGAGGGCGAGAAGGGGATCACCCGGTACGCCGAGCAGATCGGCCGGCTGGAGCTCGAACTGCTCTGGGCCCAACGGCAAGGACTGCGCGTGCCGACCTACGTCCTGGACTCCCTCAGGACCGCTGCCCGCCTAGACGCAACCGATCGCCCCGCCACTAACCACTATGAGCCGATCGCCGCGCGCCGCCGATGAAGGCATTTGGGTCTCCGGCGGCACGCGCCAACTGTTACAGGCCAGGGCGGTTGCGGTCGTAGTAGTCGCCCAGGCGGTCGCGGTACTCCTGAGTCCGGCCGGTGTCCGGGTCGTACTCGGGGGAGTCCTTGACCTCGTCCTTCGTGCAGTTGACGTAGACCTTCTGCTCGTCGTTGTCCACCCGCTGGACGATGCCGGCGGGAAGCATGACCTTGCGTCCCAGGATCCACGGCCCAGTGTCGACGATGATCGAGGCCGACCCCGTGTCGTAGGTGGCTTCGTCGATCTTGCCGATGTCGCCATCGGTCGCGGCGATCTTGTAACCGACGAGATCGGTTCCCTCGGCGTACCCGGTGTCCTCGCGGTAGCTCCACGCGTCGAACATGCTCATGATCTGCTCCTTTCTCGCAGGCTCCGATACCGAGCCGAGCCGGTGCGGCCAGACCTTCGGTATCGACAGGCCCCGGTACCCATGCATCAGCCACCGAATCTGACTGGGTTGACCGACAGAGCCCAGCGGCGTGCCTGGGGCTGTCTAATGCCTGGGTTCGAGGGAGGCGAGTACCATCGTGGTGCAGCACTACCTGGCCGCCGGTAGTCCGGCGCCGTGCTTCGACTAGGAAGCCTGATGGCCGTAGACGTGTTGACCGAGGTCGTGATCGAGCGGCCGTTACCGATGGTGGCCGAGTATGTCGGGGATCCGTCGAATGCGCCTGAGTGGTATGCCAACATCGAGTCGGTCAGTTGGCGGACTGAGCCGCCGGTCGCGGTCGGTTCGCGAATGGAGTTTGTGGCCCACTTCCTCGGCCGGCGGCTCGTCTACACCTACGAAGTCGTCGAGTTTGCGCCGCTGGAGCGGCTGGTGATGCGGACTGAGCAGGGCCCGTTCCCGATGGAGACCAGCTATCAATGGTCGCCAGCGGGTGAGCGGTTCACCTCGATGTCGCTGCGTAACCGGGGCGAGCCTTCGGGTTTCGCCGGTGTGGCCGCCCCGCTGATGTCTGCCGCGATGCGGCGCGCCAACCAGAAGGACCTCAGCCGCCTGAAGGCCCTGCTCGAGTCCCGCTGATCGCGAGTCACGGTTTCTTGCTGAGGGTGCTCCGGGCGAAGGCGACGGCCTCAGCCAGCAGGGTGCGCCAGAGTTGACGGTCGTTCGTGGGGATTGCGACCCATTCACGGAAGACCTTGCCGGCAGGGGCGAACTCGTCGCCGGTGCCGGCTTTGACGAGTTCGGCTACGCGCTCGCTCGGTAGTTTTACGACCAGGCAGGCAGCCTTCTCGTCGTACGAGGCGAGGAACTGTCCAGCGAGCCGGACACAGGGGTAGCCCATCATCGTGGACCGGCCGACTGCGGGGTCGTAGAGCAGATCGTCGGTGAGCTCGTCGTACAGGTCGCGGGCCTCGTCCCCGCCGGATCGGTCCGGCGGGGAGGGGCGCTTCGGGGGTTGTGCCATCAGGCCGCCGGTGGGGTGAAGACGCCGAACTGGTTGCCTGCCGGGTCGCGCAGGTAGGCGAAGGCCGGGGCACCGGGTCCGGGGTCGAGGTGCTTGCTGAGCACCGAACCGCCGAGCTGTTCCGCGTCGGCGCAGGTGGCCTCGACGTCGGCGACGAGGATGTAGAACACCGCGTGGTCGGGCACCTGCCCGCCGGTGCCGAAGATGCCGCCCATCGGTGCGTCGGCGCCGGAGGCTTTGATGTTGCGGTAGTCCAGGCCGCCGGCCGCGGCGGGGCCGTCTGCGTCAAAGGCCCAGTCGAAGAGGCTGCCGTAGAACTTCTGGGCGCCGTCGGGGTCGCTGGTGGCGACCTCGAACCAGGCCAGGGTGCCGGGAGCGGTCATGATTGTCTCCTTCATCGTGTGGATCACCCGCCGGAGCGGCGGGTTGGTCCCACCGTCGCAGGGGTTCGCGACAGCCCTATGTCGGTGTTCGGCAGAAGATCTTCGGGACGCAGTGCCGATTCCGGCAGCTTCGTGTCGTGGCCGTCGACCTTGACCTCAGGGGCAGCGTGCCGCGGGCGTGGCGGCGTCGGTGTGCGCTCGGCCCAGGTGATGCGGTCCATTCGGAACACCCGGTCGTCCTGCCGCAGGCGGCACCAGGCGGTGAGGTAGGAACCATTGGGCCCGACGACGACGTGCTGCGGTTCGACCTCCCGCTCGGTCTCGATGCCGCCGACGTCCGTATAGCCGATGCGCAACACATGGTTGTCCCGCACGGCTAGCCAGATCCTCTCGGCGATCTCGGCATCGGGATCAGGTACCGGCTGTACGAGCAGTCTGACCTTCGCGGCGGCCGTGCGTGCTTCCTCGAGCGCGCGCTCCGGCATCGCGGCCACGATCTTCTGCAACGCACTCCGGGCGTCGCGGGCGAAAAGCACGTGGTCGCTGCGGCTCAGCGCCACGGCGACCGCCGTGGCCTCGCGGGGCGTGAAGTTGAGTGGGGGCAGGCTCATCGACCGGTCGAGGGTGTAGCCGCCGGTGCGTCCTTGTTTGGTCGCGAGCGGGACACCGGCCTGGCCGAGCGCGCTCAGGTCGCGCTCAACGGTCCTGACACTGATCTCGAAGTGCCCGGCCAGTTGCCGCGCCGTACGGCCCCTCGGTCCCGCCGCTCGCAGCTCCTCGACGAGGGCGTACAGACGGTCGATGCGGTTCATAACTGTCAGGCTAGGCGCGGCCGGGGACAGAAAATTGAGATTCGGTGCGAGAGTTGTCCTGATCGTGCCTCGGTCTTTCGTCACTAGGTCGAAGCGGGATGGTCCCGCGGACCTGAGGAGTCGAGATGAGTCAGTACCTGCTGTCGGTGTACGAGGTGGAGGGAAATGTCGCGGGTGCACCTTCCACCCCCGAGGAGATGCAGGCCTTCATGGGCCGCGTGATCGCGCTCGAGGAGGAGATGGACCGGGCCGGCACCTTCGTCTTCGGCGGCGCGCTCCATGGCCCCGATGCGGCCACCGTCGTGGCGGGTGGTACTGGCCTGGACAAGGTGACCACCGACGGACCCTTCGTGGAGGCGAAAGAGCACATCGGCGGCTTCTACGTCATCAATGCGGAGGACCTCGATGCCGCGCTGGCTTGGGCGGAGAAGGTTGTGGAGGCCATCAACCACGACATCGAGGTACGGCCGTTCCGGGCCACCGGACGCGTACGGGCCGGCCACTGACGGAGGTGGTGGATGGACGACGTCGAGCAGGCATTCCGCGAAGCGTACGGACAGGCCGTGGCAACACTGACCCGGATCTTCGGGGACATCACGCTGGCCGAGGACGCCGTACAGGATGCTTTCGTGACCGCCCTCGATCGATGGCCGCGGGACGGTGTTCCGGATAACCCGGCCGGCTGGATCGTCACGACGTCGAGGAATCGTGCTGTCGACGTCGTACGCCGGAACCGGCGCGGACGAGAGCTGACCGAGGGAATCGCGTCGGATCGGCTTCGAACTGAATCAAGCGCCGAGTGGGAGTCGTGGGAGATGATGCGAGACGATCAGTTGCGGCTCGTGTTCACGTGCTGCCATCCCGCCATCCGGGTCGAGCACCAGGTGGCGCTCACCCTGCGGCTGATCGCGGCGCTCACCCCGTCGGAGGTGGCGTCGGCGTTCCTGATGAGCGACGAGGCGATGGCGAAACGCCTGGTGCGGGCGAAGTACAAGATCAAGGCGGCGCGCATTCCCTATCGGGTACCCGACGACGCCGAACTGCCGGGCCGGACGCGCGCGGTGCTTTCGGTGCTCTATCTGGTTTACAACGCGGGCGCGGACGACGCCAGGCGCGGCCACCTTCGCGCCGAAGCGATACGGCTGACCCGGCTTCTGACGGTCCTGATGCCGGATGAACCAGAGGCCGTGGGTCTGCTGGCCCTGATGCTTTTGAACGATGCGCGCATGCCCGCACGCGGCGGTGACACTGACGTAGTACTGCTGAAAGATCAGGATCGGTCTCAGTGGGATCGCTCCCTGATCGCGGAGGGGCAGGCGCTCGTACTGGCGTGTCTGCGCCGACGCCAGCTCGGACCGTTCCAACTGCAAGCCGCGATCCAGGCGCTGCATTGCGCGGCAGCCCGCTACGAGGACACGGACTGGGCGGCGATAGTCCGCTTCTACGACCGGCTGATCGCGGTCATGCCGACAGCGGTCGTGGGGCTGAACCGGGCCGTCGCCGTTGCCGAGACCCAAGGGCCTGGCGCTGCTCTGCAACTCCTCGACGATGTCGCCGGCGAACTGTCGAACTACCACCTGCTGCACGCCGCCCGTGGGGCAATCCTGCAGCGACTCGGACGTCGGACAGAGGCAGCGGAGGCTTACTCCCGTGCCGCCGAGCTGGCCAGGACCGGCTCCACGACCCAGTTCCTCCGCAAACAAAGCCAATCCCTCGAGCGGTGCGACGCAGCAGGAGGGTGAGTGGGGCTCGGGCAAGCTGGCATCCGTACCTTCGATCACCCCGAAATGGGTTGTCAGTCGCTACCCGTGGTCCTTGACTATCTCGGCATCTGCTGTTTTTTGTCTAGACCACAACGATCCAACCGAATCGGAGACCGTGACCTGGGCAACCAGGCTTAGCGCGTCAGGCCGACTCGCTAGACCGCGCCAGGTCCGGTGACGGTGCGCTGGTCGGCTGCGAAGTGCTGAAGCCCTTCGGGTGTACTAGCTCCGTTGCAGTCGTTCGATCTCGTCACGGCAGATCCGCCATGCGGCGTGGTCAGTGTCGATCAGTTCGAAGTGTCCGGCGTTGGGGAGTTCGGTGAGGGTCACGTTGTCGCCGGCGCGAGTGGCCGCGTCTCGGTAGCGTTGGCTCTGGCCGAGGGGGACGATGCGATCGTGGTCGCCGTGCACCAGTGCAACGGGCACTTTGAGCGGGAGGCGTTCGTAAGGCGACGCGAGCTCGTACCGGGCGCGGTCCGCGGCCGGATCGGCACCCATCAGGGACTGCACTGCCTGACCGCCGAGGTTCTCGCGAACACCGCCGACGAGGTCGAGGATGCCTGCCTGGGAGACTGCTCCTTTGAGGATGACCTTCGGAGCTGCGCCCGGCGCGGCCGACGGTAGGTTCTGGCGACCTGCCGCCCAGACGGCGAGATGCCCCCCGGCTGAATGGCCGACCGCGACGACCTTCCCGAGGTCGAGCCGCCGCTGGGCTTTGAGCGCATCGATAGCCGTCGCCACATCCTCGAACGTGGCTGGCCAGCCGCCACCGTTGCCGACGCGGCGGTATTCGATCGCGTAGCCGGCGATGCCGTGTGCCGCAAGATCCTTGACCAGCGGTGTGGCCAGCTCCATGCCGTAGCTGCTCGTCCAGAACCCGCCGTGAATCACCACGGCCACCGGAACGACGCCATCACCTGTTGGCAGGTGAAGCTCCGCCACTTGTGATTCGTCTGCGCCGTACCGGACCCGATGGACCTGATGCATTGCACGGTCAGCTGTACGAGCGCAGCCGGTCGTCAGCGCTGCCGCGCTCAGCGCCCAGGTCAGGGCGTGTCGCCGGGTGATCGTCATAATCGGTATTCGTTTCCGTGGCCGCGGAGGATCGGCCACCACCAGCGGCCGCAGCTCCGCCACCTCCACGGTCACTCATCTCGGTCACCTGTCCCCAGCGTGGTGCGGATGTTGGCGGCGTGCGCTGCGGAGGAACTTCATGTGGGCGGTCAATGGCCTTGCGAATGAACTTTGAAGCTCAGACCTATCCGCCTGGGCGAGGGCTGCGAAGTACCGGTGTCAGCTGTGAGCACTTCTCCGCTCACGGCATTTCCGGAAGAGAGTTCGTCATGTCCAAGACCTCCGTTCGCGTCGGCCTCGCCGCATCCGCGCTGGCCCTGGTTCTCGCCACCGCGGCTTGCGGCAGCGACGACAGCAGCTCCAGCGGTTCCCCTTCGACCAGCACCTCCTCGGCGCCGGGCGAGACTCCTAGTACCACCCCGTCGGCCGACAACATGTCCGGCCTGGTCGGTCCGGGCTGCGCCGACTACGCCAAGGCCAATCCCACCGGCGCCGGCTCGGTCGACGGCATGGCCGCCGCGCCCCTGGCCACCGCCGCCTCCGGCAACCCGCTGCTGACCACCCTGGTCGCCGCGGTGTCGGGCAAGCTGAACCCGAAGGTCGACCTGGTCTCGACCCTGAACGGCGGCGAGTTCACCGTCTTCGCCCCGGTAGACACCGCGTTCGCGAAGATTCCCGCCGCGACCATCAACACCCTGAAGACCGACGACGCGCTGCTCTCCAAGATTCTGACCTACCACGTGGTCCCGGGCCAGCTGGCGCCGGACGCGGTGGTCGGCAAGCAGACCACCGTCCAGAAGGGCGCCGTCACCGTCACGGGCTCCGGCGACAACCTGATGGTCAACAACGCCAAGGTCATCTGCGGCGGCGTCAAGACCGCCAACGCCACGGTCTACCTGATCGATACCGTCCTGATGCCCCCGGCAGCCTGACGAACCAGCCGACAGCATGGCCTGTGCCATCGAGCTACTCAACTAGTGCTCGGTGGCACAGGCGACGGGCAGTGCGCGGCAGCCTTATCGGGCTGCCGAGAACTGACATGGCCTAGCAGGGAGGTGGACGGACCATGACCACGACGCCGGATGTCCACACACTCACAGGCCCCTATGTCCTTGACGCACTGCCCGGCGACGAGCGACTCGAATTCGAGCAGCACGTGGTGGACTGCGCCGCCTGCGGTACCGAGGTGAATGAACTCCGCGAAGCCGCTGTCAAACTCGCCTCGGGAGTAGCCACCGTTCCACCTTCCCAGCTGAAAGCAAGGGTGCTCGCCGCGGTCAGCCAAGTCCGCCAACACCACCCGATACTTGAGTCTGAGATAGACGGCATGGTCGTGGCTCCACGTCGCAGCCTCTGCCGTTGGCCGTCCCTGACCCTGGCCGCTGCCGCGATGGCAGTTGCTCTCGCCGGTGGTATCGCGCTTGACCAGTACCGCGACAACACAGCGATCAGTCGTCAGAACCATCAGATGGCAGCTGTACTTGCCGAGCCGGACGCACGGACAGTGCACGGAAAAGTGAGTGGCGGCGGACAGGCCACGGTTGTCGCCTCGACTCGCCGGGACACGGCGGTCGTAGTGTTGAAGGGTTTGCAACCACTCTCATCGAAGCAGACGTATCAACTGTGGCTCATTGACAGCACGCAGACAGCCCACTCGATCGGCCTTGTCGACGGGCGAACCGCCGGCGAACTGACCAAGGTCATCGCCGGCGGAGTCGCGGGGAAGGTCGCCTTCGGCCTGACGGTTGAACCCGAAGGCGGATCGGCCAAGCCGACGCATCATCCGGCTGCCCTGATCCCGATGGTCTGATCTGCCGATCTGACCGGCGACCGGCTCCGAAGGACCCAGGACCGTGTCGTCGATCGAGAGGCTGGCGCTCATGTATGCACCGGCTCCACTGAAACGTCAGCTGAACCGTTCAGGCCTGCTGCTTCTCGGACCTGCCTTCGTCGCGGCGGTCGCTACGTCGTACTGATCTTCCTCACGTTCCGCGGCTGAGCTCGCGGAAAGAACTTCGCCGCCGATTGAACGCGGTAGGAGGCGTTGCCGTACTCACTGGCGTCAATCACCAGACACAAGGAGCTTGTCATGAAGAGATCGTTGGCCGCGGTTGTTGCTGTTGGCACCATGATTGTCGCCGGCCTGACCGCGGTTCCGGCCGCTTCGGCGGTGACCAGCGGCACGTCGCCCGACATCTATCTGCTTGATAGCAATGGAACGCTGAGTGTCAGGGACTCCAGACTTCCCTTGCTCACCGAGCATCGGGTCAAGGTCCGCGGCCTCAAGACACATGACCGACTGGTAGGCGTCGACGTTCGCCCTGCCACCGGCCAGCTTTACGCGATCGCCAAGTCCGGTCAGCTGTATACGCTCGACGCCAGATCGGGCCGCGCGTCCGCTGTAGGTACTTCCGCGGCCGGCGCGGTGGGAACCACGGTCGGATTCGACTTCAACCCGACCGTTGATCGGATCCGCCTCGTTACAAGCAGCGGACGCAACCTGCGTCTGCACCCGGACACCGGCGCCGTCGCTGCTGTTGACGGCACGCTGGCCTATGCGGCGGGCGGCTCCACGCCGCGGGTTGCCGCGGCGGCGTACACGGACAGTTTTGCAGGCGCCACGTCGACCGGTCTGTATGGCCTCGACGCTCGCCGGGACACCCTGGTCACGCAAGGCACCTTGCCGGGAGCCACTCCGGCCGTGTCACCGAACACCGGCCAGCTCTTCACGGTCGGCCGGCTCGGCGTGAACATCTCGGCCGTGAACGGCTTCGACATCTTTGGCAAGGGCCGTCAGGCGGGCTCGTACAACGCGCGCGACTACGACGCAATCGCAGCTGTGCAAGGCGGGTTCGGGCTGCTTGGGGGCGGATCTGAGCTGGTGCGGGTCGACCTGCGTTCGGGCCGTACGACGCCCCTGCTGGCACTCGGGCTTGGTGACGTCGTCGGCCTCGCCTACGCCGCTCGCTGACCCATCGGACCGCCGGGCTCACCCCGGCGGTCCACTTCGCGAGAGGACCAGCCATTGCCAACACCACGCTCACAGCGCCGTACACACGCCGAGCACGATCTCAGTCGCGATGATGGCATTCGCGCGGCCTACTCCGAGCACGGCGCGGAGCTCTATCGGTTCGCATTGCGGCAACTCGACGACGAGGGCGCCGCCAGAGACGTAGTACAGGAGACCTTTGTCCGAGCCTGGCGTGCCGCCGATCGTTTTGATCCGTCCTTGGCGAGTCTGAGGGTCTGGCTGTTCGCCATCGCCCGAAACTTGGTAGTCGGTGACCGGATGGGTCCTGACAATGGCGCACCGGCGGGCGGTCGACCGGGCTCGCTCAGAGCAAGCCTCCACCAACCGCGACCTTGCCGTCGCCACGCGATCAGCTGAGACTGACTTCGACCAAGTCACCGACACGGTCGTCAATCGGCTCGAGGCCGAACAGGTTCGCCGCTGTCTGGGCTCCCTGACCGAACTGCAGCGGGAATCGATCACCCTGGCGTACTACGGCGGCTACACCTACCCGGAGGTCGCCAGCCTGCTGGACGCCAAACTCCCGGCCATCAAGGCTAGGATGCGCGACGGCTTGGTGCGACTGCGCGACTGCCTGGGCATCGCTGGGAAGTGGTGAGGAGATGACTGAGGAAATGAGCGAGGACCTCCACACGCTCGCGGCGCCCTATGTGCTCGACGCCCTGCCCGAGGACGACCGCATTATTTTCGAGCAGCATCTGGCGTACTGCGCCGCCTGCACTACTGAGGTCACGGAGTTCCGCGAGGCCGCGGTCAAGCTGAGCCACGGCGTCGCCGTGTCGCCTCCGCCGGACCTCAAGGCCGCGGTGATGGCTTCGATCTCGCAGGTCGAGCAGTTGCCGCCTCTCACTGAAGCGGACGCTCGCCCGGCAGCGTCCGGCGTACCGGCCTCGCGTCCAGCCTTCAGCCGGCGCTCACTGCTGGCCTTGGCTGCCGCCGCTGTGATCATCGCCGGCGCGGGCGGTGTGGCGATCGACCAATACCGTGAAAACGTCGCGACCAAGCGAACGACCGATCGGATCGCCGCAGTCCTGGCCCAGCCCGACGCCCGCACCGTTCGCGGATCCCTGAACGGCGGGGGCCAGGCAACGATGGTCGCCTCGACGAGCGAGGACGCCGCGATCGTGGTGTTACGAGGCTTGCCGGAGCTGCCGTCTAATCGGACGTATCAGCTGTGGCTGATCGACAACTCCAAGACCGCGCATTCCGTTGGGCTCGCCGAGGCGGCCTCCAGTGACCAGACCAAGGTCATCACCGGTGGAGTCGCCGGGAAGGTCGCGTTCGGCGTGACGGTGGAACCGGAGGGTGGATCCCAGCAACCCACGATGCCGGCCGAAGTGATCATTCCGATGGCGTGACGCTGCCTGTGATGCCGGTGAGACCGCCGGGAAACCTCATCGTGGTCTCCCGGTGATGCGCTGGTGCTGGCTTGAGTTGTACTGTCGCCTTGATCGTTGGTACGCAATCGTTTGAATGTCAACTGCCCTAGACCCCGGTACACCTGTGGAGTGGTTCGTCGGGAGGAGTCAGGTTCATGCGGAGGACGAGCGTCCGAAGTTGGCGTCCGGGAACCGACCATCAGCGCGAGGTCCCCAGCGGCCCGGACCCAGTGGCCGCAGGCATCTGCGATCGGCACGGCGCGGCCCTGTTCTCCCTAGCGGTCGCCATGCTGCACGACCACCAGCGGGCGGAGACGGCAGTCGTCGATGCGATCTGTGCCGCCTACCGTTCACCTGCGGTGGCAGACGTGCCTGCTGACGATCTGCGGCGTGATCTCGCCTATCGCCTGTACCAGCACTGCGAGGGTGCCGCAGCCGTTGAATCAGGCACGCCCAGGGAGCGGCAGTTGGTGGCGATGGCGCTCGTGCGGCAAGGCGGGCTTACCTACCGGCAGGTGGCCGATCTCCTGAGAGTGTCCGCGTCTGATGTCATAGAACTTCTCGACGCTGGCCTGCGAGGTCAGATCCGCGCTTAGTGCCTCGTCAAGGGGAGCGGCTCAGCCGAAGCTGAAGGTGAAGGCGGAGATGCCCGGGCTGTAGGTGAGGGTCATCGTCTTGCGTTCCGCGGCTTCCTTGTCGACCAACTGGTAGGCGTTCGGGGTGCCGCTGATGGTGATGGTCTTGTCGGGTTCGCCTGGGATCGCGACGGTTACGGTGCCCTGACCGGAAAGTACATGGAAAACCTTGGCTGCCTGATAGTTGAGCCGCGCTTGGGAGTTCTTGGTGGAGGTGACGCTTTGGGTTCCGACTGCCCAGGTTCCGCCGAGGCTGAACGTGTCGTCGGGCTGTGCCGGGTTCAGGCCGAAGGCAACGGCCTTGTTGGGGGTCAGTTTGCCGAGGGTGCCGTTCAGGTTGGTTGAGCGGGAGTAGCCGAGATAGGTCTCAGGGGTGGTGCCGTCGGCTCCAATGGTGTCGGCCTCGACGGTGCCGTCGACCGGGTCGGGCAATTTGATCTCGGGGTTGGCCGCGGTCAGGAGTTGCCGGATCTGGTTCTCGGTCTGGCCGTAGTCGCCTTCGCCGAACTTGATCGACCGGACGGTGCCTTCGGCATCGACCAGGTACTTGGCCGGCCAGTACTGGTTGCGGTAGGCGGTCCAGGTGGCGAGGTTGTTGTCCTGGCCGACCGGGTAGGTGATCTTCTCCTTACTGATCGCGGACTGGACATTCCCCGCTGACTTCTCGAACGCGAACTCCGGTGAGTGGATGCCGACGATCTCCAGCCCGAGCGACCTATAGGTCTTGTCCCAGGCGAGCAGGTGTGGAGTCGCGCGCTGGCAGTTGATGCAGGAGTAGGCCCAGAAGTCGACCAGGACGACCTTCCCCTTCAATCCAGCTATGGTGGCGGGTTGACCATTGGGAGTGTTGAACCACTTCTGAGTTCCACGGAACTCCGGAGCCGCACCGCACGAGGCGAGTTGGGCCGCGCCCGGCGTGCACTTCGCCAGATCGGTACTGCTGTTGCCGATGGCAGGAGCCAATGCGCCCTGGACCGTCTTGTTCTCGGCGACCTTCTTTTCCAGGCCGCTGGTGTAGCTGGGCAGGGAGCGCTGGATGGCGTCGGTGACGTTGAACGCGAGCGCGACTGCTAGCAGGATCATGACGATGCCACCGCCGATGCGGAACCCGCGAGCGTGATCGCGGTACGCCTTAACCCGCTGAGAGATCCGGGATCCTGCCGAGGCGAAGATCAACAGCGGCAGCGCCGCGCCTATCGCGAACGACACCGTGAGTACTACGGTGCGCCAGCCGACATTGCCGGTAGCGCCGGCGACGGTGATGGCGGCCAGAACAGGGCCGGCGCAAGGAACATACAGGGTGCCGAGGCCGAGCCCGAGGACGAAGGCGCCGTTGTTGTTCTTGTTGATCTTGGGGAGCCGGTAAAAGGGCTTCTCGATCAGGTGGCCGAGCGCGGGGACGATGAGGCCGAGTCCGACCAGGGTGAGAATCACCAGGCCGCCCCAGCGGAGGAAGTCGTCCGGCAGGCCTAGCGCGGACAGAATCACTGATCCGGCCAGTGTGAACAGGCTAAAGCTGACGATGATTCCGGCGATGATCTTCAGCGGCCGGAAGTCGCGCGACGGCCGGCCGACCTCGACCTCTTCGACCAGCAGATCGCCATCAACCTTCGAGGCTCTCCCGCCGGGTCCTGGGCCGGAGGTTTTGCCGGTACTACCGGCAAAGAAAATGATCGGCAACATCGGCAGGACACAGGGTGAGACCCCGGTGATCAGACCGCCGACCAATCCGATGAAGGCCAGTGTGATCATCAGGAACGCTCCAAGGCTGTAGCTCGACAGGACACTTGTTCTTCGGTGCAGCCACGCGTGCTGGATGGGTCGCCCTGTCCGGACACAGGATTACGGCTCCGAGGAATCGGGCGGTGATGTTTTGAATCCCACCCATCCGCCTGCGACGCGGCTCCGAAGGCCCGACCGGGTGCTGTTGTGTTTCAGATCACAACAAATGCGACCGGGTCGCAGCTAGGCCGGTCGATGCGGCAGTTGCCGGCGCCCATCGAGAGGGAAGGGACAGACATGAGTGACGCAACACGTCGCGGTTTCCTGGTGTTCGCCGGCGCGGGGACCGCGGCAGCGGTCGGCGCCGTCGCCGCCCCGAAGATCTTCGGTGAGCAGTCCGCCGATGCCGCGACCCAACTCGAGGCCGTTGACCTGGCGAACGCCGAATCGTTCGTCGTGCATGTCAAGGACGTGAAGAGGGGCGAGCTGGCGATCTTGGTCGGCGACCGCGAAGTATCCGTCATCGATCGTGAGCTGGCCGCCAGGCTGGCCGGCGTGACCAAGGCCTAGGAGGATTTATGTCTTCACATCGCGAAGCGCCGGAGATCTCGAAGGATCCGGTCGCGGACAACACCGACGTCTACGCGTTCGTCAGCCCGGACAAGCCGGACACGGTGACACTGATCGCCAACTTCATCCCGTTCCAGAACCCGTACGGCGGGCCGAACTTCTACGAGTTCGGCGACGACGTGCTCTACCAGATCCACATCTCCAACGGCGGTGACGGCCGGGCCGACATCAGCTACCAGTTCCGCTTCCACGCCGAGATCCGGAACAAGAAGACCTTCCTCTACAACACCGGCCCGATCACGTCGATCAAGGACAAGACCTGGAACAGGCCGCAGTACTACTCGGTCACCAGGGTCGAGAACGGCCGGTCCAGGATCCTGGCGCGTGACCTGGCGGCGCCTCCGGTGAACGTCGGCGTTCGCAGTACGCCGAACTACGCGAAGCTCGCGGGGGAGGCGATCCACACCATCGGCAGCAACCGGAAGGTGTTCGCCGGGCAGCGAGCGGACGGGTTCTTCGCCGACCTCGGAAGCATTTTCGACCTCGGCACCCTCCGGCCGTTCCAGATGGCCCACCTCATCCCGTCGGCCGCGGCGATGGGTGTCAACGGCCTCCAGGGCTCCAACGTCCACACCATCGCCCTTCAGGTTCCGATCACCGACTTGACCCGTGACGGCAAGGCGCCCAAGGACGTGCTAGATCCCAAGGCCGTGATCGGCGTATACGCCTCGGCGAGTCGTCAGCAGTCGAGGATCCTCGACGATCTGCTGGGTACCTCGGTCTGGCACGGTCCTCACAAGCAGGTATCGCGACTGGGCAACCCGTTGTTCAACGAGGTCATCGTGCCGATGGCGGAGAAAGACAAATGGAACAGGCTTTCCCCGCGCGAGGACAAGCGGTTCGCGCAGTACGTGACCAAGCCCGAACTCGCCGGATTGCTCCCGGTGTTGTATCCAGGTGTCTTTCCGAACCTCGCTGCCTACAAGAAGCCCCGTGCCGACCTGGCGGCGATCTTGCTGACGGGTATCCCGAAGGGCGTAGTACCGGGATTCCAGAACTACACCGGACCAGTGCAGGCTGATCTGTTGCGGCTGAACGTCGCAGTACCGCCGTCGAAGTCGCCGAATCCGCTCGGCCTGGTGGCCGGTGACGCGGCCGGATTCCCTAACGGGAGAAGGGTCTTCGACGATGTCGTGACCGTCGAACTGCGGGCGGTCGCGGGGCTGACCATCCCCCTGGTCGACCCATCGTTCACCCCTGACGGCGCTGCTGCGGCGATCAAGGACGGTACGTCGAACACGAACTCCGACTACCTGAAGGTCTTCCCGTACCTCGGTACGCCGGCTGGTGGTTACCAGTCCAAGCCCGGGACGCCGGTCGCATCATGAGCGAGGACAACGTGAATCTGGCCGAGAACCCGCACGCGGGGAAGGGTTCTTCGGTACTGCTGGACATCGGCGGCGATATCGGTGCTCTCGTCATCGACATGCCCGCCGAACTCGAGGGAGCAGAGATCGAGCTGCGTCCCGCAGGCCGGACGATCTTCTCCAGCACCGGTGAGACCGGGGGCGCGCAGGACCACGAGCACCATGACGAAGTCGGTCATGGGCATGGCCACGGACATGGTCACGCGAGCAGTCTGCCGCATGTGGCGGTGGTGCCGCGTCCTTCACCAGAAGGCGGAACCGTGTACTCGGCCGTGTTCTTCGAGGTTGCCGAGGGCAACTACGAGCTGTACGTCCGCCCTGCCGGTCCAGTGCAGTTGACCGTGGACATCACCGGAGGACAGGTCACCGACGCCGTCTGGCCACGCTAGCGGGACCTGCTATGGCTGATCGCCGGGCGTGGAGTGAGCCGCGCCCGGCGATCTCTGCCCTAGTCCGCCGGACTGCTCGGCAAGCGGCTCGGCACGATCAGTTGGTGCACAGTGAGCCGGGTGAGGGTAATTGGCGTTCGACCAGGAGACGGTCCGCGGCCTGCTGCACGCACGGCGACAGTTGGTACATCGAGTAGTCATCGCCGTCCCGGGAAAGCACGACGCTGCGGGGGAGCGTGGCGGACAGGCTGAAGGCCCACGCGTACGGGGTCGAGGACTGATGCGTGGACTGGACGATCAGCGTGGGCGGGAAGTGGTGCACCTGCTTCGGGGCGGGGACGTTCGCGGCCACTGGCCAGCCCTGGCAGCCGGCCACGGCCCGCCAGGCGAGTACGGCGCCGCCGAGGTGCGGTGAAAGCTGCTTGGCCATCCGTGCCAGCTGTGCGAACTCGTTGTAACTGGCCGCCGCGCGTGGCTTGTCCACGCAGGCGTGGGTCTGGGCCTGGACGAAATCGAGGGTCTTGTCGTTGACGGTGGCCAGGTCCGAGGCGTCACCCTCGATGGCCTTCTTGATCGCCTGTGACGCTTTCGGCCAGTAGAGACCGAGGTTGAGCTTGTCTTGCATGGCTGCGCGGATGTCCTCGCCGTTCAGCGCCTTGCCCGGGACCTTGGTGGGGATCGGGGTACGGTCGGCCTTGGCGACGAGTTGATCGAATGCCGTGGCCACGTCCTGCCCGGCCGGGGAACATCTGCTCATAGGTCTTGCCGAGCACGGCACTCCACCCAATGCCGTACCAGTTGAGCTGTCGTTCCCCGAGTCCGATCCGGACCGCCTCCAGATCGCGCGCAACACTCGCCAGATCGAGATTTGCCAGCAGCGCCTTGTTCTCGCACGCCGCGGCCAGCGCCCGGTTGTGTTTCACGAGAGCGCGGTACTCCGCTTCGTTCGCCGGAAAGTACGTGGTTCCGGGTGCACGCTGCGGCGTACCCGCGCAGGTCGTGGGGGAGCTGTGACCGATCCCGCGCGGGTCGACGGCGACGAGATCGAAGCGCTTGCCCAGCACGCTGTCCCCGATTCCCCCACGATCGAGCGCATACCGCAGTTGCTCGATGCTCGATCGTCCCGCGCTGTTGTTGAGTAGGAGGCTTCCCACGCGCTGTGCCGGGTCCCCGGCCTTGCGACGTACCAGCGACAGCTGGATCTTCTCCGACCTCGGCCGGCGGCCAAGCTGGTCATGATCCGCATAGCCATCAGCCTTTCGACGGTGGGGTGAAGGGGCCTGCAGGGAGGTCTACCTGGCGGAGAATGTCGGCCAGGTTGTAGTAGTCGTCGACGGACTGGATGCGGCCGCGCCGGACGGTGAACACCGAGGTCGCCGGTACCGAGAAGGACTTCCCGGTCGCTTTGTAAGGAGGTGTGAAGGGCACGCGCTCGGTGAACGTGCCTGAGAACGTCCAGGTCACTGCGATCCGGTCACCCGCACTGATCGTGTCGTGGACTGTGATCTTGACGGGGCTGATGCTCGCCTTGGTCAGTTCGACCCACTGCTTGGCGCCGGCCGGACCGGTGAACGAGGCCTGGAAGGCGTGGTCGGTGTAGACGCCGCGCTGGTCGAACAGCTTGCTCATCGCTGTGGGGTTGGCGGTGTTCCAGGCGTCGGCCCACTGATGGACGATGCGCGGCATCCGGCGGCTCTGGTCCTGCTCGGACATGCTCGTGCCCGAGGAGACCTTGTGCGCGGAGGCGGGTACGGCGGCCAGGGCGAGGCCGGCCGTTAGGGCGACGGCGGTGAATAGGCGGGTGGTGCGAGACATCGGAGAACTTCCTTTCAGGGTTGGTGAATCAGGGGATCAGAACGACCTTGCCGGCGGCTGAGCCGGATTCGGCGTACCGGACGGCGTCGGCGACGTCGGACAGCGGAAAGGCACGGGCGATGCGGGCGGTGATCTCGCCGGCGGCGAGCTGGTCGAAGACGGCTTCGAGGTCCGTCCGCAGTTCGGCGCGATGACGCTCGAGACGCTTCCGGCCGGACCACAGGTTGAAGAACGTGGCGGACCGGCCGTTGGGCATCAGGTTCCAGAGCACCAACCGGCCGATCAGCGCGAGGACGGGGAGTTTGGCGTTGCCCTGCTGGTCGCGGGTGGCCGCGGTGCCGTACGAGATGAGGACACCGCCACGATCCAGCATCGACCAGGACCGGCGAATGCCGGGGCCGCCGACGTGATCGAAGACCGCCTTCACGCCGTTCGGGGCGAGCGCTGCGACCGCGGCGGCTGTGTCTTCCTCCCGATCGACCGGGATCGCGCCGAGTTCCCGCAGATACGGGAAGTGGCGCTTGGACGCGACTCCGATGACCTGGGCCCCGGCGTGCCGGGCGAGCTGAACCAGGAGCGATCCGACACCGCCATTGGCACCCAGTACGACGACCGTGTCGCCACGGCCGACGCCGGCGATCGCGAGCATCCGCCGGGCGGTGACGCCGTTGACGATCACCGCTTCGACCTCCTCGGCGCCCACGCCGTCCGGCACACGAGCGAGGTCGGCAGTGTCGAGTACCAGCCGGTCTGCCCAGCCGCCGGTCTTGGTGACCGCGGCGACTCGCTGCCCCACGGTGAACCCGGACTCGGTCTCACCTATGGCTTCGACCACTCCGACGACGTCGTACCCAGGCACGAACGGGAACGGCGGCTGGTCGTAGTACTTGCCGCGGCGCATCTGCTGCTCGGCGAACGAGACTCCGGTCGCCTCCATCCGGACCAATGCCTGCCCGGGCGCGACCCGCGGGGTCTCCCGCCGTCGCAGCTGCAGCCCATCCGGTTCGACGATCCCCGGCAGCTCCACCTCGGTGATCATGCGGCCTCCCTGCCTCGAGTTCCTGTGTCGTGCTGACGAGGTAGACGATGCCGTGGGGACCGTGTCGGCCGCGTCGGCGAGAACTACGTAGATCGCGTACCTACGCAGCCGCACTACCATTGCGGCGCAGAGACTTCGATGACCCAGGAGAACCAGCTCAATGCAGTTCGTGGCGAGGCAGGCGGAGCTGCAGGTGATCGAGGGCCTCACCGACGGCGCGAACGACGGTCGCGGCGGGGCGGTCGTGCTGGTCGGCGAGGCGGGGATCGGCAAGTCGACGCTTGTCGACACCGTGGTTGAGGGGCTCGATGGGTGGCTGATCCTCCGGGCCGACGGCACTGAGTTCGAGCGGGACCTTCCGTACGCCGTACTGCACCAGCTCTGCGCGCCCGTCATCGAGGCGCGCGCCGGGCTGCCCGCCGTGCAGCAGCAGGCGCTCGGGTCGGTGTTCGGGCTCGCCGAAGGTACGACACCGAGCCCGCTGTTGGTCGGACTCGCCGTACTGGGTCTGCTGAACGAGCTCACCCGGCAGCAGCCCGTGTGTTGCGTCGTCGACGACATCCAGTGGATCGACGCGGGCACGCGGCAGGTGCTCACCTTCGTCGCGCGGCGCCTGTCCGCCGAGCGGATCGCGATGGTACTGGCCGGGCGCACCGGGGAGTCCGGGTTCCCCGATCTCCCACAGCTGCCGCTCGCCGGGCTGGACGAGAAGGACGCCCAGGCGCTGTTGCGTTCGACCGGGCGCGCTGGTCTCGACGCCGACGTGCTGGATCGGGTCCTGGCCGAGGCGCGCGGCAATCTGTTGGCTCTGCTGGAGTTCGGGCACGAGGCGCTGCGCCTTCCTACCGGCCAGGATCGGCAGCGGGCCAATGTAGTCGAGGCGTTGGAGGACGAATTCACCTGGCGGGTACGGCGGTTGCCCGGGGCAACACAGACGCTCCTGGCGCTGGCGGCGGCCGAGCCGGTCGGCGATCTCGGTCTGCTGCGCCGCGCGGCCAAGCGACTCGAGCTGAACCTGACCGCACTCTCAGACGCCGAGGACGACGGCTTGGTGGTCCTCGGACCTCGGCTGCGTTTCCGTCATCCACTGGTGCGTTCGGCGGCGTACCAGTCCGCCACTCCCGGCACGCGCCGACGTCTGCACGCCGCGCTGGCCGACGCGACCGACGCCGAGATCGATCCCGACCGCCGTTCCTGGCACCGTGCCCACGCGGTCATCGACACCGACGAAGACGTTGCCGCGGAGCTGACCAGAGCGGCGGAGCGGACCCAGTTGCGCGGTGATCTCGCTTCTGCCTCGGCGTTCCTGGAACGTGCGGCCCGGTTGACTCCCGAGTCGACCCGTCAGGCCGGGCGGCTGCTTTCCGCAGCCCGGTTGCGGCTCAAGCTCGGCGCGTTCGCCGACGTACGCCAGCTGGTCATGCAGGCCGAGCGTCGCCCGCTCGGACCTGAGCAGCGAGCCGACGCGCAGCTGCAGCTTGCCCTGGTCGACTTCTACGTCACCCGCAGCGCCGATGCCATTGCCGCGCTCGTCGGCGCCGCGGCCGACCTCGGACCCGACGAGGCCACAGAGACCTACATCGAAGCCTTCTCTACCTCGATGTTCATCGACCGGCTGCCAGGCCGTCTGCGGCAACTCGGCGTACGCATTCGAGAGCAAGTGCCACCGCGCTCGTCGGCGCCGCGACCCCCTGATCTGCTGCTGGACGCGCTCCTGGACCAGGCCATGCTTTCGGTCGAGGAGGCAGTACCCGCGATGCTCCGCGCGGTGGACGCGTTCCGTCGGCCGGAGACCGTGAGCCCGTGGTGGATGGAGCTCGCCTGCCTGATGGCGCTCGACCTGCGCGATGCCGAGGCGACCGCCGAGATCTCCACCCTGCAGGTCGAACTGGCGCGCCGGCAGTCGGCGCTCGCCGTACTCCCCCAGGCACTGCGGTTCTACGCGATCGGCAAGACGCTCTTCGGCCGGTTCGACGACGCGGATGCGAGTCTGGCCGAGGCAAGCGCGGTCGACGAGGCGGCCGGTACCGTCAACCTCGCCTTCGCTGAGCTCATCCTCGCCGCCTGGCGCGGCAATGCCGAGCAGGTCGACGAGTTGCGGGCCTCCCTGCGCGATCGCGTCGGCCGCGACGAGGTCGTCGCGGAGCTGTACGCCACAGCGGTCCTGCGCAACGGACTCGGCGACTACGCCGCGGCTCTCGAGGCCGGACTCGCCGCCCAGCAGGAACTACAGCGCGGCTCGTACGTCGTCTGGCCCCTGGACGCCGAACTCGTCGAGGCCGCCGCCCGCGCCGGGCGCCCCGATGACGCCGCACCGGCGCTGGCGCGGCTCGACGCGTTGGCCCGCACCAGCCCCACCCCGTGGGCCGTCGCCACACACCGGCTCGCGCAGGCGCTCGTCGATCCAGGGTCGGCGAGCACGGAAAGCTACTACCGAGAGGCCGTCGACCTGCTAGGCCAGACAGAGGTCCGCGTATGCCACGCCCGCGCGCGTCTGGCGTACGGCGAATGGCTGCGCCGCGAAGGCCGTCGCGCCGAGGCCCGCGTCGAACTCCAGGCGGCGCACGAGTCCCTGTCCACGATCGGCGCAGCCGGTTTCGCCGAACGTGCCGCCCGTGAGTTGTCCGCCACCGGCCAGCGTCCGCGCCGCGACGGCACCCGCCCACTGGACAGCCTCACCCCGCAAGAACGGCTGATCGCGACAATGGTCGCCGGCGGTTCGACCTCCAAGGAAGTGGCCGCAACGCTCTTTCTCAGCCCCCGCACGATCGACACCCACCTGCGCAACATCTTCCGCAAACTCGACATCACGTCCCGTAGGCAGCTCCGCGACCTCACCTGAGGACGGCAGGTTCAGGTTGTGAGGTCGCGGGCGCAGCGGAAGCCGAGGTTCCCGGCGGAAGAGTTGGGGGTGTTGCTGGATCTGGCGGCGACCCGATAGCGGTGGCAGTACGAGGCGTGACACAGGTAGGAGCCACCTCGCATCGCCCGTGCTTGGCCGAACGGGGCGCCTAGCGGGTTCTCAGCTGGGGATCGCTTGTAGTAGTACGGCGAGAACCAGTCGTTGCACCATTCCCAGACGTTGCCGGCCAGGTTCCAGAGGCCATAGTCATTCGGCTCGAAACTCCGGGCTGGTGCGGTGGTCAGGTGACCGTCCTCGAGGGTGTTGGTGGTAGGGAAGTGGCCCTGCCAGATGTTGCAGCGGTGCTCGCCGTTCGGGACGAGGTCGTCACCCCAGACGAACCGTCGGCCGTGGTGTCCGCCGCGGGCGGCGTACTCCCATTCGGCCTCGGTGAGCAGGCGTTTGCCCGCCCAGCGGCAGTACGCCTGCGCGTCGTCGTACGAGACGTGGACAACGGGGTGGTCGAGCCGGCCGGTCAGATCGGAACGAGGACCCTCGGGGTGGTTCCAGTCCGCACCCCGGACGGCGAGCCACCAGGGGGCCCCGGTCGCCTGTCCCAGAACGTCCTTCTCAGCGGCCGCCACGACCAGGTGGAAGACCGCGGACGATCCGTACCGCTCGGCGTCCGTGGTGTGGCCGGTGGCCGCGACGAACGCCGCGAACTCCGTGTTGGTGACCGCGGTCGGGTCGACCGCGAACGGAGCCAACCGCACCGGGTGCGTCGGCGTCTCGCCATCGGTGGGGTACCCCTCGCCGAACGGGTCTCCCATGGAGAACTCGCCGCCCGCCAAAGGAATCGGTGTCTGGATGACGTGCGGGTCGGCCCGCGCTGTGGTCGACCGAGTCACCGCAGGCGCGTCGATCGGTGGACGGGCCGGCGCGCAGCAGGTCGGCTGCGCGCCGGGCCGGGACGGGTTCATTGCAGGGTCTCCAGGTCGGTCGAGACGCGGTGTGCCAGGACAGCACCATGGCCGACGGTCAGGTGTCGATGCGGATGAGGTTGCGGTCGCGCAGAGTGTAGAGGCGGCCGCGTTCGTCGGCGGTCAGGGGATGATGGCCTGAGTCTCGAGGTCGATCACGCAGAATCCGCCGTTGCGCCGGAAGCGCCGCGCTGGCCGGGTTGTAGCCGTACAGCCCCAGGCCGCTGTACTGCGCCATGTAGAGCATCCCCTTCGCCAGGTGGGCGTCCTTCGCCTCCCCGGGAACGGCCAGGTTGAGGACGGCGCCGGTACCCAACGAGTGCCGGGCCGGCACACCGTTCGCCGCGACGTACACGAAACCCCCACCGACGGTGATGCTCATCCCGAGCTGTGGCTGCGCCGGCGCACCGGCCTCGATCAGGTCGGTCGTGCTCGCCGTCCGGGACGCGACGTCGACGTGCGCGACGAAGCCGTACGCCGATACCACCTGCAGCTTGTCCTCGAACCACCCCATTCCCCACACCTCGCCGAAGTCCGGGCCGGCGACCTCGAGCTTGGTCAGCAGCTTGGTGGTCAGTGAGAGCACCCGGACATCGTTGGCGCCGGCAACGAAGTACAGGTCGTCACCGTGCACCAGCATCGCCTTGGTGGTGACGCCTGGGTTCTCCACCACCGTGGAGGTGGCCGGGTTGCCGAGGTCCATGATCGCGATGTGGGACGGGCCCGACCCGCCGGCTGTCGCCGCGGGCTCCGGACTGCCGAGGCTGGTGATGGCGTCGGTCGCCGGGTCGTACTGCCACAGCGCGGGCGGTTCTTCCTTCCCGCCGAAGTAGGCGACCCCGTCCGGAGCCACGCTTACTGTCCACAGCGTCACGTTGCCCGCCCGGCCGAGGACCTCGGCCGGCTCCTGCGGAGCGTCGAGCTTCCAGCGATAGACCGTGCCGGCCTTGGCGGCAGGGTTCTCGATGGCGAAGTACAGGTACTGCGAGTCCGCGTCGATCCCCTGGATCGACCGCCCGTCCGGGATCTCCGCCAGGGCGGTCACCTTCCGGGTGGGCAGGTGGAAGGCCGCCACGTAGGTCGGCTCCAGGTTGCGCGAGCCGATGTAGATCGTGTCGCCGACCTGGACCGCGCTCTTGGACCCGAACTGGATCACCCCTGGTCCGAGGTCGGTGACGACGGGCGGGCAGTCGGCGACGTGCGCCGTCGGGGTCAGTAGAGGACCTGCTGCGGTGGCGAGGCCGCTCGCCACAGTCAGCTGGAGCAGCCGGCGGCGGTTCAGCAGGTGCTTGTCAGTCATGGGTACGCTCTCTGGATTGCTTGTCCCCACTGGTGCCCCGCGAGTTGTTCAGGTCGAGGATGCGGAGCTGATCGTGGTAAATCACCCGGGTCGGCACGTCGCCGCCCTCAAGGGTTTGTCCGGGGCGGTAGAGACCCCATTTGAGGTATCCGTGGTCGGTCGGATTCGCGGGATGCCAGGTCTGTACCTGCGTGTACTCCAGCGCGAACTGGTGGCTCGACTGCCCGGGCAGCTTGGTCCGGACCCGGTAGTAGCCGGTCGCGTCCTCGGTCCAGCGCACGTCGATCTGAAAGTGCATCCACTGGTCGAGGTAGGACCGGAAGTCCTGGACCACGTTGGCCTGGAGCCCGAGGGTAGGTGACCTGAACGCGATCGAATTGCGCTTGGTCATCAGGTAGAACGACGGATAGTTGCTTCCCGAGCTGCCGCCGGCGTGCTTGCCTGGAAGATGATGTCGCCTTTGTCCGACTCGCATCAGGGTTCTCTCCTTCGATCGCTGAATCCCCGTGCTGACGAACTGACCTGGCACTAACGGCGTTCCGGGATCACCGGGGTGCCGCGGGTCTTGCTGCGGTGAGCAGCCTCGACGATCGCGACGGTTTCGAACACCTCGGCCGCCGGAACGTTTGGGCGGCCGGTCAGGCACGCCTCGACTATCGACTCGAGCAGGCCGGTGAGCATGGCGGGACCCGCTTCGATGGTGAAGTCGCGGGTGCCCCCGGGATAGCTGATCCGCCCGGTGGTGACGGCCGACCACTCCTGTTCTCCATCCAGGCTGGCTGTCCGGCCGTCGTGCCAGGTCAGGACGATCGGTCGCCTGGTGGCGTCGACGAGCACGCACCCCGGGCCGAGAGTTGCTACCGCGAGCTCGACCAGATGGACGCCGTACCAGGCCAGGCCCGGATGGCCTGGCTGGATGGGCAGGGGACCGACCAGGTCGATGCCATCGGCCGGGTGATCGCCTAAGGCAACGCAGTAGGCGTCGGCGAACCGTTTGGGGGAGCCCGCCAGCGTCAGGCATCCGTACGCGCTCGCTGTCGCGAGCATCGTCCGCGCGTCGCCGGTGGTGAGCGCGAAGCGGGTGTCGACGTAGACCGGTTTGCCGTACCGCGCGATCCGGTCGAAGTACCCGGGATGGGTGCGAGCGTCGCTGGCGACGATCAGGAGCGCGTCGCAGTGCTCGGCCACCTCCTCCGCGGTGGGGCGGAAGTCGACGCCGAGGCCGGCAACCTCCTCGCTGAGGGCATCGATGCGGTCGCGCGAGGGTGGGAAGTCGGCGGCCGGTTCTCCTTTCCAGGCGCTCACGATGGTGCCGCCCCGCACCGTGCCGGTCAGGCCGTCGCCGAGCAGGCGGGTGAAGGTGGGGGCATGGGACGAGTCGACGCCGATCAGGCCGAAGCGCAGCGGCCGGCTGCTGGTGGCCGTCATCCTTTGACGCCCCCGGCCGTGATCCCGGCGACGATCTGCCGCTGGAGGATGGCGAAGATGACCAGACAGGGGATGAAGCTGACCATGGTGGCGGCCATGACGTTGGCCGTCGAGACGGTCTCGGTGTTCAGGGTGGCCAGGCCCACCGTGAGGGTCCGGGCCTGGTCGGACTGTCCGACGACCAGTGGCCACAGCAGGTCGTTCCAGTGCCAGAGGAAGACGAAGATCGCCAACGTCGCCAGGACGGGCCGGATGAGGGGCAGGACGATCGCCACGAAGGTGCGCCACTCACCCGCGCCGTCGAGACGGGCGGCCTCGAAGTAGTCGTCCGGAAGTTCCCGGATGAACTGCCGGATCAGGAAGACCGCCTGCGCGTTCGCCAAGGTCGGCAGGATCATGCCCCAGAGCGTGTTCACCCCACCCAGGCGGGCGACCAGGATGAAGGTAGGGATGAGCGTGGCCTGCAGCGGCACCATCAGGGTGGCGATGATGGCCCAGAGCAACGCGTTGCGACCCGGGAACCGCTTGCGGGCAAGAGCGTAGGCGGCCATGGACGCGGTGAGCAGTACCACGATCACCGAAACGGTCGAGTAGACGAACGAGTTGAAGAGCCAGAGCGGGAACTCTCCGATCGTGAAGACCCGCACGATGTTGTCGAGGGTCAGCGAGTCCGGGAGGGCGTAGGGGATGGTCGGGGCGTCCGCGGGGGAGACGGCGAGGACGACGACGGCGAAGAGCGGAGCGACCGTGAACAGCGAGATGACGCCCAGCACGACGGTCAGGACCCGTTGCCGGCGGCGCTCCGGGCTGGGGCGGCGGACGGTGCCGGCGGTGGTGGGCGCGGTGGTCATCAGGTCTCGTTCCGCTCGACGAGACGCTGCTGCCCCAGCGACAGCACGAGAACGATGAAGAACAGCACGACACCGATGGCGGCGGCGTAGCCGAAGTCGAAGAACTTGAATCCCTCGTCGTAGAGGAAGTAGATGAGACTGTGGCTGGCCCGGTTGGGTCCGCCTCCGGTCATCACGTAGATGGTGTCGAACACCTGGAAGCCCACGATGGTCTCGATCACCAGGACGAAGAAGGTGACCGGCTTGAGCAGCGGAAGAGTGACGTGCCAGAACGCCTTCCACGGGCCCGCCCCGTCGATGCGGGCCGCCTCGTGTACCTCGGCCGGCTGTGACTTCAGCCCGGCGAGAAAGATGAGCATCGAGTAGCCGAAGCCCTTCCACACCGAGACCGCGGCCAGCGAGGCGAGGACGAGCAGCTGGTGCCCGGAGACGAACGGCACCTTGCCGGCGCCGATCCCGGCGAGGGCCGCGTTGACCGGGCCGTCGGTGGAGAAGATCCAGGTCCAGATGATGCCTGCCATCACGAACGAGCTCAGGTAGGGGATGAAGAGCAGCGACCGGAAGGCCCCGGCGTACCGGACGAGCTTGTCCAGCAGGACCGCGCCGGCCAGGGAGACGACGATGATGAGCGGGACGAAGATGAGGACGTAGGCGATCGTGACGCGCAGGCTCTGCCAGAAGTTCGGGTCCGTGGCGAGCCTGGTGTAGTTGTCGGCACCAAGGAAGGTCACGTCGCCGTTGAGCCGGTACTCGGTGAGGCTCATCGCGGCCGCGCCCGCGATCGGCAGGAACTTGAAAAGCCCGAAGATGACGAGTGTCGGCAGGACGAAGAGCAGCCCTGAGATCGCCTCTCGTCGCCGCTGCCTGCGGCGGTCCCGCTGATACGGCGCGGGGGAGTCAGCGGTCGCGTCGGTCTTGCCGGCGGCACTGCCCGAGCCTGATGACGGCCCGGGCAGTGCCCGATCAGCGCGGGGCGGAGCGCTCGACGATGCCACGAGCTTCCCTGGCTGCACGAGTCAAGGCCTCCTTGGGTGTGAGGTCGCCGCGCAAAGCGGCCTGGATATTGGGCGCCAACGCGCCCATCACCTGGCGGGCCGCAGGGGAGGGCTCGCCAGGATTGGCCGACTTGAGCGCCTCGGACATCGTGGCGAAGTCAGGCCCGTCACCCGGTATCCCGACGTCCGTCCGGGTCGGAAAATTGCCCGCAGCGGCGTTGAGCGCCTTCTGGTGCTCGGCGGAGGTCAGATACGACAGCACCTGGTAGGCCGCGTTCCGGTTCTCCTTCTTGTTGATCGAGGTGAGAGCGAGTAGACCGGGATTGCCGTACGTGGCCTGAACCGCGCCCTTGAGAGGCTGGCCGAGGGCGACGTTCTCCTTGCCCAGCGCGGCACGGAGCTGCTTGAGCTCAGGCAACGAGGTCGTGGCCCGCAGGCCGACCTTGCCGGCGGCGATGGGTGCTCCCTCGACCTTGGGACCGTCGGTCGCGACGTCGGGAGGCAGCCCGCCGAGCTTCTTGAGATCGACCAGGAACTGCAGCGCGGCCAGACCGGCGTCGGAGTCGAAGGCGATGTCCTTGCCGTCCTCGGTGAAGACGCGGCCACCTGCCTGCCACAGCAGCGGGTAGAACGACAGGTTGAGCGTCTGCTCCGGGCTGCCGGCGTAGTCCATCACCGCGATGCCCTTCTTCGCCAGCACCGGTGCGGCGGTCCGGACGTCGTCCCAGGTCTTCGGCAGCCCTAGACCGGCAGCCTTGAAGATCTTGGTGTTGTAGGCAGTGGTGTTGATGTTCTGGAACAGCGGGACGCCATACAGTTCGCCGTCGAACGTCGCGGCGTCGAGGGTCGCCGGGTAGAACGAGTCCTTCTGGTCCTTGACCGCCTCGTCGACCGGGAGCAGCCCGCGGACGTTGCGGTAGGTGGCGGCCTGGTCGGGGGTAACGAGGACGATGTCGGGCCCGGAGTTCGCGGCCAGAGCGGCGGAGATCTGTGCGTCGCGCTTGTCGAACGTCTGCAGTTCGATCGTCAGGTCGACCGACGGGTGGCTCTTCTCGAAGTCGGCCTCGGCCTCCGTCCAGAACTTCTTTCCGACGGCCCCGTCCTTGATCACGGGATACATCCACAGCGTCACGGTCGTGCGCCCGGAGTCGCCCCCGGTGGAGGCGCCGGGCCCGCAGCCGGTGAGGGCGGCGAGGGTGGCAGCGGTGGCCGCGGCGACGCACGGCAGGAGCTTGTTCATGCTGTTTCTCTTTCTGGTTCGCCGCCGCGTCGAGCGGCGTCCTCGAGCGTGCGGAGGGCGAATTGATGGCGTGGCAACTGCGGATCGGCCGTGCAGAGCGGGTCCTCGGTCTCGCGCATCCAGCCAAGTAGCTTCGCCGCCAGACGGGCGAAGACGTTGGCGCGGGCTGGGTCGGTGAAGAGGTTGTCGAGTTCGTGCGGGTCTTCGACGAGGTCGTAGAGCTCGAACGTCGGGCTGCTGGCGATCGTCGGCTGTCGCATGTCCACCGGCTGGCTGCGGGGCGCCCACGACTGGGTCGGATCCATCACCCGCGGGGCATTGCCGAAGTTCGCGATGAGCTTGTGCCTCGTCGAGCGGACGGAACGCCTCGGGTCGTAGTACGTGTGGTGGTTCTGCTGCCCGAAGGTGTACTTCGGGACCCCGCCGCCACCCTCGACCGCCGGCACCAGGCTCTTCCCGGCGGCATCGATCGGTACGGGTAGGCCGACGAGCTCGAACAGAGTGGGCAGTACGTCGAGGTGGCTGACCATGGAGTCGACCCGGCGGTTCGCCCACTCGACGCGTCCCGGTACGCGCACTATCAGTGAGACACCGAGACCGGCGTCGTACAGGGTGCACTTCGCCCGAGGCAACGCCAGACCATGGTCGGTGGTGAAGACGACGATCGTGTCGTCGTCCAGTCCCAGGCTCGCGAGATGGGCCAGGATCCGGCCGACTCCTTCGTCCAAGTGGCGCACCGCGCCCTGGAGTTCGGCGATCTCCGCCCGTGCGCCGGCGTCGTCGTGAAGGAATGCGGGGACCGTGTGCCCGAGGGAGCTGTCGGGCTCGATGCTGTGACCCAGGAACCCCATCACACCGGGCGGATCCTGGCTGGAGGGGGTTCGATGTGGCTCGTGGAAGCCGACCTGGAGATAGAAGGGGGCAGCCCCCGCAGCCGCTTGGTCCAACGCCTCGACGGTGCGCTGGACGACCACATCACGGTCACCTCCGGTGCGGACCCGGTCGAAGCCGAGGCGATCAGCCACCACGTTGTCGGGCAGGGCCCGGGACTCGTGGTGCACCCCGACGAGCTCGGTACGGTAGCCGCGGCTTTTCAGCCGGTGAGCGAGGTGAGCGGTCGGATTGCTCAGGTCCCACTCGAACGGCTGGTGGGTTAGACCGAGCACGCCGTTGGTCTGCGGATAGGTGCTGGTGAACAGCGACGCCCGAGCCGGGCTGCAGGTCGGTGCGGTGGAAAAGGCGGCATCGAACACCACCGACTCGGCAGCGAGGGCGTCAAGGGCCGGGGTGACCACGGTCGGCACGCCGTACGCGCCGAGAAATCGACCCAGGTCGTGGCAGTGCAGCAGCAGGATGTTTCTATTCATACCGGCTACCCCATCCTCTCGAAGTCCGCCCGGCTCACCGCGTGCTGCAGCGGTTCGCCGGCGAGGTAGCGGCGGATCTCGTCGACCACGATCCACCCCGCGCGCCACCGCGATTCCCTGGTCGCTCCAGCCAGGTGAGGTGTCAGCAAGACGTTGGGGAGGGAGCGCCAGCGATCCGCCTCGGGGAGCGGTTCGAGGTCGAACACGTCCAGCGCGGCGTCGATCCGGCCGCTGGCCACTGCCTCGAACATCGCGTCCATGTCCAGGATCGAGGACCGTGCGGTGTTCACGACGGCGGCACCGTCCGGGAGGGCGGCTATCTCGCCCGCGCCGATCATGCCCGCGGTTTCGGCGGTGGCCGGCGCGTGGACGGCGACGACGTCACTGGTCGCGAGCAACTGGGGCAACGTCACCGACAGGGAGGACAGCGGGTCGTCGGGCGACAGGTGCGGGTCGTACAGCTGGACCTCGGCGCCGAGCGCCTGGCACGCGGCAACGTAGCTCCGTCCGGTTCGCGATGCACCGATCACTCCGATCCGCGCCTGTCCCAGTTCTCTTGCCCGCTCGATCCGGCGTGCTTGCTGCCAGCCCTGGCCGGAGCGCAAGGCATGGTCGAGACGATGCGTGCGACGCAGCAAGGACAGGGTGAAGGTCAAGGAGAGCTCGGCGACGGCGGGCGCCATCGCGGCGCCGGCCTGGGAGACCGGGATGCCGGAGTTCCAGAACGCATCGCTGATCAGCGCCCGCAACGACGATGCGGAGTGCATCACGAACCGCAACTGCGGCGCCAGCGCGAGATGGGCGCCGTCGAGCCGGGGGAAGCCCCAGCCGGTGATCAGCACCTCCACGCCGTTCAACGCCTCCTGGAACGCTTCGGGCTTCAGGAGATCCACCGGCTCACGGCGTACGACGTCGCCGAGTTTCTCCAGGGCGTTTTGGGTGGCCGGCGGGAAGAAGGCATCCGTCTCGGCAGCAGGGACACAGACGAGCAGCCTGGACCGGGTGGAAGGAGGTGGCGCGTCGTGACGGTGGCTCATGGTCCGTCAACGTAGGTGGGTCCAAGTAGTTCTGTCAATGACAAAATAAAGTACGATGTGATCGTCCCGCCCCATCGACCTGGTAGAGGTTCATCTATGGCGACTGACTCCACAGGCCCCGCGACGCTGAAGTTGCGGCCCGGCAGCAAGGCGTTGATCCGGGAGATCAACGAGGCTCTCGTGCTGAACGTGGTGCGTGCGCGCGGTCCGGTGGCGCGGTCGACGATCGCGGCACAGACCGGCCTGAGTCCCGCAACGATCACCGGTATCTCCGCAAAACTGGTGGAGGCGGGGTTGCTCGTGGAGACCCAGACGCAGCGCGATACCGGAGGACGTCCCGCCCGCCTGCTGGACCTGGGTGACGACCGGGTGCTCGCTGCCGGTGTTCGGCTGTCGAGCAGCGAAGCCTCTGCGGTGCTCGTCAACCTGCGGGGCGAGGTGGTTGCCACCGGTCAAGCGCCGCTGGCCTCGACCTCTCCTGATCTGGCCGCCGAGGCGATCGTGCAGGCAGTCGACGCGGCGGCGGCCGGGCGGGCGTCGGCGACGCTACTCGGTGTCGGGGTCGCCATCTCCGGTGTAGTGGACCATGCCGAAGGGATTGTGCGGCACAGTGGGGCCCTTGGCTGGGAGACGGTGCCGTTCCAGGCCCAACTGGCTGAGATGCTCGACGCTCCGGTTGTGATCGACAGCTATGCGAACTCCCTGACGCTGGGCCTGTTGCTGTTCGATCGAAGCTTGGACGGTAGGGATCTCCTGGTGTTCAGCGTGGCGACCAGTCTTGGAGCCTCCGTTGTGGTGGGAGGACACATTCACCGCGGGTTCAATGGTTCAGCCGGCGGATTCGCGCACTCGCGCGTCGATGTCGGTGACGGCATGGCGCGACCATGCCACTGCGGCGCGACCGACTGTTTGGAGTGCTGGGGGAGCCGATGGGGAATCGAGCAGGAGCTGAAGCGTCGGAAGGTGAGCATTGCCGAGCTGGGCCGCGAGCCTGCTGACGAGGTGCTGGCAGCCGGAGCCCTGCAGCTGGGCAAGGCAATGGCCAACGCGGCCAAGATCTTCGGGCCTGAACAGGTCGTACTCGCGTTCGCCCCAGAGATGAACCTCCCGGGTCTCACCACCCGAACCGAGGGGGCTTTTCGTCGGCAGTACGATCCGCATTACACCGCTGCGCCACACATCGAGGTGACCGTCGCAGCGCCTTCGGCCCTGGCAAGCGGCGCGGCTTACGTCCTACTTGCGCAGCTGTTCACCGCGAACCTGTCAGGGCAACATTCGAACGGCGCCGCCAGCCGACGATGACCTGACAACCAGTACGTCGTCGGTGGCGACGGCGCGCCTGCTGCCGCCAAGCCGGCCTTGCGCCTCTCCTAGAGGAGTGCCAGCTTGTGCAGGAGGCGAGTGTGACTGTCGTGGGAGACCTGGCTTGCTCCGTCACTGCTCCGTGGGACGTTGGCAAAGGATGATCAGGGTTGGGAACGGATGGGTACAAACCGCAGGTCAGAGGGCAAATCGGCGGTGATGGCCGACCTGTCCTCTGTTGTACCGGGAAGTCCTCGACATCTTGGAAGGCCCCAACAAATCCAGCAACTAATCATCGCCCGCAAACTCCTCGGCAAAACCTCAGCCGACCTCAAGTAACCAAAGAAACCCCGCGCTGCCTCGCCGCTCGCTCCTCCGCCGCTCACCACTCGACGCTCCCACCCACCCGGTGATGCGCTCCTCCGTCGCGCGAACCGAGAGTAGGCGCCCACCCTGCCAGGACCGATGCCTCGCGACCGACCCTGCAATTGCGACCTGCCCCTGGCGCGGAGGGCAGTTCCCGTGACCGACCGCGCCCGCTGCATTCCGTCCCTGCTACGTCAGCGAGCGAGAGCAAGCCGCTCCAGCCGACGATCCACCGCCGGCCCGACCCGGTCGTAGGACGACGGGAGCATCTGCACCACAAGTTCGTAAAGACGAGCGCGGTGCGGTTTGCTCTCCGAGCAGACAAAGAGCAAAGCGTGGTCCTCGACTTCGGGCCCGAAACCCGCCTCCCCCGGGAGCGAGCAGACGTCGTACCGAACTGCCAACGCAGGCGCACCCCCAACCGCAGTACCTGCAGCGGAACGGCGGGTCAACATGATCAGCTTGCGGTCGCGGGCGGCGATTCGGTCAAAGGCGGTATCGCCGCGCCGTCCGCGATCAGTTCTCTCAGCCATGACCGCCGTGGTGCGCCTGGCCAGTAGTGGCGGACGGCGTCGTAGTACTGCGGGCTGCGGTGTTGATGGTGAACTCGGCCGTCCGGACTTTCCCGTTGTGCTTGAAGTTCAGGTGCGCCTGCGGGGTGCACGTGCAGGTAGGCGAGGTCGCCGTCGCGTAGCGCGACCAGCCCTTCCTCAAAGTGCACCTTGCATCGGATGGCAGGCCCGGCACCGGAAAGCTTGACCGACATCACTAGTTCGAACCACACACTGTCCCGGATAGGTCAGTGTGCTTGTGCGTGTGGCTCGATGTGGTGCCTTCGAGCGAGAAGGACGGCGGCGACGACGAGGTAGGCCAGGATGGCAGCGGCGACTCCGATGTAGGGATCCTGGTCGACGAGGACGACGGTGCCGCTGAGGATCGAGAAGTCGAAGAGGCCGTGCAGGATCGAGTTGACGGCATTGGTGCGGGCGACCCGGCGGGTCAGGTAGAAGAAGTAGCCGGCGCAGCTGACCGCGAAGGCCTGCGGGATGGCTTGTGCGCCGTGGGTGAGGGCGTTGGACAGGTGCACCGCGCCGAAGATGGCGCTGGACCAGAGCGCGACTTTGCCTTCGGTCAAGCCATGGGACCGGAGCGTGGTGACGCCGATGCCGCGGAACATGCCTTCCTCGCCCCAGCCAACGAACTGGGTGGCGATGAACAGCGCCATGACATACCCGGTGGCCAGGTCATGGTGTGGCTCGCCGGCGCGACACCGCGCGGCGACGTCTGCAGGTCCACAACGCGATCGCGGAACAGATCTCCGCCGGTGCCGAGATCACCGTGTCATCGGTCGCGCGTGCTGCCCGAGTACATCGAAGCGTCATCCACCGCCACCCAGACCTGCACGCCGCTGTCCTGGCCGCAGCCGCTTTCCCAGCAGAACCGGCCGCCAGCAACAGCGCAGTCAGCGTCGCATCTCTTCGCGCCGACCTGCTCAACACTCGCGCGCACAATACCCGGCTGCAGCAACACATCCGGACCCTGGAGACCGGCTGTCGGAAAGCCTTGGTGAGGCGGTCTTTCGCGACAGCGGCCTCGGCGCACCTGACGAGATCCGCAGCTTGCAGATCGCGCTCACAGACCGCGAGCAACAAACTCCTCGAGCTGCGCCCCACAACTCGAAGAACGCAGCGACAAACTCGCGGCGGCCCGCGCAGCCAACCGCGAACTCATGACCCGGCTCAACACCGGCGCCGGTCCACGCTAGCCACTTGAAGCCTCGGGAGTTCCTCACCGTTCCGGCCCGGCTCGCCAGCGGGCCCCTCCGACAATCCTTGGCCGCCAGATCACCTAAGTGCGTCCTGTTTGCTCATCTGTTCAGGGTGGATGCCCAGTCGGCGGCCGTTGCAGCATCGTAGGGTTGGGTGAATCCGCCGCATCCCATCCAGGCGATCGGCATGGCCAGCGGTTCACCGTGGGATTGGTTCTCGCCGGAGACCAACAACCTGGTGCCAGCCCGGTAGGTTAGATCGTTCTTCGGCCAATCGCCGCTACCGGGCATGATGACGGTGACACGCGCGCCAGCACCGCCTCGGAACCACTGGTTGACAACAAAGGTCGCCTCGGCGCGCCCAAACCGGGCGTCGGGTGGCTCGGCAACCGGGGTGATGCTTTCGACGGTGCCGTCGAAAGCGAACGTTCGGTGCGCGAGGTTGGTGAGGGTGTAGCTCTCGACGCAACTCGTGCTCTGCCCAGGGTTGAGGATTGTCTGCCGAGGTGTCGCACTCGCCGAACCTGGGAGCTGATCTGGTCCAGCGACCGGCGGCGGGGAGGTTTGGGCCACGACAACGACCACGGCTGCTGCGGCCGTCGACGCCGCGACCGCCAGAGCCGAGACGAGGCTGCGCCGACGCCGACGACGTGACCTCGGAGTGGCGACGACGGTTGCCGTTTCCTGGGTTACCGCCGCGCGCTGCACTGCGGCGCGGGCGCGCTCCAGCACCTGGGGATCCACAGACGTCACGTTGCCAGCAGCAACCAACTGCTCCCATCCGGGCACGGTGGACAGATCGTTTATCGGCTCGTCGTTCACGGTGGATCTCCCTCCCCGTCCAAACCTCTCTCACCTAATACTTGTTCGCTGCGAGTCAAGCGTTCGCGCATCCGTTCTCGCGCCCGGTGCAACCGCGAGCGAGCGGTACCCGCCGGGATGCCAACCACGCGTGCGGCTTCACTCGGAGTGAGCTCCTCCCAGGCCACGAGCAGGAGCAACTCCCGCTCGACCTGCGGCAGGGCGGCCAACGCCTCCTTGAGCGCCTGCCCGGAAGCGACAGCATCCAGGCGAGCATCGACTGCTGCCCAATCGGTGCTCGCCGGCTCGGGCAGGGCGACTCCAACGTGGCGGGCCGCTCGACGGTAATGGGCCAAGAGAACATGACGTGCGATGCCGAACAACCAACCCCTCACGCTGCCAAGCGCTGGATCGAAGCCACTGCGGCTAGTGAAGGCAGCCAGCCATACCTCTGAGAGCAACTCGTCAGCGGCATCTGGGGCACGCCGAACCAGGTATGCGTGAACCGCCGGCCCTAGGCGTTCCACCAGTGGCTCGAAAGCGGACGGCACACGGCGAGATAGCACCATCAGCTCCTCGTCGCGATCCATCTCCCTCACCGTCCGCGTCACACGTTTGCAGTCATCGCACAAAGTACTTGTCGGCAACACGATCCAGCGTTCGCGCTCACCGGATCTTGAGCAACCGGTGTCCCACGCCGCCCCAGTCGTCGCGGCAGCGAGCGAAGCACCAACGCGGAGCCGACCTGACGAATCCCTGTCCGAGCACCTCCCGCACCCCTACGTCCGCCAGAACCCGGCACCCGGGGCTGCACAAGCTGCTGAAGCCGCTCGTGCAGCGTTCCGGGCTGTTTCGACAACCTCGGCTGTTCCTAGGGGTGTCCTGGCGAGTAGCCTCCTCGGCCGTCCCCTCATCGGGGACAGCTTCAACGATTCCGACCCGAGCCTCCGATCGGGAGCCTACGAAATCACAATAGCTTCGGCCCCGGCGCCCTGAAGGGTTGCAGGCAACGGTCTGCTTCCGCCGGGGGGAACATTCCCTCCGCGAAACACATATTGATCAGCCTGCAGTTGATACACGCCGGCTTCGCCCGCGATCAGGTAGCGATTGGGTGAGGCATCGGTGGCGCCTGTACTCGGTACCACAAAAACAAGATACTCACCCCCGGACTCAAGAAGCCTTGATGTATTGACTCCAACAGTATCCGTATTACCGACCTGCCTCAGTTCGATGACTGGCCCACCGGCGAGTTCCCCCCAAACGACCTTATTGACCGTCGCGGTCGTGACCGTGACCGGGAGTCCATCGACCTCACTTGTCTTCCGTTCCCCGGCAGTGACCTTGACGATCGCGGAACTATCGGCCCGCAGGGCGGCGAAGGTCGAGTAGCTCTTTATGTAGTTCACTCGTATTTCACCTCGGACCGGATCCTCAGCCGCGGAAGCCGGTAGTATCTTAGAATTGCTGACTCCGGCCGCCACGAGGACGAGACCGATCCCTACCACTAGCGACACGGCGAGCAAACTCCGGATGTAACGCATCACTCCGACCGCCTCTCTCTTTGATTCGAATTCGTGCACGCTGCAGCTAGTACAGGAAGTTGATCCCGTTGATGTCGTCGGGCTGAGGAATCTGCCGCAGGCACGCAGTCCATCGCGTAGCTGTGTCTTCTTGCATGATTGGGACATTGACACAGCTGTTTGCGTCTACGTCACCCAACCCCAGAGCGTGGCCGACCTCGTGCACCATAAGCGACTTTCGCACAACACTTGCATAGCCATCGGTATACTGCCGATTCCACCAGGATACGGCCCCCGTAGTGTTGTAGCCGTTCTGGCAGGTCTTGAATGTGACGCCGTCGAAGGTGGTTGGACCGAAATTGCCGTCGGCGACAGAAATATTTGCCCCTGAGGAGACCTGCGTGAGCACAATGGCGGTCGGCGTGGCGTGCCACGCAGCGGTAGCGTTCGCGCCGGGCACGGCGTAACTGGACCGCGTGGTGGAATCCTTCCATTTCAGATTGCTGGTCGTGAACTTGCACTGTATGTCCACGAAGGCTGACGCTGATCCCACGGGGACCGTGAGCAAAGGCGCAACAAGCGCCAGTACGCCGGCGAGCCCCATCAAGGCACGTGACTGATTCATTTCCCACCCCTCCAACGATCGATAGACGCCACGAATGCGGCGCCAGGAATTGGGCCGGGGAAATCCCGTACTGCGATCGAAGAGCGAGCCCGCCCAACCGATCCCCCGAGCGACCCACGCCAGATCCCACTGCAGAGTGCCTGGATCGATCGCGGCGGCCTCGACGAGGGCTCCTATGCGACTGATCGCGCATCGGTCGCAACCCGGTGACGCTAACCAGCGCACCTGGCCAGTGGGCCCTCCCGACATTGGCCAGCGCCACGGACTTCCGCGGCCGCAGCTATCGATATCGCGCCGCATTTCCGGGTCCTTGCCGGGACAGCTTGCAACGCATCCGACGTGATTCTGATCACTTCCCCACCCCGCTGTCCACGCTAGGAGGTCTAGCCGGATTAGGAAGAGGTGGCAATCGTCTGTTACGCAGCCAGACGAAGCGACCCGACCATCGCTGGCAAGCCGCCGGTACAGATCCACCCCATCGAGCCATTCACGTCGCCGCTTGTTGGCGATCTGTCTGCGTAACGTTCGATCAGTGCGACCCTGCCAGCCCGGGCCAACCCCGCCAGTTGGCGCGTTGGATGCGGTCGAGGATCGACGCCGGCGAGGTCGAGTTGACCGGTGACGGCGGACTGATCCTGGGGCTCAAGGACCTGCCGGAATCTGCGTATGCCAAGCAGTGCGCGGTGTCGGCCCGGTAGACCTCCTACGACCTCGAGGTTGACACCAGCGTGCTCACTCCGTAGGAGTGCGCCACGCAGATCCGTCAGCGCCTCGAGAGTGGACCCGCCACCGCCTTCGATGACCTTCGAGAACTGCGTCCGTGTGCTGACCAAGCCGGAACTCGCCGGTTGCTTCCGGTGTTGTATCCAGGTGTCTTTTCCGAACCTCGCTGCCGACAAGAAGCCTCGTGCCGACCCGTCAGCAAGATCGCTCGCGAAGGGGGTAGTCGCGCAGTGAGCCGCGCCCGGCGGTCTCTGTCATAGTCCACCGGACCAGCCTGCCGGTCAGCGGTCTTCTTGGTTCGATGAGGCCTGTGGATCTGGGGGCAGTTCGCGGGTGAGGATGAGCTCCTCGGCAACGATGACGAGTTTGCGGTTGCTGTCTTGGGAGTAGCGCTTGAGGACCTCGAAGGCACGGTCGGCGTCGATCTGGTAGCGCTCCATCAGCAGTCCAAGTGCCTGGCCGATCTGCCGGTTGGTGTCGATCCCGCCTTGGAGTGTGTCCGCTTCACGCTGCGCGGCAGCGGCTAGGGCTTCGACATCCAGTCGGGCTTGTTCTTCCAGGGCAACCAGTCGCCGTGCCGACAGACGCAGCTCCATTTCGTCCATCACGATCTCGGCCAGGTCGCTGAGTGTGTCGATTTGGTCGGCGGTCGCCTGCCGGGGTTCGCGGTCGATCACGCATAGGGTGCCGAGGTTGTGGTGGTCGTGAGTGGTCAGTGGGATGCCGAGGTAGAAGCGCAGACCGAGTTCTCCGGTCACGAGCGGGTTGAGCAGGGCGCGCGGGTCGACTGCGGCGTCGGAGATCTCCCACGGTTCGCCTTGCAGGATCGCTGAGGCGCACAGGCCGGGGTCGCGGCCGGTCTGGTCGATGTCGAGTCCGTGATGGGACTTGAACCAGATCCGGTCGGCATCGACCAGGGAAACGACCGAGATCGGTGCCTGCAGATAGCGGGCGGCGAGCGCGGTGATCCGGTCGAATGCGCCGTCTTGCGGGGTATCGAGTACGTCGTAACGGCGTAGCGCAGCGAGCCGCTCCTCCTCGCTGGGCGGGATCAGGTCATCCCTCAACACCGGTCCTGCCGCCTTTCTCGAAGCCTCAGCCCACATTGTGCGTCGTTCAGCTGCCGATGTCATGGCAGGGCGTGGAGATTACGGGATCTGGCAGGCCGTGGGATCTCGCCGGTGGACGGTGCCTGTCGACTGGACAGTGCTGGCGAGCCGTTCCCGCAGTACCTCGGCCTGTGCGGGGTTGGTCGTGAGCTTGAGGGCGCGGCGGTCCGCCTTGTTTGCCTGGGCTGCGTCGCCGATCGCGCGAAGCAGTTCAGCACGGGTCGCGTGGTAGAGCGGATAGCTGTCAAGTTCGCTCTGCATTTGGTGCAACTCGCTAAGGGCAGTTTCGCGGTGAGCCATTCGGCGTCGTCGACCAGGTCGCGCGAGTGGGCACGATCGCTGGTACTGGACAGGTAGCCCTCGTTGAACAGCAAATAGATGACAGTGAGTACCTCACCGAGGCGTTCGGGTAGCTCGTCGGCGCGGGGGACCCGGGACGGGATGCCGGCATTGGCGATCTTGCGTTTCGCACGGGTGATGCGCTGCGCCAGGGTAGCCTCGGGCACGAGGAACGCGGCGGCGATCTGAGCGGTGGTGAGTCCACAGACCACGCGCAGGGTGAGCGCGATCTGCGCCTCGCGGGCCAGCGCCGGGTGGCAGCAGGTGAAGATCAGCCGCAGCCGGTCATCGGCCGCCGGCCGGACCGGCCACTGCAGTTGCGCCAGCTTGGACCGGTAGTTCTCCTGGCGGTGGAGAAGTCGCCGAGCAGCGAGACGAGTGATGCCGCGAGCCGACCCGCCTGGTCGCGGACCACGCGGGCCAACTCGTCGGCGGCCGGGCTGCTCGTCATGACTCCACTGGACGGATCTCGACGACAGGACAGCCCGGCCAGCTCTTGACGATCCGCAGGACCTCGTCGAGGTCGGTGGCCTCGATCTCGGTGAACCCGCTGACCACTTCCTTGCCCTCCATGAATGGGCCGTCCGTGGCTACCGGCGCCGGGCCGTCGAGCCGGAGGGTGGTGGCGCTTTGCGGGCCCTGGAGCTTGCGGCCGCCGCGGATCTTGTCGGCGTGGTCGATGAACCACTGGTTCACTCGCTGGTACGCCTGTTCGCGCTCGTCCGGGCTCATCGCCGCGAGGTCCTTGGCGAACTGCTCAGTTTCAATGAACATCAGCACGTACTTCATCTGCGTCTCCTCCTGGCTCTCATCAGGGAGACGAATCGGCACGGCAGCGAATACGACAGTTCGCTCGATGAGTTTCCGGAGCGTGCGAGGTTTGGCGTCCAGGCCGTGGCTCTAGGCGCGGTCGGTCCTGTTCTTCCTCGGATGCGTTTCGTACATGCGGGCGGCCACGACCAGGCCGGACACAGCAGTCAGGGCCGCGACCGTCCAGACGGCGGCCGGGATCCCCCAGAGGTCGGCGACGCCTCCGGCGAGCAGTGCGCCGGCGGCGAAGCCACCGTCGCGCCACAGCCGGTAGACACCGACAGCCCGGGCGCGCCAGGCGGGGTGCGCGACGTCGCCGATCGTGGCCAGCAGCGTCGGATAGACCATCGCGGTCCCGAGACCGAGCAGTGCCACTGCGACTGTCCATTGACCAAAGGTGTCGCCGGCGGCTACTAGGGCCAGCGCACCAGCTTGCAGCAGCATGCCGGTCGCGATTAGCCACTTGCGTCCCCACCGGTCCGAAAGGGCGCCGGTCGCGAGCTGGCCGAATCCCCAGACCGCTGGGTACAGCGCGCCCAGTAGTCCGATGCGTGCAACGGACAGGCCATGGGTGGCGAACAAGATGGGGAACAGGCCCCAGGCCATGCCGTCGTTCAGGTTGTTCACCAACCCGGCTTGCGAGGCCGAGGACAGAGCCGGCTCGGTGAAGCTGGTCTGCTTGAAGACCTGCGCGGTCGTCATTGCGCCTTCCGGTGTGGCGCGCGCTGCTTCGTGGTCGGCGTGGCCGCGGGTCTCGCGCACAGCCAGCGTGGACAGCCCCAGGCCGAGTGCAGCGAATGCGGCGCCGAGCAGGAACGGTGCTGGGCGCAGCCCGTAGGCGTCGGCCAGGTAGCCGGTGGCCATGGCGGTGGCGGCGACGGCGAGGTACCCGGCGGCTTCGTTCAGCCCCATGGCCAGGCCGCGCCTGGCCGGGCCGACGAGGTCGATCTTCATGATGACGGTGGTCGACCAGGTCAGCCCCTGGTTGATCCCGAGCAGGACGTTGGCGGCGATCACCCAGCCCCAGTTCGGAGCCCAGATCAGCAGCAACGGAACGGGTAGGCCGATCAACCAGCCGGCGACGAGGACCGGTTTGCGGCCGTAGCGATCCGACCACGTACCGGCGAAGAAGTTGGTCGCGGCCTTCACGGCGCCGAACGCGAGGATGAAGGTGAGCGCCCCGGTGTACTTGGTGAGACCGAAGGTCTGGTCAGCCAGCAAAGGCAAGACGATGCGTTCCTGGCCGAGCATGCCGCCGACCAGAGCGTTGACCGCGACCAGCAGGACGAACTGGGCGAGGTTGGCGCGCAGCCCGAGGTGCGGGTTCTTGGCCGAGGTCGTCATACCAGGGCTTGGCCGGAAGCGGCGGCCAGGTCGTCAGGGCCGCCGTCGAGCACTCGCACTTCACGGTGTCCTGCCCGCTGCAGCAGGCTGGCGCCGGTCATCGCCCGCTCGCCGTGCCCGCACATCACCACCAACGGGCCGGGTTCGAGGTCGCCAGCACGTCCGGGCAGCGCTCCGAGTTCGAGGTGCTCTGCGCCCGGGACATGCCCGGAGTGGTACTCGCTGTCCTGGCGGACATCGAGCACGCGGCCGTCGGCAACCTGAGCAGGCTGCAGTAGCGGAGTCAGGGCGGTTTCGCCACTCCAGCCGGCCATCCCGCCGGCGAGTTCACCCCGCGGTATTCCGAAGCCGATCTTCACCGCCTGCCAGGCCAGGTCATCCAGGTTTTGATCGCGGTTGCGCACCACCAAGTAGGGCGTCGCGGGCTCAAGTAGCCAGCCGAGCCAGGACGCGAACTGTGCGCGCAGGGCGATCGAAATCGAGCCGGGGATATGACCGGCGGCGAAGTCGCCGATCGGGCGCACGTCGACCACCACCGCTCCCGCGGCGACAGCGGCGGTGAACTGGTCGGCGGGCAGCGCCGGTACCCGCAGTGGGTCCGCGAGCAGCGAGGGACCGCGACGGTTGGCTTCTGGCAGGTGCAGGAAGTACGGCGGGAAGCTGCCCAGCCCGGCGAGTAGTTGCTCGACGAACGCGTCCTCATCCGGCGCCTGCAGCAGAGGGTTCGTCCGCTTCTCCTGGCCTATCGTGGTGGTCCGCTTACCGCCTCCCGGTGCTGAACAGAACGATCCGGCCCCATGAGTCGGCCACACCATCGTTGCCTCGGGCAACGAGGCCAGCCGCCGCAGCGACCGGTACTGCAACCGGGACAACTGCTCCGTCTGATCGGCGCCGGCCAGATCGGTCCGGGCGGCGCCACCGACGATCAGCGATCCACCGGTGAACACTCCCAGGCGAGCAGGCCCGTCGAGCAGCTCGAACGACAGATGCTCACCCGTATGGCCCGGCGTCGCCAAAGCCCGCAACGTCATACCGCCCAGGTCCACCTCATCACCATCGGCCAGCCGCTGATGCTTGAACTCCCGGCCGCCCGCGGCCGATGCCAGCAGCTTCGCTCCGTCCAGCGCCGCAAGTTGTACCGCACCGGACAGAAAGTCGGCATGCAGGTGCGTATCGGCAGCGAACGCCACCGTCAGACCGCGGCGCTCCGCCGCGATCCGTAGATCGCGCAGATCCAGCGACGGGTCGACAGCCAGAGCGCGCCCGTCGCCCAGATCGACCAGGTACGACGAGTTGCCCAGCCCACCATCTACCAGCGAAACGATCCTCTTGCTCGGCTCACCATCCACTCCTACACTATTCCATGAATCTTTGGAGGAATGTCAATGGGTGATCAGGTGGCCAAGGCGGCACTGTTCGAGCAGTTCGCGAAGGTCGGCAAGGCGCTCGGCAGTGCGAAGCGGCTTGAGTTGCTGGATCTACTTGCCCAAGGTGAACGGTCGGTGGAGGTGCTCGCTGGGCGGGCCGGGCTGGGGCTGACCACGGCATCGAATCATCTGCAGTTGTTGCGGCAGGCCGGGCTGGTGGTCGGTCGCAAGGACGGCACGAAGGTCCATTACCGGCTGGCAGGCGGCGATGTCGCCGCGCTGTGGTCGCAGGTGCGCGACGTTGCCTCGGCGCACCTGGCCGAGGTGGATCGCGCGCGTCGCGCCTATCTGGGCGACGATGACGTCGCCGAGGTGACCCGAGATGAGTTGCTGCGCCGGCTGGAAGCCGGTGACGTCACGGTCGTCGACGTCCGCCCCGGCGAGGAGTACACCGCTGGACACATCCCCGGCGCTGTCTCGATCCCGCTCGACGAACTCACCGACCGGTTGGCCGAGCTCCCTGCCGGTACGGCGATCGTGGCGTACTGCCGCGGCTCCTACTGCGTCATGGCCCACGAAGCCGTGCGCACTCTGGCCGCCAAAGGGCTGTCCGCGGCGCGTCTGAGCGACGGGATGCTCGAGTGGCGCCTAGCCGAACTCCCCGTCGCGAGCTGAGCGCATCAGCAACTGAGTCGGCGAGGCTAAGTGAGGTCTATCCTTTCCGTGGTCGTGCTCTGGATGGTGAGCACACGGAAAACACTATGGCGGGACCATGCTGCCTACTGGCCAGCCGGGGGTAGAGCAGGCACTACCCCTTCTGCTTCAGGGGGTTACCAAGCCTGTCTCGTAGGCCGTCACTACGAGCTGGGCCCTGTCTCGGGCGGCCAGCTTGAGGAAGAGCCGCGATACGTGGGTCTTCGCAGTCAGCGGCGAGAGCACCAGGTGCTCGGCGATCTCCTGGTTGGAGAGGCCCCGCCCTACAAGGCCCAGGACCTCCCGCTCCCGCGGGGTCAGCATGTCGAGGCGCCCGTCGCGATCTGGAGACACCGCCGCGGGAACCTCTGGCGTGGCGACGGGGGTGGCGGCGATGTAGGCCTCGATGAGCCGCCGGGTGACCTGCGGGGACAACAGCGCTTGCCCGTCGTGGACCAGCCGCACCGCGTCGAGCAGGGCGGCGGGGTCCACGTCCTTGAGCAGGAAGCCAGAGGCCCCGGCGCGCAGCGCGCCGAAGACGTACTCGTCGAGCTCGAAGGTCGTCAGCACCAGCACCCGGGTGCCCGTGAGCTGCGGATCGGCCGTAATGCGGGCGGTCGCCTCGAGCCCGTTGACCCGCGGCATCCGGATGTCCATGAGAACCACGTCGGGCGTGGTCCGTGCGGCCAGCTCGACGGCCTCGCCGCCGTCGGTGGCCTCGCCGACTACCTCGAAGTCGTCCTCGGCGTCCAGCAGGGCCCGGAAGCCGGCCCGCACCAATGTCTGGTCGTCGACCAGCAGCACCCGGATCATGGGGCCCCAACGGGGAGCGACGCGGCCACCCGCCAGCCGCCGCCCGGGCGCGGCCCGGCCTCCAGCGAGCCGCCCAGAGCGGCAGCCCGCTCTCGCATCCCTCGCAGGCCCTGGCCTGCTCCGGTACCGGCGCCGGCCGGAGCCCCGGCCGAACCCCCGTCGTCCTCTACCTCGAAGACCACGAGGTCATCGCGCCGGGTCACCCGCACGTGCGCCGAGGTCGGGCCCGCGTGCCGGAGCACGTTGGTCAGCGCCTCTTGCACGATGCGGTAGCCCGTCGCGCCTACTGTCGCCGGGAGAGCCCCGGCCTCGGCTTCCGCGCCGAGATCGATCGCGATGTCGACGTCGAGGCCGGCGGACCGCAGGCTCTCGCGCAGGTCGGTGAGACCGTCGAGGTCGAGGGTCGGGTGCGCCGGCGCAGATGCATCGGGACCGTCGTTCTCGCGTAGTACCCCCAGCATCGAGCGCAGGTCGTTCAGAGCGGCGCCGCTGACGCGCTTGATGTCCTGCAGCGTGCCGCGAGCCTGTTCGGGGTTCCGGTCAAGCAGGCGCGCTCCGACGCCGGCCTGCACGTTGATCGCCACCATCGCGTGAGCGACGACGTCGTGGACGTCGCGAGCGATCCGGAGCCGCTCCTCTCCAACCCGGCGCAAAGCCTCCTCCTCCCGGGTGCGCTCGGCGGTGTGGGCCCGCTCGAGCAGAGCGGCGGTATAGGCCCGCCGCTCGTGGGTCGCCACTCCGAGTGCGAGAGGGAGCGCGACCAGGCTGAGGTTGCGCACCGTGTCCCACGTGAGCACGCCGTGCGGGCTGCGCGTCTGCAGGATGACGATCACTACCGGCATGAGCAGGATCGCCGCAGCCAGGGCGGTCCGGCGGCCTCGCCGGGTGGCCAGCGCGTAGGCGCAGAGCACGGCGGGGAACGCCACGGTGTTGTAGATCTCCGCGGTCACCAGGACGCCGACCAGCGTGAGCATCGCCAGGGCCAGCGCCCACTCGGGTGCCCGTCGGCGCAGCAGTAGCGGTAGCGAAGCGACCACGATCGTGGCCACCGCGAGCACACTCGCCCGGGCCTGGTCGAGCAGCATCAGTTCCACCACCATGGCCGCCACACACAGCAGCGCCGGTACGCCGTCAGCGACGGCGTACCGGAAGAGATCGCGACGCTCAGCGGCCCGGGTCACGCCCCGACTGTAGCGGGGCGTGACCCGAGCGGCGTCGTCCTCAGGGAGTATGTGCCAGGCGGTCTGCCTCAGCCTGCGCGAGGTGCTTGTCCGCGTCAGACTCGCCCTCCGACAGGCCGATCCGGTCGTGGAGCCGGCGCAGCGGCATCGGCGCCCACCAGTTCCACTTGCCCATCAGCCCCATCAGGGCCGGCACCAGCAGCGAGCGGACGACGAAGGCGTCGACCAGGACGCCGACCGCGGTGGCCAGGCCGAGTTGCTGCATGAAGGAGATCGAACTGGTACTGAACGCTCCGATCGCGACCGCCAGCAGGATCGCCGCCGCGGTGACGACGCTGCCGGTGCGGCTCAGACCGGTCGCCACCGCGTCACGCTCCGAGAGCCCGGCCTCGCGGGACTCCCGGATGCGGCCGAGGAGGAACACTCCGTAGTCGGTCGACAGGGCGAACACCACAGCGGCGGCCACCAGGAAGTCGGTCGGTTCGACACCGCCGTTGGGGGTGTAACCGAGCAGGCCGGTCAGCCGTCCGTCCTGGTAGATGAAGGTCAGTACTCCGAGGGCGACACCGACGGTCAGGGCGTTCATCACCACCGCCTTGACCGGCAGTACCACCGATCCGGTCATCAGCCACAACACCAGCATGGTGAGCCCGACCAGTAGCGCGATCGCGAGCGGCAGGCCGTCGGCGATGGCCGCCTGCTGGTCGAGGAACTCGGCGGCGGGTCCGGTGACCAGGGCGTCGACCCCCTGGTCGGTGGCCAGGTCGCGGACGTCGGCGACGGCCTGCTGGGCGACGTCCCCGGCGGCGTCACCCACGACGACCAGGTCGATCTGCCAGGTGTTCTGTCCAAGGTCTACGGCCTTGGCAGGGACTTCGACACCTTCCACGGACGAGGCCGCGTCAGCGAAGGCCGCAGCCTCGGCAGCGTCACCGGTGCTCACCACAGCGGTCACGGGGGTGTTGCCAGAGCCGTCGTACTTCTGCGCCACGGTGTCGCTGACCACGCGGGCGCTGAGATCGGTGGGCACCACAGTGCCGTCGACCGGGGTCCACTCGGCCCGCAGCGCCGGTACCGCGAGCGCGACCATCACCGCGGCGGTCGCGACGGCGACCAGCCCGGGGCGGCGCATGACCAGCTGCGAGAGGCGGTACCAGCGGCGCTCGGATCCCGACGTACGCCGGGACCGGCGGGCCAGTTTCGCGCCCCAGAGGCCGAAGATCGCCGGGGTGACGACGAGCGAGGCGACGGCGGCGACGACCGCGACGACCGCGCCGGCCAGGCCCATGGATTTGAGGAAGCCCAGGGGAAACACCGTGAGCGTGATCAGCGCGACCGCGACAGTGGCTGCCGAGAAGGCCACTGTGCGGCCGGCTGTGCGCATGGTGGTGGCAACGGCGCCGAACGTCGGCCCCTGGCGATCCAGTTCCTCGCGGTAGCGGCTGACCAGGAACAAGGTGTAGTCGATGGCCAGCCCGAGCCCGAGACCGATCACCAGGTTGAGCGCGAAGACGCTGAGGCCGTAGACCTGGTTGATCCCAGCCAGCGCCAGGAAGGTGCCCATGACGGTGGTGATGCCAACGACCAGTGGCAGGACCGCGGCGCGACCGCCGAAGATCAGCAGCGACAGCACGATCAGGATCGGGAAGGCCATCAGTTCGGCGCGGCTGAGGTCCTCGGCGACCCGCTCGCTGAGCTGGACGCCGGCGACGGCCTGGCCGCCGACGGTGACGGCGGGGTCGTCGGCGAACGCCTCCAGGACGTCGGTCGCGACCTCGTCGCTGCTGGCGCCGGCCCGGAGGGTGCCGGTGACCAGGCTCGAGGAGCCATCCGTCGCGGACCCACCCCGGTCGACGGCGGCGATGCCGTCGACCGCTTTGAGGGTGTTGGCGGCGGCGTCGATCGCGGGCCCTTCGGACCCGCCATTGACAAGGAGGACGATGCCGGCCGACGGGCTGCGTCCCGTGGCGGCCTCGACCCGCTCTACGGCGCGGACGGAGTCGGCACTCGAGGCTACGAAGCCGCCTTCGGTCTCGAGAGCACCGGCGACGGGGCCGCCGAGGACGCCGGCGACGATGACGAAGAAGAAGATCGCCACGAGTGAACGACGTGGGGCTGCGTGGAGGGCCTTCAGAGCCCGGCTGAGAAGTGAAGTGGTCATGGCCCAACCCTCGTCGCCGGCAAGGGGTCGGCGCGTCGTGCCGGGGGAGTGGGTCAGGACCCCGACGGCGACGCGGGTACGCCGGACGGCGTACACCCCCCGGCGTACAGGTCAGCCCTGCGGGTGCGGCGGCCGCGAGTAGTTCCTGCCTCGACTGCTGTTGCTGCTGAGTCAGCGGCGGATGAGGCCCTGGGCAGAGCTGAGCCGAATCGTCACTGCCCGGTCACCGGTGTTCTTCGACGAAGACGGCATCAGTACCGCGGTGCTGCCGGTGACCGGCATCGGCGCGGCTCCATCGCTGTGGGTGGTGGCGGAACGCCGGAACGTCGGATTGCTCTGGCGCCGTACCGCGGTGCAAGCGCTCACCCTCGCCCGCGGCGGCATCCTTGGCTGGTTGGCCCATCGCCAGTCCGATGCGGAGCGTGACGCCCGCCTGCGAAGTACGTTGCTCACTGAGATCCTGGAGCACGGTGACGCGATTCCGAAGGGCGTCGCGGAGCAGGCGACCATGGCCGGGTGGCAGTTGTCGGGATGGCACACCGGGATCCACTTCCGCTTTCCGGAGGGCAGCGCGGTACCGGCCTTCGCCGCTGGGACGCTGGCGACCAGGCTGAGCGATGCCGGAGTGCACCTCAACGCGCTGGTCGAGCGGACGGACGGCTGGGAGCGCCTTCGGCGACTACGCCGCCGAAATCCTTCGGCCGCTGGTCGACGCTGCCGAGAGCGAAGTGCTCGAGACGCTGGAAGCATATTTGGACCGATCCTGTTCGACGATGCAAACCGCGCGGGTACTCGGCGTCCACCGGAACACCGTGGCCCACCGGATCGCGCGCGCCGAAACGATTCTTGGTACCTCCTTGGCGCACAGCGACACTCGTCTCGCACTGCAGTTGGCGCTGCGGGTCGCTCGCACCTCACCGACGGTCCTGAGAGGCTAGTGCCCCGTCAAGACTTCGGCGTCGGCTTCGAATCAGTAGATTCCGGACCTACCCTGTGCACCATGGCGCCGATGATCCGGGCCGCGAGCTTGCGCGGCTTCGTGCCGCTCGTCCGAGCGCTCTCCGGCGACCCTGAGGACTATCTGCGGCGATTCGGCATCTCCGCCGCCACGTTGGCTTCCGACGACGGGCTGATTCCCATCACCGAGCACGACCTGATGCTCGACGCGGCGGCCGAGGAGCTCGGCTGTCCGGATTTGGGCCTGCGACTGGCGGTCTGTCAGGACCTCGCCATCCTCGGCCCACTCGCGCTGGCCATCGAGTCATCGGCGACGGCGGCCGAGGCCCTTCAGTGCGCGTGCCGTTTCATGTTCGTGCACAGTCCTGCCCTCAGCGTCGGCGTCGAGCCCGACCCGCGGGGGTGGCGAGGTGTCGTCGCCCTGACCTACGGCAAGGACCTGCGCGAATCCTCCTACTCCCCTCAGGCGACAGAGCTCGGCCTCGGACTCTTCCATCAGTTGGCCGTGCGCCTCGTCGGTGGCAGCACTGGCCTGCGGTCGGTCGAGATCCCGCACCAGCCGCTCTCGCCCGTGCACCGCTACACCGAGTTTTTCGGCGCCGACGTGAAGTTCGGGGCGCCCACGGCGGCCCTGCGGGTCGAGCACCAACTGCTGAACGCACGATTCGCGAGTGCCGACGCCGCGGTCCGGCAGGTCGCCGTGGAGTACCTCACTCGGCACTATCCCGACCCGGGAGGCCGTGTGTCGGTGCGGGTGCGGTGGGCCCTGGCCGAGAGTTTGGGTGTCGCCGTACCGTCGCTGGTCCACTGTGCCCGGCTGTTGGCGATGCACCCGCGTACCCTCCAGCGGCGGCTGGCACAGGAGGGAACCACGTACGAGGAAATCCTCGACGAGGTGCGGCGGGAAGCTGCCCACCGCTATCTCACCACCACCGACCTCCCGCTGGGCCAGATCGCGCTGCTCATCGGGTTCACCGAGCAATCGACCCTCAGCCATGCCGTGCATAGATGGCACGGGACCAGCCCGCGGGAGCTGCGGGCTAGAGCGCGGCAACATCCCTGAGGGATTGTCGTCTGGAAACAAGTCTCGGACCTCATGGCGTCGCAGGCTTGCAGCATGGTTACGCAGCAGTCGGCAAAGCAGGACCTCACTGAGATCGGCGCCCGCCCGATTCCCGAGTTCGACGGCGTCCACGACGTCTGGCCGCGCGGCGAACGGTTGCAGGCGGTGCGCGCGGCCGCCGCGGCGTACAAGACCCGGTTCAAGAGCCAGGGCCAGGTGCACGCCGTGAAGTCCGTCGACATCGCGGCAGCGCCGTACCCGGTCAAGTATGCGTTCCACGACGCTGTATCGATGCCGAGCCTGCCCCTGATCTCGATGATCAACCGAATGATCATCGTGCAGTACGACGACTGGAGAGGAAGCCCACGCACGTTGCTCTTCGAGCCTACGGTGCCCGACGGGTCGGCCGAGGCTCCCTTCTATCGCAACCTTCAGAAGCTGATGGGAAGGGTGCCGGGGGGCAAGCTCATCGAAAAGGTGGTGCTCAAGTACTACAACGAGCCGGCCAACGGACTGGCCCAGGTCGGGCTGTCCGCCGGTGACATCGACTTCTGCACGTTCGACCACCTCCACGTGCAGGACCCGAGGATGATCCTCGGCTCGACCGAGGTGATCGCGGGCGAGGCCGGGCCTCGCCGACCGCTCTTCGGCGACGCCAGGATGTTGGTGCACAGCCGGGAGCTCGCCACGTTGCAGTCGCTGCACCCGATGCAATGGGCGTGGTACGTCGACGGTGGACTTGACGGCGTCGACCCTGCCAGGTTCGTCACCTTCGACGGCGATATCGAACTCGGTCCGGGCATCGCGCTGCTGTGGACGCCGGGCCACACGGACGGAAACCACTCGCTCGCGATCAATACCGCCGACGGCGTCTGGGTCTCCTCGGAGAACGGCGTCGCGCTGGACAACTGGCAGCCTGAGCTCTCGAAGATTCCCGGTGTCCGGCGCTACCACGAGGACTTCGGCCGGGAGGTCTGCCCCAACGCCAACACCCTCGAGGACTCCCTCGACCAGTACGACTCCATGGTCAAGGAGAAGACACTCGCTGACCCCTGCGTGCGCGACCCGCGTTGGCTGCAGATCCTCCCCTCGAGCGAACTGGCGCCGTGGAAGCGGTTCTGGCCCGTCGTGCCGACCTTCTTCCACGGTGGCATCGAGTACGGCGAGATCCGGGCTGGGCTGCGATGAACCCCGTACTCGCCGGCGCCGTCGTCACAGGAGCCGGCCGCGGACTAGGCAAGCAGATCGCCGAACTGCTCGTCTCCCGGGGCCACACCGTGCTTGTCACCGACATTGACGCAGAAGCGGCCAAGGCAACCGCGGCGGAACTGGGTACGCGTTCCTTCGCCCGGGTCGTGGACGTGCGTGACCATGCCCAGGTCGAGGCAGCCCGAGACGAGATCGTCGACCGGGCAGGCCGACTCGACACCTGGGTCAACAACGCCGGCGTCCTTGCCACCGGCCCGGCGTGGGAGCAGGATCCCGCCGTGCGCAGGCTCATGCTCGAGGTCAATGCCCTCGGTACCATCAACGGCACCGTGGCAGCGATCGACGCGATGCGCGGCTCCGGCGGGGGCCACATCGTCAACATCGTCTCGCTCGCGGGCCTTACCGCGGTCACCGGCGAGGCCGTCTACTGCGGTTCCAAGCACGCCGCGATGGGATTCAGCCTGAGCACGATGGCGGACCTGCGGGCCGCGAACATCAAGGACATCAACATCTCCTGCGTCTGCCCCGACGGCATCTGGACCCCGATGCTGCACGACAAGCTCGACGACCCCGGCTCGGCCATGTCCTTCTCCGGCAAGCTGTTGTACCCCGAGGAGGTAGTCAAGGCGATCGGCAAGGTGCTCGACAAGCCGCACCTCGTCGCGCCCGTACCGAGGTGGCGTGGCCTGGCAGCCCGACTCGCCGACGCCGTGCCGGCGCTCGGCCTCGCCGCCACGCCGCTCGTGGTCGCGCAAGGCCGCCGGGTACAGCAAAAACTGCTGGCCAGCGGCGGGCCCGCACCTAATGGGATGCGACGAGCTCGCCGTCGATCTGCACGCTCGGCGTAAGGTCCGGTCGACGCGCCTGTAGCTCGTGTGCCGCCAGAGCACAGCGGCGTACCGGCCCGGAAACCATGGTGGCCACGAAGTCCGGTCGAGGCCGCCGTGTTCAGCGTTTGCCCTCCACGTTGAGCTCTGCGATCGAGGCCCACCTCTGGCTGCTCAGCTCGGAAAGCGCCACCACCTTGACGAAGCGGGCCTCCACCTGCGGGAAGGTGGCGCGCTGGGCGGGCCTGGCCGAGGTGAACCGACCGGTGGTAGCTGGTTCGCCCCAACTCTGGCCATCCAGGCTGGTGTAGATGGCGTAATCGCCGACCAGTCCGTTGCTGCCGGTAGCTCGGCGGAGGTACTGGATCCCGCTGATCGGCTGGGTGCCGCCCAAGTCGACGGTGACGTGGTGCGGGTAGCCCGGGTCGGGGTCCGTTGTCGACCACTGGGTGTGCCAGATCGAGGCCGGGTCACCGTCGAGGATGTTGGCTGCGCGGCCGTTCTCGCCGAGTACCTCCTCGCTGTTGACCTCCGCGATGCTCATTCGGCTCTGGTCGAGCAGGCCGACGGTGACCGTGAATGCCTGCGAGGTGGTTCCTCTGTCTGTACGCAGGGTCGCGGTGATCGGGTACTCACCCGGCACAGTGCCGGCCGGTACCGAGATGGTCGCGCGCGCCCTTGATGGCTGCCCGGGCATGAGGCGGTCCGAGGCGGCGTCGCGGACGCTCCAGCCGTCGGGGGTCGAGAGCGTGAGCTCCGGACGGGGGACGGTCAGGCCGGACTGGTTGTCGATGGCAATCGGCACGGTCACCTGGCCGCCGGCGTCTACGGCGACGTCATCGATGGTCATGGGAGCGCAGATACCGTCGAGCCAGGCGAGGTTGAAGTTGGCGTACCGGATTCCGGAACCGGGTTCGTACAGCAACCCGTAGGTGCCGTCGGCAAGGGCGGTGAGGGTCGAGTAGGACATGGAGCCGGGCCGGAAGACCTTGGAAACCGGCCACGTCCGGCCGTCGTCGCAGGACAGCCGGATGGTCCCGTTGGCGCGCGCGGTCTGGCTGCCTGCGTTGGAGAAGAGCAGCACCTTGGCCCGGGCCGAGCCCTTGGGCGCGTCCGGGTAGGCGCGGATGATCGAGGCGTTGTTCGTCGGGTCGGGAAGTTGCCTGTCGATCGTGACAGGCCCGTAGGTCTGACCGCCGTCGGTCGAGACGGCGACCTTGCGGTACCCGCTGCGCTGCGAGTCCCGGCTGTTGAGCATGACCCGCCCGTCCGAGAGCTCGACGGTCTTGTTCTCGTCCATGCCGGTGCCGACGGCCTCGCCTGCTCGCCAGGTCTCACCGTGGTCGTCGCTGAACACGCTGACGGCCTGGAACGTACCCGCGGCATTGATGATCGTGTACTGCTGGATCAGTCGCCCGGCGTGCGGGCCGTAGCGGAGCTGGATACCCTCGCCGGACGCGGCGAACCGGCTGCGCCAGCCCGGATCTGGCGTGATCGCCGCCGTGATCGTCCGATGGGTCCAGGTGTGGCCGTCATCGGTGGACCTGGCCACGTTGGCATGCAGCACGTTCGGGTCCGCTGGATCGGTGCCCGGCCTGCTGCCCAGGAAGCCCTGATTCTGTGAGTACACGTGGAAGTTGAAGATCGCGCCGGTCTGCCGGTCGACGAGGTAGCTCGGGTCCGAGTAGCCCTTGATCGGCTGCGTGGTCTTGCCGGCGGCGACGACGGTCTGGTCGCCCCAGGTTCGCCCGCCATCGGTGCTGCGGCGCTGCAGGATGGAGTTCGGCCCAGGGGCGTCGATCGCAGTAGGCCGCCCGTCGTAGGAGGCCAGCAGATCTCCGTTCGGCGTGGTTGTCAGCGCGGGGATGCGATAGTTCGGGAAACCGCCCTGGCCGTTGACCGCGAGGTTCTGCTCGGCATACAGGGGAGCGCCGCCGTCGGGGATGGGCACCCCACCGGTGGCTGACGCGCCGGTTGCCGTGGCGAGGCCGATCGCGACGACGACTGGTGGCAGGAGGGCGCGAGCGCGCCGGAATCTTGTCATGCCTGAACCTTTCCTGAGGGCGACCTCGTCGCCGATTGACCCGGGCGGGGATGTCTGGCTACTGGATGTTGGCAGTGGCAATGGCAGTGGCGAACCAGCCGGTGATGGTCGTGGGGTGGGTGATGGCGGTGCCGACGACAACCGTCCACGCCCCTGCGTTGATGGCAGCAGCCGCCTGCTGGGGGGTGTGGATGCGCCCCTCGGCGACGACCGGTACGTCGACCGCTGCCGCCAGCTTGGCGACCAGGTCCAGGTCCGGCCCGCTGCCCTTCGTCGTGTACGCGGTGTAGCCGGCGAGCGTCGTACCGACCAGGTCGGCTCCGCTCGCTGCTGCGGCGATGCCTTCTTCGAGGGTGGCGCAGTCGGCCATCACCAGTGCGCCGGTGAACTCGTGGATACCCCTGATCACTTCGGCGAGCGACAGTCCGTCCGGCCGTGACCGGGCGGTCCCATCGATGGCAACGATGTGCGCGCCTGCCTTCGCAACGGCCAGGGCATGCTCGAGCGTGGGGGTGATGAAGACGTCATCGTCGCCGTCCTTCCACAGGCCTATCAGCGGTAGGTCGACGACGGCGCGGATCGCTGCGATGTCGTCGAGCCCCTGTGCTCGGATGCCGGCGGCGCCTCCGAGCGACGCCGCCTGGGCGACCCGGCACATCGTGTCGGGATTGCGCATCGGCTCACCAGGGTAGGCCTGGCAGGACACCACGAGCCCTCCGCGAATAGCATCGAGCAACTCGGTCACCTCAGGGCTCCCCAGGCGAGCTCGGCCGCTCCGACCAAGGCTGCGTCGATGCCCAGCGCGGCTGGCAGGACCGGTACGTCGATCAGCGACAGCAGGGTCTCGCGCCGCATCTCGGTGCGCAAAGCGCTCCACCAGACCTCACCGAGCATGCTGACGCCACCACCCACGACGACGATGTGTGGGTCGAGGACGTTCACCAGCCCTCCGATCGCGGAGCCGACAGCAGCACCTCCGAGGGCGATCGTGTCGAGGGCGATGGAGTCGCCCTGTCCAGCCAGTGCGGACACGGCGCGCAGGTCGGCAACGGCTGCCCCAGAACGACGCTGATACTCGGCTACCAGAGCGGGTCCGGCAGCGATGGATTCAAGGTGCCCTGAACCGCCGCAGGTGCACCGGAGCTTCGCGGCGTACGGGCTCGGCTGGTGACCAGCGTGTCCGGCGGCGCTGTGGGCACCGGTCATCACCTCACCGTCGATGACGAACGATCCGCCGATCCCGGTACCCGCCCCCAGGAACAGGACTGTGGGCGCGCCGGCGCCCGCCCCGTGTCTGGCTTCGCCGATGGCGTGAGCGTGCACGTCATTGATCACCGTCGTCGGGAGTTCTGTCGCGGTGGTCAGCGCGCCGCGCAGGTCTGTGCCGGCCCAACCACGGAGTACCTCGGTGGCGCCGAGCACTCGTCCGGTGCCGGCATCGACGACGCCGGCACTACCCACGCCGAGTGCCCGCACGGTGAGGGCAGCCGACTCTGCTCGCAGGTGCTGGAGGAGCGCAGCCGCGGTTCGCAGGATCGCCGCGGCGCCTTCGCCGCCGGGGGTGCGCGTGCTGGTCCGGGTGACGATCTCGCCTGCGCGAGTGACGAGGGCAGCCGCGGTCTTGGTACCGCCGATATCGACCGCGGCGACCGTTTCAGTGACTTGCATTGCTAGAGGAGTCCCGCCTGCTCCAGGTGCGTGCGCACGCGGCCGGTCTCCTCCGCGTCAAGCGGTCGCAGGGGAAGGGAGACCGCGTTGCTGTCGATTACGCCGAGCAGCACTAGTGCCGTCTTGAACGCGCCAACTCCCCGAGTGGCGCCTGCGGCGGTCGCCGGATCCGCGGCGTCGACGATGCGGAACAGGCGAGTCAGCCGATCCTGTTCGACCCGGGCGGTAGCCCAATCGCCTGCGACGCAGGCGTTGTAGAGCCGCACATAGCCGGCTGGATCGACGTTGGCCAGACCGGGCACCGCACCGGATGCTCCGGCGAGCATCATCGCGTCGACGACAATCTCGTGGCCGGTGAGGGCACTGAAGCTCGCCTCGGGGGCGTTGTCCGCCACCGACAGCAGTAGTTGCTTGAATGCGACGTCGTCGCCGCTCGAGTCCTTGACGCCGGCGACGACACCTTCGGCGACGAGCCGCGTGACGAGGTCCACCGACAGCTTGGTGTGCACACACACCGGAATGTCGTAGGCGAGCAGCGGTAGCTCGGTCGCCGTCGCCACGGACCGGAAGTGTCGTTCGGTCTCGTGCGGTCCGACGATCGCGTAGAACGGCGCTGTGGTCACGAGCGCGTCGGCGCCCAGGCGCAGGGAAGAACGGGCGCGGTCGATGACGCGCTGCGTCGACGGTTCGATGCACCCGGCGATGACCGGGACCTTGCCGGCGACGGTCTTGACGATGACCTCGAGAGCGCGGTCGCGTTCCGCATCGGTGAGGAAGACTGTCTCGCCCGAGCTGCCCAGAGCGAAGATGCCGTGGACGCCGGCCGCGAGCTGATGCTCGATCAGGCGCTCGAGTGAGGCGACGTCGACACCGCCGTCCTCGTCGAGGGGGGTGACGATCGGCGGCACGATGCCGGCGAACCGGGCGGTGGGGCTGGTCACGCTGTCTCCTTCGGTCCTGCAGAAATGGTCTGAACATCGGTGCCAACCCGAACGGGCTGGTTCAGTTGGGCGGAGCGATAGGCGGCCTCGGTCACGGCGAGGCTGGTGTGCGCGTCGGCCAGGGAGTAGTTGGGCTGTCGTCCGGCGGCCAGGTCGAGGATGCAGGGGACGAGGAACCGGCGCAGGATTGCGACGGAGCTGGGGCCTTCCACAGGCATGGACTGAACCCCGCCTTCGGTGTCGTACCTGCGAACCTGCGGGAAGTCGTCGTCCGCGGTGGCATGCCCGTGGGAACCCAGCAGGCGCAGGGACGAGGAAACTGGGCCAAGGCCGGGCGCGGCCGGCACCCGTCCCAAGGTGACCGTCGCAGTGACGCCGCGCTCGAGCAGGAGGGACACCACAGCGCAGTCCTCCACGCCGCTGGCTCGATGCGGCTCGTTGAACAGGGTTGCCGCCTCGCAGTAGATCTCAACGACCTCGAGCCCGGTCAGGTGGCGGATGTAGTCCAGCGGGTAGAGCAGAAAGTTGAGGAGCTCTCCGCCCCCGGACAACGCGGGGTCGACAACCAGTTCCGGGCGCTCCACCGATGTCGCGAAGTGCGCGCCGCCGGCGAACCACTCGGCGTCGATGTGCAGGGGGAGACCGAGGTGTCCGGCATCGACCCACCGACGCAGCCGCTGCACGGCGGGACTGTCCAACCGGTTGACGATGCCCACTGGGCGCCCGGCGAGGGCTGCCGCCTGCTGGATCGTCTCGACCTCTTTACTGGTGGTGGCCACGGGTTTGTCGACGAGCACCGGCAACCCGGCTTCCAGCGCGGCGACCGCCAGCGAAGCATGCCGGGTCGGCTCGCTGCAGACCACCAGTACGTCGACCAACTCCGGATCGAGGAGGGAGGGCAGGTCCTGGTGGAACCGCACGCCCATCGACCGGGCGGCAGCCTCCGAATCCTCGCGCACCCATGCAGGGGCGTCGTACCCCTCAGCCACCCCGACGATCTCGACCCGGGCGTCCTTCCCGAGCAGGTCGGCGTACGGGAGGGCGTGGCGGACACCGGACAGGAAGCCCACGCGTACCGGTTGCGGCGCGGTCACAGTGTCACCACCAGCGGCGAGGGAGCGACGTCCACTGCCCGCCCGGTATCCAGGGATTCCTGGCCGGCCAGGCCTGCGGCGAGTGCCGCACGCACTTCATCGACACGTACCACCGGCTCGGCTCGACCGGTGATGACGTCGATCCAGTGGGCCAGCTGGACGTTCATGGCCCCCTCGACCGAGCTGGGCGCCGGTCGGGCGCCGTCACTGGTAAGGCCTGGATCGTCTTGAGTCGAGTGGGCCAGCGACCCCCCGGTGCCGGAGACGACGATGCGTCGCAGCATGTCGGCCTGCTTGCGCAGAGCGTAGGAGATCTCCAGAAGCGCCAGCGAGTCGTCGTCGAACCGAACGGTCAGGTGGAAGCTGTCGTGCACCGGCATCCCCGCGGCGTAGCTCGGAAAGCTCCGGGCGAAGACTCTCACCGGGGTGCGTTGGAAGAGCCACACCGCCAGATCCAGGCAGTGGCTGCCGTTGTGGACCGGGTGTCCTCCGGACTTGGCCCGGTCGAGCTGCCAGCCGCGCCAGCCCGCCGGCCAGACGTAGCCCGTGTACCAAGTGATGTGCGCCAGGCGTGGTCGGCCAACCTCGCCGGCTTCGACCGCTTTGGCGACGGTGGCCACCGATGGTTGGAAGCGCACGGTCTGGCCGACCATCAAAGACGTGCCTGCGGTTGCCGAGACCATGGCATCGAAGTCGGCCAAGTTGAGCGCAGCGGGCTTCTCCACGTGGACGTGCTTGCCCGCCTCTCCCGCCCGGAGCGTGAATGCTGCGTGATCAGGAGTCGCGTTGACGATGTCCACGCCATGCACCGACGGATCGCCCAGCACACGGTCGAGCTCGGTGGTGGCGACAGCGCCAGGCGCCAGGCCGGCAAGGCTCTGTGCGCGGGCGAGGTCTGAGCCGTAGACATAGGCGATCTCGACACCGGGAACTTCGCGGAGCGCGGTGACGTGATCCTTTGCGATGGCCCCCGAGCCCAGCACCGCAACACGCAGACTCATCGTCCGCCGCCCGCGTCAACCGTGGCGTCCGCCTGCGCGGGGCCGGCCGTTGACCGCACCCTGTCCAGGGCCGCAAGCCCAGCCAGTACTGCGGCAGCCGGCAGGTCAGCGAGAACGCCTGCACCTTCCCTCAGGTGCGAGACCACCTCGTCGAGCTCGTGACGCACAGCAGTGGCCATCCAGAGTGGAGTGGTAGCAGCTGCGTCGTTGTGGCTGTGGTAGGCCTGTCGCTTCTCGGCTGACTCGCGAAGGGACTCGTTGGCGGCGGTAGCGTCGAACACATCCCAGCTGTCGGTCACTCGTCCGTCCTCGAATCGGCGGACCCGCGACGTCTTGAAGTCGACCTCGATCGCGGCCTCGGTACCTCCGATCCGGAACCCCCAAGCGGAAGCGTGCGCCGAGGTCGACAGCTCGTGGTGTCCCACCGCTCCCGAGCGGAACCCCAGGGTGGTGAGGTGGACGGTGTCGGCCGACCCGGTTCCGAGGGGGAGTGGGGCTCCAGCAACGGCCTCGACGCGGTCGGGCTCGCCGAGGAACCAGCAGATGAGGTCGAGTTCGTGGAGTTCGTGGAGCATTTCACCACCGCTTCGGGCGCTGTCGAGCTTCCACCAGTCAGTCACTCCGTCGGGGACGTGCACCACCCGGGACCGCACGCCGTACGCCTCGAGCAGCTGCCCGAGTTGGCCGGAGCTGGCCATGGCATGCGCTCTCTTCACGCCTGGAAGAGTGCGGAGAACGTGTCCGACAAGGAGCAGCCGCTGATGCTCGGCAGCCGTGACCACCATTGCCCTGGCGTCCTCGGCGTCGATGGTCAGCGGCTTCTCCACGAACACGTGCTTGCCCGCCTGAAGCAGCCGCATCACCTGTTCGGCGTGGAGATGGTTCGGCGTCGCCACCATGGCCAGCTCGACCTCTGCCGAGCGCTCGACCTCGGCCAGGTCAGTCGTCGGCGTACCGCCGACGTCTTTGGCGAGTCTGGCCGCGGCCTCACCGTCCCGGTCACAGACGAGGACCACCTCGAGGGCGGCGTGGTCCGCCGCGGCGCGGGCGAGGGTGCTGCCGAAGAATCCGGCACCGATAACGGCGATGCGAAGAGGACGCGCAGTCATTAGTGGTCCTTGGAGGTCGGGGGTGGGAGGGTCAGCCGAGAGGTTCCTCAGGGGCGTCGCCCTCGGTGAGTTGGTGATGGCAGCGGACCGTGTGCAGCGGTGTTATGGACAGCGTGTCGACCGCGGGCATTCGCTCCGCGCACAGCGAGGTCGCCTTCCAGCACCGTGGGTGGAAAGGGCACCCTGTCGGCGGGTGGACCGCGGACGGCACCGGCCCGTCGAGGGGAATCGGGTGGATCTCGTCCAGCATGCTCGGAGTCGCCGAGAACAGCGCCCGGGTGTAGGGATGGCGGATGCTCTCGGAGCCGCTCTGCCCAGGCAGTTCCTCGACGATGCGACCGAGGTACATGGTGACGACCCGGTCGCTCATCCGGCGGACAGTCTGGATGTCGTGCGAGATGAAGATCATCGCAAGGTTCAGGTCGTCCTTCAGCTTGAGCAGCAGGTTGAGGACCTGGGCCCGGACCGAGACGTCGAGCGCGGAGGTCGGCTCATCCGCGACGAGCAGCGACGGGTTGAGTGCCAGAGCCCTGGCGATGGCGACCCGCTGGCGTTGGCCACCGGAGAGCTGGGCGGGCAGCGCGTCGGCCGAACTGGTGGGCAACCCGACGAGTTGCATGAGCTCGCGCACTCGCATGTCTCGCGATGCGCTGTCACCGACACCGTGGACGGTCAGCGGGTCACGGATGATCTGGCGCACGGGCATGCGCCGGTTGAGAGCGGTGGACGGGTCCTGGAAGATCATCCCGACCTCGCTGCCGAATCCGCTGCGGCGCTCGTCCGGGGACATGCTCCACAGGGACCGGCCGTTGAACAGAACCTCGCCGGCAGACGGCTGCTGGAGGCCGACGACGGTGCGGGCCAGAGTCGACTTGCCGCAGCCGGACTCCCCGACGATGCCGACCGTCTCGCCCGCGTCGACTACGAGGTCGGCGCCGGTGAGGGCGTAGACGGTGTCCTTTGCGAAGAGCTTCGCCCCGTTGATTCGGTGCCGGACGTGCACGTCGCGCAGTTCGAGGACTGGCACACCAGGGCGGATGTCGCGGGTCAGGAGGTCGTCGGCGGTCATGCTACTCACGCGAATGCCCTTTCAGCTTCGGTTCCTGCCGGCGCCTGAGCGGGGTGGTGGCAGGCCACCAGGTGGTCGGCGACCCGGAGCACCGGTGGCGGGGTGTCCCGGCACAGGTCTGTCGCCATCGGGCAGCGGTCTGAGAATCTGCAGCCTCGGGGAAAGCTCGCCGGAGACGGGACGACGCCATGGATCTGCATGAGGTTCTGCTGGCCGGTCTCGAGAGACAGAACGGCGGACAGCAGGCCCCGGGTGTAGTGGTGCTCGGGACTGCCGACGACCTTGTCGATCGAGCCGCTCTCGGCGATCCGCCCGCCGTACATGACCACTACGCGATCGGCGATGTCCGAGATCAGCGCCAAGTCGTGGGAGACGAGGATGAGCGCGAAGCCCAACTCGTCCTTGAGTCGAAGCAGGAGCTTCATGACCTGTGCCTGGACGGTCACGTCGAGGGCCGTGGTGGGTTCGTCGGCGACGACGAGCTTGGGGTCGCGGGACAGGGCCATGGCGATGAGTACCCGTTGGCGCTGGCCGCCTGACAGCTCGTGCGGGTAAGCCTTGAGCGTTCGCTGCGGGTCGAGGTTCACCAGCTCCAGCAACTCCATCGCGGAGCGGTTGCCACCGCGGCGTACGAACTGGCCGAGCTGCTGACGGATGGTCATGGCGGGGTTCAGGGAGGACAGTGCGTCCTGGTAGATCATCGAGATGCCCCGGCCCATGGTCTGGCGACGGGCGCGCGCCTTCATCTCGAGCAACTGAGCCCCTTGGAAGACCACCTGGCCGCCGACCACGGCGCCCCTGGGCTCCAGTCCCATCACGGCCAGCGAAGTCAGCGACTTGCCGCAGCCGGACTCGCCGATCAGGCCGAGGACCTCACCCGGCCGGACGTCGAAGCTGATGCCGTCGACGACGTTGACCCCGTCGTGCCTGCCCGGGAAAGAGACGGTGAGATCGCGGACCGCGAGAACCGGCTCGACACCGGAGAAGTCGCGCAATCGCGCTCTGATCCGGGCGGCGGCGGCGCTGGTGTCCGGCAGGTCGAAGGTCTGGCGAACGCCCTCGACCGGCCCCGCCTCCCGGGCCAACGCGGTCTTCGCGGCCTTGGCTGCGGAAACGGACTTCGCGGATGGCGCTGCGAGGGCGTCGGAGATCCCTTCGGACAAGATATTGAGTGCCACCACCGTGAGGAAGATGAGAGCCCCGGGGAAGACCGTAGCCCACCATCCGCCGAGCAGGAGTAGTTGCTTGCCCTCCGCGATGACGTTGCCCCAGGAGGCATCCGGCTGCTGGACTCCCGCGCCGATGAACGATAGCGAGGCCTCGAACACGATGGCGTCCGCGACGAGGACCGTGCAGAACACCAGCACCGGCGCTGCGCAGTTGACGGCCACGTGGCGGATCAGGATGAAGGGGGCCCGGGCTCCGATGATCTGCTCGGCCGCCACGTAGTCCTCGCTGTACTGGGCCAGGACGTTGGCTCGCACGATGCGAGCGACCATGGGCATGTAGAGAAAGCCGATGGCGGCAGTGAGGACCGGCAGGGAGCGGCCGAAGACAGCGACCAGTACGGCCGCGAGAGCGATGCCGGGGAAGGCCATCACGACGTCGAGGATGCGCATGATGAGCTCGTCGACGACTCGGTGGGTCGTTGCCGCGATCGCTCCGATCAGTGAGCCGAAGACCAGGGCCAGAGCGGTGGCGCCGAGCCCGATGGCCAGGGACCAGCGGGCCCCGTGGACGAGGCGGGCCAGAATGTCGCGTCCTTGGATGTCCAGGCCGAGCAGGTGCCCGTCGCCGGGCGCCTTGTCCGCGGCCACCGACTGGGCGTTGGGGTCGGTGCCGAGCAGGAACGGTCCGAGCACAGCCATGAGCAGGACAGCGGCGACCACGACGAGGGAGATCCAGCCTGCCAGGGTGAGGCGCCCCAGTCGTAGCCCGGGCCGGGACAGGCGTTCGGTCAACTGCTTCCTCATGCGTGCTGGCTCCTCAGTCGCGGATTGGCAAGGAGGGAGAGGACGTCGACCGTCAGATTGACCACGACGAACCCGAGAGCGATGGTCAGAACCGCGCCCTGCACGATGGCGGGCTCGTTGTTCTTGACGGCCTCGATCATCACCTGGCCCATGCCCGGGAGGTTGAACATCTGCTCGATGACGACGGCGCCACCCATCAGGTAGCCGATCCTCAGCCCAAGCACGTTGAGCGGATTGATCAGCGCGTTGCGCAAGACGTTGCGCCCGACAACGACCACCGGTGGCAACCCACCTCCCCGAGCGGTCCGCACATAGTCACGGTCGAGTTCCTCGACCATCGAGGTGCGGATGATTCGCGTCATCTGGGCGGCGATGGGCATCGCCAGCGAGATCGCCGGCAGCGTCATGGTCAGGATCCACCCGGACAGGGAGTCGCCCGGGTTGACATACCGGCCGGACGGGAAGACCGGATTGTCGATGGCCAGCCACTGGACTAGCAGAAGGGCCACCCAGAAGGACGGGGCCGCCACACCGACGAGTGTCACCACCCGGATCAGCTGATCCGGCCAGCCATCGCGGAAGATGGCCGACACCGTGCCGAGAACGAGAGCGACCACCAGAGCAAGGAGCAGACCCAGGAACGTCAGCTGCAGGGTCAGCGGCAGGGAAGTGGAGATCAGTGACATGACGCTCTGGCCGGTGGCGAGACTGCTACCGAGTTCGCCGTGCACGAGCAGGCCCAGGAAAGCCACATACCGAACGAAGAACGGCCGATCCAGACCATGCTCCTGGCGGAACTGGTCCAGCTGCTCCGGCGACACCGGCGCGTCAGCGAAGACCGCGACGGCCGGATCGGTCTTGGAGAACTGCATCACCGTGAACACGAACAAGGTGATGCCCAGCACCAGCGGGACCAGGGAGCCCAGCCGGCGACCGAGCAAGCGCAGGACGATGGTCACGCGCGGTCTCCTTCCAACAGATCATCGACGGTCAATGCAGTGGCCCCAGAGAGACTGGCGCGTCCGCACTCGCGGCGCGCCAGTCGACAGGTCAGGCGGTGCGCTTGACCTGGAGCATGTTGACGCCCGGGATGTCCAGCGCCTGCACGCCATCCAGCTTCTTTGGGTCCCAAGCGGTGAAGAGTTGCATGTGCATGACCGGGTAGATGACCGCCTCGTCGGCGATCGTGTCCATAGCCTTGTTGATCAGCTCTTTGTGCTTGGCCTCGTCGCTCTCCTTGAGCGCGGCGTCGAGTTGGTCGTCCAGCACCCTGTACTCAGGGCTGGTTCCCCACTTGTTCCACGGCAGGAATGGGGTGGAGGTCGAATAGAACCAGCGGATGTTCAGGTCGGCGTCCGCCCCGAACTGGTTGGGATTGCCGGAGAAGGTCAGAGCGTCAGCCGGCTCACCGGCGGCCACGGCCGTGTTGAACGCCGCGGTCTCGCGGACGTCGAGTGATGTCTTGACGCCGATCGCCTCCCAGGACTCCTTGATCGCGTTCACGGCCACGGCCGTCCAGGAGATGTTGGTCGACATCAGCCGCACGCTGAGGTTGCTCACGCCCGCCTGGGCGAGGAGCGCCTTGGCCTTGCCCAGGTCGTACTCGTACTGTGTCGCGGCGCGGTGGTAATCCGGGCTTGCCTCGTGCAGGAAGCCAGTGGACGGGGTCCCCTTGCCCGCGATCGAGACGTCGATGAGCTTCTTGGCGTTGATCGCCAGGCGCAGAGCCTGACGAACCCGCTTGTCGTTGAACGGCTTCCTGCTCGTGTTGAACGCGAGCCCGAGCAGGTTCATGCTGTCGGCTCCCTCGACAGTCAGTCCCTTGCCCTTGAGGGTTTCGATGTTGGCCTGCGGGATGTTGTCGGAGATCTGTACTCCGGAGACACCCGACGTCAGCAGCGCGAGCCGTGCGGCGGCGTCGACGGACACGTTCCACTGCATCGTTTTGAAGGCCGGCTTGACCGGCCCGTTGTAGCCGGCATGGGCCTCGAACTTGGTGAAGGACGTGTCCTGATGCCCGGCCACCTTGAACGGACCGGACCCCACGGCGTTCTTGCCGGACGAGAGGAACTCGCCGGCCTGCCCCTCGAAGTGGTGCTTGGGGAGGATCTTGATGATCGAGAAACGCTGGGTGGCGGCCCGGAACGGGAACTTCAGCGAGATCTTGACGGTGGATTCGTCAACCTTGGTGATCCCTGCCAGCCAGGACGCGAAGAAGGCGTTCGTCAGGACCTTCTTGTCGGTGGCGAGCACCCGGTTGAACGAGAAGACCACGTCGTCCGCCGTCACCGGCTTGCCGTCGTGCCAGGTTGCGCCCTCGCGCAGTTTCACCGTCCACTCAGTGGCGGCCGCGTCCACCGGTAGCTCGGCAGCGAGGGCTGCATAGGGCTCACGGCTGCGGGGCCTGGCATCCCAGAGCGATTCGTAGACGTGGTTGTGGGCGGCCATCGCGAAGGCCGATCCCGTGTTGTGCGGGTCCCAACTGCTGTTGTTGTTGTAGCCAATGGCGACATCGAGGTTGTCCACACCCTTGCCCGACCCCTGGCCGGCGCCGCTGCTTGACGCGGGACCGCCGCAGGCACCGATCGTCGCGGTCAGCGCGGCAGCGAGGGACAGGCCACCGGTGACCTGCAGAAAGCTGCGACGGCTGTAGCTGCGCAGGTTGCGTGCGCTCGCCTCACCTGAGTACTTCGAGCTCATTTGCGGACCTCCGGGGTGTTTCGAGGACAGGACGTGTCCTCTTGGTCAAGTTTAAAGGAGACTTCATCTGACATCAGACGTCTTATGCCATTGCGCTGACTGTGCCACAGCCGATCGCGGGAAGGCAAGGAGTGAATTGAAGAAAGCTGGCGCACCAGGGCAGGCTGGGGGACCATGGGAAACCGGTCGCTCAGAGTGACCCTTGAGGGTCGCGGCTGACGGGCGTGGCTGCTGAGGCGACCATCGGATATGGTGGTCGTATGACGTCTGACATCCGCCGGTGGATGAGCGAACAGACGCATCGAGGAGGGACACGGCGGATGCCTGTTTTCGAGACGACGACACCTCCTGCCAACGGCCGCTCAGGTGCCCGCCGCCAAGAAGTGATTGTGGGCATCAAGGAGTACATCCTGCGCAACCAGCTCAAGCCTGGGGACCCGTTGCCGACTGAATCCGAGCTCTGCGAGGCAATCGGCGCCAGCCGCAGCAGCGTCCGCGAGGCGGTCAAGACGCTGAGCGCGCTGGACATCGTCGAGGTTCGTCATGGACATGGCACCTACGTCGGTGGCCTGTCGCTGACGGCGCTGGTCGAGAGCCTGGCGTTCCGGGGGCTGCTGAGCGGCGAGGCCGACCACCACGTGCTCGAGCAGGTCGTGGAGGTGCGCGAGACGATCGAGCAGGGGCTGGCCGCCCAGATCACCGCCGGCCTCGACGACGGTCAGCTAGATGCGCTGCGCGCGCTGGCGACGGGAATGTGCGAATCAGCCGCCCGAGGTGAGGACTTCCTCGACCTGGACCGGCAGTTCCACCTTCTGCTCATGGAGCCACTCGGCAACGATCTCATCGAGCAGCTCACCGCAGCATTCTGGGAGGTACAGGCGATTGTCGCCCCCACCCTCGGCCAGAGCCCGCCGGACCTCAGGGAGACCGCCCGGCTGCACGTCGCCCTCGCCGAGGCTGCGGCAGCCCGCGACACGCAAGCGCTGCAGGTCGCTGTGACCAATCACTACCTGCCAATCCGAGGTCTCATCCAAGCCGCCAAGGCAGCAAAGGCATCCTGAGAACCCGACCCACCGCGACCGACGAGCCGAAACCTCAACCCCACCAGGCCTGATCGCGTTGACCTGCAAACGAGATCCACCGCCTGTTCAACACACTCTTCGTCGAGCCGATACAAGACCTGCGACACCGGCTGCACTGGTCGACCTAGAGACGCCGACACCACCCCGAACGCCGTCGAGACCTTGCCCACCGGCTGATTCACGCGAGCGGAGCTTTCGTTGCAAGTTGCCGGCGTTTGCGGAGTTGGAGCGGGAGGTGACGACCGGGATGTGCCGGGGTCGTCGATTGGGCCGCTTGCTATGCGGGTTCGAGGCGGACGCAGCAGTGGCGGGGCTGTGGTCTGAGGTGGGCTTGCAGTTTGGTGCTCAGGCCGGCCAGCAGTCCGCTGATGAGGCACAGGTTCATTTCGCAGACCAGGTCGGCGTGCTGCTGGGCGAGGGTGTGGAACGGACAGTTGCCGAGGACGATCGCGTCTTCGTCGGTGCGGGGTTCGAAGCCTTGCGCCTCGAGGATGCGCATCACGGTCTCGGGCCCGGCTTCCGTAGTACCGGCGTCTCTGGCTGTCGCGGCGAGTTGGTTGCCGAGTTGGCGGGCGTGGCGGTCGAGCGCTTCACGCGGCGATTCTCCGGTGGCCTCGGCGTCTTCGATGGCGGCGGCCAATAGGCGGCCGGCCAGGTCGTACCGGTGTTCTGGCAGGGATACCTCGACATGGTTCTCCGAGCGGCGGTACAGCTTCGATGGCCGGCCGGCGCCGGGGCCGGAGCGGCCGGTGCGGCGCTCGAAGACGACGTCCAGTAGGCCCTCGTCGGCCAGCCGATCGAGGTGGAATGCCGCCGTGGCGCGCGGCAGGCCCAGGGCAGTGGCCGCTTCGTCCCGGGTGACCGCGGCTGCTTGGCGTACGACGTGGTCGTAGAGGCGCCGCCGCGTTGGTTCGTCCAACGTGGCGACCGCCAAGATCCGCGCTTCCCTGCTGGTGTCCACGACAACCAGTCTAAAGCTAACTCCCATTGACTAAAACCCCACCTCCTTCTAAAGTCAAAGTATATCTACTTTAGAAGGAGTGGGAGCTATGACGACTGAGGTGCCGAGCAACCGCACACCGAGCCGGGAGGCGTTGTCCGACCCGGCCTACCAGGCCTTCCTGGTCCTGCGAACAGTCTTCACGGTGGCGCCGATCGCCTTCGGCCTGGACAAGTTCGCCAACCTGCTCGCCGACTGGCCGGGCTACCTGGCCCCCTGGATCAACGACATCGTCCCCGGCTCCGGCCAAGACGCGATGTACGCCATCGGCATCGTCGAGATCGTCGCCGGCATCGCAGTCGCCCTGATCCCCCGCTACGGCGCCCTGATCGTCGCCGCCTGGCTCGCAGGCATCATCCTCAACCTACTCACACTCTCAGGCTTCTACGACATCGCACTCCGCGACTTCGGACTCCTGGTCGCCGCCCTGGCCCTGTCCCGACTCGCCACCAAGTACGCGCCGGCACGCCACAGCTCCTGAGGCTGGGAAGGACCAACCGCATGACCGTCTCAGTACCGGACCGATTCGCGCAGCACTGCTGAAGCATCAGCGGCTCGGACCCGGCCGGCGAGCACCTCGCCGAGACGCCGCGGCGGGTGGCCAGGTCGTATGCCGAGTTGCTCACGCCACCTGCGTTCGAGTTCACCAGCTTCCCCAACGACGAAGGCTATGACGAGCTGGTGCTGGCCAGAAGCATCCCAGTGAACTCGCTGTGCGCGAACACCACCTGCTTCCGTTCCATGGCGTCGCCCATGTGGGTTACCTGCCGGGGAATCGGATCCTGGGCCTGTCGAAGCTGGCGCGGGTCGTCGAGCTCTTCGCCCGGGATCTGCAGGTCCAGGAGCGGTTGACCAAACAGGTCGCCGTCTGGCTGCAGGAGAACCTGGCGCCCAAGGGTGTCGGTGTGGTGATCGAGGCGGAGCACCTGTGCATCCGGCCCTGAACAGACTTAACCCGGCGCCGTCAGCATCTGCTCTGCCTAGCTACGTCCCGAGATTTCATCACTGGAAAGGTGATCATGAACAAGGAACCCACCTACGTCATCGTCGGCGCGAGCCTGGCGGGCGCGACGGCGGCCCAGACACTGCGAGAGCTTGGCTTCGCCGGCCGGATCGTTCTCATCGGCGACGAGACCGAGCACCCTTACGAGCGGCCTCCGTTGTCCAAGGGCTACCTGCTGGGCAAGGACGAACGAGCGAAGATCTACGTACACGAGGAAAACTGGTACGCCGAGCATGCGGTGGAGTTGCTGCTCGGTCGACGCGTGACGTTGCTGGACCGCGCCGCCCACGAGGTGGAACTCGACACCGGCGGACGGATCGGCTACGCGAAGTTGCTGCTGGCTACAGGGGCGTCTCCGCGTCACCTCCGGCTGCCGGGCGCGGACCTCGAGGGCGTGCACTACCTGCGGCGAGTAGAAGATTCCGACCGGTTGCGCGAGACCATCCGCGCCGGCGGCCGGATCGTCGTCGTGGGCGGCGGCTGGATCGGCCTGGAGACCGCCGCAGCGGCCCGTGAGTCCGGTTGCGTCGTGACCGTGATCGATCCGCGGCCGGCACCGCTGATCGCGGCCCTCGGGAGCGAGATGGGCGCGTTCTTCGCCGGACTGCACCTGCGCCACGGCGTCGATCTGCGGTTGAGTCACACTGTGACCGAGTTCCAGGGGACCGACCGTGTGACCGGCGTCCTGACCGATGACGGCAGCGAGTTCGCGGCGGACGCGGTCATCGTGGGGATCGGCGCAATCCCGAACACCGACCTCGCCGAACGGGCAGATTTGAGCTGCGACAACGGGATCGTCGTCAACGAGATGCTGTGCACGCAAGACCCCGACGTCTTTGCAGTAGGCGACGTCGCGAATTCGTACCGCCCCTTCTACAGCGGGCATCTGCGGACCGAGCACTGGGCCAACGCGCTGCACGGCGCGCCGGTCGCGGCCCAGGCGATGCTCGGCCAGCGAGTCGCCTACGACAAACTTCCTTACTTCTTCACCGACCAGTACGACGTCGGGATGGAGTTCTCCGGCTGGATCGGCCCGGATGGCTACGATCGGCTCGTCACCCGCGGCGACGTCGATGGACAGGCATTCCACGCATTCTGGCTGGCCGACGACCGGGTAGTGGCGGGCATGCAGGTCAACCTCTGGGACGACGGCATCGCGCCCGTCGAGGAGCTGATCCGCAGCCGGCAACCAGTCGACCCCGATCGCCTCGCGGACACCTCGGTGCCTCTAGCCGCGCACGTCATGGCCTAGCGGCGGCTAGTCACCCCGCCATCAGGATGCCGATCCCCAGCGCAGCCAAGGCGAGCACCTTGGCGGCCTCGAGGGCGACGTAGTAAAGGTGCAGGGTCGAGCGGGGCGGGTTGTCACCGCCGAGAACGCGGTCGGTACGCCGGTTGAGACGGGGCCGGATGACGATGAGCTGTCCAGCCAGGATGACGAGGGTCGCCGCGGTGAGAGCCGCTACGGAGCCGGTCGGCCGTCCCATGACGATGGCCGAGAGCGTCACTACCGCCAAAGCGACCTCGGCGCGGTTGAGCGCGCGAAACACGATGCGGCCGATGCCGAGCCCGATGGGAATGTCGACCCCGGGCGCGCGGAATTTGAGCGGCGTCTCCAGGAAGGAGATCGCGAGCACCATGCCGAGCCAGACGAAGACGACGGCGGTTGCTACGGCGGCTGGTGCGGCGTTCAACTGTTCCTCCTGGGATCCGTGATGCTGCATCCGCGATCAGGTGACGGTCGGTTCCGGCGCGCGACACATCCTTCAGACCGCCGTGGTTTGGGCGGGGTTGCCTTGCTCAGCGGGCAGAGGGCGGCGACGATCACGAGTTCTGATGATGGCTTTCACGAGTTCTCCGACCATCAGGATGCTCGTTCCGACCGCCGCACAGGCGAGCCATTGACCCAAGGCGAGGTCGGTGGTGGTGAAGAATCCATGCAGGGCGTCTGTCTCGACGATAAGGGTGAGCAGGGCGATCACGGAGATGGTTGCGATGAATGCCGTGTGGTTGGCCAAGGTCTCCCGACTGAAGATGGTTCTGGTGTCGTGTCGCACGTTGAGCAGGTTGAAGATCTGGAAGAACACGAACGTGACGAAGCCCATCGTTCCGGCTGCCATCACAGCACTGGTCAGCAAGATCCGGACTAGCCGCTGACGGGTCAGGATCGGTTCGTGGGCTGGGCGGGGTGGGCGATTCATCGCGTTCTGGCTGACCGGGTCGACTCCGAGGGACGTCGCTGGTGGGCCGGCACAGGCCGCCGGAGTCCAGCGCGTCGGCCTTGGCGACCTTGGCTCCCAGCGTCTCGACTTCGACGCCGGCGCCGTACGAGCGGGCCAAGCCGATGACCTCGTGGCCCTTCGAGGTGAGCAGTGGCACCAGCCGACGGCCGATGACGCCGGTTGCACCGGCGATGAAGACGCGCATGGTTCCTCCTGGAAAGAGTCGGGTCCCGTCGTCGAGGGCTGGGCGTTACTGTGATGCGTCATCGCCGCTGTTGCGGGGTTGGCTATGGGTTTCGTTGCCCAGGTGGTAGATCGTCATTGCCTGCCGTGGCGTCGTTACGTCCAGTTGTCCGCAGTCGGCCAGTTGCTGTAGGACGCGTACGACGATGGACTGGGCGTCCACTCCGAAGTGGCGGCGCAGGGCCTCACGGGTGTCGGAGTGGCCGAACCCGTCGGTTCCCAGCGAGGCCCAGGGCTTGGGTACGAACGGTGCGATCTGGTCAGGTACTGCCCGCATCCAGTCGGAGACAGCCAGAACCGGACCGTCAGTCTCCTTCAACCGTTGGGTGGCGTAGGGGATTCGGGGCGGCTGGTCTGGATGGGCCAGGCTCCACTCTTCGGCGGCGAGGGCATCGCGGCGTAGTTGGGTCCAGGAGGTGACTGACCACACGTCGGCTTGGACTCCCCAGTCGGTTTGCAGGAGGCGTTGCGCTTGCACTGCCCAGGGCATGGCGATGCCTGAGGCAAGGATCTGCGCCTTCGGGCCGTCGCCGGACGCAGCGGGTGAGTAGCGGTGCATCCCGGCGAGAATGCCGTCGATGTCTACGTCGGCGGGTTCGGCCGGCTGCGGGATCGGCTCGTTGTAGAGAGTCAGGTAGTAGAAGACGTTCTGGTCCTCGCCGGGGCGCGGTTCGCCGTACATTCGGCGGAGTGCGTCGGCGGTGATGTGGCCGAGCTCGAAGGCGTACGCGGCGTCGTACGCGATGCACGCGGGGTTGGTCGATGCCAGCAGCAACGAATGGCCGTCTTGGTGCTGCAGGCCTTCACCGTTGAGGGTGGTGCGGCCGGCCGTGGCGCCGAGCAGGAATCCTCGGGTCATCTGATCTGCCGCGGCCCACAGTTGGTCGCCGGTGCGCTGGAAACCGAACATCGAGTAGAAGATGTAGAGCGGGATCATCGGCTCGCCGTGCGTGGCGTACGAGGTGCCGGCAGCGGTCCACGAGGCGGCGGAGCCGGCCTCGGTGATGCCTTCATGCAGGAGAACGCCGTGGGTGTCTTCCTGGTAGCTCAGGATCTGTTCCCGGTCCACCGACAGGTAGTTCTGTCCGTGGGGGGAGTAGATCTTCTTGGACGGGAACAGCGAATCCAGCCCGAAGGTGCGGGCTTCGTCGGGGATGATCGGGACGAACCGGTGACCCAGCTGTGGGTCTTTCATGAGGTCCTTGAGCAGCCGGACGAATGCCATCGTGGTGGCGACCTGTTGCCGGCCGGAGCCGCGCAAGGCGACCTCGTACGCCGCGACGTCGGGCAGCACAAGGGGCTTGCTGTGGACTCTGCGCGCGGGCAGGTAGCCACCCATGGCGCGGCGTCGCCCGTGCAGATATTCGAGTTCCGGTGAGTCCTCCGGCGGCCGGTAGTAGGGCGGCTTCACCTCGTCCAGGGCTGAGTCGGGGATGTCCAGGAACAGCCGGTCCCGGAATCCCTTGAGGTCCTCGAGGGTCAGCTTTTTCATCTGGTGGGTGGAGTTGCGGCCCTCGAAGTGGGACCCAAGCGTCCATCCCTTGATGGTCTTGGCCAGGATCACCGTCGGCTGACCGGTGTGTTCGGCGGCCGCGCGGTAAGCGGCGTACAGCTTGCGGTAGTCGTGGCCGCCGCGTTTGAGGTTCCAGAGCTCGGTGTCGGACAGGTGCTCGACCATCGTGGCGGTGCGGGGGTCGCGGCCGAAGAAGTGCTCGCGGACGAACGCGCCGGACTCGGCCTTGAAGGTCTGGAAGTCCCCGTCGGGTGTGGTGTTCATCAGGTTCAGCAGTGCGCCGTCGGTGTCGGCGGCCAGCAGGGGGTCCCATTCGCGGCCCCAGATCACCTTGATGACGTTCCAGCCGGCGCCGCGGAAGTAGGACTCCAGTTCCTGGATGATCTTGCCGTTGCCACGGACCGGCCCATCGAGGCGTTGCAGGTTGCAGTTGACGACGAAGGTGAGGTTGTCGAGCTCTTCGCGGGCCGCGACGCCGATCGCGCCGAGCGACTCCGGTTCGTCCATCTCTCCGTCGCCGAGGAATGCCCACACGCGCTGGCGGCTGGTGTCTTTGAGGCCGCGGGCGTGCAGGTAGCGGTTGAAGCGGGCCTGGTAGATCGCGTTGATCGGACCCAACCCCATCGAGACGGTCGGGAACTCCCAGAAGTCCGGCATCAGACGCGGGTGCGGGTACGACGGCAGGCCACCGCCCGTACCGGCGTGGGAGAGTTCCTGGCGGAATCCGTCGAGCTGGTCGCTGGTCAGTCGACCTTCCAGGAACGCCCGTGCGTAGATGCCGGGGGAGGCATGGCCCTGGAAGTAGATCTGGTCGCCGCCGCCGGGCGCGTCGTGGCCGCGGAAGAAGTGGTTGAACCCGACCTCATAGAGCGCCGCGGCGGAGGCGTAGGTGGAGATGTGCCCGCCGACACCGATGCCGGGTCGCTGGGCCCGGTGGACCATGACGGCGGCGTTCCAGCGGTTATAGGCGCGGATCCGTCGTTCGACCTGCTCGTCGCCAGGGAAGTCGGGCTCGGCGTCGGGGGCGATCGTGTTGAGGTAGTCGGTGCTGCGCAGGTTGGACACACCGACGCGCCGGTCGCGTGCGCGCTGCAGCACGCTGAGCATCAGGTACCGCGCCCGGTTACGCCCGGCGTGGTCCACGACCTGGTCCAGTGATTCCAGCCATTCCTGGGTCTCTGAGGGATCCAGATCGAGGAGTTGGCTGTTCAGCCCCAGACTCTCCGGCAAGCCTTGTGGCGTGGACGTCATGACAGCTCCTTCAGGTCCGCGAAACGGTTCGGTGCTGCGAGCTGGAGTCTGCGGTGGTTCGCAGGCAGAGGCTTGATGGCCTTCGTCCGTTGAGGGTGAACCACAGCGACCGGGCAGGCTGCGTGCTGCAACACCGCCTGGCTCACCGAGCCCAGCAACATGCCGGCGAAGCCGCCGCGCCCATGCGAACCGACCACGACCAACTCGGCGCCATCAGATTCATCGATCAGCGCCTGGGCCGGATGACTGTGCACGAGCTTCGCTTCCAGGTCGATGCCAGGGAAGAGGGCTCGCCTGCTGTCCATCGCTTCGGTGAACAGTTGGTGCTCGATCTGCTCGACGATCTCCGCGGGGACGACCAGGGCCGGATGCTGCCGGGTGGGCATCGCGGCGTGCACGGCAGTGACTCCGACGCGGCGACGTGCGGCCTCCTGGAAGGCGAACCGGATCGCCGCGGTCGAGACCTCCGACCCGTCGACGCCGACCACGACCCGGCCGGACGGAACGGTCGGGAACGCAGTGCCGTCTCGGTGCGGGCGGACGACGATCACCGGGCACGGTGCATGGGTGGCCACGGCAGCGCTCACCGACCCCACCAGCAGGCCGCGGAAACCGCCCAGACCCCGGCTGCCTACGACCACCAGTGCGGCGCCCTGAGCCTGGCTCAGCAACGTCGGCGCAGCGCCGCCGGCGAACAGCTCACCGCTGACTCTGATGCCGGGCGCAACGTGGCGCGCGTGCGCCTCTGCTTCGGCCAGCACCCACTCAGCCGCTGATTGAAGACCGTCGTTCAGGTCGCCGGCAAAAATCATGTCGAGCGCGTTGCCGATCATCGGCGAGTTGAGGGTGTGAATGATGCGCAGCGGGCAACGCCGAGACGATGCCTCCGCGGCGGCCCAGGCCAGCGCGCCCTGCGCGGAGACCGAGCCGTCGACTCCGACCAGCACCGGCGGGCGGCCGCAATTGCTTACCGCAGATGTCTTCGTCATGTCGCCGCTCCGCTTCAGCTCTGGATGCCTTGCGGTTTCGACTGTGCCGTTCCGGCGACGCGATAGGTACGGCAACGATCGGCGAACCTGTGACGGGCCTAATGGCCGACGCCCGGCAACGATGCTCTACTGGGACAGCACCGCACACCTGCGTCGAACCCACGCGGAGGGAGTGAGATGAGCGACTTCGGCGGGCTACCAGGTCTCAGTGATAGCGCTCCGAGCAACGCCGACGAGGCCTGGCTGACAGCGATTGCGCAGGCGGCCGCCGGGGATTCGCAGGCGCCGCTGGAGCTGCTGGTCGAGTACCTAACTTTGCTTGCGGATGCTGCCATTTCCGGGCGTCGGCCGCGCGAGCACGAGTTGGCGATCGTGCGTGAACTCGGGCGCCGCGCCGCCGAACAGGGAATCCCAGCTGGACGGGTCGTCGACCTGTACCTGTCCGCGGCCTGGCGGATGTGGCGAGACCTCCCCGATGTCGTGCCGTACCGCGACCGCGACACAGTCCGCGCCTCGGCCCAGGCGGTACTGAGAGCCGTCGGGGAAGCGATCGCCGTACTCGTCGACAGCTACCAGGTGGCGACCAAAGATCTGATCCGGCAGGAGGAATCGCTGCGCCGCGAACTGGTTGACGACTTACTCCGTGGCGACCCCGACGTTTCCCGGATGGTCGAGCGCGCCGAACCGTTCGGACTCGACCTCGGTCGGCCCCACCTTGTGGTTCTGGCGTCTCCCGCGGACGGGCTGCCCGACGGTGACACGACAGCAGGCATGCTGGAGCGGTTCATCCTCGATCAGTTCGGGGACCGCGAAGTGCTGGTCGCCACCAAAGAAGGCCTTTTGGTGATGTTGCTCCCGGCAACCGCCCCCAAGTCGGCCCGCAATGCCGGCAAAGACGTCGGGGAACTCGTCCACAACGCATTGATCCGGCACCGGGCCGGTCGCAGCTGGCGGGTAGCCGCGGGCCGCGCCTATCCCGGCTCCTACGGCATCGCCCGCTCGTACGAGGAGGCGCGTGAGGCGCTGATGCTGGCCGAGCGGTTGCAACTCGAGACGCCCGTGGTCGATGCCCGCGACATGCTCGTCTACCGGGTTCTGATCCGCGACCAAGCCGCCATCGTCGATCTCATCCAGGCCGTCCTCGGTCCGCTCACCAAGGCCCGCGGTGGCGCTGAGCCCTTGCTGCAGACCCTCGAGGCGTACTTCGCGACCGGTGAGGTCGCCACCGAGGCAGCCCGGCGCCTGAACATGTCGGTCCGCACTGTCACTTACCGGCTGGACAAGGTCAAGACCCTGACCGGACACGACCCAGGCGACCCGGCACAGCGGTTCACGCTGCACATCGCCGTCCTCGGCGCACGCCTGCTCGAATGGCCTGCCCGGGACATTCCCTCAGGCACAGAGGCCCACGCCTAGCCAACGCTGGGTCCGCCGAAGGGCGCCATCCTTGCCGGGCGTCGGCCAACAGACCTGCCTCAGGTTCGCCGATCGTTGCCGTATCTGTCATCGCCTTGCCGCGACAAGGTTGTAGCTGTACTGGCGAGACCGTGGGATCCGCCGCCGCAAGGAGGTTTGTCGTGAGAGCCTATCGAGCCATCTGGCTGTTCTTCTGTGGTGCGCTTGGCGCCCTGGGCACCGTCGTAGCGTTCACCTGGTCCCTCTCGACGGTCATCCTGCTGGCCGTTCTCGCGGCCCTCACGGGTGGAGTCGTGGCCATGGTCGCTTTGGAGAACCCTGACGGCCCGACCCGGTCTCGGGGAGATCGACGAGGGATGGTGGCTCGTAGCACCGTCCTCTCCGCGGGTGGCACGGTCTCCTTCGTCGGCCTGGGTACCTTGCTGGGCGCCCCGACAACGGTCCTGCTGCTGGCGCTCACGGCAGGCGGGTCGCCGTACGCGATTTGCTACTGCCTGCGCTGGCTCAGCGATCATGGCCACCTGACCAGCTCGTCACCCCAGCCTGCTCACCCGGACCCTGCCGAGCGCTCGTCAGGGTCCGCGACAGCAGCCATCCTGGCGACCGAACCAGACCAGGCATCCAAGCCTGACATCGCGCCGGATGCCCTGAGCGACGACGCCTTGTGCCTGGCATGGCGGGCTAGCTTCTCGGCTCTGCAAAGGGCCAGTTCGCAGGCGCAACGGTTACGGATCGTCGATGAGCGCCGGGCATATCTCGACGAGATCGAGCGCCGCACGGCCCACGGCATGGCAGCGTGGCTGGCATCAGGACCGAGAGCAGCCGGCGACCCGAGCAGGTTCGTCCTGGGAGACAGCGCGGCCGGTCGGGCCCGCATTGACTGGGACCGCCTGCTCCACGACACGGACAACTGAACAATCACCACCGCTGGCAGCTGCCAGGGAAACCAGGAACGCGATGGCTAAGCTTGAACACCTCTACAGCTACTACGGTCAGAGCCCGTGGCTGGACAACCTCACCCGGGCCTATCTGCGTGACGGCACCCTGGCGCGCATGGTCGCCGACGGGATCCGCGGCGTCACCGCGAACCCGTCGATCTTCGCCCGGAGCATCTCGGGTTCGCACGACTACGACGAGCAGTTCTCGGCGCTGATGGCGGCCGGCAGGTCGGTGGACGAGGCCTACTGGGAGTTAGTGATCTCCGACGCCAGTCAGGCGCTAGCCGTGCTGCGGCCTGTCTTCGACGGCGGTGACTGCGTCGACGGGTTCGTGTCCGTGGAGGTGTCTCCCGAGCTCGCTCACGACGCGCCCGGCACGATCGCCGCCGCGCGGTGGCTGCGCCGTCGTATCGCCGAACCCAATCTGCTCGTGAAGATTCCCGCAACTGCCGAAGGTGTCGCCGCCGTCGAAACGTTGACCGGCGAAGGGAGCAGCGTCAACGTGACGCTGCTGTTTTCCCTGTCCCGCTACGCCGAGATCATCGAGGCCTATCTGTCCGGGCTGGAGAGGTTCACCTCGAACGGGGGCGATCCCTCGACGATCTCCAGCGTCGCCTCGTTTTTCGTCAGCCGGGTCGATACCGAGGTTGACCAGCGACTCGAGGCGCTCGGGACCGATGAGGCGCTCGCCCTGCGCGGCCAAGCCGCGGTCGCGCAGGCCAAGCTGGCCTACCGGTTGTTCACCGAACAGTTCGCTACTGACCGTTGGCACCGGCTCGCCGGCCTGGGCGCGGATATCCAGCGACCGCTGTGGGCCTCGACATCCACCAAGAACCCTGTGGACCGCGACACCCGCTATGTCGAGGAGCTCATCGGCCCTGACACTGTCACAACCTTGCCTGAAGCAACCATCGCCGCCTTCGAGGATCACGGCACGATGGCTCGCGCCGTCGACGCCGGTGTGCCGCAGGCCGCAGAACTGATGCTGGGGTTGGCGACAGTCGGAATCGACATGGCCGCCGTGGGTCGCACCCTGGAGGACAACGGCATCGCCAGCTTCGAAAAGGCCTACCGGGACGTACTGGCGAACCTGACGGAGCTGGCGGAAGCCCAGCGGTGAACCCGGCCGCAGTATGTCCAGCCGGGGTTGTGGTCACTCGGTGGGATCATCGCCCGGAGCCTGGCGCCTTGGGGAGTTGTTGTTCGACGTTCTCCTCCAGGTTTTCCACACGTCCTTCGTCGTCGCCGGCGTCCAGGAGGTTGTCGCGGGGAGCGCCGCTGTCCGGGTACTCCGCGAGCGCCAGTTCCGGGTGGTGTCGGTCGAAGGCAGGGCTCTCCGACCGGATCCGCGGCAGGCTGACGAAGTTGTGCCGCGGCGGCGGGCAGCTGGTGGCCCACTCCAGCGAGCGGCCCCAGCCCCACGGGTCGTCGACACCGACCGGCGGGGCCTTGCGCGACTTGTACACGTTGTAGAGGAACGGCAACGTTGAGGCCCCGAGGATGAAGGCACCGACGCTGGACACCTGGTTCAGCGTGGTGAAGCCCTCGTTCGCCCCGTACGACGCGTAGCGCCGCGGCATGCCCTCGACGCCCAGCCAGTGCTGCACCAGGAACGTCGTGTGGAAGCCGATGAACAGCAGCCAGAAGTGCAGCTTGCCGAGCTTCTCGTCCAGCATCCGGCCGGTCATCTTGGGCCACCAGNANTANAAGCCCGCGAACATCGCGAACACCACCGTGCCGAACACCACGTAGTGGAAGTGCGCGACCACGAAGTAGGTGTCGGTGACCTGGTAGTCCAGGACCGGTGAGGCCAAGATGACGCCGGTCAGACCACCGAACAAGAAGGTGGTGAGGAAACCGACCGACCACAGCATCGGGGTCTCGAACGACACCGAGCCGCCCCACATCGTGCCGATCCAGTTGAAGAACTTCACCCCGGTCGGCACCGCGATCAGGAACGACATGAACGAGAAGAACGGCAGGCTGACCGCGCCGGTGACAAACATGTGGTGCGCCCACACCGCCACCGAGAGGACGGCGATCCACAGCGTCGCGGCGACCAGGCCGATGTAGCCGAAGACGGGCTTGCGGCTGAAGACCGGCAGGATCTCGGTGATGATGCCGAAGAACGGCAGCGCGATGATGTAGACCTCGGGATGACCGAAGAACCAGAACAGGTGCTGCCACAGCAGTGGCCCGCCNTTCGCGGCGTCGAAGACGTGCGCCCCGAGTAGCCTGTCCGCCTCGAGCATCAGCAGCGCACCGGCCAGGATCGGGAAGGCGATCAGGACCAGGATCGAGGTCACCAGGATGTTCCAGGTGAAGATCGGCATCCGGAACATCGTCATCCCGGGGGCCCGCATGGTGATGATCGTGGTGACGA
>NZ_AQUZ01000024.1 GCF_000372465.1 Kribbella catacumbae DSM 19601
ACCGAGGCGTCACCAAGAACGACCAGTGGCTCCACACCCGGATGGCCGGGCTGAACCTGCGCCGCCTGCTCAACCTCGGCCTCACCCGCCACGGCGAAAGCTGGAACCTAGCCTGACCAGCACCCCCCGGGACCTGTCCACAGCCCCCAAGCGCCGCTCACACGCCCCATCACCGCATCCGCGCGAAGAACAACCACGCTACCGACCCCAGCGAACCGACCCACCACCGCACACACAGGCCCCTCCCGCGCTTCCCGCCCCCAAACCTCCCTTGTTCAGCAGGCTCCTAGGCGCTAGTGGCCAGGCGTACGGCGTGCGGCGTGGCTGGTCGGCGTGTTCGAGGACTCGGATTCGGGGGACCTTTAGTTCGCGGCGGGCGTCGAGACCGGCGGAACGGCTCCGACCCAGTGCTTTCCTCAGCTGGGAACTGACGTCTTGAAGACCTCTTCGCCGCGCTGCCATGAGCGGAGCCAGTTGACCCGTGCCGCCTCGCCGGCGGCGGCCGGGTCTCTCGCAGTCAGCGCCTCCAACAGACCACGATGCTCTTCGTGGGCTTCCTCCTGGATACGGACATGTCCCCAGATATGACGTTCGATCCGCCGGAGCTGCTCGTCGATCGACTCGAGGAGCTCGATGAGTACCGGATTCCCGGCCCGGCGGTAGTAAACCAGGTGGAACTCCTCGTCGAGCGCGCTCAGCCGTTCGGGTGAAGAGGTCTGGCTCAGCGAGTCGAGCAGGCTCCGCATCAACTGCAGATCGGCCTCGGTCATCTGCGGGGCCGCGAGCTCGGCGGCCAGCGCATCGAGGCTGGCGCCGACCTGGAACAGATGAGGTGCGCGGTCGAGCGGGAGTCCGGCGACTCGGGTCATCCTGCTCGCGCTCGCCTCCACCAGACCCTCCTGGCCCAGCCGGATCAGCGCCTCCCGCACAGGTGTACGGCTGACGCCCAGCAGTTCGGCGATCTCGACGTCGCGCACCACCTCGTCGGGTTCCAGTACCCCGTTGAGGATCCAGCGGCGCACCTCTTCGTACGCGTACTGCTGGGCGCTGGTGTGGCGGTGGCTGGGCTTCACTCGAGGCAGAGGCACGCCTGAAATATATCGGAAACCTCGCTGCCGTGCGATCTCCGCGCCGCATATGCCACAGGGAATCAACCTCTTGTCAGCAGGCAAGCAACCGATATACTGCGGATCCCACCTCGGGACGGAGAAGGAAGGCGAGACGGTGAAACCTCGGACAACGCTCACCGCACTGGCGCTGGTTGGCCTGCTGACCGCTGGATGTGGCGGAAGCTCGGGCGCAAGCTCCCAAAATAAGGGCAATTCGGGCTCGGTGCTGCGTGTCGGCACCACCTTTACGTGCAACTCGATCAACCCGTTCGCGTCCACCGGGACGACCTGCGCGATGATCTTCCGGTACAACTACCCGTTCCTCGTCCAGTACACCGGTTCAGGTGCCTTCGAGGGTGATCTGGCGACGAAATGGACCACCAGCGGCGACAAGCTGAACTGGACGTTCGACCTGCGCCCGGGCGCCAAGTGGTCCGACGGCAAGCCGCTCACCGCCGCCGATGTGGCGTTCACCATCAACACGATCGTGAAGTTCCGCGAGGGCGCGACCGCCTCCGAGGCGTCCTCGGTGAAGAACGTGAAGAGCGCGACGGCACCAACAGCGAACCAGGTGGTCGTCACCTACCAGAAGCCAACCGCCAACGTCCTGGGCCGGCTGCTGAAGATGCCGGTGCTTCCGGCACACGTCTGGGAGAAGTACGCGACCGGTGACGGGATGCAGCTCAAGCAGACACCGAACCCCGCCCCGCTTGTCGCCGGTGGACCGTATCGGCTCGGTAAGTACACCAAGGACCAGATCGCGCTGATGGAGGCGAACCCCAACTGGTACGGCGAGAAGCCGAAGCTGAGCGGGTTCGGCCTGCAGTTCTTCACCAGCCCCGACGCGATGGTGAACGCGCTGAAGAACAACCAGATCGACTATGCCGCACCGCTGCCGATCACCGCGGCCAAGCCGGTCGAACAAGCCGGCTTCACGGTCTCGCGGCAGCCGGGATTCCGGTTCCACGACCTGATCATCAACCAGAGCCCGCACCAGAAGGCCCATCCTGAGCTGCGGAACGCAGGAGTCCGCGAGGCGTTCGAGCTCGCGGTGGACCGGAAGAAGATCATCGATGTCGCCTATCTCGGGTACGCCACGCCCGGCAGCTCGATCGTGCCGCCCGTCACCGGCGACTGGTACAACCCGGCCGTGAAGCCGATCACCTTCGATCCCGCCAAGGCGGCCAAGCTCCTCGACGAGGCCGGATATCGCCCTGGCCCGGACGGGATCCGGGTCGCCGGCGGGAAGCCGATGTCGTACGAGGTGATCATCCCCGATGTCGAGGGCGGCGAGGGCGAGCGCGCGTTGCAGATCGTCACCGAGGACTTCAAGAAGATCGGAGTGCAGCTCAAACCAAAGCCGGCCGACAACGCCACCGCCTTCGACCAGCTGACCGGTCCGGGCAAGAAGTACGAGCAGTTCACCTTGTCCCAATGGGGCTGGATCGCCCAGCGCGACCCGGACTTCCTGCTCAACGGGATGACGTGTGCGCAGTGGGGCAGCTGGAACGACACGGGCTACTGCGACGAGGAGTACGACAAGCTGTACGACCAGCAGGCCGCCGCGGTCGACGACAAGGCGCGGCAGGCGATCGTCTGGCAGATGCAGAAGATGATCTACGACGCCCGGCCGTACATCGTCACCCACTACGACGACGTGGTCGAAGGGCACTCCACGCGGTGGACCGGTTTCGGTCAGTCCCCGCTCGGCATCCTCGACTCGCAGTCCCGCCAGGGGCTGCTGTCGGCGACAACGACAGGGTCCTGAGGTCCGGATGTCACGCACCGGCCATCTGATCAGGCGCCTGCTGGCGACCATGGTGACCATCTACGTCGTGGTGACGCTGAACTTCCTGCTCTTCCGGGTGCTGCCCGGCGACGCGGTGTCGAACCTGTCCCGTGTCCCGGGCGGCTCGCCGGAACTGAGCGCGGCGCTGCGCCGGCAGTTCGGTCTCGACCAGCCGCTGTGGGAGCAGTATTGGATCTACCTAGGCCGGCTGCTGCACGGCGACCTGGGCGTCTCGTTCACTACTCAGGAGCCGGTCGGCGACCGCCTCATGGTTGCCTTTGGCAACACATTGCCGCTGGTCGCCGCCGGACTCGTCCTGGCCTTGCTGCTCGGCCTGGTCACGGGCACACTCGCGGCCTGGTTCCGGGGTGGCTGGGTCGACCGGCTGAGCACGAGCACGGCGATCGCGTTCTACTCGGTGCCGACGCACTTCCTCGGGTTGCTGCTCATCCTGCTGCTCGGGAACCAGCTGCCCACGCAGGGCATGCACGACGAGTTCCTGATCGACCCGACCTGGGCCGCCCGGACAGCTGACCTGGTCAGGCACATGGTGCTCCCGGTCGTCACGATCGCGCTGATCGTGTTCGGCCAGTACACCCTCGTGGTGCGCTCGTCCATGCTCGAGACACTCGGTGACGACCACGTCCTGACCGCGCGGGCGCTCGGCGCCGGTCCGGTGCGGACGTTGACGAAACACGTGCTGCCGAACGCGATGCTGCCCATCACCACCCTGGTCGCGCTCTCGTTGGGTGGGCTGATCGGCGGTTCGATCCTGGTCGAGACCGTCTTCTCCTGGCCGGGTGCCGGCCGGGCCATGTACGAGTCGGTGGTGCAACGGGACTACCCGATGCTGCAGGGGGTGTTCCTCGTGCTGACGATCTCGGTGGTCACCTTGAACCTGCTCGCCGACCTGCTGTCCGTGCGGCTCGACCCGAGGGTGGCGCAATGACCAGCATCCGCTCGAACCCGCGCGCCGCGGCCGGCCTCGGCGTGCTGGGGTTGCTCGTACTCATCGCGCTCAGCGCCGGGTGGCTGGCGCCGTACGATCCAGCGGCGCAGGTCGGGCAGGTGTTCGGCCGGCCCAGCGGCTCGCACCTGCTTGGCCTGGACGACGGCGGCCACGACGTCTTGAGCCTTCTGCTCTACGGCACTCGGCCGACGCTGTTCATCGGGGCCGCGGCGGCCGTCGTCGCCGTCCTCGTCGGTGGCTGCATCGGCGTGGTCGCCGGCTACTTCGGCGGTTGGATCGACGGGTTGCTGATGCGGATCACCGACTACGCCATCGTGATCCCGGCGCTGCCGCTGGGCATCGTCATGGCAGCCGTCTGGGGAACCAGCATCGGCCAGCTGGTGCTGGTCATTTCGCTACTGCTGTGGACGTCGACGGCCCGGGTCGTCCGCGCCGAGACCGCCTCGCTCAAGAACCGCCCGTACATCCGCCGCATCCGCGGGCTCGGCGCTAGCCACCTCCGGATCATCGGTCGCCACCTGGTGCCGCAGCTCGCTCCCCTGCTGAGCGCGATGGCGGCACTCACTATCGCGCTCGCGATCTTCACCGAGACCGCTCTGACCTTCCTCGGCCTGGGCGATCCGTCCACTGTCACCTGGGGGACCATGATCCGCTTCGCCTTCCAGCGCACGGCGATGTCGCAGGGCGCCTGGTGGGCTTTCGCGCCACCAGGGATCGCCGTCTCGCTGGTCGTGATGTGCTGCTACTGGGTGTCCCAGTCGCTCGAGGACACCCTCAACCCACGGCTCCGGGTCGCCCACCTGGCTCGCCGGTACTTCGAGGTGCGTGGCTCATGAGTCTGCTCAGTGTGCGTGATCTCGAGGTCGGGTTCGACGCGCCCGCCGGCGAGGTCCGGGCGGTGCGTTCGGTCAGCTTCGACCTGGCGCCGGGCGAACGGGTCGCTCTGGTCGGAGAGTCGGGCTGCGGCAAGACCACGACCATGCTCGCCATGATGGGCCTGCTGCCGGCCGGCGCGGTCGTGTCGGGCCAGGTCCTCCTGGACGGCAGGGACATCTTGGCCGGTGGCGAATCGTCGATGCGCCCGCATCGCTGGACGGACATCGCGATGGTCTTCCAGGGCGCGATGAACGCGCTCAACCCGGTCCGTCGGGTGGGCGCCCAGATCGTCGAGGCGGTGCGGATCCACGGTGGCAGCCGCCGGGACGGCCGGAGTCGTACCCGGGAACTGCTGGAACTCGTCGGCCTGCCTGCAGACTTCGCCGCGCGGTATCCGCACGAACTGTCCGGCGGCCAGCGGCAGCGAGCAGTCATCGCACTGGCCCTGGCCTGCGAGCCGCGAGTCCTGCTGGCCGACGAGCCGACCACGGCCCTCGATGTCATCGTGCAGGACCAGATCGTCACGCTGCTCAGGGAGCTGAGCGACACGCTCGGCCTTGCCGTGGTGATGGTGACGCACGATCTGGCCCTGGTGCCGCACCTGTGCGAACGGGCGGCAGTGATGTACGCCGGCTCGATCGTGGAGACTGCAGCATGTGCGGACATCGTGCAGCGCCCGGCCCATCCGTACACCCGCCGCCTGGTGGACGCCACTCCCGACCTGGCCGGTCTGCGGCCGTTGTCGTCGATTCCCGGCGTGCCACCCAGGCTGGACCAGGTCCTGTCTGGTTGCCCTTTCCAGCCACGCTGCACCGACGCCGTCGAGAGTTGCGAGACCACAGCTCCTCCGCTGCTGGATCTCGGCGCGGGCCGATCGTGTGCCTGCCATCTGACCGAGGTGGTCGCATGAGCCTGACAGTCGACAACGTCGTCGTCCGATACCGGGCACGACGCCCCTTCGCCGACGTACTCCTGCGACGACCCGGTTCTGCGCGTCCTGCGGTCGACGGGGTGCGGCTCACGCTGAACAAGGGAGAGGTGGTCGCGCTGGTCGGCGAGTCCGGGTCCGGGAAGAGCACGCTGGCCCGGTGCCTTGCCGGTATGCAGGAGCTGACCAGTGGCCGGGTAACGGCGGACGATATCGACCTGACCACCTTGCGGGGCGGCGAGCTGAAGACCTTCCGCCAACGGGTCCAGATGATCTTCCAGGACCCGTACGAGTCGCTCAGCCCCCGGCAGCGTGTCAAGGACATCGTGGCCGAGGGACTCGCGATCCACGGGGTACCGAAGGCGGCCCGCGAAGCCCGGGTGAACGCTGCCCTGGTCGCCGTCGGGCTCACACCGGTGGAGTCTTTCCTCGACCGTCGACCGTTCGAGCTGTCCGGCGGGCAGCGCCAGCGGGTGGCGATCGCCGGCAGCCTCGTACTGGAACCGGACTACCTGATCGCTGACGAACCAGTCTCGATGCTGGACGTTTCCATCCGCGCCGGCGTTCTCAAACTCCTTCACGAGCTCCGTGAGAGCAGGGAGCTCGGCGTTCTGCTGATTACCCACGACCTCGCTACAGCGGTGCATGTCGCGGACCACATCGCGGTGATGCAGGCAGGTCGGATCGTCGAGCAGGGCCCAGCCGCACAGGTGACTGGTGACCCCGCCCACGAGTACACCCGGGCGCTGCTTGCCGCCACGCCTGACCTCGATCGCGCCATCTCGGCATGAAGGAGCGGACCTCGATGCGAGTCGCCCTGTCCCAGCTGTCCTCCGGCCCCGATCGCGGGGTGAACCTCGACCGGATCGAGGCGATCATCACGCGGGCGTCTGAGGGCAGCGCTGAGCTGGTCCTCCTGCCGGAAGCATGCGCCTATCGGGGCGAGCCGGCGCCGGAGTTGGTGGAGGAACGGTCCGGACCGACCCTCACTCGCCTGAGTGCAGCGGCCGCGAGACACGGTCTGGCGGTGCTGGTCGGAGGGCTCTGGCTGGCCACCGACGATCCAGCTCGACCGCACAACGCGTCGGTCTTCATCGATCCGTCCGGCCGGATCGTCGCGGAGTACCACAAGGTGCACCTGTTCCGGCTCGAGACCACGGACGTCAGCGAGGACGAGGGTACCTACACGACACCTGGCGACCAGTTGGTGATGGTGACCTATCGGGGAATCTCCTTCGCCCTCTCGATCTGCTACGACCTGCGCTTTCCCGAGCTGTATCGAGCTCTGGCGCGGGCCGGCGCCGACGTGCTGTGCGTGCCGTCCAACTTCTCTGCCGTCACGGGTGCGGTCCACTGGGAGCCGCTGCTGCGTGCGCGGGCGATCGAGAACCTCTGCTACGTCCTGGCTCCGGCGCAGGAAGGCATGAGTGACGACGGGTTCGCGACCCATGGGCGATCACTGGCGGTCGATCCGTGGGGCCGAGTGCTCGCCGACCTCGACGACGGTACGGACCTGGTCATGGTCGACCTGGATCCGGCCGTGCTCGCCCGGTCGCGCGCCGCATTGAACGCCCCCGGCGAGGTGGTTCCGGCCGTCTACGACCGGGAGGTACTACGGGTGGTGGCTGGTGGCTGAGGCCGGTACTGCGGTCCGCGTACCGAGAGTTCTCCATGAGTTCGCCTTCGGGGCCAGGGTGGCGCCAGTCCTGGAGGTGGACAGCGGCGCCACGCTGGTGTTCGAAACCCTCGACTGTTTCTCCAACCGGGTCGAGTCTCCTGATCAGCGCTTCGCACACGAGAGCGAACTGCTGGAGCTGATCGGCGCGTTCAACCCGGTGGCGGGGCCGATCGCGATCCGTGGCGCGGTACCCGGCGATGCCTTGGCCGTCACGATCCAGGAGATCCAGCTCGGCCCGGTCGCGCCGTACGCGGTGACGCTGATCCACGCGGACGCCGGGCTCGGTGCGCCGTACGGCGACACGCGGATCTGCCCGATCGCCGGTGAAACGGTGTGGTTCCCCACGTCGCGTGGCGACCTGCCGCTCCCGGTGCGCGCGATGGTCGGCTCGCTCGGGGTCGCCCCGGCCGGGGACGGATTCCCCTCGTTGCTGTCGCATCCACGCTGCGGTGGCAACATGGACTGCCAGGCGTTACGGGTCGGCAGCACGCTCGTCCTGCCTGTCGAGGTCGACGGCGGTCTGCTCTCGTTGGGTGATGTCCATGCCCTGATGGGCGACGCCGAGATCACTGGTACCGCGCTGGAGACCAACGCAGACGTCACCGTGACGGTCGAGCTGCTGCCGGGCGCGGGCCGGCGGATGGCCGGTCCCTACCTCGACGAACCCGATCGCATCGGCACCGTAGGCTGCGCACATGGCGTCGAGATCGGGGACAACCTCCGGGCCGCGATGGGCGAACTCCGCCGGCGGCTCATTGACGACTGCGGCTACTTTCCCGCCGAGGCTCACCACCTGCTCGGGGCGGTTGCGGAGGTCACCGTGAACCAGTGTGTCCACGGTGGCTGGTCCTCCGTCCACACCGCGATCCCGCGCTACGCACTGCCGCACATGCTGGAGCCTTCCTGATGCTGTCCTGCTATGACATCGGCTGCACGCCACTGCGCGCGTCGCAGTACGACCAGAGGTTCTCGTACTGCCTGTACGTGCCGGAGGACTACGAGCAGCAGCCGGATCAGGTCTACTCGCTCGCCGTCGTGGTTCACGGGACCGAGCGAGACGTCCAGCTCTATCGCGACGCGTTCAGTGGCTTCGCCGAGGACAACGACTGCATCATCCTCGCACCGCTGTTCCCCGCCGGAATCCCGTCGCCCGGCGATCTGGACGGGTACAAGTACATCGAGGACGGCGACCTGCGGTACGACGAGTTGCTGCTGGCGATGGTCGACGAGGTGGCGGCGGTCTACCGCGTCGAGACGGGCAGGTTCCTCCTGTTCGGTTTCTCGGGCGGCGGTCATTTCGCCCACCGCTTCCTCTATCTCCATCCCGATAGGTTGCTCGCGGCATCGATCGGTGCGCCTGGAGCGGTCACGCTGCTCGATGACGGACTGCCTTGGCCCGCCGGGATCGCGGACACGGATGAAGTCTTCGGACGGAAGGTCGACCCGGCGGCGCTGCGGGCGATCCCCGTGCAGTTGGTGATTGGAGCGGACGACACCTGCACCGACGCGATCGCCGCCGATTCCGCGCATCCCGCCTGGATCCAGGGCGTCAACGATGCAGGCGTTCCCCGGACCCAGCGGATCGACGCACTCCGGGTCTGCCTCGAAGATCACGGCGTCACCGTCACCCACGACATCGTCCCGGCCGCCCGCCACCATGCCCCAGCCGTGTTCCCCGACGTCCAGGCCTTCTTCACGGCCGTCCTCCATCGCGCCCGTCAGCTGGGTGGCTGAGAGGGCTTGCCGGGTTGGGGCCGCCGTACCAACTCAGGCGGCCAGGGCGTGGAGGTCCTGGAGGGTCATGATCTCGGAGCCGTGGTGGATGAGTTCGCGGTTGAGGCGGAGGATCACGTGGCCGAAAGGTTCGGCGGCGTCGAGCTCCGTGGCCTGGCTGCGGCCGACGGTCATCGCCTCCTCCTCGTCGAGCTCGGCGATCGAGTCGCGCCATGCGTCCACCCAGTGCGCCAGCCACGCGACCGCGTCCTGGGCGTTGCCGTGCAGCGTGATGTCGGCCCGTCCTTGCCGGCTCGCCCCGAAGGTCCACTCCCAGCGCTCGAAGAACGTCTCGGTCAGATGCGCGATCAGCCACGCGATCGTCCGTGGCCCGCGGTGATCGGGCTCGTCCGGCCACTGCGCCACCCACTCACCTGAGCCGAGCGATCTGAAGCGCCCCGCGTACTGCCGCCGGACGACGGTCAGTGCCTCGCTGCTCGGTCGCCAGAAGTACTCCTCGTCCGTCAGCGCCGCCAGGCGCCCCGACAACACCATCCAGCTGAAGCCGAGCTGGCCGCGCACCATCGCCATCGCAGATGGCCGCTGCAAGATCTCCCAGTCGAACGGCTCCGGCATCACAGATCCTCACACTTCCCGATTTGGTCCAGCTCTCGAACGTATGTTCGAATTGTTCATCGAGGAAGCGAGGAAAGTCAACCGGGTCAGCGTGTTGGTCGTGGTGTCGACGGAACGGGTCTGCTAGGCGGCTCGATCTGGGTGTCGGCCGCCGGGCTGGCGAAGCGGCGTTCGAGAAGGGTGAAGGCATCGATCAGTTCAGGGGCTTCATAGACGCGGTTGCGCCGGCCATCGGTGAGTTCGCGGAGGACGGCAGCCTCGGTCAGGCGGGTGAGGGCCTGGTTGGCGGCCTGCTGTGACCTGCCGATGAGCTCGGCGGCCGCCGCGAGCGTGAGTACCGGCGCCGCCGGCAGTGTCTCGATCAGGAGGTCGACTGCCGATCCGGCGCGCACCGGCGCGGCCCGCTCGCGCCAGGCGAGCTTGAGGTCTGCCGCGGTGCGTTCGAACCGGGCAGCCTCGGCCGTCGCGTGGCTGCACGCCGTCGCGAACATGAGCAGCCATTCGTTCGCCGCAGCACGTGCGCGAGCACTCGTCGCCTTGCCGACATGCCGGAAGGCGGTGAGCGCCTCGACGTACTGCGTCGCGTGGGTGGCAAGGGACAGCGACACCGGCGGGACGCTTCGCTCGACGATGCCTTCGGCCCGCAGTACCAGGTGAATCAGTGCGCGCCCGGTGCGGCCGTTGCCATCGGCAAATGGATGGATCGTCTCGAACTGCGCGTGCGCGATCCCGGCCTTCGCCAGCACCGGCAGTCGTGACTCCCGCACGAAGGCCATCAGATCTTCGAGCAACTCGGGAACAACCTGCGCCGGCGGCGGCACGTAGTACGCCTCGGCGGGGGAGCGCCCACCGATCCAGTTCTGCAGATACCGCACCTCGCCCCCGAACTCCGGATTCGGCGAGTGCGCCATCAATCGCCGATGCGCCTCCAGCAGATGCTCGACCTCAAGCTTCTCCCCGGCCTGTACCGACTCGGTCACCCAGACCATCGCATCAACCGCCCCGAGCACCTCCTCGGCGGTCACGTCATGATGCCGAGCGCTATCCCGCAACGCCTCAGCTTTCAGCAACCGCCGAGCCCCCACCACCAGCCCCTCGATCTGCGACGACCCCACAGCCTCAGCCCGCAACAACAACCGAGCCAACGCCTCGCTATTAGTCAGTACGGCAGCAGTCGCATCCAGCCGCGCCAGATCCCCAGCCGCATCCTCCAACGCAGCGAGCACCTCATCACTGAGATCAAAATCGCGCCCAGCAAGCGGGTCCGGGAAGTACAGCTCATAAGACCCACCCAGCCGCTCAGCCCGGGTGAACCCGTCAGGGTGCCCCGGCCACCGATGCAACTCAACCCGCGCCATCTTCTTATTCAAGCTTATCCAACAATCTTGAACAAGAGGTCGCTTAGATCTTTGGTTCCCCGGTCCTCTTCGGCGGACATGCAGGCTTGCCAGGCTGGACCCCGGCGGGGCTACGTTGGCGATAGTGGTCCAGGCCGGAATTGAGGGCTTGTCAGATGAAGGTTGTGTTCGGGTTATACGCCGTGAAGCAGTTGGTCGCAGAGGTTGACGAGTTGCAGGCGGAGAGGGCGAGCGCGGTCGGCGAAGGTGCGCTGAGCGGCGGCGTACTGTGCCTTGCCGGCCGGTGTCTCGATTGGGACCGGTTCGTAGCCCAGCAAAGCGAGGTCGTACGGCGAGGCGCGCATGTCGAGCGTGCGGATGTCGCGGGCCAGTTCGAAGCAGTCCAGGAGCAACGAACTAGGTGCGAAGGGCATCAGTTTCGTCGCCCACTTGTAGAGGTCCATGTTGGCGTGCAGACAACCGCCCTGTTCCAGCAGGGGCTGGGATTCGCGGGTCGGTTGCAAGACGTTCAGCGGACGGGCCGCACCGGTGAAGAAGCGGAAGGCGTCGAAGTGGGAGCAGGCGACCTTGTGGGACTCGACCACCCGGTCGGTCGCCTCCGCGCCGAGCCGTAGCGGCCAGGCGTCGTGGCGGAGCTCAGGAGTCTGGTAGACCATCGCCCATTCATGCAGACCGAAGCAGCCGAATTGAGGTTGCCTACCAGCGGTTGCCGATAGCAACTGAGCGATCCAGGTGATCGAGTCCGAGCGCCGCGAGACCTCGGCCGGGTCCAGCCGCGCCGCGTCTTCGGAGTACAGGTAGCCGCGTTTTCCCCCGTACTGCGTTGCGCCGCGCAGACTGATGCCGGGTCCCGGGTGCCAGACGCGGAGCTGTTTCGGGCGGGTCGGGTAGTAGGTGAAGAGGAAGTCCTCGACCGGATGCTTCTCCCCACGCCGGCGCCGCTCCAGGTGACCCGCGAGCAGTTCGTCCACCCGTACTACGTGGGCCGCCCGCAACGGCTCCCACTCGTCGGGCTCGAGGCAGACGCTCACAGGTCCAGGGAGAAGGCGAACAGGTCGACACCGGGGCGGGGAGACCAGTCGCGTTCGGGAAGACGGGTGAAGCCCAGCCGCTCGTACAGGCGGTGGGCTGTGGCCATGTAGCTGGCGCTGGACAGGACCACTCGGTGGAAGCCCAGTTCACGGCTGCGGTCGATGCAGTGCTGGGACAGCGCAGTACCGGTGCCGAGGCCGCGGGCCTTGGCGGAGACGGCGAGCATGCGGAACTCGCCTTCGCCGTCGCCGCCGAGCTCACCGTAGACCGAGCCGGGCATACAGAAAGTGACTGTGCCGAGCAGTTCCGTGCCGTCGGCGGCGACCCACAGTTCCGCCTTGGCAGCGCGGTCTGCTGCATTGCCAAGGGTCAGTCCGTAGTCGGAGCCCTCGGGGATGAAGTCGTCCGCGGCGTAGGCCTCGACGGTCAGCTCGCCCACCTCGTCGTACTCCGTGGGCAGCGCCAGCCGGATGTCAGTCGTCACCATGTAACTGTCTCACCCCGGCACGGCGGTAGGCTCGGGGCCGTTCATCCAACACTCCCCTGAAGGCCTGACGTGCGCATCGCCAGATTCTCCGTCGACGACGAACCGAAGTACGGCGTCGTCGAGACCGATGACCCCGAGGGGCTCGTCGGTACCGTCGCAGTGCTCGACTCGGACCCGCTCTACCGGCCCGTCCAGTTCACCGGCGAGCAGCTGCAACTGGCTGACGTCCGGTTGCTGGCCCCGGTGATCCCACGCAGCAAGGTGGTCTGCGTCGGGCGCAACTACCGCGCGCACGCCGAGGAGCTGGGCAACGAGGTGCCGACGGAGCCGATGATCTTCTTCAAGCCGAACACCTCGGTGATCGGCCCGCGGGACGGCATCGTCTACCCCGAGCAGACCAACAACCTGCACTTCGAGGGTGAGCTGGCGATCGTGATCGGCCGGATCTGCCGCGATCTGCCCAAGGAACGCGTCAACGAGGTGATCTTCGGCTACACGGTCGCCAACGACGTGACCGCGCGGGACCTGCAGAAGAGCGACGGCCAGTGGGCCCGGGCGAAGGGGTACGACACGTTCTGCCCGCTCGGCCCGTGGATCACCACCGAGCTGGACGTGTCCGACGTCCGCGTGACGACAACCCTGAACGGCGAGCCGAAGCAGGACGGCCGGACCTCGCAGTTCATCTTCGACATTCCCGAGGTGCTGGCCTACATCACCTCGTTCACCACGTTGCTTCCCGGCGACGTGGTGCTCACCGGCACCCCCGCGGGTGTCGGCCCGATGCTGCCCGGCGACGAGGTCGCGATCAGCATCGAAGGACTCGGAACTCTGACGAACAAGGTGATCGTGCGTGACTGACAAGCCCGCCCCGACCGACGACGACGTTCTCGGTGGCTTGGCGCCGAGCCAGGTGCGAGTGCGCTTCCCACCGTCGCCGACCGGTCTGCTGACCGTCGGCAACATCCGCAGCGCGCTGTTCAACTGGGCCTTCGCCCGTCACTACGGCGGCAAGCTGGTACTCCGGATCGAGGACACCGACAGGTCCCGCAACACCCCGGAGGCCTTGCAGTACACGCTGGACTCGCTGCGCTGGCTCGGCCTGAACTGGGACGAGGGCCCTGAGGTCGGCGGCGAGTACGGCCCGTACCTGCAGTCCGAGCGGATGGACACCTACGCCGACGTCGTGGCGAAGCTGCTTGCCGCGGGCAAGGCGTACCACTGCTACTGCTCGCAGGAGGAGCTGGACCAGCGTCGCGAGGCAGCTCGCTCTGCCGGCCAGCACAGCGGCTACGACGGCCACTGCCGCAGCTTGTCGCCCGAGCAGGTGCAGGCCTACCTCGACGAAGGGCGTCGCCCGGTGGTCCGGTTGCGCATGCCGGACCGGCCGATCACCTTCGACGACCTCGTCCGTGGCGAGATCACCTTCCTGCCGGAGAACCTGGGCGACTACGTCCTGGTCCGGGCGAACGGCTACCCGCTCTACCCGCTGGTGAACCCGGTGGACGACGCGTTGATGGAGATTACCCACGTACTGCGTGGCGAGGACCTGCTGCCCTCGACGCCCCGGCAGATCGCGCTCTATGAGGCGCTGGCCGAGATCGGGATCGGCTCCGGCCGGACGCCGCGGTTCGGGCATCTGCCGTTCGTGATGGGTGAGGGCAACAAGAAGCTGTCCAAGCGCGACCCGGGCGCGGGCCTGGGTGAGTACATGGAGCGCGGCTTCCTCCCCGAGGGCCTGCTGAACTATCTCGCCCTGCTCGGCTGGTCGATCGCAGACGACCGCGACGTCTTCACCATGGACGAGATGATCAAGGCGTTCGACATCCGCAAGGTGAACGCGAACGCGGCCCGCTTCGACCCGAAGAAGTGCGAGGCGATCAACGCCTCCCACATGCGCCTGCTGGACCCCGCGGAGTACACGCGCCGTGTGGTGCCGTTCCTCGCCAAGGCCGGCGTACTGCCGGCCGAGCCGTCGGCGGAGCAGTTGGAGTTGCTCAGCGCCGCGGTACCGCTGGTGCAGGAGCGGATGAACACGCTGTCGGAGTCGGTCGAGATGCTCAGCTTCCTGTTCGTGCCGGACGAGGCCTTCTCGATCGACCCGGACTCCGCCGCCAAGGTGCTGACCGGTGACGCCGGCGCAGTACTGGAGGCGACGACCAAGGCGCTGACCGAGGTCGGCGAGTGGAAGACCGAGACGATCGAGCAGGCGCTGCGCGCGTCGCTGATCGAGGGACTCGGGCTGAAGCCGAAGAACGCATTCGGTCCGGTCCGGGTGGCCATCTCCGGTCGCCGGATCTCGCCGCCGCTGTTCGAGTCGCTGGAACTGATCGGGCGGGAGCGTTCGCTGCACCGCATCGAGCAGGCCCGCGCGGCACTTCCGGCAGACTGATGCCGTACGCCGGTACGCCGGGTCCCGGGGTGGCAGTCGACCCCCGGGACGCCGGCCCGCAGCCGTACCACCGGCTGCTGCGCAACGACATCACCCCGCGCGGCTACGTGTTCCTCGGGGCGCTCACCGTCCTGGTCGGATGGTTCGTCGCCAGCCTGGTGATCCTGACGATCCAGCAGTCGATCCGCACGGACCCCAAGGGCACGGTGTCGTGGTTCGGGCTGCTGGCGACGAACCTCTCGCTGATCGTGCTGATCCCGTTGACGATGGTGGTCGCGGCGAAGCTGAACCGGCAGACGCCGGGGTTGCTGTCGTCGGTGATCGGCACGCTGCGCTGGCGACCGCTCGCGGTGTTCGGGGCAGCCGCAGTACTGCTCGAGCTGGTGATGCTGGGGGTCATCCAGCTCGGCGGCGTCGACGTACTGGGTGACGGGCCTGATGGTGTGGCCTCGGATGCGGCCGCTGTGATCGCGGTGACGTTGCTGACCTCGACGTTCCAGGCGGCGGGGGAGGAGTACTTCTTCCGCGGCTATCTGTTGCAGGCGGTCGGGGCGTTGGTGCGCAGCTCGCTGATCGCAGTACTGGTGACGACGGTGCTGTTCACGATGGCGCACGGGATCTGGCCGTGGGAGAGCCCGGCGTTGTTCCTGGACCGGTTCGCGTTCGGGTTGGTGGCGGGGCTGCTCGTCATCCGGACCGGCGGGCTGGAGGCGTCGATCGCGGCGCATGCGGCCAACAACGTGATCACGTTTGTCTATGCGGCTCTGACCGACACCGTGGGCGACAGCCTCGGGGCGACTGACGCGCCGTGGTCGCTGGTTGCGGTCGACGTGGTGAAGTTCGCCGCCTTCGGAGCGATCGCGTTGCTGCTGGCCCGCAAGCAAGGGCTGGCGACACGGTGCGACCTGCCGTTGGCTTCGCATCCGGCGCTGGGATCCGGACCTGGCAAGAGGCTGGTGTGACGCGAGTGACAAGGGCGTACGGGGACCTCGTTTTGGTGTCTGGCGCCATGCTCGGGTAGGCTCAGCGGGCCAGGTTGTGAGGGAGGAAACGAACTCACAATCGCAGTGAAATGCCTTGGGGTATGGGGTAATTGGCAGCCCGTCTGATTCTGGTTCAGTTAGTCTAGGTTCGAGTCCTAGTACCCCAGCGAGCGATTGGACCGCACCGGTGAAAATCGGTAGAGTTCAACCTCGTTGCCCGGCCCGCAAGGACCGAGCAACAACCCTCTGGCCCCGTTGTGTAGCGGCCTAGCACGCCGCCCTCTCAAGGCGGTAGCGCGGGTTCGAATCCCGTCGGGGCTACCAGAGAAAGCGCCTCTCACCTTCTAGGTGAGGGGCGCTTGTTGTTGCGCCCCCATTCCACTTCGTGCATGCCCACCCACCCACACGGCAGTTGCGCGACTTTGGGCACCGGCCAGTCGCCTGGGTGGCGTCGGCGTGACTGATGGGTGCTCAAGGTGCCGCGCCTTGCGGTGGTGCGCGCGACTTTGGGCATGGGCCAGTCGCTTGGGTGGCGTTGGCGCGGCTGGCGGGTGCTCAAGGTGCAATGCGTCGAGGTGGTGCGCGCTGTGGTGCCACGCGCCGCGGCGCTGCTGTGTGCGCGCGACCTTGGGCACGGGGTAGTCGCTTGGGTGCGGTGGGGGTGGCTGGTGGGTGCTCAGGGTGGCGTATGTCGTGGTGGTGTGCGCGACCTTGGGCACCGGCCAGTCGCCTGGGTGGCGTTGGGGTGGCTGGCGGGTGCTCAAGGTCGCGTGGTGGAGGCGACACAGAACAGCCCGCCGCGGGGAGCGACGGGCTGTTCGTAGTACCGGGGGAGTGCTACTCGGAAGCTCGGCGGAGGGCTTCTGAGAGGCGTTCGGCGGCGGCCATGACGGCGGGGGCGTGCATGCGGCCGGGCTGGCGGGAGAGGCGCTCGATCGGGCCGGAGACGGAGACCGCGGCGATCACCTTGCCGGAAGGGGAGCGGACCGGGGCCGACACGGACGCGACGCCTTGCTCGCGTTCGCCGACGGAGTGCGCCCAGCCGCGACGCCGTACGCCGGCCAGGGCCGCGGCGTTGAAGGTGGCGTTGTGGAGGCCGCGGTGCATCCGCTCCGGGTCCTCCCAGGCAAGCAGTATTTGGGCTGCCGACCCGGCCGCCATGGTCAGCTGACTGCCCACGGGAACGGTGTCGCGCAGACCGGACGGGCGCTCGGCGGCCGCGACGCAGACGCGGTACTCACCCTGGCGCCGGAACAGCTGGGCCGACTCACCCGTGATGTCGCGCAGGCGCGCCAGTACCGGGCCGGCCGTCGCGAGCAGCCGGTCCTCGCCGGCCGCGGAGGCCAACTCGCTCAGTCGCGGCCCGAGCACGAAGCGTCCCTGCATGTCGCGCCCGACCAGCCGGTGGTGCTCGAGCGCGACGGCGAGCCGGTGAGCCGTCGGCCGGGCCAGCCCTGTCGCCGCCACGAGTCCGGCCAGGGTCGCCGGTCCGGACTCGAGTGCGGACAGAACGAGAGCTGCTTTGTCGAGAACGCCGACTCCGCTAGAGTTGTCCATGAGACGATATTGCCGTCTCGAATCGTGGAACGCAAGTCGCTTGAGCAGCCTCTTACGGAGCACTGTGAGCGATAGAACAGCTCGCCACAACCCCTGACTGGGGTGGTGGGGCCGGGAAATGTATCAAGAAGGAGAAGTGTGATGTCTAGGACGTTGTCGGAAAAGGTCTGGGATGCGCATGTGGTGCGCCATGCCGACGGTGAGCCCGACCTCCTCTACATCGATCTTCACCTGGTGCACGAGGTGACCAGCCCGCAGGCCTTCGACGGTCTCCGGCTGGCCGGCCGGAAGGTCCGCCGCCCGGATCTGACGATCGCCACCGAGGACCACAACGTCCCGACTCTCGACGTCGACAAGCCGATCGCCGACCTGACCTCGCGGACGCAGGTGGAGACCCTGCGCAAGAACGCCGCGGAGTTCGGCGTCCGGATCCACACCCTCGGCGACCCCGACCAGGGCGTCGTGCACGTGATCGGCCCGCAGCTCGGCCTGACCCAGCCCGGGATGACGGTGGTCTGTGGTGACAGCCACACATCTACTCATGGCGCGTTCGGCGCGATCGCCTTCGGCATCGGGACCAGCGAGGTCGAGCACGTGCTCGCCACCCAGACGCTGATGCAGGCGCGGCCAAAGACGATGGCGGTCACCGTCGACGGCGTACTGCCCGACGGCGTCTCGGCCAAGGACCTGGTGCTCTCGCTGATCGCGCAAGTCGGCACCGGCGGCGGGCAGGGTTACATCGTCGAGTACCGCGGTGAGGCGATCCGCGCGCTGTCGATGGAAGCCCGGATGACGATCTGCAACATGTCGATCGAGTGGGGCGCCAAGGCCGGCATGATCGCGCCGGACGAGACGACGTTCGCGTACCTGAAGGACAAGCCGCACGCGCCGCAGGGCGTCGACTGGGAAGCCGCGGTCGAGTACTGGAAGAGCCTGGCCACCGACGACGACGCCACCTTCGACCGCGAGGTCGTACTGCGCGCCGAGGACGTCGCCCCGTTCGTCACCTGGGGGACCAACCCGGGCCAGGGCGTCCCGCTGTCTGCGAACGTGCCGTCGCCGGACGACTTCGACAACCCGAACGACAAGATCGCCGCCGAGCGCGCACTGGAGTACATGGGCCTCACCGCCGGTACGCCGCTGCGTGAGGTGAAGGTGGACACGGTCTTCCTCGGGTCCTGCACCAACGGCCGGATCGAGGACCTGCGCGCCGCGGCCGGAGTACTGGCCGGGCGGAAGGTTGCCGAGGGCACCCGGATGCTCGTCGTACCGGGATCGGGCCGGGTCCTGCTGCAGGCCGAGTCCGAAGGTTTGGACCAGATCTTCAAGGATGCCGGGGCTGAGTGGCGTGGCGCGGGATGCTCGATGTGCCTGGGCATGAACCCGGACCAGCTGGCTCCGGGCGAGCGCAGCGCCTCCACGTCGAACCGCAACTTCGAAGGCCGGCAGGGCAAGGGTGGGCGCACGCATCTGGTGTCGCCGCTCGTCGCCGCCGCGACCGCAGTCACCGGCACTCTGGCCGCGCCGGCGGATCTAGAGCCGCTGGATGTCGTCGTACCCGAGAACGTCTGAGGACAAAGGAATCATGGACGCCTTCACCCAGCACATCGGCACCGCGGCTCCGCTGCGCCGCAGCAACGTCGACACCGACCAGATCATCCCGGCGGTCTACCTCAAGCGGGTCACCCGGACCGGCTTCGAGGACGGCCTGTTCGCTGCCTGGCGCAACGATCCCGCCTTCGTCCTGAACCAGCCCGAGTACGAGGGCGTCTCGGTGCTCGTCGCCGGGCCGGACTTCGGTACCGGCTCGTCGCGTGAGCACGCCGTCTGGGCGCTGATGGACTACGGCTTCCGGGTCGTCGTGTCGTCGCGGTTCGGCGACATCTTCCGGGGCAACTCGGGCAAGGCCGGACTGCTGGCCGCGCTCGTCGAGCAGGACGTCGTCGAGAAGTTGTGGGCCACGATCGAGAACGACCCGGGTACCAAGGTCACGGTCGACCTGGAGCACAAGACGCTGTCGGCCGGCGACATCTCGGCGCCGTTCGAGATCGACGACTACACCCGCTACCGGCTGCTGAACGGCCTCGACGACGTCGGCATCACCTTGTCCCACGAGGCCGACATCACCGCGTACGAGGCGACCCGGCCGGCCTTCAAGCCGGCCACCCTGCCGGCCAAGGCGTAACGCATCGCACAGTTATCCCGATAACAGCGGTGTTATCCTTGCGAAGTTGTCAGTACAAGGCCACGAGATCCTGGAGGTGGGGCGCCATGAGCAGCGAACCCTCCAGACCTACGGATCTCGCTCGGCCTTGAGGCGCTGAACTCCTTCTAGGTCAGGTCATCCTGGCGTGCGCTCGCGCGCCGGGGTGACCTGCGGCGCGGGGCCGGGCGATTAGTCGCCCGTTGATCCCACACCTCGCACCTGGAGGACTTGTCATGTCCGACCTTCGCCTGCGCACGCTCCGTGCGTTCAGCCGCACCCCATCCCTGCGCGCCGCCGCCCGCCGGTACGCCGGTACGCTCGCCGAGCCCATTCCCGCCGAGCAGCAGCCGGCCCTCCCCATCGGCCCCAAGCCCAAGGGGCACAGCGTCGTCGACAGCGCGATCTACTGCGACGGCGCGCGGGTCGCGTCGCCCGAGTCGCTGGCCGACACCTATCAGGTGCTGCACGAGTCGCCGAAAAGCCTTGCCTGGATCGGCCTGTACCGGCCGGACCGGCGCGAACTGAACTCGCTGGCGCAGGAGTTCGACCTGCACGAGCTGGCGATCGAGGACGCCATCCAGGCCCATCAGCGGCCGAAGCTCGAGCGCTACGGCGACACGTTGTTCGTAGTACTGAAGGCTGCTCGCTACCGGGACGCGACCGAGGAGGTCGAGTTCGGCGAGGTGCACCTGTTCGTCGGCCCGGACTTCGTGGTGACGGTCCGGCATGCCGAGGCGCCGAACCTGGCCGCGGTACGGCGCCGGGTGGAACGCGATCCCGAGTTGCTGCGGCGCGGTACCGAGGCTGTTCTCTACGCGATCATGGACAAGGTCGTCGACGGCTACGCGCCCGTCGTCGCGGGTCTGGAGAACGACATCGACGAGATCGAGACCGAGGTGTTCCGGGGCGACCCGAAGGTGTCGCGGCGCATCTACGAGTTGTCCCGTGAGGTGATCGAGTTCCAGCGCGCGACCCGGCCGCTGGTCGGCATGCTCGACTCGTTGCGGGCCGGCTTCGACAAGTACGGCGTCGACGAGGAACTGCAGCGATCGCTGCGCGACGTCGCCGACCACGTGACCCAGGTGGTCGAGCGGGTGGACGCTTTCCGCGAACTGCTGCGCGACATCCTGACGGTGAACGCGACGCTGGTCGCCCAGCAGCAGAACGAGGAGATGAAGAGCCTCACGGTCGCCAGCAACCATCAGAACGAAGAGGTGAAGCGGATCTCCGCGTGGGCGGCGATCCTGTTCGCGCCGACGCTGATCGGCACCGTGTACGGGATGAACTTCGACTCGATGCCGGAGCTGCACTGGCAGTTCGGGTATCCGTTCGCGGTCGGGTTGATGGCCGCGGTGTGTGTTGGTCTGCACCAGATCTTCAAGCGCCGCAGCTGGCTTTAGTCCCCTAGCCGCTGGACGGATTACGCTGCAACTCCGGATGTCTCGAGGAGGTTGTTGGCTATGTGGCTGTTCCTGCGGCGGCGACTCATCATGTGGGCCGTGCTGGCGATCGCGGTGCCTTTGCTGGAGTGGTTGCTGGGCAAGGTGAGTGAGCAACTGAAGCTGCGCAAGGGCGAGAGTGCGGTGACCAAAGGGCTCGACACGGCCCAGTCCGGCGTCCGCACCTTGCGCGGAAAGCGGCGTTGAAGCAACTGATCGACGGCGTGGCCTAGGTCACCGTTGGTCGCCGGTTCGTTGCTCTGAAGGGAATCTGGAGACCCTCCGGACCCGATTCGGGACGAAATTTGCCCCAAATCGCCTGAAACAAGGCCGAATTGCCGCGTTGGTGTTTGTGAACACGCCGAAGAGTCCATAACGTTCACGGGAGATCGAGCGCTGTGCTCGACGCAGGAGTTCACGGAGGGAAGACAGTGAACAAGAGCCAGTTGGTCGAAGCGCTCGCAGTGCACTTCGACGGAAATCGCCGTTCGGCCCAGCACGCCCTGGAGTCGGTGATCGACACCGTCCAGCGCGAGCTGACCAAGAAGGGCGGCAAGGTCGCCATCACCGGGTTCGGTGCCTTCGAGGCCATCGAGCGCGGTGCCCGGATGGTCCGAAACCCGCGGACCGGCGAGACCAAGCGTGCGAAGAAGACCGTGGTTCCGAAGTTCCGCGCGGGTGCGGAGCTGAAGGCCGTTGTCTCCGGTGCCAAGAAGCTGCCGAAGCTGGTTGCTCCGAAGCCGGCCGCCGCCACCAAGGCAGCTGCTCCGGCCAAGAAGGCCCCGGCCAAGGCCGCCGCCACCAAGACCGCCGCCAAGAAGGCGCCGGCCAAGGCTGCGGCCAAGAAGACGGTCGCCAAGAAGGCCCCGGCCAAGAAGGCCCCGGCCAAGGCCGTTGCCAAGAAGACCGTTGCCAAGAAGGCTCCGGCCAAGACCGTTGCCAAGAAGGCGCCGGCCAAGAAGGCCCCCGCCAAGAAGGCTCCGGCGAAGCGCGCTGCCGCCCGCTGACCTGTCAGCATCGCAGTAACGCACTACCGCACCATCAGCGAAGGCCGGTCACCCCACACCAGGGGCGACCGGCCTTCGCCGTGTTCGCTGGGGTGCCTTGGGCGCTGGGGTTCAGGGCAGGGTGATGAAGTGGACCTCGGCGATCGCGAGTCCCGCGCCGGAGCCGGTCGTGGTGAGGCGGACGCGCTGGCCAAGGCGGAGCATGCGCACCGGAGTACCGGTGAGGGCTTCGGCGTCGAAGGGGAGTTCGATGCCAGTGTCGGTCAACACTGCACCGGAGGCGGTGGCTGCGTCGTAGCGGCTGACTGTTGCTTGCATGGCCTTACGGTAGCGGCCTCCTAGCAAGCAAGGCCTTCAGTGCCCGTCGCGGCACCCATCACCAGCGACATCACGTCTGCTGTCCGCGGACCAACACCTAGCTGTACTGCATGCGCCAGGTCAGCTGCGGTGTCCACGTCGCGCCGCAACGACTCGATCGCTGCCAGCGCGATCGGTACCGCGCCAGATGTCTGGTGGGCGAGCGCAGAACCCACACCGAAGCGGGGATCCAGGAGAACACCGGGGACGGCGGCAAGCATCGTAGTACCGGTCCCTGGCTCGTCGATGACGAAGCTGCGGTCGGAGATACAAGCTGCTAGGGCAGCGGTCAGTTCAGTCGGCCGTAGAGCCGGTAGATCGGCAGAGAGCGCCACTACTCCAGCCTCTGGGTACTCCGCTGCCGCAACCGCTGCACCGTGCTCCAGAGCCCCATTGAGCCCTGCATCCGGCCGGTCCGGTACTACGTGCGCCCCGATCGCCGTGACGTCCGCTGCGACCACTGGATCATCCGTGACCACCAGGACGGCCCGGACCAGCCGAGACTCGAGTGCTGCGGCAGTAGTGTCGACTGCGAAGGCACGGGCGAGCTCCGGACGGTGCTGCGGGTACGCGGCAGCAAGCCGGCTCTTCGCGATCGCCGTACGCTTCACCGGGATCACCAGGGTCCAGGGAGCGACCTGTAGGTCTGCCATCAGGCAGGATTCTCCCATGACCGACGGCCACGACAGCCACCAGGAGGCAGCAGTGAACGGCCAGCGCACCGCCGAGGGTCCCCGGCCACGCCGGGGGTTCTGGTTCGGCCTGGTGGTCGCCATCGTCAAACCCTTCATGCTCACCTGGACCAAGCGGGACTTCCGCGGCCACGAGAACGTGCCACGGACCGGCGGGATGGTGTTCGTGACGAACCACATCTCGCACTTCGACCCGTTCGTGCTGGGCCTGTACATCTGGGAGTGCCGGCGGATCCCGCGGCTGCTCGGCAAGGCGTCGCTGTTCAAGCTGCCGATCGCCGGCCGGATCATCACCAGCGCGGGGCAGATCCCGGTGTACCGCGACTCGGCCGAGGCCGCGGACGCCTTCCGGGCCGCGGTCGCCGCGGTGGAGAAGGGCGAGTGCGTCGGCGTCTATCCCGAAGGCACGATCACCCGCGACCCGGACCTGTGGCCGATGACCGGCAAGTCCGGCGCCGCCCGGATCGCGCTGATGACCGGCTGTCCGGTGATCCCGATCGCGAACTGGGGCGCGCAAGAGGTCTTCGCGTCGTACGGCAGACTGCGGATCCGGCTGCTGCCGCGCAAGACGCTGCGGGTGATCGCGGGCCCGCCGGTCGACCTGAGCGCCTTCCAGGGCAAACCGATCACCAGCCAGCTGTTGCACGAGGCAACCGAGGTGATCATGCACCGGGTCGCCGACGAACTCGGCGTACTGCGCGGGGCGACTCCGCCGGCGGAACTGTTCGATCCGCGCAACCACAAGGCTGTTGAAGACGACCGTGAGGATGGGGAGACTCGATGACCAAGGTTGCGGTGTTCGGCGCGGGGTCCTGGGGGACCGCCTTCGCCACTGTCCTGGCCCAGGCCGGCAATCAGGTATCCGTCTGGGGCCGCCGTGAGTCGGTCTGCGATGCGATCAACAACCAGCACGAGAACCCGGAGTACTTACCCGGCCTGCGCCTCCCGGACGCTATCACCGCAACCCACGACCCAGCCGCCGCAGCCGACGGCGCCGAGGCGATCGTGCTCGCCGTACCGTCACAGTCGCTACGCGACAACCTGCGCGACTGGGCCGACGTGCTACCGGCCGCAGTACCGCTGGTGAGCTTGATGAAGGGTGTCGAGGTCGGTACGACGAAACGCATGAGCGAGGTGATCGCCGAGCTCACGGGTGCTGGTCCTGAGCGCATTGCTGTGGTGTCTGGGCCGAACTTGGCGCGGGAGATCGCCGAGGGGCAGCCGGCTGCTGCTGTGGTGGCGTGTGCTGATGAGGGGACCGCGGCGCGGCTGCAGAAGCTTTGCCACTCGCCTACGTTCCGGCCTTATACGAATAACGACGTGATCGGGTGTGAGCTCGGGGGCGCGACCAAGAACGTGATCGCGCTGGCCGTGGGGATGGCTGTGGGGTTGGGCTTCGGCGATAACGCGCGGGCGTCGGTGATTACGCGCGGGCTGGTTGAGACCGCGCGACTTGGGACTGCGCTGGGGGCGGATGAGCACACATTCTCGGGGCTTGCGGGTCTTGGGGATCTTGTGGCTACTTGCTCTTCGCCGTTGTCGCGGAATCGAACGTTTGGGGAGAAGCTTGGGCGGGGGATGACGGTCGCGGAGATCGCTGGGGCGACGCGTCAGGTCGCCGAAGGCGTAAAGTCCTGTGCCTCCATCACCGAACTGGCCCACCACCACGACGTCGAGATGCCCATCGTGGAACACGTGACGAAGGTGGTCTCAGGCGAAATGACCCCGAAGGACATGCTGTTCAGCCTGATCTCGCGGTCGGCCAAGTCTGAACGCTGGGGTTGATCTGCCCACGCACCCACCCCAAGACGCGGCTCCTTCGTCGCCGCTTGGTCCGCGGCTGCGGGCTGCGGACCGCCAGCACTATCCAACCCGGCGTCAAACCTCGACACACCGAGGGAAAGCGTTTGCGAGCGAGGTTGGATAGTGGTGGACGTCCGCACCTACCGCGTGGGGGCTAGGACTCCAGTGTGTGTTGCAGGACCATTGCGGCCGCTCCCCGGATGGCTGCTTGTTGGCCGGTGCGGGAGGGGAGTACCTGGAGGTTGGTGGTGGCCAGGGGCAAGGATCTGGCGTAGATGGCTTCGCGGATTCCGGCCAGGAGGCTGTCGCCGGCTTGGGAGAGGGAGCCGCCGATCACCAGTACCGACGGGTTGATGAGGCTGACGCAGGCCGCCAGTACGGTTCCGATCTCGCGGCCCGCCTGGCGTACCGCCTGGGTCGCGACGGTGTTCCCGGCGCGCACCAGGTCGACCACGTCCTGGCTGGTTTCGGCGGGTAGGCCGGTGGAGCGGAGGTGAGTGGCGATCGCTGCGGCCGAGGCGATGGCTTCGAGGCAGCCGGTGTTGCCGCAGCGGCACATTTCCGTGTGGCCCTCCGCGCGGATGTGGCCGATGTCGCCGGCCGCGCCTTGGGCGCCACGGTGGAGGCGGCCGCCGCTGATCACGCCGGCGCCGATGCCGGTGGCAACCTTCACGTACAGCAGGTGCTCGATGTCGGCGTACTGCGTCGTGTGCTCGCCGAGCGCCATGATGTTCACGTCGTTGTCGACCAGGACAGGGCCGGGCAGGTCGCTGGACAGTCGCGCGACCACGTCGTACGAGTCCCAGCCGGGCATGATCGGTGGATGGTTCGGTCGGCCCGTGCTGTGCTCGACCGGGCCTGGCAGCCCGACGCCGGTACCGGCCAGGTCGTCGACCGAGCGGCCCGCTGCAGCGAGCAGGTCGCGACCGGCGGCGGCCAGCGCGGCGAGGACGGTCTCGGGTCCCTCGGCGATGTTCAGTGCCGAGGTGCTGCTGTCGAGGATCGTGCCGCTCAGGTCGGTCAGCGCCACCGAGAGATGGGTCGCGCCGACGTCGGCCGCGAGGATCAGCCGCGCCGACGGGTTGAACCGGAACCGGGCCGGCGGTCGGCCACCACTCGACGCCGCCTCGCCGGACGGTACGACGAAGCCCGCCGCGACCAACTCCTCGAGCCGGCCGGTGACGGTGGCGCGGCCCAGTCCGCTCAGGTCGATCAGCTCGGCGCGAGTCCGCGGCTGCCCGTCGAGCAGCAGCCGCAGTACCCCGTGGGCGGGACCGAGCTCACTCATCGGCAGCACTTTCGTCTCAGGGCGCCAGGCTTTTGCTTGACGGGGAACAAAAGTTCAACATAGCGTCGCCGTCATGTCCACCACAGCGCGCAAGCTCAAGGTCGGGATCGTCGGTGGCGGCTTCATGGGGCGGGTCCACGGCAGGTCTGCGCTCGTCGCCGGCGCGCAGATCGTCGGTGCGGTCGGTTCCAGTCCGGAGCGCGCGGCGGACGCGGCTGAGGCCAGCGGTGCCGAGCGAGGCTTCGGCACGCTGGACGAGTTGCTTGCCTCTGACATCGATCTCGTCCACGTCTGTACTCCGAACAACACGCACCTGCCGGTCACGCTGCGAGCACTCGAGGCGGGCAAGCACGTCATCTGCGAGAAGCCGCTCGCCACGTCGGCGAAGGATGCGACCGGGTTGCTGGCGGCGGCGCAGGAGGCGGGCCGTGTAGCCACCGTCCCGTTCGTCTACCGCTACCACCCGATGGTGCGCGAGCTGCGGACCAGGATCGCGGAGGGTGAGGCCGGCCAGATCACCAGCCTGCACGGGAGCTACCTGCAGGACTGGCTCGCGGGCGAGAACGACCAGAACTGGCGCGTCGACGACACCGCGGGTGGACCGTCTCGCGCGTTCGCGGACATCGGGTCGCACTGGTGTGACCTGACCGAGTTCGTCACCGGCGACCGGATCGCCGACGTCAGCGCGCAGACCCGCACGATCCGCGGGACGCGCGGCGGCGTCGAAGTACGGACCGAAGATCTGGCCACCGCACAGTTCCGTACTGCGGCCGGCGTCGTAGGCACGGTCGTCGTCAGCCAGGTCGCGGCCGGGCGGAAGAACCGCTTGTATCTGGAGGTTTCCGGGACCGAGTCGAGCTTCGGCTTCGACCAGGAAGACCCGGATCGGCTGTGGGTCGGGCGGCGCGCGGCGAGCCAGATGCTGACGCGCGATCCGGACACTCTCAGCCCGCCTGCCGCGCGGGTCAACCGGCTGCCCGCCGGCCACGCGCAGGGCTACCAGGACGCCTTCGACTCTTTCGTCGCCGATACCTACGCGGCCGCGCTGGACGGCGACCTCCCGGACGGCCTACCGGACTTCGCGGCCGGTGCGCGGTCCGCCCATCTCATTGATGCCGTACTGCGGTCCGCCGCGGCCGACGGCGCCTGGACCACTGTCGAGAACTGAGGAGCTTGCACATGCCACGCCCGATCACCCTGTTCACCGGTCAGTGGGCCGACCTGCCGTTCGAGGAGGTCTGCAGTCTCGCGTCCTCGTGGGGCTACGACGGAGTCGAGATCGCCTGCTCCGGTGACCACTTCGACGTCCAGCAGGCAATCGACGACGAGAACTACATCGCCGACCGCTTGGAGATCCTCGAGCGGCACGGGCTGCAGGTCTTCGCGATCTCGAACCACCTGGTCGGGCAGGCGATCTGCGACGACCCGATCGACTTCCGGCACGAGGCGATCCTGCCGTCGCGAGTGTGGGGCGACGGCGATCCCGAGGGTGTGCGGCAGCGCGCGGCCGAGGACATGAAGAACACCGCGCGGGCAGCGGCCAAGCTCGGCGTGAAGACGGTGATCGGGTTCACCGGATCGTCGATCTGGCAGTACGTCGCGATGTTCCCGCCGGTACCGGCCGAGCGGATCGAAGCGGGGTACAAGGACTTCGCCGATCGGTGGAACCCGATCCTGGATGTCTTCGACGAGGTCGGCGTGCGGTTCGCGCACGAGGTGCATCCGTCGGAGATCGCCTATGACTACTGGACGACCGTGCTGACGCTCGAGGCGATCGGGCATCGGGAGGCGTTCGGGCTGAACTGGGATCCGAGCCACATGGTGTGGCAGGACATCGACCCGGCCGCGTTCCTGTGGGACTTCAAGGACCGGATCTACCACGTGGACTGCAAGGACACGCGGATGCGCGTCGGTGGCGGGCGTAACGGCCGGCTCGGGTCGCACCTGCCGTGGGGAGATCCGCGCCGGGGATGGGACTTCTACTCGACCGGTCACGGAGACGTGAACTGGGAGGACTGCTTCCGGGTCCTCAACTCGATCGGCTACCACGGACCGATCTCGGTCGAGTGGGAAGACGCCGGCATGGAGCGAAAGGTGGGCGCCGCCGAGGCGGTGGACGTCATCCGCAAACTAGCCTTCGACAAACCCGAGGCAGCCTTCGACGCGGCATTCGCAACAGACAAGTAACCGCCTCCGAACGCAGGCGCTGTGCCCCGGCGCTGACGGAGTGAGTTGCCGTATGGCCGAGCCCCGGACAGCAGGCGACCTTGGGCACCGTTCAGTCGGGCTTTCGCCTGGGGAGTGACTGGTGGGTGCTCAAGGTCGGTTGGGGTGGGGCTGTTCTACGGGGTGGTTGAGGTGGTGGGGAGTTCTAGTTGGAGTTCTACTATCCAGGTTGACTGGTCGTTGCCGTTGGCTTCCAGGTACTGCTCTCGCCAGGTGGAAGTGGTGGGGGAGTGGCCCGCGGACTCTGCCCAGTGGGTTAGTGCTTGGTAGGCCGTGGAGATGGTGTTCATCGGGCCGTGGTGGATGAGCGACGCGACCTCGGTGGCGGGGAGTGTGGACAAACTCAGGCCGGGCACTGTGCCTGCGATCGCGTAGCCGGCGGCTACTTCGACTGCAGGAGTGCCAGCGGCGGGGACGTAGCGGGCGATGGGAGTGGTGCGGTCCGCGGCTGCTGACTCCATCTGGGTGATGACCTGGTCGAAGAGCGCCTGTACGACGGCGCCGGTGCTCTGGCGGCTGGCGTCGGCGGCTGGGGCTGAGAAGGCTGCGATGGTCAGCGGCTCGACGTACTTGGTTTGGATGTGCGGGTTCACCTGGGTCTCCTGCTCGATCAGTCGGAGCCTCGCCTGGATTCGGTCGATAGAGCACGGCCAGTTGCGCGACGTCGTACGAGCGGCGGCGGTTGTGCGGGTCGACATCGGCCGGGATGAGCAGGCCGAGCGCGTCGTAGTGCCGCAGCATGCGCGTTGAAACGCCGCCGAGCCGGGCAAATTCTCCGATGTTCACCATGACCCTTTCACTGTCGGGCTTCACACAGTGTCAACTGCAAGCAAGCCTGGTGGTCTACTGGGGGCCGACAAGGTCGTCGCGGTAGAGGGAGTGGACTGTGGAGCTCGACTGGGGTCTGGGACGGTACGAGCCGACGGGTGAGGTGCTGCTGCCGATCTCCGAAGTCGTGGTGGCGATGTCTGAGCCACTGAACGGAAAGCGCCTCGTCGACCTGGGATGCGGGACGGGAAACGCCGCGTTGCTGGCAGCCGAGCGCGGTGCCGTCGTGACCGGCGTCGATCCGGCCAAGAGACTGGTAGAGGTCGCGCGGGAGCGAGCCGCCGAGCGTGGCTTGCAGGTTGAGTTCCTGGCCGGGAACGCGGCCTCGATCCCGGTCGAGGACGGCACCGCGGAACTCCTGTTGTCGATCTTCGCCGTGATCTTCGCCCCGGACGCCGACGCGGCGATCGCGGAGATGACACGGGTGACGGCGCCCGACGGGCTGATCCGGCTGACCTCATGGGTTCCGGGCGGATCGATGATGGCGATCAACACAGTCGCCGGCAAGTTCATGGCCGAGGTCTTCGGTGGCTCTGGCAACGGTGGCTCGGGCAACGGAGAGAGCAAGCCGTTCGCCTGGCACGACGAGGCGGCTCTCAAGGAAGCCTTCGGGCGGCACGGGTTCACGGTCGACGTGGAGCGACGCTCGATGCACCTAACGGCGGGATCCCCCGAGGAGTACCTGGAGAACTCGTCAGAGCACCCGATGGCGGTGAGCGGGGCGCAAGCACTCGCATCGCGGCCGGATGGCGACGCCTTGGCCGCTGAACTCGAGAGCCGGCTGCTGACCGCAGTACGGGAGGTCAACGAGGATCCGGCAGCGTTCAAGGTCTCCAACGAGTACGCGATTGTGACCGCCAAGCGCTCCTGATGTCGAAACGCGCCACGTGCCTTCGTACAGAAGGTAAAGGGAGCAGAAGATGCCAAAGGTATTCATCGACGGACTCGCGTACGGCGAATCGGCGCGCTGGCATGACGGGCGACTGTGGCTCGCGAACTGGGGGACCGGTGAGGTGCTCGCCGTCGACCTCGACGGCAACCGCGAAGTCATCACCACGGTGCCGCCCGAGACCATCCCGTTCTCGATCGACTGGACGCCCGACGGCCAGTTGCTGGTCATCGCGGGCGCCACGCTGTTCCGGCCTGAGCAGCGGCTGCAGAAGACGGACGACGAGCTGGACTTGAGCGGCATCGGCGACGTCTTCAACGAGATCGTCGTCGATTCCGGCGGCACCATCTTCCTCAACGGCGGATCGTCGGTGTTCACCGAACCCGGCCTGATCGCGGTCGTCACGCCCGACGGGCAAGCCCGACAAGTTGCCGACGGCATCGAGGTCGGCAACGGCATGGCGATCACCCCGGACGACTCGACGCTGATCGTCGCGGAGTCGTTCGGCTGCCGGCTGACCGCCTTCGACATCGCGCCTGACGGCAGTCTCACCAACCGCCGCGTATGGGCCGATCTCCAAGATGGTCACCCGGACGGCATCTGTCTCGATGCCGAAGGCGCCATCTGGTACGCCGATGTGCCCGCCCAGCGCTGCGTTCGGGTGCGGGAGGGTGGCGAGGTGCTCGAGACGATCGACCTTGACCGAGGCGTCTTCTCCTGCATGCTCGGCGGCCCGGACGGCACCACACTCTTCATGCTGAGCGCCCAGTGGCGCGGTTTCGAGCACATGTTGAGTCCTGAGCGCACCGGGCTGGTGTCAACCGTTGAGGTGACCGTCCCGCACGGTGGCAGGCCGTAGTACGGCGGAGAAGGCGGCGATGCCGGTGGCGAGGACCGTGACCAGGATGAACGAGATGGTGAGGTTGCTGGCCTGGGCGATGCCGCCGATGACCGATGGAGCGATCAGGCCCGACGTGTAGGTGACTGTGGCGACACCGGCGATCGCCTGGCTGGGGTTAGGCCCGGTACGACCTGCGGCGGCGAACGCCAACGGTACGACTACTGCGATGCCCATCCCCAACAGGCCGAAGCCGGCCATGGCGACCAGTGGATGACCGGCAAGCACCACCAGTACGCCGCCGAGCGTGGCGATCGCCCCACTGACTCGCACGGTCCGTACTGCGCCCCAGCGGTCGACCACCGCATCACCGGCGAGCCGGGCGACAGCCATGGTCAGCGCGAAGCCAGTAGTGGCGGCTGCGGCCACTCCGGCCGAGGTGGTCAGCACATCGCGTAGGTAGACGGCCGACCAGTCCAAGCTCGCCCCCTCGGCGAAGACCGCGCAGAAGCCGACAGCGCCTATCAGCCACGCTGACTTCGGCGGCAGCGCGAAGCGCGGCGGAGCCACCTCATCCTCGGTCGGTCGCAGGTTGAGGACGTAGTGGCAGGCCGCGATCCCGATCAGCGTCAGTACTACGGCCGCTACCGCGTGGTGCACCTGGGCGCTCACGTCGAGGTGGGCGGCGACCGTACCGATCCCCGAACCGATCAGCGTGCCCACACTCCACATCCCGTGCAGCCCCGACATGATCGACTTGCCGATCCGGTGCTCGACCTCGACGCCGAGCGCGTTCATCGCCACGTCGGCCATCCCCGCCGTCGCGCCGTACACGAACAGCGCGGCGCACAGAGTGACCAGACTGGGTGCGAGCGACGGCAGGATGAGGGCGAGTGTCCAGAGCGCGATCAGCCCGCGGAGGGCGGCTCGGCTGCCGAAGCGATGACTGATTCGCGCCGCCAGTGGCATCGACAGCGAGGCGCCGATCGCCGGGAACGCGAGCGCCAGCCCGAGTTGTCCGGGGCTGACCGAGGCATGGTCCTGGATCCACGGCACCCGGGTCGCGAACGATCCCGTCACCGCACCATGCACGCAGAAGACCGTGGCGACCGCGTACCGGGCCCGGCGAACCTCGGTCACTGACTCAACCCCTCGTCAGATCCACCATTCGAACAAACAGATTGTTTGAATGAACATGTGGATGGTAGCTTCACCCAGTGAAGAGTACGGAACGGCAGCGCGTCATCGTCGAGCGTCTCAAGGCCGCACCCCGCGTCGGCGTCGCCGAACTCGTGACGGCGACCGGCGCCTCCGACATGACGGTCCGGCGCGATCTCGACTACCTCGCCGCGCAGGGCGTGCTCAAACGCGTCCACGGCGGAGCGGTCACCGCGATGCCAACCGGGATCGAGCCGCCCTTTGCGACCCGGGCGACCGCTGACCTCGGCCCGAAGCAGGCGATCGCGCGAGCCGCCGTCGAGCACCTGAAGGACGGCGACACGATCGTTCTGGACAGCGGTACGACGGCCCTCGAGGTCGCCAAGCTGCTCCGCGACCGCACGGTCACCGTGATGCCGCTGTCCCTTCACATCGCCCAGGAACTCATCGACGCCCCGCGCGTCCGACTCCTGATGCCGGGTGGCGAACCGCGGCCGGGGGAGCTCGCAATGGTCGGACCGCTCGCGTTGGCCTCCCTCAAGGCGTTGCGGTTCGACGTGGCCGTGCTGAGCCCGTGCGCGTTCAGCCTCGAAGCGGGGATGACCGCGTTCGACCTGGGCGACGCCGAGGTGAAGCAGCAGGCGATGGCGGTGGCCACCCGATCGATGGTGCTGGCCGACGGCGCCAAGTGGGATCGCGCCGCGCTCGCCTACATCTGCCCGGCCGATCGACCTGACCTGATCATCACCGATTCCACTGCGCCCGAAGAGTCCCGCACGCTGCTCGCGCAGCGCGGAGTACTGGTCGAGGTCGCGGTTTCAACCGTGACAGTTTCAACTGGAGAAGGGCTCTCTTGAGCATCGAGACCGCCACCGTCGCGCCACCTCGCGCGGCCCGGGTGGCTACCTGGCTGTACTTCGGCCTGAACGGCTTCGCGGTCGGCATGTGGGTCGTGCACATCCCGAACGTCGAGCACGCGACCGGCATCTCCCACAGCACGTTGGGCCTCCTGCTGCTCGTACTGGGCGGCGCGGCCTTCATCGGGATGCAGGTGGCCGGCCCACTGGCTGACCGCGTCGGTCAACGCCGACTGGTGCCCGCTGCCGGCGTACTGCTCGGCATCTCTCTATTTGGCCCGGGCTTGGCCACCAACTGGTGGATGCTCGGTCTGGCGCTGCTCGCCTTCGGCTTCGGCAACGGCTCGATCGACGTCGCGATGAACTCCCAGGCAGTCGTCGTCGAACGCGCCTACCCGCGGCCGATCATGGCCGCCTTCCACGCGATGTGGTCGATCGGCGGCGCCTTCGCGGCCGTCATCGGAGCGGCGGCGCTGAAGGCCGACGTACCCACTGGTGTCTCGCTGAGCGCCGCGGGTGTGCTCTGCATCGGTATCTCCCTCGCAGCGAGTCGCTATTTGATCGAGGCGCCCGCCGAGCCGGAGCCCGCAGTAGATGAGCCAGAGCGAGTTGCGCCACCCAAGAAGCTCGTCTGGCAGCTCGGCGCGCTCGCCTTCGCCCTGATGCTCGCCGAAGGCGTCGCCAACGACTGGGCCGCACTCCAGTTCCGCGACGTCCTCGAAACGTCAACCAGTACTGCGGCCTACGCGTACGGCGCCTTCGCCGTTGCCATGACCATCGGCCGGTTCTCCACGGACCGGATCGCGGCGATCGTCGGCCCGGCGGCCATCGTCCGGTACGGCGCCCTGCTGGCTGCCATCGGTCTCACGATCGTCATCGTGGTTCCTTCGGTACCAGTGGCCCTCTTCGGCTGGGCGCTCTTCGGCATCGGCCTGTCCGGCGGCGTACCGCAACTCTTCACCGCCGCAGGCAACCTCGACCCGCGAGCCTCAGGCGCCCTGATGGCCAAGGTCGTCGGCCTCGGGTACGTCGGCCTCCTGGCGGGCCCGGCCTTGATCGGCGGCCTGACCCACTGGATGCCGCTCAACATCGCCTTCATCCTCCCGGTCGCCCTCTGCGCCATCACGGTCGCCTCGGCGTCGGTCATGAAGCGCTAGCAATCAGGCTTTCAGGGCCTGTGCCAGGTCGGCCCAGAGATCGTCCGGGTGCTCGATGCCGACCGACAGGCGGATGAGGTCTTCGGGGATCGTCGGTACTTCGATCGCCCAGCGGCGGCGGCGTTCGAGCATCGACTCGACACCGCCAAGGCTGGTGGCGTGGACCCACAGGGCGGTGCTCTCGCAGACGCGTTGAGCACCCGGGCCGTCGCCGCCGAGCTCGAAGGCGAGGATCGCGCCGAAGCCGGACATCTGCGCGGCTGCCCGGGCATGCCCGGGGTCGTCGGCCAGGCCCGGATAGCGCACCAGGCTCACGCGCGGGTGCTCCTGCAACCGCGTGGCCAGGAAGGCGGCGTTGGACTGCGCTCGCTCCAGCCGCAGTGCGAGCGTCCGCAGCCCGCGCACGGCCAGGAAGGCCTCCATCGGTCCGGGGATCGCGCCGAGGCTCCTTCGCCGCAGCTCGAGCGCAGTCCAGAGCTCGTCGGAGTCGGTGACGATCGCACCGAGTACTACGTCCGAATGCCCCGAAATGAACTTGGTCGCCGAGTGCAACACGATGTCGGCGCCCATCGAGAGCGGCTGCTGCAGGAGCGGCGTGGCGAACGTGTTGTCGACTACAACCGTGGCGCCCGCAGTACGGCCTGCTGCTGCCAACGCGGGTAGGTCGGCGACCTCCATGGCTGGGTTGGTCGGCGACTCGATCCACAGCATGTCTGCACCGACTACTGCGGCCGACACGGCTTCAGTGTCGGCGATAGCCACTCGCTCGACGGTCAGGCGACCTGTCGTCGCCTGCTGGTCCAGCAGCGCCAGTACTCCGCTGTAGGCGTGCTGCGGCGCTACAACGCGGCCGCCGACCGGTACGAGGTCGCAGACGGCAGCGGCGGCCGCCATACCCGAGGCGAAGCTCAGGCCGCGCCCACCTTCCAGTGCGCCGAGTGTCTCCTCGAGCGCCGTCCAGGCGGTGTTGCCGTAGCGGCCGTAGCCCAGGTCGCCACCCGCGATGTAGGTCGAGCTGAAGACGGGCGACTCACCCACCGGCGCATCCGGCACCCGAGAGGGCCGGCCGGCGTGGACGACAACGGTGGAGGGATCCAGGTCAGGGGTCATGCCTGCACTGTAGGCAGCGGGATCCCGCCGCCGCGGAGCAGGCCCATCGCCTCGTGTGCCAGGTCCTTGACCTGGGTGCCGTCGGGATTGTCCACCCAGGTCTGGACGACGATCTCGATGATGTTCATCGTGGTGCCCGCGGTCAGTGCGGCGGTGAACTCCACCGAGTCGCCCGCGAGCCGGCCGGCCAGTTCCACGGTCAGCTCGTTGCGCCAGCGCCAGATCGCCTCAGCCAGGTGAGCGCTCACCGACGGCGTCTTGCCGGCCAGCTCGTACACGGTCCGGACCCGGTCGGGGTTGCGCTCCAGCTGGTCGAGCACTCGCTCGATCACACTCTGCAGGCCGTCCGGCAGGTCCAGATCGGCGGGCTGTTCGCGAAACCAGTCGAGCGCCCCGAACAGGCTGTCCTCGACGAACTCCAGGACCAGCGTCTCCTTGGTCGGGAAGTACCGGTACAGCGTGCTCGGCCCGACCTCGGCGGCCGCGGCGATCTGCTCGACCGTGGTCCGGGCGAAACCGTGGTCGGTGAACAGCTCGAATGCCTTGTCCGAGATCTGCCGGCGGGTCCGTTCCCGCTTCAGTTCGCGAAGCCCCATGCCGTGCCCCTTGCTAGTGGTGTGTCGCGCGGGCAGCGTACACGGCTCACGACGCGCCGAAAGGTGATTCCAAATGACTCTCATAGTCATATGGTAGTTACTTCCAAATTCGTGTCGAAGTGAGGACCATGCCGATGACCTTCCCCACTGCCCGGCCCAGCGGCTGCCCCTTCGATCCGGCCACCGGCTATACCGCGCTGCGGGAGACCGAAGGGCTGACGAAGGTGTCCACCCCGGCCGGCGTCGACGCCTGGGTCTTCAGCCGGTACGACGAAGTGCGATCGGTACTGACCGACGCCCGGTTGAGGTCGCGATCCGCGCCGTCGGCGCACGTAGTACCGGAGGCGGATCTGGAGCGGGAAGTGGAGCCGGGGTCGATCCTGCAGAACGACGGTGAGCGGCATGCGCACCTGCGGCGGCTGCTGACGAGCGAGTTCACGGTCAAGCGCGTGCGGGAGTTGCGGCCGCGGATCCAGCAGTTGGTCGACGACCACCTCGACGCGATGCTCGCGGTCGAGGAAGGACCGGTCGACCTCGTCGAAGCGTTCGCGCTGCCGATCCCGTCGCTGGTGATCTGCGAGTTGCTCGGCGTTCCGTACGCGGACCGCGACCAGTTCCAGCGCTGCAGCGCCATCCTGGTCTCGGTCGACCGGCCCGAGGACGAGATCCTCCAGGCCAACGAGGAATTGCAGGACTACATGGCCGCCCTGGTGCTGGCCAAGCTCGATCACCGCGAGGACGACCTGCTGTCCCGGCTGATCACCCGGGCCGAGGAGCAGGGCAACCCGCTGACCATGCCCGAACTGGTCTCGATCGGTATCACGCTGCTGATCGCCGGCCACGAGACCACCGCGAACATGATCGCCCTGAGCACCCTCGCGCTGCTGCGCAATCCCGAGCAGCTAGAGGCCTTGCGCAACAATCCGTCGCTCGCGCCGGCCGCTGCTGAGGAGTTGCTGCGCTATCTGTCCGTCGTACAGTTCGGCCTTTTCCGGCATGTGCTGGAGGACATCCCGTTCGGCGACGAGACGATCAATGCGGGGGAGTACCTGATCGCCGCGCTGTCGTCGGGCAACCGGGACGAGTCGGTGTTCCCCGACCCGGACCGGATCGATCTGTCCCGCAAGGCCTCCAGGCATCTGGCCTTCGGCTTCGGTCCGCATCAATGCCTCGGGCAACAACTGGCCCGGGCGGAGCTGCAGGAGGTCTACGCCCGCCTCTACACCCGGATCCCGACGTTGCGGCTGGCGGTGCCGTTCGAGGAGATCCGTTTCAAGGACAACACCCTCGTCTACGGCGTGACCGCGCTACCCGTCACCTGGGACCGCTAAGAGACCTCCGGCTCGCCGGGCCAGCCGGTGGTGAGCGGGATGAGATGGGCCTGGCCCTGGAGAATGCAGGTAAGTGCCTAGCCCGTACGCCGGTCGAGCGGAGGCCATCCACCTCACCGCCGACACCTTCGATACCTCGGTCACCGCTCACGCTCTGCACAGGGCTGCCCGGACCGCTCGCGACAAGCTTCCGAGGACGCCCTCGCTGTGGGCCGGATACGTCCATACCGGTGCGTAACTGACAGCAATCTGAAGAGGTCTTAACTAAACCCTGGTCAAAGCCGCACTGAACTGACGCTATCGTCGAGCCGGTGAGTGAGTACTCGAGGGAAGAAAAAAGCAAGCCCCGCGTCGCTGTTGTTTTCGGTGGCCGGTCGAGCGAACATGCCATCTCCTGCGTCACCGCGGCCAACGTGCTCCAGGTGATCGACCGGGACAAGTACGACGTAGTACCCGTCGGCATCACGACCAGCGGGCACTGGGTGCTGGAGAGCGGCGATCCGGAGCGGCTGTCGATCACCGACGGCAAGCTCCCGGAGGTCGACGTGACCGCGCTACCGGTGCTGTTCGGTGCGGATCGCGAGCTCGTCGTGACCGAACCGGGCGAGGTGCCGAGCACACTCGGTGAGGTGGACGTGGTCTTCCCGCTGCTGCACGGCCCGTGGGGCGAGGACGGCACGCTGCAGGGTCTGCTGGAGATGTCGGACATCCGGTACGTCGGCTCCGGCGTACTGGCCAGCGCCGTCGGCATGGACAAGCACTACATGAAGGTCGTCTTCGCGGCCGCCGGGCTCGAGGTCACGCCGTACGTCGTGATCCGCGACCGGGACTGGACCCGCGACCCGCAGGCCTGCCGCGAGGCGGTCGACAAGCTCGGCTACCCGGTGTTCGTCAAGCCGGCCCGTGGTGGTTCCAGCCTGGGGATCAGCAAGGTGAACAGCCTCGACGAGCTGGACCCCGCCGTCGCCGAGGCGCGCGCGCACGACCCGAAGGTGATCGTCGAGGCGTCCGCGAAGAACCCGCGCGAGATCGAGGTCGGCGTGCTGGGCGGCCTGAACGGTGGTCCCGCCGAGGTCAGCGTCTGCGGTGAGATCTCGGTCTCGGGCGGTGGACACGACTTCTACGACTTCGAGACGAAGTACCTGCCGGAGGGCGAGGAATACACCGCCCTCTCGGTGCCGGCGGACCTGCCGGAACACATCGCGGCGGAGGTCCGGGCGAAGGCACTGACCGCCTTCGACGCAATCGAGGGCGAGGGCCTGGCCCGAGTCGACTTCTTCCTCGACGAGGACCAGCAGGTCATCATCAACGAGATCAACACCATGCCTGGTTTCACCCCCACCAGCATGTTCCCGCGCCTCTGGGCCGCCACCGGCGTCGACTACAAACACCTGGTAGACCGCCTCCTAACGCTGGCCATGACCCGCCCCACAGGCCTGCGCTGACCGGGGTAGCCACAGGTATCCGAGCCCACGACGGCCCGGACCCAGCGCCGAGATCTTGCGGACGACCACGACCGTCCCCATGAATCCGAGCCACCTCGGCGCTCCGTGCGGTCGAGCCGACCGGTACGCCGTACCGGTCGGTGGTGATTGCCCGTCGCAACGCCGCCCACCGGCTGGCGCCGACGACCCACCGCAGTTCTGAGCTGGTACCGGCGACCCGGCTCCGCCGTGTGGTGAGCTCGCCGGTACGCCGGTACGCCGGTACGCCGGTACGCCGGTACGCCGGTACGCCGGTACGCGGGTGCGTCGGTACGCGGATGGCCGCAGGCGGGCCGTTCGACCGGTTGGGCTCTGTAGGTGTTAGCCGTCCAACGGGCTATGGCTGGTCCGGATGGGCGGCCGGGCCTCGACTCGTTTGCTCGGTCGCCAGGCACCCACTCTGTGCACGACCTGAGCGTCACGAGCCCTTGGGGAACGCTCACGTCGGGCACAAGGTCGGCCGGTGGGACGGCAAGTCCGCCGAGCTGGGTCGCAGGCTCGGGGCCGCACATTGAGCGGGTCATCGGCGGTTGCGGGCGAGTGGCGACGAGGCGTCCGGGCGGTGCGGCGGCGACGTGGAGTGCGGCGCGTTCGGGGTGCGTGAGCTGCGAGGTGGAGAACGGCGTCCGCTACGCCGGTACGCCCTGTACTCGGATGGCTGAAGGCGGGCCGTTCGACCGGGTGGGCTCTGCAGGCGTCAGCCCGTCCGACGGGCTGTGGCGTTCGGCGCGTTCGCCGACGACCACGCCAAGGTTGATCCGGGTGGGAGGCCGGCCTCGGCTCGGATGGCTTGTCGCCAGACACTCCACTCTGTGCACGACCTGAGCGTCAGGACCCCTTGGAAACGCTCACGTCGAGCACAAGGTCGGCCGGTGGGACGGATGAGGTTGCCGAGCGAGCTGGGGATCGGCGGGGTGGGAGGCGAGGCGACGGCCTTGATCGTGCCGTAGGTGACGATCATCGCGACTTTGGGCACCGGCCAGGCGGTGTGCGGCGGGGTTGGGTGGCTGGTGGGTGCTCAAGGTCGAGGGGTGGGGCGAGATTGGGCATGAGCTAGGTACGGTACTGCGGAATTGGTGCCCGGTCCGTGCTCAAAGTAGGCGACAGAAGGGGCTGCCGAGCAAGCTGGAAGTTCGTCGGACCGGTCGCCTCCCAGCCGCCGTACTGGGATTGCTGGGGCGGGCGGCGATGAGGGGCGCGATGTCCGGGAGCGCGAGGGGCGATGACGAGCGAGCACATCCATGGCTTGTCGCCAGACAATCCACTCTGTGCGCGACCTGAGTGTCGGGAGCCCACGGGAACGCTCACGTCGAGCACAAGGTCGGCCGGTGGGACGACAAGGCAGCCGAGCCGGGTCGCAGGCTCGGGGCCGCCTAATGAGCGGGGCAGCGGCGGGCTGGTTGCGGGCGAGCGGCGACGAGGAGTCCGGGCGGTGCGGCGGCGACGTGGAGTGCGGCAGTCGGGGTGCCTGAGCGGCGATGTGGTGTACGGCGGCCGAAGTGTGACTGACGGTGGGGAGTACCGAGTCCGGGGTGTGTGAGCGGCGGGGGGAGTACCGAGTCCGGGGTGTGAGCGGCGGTGAGGAGGACCGAGTCCGGGTGTGTGAGGGGCGGCGAGGAGGACCGAGTCCGGGTGTGTGAGGGGCGGCGAGGAGGACCCGCGTCCCGGCTGTGTGAGCGGCGGTGAGGGGTTTGACGTGCGTGGGCGGAGTCTGGGCAGGCCAGTTGGTGAGGTGCTGTTCGGTGTGGTGGTTCTCTGGTTCGCCGGCCAGGTGCTGCTTGGTTGGGTGCGTGATGGGTGGGCTGCGGGTGCGCCGGGTGGGGTGTTAGAGGTTGGCGGCCTTGGTGTTGAGGTAGCGCTGTTGCGGCAGGCTGGTGGTGAGGGTTGCTGCTAGTTGGTAGGCCGTTCGGGCGGCGGGGTCGCCGGACATTTCTAGTAGGTGGGCTCGTACGGCGTGTAGGCGGTGGTCTTTGGTGAGGTGTGCGTCGCTCTCGATCTGAGCGAGTAGGGCCAGGCCGCGGGTCGGTCCTTCTGCCATTGCTACTGCGACGGCGTGGTTGAGGGCGACCATGGGGTTGTCGTTGAGTTGCAGGAGGACGTGGTAGAGCGCCACGATCTGGGGCCAGTCGGTGTCTGTCCAGGAAGTGGCCTCGTCGTGGACGGCGGCGATGGCGGCCTGCAGTTGGTAGGGGCCGACGGGGCCGCGGGGCAGGGCTTCGGTGATGAGGTCGACGCCTTCGGAGATTGAGGGCTGGAGCCAGAGGGTGCGGTCTTGCTCGGCCATCGGGATCAGTTCGCCGTTCGGGCCGGTGCGGGCTGGGCGGCGGGCGTCGGTGAGGAGCATCAGCGCCAGCAGGCCGGTCACCTCGGCGTCGTCGGGGAGCAGTGCGTGCACCATCCTGGCCAATCGGATTCCTTCCGCTGCGAGCTCGACCCGCTGCAGGCTCGGGCCCGCAGTACTGGCGTAGCCCTCGTTGAAGATCAGGTAGATGACCTTCAGCACGGCGTCGAGGCGTTCGTCGCGGTCCGGCGGTAGCGAGAAGCGAGCGCCCGCGTTCTTCACGCTCTGCTTGGCCCGGGTGATCCGCCGGGTCATCGTCGCCTCGGGGACGAGGAAGGCGCGAGCGATCTCGGTCGTGGTCAGGCCGCCGACCGCGCGCAGGGTGAGCGCGATCTGCGAGGCGGGCGACAGCGACGGGTGGCAGCAAAGGAAGAGCAGGATCAACGTGTCGTCGCCGGCTTCTGCAGGCTTGTCCGCCGATGGGGCGAGCCACTCGTCAGGAAGGACCCACTGGGCGACGACGTCTTCCCGCCGCTGCCGAGCCTGTTCGCTCCGCAGCAAGTCGGTCAGTCGGCGAGAGGCGACCGTGATCAGCCAGGCTCTCGGATTATCCGGAAGACCCTGCTCCGGCCACTGCTGCGCAGCCGCGAGCAGAGCCTCCTGTACTGCGTCCTCCGCGGTGTCGAAATGCCCGTACCGCCGGACGAGCGCCCCGAGCACCTGCGGCGCCAGTTCGCGCAGCAGGCCCTCAGGCACGGACTCAGCCATCAGAGAAGGTCAGCCGACCAGGTCTTCCCGGCTCTCCATGAGCGGTCTGATGTCGGCGTACGCCGTGGCCCGGACGTGCTCCGGCGCTGGGGTCTCACCGAGTCGCGCGGCGATCTCGGTGGCGCGGTCGAAGCTGTCGCACTCGACGATCCAGTACCCGGCGAGGACCTCCTGCGTCTCGGCGTACGGGCCGTCGGTCATCACCGCGGCGCCGTCCTTCGAGCCGAGCCGGCGGGTCAGCACCGGCGCGGCGAGCCCACGGGTCTCGACCAGTTCGCCGGACTCGGCCAGGTCGTTGTTGAACTTCTCCATGAACGCGCCCATCGCGGCGAAGTCTTCTTCGGTCCAGGCGGGCTTGCCGGTGTCCTTGCCGCCCATGCCGTCGTAATCCTGCTGCGACGCGTAGGTGAGGATCATGTATTTCATCTGAGTCTCCCGTCTCCTGGCACCAACTTTGGTGCCTCTCACCGGTTACGTCGATGCCCTCAGCAGGAACCGGACATGCACCCAGCCGGAACTGTGAAGCATCTCAGGTGCAGGGCGTGATGAGCGTGTTGTGGGCCTTGATCGCGTCGGAGACGTCCGTCAGCGCGTTGGCCTCGGGCTTGTACTTGTTCGGGACGGCCAGCTCCAGATAGACCTTCCGGCCGATCGTGGTGAAGACATAGCCGTTGGTGACCTCCTGCGCGAACCAGCCGACCCCGTTCACCTCGAAGCACTGCGACTGCGCCTGCGCCATCCCCGCGGGCGGGAGGACCCCGCACGTCACCTCGATCGGCGGATCGCCGTACGCCGTGGTCAGTGCACTCGCCGGCTCGGTCTTGCGACGCTCGGCGTCAAGCACCTTGGCCGGCATCGCCTGGATCAGCGCAGTACAGGCGTCCGCGACCTCAGGCGCCGGCGATGGCACGGCAACCGCAACCGGTCCGGGACTGCAGCCGGTCAGAACAGAGGAGAGCGTGAGCAGCGTGAAGACCAGCGCGGCTCGCCGTGGCACGCGCCGGCGTCGGACAGCGGTGATCGGGATCAGATGTGGACGACGGGGCACGTCAGCGTGCGGGTGATGCCGGGGACGTTCTGCACCTTCGCCACGACCAGCTTGCCCAGTTCGTCGACGTTGCGGGCCTCCGCGCGCACGATCACGTCGTACGGGCCGGTGACGTCCTCGGCCAGGGTGACGCCCTGGACCTCGGCGATCTGCGCTGCGACGTCGGCCGCCTTGCCGACCTCGGTCTGGATCAGGATGTAGGCCTGGACCACCACGTCGTTCTCCACTCAGTCGTCCTCAGCTGACATCGGCCACGGTACTGCAGAGCGGCCGGGCGTACTCTTCGTTGCTCGGTCACCGTACCGCCTAGACTCCGTGGAGCGATATGGGAGGTCTGTTGACGTGACAGAGACGTTGGGAAGCACTGGGGAGTTCGGCTTCATCGAGGCCGTCACCAAGAGCCTTCCCCAAGGTGAGGACGTCCTGGTAGGACCGGGCGACGACGCGGCCGTGGTGGCCGTGCCGGACGGCCGGATGGTGATCACGACCGACCTGCTGGTGGAGGGCCGGCACTTCCGCCAGGACTGGTCCTCGGCGTACGACGTGGGCCGCAAGGCCGCCGCGCAGAACCTGGCCGACATCGTCGCGATGGGCGCCCGGCCGACCTCGCTGGTGGTCGGCTTCGGCGGACCGGCGGATCTGCCGACCGCGTGGGCGATCGAGCTCACCCAAGGCATCGGCGACGAGTGCGAGCTGCTCGGCGTGAGCATCGTCGGCGGCGACACCGTGCAGTCCGACAAGATCATCGTCTCTGTCACCGCCTTCGGCTCCCTCGACGGCCGCGAGCCGGTACTGCGCTCTGGTGCGCGCCCCGGCGACGAGGTGGCCGTAGTCGGGCGGCTGGGATGGGCCGAGGCCGGCTTCACCGTGCTCAACCGGGGCTTCCGGTCGCCGCGGTCCGTCGTTGAAGCGCATCGCCGCCCCGCACCGCCGTACGCCGAGGGAGTGCGCGCGGCGCTCGGCGGAGCCTCGTCGATGTGTGACGTGAGCGACGGCCTGGTCGCCGACCTGACGCATATCGCAGTCGCCAGTGAGGTCCTGATCGACATTCGCTCGGCCGCGTTGACCATCCCGGAGCCGCTTCAGGCTGTCGCAGCCGCGACCGGCGCCGACGCGCTGGCGTTCGTTCTGAGCGGCGGCGAGGACCACGCCCTGGTCGGCACCTTCGAACCGGCCGACGTCCCCGACGGCTGGACCGTCATCGGCACAGTTGCTGTAGGCAATGAGGAGCACCCGTCGGGCACGGTCACCGTCGACGGCGCCCCGTATACGGGCGCCACCGGCCATACCCACTTCCGGAACTAGGAGACCTTCATGACCACCGCGCCGCCCAGGGTGCTCACCATCGCCGGATCCGACTCCGGCGGCGGCGCCGGAATCCAGGCCGATCTCAAGTCGATGCTGGCCAACGGCGTGCACGGCATGAGCGTGCTGACTGCGATCACCGCGCAGAACAGCCTTGGCGTGCAGGGGGCCTGGGAGCTGCCGTCGGAGCAGGTGGTGGCGCAGTTCCGGAGTGTGGTGGACGACATCGGGGTCGACGCGGTGAAGACCGGGATGCTGGCCTCTGCGTCGATGGTTCGGGTGGTGGCCGAGTTGCTGCGGACGCTGCCTGACGGCGTACCGGTGGTTGTCGATCCGGTATCGGTGTCGAAGCACGGCGACGCGCTGCTCGCTGAGGACGCGATGGTGGCGGTGCGAGAGGAGATCGTGCCGCTGGCGACTGTGCTCACGCCCAATCTGACCGAGCTGGGTCCGGTGGCGGGTGTCGAGCTGCGGAGCGTGGAGGATCGTGAGCTGGCGGCGAAGGTGCTGCTGGACGCCGGCGCCTCTTGGGTACTGGTCAAGGGCGGGCACGACACTGGCCCGCTGGCTGTCGACGTGCTGCACGGGGCCGGAGTACGGCAGGAGTTCAGTGCGCCGCGGGCCGACAACCGGCACACGCACGGCACAGGGTGCACACTGGCGAGCGCGATCGCGTCGTACCTGGCCCGCGGGTACGACGTACCGGCTGCTGTCGGTGCGGCTAAGGACTACGTCAGTGGGGCGGTGGCTGCCGGTTTCGCGCTCGGTGGTGGGATCGGGCCGGTGGAGCATGCGTGGGAGTTCCGAAACAGGAGTGACAGGTGAACAAGAGCCGCCCACCGGTGGACGGACTGTGCGACGAGTGCGGCTTCAACTACGACACCGGTGACTTGCAAGGCACAGTGACGACGCTTGTGCGGCAGTCGGCCGAGTGCAGCATGGCGCTGACGAAGGCGGCCGCGGGACCGGATGCGGACGTGGTGCGGATCCGGCCCGAGCCGGAGGTGTGGTCGGCGATCGAGTACGCCTGCCACGTGCGCGATGTCCTGGAGGTGCAGCGGTTTCGGATCGCTCAGTGCCTGGCGGAGGACCGGCCGGTGTACGCGCCGATGGACCGGACCGGCCGGGTGAAGCAGGAGAAGTACGAGGACCAGGACCCGATGGAGGTGGCGGCGGCGCTGATGCGTTTCGCCCGCGAGTTCGGGGCGGCGGCTCGTGTCCTCACCCCGCCGCAGCTCGGCAAGCTCGGCCTCTACAACTACCCGGTCCGGGCGCCCCGCTCGCTCGGCTGGCTGATCCGCCACACCGCCCACGAGATCCAGCACCACCGCCACGACATCATCAAGATCCTCGCAGTCCTCGAACCCCCGATCGTCCCGGCCCCAAAGCCAGAGCCAGCGCCCGAGTCGCCGCCCGAGGGGCTCGAGCCAGGTCCCGAGCTTGGGTCGGGTTCGGGGTTGGAGTCGGGACCGGAGTAAGCGCAGCAGCTCAGAGGTGACTCTCGGACCAGGCGGCGAGCGCGGTAGAGCTAGTGACGTGGTCGAGTCCCAACGCAGCAGCCCCCCGAAGCGCCCCAGTCTGCTGGTGGGTCGAGTCAAGCACTGCAGGCGGCTTGGCACGGTGGAACGTCATCAGACTCTCGCCATAGGCAGCGGCAAAGGTAGCGGAAGCCGCAGCCCGCAGTGGGATAGCAAGCCCACCAAGCGTCACCACATCGGGGTCATGCGCATTGACCAGACCAGCGATCCCACTAGCCAAAGCAGCAACCACCGCCTCGACCGCCCGCCCAACAGGCGGCTCAGACAGGCGCAGGAGCAAGCCCTCGGCATACGCGTAAGGCTCGTCGGGCTCCGGATCGCCAAGATGCCGGGCGAGCGCACGCCCGTCCACCTCAAGGTCCCAGCACCCCTTGGCCCCACACGGGCACGACAAGCTTCGGTCGCCGAACGGCAGATGCCCATACTCACCGCCAGCGCCAGTAGCCCCACTAGCAGGACTCCCGTCAAGGATGAGCGTCCCGCCGATCCCCACCTCGACAATGAGATGCAGCGCCGTCCCTGCCCCGGCTGCTGCACCAGTACGCGCCTCAGCAACTCCACTAAGCGTCGCGTCGTTCCCAACCAGCAGCGGCAGCCCCGTCTCGCCTACAACCGCGCTCAGATCGACAGCACTCCACCCCAGCGTCGTTGCCTGCATCAGATGGTCCCCCCGGACCGTGCCGGCCACGGCGAGACTGACCGCAAGCAACCGATCCCCGTACTCCGCCTTAGCGCCAGCAACTGCCACCCCAAGAGCAGCCAGTACTGCGTCCGGCCGGCGACTGCGGTGGCGCTTGGACCGCTGATCGAGCAGTACCCCGTCCAGTGACACCACTGCGCTTCGCCAGTCCGCCTGCCGGAGCTCCATCGCGAGTACCACCGGCCCCCGCGGATGCGGGCGCAGTACCGTCGTCGGCCGCCCGCGGCCCTGACTCGGCGCCGGCGTCTCCGTCAGCAGTTGCAGGTCGCGCAGCCGAGCGGTGACCTCCGTAGCCGAGCTGGTGCTCAGCCGCAGCTCTCGTGCCACCGCGGCCCGGGTGATGCCGGGCTGCCGGGCCACCTGGCCGAGTACGTCGGCTGCGGTCTGCCACTGGCCACGTCTTGCCGTCATGGGACCTCTCTGGCTTATGCTCGGAGTACGAGTTTAATGGAGGCGTCGATGGAGTTGCGGCAACTGCGGGCCGTGTTGTTCGACATGGACGGCACCTTGGTCACCTCGGACGCGGCTGTCGAGCGCGCGTGGACGACCTGGGCATCCGAATACGGCGTCGATCCGGTGGAGGTCCTCTCCGAGGCACACGGCGCACCCGCCGAGTCGACAGTCGACCGGATGCTCCCGCAGCTCGACCTGCCCGCTCGGACCGCTGCGGCGGCTCGCCAGTTGGAACTCCAGTACGACGACCTCTCCGGCGTCTCGGCAGCTCCCGGAGCCGCCGAGGTACTCGCCGTACTCGAACAGCGTGGGCTCCCGTGGGCAGTGGTCACTAGCGCCGACCAGCGGCTCGCCAAGGTCCGGCTGGGTGCCGCAGGGATCGACACGCCTCTACTGGTGACGATCGAGGACATCACCCGCGGCAAGCCCGACCCCGAGGGCTACCTCCGCGCCGCCGAGTTGCTCGCGGTAGACCCGCAGTACTGCCTGGTCGTCGAGGATGCCGAGGTCGGGCTCCAAGCAGGCCGCGCCGCCGGCGCCCAGACCGCAGCGCTCAAAGGTCTCGAAGGCGATATTCGACTCGGTGACCTCCACCAGCTGGCCGCGCTGCTACGGACGGGGGAGTGACGAGTCGGCAGGTCGAGATCCAGATCGGCGTCGCACTGGGGGCGCTGGGGTTTCTCCTGGCTGGGCTCGGCGCCTGTGTCGCCGTCCTCGCGCGGGACCTGGACCTGCCCGCCGACCGGCTCGCCTTGCTGTCATCGGCCTTCGCCGTGGGGTTGCTCATCATTGCGCTGGTCGGCCCGCTGCTGCTCAGGTCCCTGGCGATCAGCGTCGTACTGCGGATCGGATCCGTCGTCTGCGCGATGGGAGCCGTCCTGCTCGCACTCGCCCCGGGGTACGGCGTCGCGATCGCGGGGGGCCTGTTCATCGGGCTGGGCGGCGCCATGTTGGTCCTGATCGCGCCACTGCTGCTGAGTGGTCCGACGGCCGCGGCGCGGCTCACCAAGGTCAATGCTTTCGCCAGCGCGACCGGCATCCTGGCCCCACTCGCCATCGGCGCGATGGACGCCTTCGCCTCCACCGGACGGCTTGCGATGCTTGCCGCCGCGCCGCCACTCCTGGCACTGGCTGTACTAGCTCGACCTGCCGCTGCTCTGGTGCAACCGGCGTCTGGTGGCCTGGTGGTGCTGCAGGTCGCTCGCGGCTGGGTCCGAGTGGTACTGGCTGTGGCGGTGGAGTTCTGCTTCGTGGTGTGGGCAGTGGCCAGACTCGTGGATGCGGGGTTGCCGATGGCAACGGCCGCCTTGCTGGGTAGTGCATTCCCGATCGGAATGGCGGTGGGGCGAGGGATCGGTCCGCTGCACCTCGGTAGCTGGTCGCCGATGGTCCCGGGTGGCCTGCTGGCGATCGCCGGCACGCTTCTGGTCAGCTTGTTCGATGCACCGGTCGCGGTGACAGCCGGCCTGGTGATCGCGGGCATCGGGGTCGCGCCGCTCTATCCCGTCACCATCGCAGCCTTGGTCGCCACCCCTGGGCTCAGCCCGGCCCGACTGGCCGCGCTCGGCGCCTCGGCTTCGGGAGTGGCCATCCTGCTCGCTCCGGCCATACTTGCGGTCCTCGCAGGAGTCGTGGACCTGCAGATCGCATTCCTGATCACGCTGCCGTTGCTGGTCGCGCTGTTCCTGGTGTCCCGCCCCTTGAGCCGTGACCGCGCGGAGCTGCCCACCCAGGTTTCAGCGTGAAGTCGTCAGCCCGTGGCGTGAGAGCAGGTCGCGCAGGGCCTCGTGGCCGTCTGCGAGGTCGTACAGCTCGGCGTTCAGGCCGACGCTGAGGGCGCCCTCGATGTTGGCCTCGTTGTCGTCGATGAAGAGCACCGACGAGGCGGGCTGGTCCACCGCGGTCAGGATGGCCCGGAAGTACGCCGGGTCGGGCTTGGCCAGCTCGAGATCGCACGAGTAGAAGGTCTGGTCGAAGAGGTCCCGATAGCGCCGCTCGTCGTGCATGATCGCTCGCCGGTAGGCGTGCTGGTTCGTGGCGAGGTGGCACCCGATCCCGCCGTCGCGCAACTCCTGGATCCAGGCGACGACGACCGGATCGGCCTCGAACGCGTGCCACAGCTGCAGCACTTCCTCCAGGGACCCGGTCGACGACCACCGCGCCAGTACTTCGGCCGCCGCCTCGGGGAAGTCGCCCTTGCCGGCGATCGACGGCCGCTCCGACACCATCAGGTCGAGCACGAACTCGTCGGCCGACTCCGCGGCCACGAAGGCGGACAGCGTGGCCCGCCAATCGACGGTCGGCCGCTGGATGACTCCATCGGCGTCGAACAGAACGGTATCGATCCTCACTGGCGGCATGCCGCCATCCTGTCAGCCGTCCAGTCACCGAGACATGCGAGGGCGTCAGAGGTTGCCCCCTTGACCGGTTCAGTTGGTATGCGCTTACCTTAGGTGCGTCTGAACATTTGTCGACAAGTTCTCGCGCAAACGAACATCCGCAGGTCCCCTCCCGGTAGCGATGCGAAGGTGTAGGTGAGGCGGTTCATGGCAGTCACACGCAGGCAGTTCCTGGTGTTAGGTGCCGGGGCGATGGCCGGGCTGACCGGTTGTGGTTCACGAAGTTCGCTGGGTGGCGCCGACCAGCTCAGCATGTGGACCTGGACCGGGTCGGTCAACGACGCCCTGATCGGCGAGGCCGAGAAGGCGATCCCGGGCGGGAACGGCAAACAGCTCTCGATGACCCGGATCGGCGGCGACTACAAGACCAAGGTGCTGACCGCCCTGGCCGGCAAGTCGATGGTGCCCGACATCATCGGGATCAACGACGACGTCGCCACCTACTTCCCGAACGCCGACCAGTTCCACGACCTGCACGCGCTGGGCGCGGACAAGTTCAAGGGCGACTTCCTGGAGTGGAAGTGGAAGCTCGGCATCACGCCGGAGAACCGGATGATGGCCTACCCGATGGACACCGGCCCGACCGCGCTCTTCTACCGCCGCGACGTCTTCGACAAGGCCGGACTGCCGACCGAGCCCCAGGACGTGGCCGCCGCCGCGCCCGACTGGGACAGCTATATCCAGCTCGGCAAGAAGCTCAAGCAGGCGGTGCCCGGCTCGGCGATCACCGACAACATCACCTCGGTCTACCTCTACGCCCTGGCCCAGTTGCCGCAGCGCTACATGACCGCCGATGGCCGCTACATCGGCGACGGCGAGCACATCAGGAAGGCCTGGGAGCTGGCCATCCGAGTGGTCAAGGAAGGTCTGTCGGCGAACGCGCAGGAAGGCAGCACCGACGCCAACGCGGTCGTCACCAACGGCCGGCTGGTGGCCTTCATCGGCGCGGTCTGGTGGGCCCAGCTGGGACCGAAGAACGCCGCGCCCAAGACGAAGGGCCTCTGGCGGGTCACGCCGTCGCCCGGCGGCCCGGGCAACCGGGGCGGCTCGTTCCTCGCGATCACGAAGTACTGCAAGGATCCCGAGGCCGCCTTCGCCTTCATCAGCTGGCTCGAGTCGTCGAAGAACCAGGCTCAGTCGTTCCTCGACCCCGTGCTCTTCCCGTCCACCCCGGCCAGCTACACCGACCCCCGGCTGGCGGCCCCCGACCCGTTCTTCGGCGGTCAGCGGATCGTCGACGTCTTCGCCGAGTCCGCGAAGAAGTACCCGGGCGCCTACTTCAGCCCGTACGACTCGATCATCAACGACCCCTTGAAGGCCGAGTTGGTCAACGTGGAGATCGGCAGCAAGACCTCCGACCAGGCCTGGAAGGACGCGCAGCACCAGATCGACCGCGAACTCACCCGAGCGGGGGCGATCTGAGATGGCCGTCAGCGACGCAGTACGCAGTACCGCCGCGGTGACCACCACCAAGGACCCGGGCCCAGACAGGCCGCCGAGCAAGTTCCGCCAGGCGTTGCCGCAGTACGCCGCGGTGTCGCCGTTCTTCATCCTGTTCGCGATCTTCGGTGCCTTCCCGGTGTTCTTCTCGATCTGGCTATCGTTCCATTCCTGGGACGGGATCGGCACGATGAAGTGGGTCGGGCTGGAGCAGTACAGCTACCTGCTCACCGACCCGACGTTCTGGAAGTCGATCACGAACACCCTGATCATCTGGGTGATCTCGACCGTTCCGATGCTGCTGCTGGCCCTGGTGATCGCGAACTCGTTGCACAACGCGACGCGGTTCCGCAGCTTCTACCGGATCGCCTACTTCATCCCGAACATCACCTCGGTGGTCGCCGTGACGATGGTGTTCGGCTCCATCTTCAGCAACAACTTCGGCCTGCTGAACGCGTTCCTGCAGTCGATCGGGCTGGACAAGATCGAGTGGCTGAGCCAGCCGTGGGGGATCAAGATCGCGATCGCCAGCATCGTCGCCTGGCGCTGGACCGGCTACAACGCGATCATCTTCCTGGCCGGCCTGCAGGCGATCTCGTCCGACATCTACGAGGCCGCCAAGATGGACGGCGCCTCGCCGTCGCAGACGTTCTGGCGGATCACCGTCCCGCTGCTGCGCCCGGTGATCCTGTTCACCGCGGTCACCTCGACGATCGGCGGCCTGCAGATCTTCACCGAGTCGCAGGTGCTGTTCGGCAGCAGCGGCGCGATCGGCGGGCCGGGTGACGGCGGGCTGACCATCGTCTCCTACCTGTACGACAACGCCTTCGGCTCCAACCAGTTCGGGTACGGCGCCGCGATCGGCTGGGCGCTGTTCATCCTGATCGTGTTGTTCTCGATCATCAACTGGCGGCTGATCGGCGGCAACGACGACGAACGGATCACCAAACGGGCGGCGCGCCGGGTCCAGCGCAAGATCGCCGCCGAGCAGGTGGCTGCGGACAAGGCAGGAAAGGAGCACGCCGATGCGCACTGAAAAGGTCCGTACCGTCGTCGGTCACGTCGTGCTGATGTTCGGCGTCCTGGTCTCGATCTTCCCGTTCTACTGGATGCTGGTGATGGCCTCCAACACCACGCCCGACATCTTCACCTATCCGCCGAAGCTGCTGATCGGCTCGCACCTGTTCGAGAACATGGGCAACGTGCTGGACAACATCGACTTCTTCGGCTCGATGCTGATCACCTTGTTCGCCAGCCTCGGCGTCACCGTGCTGGTGCTCTTCTTCGACTCGCTGGCCGCGTTCGCGTTCGCGAAGTACGAGTTCCCCGGCCGCAACCTGCTCTTCGGGATCCTGCTGGCGACCTTCATGATCCCGTCCCAGCTGGCGCTGGTACCGCAGTTCGTGACGCTGGCCGAGTTCGGCTGGATCGGGTCGCTGAAGGCGCTGATCATCCCGGGCGCCGCGAACGCGTTCGGCATCTTCTGGATGCGCCAGTACGCCAAGGGCGCGATCCCCGACGAGCTGATCTCGGCCGCCAAGGTCGACGGCGCCGGCTTCTTCCGGCAGTACCTCACCGTCGGCCTGCCGGTACTGCGTCCCGGGCTGGCCTTCCTGGGCATCTTCACCTTCATCAACGTCTGGAACGACTACCTGTGGCCGTTGATCGTGATGACCGATCCGAACAAACTCACCCTGCAGGTCGCCCTGCAGCAGCTGAACGGTGTCTACGGCACCGACTACAGCATGGTGATGGCGGGCGCACTGATGAGTGTGATTCCGTTGATCGGCGTCTTCTTGATCGGCGGCCGCCACTTCATCGCCGACATCGCCGCCGGCGCCATGAAGTTCTGACCCTGACCGCACCTCGATGAGGGGAACCTCTGTGCAGAATCGCAAGCTTCGCTGGGGCATCCTGGGTACCGGCAACATCGCCTCCAGGTTCGCCAGTCAGCTCCCGTCCTCCACCACCGGCGAGCTGGCCGCGATCGGCAGCCGCAGCCAGGCCTCGGCCGACGAGTTCGGCGACAAGTACGCCATCCCGAACCGGCATGCGTCGTACGCCGAACTGCTCGCCGACGAGACCGTCGACGCCGTCTACATCGCCACGCCGCACCCGCTGCACCCGGAGTGGGCGATCAAGGCCGCCGAGGCCGGCAAGCACGTGCTGTGCGAGAAGCCGCTCGCGATCAACCGGGCCTGGGCCGCGGCGATGATCGAGGCCGCGATCCGCAACGACGTCTTCCTGATGGAGGCGTACATGTACCGCTGCCTGCCGCAGACCAAGCTGGTCGCCCAGCTGGTCCGCGACGGCGCGATCGGCAAGGTGCACCAGATCCAGGCGTCGTTCGCGTTCCAGGCGTCGTTCAACCCGGGCAGCCGGATCTTCGCCGACGACCTGGCCGGCGGCGGCATCCTCGACGTCGGCGGGTACCCGGTCTCGATGGCGCGCCTGATCGCCGGCGCCGCCGCCGGAGCGCCGTACGCCGATCCGGCGGCGGTGACCGCGGTCGGTCAGGTCGGTGAGACCGGTGCCGACGAGTGGACGGTCGCGACCCTCTTCTTCGATGGCGGGATGACCGCCCAGGTCAGCACCGGCGTCCGGCTCGGCGACGAGAACCGGGTCCGGGTGCTGGGCAGCGAGGGGTACCTCGTCATCGAGGACCCGTGGTTCGGCGGGGACGGCAAGCCGACCCACGTCACGCTGCACAAGGTGGGGGAGGAGTCGCGGGACATCTCCCCGGAGCCGGCCTTCATCTACGCGGCCGAGGCGGACGCGGTCGCGGCGGCGATCGAGCAGCGGCAGGCGCCGGAGATGTCATGGGCCGACACGCTCGGCAACCTCGAAGTACTGGACTCCTGGCGCAAGGCGATCGGGCAGCAGTACGCGAGTGAGCGCGACGACGCCCTGATCCCGACGGCGACCGGCCGGCCGCTGGCGCGACGCGAGGACGCGCCGATGACGTACGGCGAGGTGCCCGGCCTCGGCAAGCAGGTGTCGCGGCTGGTGATGGGCGTCGACAACCAGGAGACGCTCACGCATGCCGCGGCGATGTTCGACGATTTCGTGGAGCGCGGTGGGACGACCTTCGACACGGCGTACATCTACGGCGGTGGACGTGGTGAGAAGCTGCTCGGCCAGTGGATCAAGTCGCGCGGCAACCGGGACGAGGTCGTTGTCATCGGCAAGGGTGCGCACACGCCGCACTGCGATCCCGAGTCGATCACCCGGCAGCTCGAGGAGTCGCTGGAGCGGCTGCAGACGGATCACGTCGACCTCTATCTGATGCACCGCGACAACGAGGAGATCCCGGTCGGCGAGTTCGTCGACGTCTTGGACTCGCATTACCAAGCGGGGCGGATCAAGGCGTTCGGCGGGTCCAACTGGTCGACGGCTCGCTTCGACGAGGCCAACGCCTATGCGGAGACCCATGGGAAGCAGCCGTTCACGTTGCTGAGCAACCACCTCAGCCTGGCGCGCGCGTACGACGTACCGTGGGCCGGTTGCCGGCATGTCAGCGACGACGAGTCGCAGGCGTGGCTGCGCGAGCGGCAGGTGGCGCTGTTCCCGTGGTCGAGTCAGGCGCGTGGATTCTTCACCGGGCGGGCCAAGCCGGAGGACCGGTCGGACGAGGAGCTGGTGCGTTGCTTCTACTCCGATGCCAACTTCGAGCGGCTCAGCCGGGCCCGGGACCTGGCGGACAAGTATGGTGTGGAGCCGACGGCGATCGCGCTGGCCTGGTTGCTGCACCAGCCGTACCCGGTGTTCCCGCTGATCGGCCCGCGTCAGCTGAGCGAGACGCGGACCTCGTTGCCGGGGCTGTCGGTGGAGCTGTCGGGCGAGGATGTGGCCTGGCTAACAGCCGCGGAGCTCGGCTGATACCGAATTGGTAGACGCGTCAGCCGCTGTGTAACATGGTCTGTCGGTGTCTCGACCCTAATCACGGAGAATCATGTCTAAAGTTTGCGATGTTTGCGACAAGAAGCCGATGTTCGGCAAGAGCGTTGCCCGGCTGGGCAAGGGCGCGATGATCCGTCGGGTCAAGGCTCGTACGAACCGTCGCTTCAACCCCAACATTCAGCCGATCCGCGCCGTTATCAAGGGCACGCCGGTGAAGCTGAAGGTCTGCACGTCCTGCATCAAGGCAGGCAAGGTTCAGCGCGTCGTCGGCTAGAACTTCCGGCCTCCAGTAGGCCGGCCTCCGTGTAGGGCCCCAGAGGCGCCCGGGTTCACCCCGGGCGCCTACTGCTGTCTGCACAACATGCTGTGCTGGTCGTACTGCTCCAGCTCATCCCCGGTGGGACGCTGGAAGAGGGTGTCGTACGACGTGAGTTCGGTGTGGGTGATCTGGAAGGTGTCGGGCGGGGCGGCTTGGTTGCGGGCGTCGAGTCGGGCCCAGAGCACGTCGATTGGTGGGTCGAGCACGATCAGCTCAGTCTGGGCGCCCAGGGCCTGGGCGCTTTTGCGGAACAACTCCCGCTCCTCGGGGCTCCAGCAGCCGTAGTCGAGGATCACGTTCACGCCTAGCGTCAGGGCGCGAGCGGCTACTGACCAGAGAAGTTTGGACTCGAGTACCCACCGCTTGCCCTCGTGTTCGCCGGCGCCGAAGAGTGGCGCCATCCACTCGTCCGGGGTCAACCGGAGTGCTGCTCGCTCCACCTCCAACTGTCTGGCCAAGGTGGTCTTTCCTGAGCCGGGCAAACCGATGAGCAGGGTCATGGTCATGCCAGAACCCTAGGCTCAGGGCAGAGGTGAGAGGACGGCCACCGGGATGAGGCGGCCGGACTTTTCCTCGTACTTGGTGAAGAACGGGGCGCGGGCGAGTACTACGTCTTGCCACAGCCGGTCGCGGTTGGCGGCGTCGGATACGCGGGGTTCGGCCTCGTGCTGGGTGTTGCCGATTTGGATTTGTACCCGGGTGGCAGCGCGGAGGTTGCGGAACCACTGGGGGTCGCTCTTGGTTCCGCCGGCGGAACCCGTGACGAGGTAGCCGTCGCCGGTTTCGAAGTAGGCGACTGGGATGGTGTGCGGCTTGCCGGTCTTGCGGCCGGGCGTGGTGATCAGCAGCACGGGGAGGCCCTTGGCTGTTCCGCCGATCCGACCTCCTGAGCGGCGATACAGCCAGACTGCGAGCCGGTTGGCGTTGCGGAGCAGTCTCCGCAGTACCGGACCGCGAACTGCTGTGCCGCGGACGCGGGCGATGTAGCGGCGGTAGCGGCGGCGGCCGAGCAGTCGCCACATCAGCTTGATCGGGAGCGGCAGCTCGCCGGTGAACCACGCCGCCTCTTCCGGGGTCGCGACGTCCTCGAGGCTGCCGGTGGCGATCAGCTTCTCTTCGTCCGTGAACTTCTCGAACGTCACTTCGCCGAACCGCCGCCACTCGTCGACTTCGATGTGGGCGCGGAGCAGCGGGACGACGTTGGCCTCCTCGTCGTCGAGGTGCTCGACCAGCGCCTGGGTGAACTCGTCCAGAGCCGTCGCCAGCTCCTCGCCGTTCACGGGTGCCACGCGCCAGGCCGCGAGGGTGGTGCGCACCTTCGACGACCTCTCGGCCACCGCCTCGTGCTGCTTCTCCATCCGGTCGATCAGCTCGGCCTGCGGCGCGGCGCGTTCGAGCAGCCGGGGCCAGATGTTCTCGTCCTCACCGGTGTGGTGGTTGTGCAACCCGTTCAGGAGGAAGTCGAGATGCGCGGCGATCACCTCGGCACGCGCGGTGGCGGCCGGCGGAGTACGCCGTACCAGGCCGGCGATCTGCGGGAAGCCTTGCCGGAAGATCCGGTGGATGACCGCCATCTCCTCGGTGCGGGGTGCGGTCCTCGGGTTTCCAGCGGTGGTGCTCTTCATGGCGCGCCTCCTGTCGATGGGCGCTCGGTTTTTATCAGGTAACCCTGATAATCAGGTATACTTGATGAAGTGGTGAACCCGCAAGAGCTTCCTGAGCAAGCGCAGAACACCGTCTCGATGCTCGGCCAGGCCTACAGCCTGCTCGGGTTCCAGATCGTCGACGGGGTGGTCGGTGCGGGCTATCCGCAGAAGCCGTCCCACTCCGCCGTGTTCGCGCAGATCAGCCCGCGCGGGAGTCGCCTCAGCACGCTGGCTCGCGGGGCGAACATGTCACCGCAGGCGATGGGGGAGCTGGTCGACGAGCTGGAAGAGCTGGGCTACATCGAGAGGCAGCCGGATCCGACCGACCGGCGCGCGAAGCTGATCATGCTGACCCCTCGCGGTCACGAGTGCATCGCCGCCGGCATCGCGACCATCCAGGGGATCGAGACCAGGATCGACCAGATCCTCGGCCTCGACGGTCATGCCGAACTCCGCCGGCTGCTGACCGAGTTGCTGGGGAGTGTGCCGACCGACAGGACATAGTCGCCCGATCGGCCCGTCACCGACCCCACTCAGGCGGGGGGAGACCGCCGGGCGAGGACTATGTCCTGTCGGTCGGGACGGCGGGGGCTATCTGGCGCGGGCGATGACGGTTAGTTCGTTGCGGTTGTGGTGGAGTTGGCGGGCCGCCAGTACGTCGTACTCCTTGCGGAGGACGTCCATGCCGCGGCGGGCCGTGTCGAGAGGGTTGCGGCCGCCGCCCTTGAGAGTGACGACTGCGAGGGCGCCGCGTTTGAGGTGCGGGATGGCGTCGAGCATCACGCGGGCGCTCAGGATCTGGTCCATCCGCATGTCGTTCACCACCACGTCGAAGCGGATGTGGTTGCGCCGGAAGAACTCGCCGGCCGTCGTACCGACATGGTGAACGCCGCGATCGCCGGCCACCCGCTGATCCAGCTCGCCGGGATCCACCGACCAGACCTCCTGGCCGTGCTGGCGCAGGATGCGGGTCCAGCCACCAGGGCTGGCGCCGAGATCCAGCGCCTTGCCGCCATCCGGCAGTCGCAGGTCGAAGGTCTGGATCGCCTCCTCCAGCTTGAACTCTGACCGCGACACCCGCTCGTCCGACCGCGCCAGCCGCATCCGCCCGCCCGGCCAGTCCGACAGGCTGTGCTCGAGCCGGTTGAGACCGATCACCACGCTCTTCTTCGAGGCGAAGCAGGAGACCACGAGTTCCTGCCCGGCCCGGCTGACCTCGATCCCGCGAGCACCCAGCGACTCTTCCAGCAGGTGGTAGTACGACCCGCCGCTGCTGGCTCCGTCCGTCCAGGTCTGTACTGCGAGCGCCTGCGGATGGCGGGGCAGTTCGGCCAGGATCATCTCCGTCAGCTCATGCCCCGGCGGCACCTCGGCGACGGGGAAGCTCGCGAGCTCGGCGGTCAGATGCCGGATGAAGACGATTCGCCCGTCGCCGCACGCCGCGGCCAGCTCCTCCATCGACGGATCGTTCTCGACGATCCGCCCGAGGTCCCCGCTGACCCGCTCGACCTTCACCCGCGGCCCGAACTCGTCCCGGAGCTCACGCACCGCCAGGTCATAACTGTCGGTAGCCACCGAGAAGAGCAAAGCAAGCACAAGTCATAGTAAGTGCCCGCGCCTCCCCACCGACGCGTCGTCAGCTCGGGTCAGGGGTTCGGAGGATGTGGGTGACGTTCGCCGGACTGCTGATCCAGTGGGCCCGCATTCCTGCCGGGAACGGCTCGAGCTCGTCCTGAGGATGGATGCCGTGCTCGGCCAGGTGAGCGGTGGCCGCTTCGACATCGTCGGTGAAGAGCTCCAGCCACAGGTCGGATCGGGCCAGGTTGTCCACCCGGTCGAACCAGATCTTGACCGGACCGAACTGCATCGAGGCGACCTCCGACACGTAGCCGTCGACGGTACCGCCGGACTCCTCGGTGATCTCGAAGCCGAGCACGTCGCGATAGAAGGCGACAGTGGCGTCGTACTGGGCCTTGGGCAGCTTCATGGCGATGTTCCGGCCGGCGCGGATGGTGGGGTTCATAGTTCTCCTTCGTGGTGTTTATAGCAACCAATTGGTTGCTATAAACTAGCGCATCATCTCGGATCGGTCCAGAAGCGGTTAGCCTTCCGGGCGTGGATGTGCGTGGAGAGGTGCTGACGACGGCGGTACTGCGAGCTTGGGCCCGTACTGCGCTGTCCGAGCTCGGGCGTGCCCGGGCGGAGATCGATGAGCTCAACGTGTACCCGGTCCCCGACGGCGACACTGGCACCAACCTCTACCTGACTTGGGAGGCGGCCTGCGACGCGCTGCCGGAGGGGGAGCTCACCTTCGCCGAGGCGGTCCAGGCGTTCGGCCGGGGAGCCCTCCTGGGCGCTCGCGGCAACTCCGGCGTCATCACCTCCCAGCTGGTCCGCGCCTGCGGCCTCCGCCTCGCCGAGAACCTCCCGCCTCACCAGGAGCCGTCGGACGGAGTACTGGCTGATGCGCGGATGAGTGAGGCCGTCGCCTTTGCCGACGCGTTGGTCTTTGCGGCTGATGCTGCCTACAGCGCTGTGGCGCAGCCGGTTGAGGGGACCATGCTCACCGTCGCCCGGCAGGCCGGCAATGCGGCTCTAGAGGCGGCTAACCAGGGCAAAAGCCTGGCTGAGGTGTGTCTGGCGGCCGTGGCGGCTGCACGGGTCGCCCTGACCAAGACAACCGAGCAACTGGAGGTACTGCGCCGCGCCGGCGTCGTGGACGCGGGCGGTGCCGGGCTGGTCGTCATCCTGGGTGCCATGGAGTCGGTCCTGTCCGGGCGAGGGCCGGCCAGTACTACGGGCGTACCGGCGCGGGTGCCGCCGCAGGGAGTCCCGAGCCAGGCAGGGACCGATCTCGACCCAGACGGACCGGCGTACGAGGTGATGTATCTGCTGGAGGCGCCCGATGAGCAGATCGGCGACTTCCGGAAGGCGCTCGCGGGGCTTGGCGACTCGGTCGTGGTGGTCGGCGGTGACGAGCTGTGGAACGTCCACGTGCACACCGACGACGTCGGCGCGACGATCGAGCTGGGCATCGGGATCGGGAAGCCGTACCGGATCCGGGTCACCCACTTCGCCGACATGGCTCACCGCGAGCCGGTACCGAACCGTGCCGTGATCGCTGTCGCAGCCGGCGACGGGCTGGCCGCGCTGTTCGCTGAGGCGGGCGCAGTGGTCGTCCAGGGCGGGCCGGGACGCCGGTGCTCGACCGGGGAGCTGCTGAGGGCGATGGAGCGGTCCGGTGCGCCGGAGATCGTGCTACTGCCGAACGACCGCGACTCCATCGGGGTTGCGGAGGCAGCGGCCGCGGCGGCGCGACAGGACGGCGTACGGGTGGCTGTGATCCCGACCCGGGCGCAGGTGCAGGGGCTCGCGGCGATCGCCGTACATGACCCTGAGCGGAGCTTCGACGATGCCGTGGTGCAGCTGTCGGCCGCGGCCGGGCAGACTCGGCACGGTGCGGTGACGATCGCCGTGAAGGACGCCTGGACGATGGCCGGGACCTGCCGGATCGGCGACGCGCTGGGCGTGGTGGACGGCGACTTCACCCTCATCACCGACGACCTGGAGACCGCCGCGACGGGTGTCGTGGACCGCCTGCTGGGCGGTGGTGGCGAGCTGATGACGGTGGTCACCGGGCGCGAGGCCGACCCCGCGCTGGTCGACGCGCTGGTGCGGTATGTGCGCCGGATTCGCCGGGATGTCGATGTCGTGGTGTACGACGGTGGACAGGAAAGGTACCCGTTGCTGATCGGGGTGGAATGAAGACCGACATCGACCGTAAGCTCCGCGACTTCATCGGGGCGAAGACGGCCAAGAGCTTCTCCGAGGTGCTCGGGATCGAGACCGTCGGCGAACTGCTGCGGCACTACCCGCGGCGGTACCTGAAGAAGGGCGAGCTGACGCCGTTCGACGAGCTGGAGATCGGCGACCAGGCCACGGTCAGCGGGCGGGTCAAGAAGGTCACCGTGCGCTCGCTGGACTCCAAGCAGGAGATCCGGCCGGACGACGTACAGAAGTTCCGCCGGCACAAGACGATCACCAAGGTGGTCGTCACCGACGGCCGCAACGACCTCGAGCTCGCCTTCTTCAACCAGCCCTGGCTGGTGAACAAGCTGACCCCAGGGACGGCCGCGCTGTTCTGGGGCGAGGTGACGAGGTTCCGCGACATCATGCAGCTCAAGGGCCCGGGCACCGAGATCCTCGACGAGGAGGACCTCAGCGAGGAGGAGATCGAGCGCCGCGCCAAGCCGTTCCGGCCGCTCTACCCGGCCAGCGCGAAGCTGCCGACGGCGACGATCGAGCGCAGTATCAAGATCGTCCTGGACAACCTCGAGGATGTCGACGACCCGATCCCCGAGCTGATCCTGCGCAAGGAGCGGCTGATCGGGCTGCGCGAGGCGTTGCAGAAGGTGCATCTGCCGGAGACCGAGAAGGACTGGGAGGTCGCGCAGAAGCGGTTCCGGTTCGAGGAAGCGCTGGTGATGCAGACGATCCTGGCCCAGCGCCGGGCCGTCACCGACGCGCTCAAGGCGGTACCGCGGGAGCGCACCGCGGGCGGTCTGCTGGACGAGTTCGACGCGCGGCTGCCGTTCAAGCTGACCGCGGGACAAGCCGAGGTCGGCGACGAGATCTTCGCCGATCTCGCCCGGCCGCACCCGATGCACCGGCTGCTGCAGGGTGAGGTCGGCTCCGGCAAGACCGTCGTAGCGCTCCGGGCGATGCTCTCGGTGGTCGACGCCGGCGGCCAGGCGGCACTGCTCGCACCGACCGAGGTGCTCGCCACTCAACACCACAAGACGTTGACGAAGATGCTCGGCGAATTGGCCGAGCAGGGCATGCTCGGCGGCGCGGAGCAGGCCACGCGGGTGGGGCTGCTGACCGGGTCGCTGAACGCGGCAGCCCGGCGTACGGCGATGCTGGACGCGGCCAGTGGCGCTGCGGGGATCGTCGTCGGCACGCACGCACTCCTTGAGGACAAGGTGCAGTTCGCCGGTCTCGGCCTGGTCGTGGTCGACGAGCAGCACCGGTTCGGTGTCGAGCAGCGGGCCGCGCTGAGCCAGAAGTCGGGGGACGCGACGCCGCACACGCTGGTGATGACGGCGACGCCGATCCCGCGGACCGTGGCGATGACCGTGTTCGGCGACCTCGCGGTGTCGACACTGACCGAACTGCCCGCAGGCCGCTCCCCGATCATGAGCTCGGTGGTGCCCGCGCTGGAGAAGCCGAACTGGCTCGACCGTGCCTGGGTACGCGTTCGCGAGGAGGTCGGCAAAGGCCACCAGGCGTACGTCGTCTGCCCGCGGATCGGTGACGAGGTGAAGAACGCCGCGGACGAGGAGGGCGACTTCGCCGCCGGAGCCGACGACGAGGACGAGACCAAGGGCAAGCCGAGGCCGGCCATCTCGGTGCTCCAGGTCGCCGAGGTGCTCGAATCGACGCTCGGCGATCTGCGCGTCGAGATCCTGCACGGGCGCTTGCCGGCCGACGAGAAGGACTCGGTGATGTCCCGGTTCGCGGCCGGCGAGATCGACGTGCTGATCGCGACCACCGTGATCGAGGTCGGTGTCGACGTGCCGAATGCGTCGACGATGGTGGTGATGGACGCCGACCGGTTCGGCATCTCCCAGCTGCACCAGCTGCGTGGCCGGGTCGGCCGTGGCCGGGTGCCTGGGCTCTGCCTGCTGGTCACGTACGCCTGGGGCGGATCGAAATCCATGGGGCGGTTGGAGGCGGTCGCGGCGACGACGGACGGGTTCGAGCTGTCCCGGATCGACCTGGAGACAAGGCGCGAAGGCGACGTACTCGGGGTCGCGCAGTCCGGCCGCCGGAGCAGTCTCAAGCTGCTCAGCGTGTTGCGTGACGAGGAGATCATCCTGACCGCGCGGCACGTCGCGAACTCGCTCATCTCGGTCGACGCGGAACTGGCCGAGTACCCCGTACTGCGGTCCTTCGTGCGCAGCGCGCTGGAGTCCGAGGCGACCGACTATCTGGAGAAGACGTGACGCGCATCGTCGGGGGAGTGGCGGGTGGCCGGCGGATCGCCGTACCGGCCGGCAGTGGGACCAGGCCGACCGCCGATCGGGTCCGGGAGGCACTTTTCTCTTCCCTGGAAGCCGAATTCGGCAGTTTCGACGGCCTGCAGGTGCTCGACCTGTACTCCGGTTCGGGTGCGGTCGGGCTGGAAGCCCTGTCGCGCGGGGCGAAGCGGGTCGTGCTGGTCGAGGCGGATCGCCGGGCCGCCGACGTGATCGCCGCGAACATCAAGGCGGTGGGGCTGCCGGGCGCGACGCTGCTCACCAGGCCGGTCGAGAAGGTTGCCCAGGGCGACAATTCGGGCGGGCCCATCGATCTGGTCTTCGCCGACCCGCCGTACCAGCTGGAAACCGTCGAACTGCAGGGGGTGCTGACCTCGCTGGCTTCGGGTGGGTGGCTCGCCGAGGATGCGGTGGTGGTCGTCGAGCGGGCCAAGCGGGAGCCGTGGGAGTGGCCCGAGGGGTTCGCCGCGTTGCGGGATCGCAAGTACGGCGAGGCCCGGCTTTGGTACGGTCACCGCCATGAGTAGGGCTGTGTTTCCCGGCACCTTCGATCCACCCACCAACGGGCATCTGGACGTGATCGCCAGGGCGTCCGCCGCCTTCGACGAGGTGATCGTCGCGACCGGGGTGAACAAGTCCAAGCAGCGGCTGTTCAGCGTCGAGGACCGAATCGCGATGCTGACCGAGATCGTGGCGCCGTACGGCAACGTCCGGGTCGGCACCTTCGACGGGCTGCTGGTCGACTACTGCCGGGCCGAGGACGCCCAGGTGATCGTCAAAGGGCTGCGCTCGGGCGGTGACTACGACTACGAGCTGCAGATGGCCCAGATGAACCGGAAGCTGTCCGGCGTCGACACCGTCTTCCTGCCGACCGCGCCGGAGAACGCTTACATCTCCTCCAGCCTGGTCAAGGAGATCGCGAAACTCGGAGGCCCGGTGGAAGATTTCCTGCCCCCCGCAGTCCATGCCCGGCTGCTCGCCGCGCTGTGAGCCTGCCCCGAATTGGGCGAGACGGTGGGAACTTGGTAATGTTGTCCACTGGTCTTGTTGAGACCGAGATTCAGCCTGCCCACGCCTGAAAGGTATGTCCTGAGCGCCTTGGACCCGCGGTCCCCACTCGTGATCGATACGCACGAGCTGTCACGCCGCGCCGGGTCCCAGCGCGAAGTCTCCTTCACGGCCAACGCACCGGCAGATCTCGGAATCGACGTGATCGGCGTCCCCGAAGGCGACCCGATCCAGTTCGATCTGCGACTGGAAGCGGTAGTCGAGGGGGTGCTCGTGACCGGATCGGCCAGTGGCCGGCTGGTCGGGGAGTGCGCGCGGTGCCTGGTCGATATCGAGGACGAGTTCCTCGCTGACGTCCAGGAGCTGTACGTCTACCCGGAGAGCGACGCCGAGCCGGACGAGGCCAGCCGGATGGAGGGCGATCTGATCGACCTCGAGCCGGCGTTGAGGGACCAGGTGGTGCTCGCACTGCCGTTCCAGCCGTTGTGCAAGGACGACTGTCCGGGTCTGTGCCCCGAGTGTGGGGTACGCCTGGCGGACGAGCCCGGCCATCAGCACGAGAACGGCGTCGACTCCCGCTGGTCCGCTCTGCAGGGCCTGCTCCCGCAGGATGAACGACCGTAGTACCTGAAGCAGTTCGTCAAGTCACCAGCCAGCCGGCCGGGTCGCAAGCCCCCGGCCGAACCGAGGAGTCATAACCGTGGCCGTTCCGAAGCGGAAGATGTCGCGCAGCAACACCCGGAGCCGCCGGGCTCAGTGGAAGGCCACTGCGCCTGCCCTGGTCACCTGCGTGAACCCCGCCTGCCGCGCGAAGCACCTGCAGCACACCGTTTGCCCCACCTGCGGCCAGTACGGCGCCAAGGGCGAGCGTCGCCAGGTCGTCGAGAGCTAAACGGCACCATCCCAGTGAACTCTGCCAACGAATCGGGGCTCTACGCCGAGCTGAACCAGCGGCTCGGCGTATCGCTGGCTGACAATTTACTGGAGCACGCCTTCACCCACCGTTCGTTCGCGTACGAGAACGGTGGGTTGCCGACCAATGAGCGACTGGAGTTCCTCGGGGACTCCGTGCTCGGCGTCATCGTCACGGAGTCGTTGTTCCGCAACCATCCGGACCTCTCCGAGGGCCGGCTCGCCAAGCTGCGCGCTGCTGTCGTCAACATGCGCGCGCTGGCGGGGGTCGCACGCGAGCTGAAGCTGGGTAAGTACCTTCGGCTCGGCCGCGGCGAGGAAGCCACTGGCGGCCGGGACAAGTCGTCGATCCTGGCCGACTGCGTCGAGGCACTGATCGGCGCCGTCTACCTGGACCGTGGCTTCGAGACCGCGGGCCGGGTCGTGCACACGCTGTTCGACGAGCTGATGGAGTCGTCGGCGCGGCTGGGTGCCGGCCTGGACTGGAAGACCAGCCTGCAAGAGCTGGTAGCGCAGCTGGGCGTCGGCGTACCGGAGTACGTGATCGCCGAGTCCGGTCCTGACCACGCCAAGACCTTCGAGGCGCGGGTGCGGATCGGTTCGGACACCTACGGTCACGGCATCGGCCGCAGCAAGAAGGAAGCCGAGCAGCAAGCCGCCGAGACCGCCTGGAAGGCGCTCAGGGCAGCCCACCCAGACAGCACAGACCCATCTCAGCAGCCCTGAGGTGCCTGAGCTTCCAGAGGTAGAGGTCGTCCGCCGCGGACTCGCGGATTTCACCACCGGGCGGACGATCGACGCCGTCGAGGTGCTGCACCCCCGGCCGGTACGCCGTCATCTGGCCGGGCCGGACGATTTCGTCGCCCTGCTCAAGGGGCAGACGTTCGCTGTCCCCGCCCGGCGCGGGAAGTACCTGTGGCTGCCGCTGGAGTCCGGGGACGCCGTCCTGGCGCACCTGGGCATGAGCGGGCAGTTCCGGGTTCAGCCGGTCGGCGCGCCGGACGAGAAGCACCTGCGGGTCCGGTTCAGGTTCGCCGACGACGGCGGAGAGGTCCGTTTTACGGACCAGCGGATGTTCGGTGGTCTGTCGTACTCCGAGGGTGGCGCTGAGTTACCTTCGGAGATTGCGCACATAGCCCGGGACCCGTTCGATCCTTTGTTCGACGAGACCCTTTTCGTGTCTGGTCTGCGTCGCCGTAAAACTGGTTTGAAGCGGGCGTTGCTCGACCAGACGCTGGTCAGCGGAGTCGGGAATATCTATGCCGACGAGGCTTTGTGGCGCGCCAAGCTGCATTACGCGAAGGCGACCGAGACGATGAAACCCTTGCAGGCAAGGGAAATCCTCGGTCATGCCCGGGCGGTGATGGGTGAGGCCCTGGACGTCGGCGGGACCAGCTTCGATGCCCTGTATGTCAACGTGAACGGGGAATCCGGCTATTTCGAGCGGGGCCTGGCGGTCTACGGCCAGGAAGGATCGCCGTGCCCGCGCGATGGCCGGCCGATCCGTCGCGAGCCGTTCATGAACCGTTCCTCGTTCCGCTGCCCGAAGTGCCAGCCGGCGCCACGACACGCCCGGTGGTGAGCGAGATATCGTTAATTCAAGTAGCTCAGGTTGACCCTTGGCGTAGGCGGTGTCACCCTGAAAGACGGCACACAATTCTGCGCTCCGCGGACCAGGGGCGCCAAACTGCCAGAACCCTTCCGGAGGACAGCACAATGGCCAAGGCTCTTTTAGGGCACCTTGGAGGCACTGACCCGCGCATGCTCGAGCAGGTACGTCTGCTCAACCGGCGTGTCGCCGATCTGGAGGCGCACGTCATGCGCCTGCAGGCAGAGAACGACCATCTCGTCGCAGCCGTACACGACGGACGCCTGCTCACGGTAGACGAGGCTCTGCGCGCCCCCGCTTCGGTCTGAACCACCGAAGCCGCACCACATCACCGACCGCACCACCCACGGCGGCGGCCCCCGTCCGGGCCTCCGCCGCGTTTCTTGCCGGTACTGCCTGTGTGCCTTGGGTACAGTGATCGGCGGAACTACTTCCCCCGGGTAGCGGCACTGTCACCGCGCGTGCGGTGGCCGATGGCAGTTATGACGGTTCCTTTCGGTATCGTCTGTCCTTTCACGGGTTGGGAGCTATCGCTTTGTACCTGAAGAGCATGACGCTCCGGGGTTTCAAGTCATTCGCGTCGGCCACGACGATGAACTTCGAACCAGGTATCACCTGCATCGTCGGCCCCAACGGTTCCGGCAAGTCCAATGTCGTCGACGGTCTCGCCTGGGTGATGGGTGAGCAGGGCGTCAAGTCGCTGCGTGGCGGCAAGATGGAAGACGTCATCTTCGCCGGTACGTCGGGCCGCGCCCCGCTGGGCCGCGCCGAGGTCGTCCTGACCATCGACAACACCGACGGCGCGCTCCCGATCGAGTACGCCGAGGTGACGATCTCGCGGACGATGTTCCGCAACGGCGGCTCCGACTACCAGATCAACGGCCAGAACTGCCGGCTGCTCGACGTCCAGGAGTTGCTCAGCGACTCCGGGATCGGCCGCGAGATGCACGTCATCGTCGGCCAGGGCCAGCTCGACTCGATCCTGCGCGCGACTCCCGAGGGCCGCCGTGGCTTCGTCGAGGAGGCGGCCGGCGTACTGAAGCACCGCAAGCGCAAGGAGAAGGCGCTGCGGAAGCTCGAGTCCACCGAGGGCAACGTGCACCGCCTCGGGGACCTGATCGCAGAGATCCGTCGCCAGCTGAAGCCGCTCGGACGCCAGGCAGAAGTTGCACGGCGCGCGGTGACGATCCAGGCCGAGGTCCGCGACGGCCGGTCCCGGCTGCTCGCCGACGACATCGTGCAGGCTCAGTCCTCGCTGGAGGCCGAGCTCAAGGACGAGGCGGCACTGACCGAGAAGCGCACCCAGATCGAGGCCGCGTTGCGGGAGGCGCGGGATCTCGAGGCCGAGCTGGAAGACGCGCTCCGGACCGACGCGCCGGCGCTGCAGGCCGCGCAGGACACCTGGTACGCGCTGTCCGGATTCGGCGAGAAGATCAAGGGCACCGCCCGGATCGCCGCGGACCGGATCCGTTCGCTCAGCGACGAGGCCGAGGAGTCCCGCAGCGGGCGCGACCCCGAGGAGCTCGAGCTGGAGGCTGCCCGGGTCCGCGAGAGCGAGGCGCAGATCGAGGCCGAGGTCGAGGCGCACTCCGAGCTGCTCGCGCAGGCGATCGAGCACCGGCAGCAGCTCGAGGCGGAGCACGCCGAGGAGGAGCGTCGGATCGCGTCGCTGATCCGGGCCGCCGCGGACCGTCGCGAGGGTATGGCCCGGCTGACCGGCCAGGTGAACGCGCTGAAGAGCCGTGCGGCCGCCGCCGAGTCCGAGATCGGCCGTCTGGCCAGCAACCAGCGCGAGGCCGAGGCGCGGGCTGCCAAGGCCCAACACGACTTCACCGCTCTAGAGACCCAGGTCGCCGGCCTCGACGCCGGCGAACGCGGCCTGGACGAGGAGTACGAGGCAGCCCAGAGCGTCCTGGACGAGCTGGAGGAGCGCCTCACCAAGCTCCGCGCCGAGGAGCGCGACGCCGAGCGGGAGCGGGCCGGCCTGACTGCCCGCAAGGACGCCCTGGAGATGGGCCTCAACCGCAAGGACGGCGCCGGCGCCCTGCTGGCCGCCTCCGAGCAGGTGAACGGCCTGATGGGCTCTATCGCCGCGCTGCTGAGCGTCCGACCCGGCTATGAGACGGCGATCGCCGCCGCGCTGGGCGAGGCCGCTGATGCCGTCGCCGTGACGCACACCCAGGCCGCACTGAACGCGGTCGGGCACCTCAAGGAGCACGACCTCGGCCGAGCCGGGATGCTCCTCGGAGACGCCCCGGCCGACGACTTCTCCAGCTGGCCACAGTTGCCGTACGGCGCGACGTACGCGGTCGAGGTGGTGGAGTGCCCCGAGACGCTGCGCCCGGCCCTTCGCCGGCTGCTCCGCAAGGTCGCCGTGGTCGACGACGTCCCCGCGGCGCGCTCGCTGATCCAGCACCTGCCCGAGGTCACCACGGCCACCCGGGCGGGCGACGTACTGGGTGCGCACTTCGCGTACGGCGGCTCTGACGCGGCGCCGAGCCTGATCGAGGTGCAGTCTGCCGTCGACGAGGCCGCCGAGAAGCTGACCGAGGCCACCGCCCGGAGTGAGCGGCTGCGGTTCGAGCTGGCCGCGATGGAGCGCGAGCGGGAGGGCCAGAAGCAGTCGGTCGAGATCGCGCTGGCCCGGTTGCACGAGTCGGATGCGTCGATGGCGGCCGTGGCCGAGCAGCTGGCCCAGTTCGGGTCGCTTGCGAAGGCGTCCCGCGGTGAGGCCCAGCGGATGGCCGAGGCGATCGCCGCGGCCGAGGAGGAGCGCGACCGGAACCTGTCCGGCCTCGCCGAACTCGAGCAGCGGCTCAGCGACGTCGAGCAGTACGGCGACGAAGAGGGTGACGACCCCGACCCGACCGAGCGTGACCGGCTCGCCGAGGCCGCCAAGGCAGGCCGAGCGGCCGAGATGGAAGCACGGCTCTCCCTGCGGACCACTGAAGAGCGTGCGCGGGCCCTGTCCGGCCGGGCTGACTCGCTGGAGCGTGCGGCGCGCCAGGAGCGGGAGGCCCGCGCTAGGGCTATCGCCCGGGCGACGCGTCGGGCACGGCAGTCCGAGGCCGCGCAGGCGGTGCACCTGGCGGCAGGACACGTCCTGGCCCGGCTGGAGCACTCACTGCAGCTCGCGGCCTCTGAGCGGTCGGCGATCCAGGCTCAGCGCGCCGAGCGCGAGCAGGCGCTGGCCCAGGCCCGCTCCACGACTCGCAACCTCAGCAGCGAGCTGGAGCAGCTCACTAACACCGTGCACCGCGACGCGCTGGCCAGGGCCGAGCAGAAGATGCGCTTGGAGGCCCTGTACGAGCGGGCGCTGGGCGAGCTGGGCACCGAGGTGGACGCGCTGGTCGCGGAGTACGGGCCGGATCAGCTGGTCCCGCCGCTGCCCAAGGACGGTGACGAGGACACGCTCGAACTCGAGGGCGAGCCGTTCGACCGGGCCAAGGTGCAGAAGCGGCTCAAGCAGGCCGAGCGGGCGCTGAACCAGCTGGGGCGGATCAACCCGCTCGCGCTGGAGGAGTTCGACGCGATGGAGGAGCGGCACCGCTTCCTCGCCGAGCAGCTCGAGGACCTGAAGAAGTCGCGGCGCGACCTGATGGACATCGTCAAGGAGGTCGACGACCGCGTCGAACAGGTCTTCACCGAGGCCTACCGCGACGTCGAGGTCGCCTTCGAACACGTCTTCAGCCGGCTGTTCCCCGGCGGTGAAGGCCGGCTCGTGCTGACCGATCCGTCCGACATGCTCAACACCGGCATCGACGTCGAGGCCCGCCCACCGGGCAAGAAGGTGAAGCGGCTGTCGCTGCTGTCCGGTGGCGAGCGCTCACTGGTCGCGGTCGCCTTCCTGGTCGCCCTCTTCAAGGCCCGCCCGTCGCCGTTCTACATCCTCGACGAGGTCGAGGCGGCGCTGGACGACACCAACCTGGGCCGCCTGCTGGAGATCTACGAGGAACTCCGCGAGAACAGCCAGCTCCTGGTCATCACCCACCAGAAGCGCACGATGGAGGTCGCCGACGCCCTGTACGGCGTCACCATGCGCGGCGACGGCGTCTCCGCCGTCATCAGCCAACGCATCCGCGAATCCGAACCCGCCTGACGTCTTGACTGGTTGAGGATCATCGCTCCCATGGAGTCCCGGCGGCGACGGCTGACTGCTGAGGAGTTGGTCGCCCGGCACCGGGGCTGCCGCGACTAGATGCTGCCCAGCTGATCCAGGAGGCCGACGACTTCTTCGGCACCGACGACCGACTCGCCGACGACCCGACCAGCGATGACGGCACCAGGTACTGATGCCGAGCACCCGGCCCGGTCGCCCGGCGAGCGGCGGTCCGGTCGCTAGCCCCTCGGCCAACCGATGGCCCGCTACAGGGCGCCGTCGGCACCAGAACCGGCCATCGGCAACCACAACCCGACGTACCCGGCGTGGCTGGGATGATTCCTGGCCCGCCCGCCCGCCCGCCCGCCCGCCCGCCCGTCCGCCGGTCCGGCGTACGCCGGACCGCCGCTGCGGCGTACGCCGGCAGTTGAGCTGCGGCCCTGGCAGTGGCTCGGCCCGCCGCGTCGGCGTACGCCGGGAGGGGCCGGACGCCCACGCATACCCGTCTCCGGCCAGCAAGCGCTTGCCTCGGCGTGTCGGGGCATCGGCATGAGGTCGTGCGTGCGCCGAGGTACATGCTCGCCTCCCGCGGCCCTGTCTGAGGTTCGTTGCCGAGGCCTGCCGGTAGGGGCCGGGCGGCCACCACTGTCAAACCTCGCGAGTAAGCGCTTGCCTCGGCGTGTCGAGGGTGTCAGGACGGGGTTTGGTAGTGGTGGCGGTCCGCAACCGGTCGTCCCCGGTCGGAGTCGAAGTCGCTCACACCGCGGTACGGCGGATCGGTTGCGTGGGCCCAGGTCTTGGGTGCCTGGGTTGGGTGTGGTTACCCGTGGTCCGGAGGGGTTCGCTTCTCGGCGTGGGGTTAGCCCCTTGCTCTGCCAGTAGGTGATGCCTTCCGGGCGGGGCGGAGTACACCGATTGGTCGCTGGACAACCCCACCAGCGAATCCCTTCACCCGGCGTGTCCCCGGTGGCCGCCCGCGGCCGTTCAGTCCACGCACCACTTTGAGCACCCGCAGGTCGTCGATCCGGCGACCGGGCGTCCGGGCGGTGCTCAAAGTGGCAGGTCGCGACGACTTTGGGCATGGGGCAGTTGTCGATCCGGTCGGCCGATGGCTGGGTGGTGCTCAAAGTGCTGGCGTGGTGGGCTAGTGGGCAGGTCAGGCTCGCGCGGTCTGTGGATCGTGAACTGGCTGCACAACTCAACGCCGCAGCAGATCGCGATGACGCACGCCGAGCTGGCCGAAGTCGTTGCTCAGGGCATGCTTCGCGCGGAGAGCGAGGCGACCTACCCGGTGGCGAGTTCCGCAAGGCGCTCGACCATGCGCGGTGGCTGAGTTGCGCGAGGCGCTCGGCCATGCGCGGCAGCCGGGCCGCTCGGGCAAAATCGGCGGGCCGGGCTGCTCGGGCGAGATCTTCTTCCGGTCGTGATCGTCATCGACGCGATCTGACCGTCCTGTGCGTCGAACGTGAAGTGCGACGGCCCGTTGAAGCCATCGCCACCGACCTGGGTGGCGACGGTGACCGGGTTGCCCGGCGTCGGCACCTGGGTCGCGGTGAAGGTGACCCGCTTGCCGATGAACTCGCTGTCGCTCCAGGGCAGCCAGGGCCTTCTCCTTGAACCGTTCCACCCATTTGGCCGTGTGGGTGGTGTCGAACGGCAAACCCAAAGGAGTAGAACCATGAAGCGCTTCGCCATCGTCGTCGGAACGGCCGTCGTCGGCCTTTCCGCCCTCACGGCCTGCGGTGGCGACGACCAGCCGGCCGCCCCGCAGAACACCACCAGCCAGTCGTCGGAGGCCAAGCTGGCCACCGCGGACGACGCCGACTTCGGCAAGATCGTTGTCGACGGCACCGGCCGGACCCTGTACGTGTTCGACAAGGACACCGCGAGCCCGTCGAAGTCGAACTGCGACGGCGACTGCGCGGCGAAGTGGCCGCCGCTGCTGGCCGGCTCCGGTACTCCGCAGGTCGACGGGGTGGACGCGGCCCTGGTCGGCACCGTGACGCGTACCGACGGCAGCAAGCAGGTCACGTTGGCCGGCTTGCCGGTCTACCAGTTCGCCCAGGACTCCAAGGCCGGCGAAGCCAAGGGCCAGGCGGTCGGCGGGGTCTGGTGGGTCGTCGGTCCGGACGGCAAGAAGATCACCAAGCAGGCCTCGTCGGACTCCGGCTACGGGTACTGACCGATCGAGGCTGGCCCGATGTCATCCACCGTCTTGCCGCGCCCCGCATGGTGCCCTGCGGTCCGATCCCCTATCGTACGATCGACCGCGACGGACAAGGCCGGGAGGACTGCGGTGGGTGACACGGACCGCCGTCCGGACACGGCCGAGGCGCTGATCCGCTCGCTGTACGCCGAACACGGCCGCAGCTTGCTCGCCTATGCGACCCGGTTGACGGGTGATCGGGCAGCCGCGGAGGACGTCGTACAGGAGACTCTGGTCCGGGCGTGGAAGCATGCCGACGATCTGGTCGAGGGCAAGGGATCGGTACGCGGTTGGTTGCTGACGGTCGCGCGCAACATCGTCACCGACCGGGCCCGGGCGCGTGCTGTCCGGCCCGCCGAGGTGGCAGAGGTGGCCGACCGTCCTCCGGTGGAGGGTGATCACTCCGAGTCGGTGGTGAACACGATGGTGGTGCTCGACGCGCTCGACCAGGTGTCGCCGGAGCATCGCGAGGTTCTGGTGCAGTTGTACTACCGCGGCCGGACCGTGACGGAGGCCGCGAAGGAGCTGGGCGTCCCGCCCGGTACGGTGAAATCGAGATCGTATTACGCCCTCCGAGCGCTCCGCGCGGTGATGGCCGGACCGGAAGCGGAGGTGGCCCGATGAGCGAGCACGATCACACTCAGCTGGGCGCCTACGTGCTCGGTTCGCTGGCGCCGGACGAGGTCCGCGCGCTGGATGAGCATCTGGCCGGTTGCGCCGAAGCGCGCGAGGAGCTGGCCGAGCTCGAGGAGATGAAGGAGTTCCTCGGCGAGGTACCGCCGGAGGCGTTCCTGGACGGGCCGCCGGAGGATGGCGACCTACTGCTGCAGCGCACACTGCGAGAGGTCCGGGCTGCTACTCCCGCCGACGCCCCCAAGCGTCGCCGTCCGTGGTTGCTGGTCGCCGCTGCCGCCGTGGTGGTCGCCGGGGCGCTAGGTGGCGGCGTAGTGATCGGTCGCCAGTCGGTCGACGAAGTAGCCAGTACTCCGCCCGCCGGCTCCAAGCACGTGACCGCGACGGATGCCACCTCCAAGGTGACGATGGCGACCACAGTGGAGCCGCGGGCCGGGTGGAGCTGGATCAACGTCAACGTCACCAACCTCAAGCCCGGTGCCGAGTGCGAGATGGTCGTCACCGACAAGGCGGGCAAGACCTACGTCGCCGGCAGCTGGGTGATCTCGCCGAAGGCCGCACGCGAAGGCAGCCGCTTCGGCGGTGGAGTGCTGGTGCCGGTCGACCAGGTGAAGTCGGTGGAGATCAGAACCGTGCAGGGTGAGCACGTCGTGACCACGCCGGTCTGAAACCGGTTGCCTCGCCGAGGAGGATGGTTCGGGCGTGCCTCCTTGTCTCGTGCGTGCTGCGCGGCACTCGGCACGGCACCTCGGCGCACTGGAGCAAAGGCCACGATGGAATAACATCGAGGCCTTCACTCCAGCACGCCGAGCTACCGCACCGAGCACCTGCTCGCGACTGCACGAGACAAGGAGGCACGCCCTAGCGTGAACTACGCGATTACCGAGGCATCCGCAGACCTCCGTTCTCGGCGCAAGGCTGCGGCCGCGGACTGCACTCGCTGGCTGTCCGGTCGGAGAGCGCCGGCGGCGGACGTGCTGCGAGCGCTCGCTGATGCGGTGACGGAGGACGAGCGCGATGGCTACGGCAGTGGCGGCGAGGTCGAGCTGATCGAGCAGGAGGTTGCTGAGCTGCTCGGCAAGCCGGCTGCGGTCTTCCTGCCCAGTGGGATCCTCGCCCAGCAGAGCGTGCTTCGCGTCTTCGCGGATCGCGCCGGGACGCAACGCGTCGCAGTACATGGGTTGTCTCATCTGTTGGTGCACGAGCTGAATGCTCTGGAAGAGGTACACCACCTGCGGATCGAGCGGATGACGTCGGAGCCGCGTCAGCCTCGGCCGGATGAGCTTGCTGCCATCCCGGGGAAGCTGGCTGCTGTGACGGTGGAGTTGCCGCTGCGCGACGGTGGGTTCGTACTGCCGAGCTGGGACGAGCTGGTGGTGTTTGCTGCGGCTTGTGAAGCCCGTGGCGTCCCGCTGCACCTGGATGGCGCTCGCCTGTGGGAGAGCACGCCGTACTTGGAACACAGCCTGGCGGAGATCGCTGCGCTCGCGTCTACGGTCTACGTGTCGTTCTACAAGGGCCTCGGTGGGCTCAGTGGAGCTGCACTGGCCGGGCCCGAGGACGTGATCGCTGAGGTACGCCGGTGGCAGCGCAGACTCGGCGGCAACCTCTACACACTCTTCCCGTACGCCGTGTCCGCGCGCGAGGGGCTGCGTACCGTACTGCCGCTGATGGGCGAGCTCCACCAACGTGCTGTCGAGTTGGCCGGCGCCTTGCAGAGCACGGGATTCCGGGTCTTTCCCGAGCCGCCGCACACGAACTCGTTTCGGGTCTACGCGCCGCGGCCGGCAGAGGAGATCGAGCTGGCCGCAGTACGCCGGATGGAGGCGACGCGGGAGTCGATCTCGTACACGTGGCAAGCGGCCGACGTACCGGGCTGGTCGTGGGTCGAGCTGGTCGTGACGCCCGGGACGTTGCAGTGGCGGGTCGACGAAGTAGCCAAGGCTTTTGGGGAACTTCTCGACGGGTGAGTTCGTCGCACTGGCTGTGGGGTTCTTTGTACGGCAACAACTCGGGGAGAAGTAACTAGTGCTGACGTTCGTCATCACCATGGTCGTCCTGCTGGTCCTGTCAGGACTCGTTCTACTCGCAGTAGCAAGAGGTGAAGGAAAAGGAATCGGCCACTAGATTGGCCTAGATGAGACGACTCATCTTCCAGGAATTCGTGACCCTCGACGGGTATGCCGCCGGGCCGGACGACTCGCTCGACTTCTTCGCCACCATCACCGATCAGGATGACCGCGACAATCTCGAGCTGCTCGAGCACGTCGACACCATGCTTCTCGGCGCGACGACGTACCGGTTGTTCGCCGATTACTGGCCGACGGCAACGGATTCGTTCGCGCCGCACCTGAACGCGCTGCGCAAAGTGGTCGTCTCGTCGACCCTGACCAGCGCGCCCTGGGGCGACTGGGAGCCGGGCGAGATCATCACCGACGCGGTGGCCGATGTCGCGGCGCTCAAGGCCGAGGACGCCAAGGACATCATCCTGTGGGGGAGCATCTCGCTCTTCCACTCGCTGCTGACGGCCGGGCTGGTCGACGAGGTGCAGCTGCGGGTCTGCCCGGCTGTCATCGGTGCGGGCAAGAGCGTGTTCCCCAGCGGCCAGTTCTCGCTGGAGCTGATCGAAGCCCGCCCGATGGCCACCAACGGCGCCCTGCTCCGGTACAGGACTAGCTGACCGCGTTGACGACGGCCTTCACGATCGGGGCGGCGACAGTGAACGTGGGCACGACCAGGAGGAGTACGGCGGCGGTGTAGGCGGCTGCTGCGAGCAGGGTCGAGTTGGGCTCAGGGTCGGCCAAGCGCTGGACTCTGAGCACAGTGGAGGACTTGGCGGCGGCAAGGCCGGCCTCTGGCGCCGGTGAACCCGCCAGGGCGACGAGCGCGCGGGCAAGCGGCAGAGGTCCGTTGCGGCGCCGGGCGTCGTCGTCGGCCAGCAGCTCTACCAGTGTGCGCGCCTGGTCCAGTGCCACGTCGCTGCGCACGAAGCGGGGGAAGGCCTTGTGCAGTGCTGTGAAGGCCTCCAGCACCAGGTCATGCCGCGCGCGCAAGTGGGCCTGCTCGTGAGCCAGTACTGCGCGCAGCTCCCCGTCGTCGAGCCTGTCGAGCGCCCCAACCGACACAACCACCCGGGAACCGCGCAGGGCGGGCAGGCAGTACGCCAGCGGCGTCTCTTCCGCCAGCACCCGCAGCCCCGGGATCAGCCCGTCCGGTGTCGCCAGTACGTCGACCAGGTCGCGGTGACGCTTCCGGCGGGCCCTAGTTCCGACAGCAACGCGCCCAGCAGCCCAGAGCAGCCGCACACCGACCAGAGCAGTCAGTGCAAGTACTGCGGCCGCTGCCAGGTCCCGAGCCGAGGACGGGTCGAACCGCGGCTCACCAGGTTGCCCGGCCGTCGAGTACGACAGCGAGATCCCCGCCCCAAAGGCAGCCAGTACTGCGGCCAGCGCGATCGCCTGCCACAGGGCGACCGCAGCCCGGGGAATCCGGTACGGCCAGGCGGCGCGAGCCATGAGCGCCGGAGCCGGCCCGGCGAGTACCAGGGCCAGAGCAGCCAGCAGGATGGGGGTGATCACCCCTCCCGCTCCTCCAGCCGGGCCAGCGCATCCCGCAGCAGCGCGGCTTCCTCGTCGCTGACCTGCCCGACGAACCGGACAAGTGCCTCCCGGCGATCGCCGGACCGGTCGAGCGCGTCACGCATCAAGTCCGCGGCCAGTTCCTCGCGCGGGGCGGCGGCCTTGTAGCGCCAGGCCTTGCCGTCTCGCTCGCGCTCGGTCAGCTGCTTCTTCGCCAGCCGGTCCAGCACGGTCATCACGGTGGTGTAGGCGAGCTCCCGGGTCCCGGAGAGCCGTGCGTGCACCTCGCGCACGGTCAGCGCGCCGTCGGCTGCCCAGAGCTGTTCCATCACCAGCCGCTCGAGGTCTCCTAGCCGGCGGGGCGCCTTCTCGTCGGTGGTCACGTGACCAGTATAACTACGCGTTGTAGTAGATCTACGGTAGCGTCTACTACGTAACGTCGTAGATCGCCCGGGAGGGCACGATGGACACGCTGGACCTGGCTCGGTGGCAGTTCGCGATCACCACCGTCTACCACTTCTTCTTCGTCCCGGTGACGCTGTCGCTGGTCGCCGTCACGGCCGGCCTGCAGACCGCGTGGTACCGGACCGGCAAGGACAAATACCTGCGGCTGACCAAGTTCTACGGCAAGTTGTTCCTGATCAACATCGCGATGGGCGTGGTCACCGGACTGGTCCAGGAGTTCCAGTTCGGGATGAACTGGAGCGACTACTCGCGCTTCGTCGGCGACGTCTTCGGTGCCCCGCTCGCGCTGGAGGGGCTGCTCGCGTTCTTCCTCGAGTCGACCTTCATCGGGCTGTGGATCTTCGGCTGGGACCGGCTGCCGAAGAAGGTGCACCTGGCCTGCATCTGGATGGTGGTGCTCGGCACCCAACTGTCGGCGTACTTCATCCTGGCGGCCAACTCCTGGATGCAGAACCCGGTCGGCTTCCGCTACAACGCCGAGCGCGGCCGCGCCGAGCTGACCGACATCTGGTCGGTGCTGACCAACAAGGTCGTCCTGGTCACCTATCCGCACACGATCTTCGCGGCCTTCATGGTCGGCGGCGCGTTCGTCGCGGCGGTGGCGATCTGGCACCTGGTCCGCCGGCCCGGCGTCGACACCGGTGCCTTCCGGACGGCGTTGCGCCTCGGCGCGGTGATGGTGATCGTGGCCGGCGCGGGGGTCGCGCTGAGCGGCGACCAGCAGGGCAAGGTGATGACCGAAGTACAGCCGATGAAGATGGCCGCGGCCGAGGCTCTGTACGAATCGGAGAAGCCGGCGTCGTTCTCGATCTTCACCGTCGGCACGCTCGACGGGTCGCGCGAGCTTTACTCGGTCAAGGTTCCTTACCTGCTGTCCTTCCTCGCCACCGGCAGTTTCGACAGTGAGGTGCAGGGGATCAACAACCTGCAGCAGGCGTACGAGAAGATCTACGGCCCTGGCTCGTACAAGCCGAACGTCCCGCTCACCTACTGGACCTTCCGGCTGATGATCGGGGTCGGGATGTCGGCCGCCGCGCTCGCCGTTTTGTTGCTCTGGGCAACAAGAAAAGGACGAGCGCCGCATCGGATGCTGGTCTGGCTGGCGGTGCCGCTACCGCTGCTGCCGTTGCTGGCGAACGTCTTCGGCTGGGTCTTCACCGAGACGGGCCGGCAGCCGTGGCTGGTGTTCGGCCTGCTGCCGACCGCGTCCGGCGTCTCGCCCGGCACCACGATGACCGAGTTACTGATCTCGCTGATCGGTTTCACGCTTCTGTACGGCTTACTGGCGGTGGTCGAGGTCAAGCTGATGCTCAAGTCGATCCGGGCCGGGCTCGCGGGTGCCTCGCCGTTGCCGGGGGATCCCCCCGACGATGCACCGGACGAAGCCGCCAAACCGCTCTCCTTCGCCTACTAGGGGTGGTCTGAATGGAACTCACGACAATCTGGTTCGTCGTCATCGCGGGGTTGTGGATCGGGTACTTCGTGCTGGAGGGGTTCGACTTCGGGGTCGGCATCCTGCTGCGCGTGCTCGGCCGGGACGAGCCGGAGCGGCGCGCGGTGATCACCACGATCGGTCCGGTCTGGGACGGCAACGAGGTGTGGCTGATCGTCGCGGGCGCGATGACGTTCGCGGCCTTCCCGGAGTGGTACGCGACGCTCTTCAGCGGTTTCTATCTGCCGCTGTTCGCGATCCTGGTGTCGCTGATCCTGCGCGGGGTGGCGCTGGAGTACCGCGGCAAGCGCGACGACCTACCGTGGCGAAGCCGGATGGACACCCTGATCACGATCGGCTCGCTGGTCCCGGCCCTGCTGTGGGGCATCACCTTCGCCAACCTCGTCCGCGGCCTACCACTGGACGCCTCCCACGAGTTCGTAGGAAACCTGGGGACGCTGCTCAACCCCTTCGCCCTACTCGGCGGAGTCGCCTTCACAGCCCTCTTCGTAGCTCACGGCGCAATCTTCCTGACCCTGCGAACAACTGACGACCTACGCCACCGCGCCAACCGCCTCGCGTCGGTGACTGGCCTGGCTGCGGCCGCGCTGGTCGTCGGGTTCCTTGTGTGGGCACACGCGATACGCGGCAACGCCGCGTCGGTTGTACTCGCCGCGCTGGCAGCTGCAGCCCTACTGGCAGGCCTCGCAGCCAACAAGCCGAGCGGAGCGAAGGCCTCGGGGGCGGTCGGCTCCTCCCACTCCAGCACCGCCCGGGAGGGTTGGGCCTTTGCTGGGACCGCCTTGGCTATTGCGTTGGGTGTGGCTTCGCTCTTCGTGGCGATGTTTCCGGCGGTGTTGCCGTCGACGCTTGATCCCGCGTGGGGCCTGACGGTCACCAACGCAGCCTCCTCGGCGTACACGTTGAAGGTGTTGACGGTGATTGCGGCGATCTTCACGCCGTTGGTGATGCTCTACCAGGGGTGGACCTACTGGGTGTTCCGCAAGCGCGTCACCGTCGAGCCGGTCGCGGTCTCGTGAAGCCGCTTGATCCGCGGTTGCTGCGGAGGGCCAAGGCTGCCCGGGGCTTCCTGGTCGGCTCTGTGCTCATCGGCGTCGCCACCGGGCTCCTGATCATCGTGCAGGCTGTGCTGCTGGCCCACGGCATCACACAGGTCGTGTTGCACGGCGCCGCGGTCGGTCAGGTGGCGTGGTTGCTGGCAGCGGTGCTGTTGGCGCGCGCCGTGCTGGTCTGGGTGCAGGAGGTGGTGGCGCAGCGCGCGGCGGCTGCGGTGAAGTCGACATTGCGCAGGCAGGTGCTGGAGCACTCGCTGAAGCTCGGGCCGGCTTGGCTCAGTGGCGAGCGGAGCAGTGCACTGACAACCCTGCTCACCAAGGGCCTCGACGACCTAGACCCGTACTTCGCTCGCTACCTGCCGCAACTCGTGCTTGCGGCGACAGTCCCGGCCGGTGTGGTGGGCTGGATGGCCACTGGAGACCTGATCGCCGCCGGGACCGTGGCGGTGACACTGCCGCTGATCCCGGTCTTCATGGCGCTGGTCGGCTGGGCTACCCAGGCGCACAGCCGTCGGCGGCAGCATGCGCTCGCAGTACTGGCTCATCACTTCTCCGACGTGGTGGCCGGACTGCCGACGCTGAAGCTGTTCGGCCGGGCGAAGGGGCAAGTGACCGCAGTACGCGAGGTGACCGACCGGCACCGGGTGGCGTCGATGAAGAGTCTGCGGCTGGCGTTCCTGTCGTCGTTCGTACTGGAACTGCTCGCGAGCATCTCGGTGGCGCTCGTCGCGGTCGGTGTCGGGCTGCGGCTCATCGACGGCAAGCTCGGGCTGGAGACGGCGTTGCTGGTCCTGATCCTGGCGCCGGAGGCCTACCTGCCACTGCGGCAGGTCGGTGCGCACTTCCACGCGAGTGCGGACGGCGTTGCTGCCAGCGAAGAGGTCTTCCGAGTACTGGAGACGCCACTACCGCAGCGAGGCGAGCGGACCGACGTACCGGACCTGCGGGTGACGCCGCTGCATCTGCATGACGTGACTGTGCTGTACCCCGGTCGAGACGAGCCGGCGCTGGAGGGGTGCGACCTGGACCTCTGGCCGGGAGAGGTGGTCGCTCTCGCTGGCCCTAGTGGTGCTGGGAAGTCCACAGTGCTCGCCGCGGTGCTCGGCTTCGTCGTACCTGAGCGCGGGGTAGTGGTGGCTGGTGCGAGCGCTGCTGATGAGTTCGCTCCGGAGCGGTGGCGGGCGCAGTTCGCGTGGGTGCCGCAGCGGCCGGGGCTTCGGACGGGCACTATCGCCGACAACATCCGCCTCGGTCGACCTGCGGCCACTGACACCCAGGTACTGCGCGCGCTGGCCCAGGCAGGCGCGTCGGAGCTCGATCCAGCTCAGCAGGTTGGCGAAGGCGGCCAATTGCTCTCGGGAGGCCAGCGGCGGCGGGTAGCACTCGCCCGAGCGCTGGTGACGGAGGCACCCGTGCTCTTGCTCGACGAGCCAACCGCCGGGCTAGACGCAGAGGCAGAGGCAGCAGTAGTCGCCCACCTACGCGCCTCCGGCCGCACAGTCCTGCTGGTAGCCCATCGCCCAGCCCTCCTCGCGGCCGCGGACCGAGTCGTCACCGTCGGGTCGCCCAAGTCGCTCGACGCAGCATTGACTGGATCGGTGGTGGTGAGGTGAGCGGCTTGGTGGGGTTGGTGATGCCGGAGCGGATTGTTTGGCCGCGGCTTGTTTTGGCTGTGTTGGCGGGTGTGCTGGCTTCTGGGGCTGCTGTTGGGCTGCTTGCGACCTCTGCGTGGTTGATTACGACAGCGGCTGCGCAGCCTCCGGTGTTGACGTTGCTGGTGGCGATTGTGGCGGTGCGGGCGTTCGGGGTCGGGCGTGGGTTCTTCCGGTACGTCGAGCGGCTGGCCGCGCACGACGCGGCGTACCGGGTGTTGGGGGAGACGCGGTCGCGGATCACTGGGCGGTTGGAGGAGTTGGCGCCGGCCGGGCTGGGGTCCGTGCGGAGCGGGGACCTGCTGGCGCGTCTACTGCTCGACGTGGATGCAGTACTTGACCTGTGGCTGCGGGTGATTCTTCCCGTGTTGGTGGCGAGCGTGACAGCCCTCGCGACGGTCGCCTTGCTAGTGGTATTGCTGCCTGCGGCCGGAGCTGCGGTGGCGGTCGCAGTAGCACTCGCCTGCACGGTGGTGCCGTGGCTGACGGCCCACAGCGCCCGGTGTGCTGAGCGGGCGATCGCAGGCCACCGGGGAGAGGTCGCAGCGGGTGCGACGGAGACACTCCTGACTGCTGCCGACGTGGTGGCCTTCAACGCGACGGACGCAGTACTGGCTTCCTTCAGTGCAGCGGATGCGCGGCTGGCGGCTGCTGAGCGACGATCGGCATGGAGCGCAGGACTGGGCAACGCGTTGCTAGTGCTCTGCGTCGGCGGAGCCAGCGTGGCCGGACTAGTACTAGGCAGCAGCGCCGACATCTCCGGCCCTGTGTTCGCCGTGCTCGTCCTCACCCCGCTGGCACTCGCAGACGCGCTCGGTGGCATCCCAGCCACGGCCCAGGTCGCCATGCGGGTGAAGTCCTCGCTGACAAGAGTGCAGGACCTGCTAAGCGCACCAACCCCGGTAGCGGAGCCCGCCAAACCTCACAAGCTGCCGGTCGGCCGTGACCTCGTGATCAGCCACTTGAGCGCGGGCTACGACGGCCGTGACGTACTACGGGACGTCGGGCTAACTGTGGCAGCCGGGAGCCGAGTAGTGGTGACTGGGCCGAGTGGCTCAGGGAAGAGCACGCTGGCATCCGTGCTACTGCGTTTCCTGGAGCCGAGCGCCGGTGAAGTCGCATTGGGCGGTGTCAGCCTCACCGACCTCTCGGGTGACGACGTGCGCTCAGCGATCGGGCTGCTGACGCAGGAGAGCCACGTGTTCGACACGAGCATCCGGGAGAACCTGCTGCTCGCCAAACCCGGTACCAGCGACCTGCAGCTCTGGCGGGCCCTGTACCGCGCCCGGCTGGGAGACTTCGTGCTCAGCCTGCCGAACGGGCTCGGCACCATGGTGGGCGAGCACGGGGCGAGACTGTCCGGCGGTGAGCGGCAGCGGCTCGCGTTCGCCCGCTTGCTGCTCGCGGACCACGACGTACTGGTGCTGGACGAGCCCACCGAGCACCTGGACGAGGAGACCGGCCGGGCGCTCCTTGCAGACCTGTTCGCCGCGGCAGGCAGCCGCACCGTCGTACTGCTGACCCACCGTCCGGAACTGGCTCCTCACACAACGCAACCGGCCCTCGTCCTGCCGTGAGTGCTGCCGGACGCGGTCCGGGCGTCTGCGAAGATGGGTGATCGTGTCGACCCCTCAGCTTGTCACCATGCTCACCGACCAGGCCCTGATCGCGATCATCGCGGTGATTGCCGTCGTACTGGTCGCCGGTACGGCCGGTCTGGTTGTCTCCAGGCGCCGTAGGGCGGAGCTGCCCGCTACCCAACCGGCCCCGGAGCTGACCGAGCCCAAGGTCGGCGACGACGCCGAGGAGCCGCGGGACACGCCGACCCGGACGCTCGAGGACACCGAGCTGCCCGAGCCCGCCACCGGCACGGTGACGGTGGAGAAGCCCGAGTCCGCGCAGGGTCGACTGGTCCGGCTCCGGGCCCGGCTGGCGCGCTCCCAGGGCTCGCTGGGCAAGGGACTGCTCGCGCTGCTGTCGCGGGACAAGCTGGACGACGAGGCGTGGGAGGACATCGAGACCACGCTGATCACGGCCGACGTGGGCGTCGCGCCGACGCAGGAACTGGTCGAGAAGCTGCGCACTCGGGTCCGGATCGAAGGAGTCACCGGCGACCAGGCGCGGACCATCCTGCGAGAGGAACTGATCGCGCTGGTCGACCCCACGCTGGACCGCTCGCTGAAGGTCGAGCGCACGGACGGCCAGCCCGCAGTAGTCCTGGTCGTGGGCGTCAACGGCACCGGCAAGACCACCACGGTCGGCAAGCTGGCCCGGGTACTGGTCGCCGAGGACAAGCAGGTCCTGCTCGGCGCTGCCGACACGTTCCGGGCCGCGGCGGCCGACCAGTTGCAGACGTGGGGTGAGCGGGTCGGCGTGAAGACCGTCCGCGGGCCCGAGGGTGGCGACCCGGCCAGCATCGCGTTCGACGCGGTCAAGCAGGGCATCGCCGAGCAGGCCGACGTCGTCCTGGTCGACACGGCCGGCCGGCTGCACACCAAGACCGGCCTGATGGACGAGCTCGGCAAGGTCAAGCGGGTGATCGAGAAGACCGCTGAGGTGGACGAGGTACTGCTCGTCATCGACGCCACAACCGGCCAGAACGGCCTCACCCAGGCGCGCGTTTTCGCCGAGGTGATCAACGTGACCGGCCTGGTGCTGACCAAGCTGGACGGTACGGCGAAGGGCGGCATCGTGATCGCCGTCCAGCGCGAGCTCGGCGTGCCGGTGAAGCTGGTCGGCCTCGGCGAAGGCGCCGACGACCTGGCCCCCTTCGACGCCGAGCAGTTCGTCGACGCCCTGCTCGACTAGGAAACTAGACCCGCTTGGCCAGGTGGAGCTTGGTCGCGATCTCGAGCGTGACGGGGTCGGGCAGGACGTCTCGCAGCTTGTCGAGGAGCTCGTCGCGGTCCTCGTCCTCGAGCATCCGGTACGCCGACACGGTGCTCAGGTTGGCGAGGTAGTCGTCCATCGGCAGGGTGCGCTCCCATCGGTAGAGCTCCCACCGGAACTCCGCGAACTCAGGCCGCGCTGCCAGCTCCGGATCGGGCTGAAGCTGGTCGGACTCAGGCCAATCGCTCCATACCTGCAGCTCATACTCGTTCAGAACCTCGGCGACCCCTGCCCGTACTGCGGCGTCCGGCAGGCGCTCCATGTTCCAGAACAAGGCCAGCGAGCCGCCCGGGCGCAGGGCAGCCGCAGTACGGGTCCAGCGTGTCTCCGGGGCGGTCCAGTGGAACGCCTGGGCGCTGTAGACGAGGTCGACCGGCTCCTCCGGCTCGTACGACTCCAGTGAAGCTATGGCGATGTTCACCGCGAGTCCGGCCACGCGCTGCCGCAGTACGAGCGCCATGGCTGGGTCCGGCTCGAGCGCCGTGATCTGTACGCCGCTGGAGGCGACTGCGAAGGTCGCCTTGCCTGTTCCGGCGCCGACATCCAGAGCCGTTGTCGGCGACGAGTAGCTGAGCATGTCCTCGATCAGCGCGGGCGGATAGCCCGGCCGGACCCGGTCGTACTCCTCAGCAACCTCACCGAACACGAGCGCGCGTACTTTGTCCCCAGCCATGGCATGAGCTTATCCGGACGTGTCGGCCCACTATCTGAAAGGATCCGTCCGTGGCGAAGGTGGAGGGGACCAGGCTCGAGGATCTGCTGCGCGAGTTGACGCCACAGGTGCTCGGCGCGGTGGTACGGCGTACCGGAGACTTCACGGCGGCCGAGGATGCCGTGCAGGAGGCCCTGATCGCCGCGGCGAAGACGTGGCCGCGTGACGGGGTGCCGGACAACCCGCGGGGCTGGCTGATCCAGGCCGCGTTGCGCCGGTTCATCGACGAGGTCCGCCAGGAACAGGCGCGGCGGCGGCGTGAGGAGTTGGCGGCGCATCGCGAGGTGCCGGCCGAGGAGGTCGAGGAGCACGACGACACGCTGCGGTTGCTGTTCTTGTGCTGCCACCCGGCGCTCACCGCGGCCTCGGCGATCGCCTTGACGCTGCGGGCGGTCGGCGGGCTGACGACGGCCGAGATCGCCACGGCGTACTTGGTGCCTGAGGCAACGATGGCGCAGCGGATCAGCCGGGCCAAGCAGAAGCTCAAGGGACTGCCGTTCGAGTTGTCACAGGACGAGGAGCGCTTGGCGCAGGTGCTGCACGTGCTCTATCTGTTGTTCAATGAGGGCTATGCGAGCAGCACGGGCGCTGAGCTTCAGCGTGCCGACTTGTCCGCCGAGGCGATCCGGCTGACCCGGATGGTGCACCGGTTGCTGCCCGAGAACGGCCAGGTCACCGGGCTGCTGGCGTTGATGCTGCTCAACGACGCGCGGCGGCTGGCGCGGACCGGCTCAGCGGGTGAGTTGATTCCGCTGGCGGAGCAGGACCGGTCGTTGTGGAACAAGGAGTTCATCGACGAAGGGGTCGCGCTCGCGGTGGATGCCTTCAAGCGACCGCCGCTGGGGGAGTACCAGTTGCAGGCCGCGATCGCCGCGCTGCACGACGAGGCGGCCCGGCCGGAGGACACCGACTGGCCGCAGATCGTCGGGCTCTACGGACTGCTGGAGGGGCTGTCGGGCAATCCGATGGTGACGCTGAACCGTGCGATCGCCCAGGCGATGCTCGACGGGCCGCAGGCGGGGTTGGAGCTGCTGCGACCGCTGGACGAGAAGCTTGCGGGGCACTACCGGCTGGACGCGGTACGGGGGCATCTTTACGAGATGCTCGGAGAGTTCGAGACCGCCGCGAAGCATTTCAGCGCGGCGGCCCGGCGTACCACCAGCCTGCCGGAGCAGAACTATCTGACCACCAAGGCGGCCGAGGTCAGTGATGCTGAGCGAAGGCGGCGTTGATCTCGTCCCGCCCCTCACCTGTTGCCAAGAGCAACCTTAGGAGCACACGCGCCTTGTAGGGGTCGAGGAAGCCGCCGGCGATGAGTCCGCGAGCGAGAAGGTCGGACTCGGAGCCAGGCGAGCGGTAGGTGTTGCGGAGGACGGATCCGCTGCCGGTCCGCGAGGTCAGCACGACCGGGATGCGCTCGGCCAGCTCCCCTAGTACTGGCGCCAGCACCGCGGGCACGTGCCCCACGCCGTACCCGGCCACGATCAGCCCTTGATGAGTGTCGGCCAGCCCTGCCAGCAGTACTCCGTCGTCGTCGAGCGTGACGGTGTAGAGCGCGACCCGCGCCGCTTCGAGGTCAGAAGGCTCAGCCCGACCCGGTACGCCGTCCTGCCGGCTGGGGCGGGCCAGTATCCGGACCTGGCCCTCCACGAGTTGGCCGATCGGTCCGGCGTTCGGGGACGCGAATGTCGCAGTACTGGTGCTGTGCGTCTTGCGGACCCAGCGGGCTGCGTGGATCTGGTCGTTGAAGACGACGACTGCGCCGAGGTCGCGGGCGGCGGGGGAGCAGGCGACGCGGGCAGCGGCGAGCAGGTTCGCCGGGCCATCGGGGCCGGCCAGGGTCGGGTTGCGCATCGCGCCGGTGAGGACGAACGGCTGCGAGTGCGGCCAGACCTGGTCGACCAGGAAGGCCGTCTCCTCCAAGGTGTCCGTGCCCTGGGTGACGACGATGCCGGTCGCACCGTTGCTGATCGCCTTCGAAGCGGCGTCCACGACGTCGAGCATCTTGGCCAGCGTGAGATTCGCGCTCGGCATCGCCTCCACGTCCTGGATCTCCAGGGGCACCGGCAGGTCAGCCAGGCCCGGTACTGCGGCGGTCAGGTCGGCGCCGGTCAGCCGGGCTCCGCCGGTCACCGAGATAGTGCCGCCGAGGGTGAACAACGCAACGCTCACGGACAAAGTCCTCTCCTGGAGTGACGACCGCGGGGAAGAGTACTACTTCGAGCGGGCGCGGACGTGCATCCGCTCGCCCTGGGGGCCGAACAGGCAGAGCATCTCCGCGGGGCCCGGTCCGGGGTTGCCGAACCAGTGCGGGATGTGGGTGTCGAACTCCGCCACCTCGCTCTCGGCCAGGATGAAATCCTGGTCGCCGAGCACCAGCCGGATCCGGCCGGACAGCACGTAGACCCAGTCATAGCCCTCGTGCACCTTCTGCTGCACCTCGCCGCCCGGCCAGCCCGCCGGCACGATCTGCTTGAACGCCTGGACGCCGCCCGGCCGCCGGGTGAGCGGGATCATCGTCGAGCCACCGCGTTTGAACGGCTTGGCGTGCACGCGGGGGTCGCCGGTCGGTGGTGCGTCGACCAGTTCGTCGAGCTGGACCTGATGGGCGCGGGCCAGCGGCAGCAGCAGTTCCAGCGTCGGCCGGCGCTGGCCGGACTCGAGCCGCGACAGCGTGCTGACCGAGATGCCGGTCGCCTCCGAGAGCTGGGTGAGGGTGGTGTCGCGTTCCAGGCGGAGCGCTCGCAGGCGCGGGCCGACTGCTTCGATGACGTCGTCGAGATCAGGTTCCATCTTGCCATTCTGGCAAAGATATTTGTCATTTTCGAGAAGGCACCTCATGGTTTCAGAGAAGGCGCCAGCTGGTCGGACCAGGATCGACAACGAAGGAGTTCGATGATGAAGCGGTACGACGTGGTGGTGATCGGCGGGGGAGCTGCCGGGCTGAGTGGTGCGCTGGCGCTGGTCCGGGCGCGCAGGTCGGTGCTGGTGGTCGACAACGGCACGCCGCGCAACGCCCCGGCGGAGCACGTGCACAACTACCTGACCCGGGATGGCGTCCCGCCGTCCGAGCTCTACGCCATCGGGCGGGCCGAGGTCAGCGGGTACGGCGGGGACGTGGTGATCGACACCGTCACCAGGGTGCGGCCAGGCGGATCGGAGTACGGGTTCGTGGTGGAGCTGGCTGGGCGTGAGGCGGTGGAGGCTCGGCGGTTGCTGGTGACGACTGGGGTTGTCGACCAGTTGCCCGCAGTACCGGGGGTGGCTGAGCGGTTCGGGCGGGACGTGCTGCACTGCCCGTACTGCCACGGGTGGGAGGTGCGCGACCAGGCGATCGGCGTACTGGCTACTGGTGCGATGGCTGGGCATCAGACGCTGCTGTTCCGCCAGTGGAGCGATGACGTGACGCTGTTCCTCAATGACACGTTGGAGCCGACGGAGGAGGAGTGGGAGCAGTTCGCTGCTCGCGGGATCTCTGTGGTGCAAGGAAAGGTCGAGTCGGTGGAGGTGGCTGACGACAAGCTCACTGGCGTTCGCCTGGAGGGTGGCAGGGTCATCCCGCGACAGGCGCTGGTCGTCCAGACGCAGCTTGAGGCTCGCGCGGACTTCCTGACCGACCTGGGCCTCAAGGCGGTGGTCCGCGAGGCACGTGGAGTCGTAGTGGGCACGGCGATCGACTCAGATGCCACTGGAGCCACGGAGGTCCCGGGCGTCTGGGTGGCAGGCAACGTCACGGACCCGATGGTCCAGGTGATCACCTCAGCCGCCGCAGGTCTCGCGGCAGGCGCCGCCATCAACGCGGATCTGGTCGCTGACGACACCCGCCGGGCAGTAGAGACCTACCGTGCCGGCGTCACGGTGTCTGGAGCCGTCTAGCTCGATGGGCGGCCGCTTTGACGCGGCTCTGGCATTGAGGTGAGCAGAACCGCCGGGCGCTGTTGCGGGAGGCGTCGACGAACACCCGGTCGCAGGCCGGCGCGGAGCAGACGCCTAGCCGGCCTGCCAGGTCACTGCCGAGGGCCATGGCCAGCCCTGCCGCGCAGCCGGCGGCCCAGCCGTTCGCCAGGGTGTCGTCGGCGCCGTGGAAGTGAAGGTTCCAGCCCGGCGAGCCGGTTCGGTCGAGCTGCGGCCGTGCGTTGGTGTCGAGCAGTAAGGCGTTGACCTCCACCGCAGCTCGGTCCATGTCCCCGCTGTGCGCCGCCTCGAAGACGACTCGCATCCGGTTCGCCACCGCGGCCAGGTACTTCGCATCGCCGGTGCTCACCTCCGGCCTCGGGCGGCCGTCGTCGCCGAGCGCGTCCGCAGTCGCTATGGCGAGCTCGTCGCCCTTGGGGCCTTCGAAGGCCGAGCCGCCGGACTGTCCGGGGGTCAGCCGGTTGACCAGTGCCATGGCGGCGGTCAGCACGGTGAGGATGTGACTATCGAAGTTCACTTGACCGGTCACTCCGGACTTCGTAGGGTGCACTGTCGTGACCAACCATACCGAGTTAGCTAGTCACCGCAGGTTGCCTGCGGCCGTGTGGGTGCTGGTGGTTGCCCGGGGAGTGAATCGGCTGGGCGCTTTCACGCTGCCGTTTCTCGCGGTGGTGCTCACGGTCGAGCTGGGGGCGAGTGTCGCCGAGGCGGGGCTGGTGTTGACGGTGTTCGGCGCCGCGACGTTGCCGTCCCGGGTGTTCGGCGGGCTGCTTGCTGATCGGCTGGGGCGGCGGTTGACCATCGTGCTCGGGCTGGTCGGGTGTGCAGTGGGGCAGTTGTGGATCGCGGCTTCGGGGAGCTTGTGGTCCGCAGTACCGGCTGTGGTGGTGCTGGGGTTGACGTTCGAGATCTATGAGCCGCCCAGCCAGGCGATCATCGCGGACGTGACAGAGCCCGCCGACAGGCCGGCGGCGTACGGGTTGCTGGGTGCGGTGATGGCGGTGGCGGCGGTTGTCGCCGGGCTGTTTGCTGCGTGGCTCGGGCAGTGGGACCTGCGCTGGCTGTTCGTCGCTGACGCCATCACCTGCGTGGCCTGTGCTGTCCTGGTTGCCATCGCGCTGCCGGGTGGAGTTAAGGCGGCACCGGCTGCAGCAGCGGTCTGGAGGGATCGGCGGCTGCTGTGGGTGCTCGGGTCCGGCACTGTCTTTGCAGTACTCGCCATGGTGATCGTGTTCGGGCTTCCACTCACTCTGCTTGACCGTGGTGTGTCCGCGTCGGGCGTCGGCCTCATCCTGGCCGTCTCGGCGATCGCACAAGTCGCAGTACAGCCCGTACTGCGAACCCGTCGGCTGCAGGCGCTCGATGACTTCCAGGCCATGACACTGGGGTACGTGTTGCTAGGCGCCGGCCTGATCGCCAACGGCTTCTCCCAGAGCTTGCCGGCGTTCCTGGCCGCTGCTGTCGTCTGGAGCCTCGGGGATCTGGTGCTGATTGGCAGAGCGCTTTCGGTGGTCGCCGAGCTCGCTCCAGAGCATGCACGCGGTCGCTACCTCGCTACGTACGGGCTCAGCTGGGGAGTAGCCACCGCTGTCGCGCCACTGGTCGGTACGCAGGTCTACGCGGCGGTCGGCCCGCTAGGTCTCTGGGGTGGATGCGGTGTGCTCGCATTGGTCCTGGCTGTCTTCCAGCCAACACTGCGGCGACTCGTACGGTCAGGGGCATGCCCTTTTGGGTAGTTGAGAGGTTGAATGGCTCCACGCACGGCAAGGCATGTCTGGGAGGGGTGGATGCGCGACACTGTCGACCCAGAGTTCGCCGCGTACGTCGATGCGCGGCAGGGTAGGTGGCTCCGGACGGCGTACCTCGTGTACGGCGATCTGGAGCGGGCTGGGGAGCAACTCCTGCATGCCTTCACGCGGTTGTCGTTGCGGTGGGGCAAGGTCGACGACCCGGACGCCTACGTGCTCGGGATCCTCTACCAGGCGGCGTTGTCGCGCTGGTCGCGGGCCAAGGTCTTCGAGGGCGAGGAGGATCCGGTCAAGACCGCATTGGCCGCTCTCAGCCCGCAGCAGCGCGCAGTACTGGTGCTCTTGCACTTCGAGGAGCTCACGGAGTTCGAGACCGCCGACGCACTGGGGATGTCCCACTCGGCCGTGCACACGAACGGGATGACCGCCCTCAGCCGGTTTCGCCTGGAGCTCGGTACCAAGGACTGGCGCGACGTCACCAGGGGAGACTCGCGATGAGACGGCAGGAGGTCCCTGTCCTGCTGAACCAGGCGTCCGACCGGCTGCCCGAGCCCGACCTCGCCGACGCCGCCTGGGAGGGCGGCCTCGCGTACCGCCGCAGGCAGCGGCGCAGTGTCATCGCCGGGCTGATCGCCATGCTGCTGGGAGTGGTGATCGGTGTTCTCGTGATGACGCTCGGCGGTGGCAAGAACGCGTTCACGCCGCCCGACACCACGCCGAGCCTGCCCGGCTCGATTCCGCCGGCCGGTCAGATCTCGGGGATCAACTACTGGAACGCGCCGCCCGCGGGCAGTGAGCGCTTCCTCGATCGAGTCTCCACGCCGCTGGGCGACCTGCTGCGGATCCCGGACGACGCCGGGGATCTCAAGGACAACCCGATGGATCGCGTCGCCGCCGTGATCCTGAGCTCGCAAGAGGGCAACTACGTGCCGCTCTTCCTCAGCTCCGACTCGCACTGGGCGCAGGCCGCGACCGAGCTCCGGCCGATCGCGACCGGCCAGCCGCTCAGCTCCGGAGCGATCGCGCCGAACGGGAAGCTCGTCGCGTTCCCGCAGCCCGGTGGGGTGTTCGTGATCGACGTGAGTACGGCGGACGTCCGGTCGATCCGGTTGCCGTCGCAGGACCTCCGCAGCGTCTCCTGGCTGGAGAACAGCACCCGGTTGATCATCAGCGGGCCAGGTTCGGCGTACCGGATCGATGTCGATCTGGAGAGCGCTCAGCAGCCGGTCGTCGGTGCTGTTGCCGTGAGCAACGATGCTGAGGACGCGACAGCGCCGTACCGGCTGGACGGTACGGCGGGGCAGGTGGCGCTGCGCCAGTACGCCGGGGGCAACGGCTGGGTCGAGGTGAGCAACCCGCGGTTGCCGGTGAGCCGCTGGGTGGGACAAACGTTTGCTGGCAGCAACTTGGTTGCGAGGGTCTTCGTCGCGAACCCGCTGCCGCAGGTGCCGACCGTCGCGTCGCGAGCCCAGGTGGTCGCGGCGATCTCGGCGCTCGAGCCGCTGGAGGACCGGCTGCTGGTGCTGGGCGAGACCCCGGCGGCGACGCCGACTCCCGGCCGGACCTCACCGGACCGGATCCGCGAACCGGGCTGCTGTTCCCTGCTCGGCTGGTACGACAGCCAGACCGCCTTGTTCCAGGTCACCGACTGGCTGCTGGCCTGGAACCTGCAGTCGGGCCAGGTCCGCCGCGTCACCGAGCTCGAGGTCGACGGCGTCGCCATCGGGCCCGGCATCCGCGGCTGACTACGGCGTGACGCTCTTCATGGTCATCGCGACCAGACGATCGGCATCTTCGACAGCCGGCATCTCCTCACCCGTCAGGGCACGGAGGATCAGTACGCCGGCCAGCCACTGGACCATCAGCACCGGATCCGCGTCGGGCCGGATCGGCTCACCGCGCTTGCGGGCCCGCTCCAGCGCCGCCTCGGTCATGGCGATCCGGCGCTGCAGGAAGTTCCGGTAGAACACGGTGAACTGCTCGTCCCGATTGATCTCGGTCACGGCGAGCCTGATCAGCGCGACACCTTCCTTGGTGTTCACGAAGGCCAGGGCGTCGCGGTAGACTTGGCGCAGGTCACCCGCGATCGACCCGGTGTCGGCATCCGGGATCTCGATGTCGAACATCTCGGCCATCGCGTCGCCGGCCAGCAGTTCCTTGCTCGCCCACCGCCGGTAGATCGTTGCCTTGCCGACGCCGGCCGCCTCGGCCACGTCGTCGACGGTCATCCCGTCGAATCCGCGCTCCAGCAGCAGCTGGACGGCGTACCGGCGGATCCTCGGCTCTGCGTCCGGGTCCCGTGGCCTGCCGCGGCGCGGCTTCTCCCCGCTGTTGTGCCCCATCTCAGTTTCCCCAGCTCGGACGGTCGCAGTGGCGCGGCTGCGGCCCGTGTGGTCTAGCCAGAGTGTCACAACTGGGCGATGTCACGCCGATGTCACTTAACGAGGTGCTTTGTCACATGCCTGAAACATGAGGACCGATCGGTTGAAACGGCGCGCCGACACCGTTTGCGGAGTGGGCGTGCGTGGGTTCCCCGGCGTTGCGGAACTGTCCCGACTGAGGACGCACGGCCCACCCCCCGATCGATCGAAGGGATGACGTTGATGGAGATCAACGCCGGCGATACCGCCTGGGTCTTGGTCAGTGCCGCCCTGGTGTTCTTGATGACACCGGGCCTGGCTTTCTTCTACGGCGGCATGGTGCGCGTCAAGAGCGTGCTGAACATGATGATGATGAGCGCCATCACCATCGCGGTCGTCACCATCTTGTGGGTGGTGGTCGGCTACTCGCTGACGTTCGGTGGTGACACCGGGCATGTGATCGGCGACTTCTCGGTAGCCGGGCTGAAGGGCCTGATCGCTCCCGAGGCGGTCACCGGGACCATCCCGACGCTCGCCTTCGTCGCCTTCCAGCTGATGTTCGCGATCATCACCCCGGCGCTGATCTCGGGTGCGATCGCCGACCGGGCCACCTTCCGCGGCTGGATCGCCTTCGTCGCGGGCTGGACGTGCCTGGTGTACTTCCCGGTCGCGCACTCCGTCTGGTTCCTGGACGACGGAGCCGGCGGCTGGATCGGCGACAAGCTGAAGGCGATCGACTTCGCCGGTGGTACCGCGGTACACGTGAACGCCGGTGCGGCAGCACTAGCCCTGGCGTTCGTGCTCGGGCGCCGCGTGGGCTGGCGGAAGGACCCGATGCGGCCGCACAGCCTGCCGCTGGTCGTCCTCGGCGCCGGGCTGCTGTGGTTCGGCTGGTTCGGCTTCAACGCGGGTTCGGCGCTGAGCGCCGGCACCACCGCCGCGGTCGTCTTCGTGAACACCCAGGTTGCCACCGCCGCTGCCGTGGTCGGCTGGCTGATCGTGGAGCGGATCCGGCACGGCAAGGCCACCACGCTGGGTATGGCCTCCGGCGCGGTCGCCGGTCTGGTCGCGATCACCCCGGCCTGTGGTGCGCTCACCCCGGTCGGCTCGCTCATCCTCGGTGTCGTGGCCGGTGGAATCTGCGCCTTCGCGGTCTCGCTGAAGTACAAGCTCGGCTTCGACGACTCCCTCGACGTGGTCGGCGTGCACCTGGTCGGCGGTCTGGTCGGCTCGCTGGCGATCGGCTTCCTCGGCACCGCGGCGGCTCCGTCCGCTGTGGACGGGCTGTTCTACGGTGGCGGTGCGAGCCAGCTCGGCAAGCAGGCGCTGGCCAACCTGGTGGTTGCTGTCTACTCGTTCGTGGTCGCCTTCATCCTCGGCAAGGTGATCGACAAGACGATCGGCTTCCGCCTCAGCGAGGACGACGAGGTTGCCGGTGTCGACCAGGCCGAGCACGCGGAGACGGCGTACGACTTCCTGGCCGCGGGCTCGGGCCTGCGGGGTCACAGTGCGATCGCCCGTCCGGCGGCCGCCGCAGAGGTTGAGACCGACACCGAGAAGGAAGGTGCGAAGGTATGAAGGTGATCACCGCGGTGGTCAAGCCGCACAAGCTGGAAGACGTCCGGGCCGCGCTGGAGACGTTCGGGGTGACCGGCATGACGGTCACCGAGGCGAGCGGCTACGGCCGGCAGAAGGGCCACACCGAGGTCTACCGCGGCGCGGAGTACGAGGTGGACCTGGTCCCGAAGGTCCGGCTCGAGGTAGTCGTCGAGGACGGCGACAGCGCCGACGTGGTGGACGTGATCGTGAAGGCTGCGCAGACCGGCAAGATCGGTGACGGCAAGGTCTGGGTCACCCCGGTCGAGACGATCGTGCGAGTCCGTACTGGCGAGCTGGACGGAGACGCCCTCTAGATGGTGGATCGAGCAGCACAGCGGCGCGCTCGTGCCGAAGAGGCCGACGCGCTGCTGTATCTGCTCCTCTCGAAAGCCTGCGACGCCCTCGGTGTTCCCACCGAGGGCGTCGCGCTGGTCGCCGTCGGCGGCTACGGCCGGGAGGAGCTCTCGCCGTACAGCGATCTCGACGTGATGCTCCTGCACACCGAGGGGTACCCGCAGATCGACGAATTGGCCGCCCAGATCTGGTACCCGCTGTGGGACTCGCGGACCAAGCTCGACCACAGCGTCCGCACGGTTGCTGAGGCGTCGGCAGCTGCGGCGGACGACGTACGGGTTGCCTTGGGGCTACTGGACGCTCGGCATGTGGCAGGCGACTCACACCTCACACTGCAGTTGCGGTCGGTGCTGATGGCCGACTGGCGCCGTACTGCGAAGACACGGCTGCCCGCGCTGGCCGAGGCGTGCCGGGACCGGGCCAACACGGTCGGGGAGCTCGCGCACTTGGCAGAGCCGGACCTCAAGGAGGCGTACGGCGGACTGCGGGATGCTGTTGTACTGCGGGCCTTGGTGGCCTCGTGGTTGATCGACGTACCGCACCCGGTGGTCGAGCGGGCGCGGTTGGACCTGCTGAACATCAGGGATGAGCTGCACTCCGTCGCCGGCCGTGCAACCGACCGAGTGATCGCAGACGTGGCCGCAGAGGTCGCTGCCGGACTTGGCCTGCCGGACCGCGATGCCTTGCTGCGACACATCTATTCGACCGGCAGGACGTTGGCGCACGTGTGTGACGTGTCGTGGCGGCGGATCGAGAGCCTGACGGCCCGGCCGCCTCGCTCGCGACGCCGTAACCGCACTGGTGGGCCACTGCTGCTGGCACTGGACGAGGGCGTTGGGCAGCACGAGGGTGAAGTAGTCCTGATGCCGGATGCCCGTCCGGAGCGGGATGCTTCGCTGGGGCTGCGTGCGGCGGCTGTAGCCGCGGACAGGGATCTGGTGTTGTCTCCGGCCGTCTGTGCTCGGCTGGCGAACTCTGCTGCTCTGCTGCCGGAGCCCTGGCCTGCTGAGGCTCGACGGTTGCTCTGCGCGCTGCTCGGAGCTGGCTCGGGTCTCCTGGAAGTCTGGGAGGCGCTGGACCAGGCCGGGTACATCGCGCGGATCCTCCCGGAGTGGGACCTGGTCCGCTTCCGCCCGCCGCAGTCGGCAGTGCATCGCTACACGGTCGACCGGCATCTGCTGGAGACCTGTGTCGAGGCGTCGACGATGGTCCGCGACGTACGGCGTCCAGACCTGTTGCTGGTTGCCGCTTTGATCCATGACCTCGGCAAGGGTGTTGAGGGCGACCACAGTGTCACCGGGGCTGGCATAGCGACTGGCATTGCTCGCCGGTTGGGTTTTGCCGAGCCCGACGTCGACACGATCGCGCTGCTCGTCCGGCAGCACCTGGTGCTGGCGCAGATTGCCACCAGGCGCGACCTGGATGACCCGATGACCGTTGACCTCGTCGCGGGCATCGTGCGCGATACCGAGACGCTGGACCTGCTGGAAGCTCTCACGTACGCCGATGCGCGCGCTGCAGGCCCTGCGGCTGCTTCGCCGTGGCGCATCCGCCTGGTGGGTGAGCTCGCCCGGCGCGTCCGTGGCGAGTTGTCCGGGGGAGGGGCCGGGCTGTGGACCGAGGCTCCGCCGATCCCGGTGCCGGAGTTGCACCAGGTGGTCGGTGTCGGGCGGCTTGGCGTGACGGTGTCGGAGCACCGGGGTGATGTACGCGTCAATGTGGCCGTGCCTGACCAGGTCGGAACGCTGTCGACGGTGGCCGGAGTACTGGCGGTGGAGCGGCTCGCAGTACGGGCTGCTGTTGTTACCTCGGTTGATGGGCTGGGGATCTCGCAGTGGTCGGTTGCTGGCTCGCCTCCGGACCCGGTGAGGTTGCGGGATCGGCTAGCGGTCGCATTGCGCGACGACAGTGATCTCGTACGCCGGTTGGCCGCGCGGGACCAGTCGGCTTCGCGGGGGAAGAGTGCTGCCAGCCGGGTCGACTTGTTGCCTGGGGCATCCGAGACGGCCACGGTGCTTCAGGTGCGGGCCCATGACCGGCCGGGACTGCTCTATGACGTCGCTGCCGCGATTGCCGCGACAGGGGCGGATGTGAGGTCGGCACACGTGAGCACGCTCGGTGCGGAGTGTGTGGACGTCTTCTACCTGACTGACCGCAACGGGTCGCCTCTGGAAGAGGAAGACGCGCGGACGACCGCCAAGTCAATACTGGATCGCCTGACCTTCTAGTGTCGTTCGGGTGGATCTAGTACAGACATTCCAGCGGCAGGCAGGGGCTTGCGAAGACCTGGGCTCACCTATGTACGCCGACCTGTTGCGGCGGCTTGTGGACGACTACGAGCTGGGTGGTGCGTCCACAACCGTGTTGGCCGGCTTCGAGTCGTACCCGGCCGATGCGCTGATCGGGCTGCGGCTACTGGGATCCGTACACCGGCTGGTGTTGTCAGGGCGCGCGCCTGAGCTGGCGGCGTTCTACCCGAGCGTCGGTGGCGAGTGGGACGCAGTACTCGGCTGGGAGGCGTTCGAGCAGGTACTGGCCGCGCGTGGACCCGAGCTGCGGAGCCTGCTGACCCAGGCACCTCAGACGAATGAGGTCGGCCGCTCTATCGCCCTGTACGGCGGGCTGCTGCGGCTTGCCGAGTCTGTGCCGCTGCCGGTGCGTCTGTTCGAGATCGGTGCGAGTGGTGGGCTCAACCTGCGTGCTGACCAGTACCGCTACAACCTGGCCGACGGGACCGGCTACGGACCCGCTGACAGCCCGGTGGTGCTGGAAGGGGCTTGGTCTGGTCGCGAGCTCACACCGGCCGCCTTGCGGATCGCCGAGCGGGTCGGCAGCGACATCGCTCCCGTGAACCCTCTGAGCGAGGAGGGGGCGCTCACGCTGACGTCGTACGTGTGGCCGGACATGACAGCGCGGCTGAAGCGTCTCCGCGGAGCACTGGAGGTCGTGCGGAAGGTGCCGGCCGACGTACGGCGTGAGGACGCGCTGTCCTTCCTGCGCAACGTGGAACTGGCCGAGGGGCATGTGACTGTCGTCTGGCACTCGGTGATGTGGCAGTACCTCTCACCGGAGGAGCAGGCAGCCGGGGATGAGCTGATCGCCGCTCTGGGGGCCGGGGCGACTCCGACGGCTCCACTGGCGCGCCTGTGTCTGGAGCCGATGCGCCGTACGCCGGAGGCCGAGCCGGAGTTCCTCATCGCGCTGCAGGTCTGGCCTGGGGGAGTGAGGCGCATCCTCGGCCGCGCGGACCCGCACGGGCTGCCGGCGTACTGGGAATGAGACCGGACTTCCCTTCTGACTTAGGTAACCCTTAGTCTGGGCTTCGAAGTTAGGCAACCCTAACTTCAGCCATCTAGAGAGGATCTCCGCCCAGATGACAAAGCTTCGCCGGATCGTCCTGACCGTCGCCGCCGCTACCGCGCTGGCCGTCGGCCTGGTCACCCCTGCCTCTGCCGCACCGGGCAGCGCGAGCAACCTCGGCAAGACCCTGAATGCTTCCAACGCGACCGGCCTGGCTGCCGCCGGCGAGACGATCACCGTGACCGGCAGCGGCTACGACCCGGCCAAGGGGTACTACGTGGCGCTGTGCGCCGTGCCCTCCGACTACAGCTACGGCACCAAGCCCAGCCCGTGCGCCGGGGGAGACGGCCAGGGTGGTACGACGGTCGGCCCGTCGGCCTGGGTGACCAACAGTCCGCTCGGCGGCAGCGCGGCGTACCCGATCGCCGCCAACGGCACCTTCACCGCGCAGATCCGCATCGCTGAGGTGAACTCCGGCCTTGACTGCAGCAACCCGGACATCACCTGCGCGATCGTCAGCCGCCGCGACCACTTCGCCGCCAGCGACCGTACTGGCGACGTCTACATCCCGGTCTCGTTCAGCTGATCGTCTAGGCCTCGGGCACCCTCGTCGGGGTGTCCGAGGTCAGTACTGCGACCAGCGTGTCCGTGAGTTCGGCGGCATAGCGGCCGTCGGGGTCGAGGTCCGGGTCGAAGATGCCGATGTTGAAGCCGACGCACCCGGGTGAGGCGAGAAGCGGCTTCAGGAGTTCGCGAAGGTGCTCGTGCTGCAGGCCGCCCGGGTCCGGGCTGTCCACGGCCGGCATCACCTCGGCATCGAGGATGTCCACGTCGAGGTGCACCCAGAACCCATCCAGTTCGTCCCGCTCCAGATGCTTCAGTACTCCGGCCGCCGCGGCCTCAGGACCGTCGATGACAGCGAGCGCCGACCAGTCGGGGATGCCGGCCTCGCGAAGGGTGTCGAGGTAGGCCTCGTCCTCGCGATAACCGAGCATCACGGCATCGGTATCGCGAACGTAGGGCTTGAGGCCTCCCAGATCGGTGAGGTCGTCCTGCCCGCGACCAGTCACCAGCGCCAACGCCTCACCACCGGCAGCACCGACGTACTCGTCGTTGTCGACAGTGCGCATGTCCGAGTGCCCGTCGAGATACACCACCCCGTACCGCCCACGCCGCCTCAGCGCGAGCGCCGGCCCGAGCAGATTGCTGCACTCCCCACCCAGCAACACCACGAACTGGCCGTCATCAAGCAACTTGCCAACCCGATCGGCCAACTGAACGGTGTACGCCGCCATCGCCTCGGCGTTGAACACCCCATCCCCAGGCTCCCAATCCCCCCGGTCATACCGAGGCGGCGTCACGCACCCCGCATCACCGGCCCCGATGCGCCCCACAAACCCTTGATCCCTTAGGGCCCCAGCCAACTTGTAACACCCCGGCACGGTCCCCGGCGCCGGCGGCCGCAACCCCAAATTGGACGGCCCATCCACCACAACCCTGCTCTTCCCCACAACCCAACCCCTAACCGTTAACCCCAAAAATCCCGGTTAGCCGATCCTAGCCCCACCCCGGCCCAGACGAACCGCGCGAGATGCACAAAGGCGTGGGGAGGGAGGGGCCCCGGACCGCCGCCACTCACAAACGTCGCCCGACCAGCCCTGGCCAGGCGTGCATGAGCGTGCTGTGGGCTTCGCAGAGCAGGTTTGTGAGTGGCGGCGGTCCGGGCCGCAATTCGCGCTACCCCCGGCGGAGGCGGTGTCGAGGTCCGCCTCGGCCGCGAGTCTCGCTGTCCGCAGGAAGCCGGGACGGGTGCGGGGGAACGGGGGCCGGTAGACTCGTCGGGTTGCCGGGTTCCTGGCTCTGCTCCATCGAAAGAAACGGACTGTTCTCTCGTGTTCGACACGCTTTCTGATCGCCTGTCCGCTGCCTTCAAGAATCTGCGCGGTAAGGGCAAGCTGACCGACGCCGACATCGACGCGACCGCCCGGGAGATCCGGATCGCGTTGCTGGAGGCCGATGTCGCGTTGCCGGTGGTGAAGGACTTCATCGCCGCGGTCAAGGAACGCGCGAGTGGTGCCGACGTGCGCGGCGGGCTGAACCCGGCGCAGCAGGTGATCAAGATCGTGAACGAGGAACTCGTCACGATCCTCGGTGGCGAGACGCGTGAGCTGCGGATGGCCAAGCGGCCGCCGACGGTGATCATGCTCGCGGGTCTGCAGGGTGCCGGTAAGACGACGTTGGCCGGCAAGCTCGCGAAGTGGCTGAAGGAGAGCAAGCACCAGACCCCGATGCTGGTCGCCGCCGACCTGCAGCGGCCGAACGCGGTCACCCAGCTCCAGGTGGTCGGCGAGCGAGCCGGGGTACCGGTCTTCGCGCCGGAGCCCGGCAACGGTGTCGGCGACCCCGTCGACGTCGCCCGGCAGGCGATGGACGAGGCGCGGACCAAGCAGTACAGCGTGGTCATCGTCGACACGGCCGGCCGGCTGGGCGTCGACGAGGAGCTGATGAAACAGGCCGCGGACATCCGCGACGCGGTCACCCCGGACGAGATCCTGTTCGTCGTCGACGCGATGATCGGCCAGGACGCGGTGAACACCGCGCAGGCCTTCCTGGACGGCGTCGGCTTCGACGGCGTGGTGCTGTCCAAGCTCGACGGTGACGCCCGTGGTGGTGCCGCGCTGTCGATCGCCAAGGTCACCGGCCGGCAGGTGATGTTCGCCTCGAACGGCGAGAAGCTCGAGGACTTCGACGTCTTCCACCCCGACCGGATGGCTTCGCGCATCCTCGGCATGGGCGACGTGATGAGCCTGATCGAGAAGGCGGAGCAGTCGTTCGACGCCGAGGATGCGGCCAAGACCGCCGCCAAGCTGCAAAAGAAGGGTGGCAAGGAGTTCACCCTGGACGACTTCCTCGCCCAGATGCAGTCGGTCCGCAAGATGGGCCCGCTGACCAAGATCTTCGGCATGCTGCCCGGCGCGGCCCAGTTCAAGGACCAGCTGGAGAACTTCGACGAGCGCGAGATCGACCGGATCGAGGCGGTCATCCACTCGATGACGCCGGCCGAGCGCACCGATCCGAACATCATCAACGGCTCCCGCCGGCTCCGGATCGCGAACGGTTCGGGGACCGAGGTGGCCACCGTCAGCGGGCTCGTGGAGCGCTTCTTCGAGGCGCGCAAGATGATGTCCGCGATGGCTTCGGGCAAGGGGATGCCGGGGATGCCCGGGATGCCTGGAATGCCGGGCATGGGTGGCGGGAAGAAGGCCAAGCAGCAGGCGAAGAAGAGCAAGCCCAAGCGCGGCTCGGGCAACCCGGCCAAGCGGGCGAACCAGGGCACGAGCGAGCCGGCCGCACCTTCGCCGGGTCAACTTCCGGCCGCCTTCGGTGGTGGGGGCGCCGGTGGGGACTTCGAGCTGCCGGAGGACCTGAAGAAGATGCTCGGCGACAAGTGACTCAGCGGCCGCAAAGCGCTGGATCAACGCTCTGTAGTCGGTAGCACTCAATAACACGGAGCTGGTGCAGGGCGCAAGTCCTCCATCGGGCAAGAACAACGGCCCGCTGGGAGACGTTGCCCGAACCTGGCCGGCGGTTAAGATCGTCACAACGCCCGAAGCATGCAGGTACCGCGAAACGTTGTGGGGACGGTTCGGATGAGGCAGCAGTTCAGGAACCTGGACACGTGGCGAGGCAAGCTGACCGCCGTCTGGGTCTGCGTTGCGCCGCCGACGGCCATGGTTGTCGTGTTCGTGGCCGGTGGGGTCACCTCGAACACATTCATCGTCGATGCCCATGCCCTGAGCCAGCCGCGCCAGGACTCGGTCTTCGACGACCTGGCCGACGACCTCCCGTCCGGCCCCGGCGTCGACGGTAGCGTCGCCACCGAGCAGAAGTCCCAGATCGCGGTACCGGTCACCGGAGCTCTCGACAGCACCCAGCAGCCCGGGACCGGGATCATCGGCGACGCCTCGGGCATCGCGGGCACCGTACTGGCGGCGTACCAGAAGGCAGCGAACGACCTGGCCCTGGCGCAGCCCAACTGTGGGATCACCTGGCCGCTGCTGGCCGGGATCGGCAAGGTCGAGTCCGCTCACGCGAGCGGCGGCCGGGTCGACCAGGCCGGCCTGACCCGCGGCAAGATCCTCGGTCCGGTGCTCGACGGCGGTCCGGGGATGGCGGCGATCTCCGACACCGACCAGGGTGTGTACGACGGCGACACCAAGTGGGATCGGGCGGTCGGCCCGATGCAGTTCATCCCGGGTACCTGGAAGTCCTTCGGCGCCGACGGCAACGGTGACGGCGTCAAGGACCCGCACAACATCTTCGACGCGGCCCGTGCGGCCGGCGACTACCTCTGCTCCGGCGGCGCGAACCTCAAGGACCCGCAGGGCCTCGTCCAGGCCGTACTGCGGTACAACCACTCGATGGACTACGTGTCCACCGTGCTGCGCTGGATGCAGACGTACAGCAAGACGACCGTGACCATTCCGGACTCGACCGACCCGATCAGCCCGCCGTCCGACGACACCGGGAACGTCCAGGACGACCCGACGACGCCGCCTGCGACGACGCCGACCACGCCTGTGCCGACGACGCCTGTGCCGACCACGCCTGTGCCGACCACGCCTGTGCCCACCACGCCGACGCCGCCGAAGACGCCGCTGACCACGCCGCCGACGAGTCCGCCGACGAGCCGGCCGACGACGGTGCCGACGAAGCCGACACCGACACCTACACCGACGCCGACCCCCACGCCGACTCCGACGCCGACCCCTACACCGACGCCGACCCCCACACCGACGCCAACCCCGACGCCGACCTCGACGCCGACCCCGACGCCCACCCCGACCCCGACGCCGTGCCTCCCGAACGAGACGCCGCCGCCGACCGACCCGCCGGTGCCGAACCCGACCTGCACGGTGCCGCCCACGCCGACCCCCGCCCCGGAGAACACGACGCCGACCCCGGCGAGCACTCCGGTGGCCTCGGAATCCACCCCGGCCTGAGGCCTGACAGGCCCGAAATCGGGCCCTGAACGTTAAGATTTTCCATCTCCGGCCGGTTCGGCGGAGTAGCGCGGAAGCGCTCGCTGAGCGTAGTACGGGACCGTTCGGCGCAGTTTCGGGACCGTTGGGCTATCGGCTCAGGTAACTTTCCGTCGCTCATCGGTAACTTTATGGCGCATCGGTCGTTGGGGGAACTATGCGCCTAACCCGTAGTGGAAACCGTCGGGTCAAAATAATCATCGCTTCGCTGTGCACGGCCCCCCTCCTGGTGGGAGCCATCGTCACAGTCGCCTCGGGTGGAGCCGGTGCCTCCGGCCAGCTCGCGGCGGACAGTCCGGTCGCCCCTTCGCCTGGAGCCGGACTGAACAGCGGTGAATTCGACGAACTGACCATGATCGTCCCGCAGCGTCCTGGAGTGGACGGCCGGATCGGATCTGACAAACCCGCCCGGGCCGACGTGCCCGTGCAGGGTGCGACCGACGGCCGGTCCGTAGTCCGGCCGGGACGACCCGGTGCCGTCAACGGCATCCCTCGTGGGGTCTTCCCCGCCTATCGCCGTGCCACCGCGAATCTCGCCGTGGTCCGCCCCAACTGTGGGCTCACCTGGCCGCTGCTGGCCGGGATCGGCAAGGTCGAGTCCGATCACGCCGCCGGTGGCAAGGTCGACGTGGCCGGCACCACCCGGGGCAAGCTCCTCGGCCCGGTGCTGAACGGCCGGAGCGGCACCAGCCGGATCAAGGACTCCGACAAGGGCCGGTACGACGCCGACCTGGTCTGGGACCGCGCGGTCGGCCCGATGCAGATCATCCCGGGCGTCTGGAACGAGTTCGGCGCCGACGGCAACGGTGACGGCTACCGCAACCCGAACAACGTGTACGACGCGGTCACCACGGTCGCTGTCTACCTGTGTTCCGAGGGTGACGACCTGAAGCGCCCGCGCGACCTGGTCGCCTCCCTGCTGCGGTACCAGCACTCCAAGGACTTCGTCGCGACCGTACTGCGCTGGATGCGCGTCTACAGCAAGAGCGCCGTCCTGGTGCCGAACGCGACCGGCAAGCTGGCCACGCCGAAGTCGACCGGCAACGTCGAGACCAAGGTCGACCCGCGCGACGTACCGGACGTGCCGGACGACCCGGCCACGGTGGCGCCGACCGCGAAGCCGACCGTCCCGGGCACGACCACCAAGCCGTCGATCCCGGACCCGATCGACGTGCCGACCACCCGGCCGACACGTCCGACCCACACGCCGACCGGCAAGCCGACCCAGACGCCGACACCCACGCCGACGCCGACCCCCACGCCGACGCCGACCGTGACCCCGACCCCGAGCGAGACCCCGTCCGGCTCGCCCTGCGCCGCCGAGACAAACCCCACTCCCTGCACCCAGGGCAGCGGCTCGCACGGCTGATGCAGTTCCGGTTACGGTCGGCGGTATGACCGAAACCGGTGTACTACGGCTCGCCGGCACGGTTCTGCCGGCCGGTGAGCAGCAGGAGCTCTACCTCAGTGGCGGGCTGGTCGTCGACCGGCCCGCCAGAGCTGACGTCACCACCGTCAGCACGGGCGGCTGGATCGTGCCCGGCCTGGTGGACGCGCACTGCCACATCGGCCTGGATCAGCACGGCGCTGTCGACCGGGATGTCCAGGAGCAGCAGGCGATCGCTGACCGCGACGCCGGAGCGCTGCTGGTCCGCGACGCCGGCTCTGCCGCCGACACTCGCTGGATCGACCAGCGGGACGACCTGCCGAAGATCATCCGGGCGGGCAGGCACATCGCGCGCTCCAAGCGCTACATCCGCAACTACGGCTGGGAGATCGAGCCGGACGAACTGGTCGCGTACGTCGAACAGGAGGCCCGCCGCGGCGACGGCTGGGTCAAGCTGGTGGGGGACTGGATCGATCGCGACGCCGGCGACCTGACGCCCTGCTGGCCACTAGAGGCACTGACCGCCGCCATCACTAGGGCCCACGAACTCGGCGCCCGGGTCACCGCGCACGTCTTCGGCGAACATGCCCTGCCCGACCTACTGGCCGCCGGCATCGACTGCATCGAGCACGGCACCGGCCTGCTGCCGGACATGCTCGACCAGATGGCCGCACACGGCGTCGCAGTCGTCCCGACCATCATCCAGCTCGAGAACTTCCCCCAGTACGCCGACCAGGCGGCCGCCAAGTTCCCCGTGTACGCCGACCACATGCGCGACCTCTACACCGGCCGGCTCGACACGCTGCGCTCCGCCTTCGAGGCCGGAGTACCGGTGTATGCGGGGACGGATGCGGGCGGTGTGCTCGGGCACGGCCTGGTCGCCGAGGAGATCCAGGCGCTCACCAGCATCGGCATGACCGGCGAACAGGCCCTGGCCGCCGGCTCCTGGGCCGCCCGCGACTGGCTAGGCGCCCCCGCCGACCTCGCCCCGGGCAACCCAGCCGATCTGGTCGTCTACGCAGAGGACCCACGGGCCAATCCGGCCGTCCTCACCCATCCCGAGTTCATCGTCCTCCGCGGCCGTGTCTACAAGCCCTGATCCGGCACTCCTGCACGGCGTGAAGGACTGTTGCCGCGCCGTGGCAATAATCCTTCACGCGGTGCAAGGACTTAGCGGACTGGGCAGAGTCGATTGCATCGCTTGCCGGCTAGGTCGGGAACCGCGCGGCGCAGTACCGCCAGCACCTGTACGGCTGCTTCACACGCGCGGGCGTCGACGTCGTTCCAGCCGTAGCGGAGTGTCGCTTCGGCGCGAAGGGTGGCGCGGTTGTCGCGGGCAAGGTCCCTCCATCGTCGGTCTGGCCGTAGATGGAATCGTCCGTCCAGTTCGACGATCAGGCCGAAACCCTCGTAGGCGACATCTGTGAACTCGCCGTCGACGCCGCGTTGCCGCGTGCCGGCCGGAAGTCCGTCGCGGCGCTCGACGTTGCGCAAGTAGCGGAGTTCCAGCAGCGAGTGCGATCCTGCCGCAGAATCGTCCAGGACCGGGCGCAGCGCCCGCCGGTTGCGCAGTCCCACTCGTTCCGCGAGCGCGGCGGCGATCGCGGCCGCACTGATCCGGCCGCTTTGGCAAGCCTCGGCGATGATTGCTCCGGCGTCGTCGACCGATGCCGAGATGTCGACGATGTCCAGGACGGAATGGACACCCGCGCTGCGCGGTGGGATCACCTTGTCCAACCGGGCGTTCCAGTGTTTGGTACGGCGAATGACGAGGCCGGGTTGAGCCGCGACCACCCGGTACGACGGGATGGTCAGATAGACGGGTCGCCGTTCATCGATCCGGATGAGACCGAGTTGCTCGGCTGCCGTGTAGTGGCTCCAACTCGCCTCGGGGCCGGCGTAGAGCAGAGCCGCGAGAATGCGCGCGTCGTACCCGATCGGACCGGTATGGGTCGCGTAGACGCCCGGATGGACGGTCTGCCAGTTGCGGCGGCGAAGTCGACGGCGGATCTCGGTCTGGGACCAGCCCGCGGCTAGTAACTGGGGACGCGAGACGATCCGGTCCTGGTCGTGGATCAGAACGTCGAGGCCCTCGGCATCGAGTTCGTCCTGCCACCAGGTCATCTGACCAGCTTGATCGAAATCGGCGGCGCGCGTCGGCAGGCCTGTGGACAAAGTTGAACCTGGCCGCGGTGCGGGGCGACAAGCCTTGACCCTGCGAACTGGCAGGATTCGCGGCGAATCAACTGAGTAGTTGAACAAATTCGGGGTGTTACGGGAAATAATCACGTAACTACTGGTCGGGGCGGAAGTTTTTGCCCTACCGTGAGTCGCACCCGCCGACGCCCCTCGGTGGGACGGACGTCGCGGGAGGCGCGGCGGACGTCGCAAGGGAAGGAACAACCCCGATGGGTAAGACCGCCCGAGTGCCCAGACTGACCGCGCTGCTCGCCGCAGCCGCCGCCGGAGCGATCGCCTTGAGCGGCGCTCTCCCCGGCAACGCCGCGCCAGCGCCCGAAACGACCAACCCGGCCGTGCCAGGTGACCTGGCCAAGGCCTTCGAGACCGCCGCCGCCAAGTACGACGTACCGCATGAGGTGCTCGTCAGCCTCGGCTACGCCGAATCCCATCTCGACGGCCATGACGGCCAGCCCAGCCAGAGCAACGGCTACGGCCTGATGCACCTGGTCAGCAACCCGCACAACCCGACGATGTCCGAGGCAGCCAAGCTGACCGGCCTGCCGGTCGAGAAGCTCGCCAAGGACTCGACCGCCAACATCGCCGGCGCCGCCGCCGTCCTCGACTCGTACGCAGACGAGGCCGGACTGAGCGGTCAGGCTCGCAAGGACCTGGCCAAGTGGTACCCGGTGATCGCGAAGTACTCGCACTCCGCCGATGCCCCGACCGGCCGGCTCTACACCGACGAGGTCTACCGGATCATCGGTGCGGGCGTCGGTACCGCAGGCGTCCGCACGGAACCCAAGCGGGTCACTCCTGACCGTGGCGCCTACGCCAAGGTGGCTCCGCTCGGCACCCGCACGCCGGCCTCCATCCAAGCGGTCGACTACCCGGGCGCGATCTGGAACGCGGCCAGCACCAGCAACTACCGAGTCGGCCGGACCGCCGCGATCAGCACCATCGTCATCCACGTGACGCAGGGCTCGTACGCCGGCACGATCAGCTGGTTCAAGAACCCGTCGTCCCAGGTCAGCGCGCACTATGTACTCCGGTCCAGCGACGGCCAGGTGACTCAGATGGTGGCCGAGAAGGACACCGCCTGGCACGTCCGCAGCGCCAACCCGTACACGATCGGCCTCGAGCACGAGGGCTTCGTGGACAACCCGTCCTGGTTCACCGACGCGATGTACCGCTCGTCGGCCGCGGTGACCAAGAACATCGCCGAGCGGCGAGGCATCCCGAAGGACCGGGCCCACATCAAGGGCCATAACGAGATGCCGAACAACGACCACACCGATCCGGGTCCGCACTGGAACTGGACCTACTACATGTCGCTCGTCAACGGCGGCACGAACCCGCCGACGTACAACTTCACCACGTACGGCAGCGGCGTCCGCGTTCGCTCGGCACCGAAGCTGACCGCCTCGATCATCACCGAACTCCCCGGCCCGACCCAGGTCTTCGTCACCTGCCAGGTGCAGGGCGACATGGTCACCGCCGAGGGCACCAGCAACAACTGGTGGGCCAAGCTCCGCGACCAGGGCGGCTACATGACCAACATCTACATCCAGGACCCGAACCCGAAGCTCCCCGGCGTCCCAGTCTGTCCCTAGCACCAGCGGGTCCGGGGCCGCAGTCCTCGGACCCGCTTCGTCTTACCAGCGCTCGAGACCTCCACTAGCTCGATACGATCTAGTGGAGGCCCGGGTGAAGAGTAGAGCCTGCTGTACCGACCAGCGCCGCCCTGTTGCTTCAGGATCGATGCTGACGACAACGGAGAGGTTCCTGCGATGCTCACGAAGATCCTGCGCCGAGGGTGGCCGGCCTGTAAGTACCTGATCGTGCGGTTCTTCATGGGGGTCTCGCTGCTGGCGGTGATGCCCATCATCTTGCTGTTCGGCTGGGCGAGCCCCAACATCACCTCGACCCTGGTGCGGCTGGCCAACCGGGAGCAGCAGGAGGCGTCGAAGTACCTCGGCCTGCCGGAGCAGCCGGCGCTGCCGTCGGCGGCTCCGCGGCGGGCGGGCAACGTCGTCGCGCTGTTCCGGGACAAGGCCTTCCGTCGCAGCGTCCAGGTCCTGCTGATGCCGATCGTGATGATCCCCGAGCTCTTCGTGGCGGTGCTCGCCCTGGCGGCGGTGCCCTCAGCGCTCGCCAGCATGGTGCTGTGGCCGCTCGATCCCGGCAACTTCAACCTGGTCGCCGTTCCGATCGACAGCTGGTGGAAGTCGCTGCTCTTCGGTCCGCTCCAGATCCTGCTCGGCCTCGGCCTCCTCGGCTGGGCTGCTCCTGCAGTGGCTGGAACTCATGCACGAGCCGTACGTCGCCAGCTTGCTCCGAGCGCGGCCGAGCTGGAGACCGCCCGCCTGGCCGAGCGAGTGGAAGAGCTGACTCGGACAAGGGCCGGCGCGGTCGACTCCCACGGCGCCGAGCTGCGCCGGATCGAGCGGGACCTCCACGACGGTACCCAGGCCCAGCTGGTCTCCCTGGCGATGCGGATCGGCATTGCCAAGCAGGCGATGGCCGAGGACCCGGAGAAGGCGGCCAAGATCCTCGACGACGCCAGGGACGGTGCAGAGCAGGCAATGACCGAGCTGCGCGGCGTACTGCGAACCATGTACCCGCCGATCCTCGCTGACCGTGGACTGGCCGGTGCTGTCTCCGCCCTGTGCGCCCGCAGCCCGATCCCGGTAGAGCTCCGAGTCGGCGAGCTTGGCGCAGTGCCGGCCTCGGTGGAGGCTGCTGCGTACTTCGTAGTCGCCGAATCCCTCACCAACATCACCAAGCACTCGGCGGCCGGCCACGTCGACGTACGGCTGGAGCGGCGAGGTCCGGAGCTCTACCTGGCCATCACGGACGACGGCATCGGTGGCGCCCGGGTCAACGAACATGCGGACTCGCTGGGCCGGGGGAGCGGCCTGCATGGCATGGTGCACCGGGTGGAAGCGATCGACGGTCAGATGGAACTGCAGAGCCCGATCGGTGGGCCGACGACGGTCGAGGTGATCCTTCCGTGCGAGTAGTGATCCTCGAGGACAACCCGATCCTCGCCGAGGGACTCGGCCTGCTCCTGGGCAACTCCGGGTTCGAGGTGGCCGCCGTCGCTGGTGACGCGGCCGAGTTCGCCAAGGCGGTGGCGGAGCACAACCCGGACATCGCAGTGGTCGACGTGCGGCTGCCACCCACCTACACCGACGAGGGGCTACGCGCCGCGATCGAGGCCCGCCGGGTGCGGCCGGGCTTCCCGGTGCTGGTCTTCTCGCAGTACGTCGAGGAGGTGTACGCCGCCGAGCTTCTTGCGGCCGGGAGCGAGGGGGTCGGCTACCTGCTCAAGGATCGCGTCTCCCGGGTGGACGAGTTCATGGAGGCCGTACGCCGGGTGGCGGCCGGCGGCACCGTCCTGGACCCCGAGGTCGTCAGCCAGTTGATGGTGAAGCGCAGCGACCCACTGGATCGCCTGACGCCCAGGGAACGCGAGGTGCTCGCCCTGATGGCCGAGGGCCTGGGCAACCTGTCGATCGCTCAGAAACTGGTGATCAGCGAGGGCGCCGTCCACAAGCACGTCGGCAACGTGTTCCTCAAGCTCGACCTGCCGCCGACCGATTCCGGCCACCGCCGTGTGCTCGCCGTGCTGGCTCACCTCGGTCTCTGACCGTTTCCGGACGCCGCTGGGCGGGGATAGCGGTTACCCGCTGACAACGTCGGCCACCAGCCCTTGACGACCTGTGCTCAGCACGCCACTCTCAGTCCAGAGAGCGCTCTCACCGCACCGAACCGCCCCTAGGTGAGGAGAGTCCAATGAAGCTGATAGCTGCCGCCGTGCTCGTCGCGAGCGCGGTAGCCGTCCCGACCCAGGCCGTGGCCGCAGCGCCCGACCACCAAGCAGCGCCCGTCCAGCAAGCAGGGCCCGACCAGCAACTCGCAGTACCGCAGCAGGCGACCGCCATGCAGACGGACCTTGGCCTGACCGAGCAGCAGGTCAAGGAACGCCTCAAGGCCGAGTCTGCTGCTTCCAAGCTCGTCCCGATCGCCCAGCGCGCTGCCGGAGCTGCCTTCGGCGGTGTCTGGTACGACGCCGCCCGGGAACGGCTGGTCGTCGGTGTGACCAACCCGGCCGCTGCGGCCGCAGTACGGGCTACTGGCGCCGAGGCGGCCGTAGTACCGGCGACTGCGAAGCAGCTTGATCAGCGCAAGGCTGCTGTCGACAAGCTGGCTGGGAAGGCTGTGCCGGCCGCAGTGAGTGGCTGGACCGCCGACCCTCGTACAGGCAGCGTTGTCGTGAATGTCCAAGCAGGTAAGCGTTCCCAGGCCGTCGACGCCTTCGTAGCCAAGGTCTCCAAGGCCGGAGCGGTCACGGTCCGAGAGGTGGCCACCCAGGCGCCACGGACCTTCGCCGCCGGCACTGTCGGGGGAGACCCTTACTACACCGGCAACGTCCGCTGCTCGATCGGCTTCTCCGTGCACGGCGGGTACGTCACGGCCGGCCACTGCTCGGGCGCAGGCGCCAGGACGCGAGGCTGGGACGGTTCGGCTCAAGGAGTCTTCCGTGGCTCGTCCTTCCCCGGCAATGACTACGCCTGGGTCCAGATCGACAGTGGCTGGTGGACAGTGCCCGTAGTGCTCGGCTGGGGCCAGACCAGCGACCGGCTCGTCCGCGGCTCGTGGGAAGCCCCAGTCGGTACGTCGGTCTGCCGCAGCGGGTCGACCACCCACTGGCACTGCGGCACGATCCTGGCCAAGAACGAGACCGTGAACTACGGCAACGGCCGGCTGTTCTACGGCGCCACCAAGACCAACGTGTGCGCTGAGGGCGGCGACTCGGGTGGTTCCTTCATCACCGGCGACCAGGCGCAGGGCGTGACGTCCGGCGGCTGGGGCAACTGCAGCAGCGGTGGCGAGACGTGGTTCCAGCCGGTCAACGAGATCCTGGGCGCCTATGGGCTGACCCTGCACACCGCGTAGAAGAAGGCCGGGTCCGCCCCCAGGGCGGGCCCGGCCTTTCGTCTGGTCAGGTCAACAGACAGGTACGCCTGGCAGGAACGCGTTCGGGTCGTCGATGTAGATGTTGGTCATGTAGCCGGCCGGACTGGCCAGCTTGGCCCACCAGTTGTTGGTGTAGCCCTCAGCTGTCACGGTGTCTCCTTGCTTCTGGCAAAGGACTCGGACCGAGGTGGGGCCGCCCAGCGTGGCGACGGTCGCTGCGCTCAGGTACGCATCGGCGCGGACTCGCACGCCGGAACCCCAAGTCATGAAGGGCTTGCCAGGCTGACTGCCGCAGCCGTTGTCGCTGGTCAGGAAGTACTGGTTGTACGAGCCCGGGTAGGCGAGCCCGGAGCCGTTGATGACGATGTTCTGGCCGACACCGTTGTACAGCTGCTCGTAGTGGATGTGCGGACCACTGGAGTTGCCGGTACTCCCCGTCGTCCCGATCTGCTGGCCCTGGCCGACTTGCGCGCCGTTGGCAACGGAGTACGTACCGAGATGGAAGTAGTAGGTCTTCCAGCCGCCACCGTGGTCGATGGCGATGTAGTTGCCGGCGCCACTGGGCTGCGAGTACCGGTACGCCGTACCGCCGGCTGAAGCCAGTACTGGCGTTCCGTTGGTGGTTCCGTCGGTGCGGATGAAGTCGAGAGCCCGGCGGACCTCGGCCGAGTGGTGGCTGTACGTCCAGCGCTGACCACAGGGGTACGGGGCCTTGAAGTTCGGTGCGGCCTGGGCCTCGGTCGGTACCGCCACCAAAGTGGCGGCACCGACCAGCAGGGATGCCAGGACTGCGAGCAATCGTCGGAAGGGCACAGTGATCAGTCCTTTGGGGCGACCGGCCACGGATCGTGAGATCCGTGGCGCTTGGAGTGATGTGCACTTCAAGCTAGCGCAGCATTCGTGACTTAGGAACTGATCAGCCCAGTGAAGCGTTAATGATTAACCTGTGGTCGAAAGGTGTCAGGCCGGGGTGTTCTCGTCCGGGACCGCCTCGAGCGTCGGCGGCTTGCCGTTGCTGGACAGCGACTCGATCAGCTGCTTGGCCAGCGCGAAGCCGGAGCCGCCCATCGTGATGGTCTTCACCAGGGTGTCCTCGATGCCCTGGGCACCGTTCAGGACGACCATGTTGCCGACCTTCTCGAACGAGCTCGCCGCGGCGCGGACGATCTCCGGGTAGGCCTCGGCCAACTGCTGCGCGACGACCGCATCGGTGTTGGTGGCCAGCGCCTCGGCGCGGGCCTTGATACCGGCCGCCTCGGCCATCGCCTTCGCCTGCACGGCGAGCGCCTCGGCCTTACCGTTCAGCTCGGTCGCCTTCGCCTGCGCCTCACCGCGCAGGGTGACCTCGCGAGCGTTCGCCTCGGCAGAGGCGATCTGTGCGTCGCGGGCGGCGTTGGCCAGCGTGCGCTGCTTGTACGCCTCGGCGTCGGCCGGCTTGAGCACACTCGACTCGAGCTGCTTCTCGGCCAGGTCGGCGTTCAGCTTCGCCGTCTCGGTCTCGGCCACGACAACCTGCTGGCGAGCCAGCGCCTCGGCCAGCGGACCGGACTGCGACGCCTTCGAGTTCGCCTGATCGACCTCGGCCTGGTACCCGGCCTGGGCGATCGAGCTCTGCCGTACTGCGGCTGCCTTCGCGGCGTTGGCGACCTGCTCGCGCTCGGTGGCTTCCCGGTCCCGCTCGGCCTGCGCGATCCGGGCAGCGGCCTCGACGGCGGCGGCCTGCGGGCGGCCCAGGTTCTTGATGTAGCCGGACTCGTCGTCGATCTCCTGGATCTGCAGCGAGTCGACCACCAGGCCGAGCTTCTCCATGTCGCCGGCCAGCGAGCCGCGGATGTTGGTAGTCAGCGTCTCCCGGTCGTGCAGCATCTCCTCGACCGTGGTCGAACCGACGATCGCGCGCAGGTGACCCGCGAACAGTTCGTGGATCGTGTTCATCACCTGCTCGTCGCTCTGCTCCAGGAAGCGCCGCGCCGCGTTCGCGATCGAGCCGTAGTCGTCACCGACCTTGTACGCCGTGACGCCCTTGATGTGCAGCGGGATTCCCTGGCTCGAGACGCAGGTGACGGTCAGCGGCGTGGCCCGGATGTCGAGCGGCAGCCGGCGGACCGTCTGGAAGCCGGGCAGCACGGCGGTGCCGCGGCCGACGACGATCTTGAAGCCGAGCGTCTCGTTGATCTGCTCCGTACTCGAGTGCGCGCCGAGACCGGAGATGATCAGCGCCTCGTTCGGCTCCGCCACCCGCCAGACCATCCGGAACAGGAGCAGGAGGACCACCAGCGCGATGGCGCCGGCGATCAGGTAGGTCCAGAACATTTCCCCTCCAGGACTGCGTGGAATTTCAAATGACGAGAAAGTTTCAGATGGCGCGGGCGACGTAGACCGTGCGCGGTGGGTCGAACTCGACCACCACCACCGGAGTACCGACCTCGATCACCTCGTCGGCCGCGGGGTAAGCGTAGAAGGCCTCGGTGGCACCACGGACCGGCAGCATCACCTCGCCGACGATTCCCGGTGCGATCCGGCCGATCACGCGTCCTCGCTTGCCAACCATGACGCCCCTCCGACGTTCGTCCTGCCCCACTGGGTTCCCGAAGCTTAGTTGCCTCCTGCGTCACGCCTTGTGGTCGAGTCGCGCCGAGCGCATGGTGGAGGTGTCGGACCGGGGGGGTGGGGGAGGGGCGATGGGAGCTGAGATACGAGTCGGGGTCATCGAGGAAGGGGCCGACGAGGCCCGGCTGGAGGAGCTGGCGTTGTTGTTGCGCCAGGAACTTCTGACCCTCGACGTCCGATCGGTCGAGCCTGTCCGCGAGGGAGACGCGCCGCCGGGGACGCGGGGTGGTCTGGCAGCGATCGCGGGTCTGCTGAGTGTCTCGCTCGCGCCTGGCCTGCAGGTCGTCGGCGCGGTTGTCGCCGTCGTACGGGACTGGCTGCGCCGATCCGGTGGTGGGCACACGGTCAAGATCGCGATCGACGGCGACACGATCGAGCTGACCGGGGCGAGCGACGAGATCCAGCAGCGGCTCGTGGACGCGTGGGTGCGCAAGCATTCGGGGATGGGCGGATGAGATGGACGGATCTCGGGTCGCGCTGGTCATAGCCAACGAGGTGTACGCCGATCCGGGGCTGAGCCGCTTGCTGGCGCCGGCGCGGGATGCGGTGGCGCTGGCGGAGGTACTGGGCGACCCGGCCGTCGGCGGCTTCGACGTACGGGTCCTGCAGAACGAGTCGGCGCAGACGATCCGGTACGCCGTCGAGGACTTCTTCTCGGATCGATCTCCGGAAGACCTGCTGTTGCTGCATTTCTCGTGCCATGGGTTGAAGAACGCTGCCGGTGAACTGTTCCTGGCCGTCGCGGACACCAAGCCGACGCGGCTCGCGTCGACGGCCGTGGCCGCGGACTTCGTCAATCGGCAGATGGCAGACAGCCGCGCGCAGCGGATCGCGCTGTTCCTCGATTGTTGCTACGGCGGTGCTTTTCCGCGCGGGCTGGTAGTCCGCGCGGCGGGGGAGGCGCAGGTGCGGGATGCCTTCGCGGGGCAGGACGGGGTCGGCGGTGGGCGCGGGCGGGTGGTGGTGACGGCGTCGAGCGCGATGGAGTACGCCTTCGAGGGCGGGAGGTTGGCATCCGGTACGTCGAAGCCGTCCGTGTTCACCAGTGCGGTGGTGGACGGCCTGACGTCCGGCGATGCCGACAAGGACGGCGATGGCTGGGTGGGTCTCACCGAACTCGTCGGCTACGTCACCGACCGGGTCCACCGGGTGACCCCGAACCAGAACCCACAGATGTGGACCTTCGGCTCACAGGGCGAACTGCTGATCGCCCGCAGCCGAGTCCGCCGGATCACCCCGGCGGCACTCGCACCCGAACTCCTCGAAGCAATGGGAAGCCCACTGTCGGCAAGCCGCTTCGGTGTAGTCGACTACCTGCGCGAGCGCTTGCATGATGCGGATCTAGGCCTCGCGTACGCCGCCTGGCAGGCACTCCAGAAGATGGCAGACGACGACAGCCGCAAGGTCTCCGAAGCCGCCCACCGAGCTCTGAAGGAAGCCGTCCCCCAAGCAACCCGCACCGAACTCGACCTAGGCTCAACCCCCCACGCCGAGCTCCACCTCTCCGGCCCACCAATCGCCCAAACCGCCCTTGCCGCACCTGGCGCTCCATGGATCGAGCTGAGCCAACAGGGCCCACTGATCCAAGTCCACGCCACCCCACCAACCCCCGGGCCCCACGAATCCACAATCACCCTCACAGCCCTCACCGGCACCACCACAATTCCAGTAACAGCCAGCGCCCCAACCCCCACACAGACGCAGCCACTGGCGGAGGCCGAGCGCGAGTCGGCACCGGTGGCGGAAGCGCCTGCGCCCGAGCCTGTAGCCGCCCTCCGACCTGCAGTGGCGCCTGCGGCTGCGACTGTCGTGGTTCCGTGGTGGGTGGTTGGGGTGTTGGGGGTTGGGGCATTTCTGCTGGTGCTGGCCAATCTTCCTGGGAGTGTTGATTCGCGCCGGCTCTGGTCGGATGACTCGAACACCGGATGGCGGGTCTACCGGAGTTGGTCCGATCCGGAGATTCTGGCTTCGCTCGCCGGGCTGGCGGCGAGCCTCGTCGCGCGCTGGGCGGGGCGGCGGGTGCTCGTCGCGCTGGGGATCGCGCTGGGGTGTTTCGCCTCCGTCGGGATGGACGGGTTTCTGTTCCTCGCCGGTGGCATGGCCGCGGAGGAGACCACCGCATGGGTCTTCGCGAGCCTGATCGCTCTCGCGCTGACGGTCATCATCCTGGTCACGCTGAAACCAGCGTGCTGGCGACTGTGGCCGGTTCAGTTGCCCGCCGCGGCACTGGTTGTTGCCGGTGGCATCGTGTTGCTGATCGGTACGACCATCGAGCACACCGACGGCGTCTCCTTCGTCACCGTCAGCAAGCTCGTCGTGCTGGAGCCGATCGCCCTCGTCGCCATCGCCTGGCTCGCCTTGGCCGCGACAGAGTCGACAGCCAAGCAGTGGTTGACCGTCACCGCGGTGATCTGCGCAGTGCTCAACATGGTCGGCACGGGGCCGGCACTGACCGAGGGTGCGTCCGTCGGAGACTTCCTCGCCGGCATGGTGGGCAGCGTGCTGGTCGCCGCCGGCGTCGTCATTGCCGCCCGCCGATCACAGACTCTCCCGACGTAGAGCGCGAGCTGTCACACTCCAGTCATGACCGAGCTGCCCGAGCTGATCCGAACCGAACGCCTGGCGCTGATCGACTTCCTGGAGACCATCGGGCCGGTCGAGTGGGCGACACCTTCGCTGTGCGGTGAGTGGACGGTGCAGGACGTCGCCGCGCACCTCGCCTGGGCGCCGGTGCTGAAGCCGCTGAAGCAGCTGGTGCCGTTGGCAAAGTCAGGCTTCCGGATCAACAAGGCAAGTACCGACATGGCCAAGGTCTGGGCGCAGCGGGGGCCTGAGGAGATCATTGCTCAACTGCGCTCGAACGCTGCCTCCGGCGCCAAGCCGCCCGGCGTCCCCGAGATCGCTGCCCTGGTGGACGCGGTGATCCACGCGATCGACATCAGACGGCCGCTGAACAGCCCGCGCGCGGTCCCGCCCGAGGCCTTCGCCGAGGTGGCCGCCTTCTCGGTCGGCGCGAAATGGCCGATGACGATCTCCGTCGGCGGCAGCGCCCGCAAACGGCTGACCGGCGTACAACTAGTTGCCGACGACTACGACTGGTCCTCCGGCGAAGGCCCCCAGGTCCGAGCCTCGGGGGAGTGTGTACTACGAATCCTCAACGGCCGCGGTGCAACGAGAGACGAACTGACCGGTGACGGCGCCGATCAGCTCGCCGCCCGGCTCACCCCCTGATCGCGCCCTCTGTTGCTCCCTTGATGAACTGGCGGGCGAAGATCGTGAAGACGATGATCAGCGGGACCATGGCCATCAGGGCGCCCGTCATCACCATGCTGTAGTCGACGCCGTGGCTGCGGTTCAGTGAGGACAGCGCCACCTGCAGGGTCAGGTGATCGGGATTCGTCAGCACGATCAGTGGCCAGAAGTAGTCGTTCCACGAAGCCACGAAGGTGAAGATGCCGAGGAACGCCAGCGCCGGCCGCGCCGACGGCAGCGCCACATGCCGATAGACACCGAGGAATCCACAGCCGTCCAACGTCGCCGCCTCGACCAGTTCGTCGTGGATCGAGTTCTGGAAGTACTGCCGCAACCAGAAGATCCCGAACGCGTTCGCCGCCGCCGGGATGATCAGTGCCTTCAGCGATCCGACCCAGCCGAACGCCGCCATCGTCTGGAACTGCGGTACCGCGCCCAGCTGGGCCGGCAGCAGCATCGTCGCCAGCAGGATCACGAACAGCACGTTCCGGCCCGGGAACCGGAACTTCGCGAAGGTGAACGCGGCCAGCGAGTCGAAGAACAGCACCAGCGCGGTGGTCGAGACGGCCACCACCAAGGTGTTGCCCATCGACTGGAAGAACGCCACGTTCTCCAGCACCGCGCGGACGTTGTCGTCGAACTGCGACCCGAAGGTGAACTTCGGCGGGAACCGGTAGATGTCGGACGTCGAGTTGGTCGCCATCACCAGCGTCCAGTAGAACGGGAACAGGCAGAGGATGCCGGCGATCGCCAGCAGTCCGTGCAGAACCAGCCCACGCCATCTCATGACCGGCCCCTTCCGCCGAGCAGCTTCCAGTTGATCGCCGTGAAGAGCAGCACGAGCACGAAGATGCTCAACGCGATGGCTCCGGCGTACCCGTAGTCGTTGTTGAAGAAGGCCTGGTTGTAGAAGTACATGACCACCGTCATGCCGCTCTGCCCGGTGCCTCCGTTGTTGCCGACCATCACCTGTGGCTCGGTGAAGGTCTGCAGGCCGCCGATCGTCGACATGATCACGGTGAACAGCACCACCGGCCGCAGTTGCGGCAGTGTGATCGAGAAGAACGTGCGCAGCGGGCCGGCGCCGTCCATCTTGGCCGCCTCGTACTGCTCGGTCGGGATCGCCTGCAGTCCGGCCAGGTAGATGATCGTGTTGTAGCCGGTCCATTGCCACACGATCATCGTGGAGATCGCGATCTTGATCCCCCACGGTTCACCGAGCCAGTCCTCGGTCGGCAGCCCGAGCCCGCGCAGGGCGGCGTTGATCAGCCCGAAGTTGGTGCTGAAGACAGCGGCGAAGAAGATCGCCGCCGCCACCAGCGAGGTGATGTTCGGGATGAAGTACGCGATCCGGTAGACGCCCTTGAGCCGTACCGCGGAGTGCAGCATCACCGCGAGCGCCATGGCGATCGCCAGCGTCGGCATGGTCGACATGAAGAACAGCACGATCGTGTTCCACAGCGCGAGCCAGAAGGTGCTGTCCTCGATCAGGAAGCCGAAGTTCTGGAACCCGACCATCGTGCGAGGTCCGAGCCCGTCCCACTTCTGGAAGGCGAGCAGGATCGTCGACGCGACCGGGTACAGCCCGAAGACGAGGAAGATCAGGTAGAACGGCGACAGCGCCAGGTAGAACCGCCAGTACGACCAGATGCTCCGCCGGCGCCCCGCGTTCGCAGTACGGGGCGCCTGCTTCGGAGGTGCGGCGGCGGTCAGTGTCACTGCACGCCCTGACGCTTGCCGATCTGCTTCGCCTTCGAGACCGCCTCTGCCCAGGCCGCGTCCGAGGTCTTCTTGCCCGCCTGGACCAGCTTCAGGCCGTCCGAGAACGGTACGGCGACCGCGCCGTCCAGCGGAGCCTCGTACGCGATCGGGATGGACTTCGCGGCCGGGCCGAAGACCTCGATCGGCACCTGGCCGCCGAAGAACGGGTCAGCCGCCTTCAGTTGCGGCTTGTCGTAGGCGGCCGGTGCGGACGGGAAGATCTGTGCGTCCGCGAACGCCTTGGCCTGGTTGTCGGCGCTGAGCATGTACTTGATCACCTCGAGCGCGGCGGCCGGATCGGCGGCGCTCTTGGTGATGGTCAGGAACGAGCCGCCGAAGTTCGCCGGGCCGCTCGGGGTCGGCGCGACCCGCCACTTGCCGACGCTGGTCTTGCACGCGGCCTTGATGTCCAGCGCGACCCAGGCCGCGCCGGTGACCGTGGGCACCGTGCCCTGGTCGAGACCGGCGTTCCAGTCCGGCGAACCGCCCAGGGTCTTGCCGTCGACCTTGGTGGTGATCGCCTTCACCGCGATGTCCCAGGCCTTGCGGATGTGGTCCTGGTCGCCGACGAACTTGTTGTCCTTGTCGATGTAGCGCGAGGTGCCCTGGCTGATGATGGTCCCGTACAGATCGACGGCGTCGGCCACGATCGGCGCCTTCGGGTTCGCCTTCCTCAGCTCCAGTCCGGCGGCCAGGAAGTCGTCCCAGGTCTTCAGTTGCTCGGCCACCTTGGCGGGATCGCCGGGCAGCCCGCCGGCGGTGAAGATGTCCTCGCGGTAGAACAGCGCGGTCGGGCCGATGTCGATCGGGATCCCGATCACCTTGCCGTCCAGCGTGGTGGCCTGCTTGACCTTCCACTCCAGGTAGTCGCCCAGGATCGAGTCGGCGCCGATCGTCTTCAGGTCGACGAACCGATTGGTTGCCTGCGGCAACAGTGAGGCGATGTCCTCACCCTTGACGCCGGTGATGTCGGGGATCGAGGTCCCGCCGTTGAAGGTGGTGAGCAGCTTCTGCTTGAAGTCGCCGCCGATCTCGGAGTACTTGATGTGCTGGTCGGGGAAGTGCGCGATCGTGTCGTCCAGGACGGACTTGCCGAGGCCGCCCGGCCAGCACCAGAGCGCGATGTTGCCTCCTGCATTCTTCTTGGTCGACCCGGTGTCCATGCTGGACGAACAGCCGACGACCGTTCCGCCGAGCATGGCGGCGAAGCCCCCGGCGAGCAGCGTCCGACGTGAGAGCTCCATGGTTCTACCTTCCTGACTGGTCGCGCAGGGGTGCGCTTCCGGAGTGCGCGCTGATCAGCGCGGCAAGGGATTGGTCTGCTTCGGGGTGCTGCAGGTGCCAGGCCGTCAGTTCAGTCCAGGTCGGCGCGGCGTCGGCACCACCTAGCCGGGTCACGGACAGCGCCGCTGTCAGTGCGGCGAACCGCACCCGCTCAGCGAGTGGGAGCTCCCACAGCGTCGCTGCGATGAACCCGGCGGCGAACACATCACCCGCCCCGGTGGTGTCCGCCGCCGAGACCTGCACGGCCGGTACTGCGACCCGCTCGCCGGAGCCGGCGTCGAGCGCCAGTGCTCCGTTCGCGCCGTCCGAGACGACGACTACGGGTACCTTCTCGGCCAGCCGCTCGAGCGCCTCGTCCGGCGTACTCGTGCGGGTGTAGCTCATCGCCTCGCCGGCGTTCGGCAGGAACACGTCGCAGTGCTCCAGCTGATCGAGTACTGCGGGGTCCCATCGCTCGGAGGGGTCCCAGCCCACGTCGGCGAAGACCACGCTGCCGGCCGCCCGGGCCTTGGCGAGCCACTCGTTCGGCCAGGGACCGATGTGAGCGGCGACGGCCCGGGCGGCCGGCGGCGTGGTGAGAAGCTCGTCGGCTGACAGCGGAGGAGGGGTACCCCTCGTGACCAGTGCCCGGTCATCCGCATAGGCAAGGGCCACCGTGAGGGGCGTCTGCCAGCCTTCGAGCTTGCGGGAGAAAGTCAGATCGATGCCCTCGCCCTTCGACAGCCGCTCCCACAGCCGGTCGCCGAGGTCGTCGGCCCCGAAGGTCGCGGCCAGGCCGGTACGCAGCCCGAGCCGGGCCAGCGCGACGGCGAAGTTGGCGATCCCGCCCGGGCTCTCGGCGGAATCCACCGCCCAGACCTCGGTACCGGGGCGCGGCGCGGAGGGCAGGCCGAGGACGAGGTCGTGGAAGACCAGGCCGGACACCACCACATCCAGCTCACTCATTCTCAGCACACTCCTGCAGGGTCGCTCAAACTCGTGCATGCAGTTTGAATCTTCTGATCAGATTGCGCAAGACCTTGCAACTGGATGAGTGAGTATGACGGAGTTTGCGTGATACGGTCTCTGTGTGTTGCCAAAGCAGCGGCAGGATCAGATCGTTCGTGCGCTTCGGGCCGATGGGGCCGGAGGTGTGAAGGTGCTGGCCGCCCAACTTGGGGTCAGCGAAGCGACCATCCGGCGCGACCTCGAGCAGTTACATGAGCAGGGTCGACTGACCCGCGTCTACGGCGGCGCGCTCGCGGTGGACGGCGGCGACGAACCCTTCGCCGAGGTCAGCGCGATGCATGCGGACGAGAAGGACCGGATCGCCCGGCGCGCGGCCTCGCTGGTCAGCGACGGACAGTCGGTGCTGCTGGACATCGGTACGACGGCGTTGCGCGTCGCCCAGCACTTGCACGGGCGCTCGCTGACCGTGGTGACGAGCAACCTCGCGGTCCTGGAGGAGTTGCAGAACGACGAGCAGATCGAGCTGATCATCCTGGGCGGCTTCGTCCGGCGCAGCTACCGGTCACTGGTCGGCTACCTGACCGAGGACTCGCTGCGCCAGATCCACGTCGACTGGCTGTTCCTCGGCACCAGCGGGGTCCGCCCCGACGGACGGGTGATGGACAGCACGATGATCGAAGTACCGGTGAAGCGGGCGATGATCAAGGCCGCCGACCGGGTGGTGCTGCTGGCCGACGCGACGAAGTTCCCCGGTCACGGCGTCGCCAGGGTCTGCGAGCCGGCCGAACTTTTCATGGTGGTGACCGAGCCCGGCGCCGACGAGGCAACCCGGGCCCAGTTGACGGAGGCAGGGGTACAGGTGGTGTTGTCGTGAGGCTGACCATTCTCGGGGGTGGCGGGTTCCGGGTTCCGCTTGTTTACCAGGCGTTGCTGGGTGATCGCGGGGACGGCCGGATCACTTCCGTCGTGCTCTATGACACCGATCGCTCCAGGCTGGCGTCGGTCGGGTCCGTACTGCGCCAGCAGGCGTTGCCGTACTCCGATGCGCCGGTGGTCACCGAGACGACCGATCTCGACGAGGCCCTGCGGGGTGCCGATTTCGTCTTCTCGGCGATTCGTGTCGGCGGGCTCGAAGGGCGCACGGTCGACGAACGCGTCGCGCTCGATCTCGGCGTACTGGGTCAGGAGACGGTCGGTGCCGGCGGGATCGCGTATGCGCTGAGAACGTTGCCGGTGGCAACCGCCATCGCGGAACGGGTCGCCGCGCTCGCGCCCCAGGCCTGGGTCATCAACTTCACCAACCCGGCCGGGATGGTCACCGAGGCGATGATCCCCTACCTGGGTGACCGCGTGATCGGTATCTGCGACTCGCCGTCCGGGCTCGGCCGCCGGGCCGCGCTGGCCTTGGGGCTGGATGCTTCGTCGGTCTTCTACGACTACGCCGGGCTGAATCACCTCGGCTGGCTGCGCGGTCTGCAGTCGGGTGGGGTCGACCATCTGCCGGCGCTGCTGGCGGATCCCGCTGCGCTCGGGGATTTCGAGGAGGGGCGGCTCTTCGGGGTCGAGTGGTTGCGGTCGTTGGGGTCGATCCCGAACGAGTACCTGCACTATTACTACTTCGCTCGCGAGACGCTGGCCGCAGTACAGGCGGTGGAGCAGACTCGGGGGACGTTCTTGCTGGAGCAGCAGTCGGCCTTCTACGCGGAGACCGCGCGGCAGCCGTCGGACGCGTTGGAGTTGTGGCAGAAGACGCGGGCCGAGCGCGAATCGACGTACATGGTCGAGAGTCGCGCGGTGGCCGACGCGGGGGAGCGGGACGAGCGGGACATGTCGGCCGGTGGGTACGAGCAGGTCGCGCTGTCGCTGATGCGGGCGATCGCCCACAACGAGCGGGCCTCGCTGATCCTCAACGTCCGCAACCGCGGCACGCTGCGGCACCTGGACGACGACGCGGTGGTGGAGATCCCGTGCACGGTCGACGCCAATGGCGCCCGGCCGGTCACCGTGTCGCAGTTCACCGACCATCAGGCCGGCCTGGTCTGCGCCGTGAAGGCGGTCGAACGGTCGACGATCGAGGCTGCCGCATCAGGCTCGCGCTCGGCCGCCATCCGGGCCTTCGCCTGGCACCCGCTGGTCGACTCGGTCACCGCCGCGCACCAGCTCCTCGACGGCTACGTCGCGCAGTTGCCCGAACTCACCGCCTTCCGCGCCTGAGACCCCCCATCCGTTGTGATCATTCGCCCCCTTTTCACCCTCAGTTCGGCGGTTGAGTGGAGGTCGGTGATCTTGGAGGGTGAAAAGGGGGCGAATGATCACTGGAGGTGGAGGGGCCCGGCGGATTGGTCCGGGGCGGGGGGATCTGGCAGAATGTTGGGCTGAGTCCGTCCGGATCACGTGCAGCCCTCTAACTCCACGTCCCGGCCGGCCCATTCGAGCGGTCACTCGTTGTCCCCACGACGCCGGTACCGCTCAACCAGTCATGAAATCCCGAGGGAGACCCCACAAACGTGGCAGTCAAGATCCGTTTGAAGCGCATCGGCAAGAAGCGTGCGCCGCACTACCGCATCGTCGTGATGGACGCCCGCACCAAGCGTGACGGCCGCGCCATCGAGGAGATCGGCAAGTACAACCCGAAGACCGAGCCGTCGTTCATCCACGTCGAGTCGGACCGGGCGCAGTACTGGCTGGGCGTCGGCGCGCAGCCGACCGAGGCCGTCGAGGCGATCTTCAAGGCCAGCGGTGACTGGCAGAAGTTCAAGGGCCTGGACGCCCCGGCGCCGCTGCGGGTCAAGGAGCCGAAGCGTGACAAGCAGGAGATCTTCAACGAGGCCCTCGCCGAGGCGCACGGCACGCTGAAGACCGAGGCCGTCACCAAGAAGGCCGCTGCCAAGAAGGCGGAGCCGAAGGCTGACAAGGCCGAGAAGTTGGCCGAGGCGAAGGCTGACGACGCCAAGGCCGAGGCGAAGGCTGACGACGCCAAGGCCGAGGTCAAGGCTGACGAGGCGCCGGCCGCCGAGGCTGCTGCCGCCGAGGCACCGGCCGACGACGCCAAGGCCTGACGATGATGGAGACCGAGGCGCTCGAGCACCTGGTCCGAGGCATCGTGGACAACCCTGACGACGTCAGCGTCCGGTCCCGCAACCTGCGGCGCGGACGCACCCTCGAGGTGCACGTGCACCCCGACGACATCGGCAAGGTGATCGGCCGCAACGGCCGGACGGCGACCGCGATCCGTACCGTGGTCGGAGCGCTCAGCTCCGAGCAGTCGGTCCGCATCGACTTCGTCGACGAGTTCAACCGGCGCCCGCGCCGCTGATCTCGAACAGTCCCCGAAGGGCCGTACCCACTGGGTGCGGCCCTTCTCTGCTCTTCTGGTGAAAGTAGGAATCGCGGTGCTGGTGATCGTCGGCCGGATCGGCCGGGCGCATGGGATCAAGGGCGAGGTCGGCATGATCGTCCGGACGGACGACCCGGACCTGCGGTTCGCCGACGGCGCTCGGCTGGTGACCGTGACGACGCCGCCGCGGACGCTGACCGTGGAGTCCAGCCGCTGGCACAGCGGGCGGTTGCTGGTGAAGTTCGCCGGCTCCCCGGACCGGACCGCGGCCGAAGAGTTGCGCAACCTCGAAGTCCAGGCCGAGATCGGCGAGGACGAGCGCCCCGAGGACCCCGAGGAGTACTACGACCGCGAGCTGATCGGGCTCAAGGTGCGCACCACCGACGGCGTGGAGGCCGGCGAGGTCATCGACGTGGTGCATCTGCCGTCGCAGGACCTGCTGGAGATCCGCCGCCCGGCCGGCAACGCAGTACTGGTGCCGCTGGTTGAGGAGCTGGTGCCGGAGATCGACCTGGGAGCCAAGTACGTCACCGTGGCCGACCGACCGGGTCTACTCGACCCGGAGGGCGCCGAGGTGGTTCCGACGGAGCCCGGAGGCAGCTGATGAGGCTGGACGTCTTCTCGATCTTCCCGGAGTACCTGGCGGCCCTGGACGTCTCGCTGGTCGGCAAGGCGGCCAAGAGCGGCCTGCTGGACGTCCGGGTGCACGACCTGCGCGACTGGACCCACGACCGGCATCGCACTGTCGACGACACCCCGTACGGCGGGGGCGCGGGCATGGTGATGAAGCCTCAGCCCTGGGGGGAAGCGTTTGACGAAGTACTGCCGGCTGACGGGCCGTCCCAGCCGCGGCTGATCGTGCCGACGCCTGCTGGCCGGCCATTCAGCCAGGAGCTGGCCTACGAGCTTGCTGCCGAGCCGTGGCTGGCCTTCGCCTGCGGCCGGTACGAGGGGATCGACGCACGGGTCGCGGCGCACGCTAGCGAGCGGATGCGGGTCGATGAGGTCTCCATCGGCGACTACGTGCTGAATGGCGGCGAGGTCGCAGTACTGGTCATGGTGGAGGCGATCGCCCGCCTACTGCCCGGAGTGATCGGCAACCCGGAGTCCCTGGCCGAGGAGTCCCACTCGGGCCACGGCCTGCTGGAGTACCCGGTCTACACGAAACCGGCGTCGTGGCGCGGGCACGACGTACCGGAGATCCTGCTGTCGGGTAACCACAAGCTGATAGCCGAGTGGCGCCACAACGAGTCCGTACGGCGTACTGCCGAGCGCAGGCCGGACCTATTGGCTGCCTGGGGAAGCACCATGGCCGCCGAGGACGTCCCCGCCTCGCAGGTTCGGGTACTCCCGGCGACGCCGGCGGACGCGGGGGAGCTGCTCACGCTGCAGCGGGCTGCCTTCTTGACCGAGGCGCAGGCCTATGGCGACCTGTCGATTCCGCCGCTGCTGGAGTCGCTGGAGGAGTGTGTCGCCCGGTTCGTCCAGGGACCGGTCTGGAAGGCCGTGGCGGGCAGCAGGATGGTCGGTTCGGTCCAGCTGGGCATCTCCGGCTCTGTGGGCCGCATCGGGCGGCTGATGGTGGCTCCCGACTGGCAAGGGCAGGGGATCGCGGCCAAGCTCCTCCAGGTGGCCGAGAAGACCGCGCCGGCCGAGGTCACGGCGTACGAGCTGTTCACCGGTGCGGAGAGTGAGCGCAATCTGCAGCTCTACCGCAACGCCGGCTACCGCGAGATCAAGCGGGAGCGGCAGACGGAGAAAGTCGAGCTGGTGCTGTTCGCGAAGCGGCGCAAGCTGCACAAGCGGCACTGATTTCGTTGCGGTCGATGCCGTGTGGCAAACTTGGTCGCTGTTGCCATTCGGTGCTCCTGCCACAGGGGGTGACCACCGCATGACAGCATCTTCGACTCTCACACCGAGCATTCGTGGGTGACCTGTGGCACGCGCGAGGAAGAGACACCTGATGAGCAACATTCTGAACGAGCTCGACAACGCGAGCAAGCGTGATGACATCCCCCCCTTCCGCGCCGGCGACACGGTCAACGTGCACGTCAAGGTCGTCGAAGGTAACCGCTCCCGCGTGCAGGTGTTCAAGGGCGTCGTGATCCGTCGCCAGGGTGGTGGCCTGCAGGAGACCTTCACGGTCCGCAAGGTCAGCTTCGGCGTCGGCGTCGAGCGCACCTTCCCGCTGCACACCCCGATCGTCGACAAGGTCGAGGTCGTCACCCGCGGCGACGTCCGCCGCGCCAAGCTGTACTACCTGCGCGAGCTGCGCGGCAAGGCAGCCAAGATCAAGGAGAAGCGGGACATCCCGGCCTCCTGATCGTCTACTGACGACGGTCCGGAATGGCGCCGAGCACCGCGACGCGCGCTCGCCCGCCAGCCAGGAGGGCACGTCGCACCAAGGGACGTCACCGTAGGCTCAAACAGCGGAATCCGCTGATGAGTCTGCTGATCGAGATGACCACCGTGACGGTGCTCGCGCTGGTCATCACGGTCGTCCTGCGGCTTTTCGTCGCCGAGGCGTTCTACGTGCCCTCGGAGTCGATGTACGACACGCTCACCACCAACGACCGGATCCTGGCCGAGAAGGTCAGCTATCTGCACCGCGACGTGGACCGTGGCGACATCGTCGTCTTCAAGGACCCGGCCAACTGGCTGAACGAGGCGCCGAAGGAGCCCGGCGCGTTGCGCCGGGTCGGCGAGTTCGTCGGCATCCTGCCGCGCAGCGGTGAGGGTCACCTGGTCAAGCGGGTGATCGGCGTGGCCGGCGACAAGGTGGTCTGCTGCAACAAGGCCGGGCAGATCGCGGTGAACAACATCGCGCTGGACGAGCGGGAGTACCTGCTCGAGGGCGCCAAACCCTCCAACTCGCCGTTCAGTGTCGTTGTGCCGCCTGGTTCACTGTGGGTGATGGGCGACAACAGGGCCGAATCCGCCGACTCCCGTGCACACATGGGTGGTCCCGGCGGAGGATTCGTCCCCGTTGAGAACGTGGTTGGCCGTGCCTGTTGCGTAATCTGGCCGTCTGACCGGATGACGATGCTGCGTCCTCCGGAAACCTTCAAGAAGCCGGGGCTGAAGAAGTGACTGAGACACCGACCGCGACGAAAGAGAAACCCGCCCACCGCTCGGGCCTTGCGGCAGCAGCTCGCGAGTTCGTGCTGATCGTGGTCGGTGCTCTCATCGTCTCGTCGATCCTGCGGGCCTTCGTCGGCCAGATGTTCATCATCCCGAGCGAGTCGATGCAGAACACCCTGCTCGTCGGCGACCGGGTCGTGGTGGAGAAGCTCACCGACGTGCACCGCGGCGATGTCGTCGTGTTCGAGGATCCGGGCGGCTGGCTGGGCGATGAGGAGAGCGGCCAGAAGCGCGGCTCGGTCGGCCGGTTCTTCGAGGTGGTCGGCCTGCTGCCGGACTCCAGCCACGGACACCTGATCAAGCGCCTGATCGGCATGCCCGGCGACAAGGTGGCCTGCTGCGACTCCAAGGGCCGGCTGATGGTGAACGGCCAGCCCCTCGAAGAGGGCACCTACCTGTACCCCGGTGACGCCGCGTCGACGATGGAGTTCCAGGTCACCGTGCCGGCCGGCCGCGTCTTCGTGATGGGCGACCACCGGTCCGAATCGGGCGACTCACGGGTACACCTGAGCGACACCGGCCCCAACGGCGGCAGTCCGGGCGACGCGGCCTTCGTCCCGATTGACAAGATCACCGGCCGCGCGATCCTGGTGGTGTGGCCGGCGGGCAGGTTCGACAAGCTCGACGTACCGGATACCTTCAAGACGGTCCCCGGTGCGGGTCCTGCCCCCGACAAACCCTCGATCTCCCTCACACCACCACCCAAGTGAGCTGATGGATGAGCGCACTTCCGCGCGGCAGCACGATTCGGCGTGACGCCGGGCTGTACGGATACGAGCGCGCCCTGCGGCGGGTCGGTCTCGACCCGATCGCGGGCGTCGACGAGGCGGGCCGCGGTCCGTGCGCCGGCCCGCTGGTCGCCGCCGCGGTGATCCTGCCGGACGGCAAGCGCGGCCAGATCCCGGAGCTCGCCGACTCCAAGTTGTTGACGGCGAAGGCACGTGACCGCTGCTACGACCAGATCCGCGACCGCGCGCTGGCCTGGTCAGTGGTCTCGATCGAGGCGGCCGAGTGCGACCGGCTGGGCATGCACGTCGCCAACGTGGAGGCGCTCCGCCGGGCGATCTTCCTGCTCGACCTGCGTCCGCAGTACGTGCTGACCGACGGGTTCGGAGTGGACGGCCTCGGCGTGCCGGGACTCGCGGTGTGGAAGGGTGACCGGGTGGCAGCATGTATCGCGGCCGCCTCGGTGATCGCCAAAGTGACCCGCGACCGGATCATGCAGCACTGGCACGACGTCTATCCGCAGTACGATTTCGCGATTCACAAGGGATACTGCACCCCCGAACACCAGGCGGCACTGGACGAATACGGCCCGTGTCCACAACATCGACGGCGGTTCGAGAATGTCCGCCGCAGTATGCGGCCCGATATGGGACAGAATGTGACCAGTCCCACCGGAGTGGAGAGCCGATGAGCGAGCGAACAAACAACACAGCCGCCTTAGCGCTCATGCCGGAACCGAGCGCTAGCGAGGTGGAGGGGTGAGCGCTGACGACCTCGAGAAGTACGAGACCGATATGGAGCTACAGCTCTATCGGGAGTACAAGGACGTCGTCGGGATCTTCAAGTATGTCGTGGAGACCGAACGGCGCTTCTACCTGTGTAACGCAGTCGACCTGAAAGTCCGCACCGAAGGCGGCGACGTCTACTTCGAAGTGACCATGGCCGACGCCTGGGTCTGGGATGTCTACCGCTCAGCCCGCTTTGTCAAAAATGCCAAGGTCGTCACCTTCCGCGACGTCAACATCGAAGAACTAGCCAAATCAGACCTAGAAGTCCCCAAGGACTCCGACTTCGGCCGGTAACCTCCGCCCCGACCCCCGCCACCGCCCAGCCACACCGGGCGGCGGCGGGTCTGTCGTACGCCGGATGCAGCTTGTGCCGCGCCAGGTGGCAGGAGGCGTGGTTTGTGCTCCAGTGCTGCCGTTGAAAGTTTCTCGACAAGGTGTGGCGGGGATGTCGAGAGCGGCGTGGTGGCTCCGTCTCAGGGGTAGATGCGGCCGGCGTGGTCGCACTATCGCCACGTAGTGGAAGGACAGCCATGCGAAAGCTCATCGTCCAGCAGTGGGTCACCGTCGACAACATCGCCGCGGAGGAGGACGGTGGCCTCAGCTTCGTGTCGGGGGAACCGTTCGACGACGCAGTCACTGACAACCCCTTCCAGAACAACCTGATGGGGTTCATCGACTCGGTCGACACGATGATTCTCGGCGCCACCACCTACAACCAGACCAACGGCTACTGGCCGCACGCTGAGGACCAGGGTGAGTACGGCAAGGGGCTCAACAACCTCACCAAGTACGTCGCCTCGTCGACCCTGCAGGACGCGCCCTGGGGCAACTTCCCCGCCGCAACCGTGACCCGCGACCCAGCCGCCACCATCCGCGAACTCAAGCAACAGCCCCGCAAAGATCTCTGGCTGTGGGGAAGCCTGCAACTCATGCACTCCTTGCTGGAGGCCGGCGTCGTCGACGAAATCCGGATGCTGGTCTGCCCGGCATCCCGCGGTAAGGGGGACGCGCATCTTCGAAGACCGGCAACACCTGAAGTTGCTCGAGGCCACCGCATTCGATAACGGCGTGGCCCTCCTGCGCTACGAGGTCTGACGAGGCGGGAAGCCCGGAGTATGTCGGGTGGGGTCGTCCGCCGTCCGCCGTCCGCCGTGCGCCGGACGCCGTCCGCCGTGCGCCGGACGCCGTCCGCCGTGCGCCGGACGCCGTGCGCCGTGCGGCCGGTACGCCGCCACGCCGGTACGCCGCCACGCCGGTGTGGAGTGCGACGGGTGTCGCGTGAATGGGGTGGAGGGCGTGCTGGACGTTGGCGGTGAGGCGTGCGCTCAATGCAGCTGAGTAGGTCGATCGGCGCCAAGCCACCTCGGCGACGGCATGCACCGAAATGCGGCTTGCCCGGGCCGGCGGTGACAGGGCACGCCGGCCACGCAGTGCGCTGGATGGATCATGCGCTACGCCGGTACGTCCGCTACGCCGGTACGTCCGCCACGCCGCTACGTCCGCTACGCCGCTACGTCCCGTGTCCGGATGCCGCGGGCGAGGATCTGTGGGTCGACGAATGACAGCGGGTGTGTGGGGCGCCGGGCGTCGATGAGCGTGTCGGCGTGCTTAGCCTGTGCGTCGCTGTCGGCGGGCAACGGTCGAGTGATGCTGGCATGGCAGGGGTGCGCGGGGGCGCGTGGGGTGTGGACGCTGGGTGGCAGGGG
>NZ_AQUZ01000025.1 GCF_000372465.1 Kribbella catacumbae DSM 19601
AGCCAGCGCGCTACCTGGTGGGCGGTTTCCGCGGGGACGTCGAGACTGGCACGATAGGTGATCACGTGGGGTCCTGGTTCAGGTCGGGCTTCTTTGGCGAGAACCGACTTACAGCGTCAGGACCCCACGCCAATCACACGACACACCCTGTTCACCACACCGTTGCTCTAGACAACGACATGGCTCAGCCGGCCAGCCCCCGGTGAGAAAACCTCACTGAAGGTCCCGTTCATCGTCACAGCATGAGTTGCGGTCATCACGGCCAATTCACCAAATAGACGGAAGGTGCCTTGATACGTTCCCAGCAAAGCATCCCGGTCGCTCCCAGCCTCGCGAGACCTGATCATCGAAATCGCATTCGCAGCTTAATGAAGAATCAAAGGATGCCGACTGAGCCCAAAGACCAGCTATGCGACTGGAACCATCACGCCGAGCACCATATGCCGTCTTCCGTCAACCGGAATGGATGAGCCGTACCGCGACCTGCACGCGGTCACGATCAGGCTCCTCGCCGAAGCAACGAGCCAAGCCTTCCCTGACCAACTCCTCAATCTCCTCCCGCGACAGACGACTCAGGTCGCCGTTCACGCGATCAGCGATCACAAGCATCTCCCTGACGACATCCCCATACTCGTCAGGATTGTCCGGGTCCACCACAGCGAGGGGATCCGCCTTCTCAAGACTTCTAGTCAGAAGTGAATATGCGACTGGAAATCGACGCTGCATCAATTTTCGAGCAAACAGGATCTCGGCTCTGCTCTCAACCATCCAGAAAGGTTCCCGGTGGGTCATATCACTCATTTCGCATTCAGGATTGTCTTCAGTACAGCGTTGCCATTGGGCTTGATCTGGTACGTCGCGTACGTGTTCCGGACGAACGGCACCAACACCCGGTCCTCACTTGTATCAGGGATTGTCCCCTTCGGGAAGCCATTGGTTTCAATGGAGCGACCGAGTGCCTTCAGTGCGTCGCGCGCCTGGTCTGGGCGCTGGTACCCCGCACGCTCGATCGCCCGCTTCACAGCATGCGGCATGTTCGTATTGACCACCTTCGTCGGGACATCCCCCACACCGGGAAGATCTATCCCGCCACCGGGAAGCCGGATCCCTCCGCGCTCGTCATTCTTGGCCCGTTGATAGGTGGACTTGGCGGTGCCGACTACCTTGTTCGCGGCGGCTTTGCCCTTGCCCGTCGGCTGCTCGGTCGGTGGGCACTTGTACTGGCCACGGAGCTTCGCTGGCAGGTGGGGCTTGATATTGGTTGCGATCCATTTACCGATCCCGGTGTTCTGGAGCGCCTTGCCGCCGGCCTTTCCAAGCCCGCCGAGGGCGAGGGTGGTGCCGGCGCCCCAGGCGAAGTCTTTGCCGGCGTCGCTCCAGCTGTAGTCGTCGCCCCAGATGAGGGAGTTCAGGTAGCCGCCGCCGGCGTTGCCGAGGCCGGCGCAGGCAGACATTGCTGCCAGACCGCCACCGGCGCACAGGCCGGCGGCCCCTCCCGAGAGTCCACCCTGGATCGCGCCCTTGCCGGCGCCTTCCCAGGTTGCGCCCCAGTCGCCGCCGCTGTCCTTGTAGGCGCTGACGCCACCGGAAATTCCCCCGATGATGGCGCCGCCCACGGCTCCGACGGCGCCGCAGACCCAGCAGGCTCCGGAGGGGTCCGTGAAGTTGAGGGGGTTGTTGTAGCCGTAGGAGTAGGTTTGGATGTAGCCGTCGCGCGGCGAGGCTGCGACTGGGTCAGGGCCGGTGAAGCGGCCTTGGGTTGCGTCGTAGTCGCGGAGGCGGACGTCGTAGAGGTTTGTTTTGGTGTCTTGGTACTGGTTGTGGAAGCGCAGGGGGTTGGCCGTCATGGCACCGGTGGGCGCCGTGACCGGGGTGCCGAAGGGGTCCCAGGTGGCCGTGCCGGTGAGGGTGGTGCCGGTACTGGTGGTGTCGGTGATGGAGCCCTGGTAGTCGCCGAGGAGCCAGGTTGGGGCGGTGCCGACGGTGTCGATGAATGCGCCGCCGAGGCCACTGACAGGGTCGTTGGCCCATTGGTGAGTGGTCGCCCCGGCGCCATTGGCTTCTGCGATGCGGATGGGGAGGGATCCGGCGGTGTCCCAGGTCCACTTGGATTGCAGTACGCCGTCGGCGGTGGAGGTTAGGCGGTTGCCGGCTTCGTCGTAGGTGTAGTCGAGGACTGTGCCGGTGGTGGTGGTCGCCTGGGCGAGGTTGCCGTCGAGGCGGTAGGTGAAGGACTCCGTGCCGGCCGGCGAGCCGCGGTTCTTGATGTAGCCGTTGGCGTCGTAGGTGCTGGTGGTGACGCTGGTGCCGGTGGTCTCGGTCTGGATGCGGTCGTCGGCGTCGACGACTGTTGTGGTGACCAGGTCGGCCTGGCCTGGGGTGACCTTGGTGGTTGTCTCGCGGTTGCCGCTGGCGTCGTAGGTGTACTTCGAACCGGGCGCGCCATCACAGGTGACGGTTACTGACGACGGCGTACAGAAGCTCGTCAGCTGTCCAGCGGTGTCATAGCCGTAGAGGCTGCGTTTGACCGTGGTTCCGCGAGTCGTGTCGATGGTCGTGGGTCGGCCTGCGGTGTCGTAGGCGACGGTTTGGGACATTAGGGCGGTGCCTGAGCGGCCGTGTTCGATCTTGGTTAGTTGGCCGGCGTCGTCGTAGGTGCGGTCGGTGACCAGGCCGCCCGCGTCGGTCTTCTTCAGTTGGCCGGCGCTGTCGTAGCTGTAGGTCGTCGCGATCGGCGAGGCGATCGATCCGCCGCTGAGAGTCGAACCGGCGATCAGACCGTCAGTGTCATAGGTGAAGGCCTGCGATCGGCCGTCCGGATAGGTTCGCTTCGAGAGCCGGCCCTGCGCGTCGTGTCCGTATGAGAAGGCGGTGGGCCCGCGGGTGAGGCCGGTGAGTCGTCCGGCCTTGTCATAGCTGTATGCCGTTGACGCCGCGCCCGCCGTCACGGTGCGAGGGCGTCCGGCGGCGTCGTACGTCGAGAGCACATCTGGGGTGCTGTCGGAGTAGTCGACCTTGGTCGTGCGGCCGAGGTTGTCGTAGGTGTAGTTCACCGACCCGGCTGGCAGCGTCGTGGAGGCGACCGCGCCCGACAGCGTGTACGACATCCGGGTCTCGCGTCCGGTCGGTGTGAGGTTGGTGGCGAGGCGACCGGCAGCGTCATACGTGTTGACGTAGGCGCCGTTCCGAGGCGTTGTCGTCTTGGTCAGGTTGCCGGTGTTGTCGTAGTCATAGGCGGTTACGGCGCCGGTGGGTGTCTTGACCGACTTCAGCCGGCCCAGCGAGTCATAGGTGTAGTCGACCTTGCCGCCGGCCGGATCGGTGACCGATGAGACTTGTCCGGCCGGGTCGTAGGCGGTGAGGACGGCACGCCCTAACGGATCGATCTTCTTGGTCTGCCAGCCGTTGGCGTCGTACTCGTAGCTGGTGATCTTGCCCAGCGGATCCGTGGTCGAGACGACCTGACCGTCACCGTCGTATGCCGTGACGGTCGCGCGGCCTGACTGGCTCTGCACCCGGGTTTGCTGGCCGGCCTTGTCGAAGGTGAAGGTGGTTGTGATGCCGGCTTTCGTGGTCGTCACGACCCGGCCGAGCTTGTCGTAGGTCTGGGATGCCTTGATCCCAGTCGGATCGGTCGTCTCCAGGACCTGACCCAGTACGTCGTACGTCGTGCTGGTCGAGGTCATGTCCGGATTGGTGACCTTGACCGGCCGGCCTTGGTCGTCGTACGTCGTTACGGTGGCGAGCTTCTTCGCAAGATTCGAAGGGTCCGACACGAGCGTGTGCGTCAATTGGCCGTCGGCGTCATAGGTGAACCGAGCCGTGTACTTCTCCCGAGTCGCCGCATCAGCGCCCTCGACGTTGCCTTCAGGCCCTGTCGTGGAGGCCAACGAGCCGGTGACTGGGTCGTACGTGTTGGTCGTCTTCGCCCCACCAGGAGCAGTGGTGCTGACGAGTCGCCCAGCGGTGTCGTACTCGCTGCTGGTAACCCGCTCTTCGGCGTCGGTGGTCTTCGTGACCTGGCCGGAGGCGTTGTACTCGTACTTCGTGATGCCCCCGCCCGGATCCGTCACCGTGAGCAGGTTGCCCAGCGCGTCATACGTGTTCGTCGTCACCCGGTCGAGCTGGTCGGTATGGGTGAGGATGTTGCCGAAGGCGTCGTACGTCCAGTGCTCTGTGTTCTGCTCGATGACCCCAGGGGTCGCGCCCGCGACGTTGCCGAGCGGGTTGGTCTGCGACACCCGTCGGTGCTTGGCGTCGAAGGTCGACGTCAGCACCGCGCCTTCGGGACTGACCACCTTGATCGGGTCGCCCTTGGCGTTGTAGGTGAAGGTGGTCACCTTGCCGAGCTGATCGGTGCTAGTGGCAACTTGCCCGAGCGCCGTGTAGGTCTGCGATGTGGTCGACAAGTCCGTGAACGTTGTCTTCAGCAACTGACCGTTCGCGTCGTACTCGTACGTCGTTTCGTTGCCAACAGCATCCTTGTATGACGTGACGCGGTTGCCGGCGTCGTAGGTCCACTGCTCGAAGGCGCCGGCCGCGTCGGTCGTCCCAGTGGGCAGGTACTGCTTCAAAAGGTTGCCGCGGGCGTCGTACTCGCTGCGCGTCAGCTCCTGTCCGGGACTCGTGGACGCCGTGACGTGGTTGTTCGACCCGTAGTACAGGTCCTCCGAGCGTCCATCGCCGCCAACGTGGGAGACCAGGACGTTGCCCTGATAGATGTCCTGCGTCTTCACACCGGCCGGGTCGGTGATCGTCGCGGTCTCGGTCGCAGCATCCCAGCTGAAGGTCCAAGTGCCACCGGCCTCGTCGATCTGGGAGATCGCACGCTTGGTCGCCGGGTCGTACGTCGTCCGCGCACTGACCGCACCGCTCGGATCGGTGATTCCGTTCAGCAAACCAAGATTCACGTCATACGTGTAAGTCGTGGTCTTACCGTCGATGCCCTTGACCGAGGTCAGCTGCCCGGCGGTATATCCGTACTCCGCGACGTCACCCGTGGACGCCGTGATCTTGCTGATCAGCGCGCCGTTCCAGGTGATGGTGAACGTCTGCGTGAGGTCGTCCGTGACGGTTGCGAGCTTCCCGTCGGAGTACGCGAGTGAGACCCCACGCCCCTGCGGATCACGGTCCGAAACAAGCTGCCCGGCCGCGTTGAACGTCATCGTGTCGCCGGCGATGTTGGTCAGCACCCACCCGCCACCCGACTTGTCGGTGAGCGTCGCGGTGACCCCTGGATCAGGCGACACATACGCCGTCCCGGATTTCGTGTACTTCGTGACGCCGCCGGTCCCGTTGCGGATGTCGATCGAGTTGTCCGCGTTCTTGGTGAGCGCAACGTCGTACCCGAAGGTCCAGCCCTTGCCGAATGAGCCGACATGATCGTCCAGGCTGTTATAAGTCCTGGTCGAAGTCAGCGAGCGCCCTGGCCCGGCAACGGCCAGATCGGTGAAGTACTCCGTCAGCGAGCCGGTGGCAGTGTTGACCGGGTCGGCCGCAAGCCGCGTATTGACCATGCCGCGGCCGTCCCAGCACGAGCAGCCCCAGGTACGACGAAGCGGTTGCGGATTCGGCCCGCCGTACCCGCTTTGCGAGATGCTCTTCAGGAAGATCGAGCGCGTCCCGTCGCTCTTGGATGCATCAACACCGTTGCCACCGGTGTAGTCGCGCTCCTCCATGTGCGCCCAGTCGCTGATCGCCGTACCGTCCGCGGTCAGGTGCTTGAACTCACCGCCATCCGATCCGAACCGGTAGAGCTTCGAGCGGTCGGAGTACAGCTGGTAGTCGGTGAACTGTTGCGTCTCGTCGCCGAGTTGCTTGCGCAGGTGGTTGTTGTGGAAGACGTTGTTCTCTCCCGATGAGCCGGACCACTTGACGGCCTTCTTGCCGGCCGCCCACCAGATCGGGTACCAGTCCGAGTCGTCAGGATCAGAGCCGCCTTCGCCGCCACAGTTGGTCTGGCAGTTGGCCGACTTGTGCTCGTAGGGGACGGTGACCTCGTTCAGCTCGAAGAGGTTGTTCCGCTCGAAACCGCCGTGCAGGTTGAGATCGGAGTCGAAGCTGTTGGCGATCGCGACGTTGCCGCTGGACGACCATTGGAAGGTGAAGTGGCGCAGGTCGCGAGTGGTGTTGCCGGCGTACACGGAGTCCCAGACGCGTGACCCGCGGAAGTAGCCGTTACCGCCCTTGCCCTTGTTCCACGAGCCTTCGAGTTTGTTGTCGATCACCGAGATGTTGGCCGCTGCCTCAGTGACGATCGGGTGCGACCCGGTCATTTCCGAGTGCACGTTGCGGATCCAGGAGTTGTTGACCCACTTGAGCACGATGCCGTGCATGGCCGCAGCCGGGTCCATGTTGCCGTAGTTGTGCTTGGCCGACTCCTTGTCCAGACCGGGCATCACCTGGGTGAAGGCGAGGTCCTCGATCCCGACGCCGGTGACCAGGTCGACGATCGGCGACACCTTGGACGGGAAGACCGTGCCGTTGAGCGGGTCCGATCCGTCCGAGGTGGAGTTGACCGGCAGGTCGTACTCGAGCGGCTTGTCCAGCGTGATGGTCGCGGCCAGCGGGTCGCCCGACGCCACCATGAACATCTGCTGGCGCATGTGCAGGTTCTCCAGCGGGAACTCCGTCGGCGTCGCCTGCATGCTGTCGTAGAACTTCTGGGAGTTGGCGGCCATCACGTTGACCATGCCGCCGACCTTGAGGTTGTCGAACGACGAACCCGGGGCAAGCTGGATGACCTTGTCGCCCTTGCGTGCGCTGTAGTTCGAGTCGCCCGCCTTGCCGGCCAGCAGCAGGCCGTTGGTCCAGTGCACGTTGACCGTGCCCTCGAACAGGTCCTTGCGGTTGGGCGCCGCGGCGGCAAACTGCTCGGCGTACTTCGGAGCGACCGCACGCGACTGGACCCGGATCATGCCGCGGCCCGGCCAGATCCAGCCGCCGCCCGCCTCGCCCGACGTCATCGCGTCGAGATCCCAGCGGGTTCCGTCCTTGGTGATCTTGTCGTAGCGGGTGTTGGCGTCAGGAGCGAAGACGAGCTGTGTACCGCCGGTACCGGACCCTGCGCCCCGAAGCAGCATGTAGTCGGCGTCGAGGTGCAGTTCCTTGCTCAGGTTGATCTTGCCGGCGGGCAGCATCACCTTCGCCATCGAGTCGACCCGGCTGGTCGGCGAGCATTCCGTGCGGATGTGGTCGATGACCGACTGCAGGGCGGCGGTGTCGTCCTGGTTGTCGTTCGGGATGACGTCGTACGTCGACTGGACGGTTGCCGCTGTCAGGTTGCAGGCGGCGTCGCTGCGGTAGTTGGACGGTGCCGGGAGCGGAGTACCGCCACCGAATCCGGCCTTGCTCCAGTCGTAGACGCCGGCGATCGGCGTACGCCGGTTGTCAGACGTCGCCCAAAGATTCTTGATCGCCGGGCCGGGCTCCTCGTTGACAGGCGGGGCGACGCGGAACTCCGGCATCGTGCCGACCGTGAAGACCGCCGTGACGTCCTTGGTCGCACCAGTGCTGGTGTTGACCACCCAGCGTGCCTTCAGCTTGTGCTGACCATTGGCCGTCGTCACGGTGAACTGGTGCGGCGGCGCGGTGCTCTTGCCGATGTAGCTGTCGTCCAGCAGCCACGTGATGTCGCCAGTCACGCCGACCGGGTTCGACAACACAGCAGTGAAGGGCGAGGTGACATTGCCCGCATGCAACGGCGTACCGGCTGAGGACAGGAACGGTCCATCCTGGACGGTCGCTGTCGCGATGAGCTGCTTGGCCTGCTGAGTGGCCGGATCGATCCAGGTCGCCTTGATCTGGTGCGATCCAGCGCTCGTGGTGATGTTCGCCTGGAACGGCGACGATGTGTCCTTGATCACCTGGACGCCGTCGAGGAAGAACGTCACGCCACCGGAGATCGAGGTCGGTACGCCAGCCAGCTCTGCGCGGAACGGCGAGTTGACGGTGGCGCCTTGCAGCGGCTCGCTGCCGGACATGAGCGTCGGCTCGGCGGGCGCAGTACCGACCGTGAAATTGGCGAACGTCTCCGCCGTCGCACCCGTGGTGGTGTCGATGACCCAGCGCGCCTTCAACTTGTGCGGGCCGGCCGTGTAGGTCTTGGAGAACGAGTGCGGCGGCGTCGGCGTCTTGGCCGCGAACTTGTCGTCCACCAGCCACGTCACCTCACCGGTCGCAGCCGGTGCGTCGGTGAGATCGGCCTTGAACGTCGTCGGCTGGGTCGAGCCCGCCAACGCGACACCACCCACGGTGAGTGTCGGCGTACCGGCAGCAGACGCCGCCGGTGGAACCTTGACCAGCCCAGCTGCCAGAACCACTACCGCCAACAAGCCCACCAGCAAACGGGCAGGCAGGAACACACGCGATCGACCGAACACAGAGATCCCCCTCAGAGACAAACCCTCAAGCTGCACCCCCGAGGTGCACCACCCCGTGTAGCCGATGGCGCACTCAACGTCCACGACCCCGCGCTCCTTGTCAAGGCAAAATCCGCTCCGCGAGGCAGATTGCAGGAACCTGCAATTCCCCTGGTGAACAAGGCACGTCAAGGAGGTGACCTAACCGTTGCCCCCTTGACCTCCACTCCGCACGTGGCTTACTGCTCGGGGCGGCAAGTTCGTCCGAGGCGCACGAGGCTCCCCCCCACCCCACCCCCACCACCAGGTGATCATTCGCCCCCTTTTCACCCCCCGGGAGTGCTGAGCCCCGAGGGGCCTTCCCGGACCTCCAGGCCATCAAAGGCAGCGATCCCCAGGGCCGGCTGTGCGGGAACCAGGCCATGGTGGGCGCCCATTGATGGCCTGGGAGTCCGGGCAGCCCCGGCCGCGGGGGTGGTGATCACGCGGCCAAGCCCTGGGTAAGGGTGAAAAGGCGGCGAATGATCACCTGGTGGTGGTGGGACAGCCGGGGCTCCCGGTGGCGCACCGGACCGCGGGGTTAGGGGAGCCTTAGTAGTGACGTAAGGTCTGCGGGACTGCTCGTGATGGATTAGGAGAGACTTGTGCGGCGTTCCTGGGTTGGTTCGTTGGTGGTTGTGGCGGCTTTGGTGCTGGCCGGCTGTGGGGGCGGGACCGAGGACGCGGGGTCCGCCGGCGACGGGGCGAGCGACGGGTTCCCGCGGACGATCGAGCATGCGATGGGCAAGACCGAGGTGAAGACGAAGCCGAAGCGGGTGGTTGCGCTCGACACCAGCTTCGTGGATGCCACCTTGGCGCTGGACACGCCGGTCGTCGGGTACACCGACTACCGGACCATCAGCGGCAAGCTGCCCGACTACCTCGGCGACGACCGGACGACGTTCGGGAGTGAGGCGCAGAGCGTCGGCACGCTGGCCGAGCCAAATCTGGAGAAGATCGCGGCGCTGAAGCCCGATCTGATCGTCTCAGCGAAGGTGCGGCACGAGAAGCTGTACGAGCAGCTCAGCAAGATCGCGCCGACGATCATGTCGCAGACGACCGGGCCGACCTGGAAGGACAACCTCCGGCTCGAGGCGAAGGCACTGGGGCAGGAAGCCCTGGCGGACAAGGAGATCTCGGCGTACGAGGCGGCTGCCAAGACCGTCGGTACGGCGATCAACACGAAGGCCGAGAACCCGAAGATCTCGATCGTCCGGTTCATCGACGGCCCGACCCGGCTGTACCAGAACGCGAGCTACTCCGGCATCGTACTGAAGGACGCCGGGCTGGCCCGGCCGAAGTCGCAGGACGTGAACGGGTTCGCGCTGGAGATCAGCGCCGAGCGGATCAAGGACGCCGACGGCGACGCGATCTTCGTCTCCACCTTCAACGACGACAAGGGCGTGAGCAAGAAGACCGCCGGCCAGTTCAAGGCGAACCCGCTCTGGAAGCCGCTGGAACCGCGCGTGCACGAGGTCGACGACCTGACCTGGATGACTGCCGTCGGCCTGCAGGGCGCCTGGGTAATCCTCGACGACCTCGCCAAGACCTTCGGCGTCCCGGCCCCGGTCAAGAGCTAGCCGGTACTCCGCCCGCCGCCGCCCGTACTCCGGACCGCCGCCGACCCGCGCGTGGTCGGCCGGCGGCGGTCGCTGGTCGGCGCGGTGGTTGCCGGCGCGGTGGCTCTGGCGCGGGTGGTTGCCGGCGCGGTGGTTGTCGGCGGCGGTGGGTAAGGTCGGTGGCATGGCGGTGCTGGAGCGGTGGCATGTGGGGCCGTGGACCACTCACGGGACCTTGCCGGGCGAGCCCTTCGAGCCGGGCCAGAAACGGACACCGGACGAGCTGAATTTCGATGTGGTCGGATTGGCGCGGATCCTCGGCCGCCGACTGTCGGGCAGGGAGGAACTCCAGGTCCGGCTCTGGCAGAACGAGCTCAGGCCCACCCACACGAGGATGTGCGGCGTCCACACCCTGAAGGATCCCGCCAACGCCAAGCTCCTCGCGGAGACGGCGCAGGAAGCCCTTGCCTGGCTGAAAGAACGCGTCCCCGACGGGTACGAGTTCATACTGACCGATGCCGTCTACCTCAGGCCGCTCACAGATCTGGATGCCGGAGTCGTCACCGTCGACGCCGTGCTCCAGATCGCGACTGAGCGCGGCGACGCGTTGCCGGCCGACAGACTGGCCGCCTCACACGTACACCAGTCGTCGACCGGCGAGTGGTTCGCCGGAGACGCGATCTGCAACTGGTCCGGCCCCTACCGCACCGCCGAGGAAGCAGCCGACGCGATCCGCGCCGCACGCGTCGAACTGACCAGCCAGCTCACCGAAGCAGGTCACGGCGACCTAGCAGCCACCGCGACCCGCTGGCCCGAAGTACTTACGCTACGACCTTGAAGCCGTGCTGCAGGCCGAGCTTCTTCAGCGACTCCATCCCCGGGACGCCGTCCGCATCAGCACCGGAGAAGCCCAGCTTGCGCTGCCACTGCGCGTAGGCCTTGATCGTCACCGTGCCGTACGAGCCGTCCTTGGCAAAGGTCGACGACAGCAGCCCTTCGGCCATCAGCGCGGCCTCCACGATCCGGACCGCAGCTGGGTGCGAGATCGCACCATCAGGTCCCGGCGGGTCCTTGCGGGCAGCGGCGACGACGGCCGCCAGCGACACCACGGGCATCGCCATCACCCGGCCGGGTCTCGGGGCGGGCGCCGCCTTGTAGTCCGGACGGCCGAAACCGCGGATCATCGTGGCGCCACCGGCCCAGCGCCGGCTGTGCCGGAACACTCCTACGCCCTGCCTGCCGCCGTCCAAATTGGTGTTGCCTTCGATGGTTTTGACGAAGTCGCCCACGACCCTTTCGACGAAGAACACGTGCGCGATCCGGCCCAGCTCCTTGTCGAAGAGGAAGCCGACATCGCCGGCCCGCGGGCTGTTGTGCAACCTGCCGGCGTTCTTGAAGCCGTTCTGCATCGACGGGGTGAACGCGCTGTTCGTCCCCGGCACCAGCGGCACCTTGTTGACCTTCCAGCCGGCGACCAGGAACGTGGCACACCAGGCAAGGCCGTCCGTGTGCCCCGCCTTGGCGGCGTACGGGTTCTTGTTGGACCCGAGCGGCTTCTCCATCGTCCGTACCTGCGCCGCGGCCCAGGTGAGCAGCTCCCGCACCGTGCCGCTCATGAGTCGGACTCCAGCGTCGCACCATCCACCAGGTCTTCGTCGTACTGCGGCAGCCTGGTCTGCACGACCTGGTCCTGCGCGCCGTCCTCCGGTAGCGGGTAGTTCCCCGTCTCCACCGGAGTTTCCTTGTCAGCCATCTCGCTTCCCCCTCGGTTCCGCAGGCTGGTCCGATTCGGACCGGCCCTCACCAACAGAGTCCGCAGGAGGCTTCAGACAGGCTTCAGAAAGCCTTAAAGCGTCCAGCTGGCAACGAAATAGCCGACACCGTACGGCGCTGCGTGGTACGCGAGATGTCCCCGCAACCCAGCGGTAGCGGTGGCGCCGGCGAGCACCTGCCAAGGCGCTCGCCCGGCTGCGTGTAGTTCCGTGGCGATGTCCGGGTCCAGGGCAGCAAGAGTGTCGGTGTCCGCCAGATCCAGGGCAGCGGCGACAGTACTGTCGAAGAGCTCAGCGCGTGGGTGCAGATGCACCGGTGAGTGCTCGCTGCGCCGGGGCGACCCGTCACCCATCACCAGCAACGCCACCCGGTCGTTGCCGTGAGCAATCTCTTGGCCGAGTGCGAGGCAGGCAGCCGGCGTTTCGTCAACGGCTACGGTGATCGAGACGCGCGGGAGCCCGGCCGCTTTGCTCTGCTCGACGAGCCATGCGCCGACCGTGAGCGACAACGGCAGCACGAAGTCGCCGGAGCCCACGCGGACGTCGCGCGCGCCGTACGGGCCGAAGCTGCCACCCGCCGAGGCGTCGTACCGGGTGCCGGTGACAGGACCTGAGCCGACGATCACCAACGCGTCGGCCTCGGCCAACCGGTCGATCGCAGCGAGGCAGGCGGCCCGGAGATCGTCGAGCTCGGCCGCGGCACCGCCCGCGACCTCGGGGACGAGGAGTGGCGGATGCGGGCAGACCGCGGCGGCGACAACCGGCATCAGGCAACCCGCACGGAATGCAGGGCTACGCCGTCGGGGGCGGCCCGGAGGTAGCGCAGGAAGAGGTCGCCGTCGTCGGCGAGCAGCACCGACCGCAGCTCGAACCGTCGAGCGATGGTCGACGGCAGCCCGGCGGTGATCCGACCGGCGCCAGGGCCGGCCAGCAGCGGCGCTAGGGACAAGTCCATCTCGTCGACCAGATCAGCCTCGGTCAGCGCGCCGAGCAGATGCGGCCCGCCTTCCGACAGGATCTGCGGCAGCCCTCGCTCAGCCAGCGCGGCGATCGCCTTGGCGAGATCGACCTCGGCCTCACCACAGCTCAGTACGTCGGCAACCTCGCCGAGGGCCTCGCGGCGGTCGGGCGGCGCGGCGTCATGGGTGATCACCAGCGGCCGCACCGGCGCGTTGGCGAATACCGGGTTGACCGGGTTCAGGTCGAGCCGAGCCGACACGATCGCCAGCGTTGGGTTCTCCGGCAAGCCGCGAGCCTGCCGCCATTCCCGCCGCGCCGCGCCGACCTTCAGCGGGTTGTACCCCTCGGCGCGAACGGTCCCGGCGCCGACCAGGACGACGTCGGACAGCATCCGCAGCTTGCCGAAGATCTCCTGATCCGCCTTGCTGGACAGGGATTTCGACTGGCCGTCGATCTCCACGGCACCGTCGATGCTGGTGACGAAGTTGCTGCGCAGATGCGCCTTCGACCGGTCCTCGACCTGATAGGCCTCGATCACCTCGGCGTCGGTGAGCTGGGACAGCTGACGGATCACGCCAGGCTCCTCCTGGTTCCAGCCGGCAGGGCGACGCCCCGCAGTACGGCGATCAGGTCGAGTGCCTGCCGGGCGGCCGGCACGTCATGGACCCGGAACACGCGAGCACCGAGCCAGGCGGAAACGCTCAGCGCGGCGATGGTCCCGGTACCACGCTGACCCGGTGGGAGGTCGAGTGTCTCCCCGATGAAGTCCTTGTTGGAGACGGCGACCAGGACGGGCCAGCCGGTCGCGGCCAGCTCGTCGAGGCGCCGGGTCAGTTCGAGCGATTGCAGCGTGTTCTTGCCGAAGTCGTGGGTCGGGTCGATCACGATCGCGTCGCGGCTGACGCCCTCCGCGACCGCACGCTCGGCAAGGCCTGTGGTTGTCCGGATCACGTCCGCCACGACATCGTCGTACGCCATCCGGTGCGGGTCGGTCCGTGGGGTGAGGCCGCCGACATGGCTGCAGACGAGTCCGGCGCCGACCTCGGCGGCCGCGGCGGGCATCTGCGGGTCGGAACCGGCCCAGGTGTCGTTGATGAGGTTCGCCCCGGCCGCACCGACCCGGCGCGCGACGCCGCTGCGGTAGGTGTCGACGCTGATCACGAGGTCGGGGTGCCGGTCGCGGATGCCGGCCACGAAGTCCACCGTGCGACGAAGCTCCTCCTCCTCGCTGACGGGTTCGCCGTACCCGGCCTTGACGCCGCCGATGTCGACCAGATCCGCACCGTCGGCGACGGCCCGGTCGATCGCCTCGTACGCCGCGTCGGTGGCGTAGGTCGCGCCCCGATCGAAGAAGGAGTCGGGGGTCCGGTTGACGATCGCCATCACCGCGAACTCCCCCGGAGCAAACGCCCGCCGCCCCAGCCGCAGTACCCCGTCATCCGCCACGCCCCGACTCTATCCACCATCGACCCGCGTCTGTGTCCCGACCGACAGGACATAGTCGGCTCAGCGACGGCTGCCGGGAGTAGCCCAGGCGGGCGGCGGCCTATACGTAGACGTCTATGTCCTGTCGGTCGGGACACAGACCGTGCGCGATGAGCCACATATCCTATAGGATCTACGCGACAGATCGGATCACTGCCAGAAACGGGTCTCCGCATGCCGCGCTTCTCCGAGGTCGAGACGTACGACGTCCGCTTCCCCACGTCGCTGGACCTGGACGGCTCCGACGCGATGAACGCCGACCCGGACTACTCCGCGGCGTACCTGATCCTGCGCACCGACGCCGGTGACGGGCTCGAGGGGCATGGGTTCGCCTTCACCATCGGCCGGGGCAACGACGTCCAGACGGCCGCGATCGAGGCGCTGCGCGACCACGTGGTCGGGCTCGACGTGGACGCGACGCTGAACGACCTCGGCGGGTTCTGGAAGTCGCTCGTGCACGACTCGCAACTGCGCTGGCTCGGCCCGGAGAAGGGCGTCATGCACATGGCGATCGGCGCCGTCGTGAACGCCGTCTGGGACCTGGCCGCCAAGCGCGCCGGCGTACCGCTGTGGAAGCTGTTGTCCGATCTCTCCCCGGAGCAGATCGTCGACCTGGTCGACTTCCGGTACCTCACCGACGCGCTCACCCGCGACGAGGCGCTGGAGATCCTGTACGCCGCTCAACCGGGCCGGGCTGAGCGCGAAAAGCTGCTGCGCGAGCAGGGCTACCCGGCGTACACGACGACGCCTGGCTGGCTCGGGTACGACGACGCCAAGCTGGTCCGGCTGTGCCACGAGGCCGTCGCCGAGGGGTTCACCCAGATCAAGCTCAAGGTCGGCGCGAACCTCGACGACGACATCCGCCGGATGCGGCTCGCGCGCGAGGCGGTCGGCCCGGACATCCGGATCGCGATCGACGCGAACCAGCGCTGGGACGTCGCCGACGCGATCGCCTGGATCGAGGCGCTGAAACCGTTCGACGTTTGGTGGGTCGAGGAGCCGACGAGTCCCGACGACATCCTCGGGCACGCGGCGATCGCGCGCGCCGTCGCGCCCGTCCGGCTCGCGACCGGCGAGCACGTGCAGAACCGGGTGGTCTTCAAGCAGATGCTGCAGGCCGGGTCGCTGTCGTTCCTGCAGATCGACTCGGCCCGCGTGGCCGGGGTGAACGAGAACATCGCGATCTTGTTGCTGGCGGCGAAGTTCGGCGTACCGGTGTGTCCGCATGCCGGTGGGGTAGGACTGTGTGAGCTGGTGCAGCACCTGTCGATGTTCGATCTGGTCGCGGTCAGCGGCAGCACGGAGAACCGGGTGATCGAGTTCGTCGACCACCTGCACGAGCACTTCCTGGACCCGGTGGTGATCGAGAACGGCCACTACGTGGCACCGACAAGGCCCGGTTTCAGTGCTGAGATGGACGGCGAAACGCTGTGCGACTACCGGTACCCGGCTGGCAAGATCTGGACGGACCTGACGAAGGAGAGCGAGAAGTGACGGATTTCGCCGGCCTGAAGGCCGTGGTGACCGGAGGAGCCTCAGGGATCGGACTGGCCGCGGCCTCTTTGCTCGCGGCCCGTGGCGCCCAGGTGGTCGTCTTCGACCTGAAGCCGGAAGTCCCCGCGCCGCTGACCGGGATCACCGCGGACGTGAGCGACGACAGCTCCGTCCGGGACGCGGTGTCGGCGGCGGCGTTGCAGCTCGGCGGCATCGACATCCTGATCAACAACGCGGGCATCGGCGCGCAGGGCACGGTCGCGGGCAACGACGATGAGGAGTGGCACCGCGTCCTCGACGTGAACGTCGTCGGGATCGCCCGGGTCAGCCGCGCCACACTGCCTTACCTGCGACGCTCCTCGGCCGCCGCGATCGTCAACACCTGCTCGATCGCCGCGACGGCGGGGCTGCCTAACCGTGCGTTGTACAGCGCGAGCAAGGGCGCAGTACTGGCTCTGACGATGGCGATGGCTGCTGATCACGTACGCGAAGGCATCCGGGTCAACTGCGTCAACCCCGGTACTGCGGACACGCCGTGGGTCGGGCGACTCCTCGACGTCGCGACCGACCCCGCAGCCGAACGCGCCGCGCTGGAAGCCCGGCAGCCGATGGGCCGGCTGGTCTCGGCGGATGAGGTCGCTGCCGCGATCGCCTATCTCGCCAGCCCGTTGGCCGGCTCGACAACCGGTACTGCGTTGGCCGTCGACGGCGGCATGCAGAATCTGCGGCTCCCGGCGGCTCGGTCATGAAGCTCTTCGGCTCTTCCAGGATCGGTCTGGGTGGAGCTCCGTTGGCCGGGCTCTTCTCGCCTGTCGCCGATGCCGATGCCGTCGCGACCGTCCAGGCTGCTTGGGACGAGGGCTGGCGGTACTTCGATACTGCGCCGCACTACGGTCTTGGGCTTGCGGAGGAGCGTCTTGGCGCTGGGCTGGCGGGGAAGCCGCGGTCGGAGTACGTGCTGTCCTCGAAGGTCGGGCGGGTCATCTACGAGGCGGACAGTCCGGAGCCTGATGGCGAAGGGTTCGCGGTGATGTCGAATCGCCGCCGGAGATGGGATTTCAGCCGCGACGGCGTACTGCAGAGCATCGAGGACTCGCTGCGGCGGCTCGACGTCGACCGGCTGGATGTGGTCTTCGTCCACGACCCCGACGATCACTACGAAGAGGCTGTGGCGACGGCGTTCCCGACGTTGATCGAGCTGCGCGACCAGGGCGTGATCGGCGCGATCGGCTCCGGCATGAACCAGACGGCGATGCTCACCCGCTTCGTCCGCGAGGTCGACATCGACGCCATCATGCTGGCCGGCCGCTACACGTTGCTCGACCCAGACGGCCTCGACGACGTACTGCCCGCCTGCTTGGAGAACAACGTCCAGGTGGTGGCCGTCGGCGTCTTCAACTCAGGCCTGCTCTCCCAGCCCCGCCCGGCCGCCGACGCCACCTTCAACTACGCCCCCGCGCCCCCCGCCCTGATCGAAAAAACCAGCAACCTAGCGGACCTCTGCGAGTCCCACGGCGTAACCCTCCCCGCGGTCGCCCTCAAATTCCCCCTCTTCCACCCCGCCGTAGCCGGCATCGCGGTGGGCTGCCGAACCCCCTCCGAAGTCCACACCAACGCAGCCCTAGCCCGCACCGAAGTACCAGCCCCCCTCTGGCCAGCCCTAAAATCCGCCGGCCTACTCCGCGAGGACGCCCCCACCCCCGGCTAGCCCAGACCTTGCGGACCGCCACCACTCACAAACTTCGAAAGCTCCGCCGCCCTGATACCCGCCCAGGCGTGGGGAGGGGCGCTCACCCCGGCCCGCCGCGCCTTTGTGAGTGGCGGCGGTCCGCAAGCTCGGCTTAGAGCGGGTCGATTTCGGTTAGGTCGTTGTGGTCCAGGTGGAGCCAGCGGGTGATGCCGATTTCTCGGAGGAAGGGGAGGTCGTGGCTGGCGATGACCAGGGCTCCGTTGTAGGAGGCGAGGGCGTCCTGGAGTTGGGCGACGCTGGCCAGGTCGAGGTTGTTGGTGGGTTCGTCGAGCATCAGGAGTTGTGGGGGTGGCTCGGCCAGGAGCAGGGCGGCGAGGGTGGCGCGGAAGCGTTCTCCGCCGGAGAGGGTGCTGACTGGTTGGTCGGCGGCTCGGCCGCGGAAGAGGAAGCGGGCCAGGCGGGCTCGGCGGTCCTGGTTTTCCGCGCTGGGGGCGAGGAGGGCCAGGTTTTCCACCACCGACAAGGACTCCTGCAGCAGATCGAGCCGTTGGGGTAGGAGCCGCCACGGGACCAGCGGCAGTTCGTCCGCGGTGAGGGCGTGCAGCAGCGTGCTCTTACCGGCGCCGTTCGGGCCGGTCAGGGCGATCCGCTCGGGGCCCCGGATCTCCAGGTCGGCGTGCAGCCCGGTACGCAGGACATAGTCCTCCAGTCGCATCACGACGCGGCCCGCCGGGACCGTGGTCTTCGGCAGGTCGACGCGGATCTTGTCGTCGTCGTGGACCTTCTCCTCCGCGTCGGCCAGCGCCTCCTGCGCCGCGTCGAGGCGATCGCTGTGCATGCCGAGATGCTTGCCGGCCGACACCTGCGCCGACCGTTTCAATCCACCGGCGACGATCTTCGGGATGCCGCCCTGTTCGAAGGCACGCTGGCCGGCCGCGCGCCGGCGGTCCATTTTCATCCGCGCTTCGACCAGTTCGCGTTTCTGCTTCTTCAGGTCGGATTCGGCCGACCGGACCATCCGCTCGGCCGCTTCCTGCTCGAGCGCGACGGCTTCCTCGTACGCCGTGAGGTTGCCGCCGTACCAGGTCAGCTCGCCCTTGCGCAGGTCGCCGATCTGGTCGACCCGGTCGAGCAGCTCGCGATCGTGGCTGACGATCAGCAGCGCGCCCCGGAAGGCGTCGACCGCGTCGTACAGGTGTTTGCGGGCGCGCAGGTCGAGGTTGTTGGTCGGTTCGTCGAGCAGCAGGACGTCGGGGCGTTTGAGCAGTTCAGCGGCCAGGCCGAGCAGGATGGTCTCGCCGCCGGACAGTTCGCCGACGCTGCGGTCGAGGCCGATCGAGCCGAGGCCGAGTTTGCCGAGGGTGGCCTCGGCGCGCTCCTCCACGTCCCAGCCGTCGCCGACGATCGCGAAGTTCGCCTCGGACGCGTCACCGGCCTCGATCGCGCTGATCGCGGCGCGGATCCCCGCGATGCCGAGCGCCTGGTCGACGCGCAGCGTGGTGTCGAGGGTGAGGTCCTGCGGCAGGTAGCCGAGTTCGCCGCTGACCCGGATCGACCCGCGTTGCGGGGTGAGTCGTCCGGCGATCAGCCGCAGCAGGGTGGACTTGCCGGCGCCGTTGCGGCCGACCAGCCCGGACCGCACGGGTCCGGCCACGAACGTCAGCCCGTCGAACAGCACGTCACCGTCGGGCCAGGCGAAAAAGAGGTCGGTACAGGTCAGGGAATAGCTCATGGGGTCACTCCGAGATCTCGAACGAGACCGCCCACCGATCGGTGGCGATCAACCGCTACTGAAGAGAGATCTCAGTTCGACAACCCGAACCCCTGACGCCGGCAATGTGACGACGTCAAGGTTAGGCGCTCCCGGCCACAGCTTCAACCAGATATTTCCACCAGTTGCCCCAGGCAACAGCTGGCGCGGTACTACGTACGCGGGGGTGGGGCCCGGAGCTCCATCCCATCAATGGCGCTCGGGAGGCCGGCGCCTGAGCGCGGGGAGTCCGGTCTGCCTGCCCCTCTGATGGGCTGGAGCTCCGCCGCCCGGACGAATGGGCCGGGGGATTGGGGGTCCGGCTGCGTGCGGCGTTTCCAGGTGCGGAGGCGGCGGGGNGGGGGACGTGGGGTGGGGTCAGCGGGCCTTGCGGAGCCAGGTTTCTACGCCGGCTATGTGGGCTGTCATCCAGGCGCGGGCGGCTTCCGAGTCGGCTTGTTCGATGGCGTCGAGGATGGCGGTGTGTTCGGCCAGGGTGCGCTCGACTGCTCCTGCTTCGGTGACGCCGCGCCAGATCCGGGCTCGCTGGGTGGCGCCGGAGATGCCGTCCAGGAGGGAGCAGACGACCGCGTTCCCGCTCGCCTCGGCGATGCCGCGGTGGAAGCGGAGGTCGTTGGCGACCAGCTCGTCGATCGGGGAATCCGCGGTCAGCTCGCTGGTGAGCAGCCGGAGGCCGGCGAGTTGTTCGCGAGAGATCCGGACCGCCGCGAGCGCCGCGACGCCGGGCTCCAGCAACCGGCGTACCTCGAAGAACTGGAGCACCGAGTCGTCCTGGTGCAGATCGACCATGAAGCTCAAGGCGTCGAGCAGGTGCGCGGAGTCGAGCGAGGTCACGTAGGTGCCGTCGCCGTGCCGTACGTCGAGCACGTTGACCAGGGTGAGCGCTTTCACGGCTTCCCGCAGGGAGTTGCGCGACAACCCCAGCCGCGCGGCGAGGTCCGCCTCCTTGGGCAGCCGGTCACCCGGCCCCAACTCCCCCGAGGTGATCATGTCCTTGATCTTGACGATCGCCTCATCCGTCAACGCCATCTGGTCAGTATGCCGCCCGGCCCGCCCTTTGACGCCAGTTGGCTTGAGCAGCGCTGGAGCGGATGATCAGCGGCATGACCATCGGGTACTCCGGAAAGCCGCTTGCCGCGAAGCTGGGGATCAAGCCGGAGCACACCGTCGTGCTCGACAACGCCCCGGCCGGCTTCGTAATCGACGGGCTGCCCGACGGCACCCGGGTGATCGGCCGGGCCGGGCGGGCGCAGTACGACGTGGTGGTTGCCTTCTGCCCGGATCGCGCCCGGCTGGCCGCGAGGTTGCCAGTCCTGCTGCGGCGGACCGCCACCGCTGGGATGATCTGGATCGCCTGGCCGAAGCGGGCGTCCGGCGTACCGACCGATCTGGACGAGAACGGGATTCGCGAGCTCGCCCTGCCGCTCGGGGTGGTGGACGTGAAGGTGTGTGCCATCGATGCCACCTGGTCCGGGCTCAAACTGGTCCGCCGCCTGGCCAATCGGTGAGAACTGGACTGATCCAGTGAGTGACGTTGGCCACATTTCTGCCCACCACTGTCCATCACCACCCGCGAGCGAGCACTTGCATACAGTGGCCAGCCCAGCCTGCCGAGCACCCACTGACAGACCGGGAAGCCCGCTGGAAACCCACCTCTGCAACGAGTCCAGCAGTTCCCCCAGCGTCAGTCCAGTTCCGCGCGACCGGTGCCGGCCGGCCGATCCCTGGAACACCAGCCACGACAGTGTTTCAGCCCTCGATCGGTCAACTGACGGGGCGCGAACCACTCGATCGACTGGTCCGGTGATCCCGGGCTGCGGAACAGTTGCGGCAGCTATTAGCCTTGGCTCGGGAAGTGCCCCATAACTCCCGCAGTCATAACCCGTGGTATCTGACCCGATCGGAAGAGGCGAACTGCCCAGTGGCCACCGAGCCATCAGAAACTAATCCCCTTGCAGCCTTCGGTGCGAACGAATGGCTGGTCGACGAGATGTACGAGAGCTATCTCTCCGATCCCAAGTCGGTCGACCCGGCCTGGTTGACCTACTTCGAGAGCGACGAGTTCAAGGGGCACGCCCCGGGTGACGCGAAGCCTGCCAAGCAGGCCGACGCTCCCCGTCCCGACGCGGTGTCAGACAACAAGACCCCGGAGGCCCCGAGCCGCGGTACTGCGCCCGCCGCTCCGTCCTCCAGCCGGCCCGCAGCCGCGGCCGCCGCAGCCGCGCCCTCCCCGGCAGCGCCGGCTGCAGCAGCCGCAGTGACCCCGGCCCAGCCGGCAGCCGCCAAGCAGCCCCAGACAGCAGCATCCCCTCAGAAGGCAGCCCCCGCCGCAAGCGGCGCCCCGACCGGAGGCACGGTGAACCAGCCGCCCAGCGCGCAAGCCAAGCCCGCTCCCGCGACCAGCACGGACGCGGAGCGGAGGATCCTGCGCGGCGCACCCGCGCGGACCGCGCAGAACATGGAGACCAGCCTCGGGGTCCCGACCGCGACCAGCGTGCGGCAGGTGCCGGTCAAGCTGCTGATCGACAACCGGATCGTCATCAACAACCACCTGCGCCGCGCGCGCGGTGGCAAGATCTCCTTCACCCACCTGGTCGGCTGGGCCCTGGTGAGGGCGCTCAAGACGCTGCCCGAGATGAACGCGTCGTACGACGAGACCGAGGGCAAGCCGACCCTGGTCCAGCCCGAGCACATCAACCTCGGCCTGGCGATCGACATGCAGAAGCCCGACGGCACCCGGCAACTGCTGGTCCCGTCGATCAAGGCGACCGAGTCGATGACGTTCGCCGAGTTCTGGATGGCCTACGAGGACGTCGTCCGGCGGGCCCGGGACAACAAGCTCGCGCTGCCCGACTTCCAGGGCACCACGATCAGCCTGACCAACCCCGGCACGATCGGCACCCAGCACTCGGTACCGCGGCTGATGTCCGGCCAGGGCTGCATCGTCGGCGTCGGCGCGATGGACTACCCGACGGAGTACCAGGGCGCGGCCGAGGAGACGATGGCCAAGCTCGCGGTCAGCAAGGTGATGACGCTGACCTCGACGTACGACCACCGGATCATCCAGGGCGCCCAGTCGGGTGAATTCCTGCGCCGGCTGCACCGGCTGCTGCTCGGCGAGGACGGTTTCTACGACGAGATCTTCCAGTCGCTGCGGATCCCGTACGAGCCGATCCGCTGGGCCGCCGACCTCCCGCACAGCCACGAGGAGGACATCAGCAAGCAGGCCCGCATCCTCGAGCTGATCCACGCCTACCGGGTGCGCGGCCACATCATGGCCGACACGGACCCGCTGGAGTACAAGCAGCGCAGCCACCCCGACCTGGACGTCGCCACCCACGGGCTGACCCTGTGGGACCTGGACCGCGAGTTCGCCACCGGCTCCTTCGGGGCGCAGAGCGACCGCCGGTTCCTGAAGCTGCGCGACATCCTCGGCATCCTGCGCGACTCGTACTGCCGTACCACCGGTATCGAGTACATGCACATCCAGGACCCCGAGCAGCGCAAGTGGATCCAGGAGCGGATCGAGCGGCCGCACACCAAGCCGCCGCGCGAGGAGCAGCTGCGGATCCTGGCCAAGCTGAACGAGGCCGAGGCGTTCGAGACCTTCCTGCAGACCAAGTACGTCGGCCAGAAGCGGTTCTCGCTGGAAGGCGGCGAGACCACCATCCCGCTGCTCGACGAGCTGTGCGAGGAGGCCGCCGGCGCCGGGCTGGACGAGGTCACCATCGGGATGGCGCACCGCGGCCGGCTGAACGTGCTGGCCAACATCGTCGGCAAGTCGTACGGGCAGATCTTCCGCGAGTTCGACGGCAACATCGACCCGCGCACGGTCCAGGGCTCCGGCGACGTGAAGTACCACCTGGGCGCCGAGGGCGAGTTCGTCTCGGAGTTCGGCGACAAGATCAAGGTGTCGGTCGCGGCGAACCCGTCCCACCTGGAGACCGTCGACCCGGTGCTGGAGGGCATCGTCCGGGCCAAGCAGGACATCCTCGACCAGGGCGCGACCTTCCCGGTCCTGCCGGTGCTCGTCCACGGTGACGCGGCCTTCGCAGGCCAGGGTGTCGTGGCCGAGACGCTGAACCTGTCCCAGCTGCGCGGCTACCGCACCGGCGGCACGATCCACGTGATCGTCAACAACCAGGTCGGCTTCACCACCTCGCCGGCCTCGTCGCGTTCGTCGATGTACTGCACCGACGTCGCGCGGATGGTCCAGGCGCCGATCTTCCACGTGAACGGCGACGACCCCGAGGCCTGCATCCGGGTCGCGGACCTGGCCTTCGAGTACCGCCAGGCGTTCAACAAGGACGTCGTCATCGACCTGGTCTGCTACCGCCGCCGCGGTCACAACGAAGGCGACGACCCGAGCTTCACCCAGCCGCTGATGTACGACCTGATCGAGCAGAAGCGGTCCGTCCGCAAGCTCTACACCGAGGCCCTGATCGGCCGTGGCGACATCACGGTCGAAGAGGCCGAGCAGGCGATGCGCGACTTCCAGCAGCGGCTGGAGCGGGTATTCACCGAAGTACGGGAGGCGAAGAGCCAGCCGGACACGCCGGCGCCGTACGTGACCGTCCCGGTCTACCCCGACAAGCCGGAGGGTCCGGACGCGACCGCGACCACCCCCGAGGTGCTGAAGAAGATCGCCGACGCGTACACGACGCTGCCGGAGGGCTTCACCGCGCACCCGAAGGTGATGCCGCAGCTGCAGCGCCGGGCCGGCGCGATCACGCAGGGCCCGGTCGACTGGGCCAGCGCGGAGATCACCGCCTTCGGTTCGCTGCTGCTGGCTGGGCGGCCAGTCCGGCTCGCGGGGCAGGACAGCAGGCGCGGCACGTTCGTCCAGCGGTTCGCCGCGGTCATCGACCGGGTCAACGGCCAGGACTACGTCCCGCTGCAGAACCTGGAGGAGGGACAGGCGAACTTCTACGTCTATGACTCGCTGCTCAGCGAGTACGCCGCGCTCGGCTTCGAGTACGGGTACTCCGTGGCGCGGCCGGACGCGCTGGTGCTCTGGGAGGCGCAGTTCGGCGACTTCGTCAACGGCGCCCAGACCATCATCGACGAGTACATCTCGGCCGGTGAGGCGAAGTGGGGCCAGAAGTCCGGTGTCGTGCTGCTGCTGCCGCACGGGTACGAGGGCCAGGGCCCGGACCACTCGTCGGCCCGGATCGAGCGGTTCATGGCGTTGTGCGCCGAGAACGCGATGACGGTGGCCCAGCCGTCCACGCCGGCGTCGTACTTCCACCTGCTGCGGCGGCACACGCTGCAGGAGGAGCACAACCCGCTGATCGTCTTCACGCCGAAGCAACTGCTCCGGTTGAAGACCGCGGTGTCGCAGCCGGAGGAGCTGACCAGCGGTACGTTCCGCCCGGTGCTGAACGACCCGGAGGCCGAGCAGAACCCGGCGACCGTGGAGCGGCTCATCCTCACCTCGGGCCGGATCAGCTACGACCTGCTGGCCGAGCGCAAGAAGGCCGAGCCGGACAAGATCAGTACGGCGATCCTGCGGGTCGAGCAGCTCTACCCGCTGGCGTCGGAGGAGATCAAGGCCGAGTTGGCGAAGTACCCGAATCTGCAGGAGATCCGCTGGGTGCAGGACGAGCCGGCGAACCAGGGCCCGTGGCCGTTCATGGCGCTGAACCTGACCGAGCACCTGGGCGGCAAGCCGTTCTACCGGGTCTCCCGGCCGGCCATGTCCGCGCCGTCGGTCGGCTCGATGGGCGTGCACACCGGCGAGAACGCGACGCTGATGAAGCAGGCTTTCAGCTGACGTGTACTTCACCGACAGAGGGATCGAGGAGCTCGAGGGCCGGCGGGGCGAGGAAGAAGTCCCGTTGGCCTGGGTCGCGGAACGGCTGCGCGAGTTCGTCGACCTGAACCCCGACTTCGAAACCCCGATCGAACGCTTCGCCACCTGGCTGGCCAGGCTGGACGACGAGGACGACTAGCCCCATGCCCTTCGCCGATCACCCGGTACGCCGGGTTGCCGCGGCGGAGGGCATCAGCGTTTCCCAGACCTGGCCGCACACCATCCCGGCCGTGCGGCAACTGCTGACCGACGGTATGGACCTGGGCCCCGGCGTCACCTTCCTGGTCGGCGAGAACGGCGCGGGCAAGTCCACCCTGGTCGAGGCGATCGCGATTGCCTTCGGCATGTCACCCGAGGGCGGCTCGACGGGTGCACGGCTGACCACTCGCGAGACGGAGTCGTCACTGGCCACCCAGATCCGGCTCACCCGCGGCGTCGGCGCCGCCCGCTGGGGCTTCTTCCTTCGCGCGGAGACCATGCACGGCTACTACACCTATCTCGAGCAGAACCCGGGCCCACGCAGCGACCCGAACTTCCACGAACTGAGCCACGGCGAAGGCTTCCTGGAAGTGCTCCGCAGCCGGTTCGACAGCCCCGGCCTCTATTGCCTCGACGAACCCGAGTCCGCCTTGTCGTTCTCCTCCAGCCTCGCCCTGGTCGGCGTGCTGAACGAACTCGCCGTCGGCGGCGCCCAGGTCATCTGCGCGACCCACTCCCCCGTGGTCTGCTCACTCCCCGGCGCCGCGATCCTCGAGGTCGGCGACTGGGGCATCCGCTCAACCACCTGGGCAGAGCTCGAGCTCGTCCAGAACTGGCGCGCCTACCTGGAAGCTCCCGAGCGCTACCTACGCCACGTACTCGACTGAGGCACACGCTGACTGGCGGGTTGTGGGACCGATGCGGGTTGCAGGGCCTGTTGCGGATTGGCTCGGCAGCGACCGGTTGACTGTCCCGACCGACAGGACATAGTCGGCCACTCGGCCGGGCGCTACGCTCACGCAGGCGCCGGCCGGCCGCAGTACAGGCACTATGTCCTGTCGGTCGGGACACTGCACCTAGTCCGTGTGCGGCGGGCGGCGGCGTAGTGGCGGGTCGGGGGCCAGGGAGCCGTCGGGGGCGATGTGCTCGAAGATCTGGTCGACCAGGTTAAGTACGTGCGGGTCGTCGACGGTGTAGATGTGCCGGCGGCCGTCGCGGCGGGCCGTGATGATGCCAGCCAGCCGGAGCTTGCCGAGGTGCTGGCTGGCGGTGGCGATGCTCACGCCGACGCGCTCGGCCAGGGTGCCGACGTCGTACTCGCCCTGGGCGGCGAGGGAGACCAGGTGCAGCCGGACGGGCGCCGAGAGCATCGCGAAGGTGCTGGCGGCGGAGTCGAGCTGTGCTCGCGTCGGTTCCGGGGGTGTCGTCATTGCGCAGTCATTGTGACCGCTGAGGAGGTCCCGTGGAACGCGGCAGGCCGTGGGTGAGGACGGTCTCATACTTGCGCAATTGCGAAAGTATCGAAATGGTGAGATTCTTGACCCTGTGATCAGAGCCCTCCGCCCCGTGTTTCTCTGCCTGCTGGCGGCAGTCCCGGCTGTCGCGCTCAGGCTCGGCGGGGTGCATCCGGCGGCTCCGGTGGCCATCGTCATCTTCGGTTTCGGAGTGGTCGCCGCATCGTTCGTGCTGGCCTGGGCGGCCGAGGCGGCCGAGGTCGACATCTCCGGTGGCCTGGCGATCGCGCTGCTCGCGGTGATCGCCGTCCTGCCGGAGTACGCGGTGGATCTGTACTTCGCCCACACGGCCGGCAGCCAGCCGGAGTACGTCGCCTACGCCGCCGCGAACATGACCGGCTCCAACCGCTTGCTGCTCGGCCTCGGCTGGTCCAGCGTCGTCCTGATCAGCCTGTACGTCGCCAGCAAGCGCAGCGGGCAGACCATCAAGGCCCTGGTGCTCGAGTCGGGCTACCGTCGCGAGTTGGGCTTCCTGGCGATCGCCAGCGTGGTCGCGTTCATCATCCCGATGACCGGGCAGATCCACCTGCTGCTGGGCATCGCCCTGCTGGCCTTCTTCGGGTACTACCTCTGGCGAGCTGCCGCATCGGACCACACCGACGAGCCGAAGCTGATCGGACCGGCTGCGCGGATCGGTGGGCTCGGCAAGGTCCAGCGGCGGGTCGCTGTGATCTCGATGTTCCTGGTGGCGGCCGGGGTGATCCTGTTGTCGGCAGAGCCGTTCGCTGACTCCCTGGTCGACGGCGGGCGCACGCTGGGCATCGACCAGTTCCTGCTTGTGCAGTGGCTGGCTCCACTGGCGTCTGAGGCGCCGGAGTTCATCGTGGCGATCCTGTTCGCATGGCGCGGCAAGGGAGCCGCTGCTCTCGGCCTGCTGATCTCCGCGAAGGTCAACCAGTGGACCCTGCTGATCGGCAGCCTCCCGATCGCCTACGGCATCGGCGGCGGCCCTGCTGCTCTGCCACTGGACGGGCGGCAGGTTGAGGAGTTCCTGCTGACCGCGACTCAGACAGTGCTGGGCCTGGCCGTCCTGCTGAGCCTGCGCTTCCCCCGCTGGGCCGCCTGGACGTTGCTGGGCTTGTTCGCCTTGCAGTTCGCAGTACCGGGGCAGACCGGCCGCTACGTCCTGTCGGGCATCTACATGGCCATGGCGATCGCAGCACTCATCTACAACCGGCAGTACGTCGTAGCGACCGTAACGTCACCGTTCCGCCGCACCCCGAAGGTTGCAGCGGAACGGCAGAAGGAACTGGCCGGGGTCTAGCTCGCCTGCTGCTCCGCCACCAGAGGAGTCGGGGTGCGGCGCTCCTGCGGACCGGGGCGGCCACGGCGGCGGCCGGAGAGGAACTTCTCCCCGGCGGCGGTGCCGGTGAACTTGGTCCGGCGGGCCCACTCACGGCACTCCTCGATCACCGGGCACGCGGTCAGGCAGACCGCCTGCGCCTTGCGCTGCTCCCAGCCACTCGCGCTCTCGTCGTACGCCGGCGCCTGGCCGATACAGGCCGCGCGCATCATCCAGCGGTCGGCGGGGTCGGCGATCACCGTCAAGGTCGGCCTCATGGGCCCTCCTGCTCAATCATCGATCAGGCGGATCGAACCTGTGGGGGTTTCCCGCGGTGAGACCAGCCTGCGGCACCCTCGTTGCCCCGGTGCGACGGAAATGTTTCAGGGAGGAAACGTCAGCGCCACGCACTGTCACATCAGTGCCGCTGTCACCAGCTCACGCTCACTGGGCCGGCCGGACCATCCTGATTTCCGGTACGCCGAAGAACGGCTCGTCCAGCCGGGAACCGTCCTCGGCGAATCCATGCCGCCGGTAGAACGCCATCGCCCGCTCGTTCCCGGCCAGCACCCACAAGCTGGCCGCTTCCTTGCCGATGGCAACATCCAGCAGCCGGTCCCCGAGCCCACTCCCCCACCACTTCGCCCGCACGTAGATCGCGTACAGCTCCAGTGGCGCCGGCGCATCTTCATCCCGCGACGGTCCAGGCGAGGAGAACCCGATCACCCGGTCCCGGACCGCGGCAGCCGGATCCGGGTTCACCGCGATCCAGCGCAGTACGCCGGCCTCCAGCCTGCTCGCCCACCGCTCGGTCCGCAGGTCGAGGTCGCTCGTCTTCTCGGCCAGTCGCTCCGGATCCACCAGTCCGGCGTACGCCTCCTGCCAGCAGGTCAGGTGACACCAGGCGCTGGCCTCGGCATCCGCGACCTCGGCGCGGCGAATCTCGATCTCCACTCAGACAGTGAAGACGATCTTGCCGAAGACGTCACCTTCATTCATCTTCGCGAACCCCTTGCGGGCGTCGCCCAGCGCGAAGGTGCTGTCGATGTGCGGCTTGATCCCCGCGTTCGCCATGAACCGCACGAGCTCGGCCAGCTCGGTCCGGGTGCCCATCGTGGAGCCCTGGATGCGCAACTGCAGGAAGAAGATCCGGTTGAGCTCGGCGGACTTCGGCGCCTGGCCACTGGTCGCGCCGGAGATCACCAGGGTGCCGCCCTGCTTGAGTGACTTCAGCGAGTGCGACCAGGTCGCCTGGCCGACGGTCTCCATCACGGCATCGACGCGCTCGGGCAGCCGGGCGCCGGACTCGAACGCGTCGTGCGCGCCGATCTCGACGGCCTTCGCCCGCTTGCCCTCGTCGCGGCTGGTCGCCCAGACGCGGATGCCGGCAGCACGCGCGAGCGTGATCAGCGAGCTCGCGACACCACCACCCGCACCCTGCACGAGCACGGTGTCGCCCGGCTTCAGCCCGGACTGCGTGAACAACATCCGGTACGCCGTCAGCCAGGCGGTCGGCAGGCACGCAGCCTCTTCAAAACTCAACCCAGCCGGCTTCGGTACGACGTTGTGCGCCGGTACGACGACCTTCTCCGCCAGCGTGCCCTGATGGCGCTCGCTCAGCAGCGACCGCTTCGGGTCGAGCGTCTCGTCACCCTTCCACGCCGGATCCGAGATGACCGCATGCACGACCACCTCGTTGCCGTCGGGGTCGACCCCGGCCGCGTCGCAGCCCAAGATCATCGGCAGACTCTGCTCCGCCAGCCCGACTCCCTTGAGCGACCACAGGTCGTGATGGTTGAGCGCCGCCGCCTTCACGTCGATCGTCACCCACCCCTCAGGCGCCACCGGCTCAGGCCGCTCCCCCACCTCCAACGCGGAGATCGGGTCATCCGAACTGAACCTGGCGGCATAAGCAGCAAGCATGCCGCCCACCCTAGGCCGACCCCACCAACCAGTCAGTAATCGACATCACCGCATCACCTTCAGCCGCGGGCTACGCCGTCTCGGTGGGCGGCGTTGGCTACTGCGGTTGCTACGGCGGGGGCTACTCGGGGGTCGAAGGGGGACGGGATGATGTAGTCGGGGCGGAGGTCGGACGGGGAGATCAGGTTGGCGAGGGCCTCGGCGGCGGCGAGTTTCATGCCTTCGGTGATTCGGGAGGCGTTGACGTCGAAGGCGCCGCGGAAGATGCCGGGGAAGGCCAGCACGTTGTTGATCTGGTTCGGGAAGTCCGAGCGGCCCGTCGCGACCACGGCCGCGTGGCGGTGGGCGATGTCGGGGTGGACCTCCGGGTTCGGGTTGGCCAGGGCGAAGATCATCGCGCCCGGCGCCATCCGCGCGACGGCTTCCTCCGGCACCGTGCCGCCGGACAGCCCCAGGAAGACGTCCGCGCCGTCGAGCGCGTCCACCAGCCGGCCCGAGCGTCCGCCGGTGTTGGTGTCCTTGGCCAGCGACAACTTCACCGGGTTCAGATCTGAGCGGTCCTCGTGCAGCACACCCTTGCTGTCGACAACGGCCAGGTCGCCGACGCCCGCCTGCAACAGGATCCGGGCACACGCGACGCCGGCCGCTCCCGCCCCCGAGATCACCACGCGGATGTCCTCGATCGCCTTGCCGGTCAGCAGCAACGCATTGCGCAACGCGGCCAGTACGACGACCGCAGTACCGTGCTGGTCGTCGTGGAAGACCGGGATGTCGAGGCGTTCTTTCAGCCGGCGTTCGATCTCGAAGCAGCGCGGTGCCGAGATGTCTTCCAGATTGATACCGCCGAAGCTCGGCGCCATCCGGACGACGGTCTCGACGAAGTCGTCCACGTCGGTGCAGTCCAGCGCGATCGGCACCGAGTCCACACCGCCGAACTCCTTGAACAGCAGTGCTTTGCCCTCCATCACCGGCAGCGACGCGGACGGTCCGATGTCACCGAGTCCGAGGACCGCGGTGCCGTCGGTGATGACGGCGACCACGTTGGACTTCCAGGTGTACTTGCGGACCAGCGAAGGATCGTCGGCGATCGCGGTGCAGACCCGGGCGACGCCGGGGCTGTAGGCACGCGAGAGCTCGTCGGTGGTGTTCACCTTGACCGATGACGTCACCTCGATCTTGCCGCCGAGATGCAGGTCGAAGACCGGATCACCGGCGTACGGATCGGGATCGGGCACAGGGGTGGACGGAAATACTTCGGCGACCATGAAGGGACCCTTCACTTCAGATTGCAGGCAAGTGGATACGGAGAGTGGGCGTTCGATGAGGGTGCGTCGAACGGCGCCGTTGCCAGGGGGTCACCCGTCGCTACGAGTAAACCACAGCACGCACTGGTCCTATCTGTGAGGGTCCCCACATGGCCGCAGCACGGTGACGATCGAGTCTCTTCGGGGGTTAGCAGCCGACACACGCCGCCGTGCTGTGTCAGGATGCGGAGAATCCGGCCCGGTACCGTCCAGACCGGCGTTCCAGAACCAGTGTCGAGGAGTACTAGCGATGAACATCGTCCCCACCCTCCGCAAGAGTCGCCGCACGGTCACCGTCGCCTCGGTCGCCGTGCTAGCGCTCGTCCTGTCCTCCTGTGGCAGTGACGACTCGGGTACCGGAGGAGGAACCGAGGACAAGGCCAAGGCGGCCGGCATCACGCTGGTCAAGCCCGGCAAGCTGACGGTCTGCACTCACCTCCCGTACAAGCCGTTCCAGTACAAGGACGGCACCAAGGTCGTCGGCTTCGACGTCGACCTGCTCGACCTGGTCGCCAAGGACCTGGGCCTCGAGCAGGACGTGGTCAACATCGAGTGGGCCCAGGTCACCTCCGGTGCCGCCTTCCAGGCCAAGAAGTGCGACATGGGCATGGGCGCGATGACGATCACGCCGGCCCGGCAGGCCGCGATCAGCATCACCGCGCCGTACATGGACGCCACCCAGGTACTGCTGGTGAAGAAGGATTCGCCGTACAAGTCGCTCGAGGACCTGAAGGGCAAGAAGGTCGGCGTCCAGGCCGACACCACCGGTAAGGACTTCGCCGACAAGAAGGCGAAGGAGATCGGCTTCAGCGTGCTGGTCTTCAACGACCTCGCGCTGCAGGAGAACAACGTCAAGTCCGGTCGCGTCGACGCCGCCATCAACGACAACGGCGTGCTCTACGACTTCGTCAAGGAGAACCCGGACACCGCGGTGGTGGCCGAGTTCAACACCGGTGAGCAGTACGGCTTCGCCGCCCTCAAGGACGGCAGCGGGCCCAAGCTGGTGGAGAAGTTCAACACCCTGCTGACCACGGCCAAGACCGACGGCAAGTACAACGAGATCTACAAGAAGTGGTTCGGGGTTGAGCCGAAGAAGTGAGCCGGCCAACCGACATCGTTGAGCGGAAGGGGCTGAGCCCGCGGCAGCGGGCCCAGCGCTCCCGCTGGATCCAGTACGGGATCCTCGTAGCGCTGCTGATCGTTGCCGGTGTCTCCGCCGACTGGGGACAGATCGGCAGCGTCTTCTTCAAGCCGGAGTACATCAAGTCCGCCTTCGAGGACGGTCTGCTGCAAGCCCTGGTGAAGACGCTGGAGTACACCGCCGGCGCCTTCGTGATCGGCCTGCTCGGCGGCACGCTGCTGGCGCTGATGCGGTTGTCCATCGTCGGGCCGTACCGCTGGATCGCGACCGCCTACATCGAGTTCTTCCGCGGTCTGCCGGCGATCGTGGTCTTCATCGCGTTCAGCCTGCTGCCGCTGGCGTTCGAGGGCATGACGATCCCGTTCGACCCGTACGGCACGGTCTGGCTCGCGCTGGGCATCGTGGCGGCGGCGTACATGGCCGAGGTGATCCGGGCAGGCATCCAGGCGGTGCCGAAGGGCCAGCTCGAGGCGGCCCGATCGCTCGGTATGCCGGCGGGCCTGGCGACTCGCAAGATCGTGCTTCCGCAGGCGTTCCGGATCGTGTTGCCGCCGCTGACGAACGACCTGATCCTGTTGGTGAAGGACTCGTCGCTGGTGTTCATCATCGGTACTACGGCCTCGGCCTACGAGCTGACCGGATTCGGCCGGGATCTGGCGAACACCTACGCGAACCTGACCCCGCTGGTCACGGCCGGCTTCTGCTACCTGATCATCACCCTGCCGCTGGGCATCCTGGTCCGCCGGCTCGAGGCGAAGGCTGCGAGGGCGCGCTGATGGCACTGGTGGAGATCAAGAACCTGCACAAGTCGTTCGGCAGCAACCATGTCCTGCGCGGTATCGACTTCACCGTCGAGCAGGGCGAGGTGGTCTGCGTGATCGGGCCGTCCGGCTCGGGCAAGTCGACGCTGCTGCGCTGCGTCAATCTGCTGGAGATCCCGCAGGAGGGCCAGGTGATCGTCCGTGGTGAGGACATCTGCGACCGGGACTGCCACCTGGACGCCGCCCGGTCGCAGATCGGGATGGTGTTCCAGCAGTTCAACCTGTTCCCGCACCTGTCCGTGCTGGCCAACTGCACGGTGGCGCAGACCACCGTACTGAAGCGCGGTTCGGCCGAGGCCGAGAAGATCGCCCGGGCCAACCTGGACCGGGTCGGCCTGAACGACAAGGTGAAAGCGTTCCCGATGCAGCTGTCCGGTGGGCAGCAGCAGCGGGTGGCGATCGCCCGGGCACTGTCGATGGACCCGGCCCTGATGCTCTTCGACGAGCCCACTTCGGCGCTCGACCCCGAGCTGGTCGGCGACGTCCTGACCGTGATGCGCAAGCTCGCGCTGGACGGTATGACGATGCTCGTCGTCACCCACGAGATGGCCTTCGCCCGCGAGGTCGCGGACCGGGTGGTCTTCATGGACGGCGGCGTGATCGTCGAACAGGGCCCACCCGCCGAGGTGATCGGGAACCCGCAACAGGAGCGTACGCAGAACTTCCTGCGCCGGGTGCTCAACCCCACCCACGTCGAACCGACGTAAACTGCCGTTCGCGCGAGGCCGGCTCCCATCCGGGAACCGGCCTCGCGTTCGGCCGTCGGTCCTGCCGCGGATCAGGCGATGGCGACGCCGAACACGTGCAGGCCGCCGTTGGCCGGGAGCGTGATCAGCTCGACGGTCTTGGCCGGGTCCAGCGGGATCGAGTTCGCGAACACCCGGTACTGGTACTCCGCGTTCGCGTAGCCGGCCGGGGTGTTGCGCCCGGTCGTCGAGATCACCAAGGTCGCGCCGTGCGCCCCGGCGTCCTGGAACGACCAGTTCGGGAACCCGATCGACCCGCTCGTGGAGGTGCCGTCGGAGTACCAGACCTTCACCAGTCCGGCAGCGGCATAACCGGCGCCCGAGCCGAGCAGGGCCAGCTTCGCGCCCTTGCCAGAGTAGGCGAAGGTCTGGCCGGCGGCGACCGCGTTGTCCTTGGTGCCGACCGGTCCGGGCCAGGTGAAGGTGGCGCCGAGTGCGGTCACCGTGCTGCCCGGTGTCACGTCCTTCTCCGCCAGGCGCTGGGCGGAGAAGCTGTTGCCGCTATTGTCGAAGTTGCCCTTGGTGGGGTCGGACTCGTTGCTCACGGCCACGTTGTTGAAGGCTGCGGCCAGGTTCGGCAACGGCGTACCGGACTTCTGGGTGCGGGTGCCGACAACCTCTCCGCCCGAGTAGGCGGCGGTCGCGGTGAAGGTGCGAATGGTGAAGCCGGGCCGTTGCTCGGGCACCCGGATCTGGAAGGCGACGGTGACCGATTCGCCTGGTTTCACGGCGTCTTTGACCGTCCGGGTCTCCGGATAGACGGTCCAGCCGACCGGTCCGGCAAATGTCACCGCGAGCTTCGAAAGCCTGGCCGCGGACTTGTTGGTGACCGTGACGTCGACCGACGCGATCACCGGTCCGGCGAGATCGACCTCGGAGATGGTCACCTCGACGGGCTCCGCGGCCGCGGCCGGGACCTGGGGAACGAGCAGGGCGGCCGTGAGAGCCACCACGACAGCGAGCTTCTTCATCAGCGGTGGCCTTTCAGCTCGTCGGAGGCATGTCGGTCTCGCGGGAGTCCAGACCGAGCCGGAGCTCGGCCCAGCGACCGCGGGTGAAGTCGGGGACGTCGACCGGGCGGCCGTCGTTCTTCAGCGACTGCACGCTCAGCGGCACCGGAGCACACCAGGCGGCGGAATCGTAGACGTCGATGTCGGGCACCAGGCCGGCCCGCATCTGCTGAACGATCCGCCACTGCAGGACGTAGTCCATCCCGCCGTGGCCGCCGTTGTTCGCCGCGTCGTCGCCGATCTTCTTCCACAGCCAGTGGTCGTACTCCTTCCGGTACGGCGCGAAGTCGCGCCAGGAGTGACCGCCGTGATCGGGCTCGAGGTAGACCCGTCCACCGGTGGTGCCGACCGGGACGTAGTCCTCGAAGATGCCGCGGCTGCCCGCCAGGCTGTTGATCCGGCTGTACGGCCGGGGTGAGCTGACATCGTGCTCGGCTCGGAGGATGCGCCCTTTCGCGGTCCCGATCAGGCAGGTGACCAGGTCACCGTTGATGTACTTCTCGTTCCACGACGGGTGCGTCTTCGGAATGTTCCGCTCGCGGTAGTCGGCCAGCCCGCGCGGCTCGGTGGCGGTCGCCCGCAGGGTCATGAACCGGTCACCGCGGTTGATGTCCATCGCCGCGGCGATCGGCGCCAGGCCGTGCATCGGGTAGAAGCTCGCGATGCTGCGGGCGTGCCACTTCCGGCGCCAGGCATCGGTGTAGTAGGTGTCGCTGAACAGCAGCGCCCGCAGGTCGTGCAGGTAGCCGCCGTGCCCGTTGGTGATCTCGCCGAACAACCCTTCGTGGGCCATCTTCAGCATCGCCAGCTCGTTCCGGCCGTAGCTGCAGTTCTCCATCAGCCACAGATGCTTGCGGGTCCGCTCGGAGGTGTCCACCAGATCCCAGAGCTGCTTGAGCTCCGTAGCGATCGGCAGTTCCACACCGACATGCTTCCCGCCGAGCAGAGCTGCCTTGCCCTGCTCGTGGTGGAACTCCCAGGGCGTGGCGATGTAGACGAGGTCCACGTCGCTGCTGCGGACCAGCTCCTGGTAGGAGGACGCGGAGCCGCCGTACTCGGTCGGGCGTGGTTTGCCGAGCCGGACCAGGCGGTCGGCGGCTGCCTTGGCCCGGTCAGCCCGGATATCGCAGACGGCGGTGACGACCGCCCCGGGGACGGCGGCCCAGCCGCCGAGCATCCCGGCGCCGCGGTTGCCCAGCCCGATCACCCCGATCCGGACGGTCTCATGGGCAGTGAACGGGACGTCGACCATCGAGCGCTGCCCGCTGCGGCGAGCGGGTGCGGCCGCGGTCTGGTCGGTAGTGGCGGCGGTAGTGGAGGCGGCGGTCGTGGCGGCGGCGGTCGTGGCTGACGCGGTACCGGTCGCGGCGGCGCCGAGCACGCCGGCCAGACCGGCTCCGAGCACCGTACGGCGTGAACTGGTCGGATTCACGGGGAACTCCTGGGGTCGTCGGGCGGATGAACATCAGAAGTGCGCACTTGTGCTCGATATCTGAGCATGGCCTGCAGTTACACGCAAGTGGTCAGAATGACTCCGAACGGGGAAGATGTACGCGGTGGGCCGTGCGCCCAAGAGTTCAGCCCGCCTGGGAGGCAGAAAACTGTGAGCAGCACCGGACGATCCGCCGAGGTCCGCCTCAGCATTCCCGCGGACAGCGCCTACATCGCCGTCCCGCGATCGGTGGTCGGTAATCTCGCCGCCCGCAACGACTTCACCGTGGACGCGATCGACGACCTGCGGATCGCGGTGGACGAGGCCTGCGCGCTGCTGCTTCCCCAGGCCTCCGACGGCGTCCTGGACCTGATCTTCGAGATCGCCCCGCCGTACCTGACGGTCGCGACGACGGCCACCGTGCCGAACGGCTGGAAGCCGGACACCTCCTCGTTCGGCTGGACCGTGCTGACCGCGCTGGTGGAGTCCGCCGCGGCGGAGACCGTCGACGGGCGGCTGACCATCACGGTGTCGGCGTCGGCGACCACGTCGGAGAAGGCGTGATCGAGGATCGATCCCTGGGCGGCGAGCCCCAGGAACCCGACCTACGCACCCGTACCGCCACCCTCTTCGCCGCGATGGCGGGCTCGACCCCGGGCGACCCGGCCCACACCCTGGCCCGCGACGGCCTGGTCTCGCTGCACATGCCGCTGGTCGAGCACCTGGCCCGGCGCTTCCGCAACCGCGGTGAGCCGTACGACGACCTGGTGCAGGTGGCCACGATCGGCCTGATCAAGGCGATCGACCGGTTCGACTCCGACCGCGGGGTGGAGTTCTCGACGTACGCGACACCGACCATTCTCGGCGAGATCAAGCGGTACTTCCGGGACAAGGGCTGGGCGATCCGGGTCCCGCGCCGGCTCCAGGAGTTGCGGCTCTCGCTGACCGCCGCGACGGCCGAGCTGACCCAGGAGCAGGGACGTGCCCCCACGGTCGCCGAACTGTCCGAGCGGCTGGGCCTGTCCCCTGACCTGGTGATCGAGGGACTGGAGTCCGCGAACGCCTACAACACGCTCTCGCTGGACGCCCCGGACCAGAACGAGGCGGACGCCACGACGGTCCTGGACGGCCTGGGAGGCGAGGACGAGGCGCTGGAGAGCGTCGAGTACCGCGAGTCGCTCAAACCGCTCCTGGCCCAGCTGGACACCAGGGAGAAGCGCATCCTGACGCTGCGGTTCTTCCGTGGCATGACCCAGTCCCAGATCGCCGACGAGATCGGCATCTCCCAGATGCACGTCTCCCGCCTGCTGGCCCGCACGCTTACCGAACTGCGCGCCGGCCTCCTGAAGGAGTAGTTACAAGACCGGGTGATCCTTGGTCGGATCATCGGTCAGTGCCTCCATCGACACCTTCTGGAAGATCGACACCAGTACTGCGATCGCCGCGACCGCCAGGATCACCGAGACGGGCTTCGTGCCGCCACCCCAGAAGCTGTAGGCCATGAACAGTTGGATCAGCTGCGCGAAGACGGCCGGCCCGCGGCTCCAGGACGACGTCCGGTAGAGCCCACGGGCCACGAAGAGCAGCCCACCGCCGTACATCAGCAGGAACGCGGCAGTGGACACGCCCAGAAGCAGGCGGTCGCTGTCGACAGTAATTGCTTCGACAATTCCCAGAACCGCGAGCACCAGCCCTTCCCCAGCGACCACGGCCGCGGCTAGCTTGAGCGGGCGCGGAGCGGTGGACGGCGTCGTTTCAGTCGGCACGTCGTCCAGCGTAGTGCTCGGCTCGGGCAGCACAGAGCCGGGCCGGGAGCCACCTTGGGACGACGACCTCTTCCCCACCGGCTCATCGGAGTCGGAGAACTTCAGCCCCACCGGGATTCGAGGTTTTGCGTAACCCCAGGGCAGTTGGATCGGTTACTTGCAGTGAACGGGTGATCGCACCAAGGTTCATCCGTCCGGTTTCCGGACGGGGTAAACCGCTGTGCACCGGTTCGTAGTGTTAAGGAAGTGTTGTGATCGGATCGACAAGTCCAGAACCCTTGTTTCGGTCACCCGAGATTGGGAACATGGAGTCGTTCGTGAAAACGTTCACAACGCTTCGCACCAACCCCCGTGCGAGTACAGGCGCGCTGACTAGGCACAGACCAGCCTTCAGCGTAGACAAACTACTGAGAGAGATGGGATCCGCCATGGATTGGCGCCACCGGGCCGTTTGCCTCGATGAGGACCCGGAACTGTTCTTCCCCATCGGCAACACCGGGCCCGCGATCATGCAGATCGAGGAGGCCAAGCAGGTGTGCCGTCGCTGCGACGTGCGTGAGCAGTGCCTCGCCTGGGCACTGGAAGCCGGACAGGACCACGGTGTCTGGGGTGGCCTGAGCGAGGACGAGCGACGCGCTCTCAAGCGCCGCAACGCCCGCGCTCGCATCCGCACCGCCTGACCTGACTGCGACGCAGGCCCCGCGGGATCCGCGGGGCCTTTTAGATTCCAGACAGCCGATTCCCCAGGCAGTACTGCGAAGTGTTGTCTCTGAAGAGAAGCGTTGTATCTGAAGAACTGTGGACAAGGACCCACGGCTGTTCAGGGATAGCGAGCTACTCCTTGACCGGAAAGTCGAGGACGACCGTAGTGCCGGGGCCGTCGTGGCGCGGGTGGAACTCGAGCACTCCGTCGAGTTCGCCGATCACCAGCGTGCGCACGATCGACAACCCCAGGTTCCCGGACGTCTCGGAATCGAAGTTCGCAGGCAGCCCTTTGCCGTCATCGGTGACCACCACCCGCAGTCGCCCCACCGACCGTTGGGCGGCCAGTTCGATGCTGCCCGTGACTTCTTCGGTCGACCGGCTGCTGAAGGCGTGCTCCACTGAGTTCTGCATCAGCTCGGTCAGCACCATCGCCAACGGTGTCGCGACCTCGGAGTCCAGTACGCCGAAACTGCCGGTGCGGCTGATCCGGACCTCGGTGGACACCGTCGACACGTCGGCGACCATCGCGGCGACCCGGTCGGCGACGTCGTCGAAGTCCACGTGCTCGTCGAACGACTCCGAGAGCGTCTCGTGCACGATCGCGATCGATCCCACTCTGCGGACGGCTTCGGCCAGCGCAGACTGGGCTTCCGGCACAGTGATGCGCCTTCCCTGCATTCGCAGTAACGCGGCGACGGTCTGCAAGTTGTTCTTGACGCGATGATGAATCTCCCGGATGGTCGCCTCCTTGGTGACCAGCTCCCGCTCCCGGCTCCGCAGCTCCGTCACATCGCGGAGCAGGATCAGCGCGCCCACATGCTCGCCCTCGGCGCGCAGCGGGATCGCTCGCAGGAACAGGGTCGCGTCGGAGTTCTCGATCTCGATCTCCTGGGCGGCCCGGCCGGTGAGCACCGACGCGAGGACCTCGTCCACCTTCTGGCCACTGTGAATCAGCTCACCGGTGACGTCCTTCAGCCGGCTGCCGACCAGGTCGGTGACGAGCCCCATCCGGCGATAGGCGGACAACGCATTCGGGCTCGCGAACGTCACCATGCCGTGACGATCGACCCGGATACACCCGTCCCCGACCCGTGGCGTCGTCGAGAGCAGCCGCTCCCCGCCGTACGGGAAGATGCCGTCGGTGATCATCCGGGCCAGATCCGTCGCGCTCTGCAGGTAGGCGATCTCCAGCCTCGACGGGGTCCGGACGCCGAGCAGGTTGGTGTTGCGCGCGATCACGGCGATCACCCGGCTGTCCCGGCGTACCGGGATCGTCTCGACCCGGACCGGTACGTCGTCGCGCCACTCCGGGTCGCCCTCGCGGCAGATCCGGCCGCCGTCGTAGGCCTGGTCGAGCAGCGGCCGGCGGTCGCGCGGGATGAAGCTGCCGACGATGTCGTCCAGGTACGCCGTCGGCCCGGTGGTCGGCCGCATCTGCGCACCGGCCCAGAACCCGAGCCCCTCGGTATCGGGCAGCCAGAGCACCAGGTCGGCGAAGGACAGGTCGGCAAGCATCTGCCAGTCGGACACCAGCAGCTGCAGCCGGTCCAGGTCCGCCTGGTCCAGCGTCGTGTGGTTCCGCGCCACATCGGTCAAGGACGGCACGGTCCTGAGCCTAGGTGATTGGCCTGTTGTGAGTTGGACAGGCTCGACAGAAGGCGGTGGATGGGTGTTGATTGAGCAAGGCCAAGTGAAAGGATGCATCGGTGGAGTCGACGTACTGGCAGGACGTGATGGCCGCGGACTACGCGGTACCCCGCGACCGTGCGCTGAACGACCTCACCGAGGAGCTGGTCCGCGGCCTGGCCAGTACCAACCCGCAGGTGCGGGACGCGCTGGCCTATCCCACTCTCGCCACCTGGCTCGAGCGCGGGGTCTACGACGATCTGCTGCCCGGTTTCGGTGACGGTCTCTGCGCCGGACTCGCCTACGGGCTCGGGGAGGACGGCACCGACACGGTGTTCCGGCGCTCCTTCACCGCGCTGACCCTCGCGGAGGTGATCCACCGCGACAACGCCGAGTTCCTGGTGCACGACGAGGTGGTGATGCGCTGGGGCGACCGGCTGGCCACCTGGCTGCTCCGCGAACGCGACCTGCGCGGGTACGTCGCCGACTGCGGCTGGGCGCATGCCGTTGCCCACGGCGCCGACGCGATCGGCGCGCTGGCCCGCTCCCGGCACTGCGACCCCGGCGTACTGCGGGCGCTGCTCGACGTACTCGCCGACCGGATCGTGAAGGACACGCAGTACCGGTGGGTGCATGAGGAGCACGACCGGGTCGCCCACGCGGTGATGACAATCCTGCACCGCAACATGCTGACCAGCGACGAACTAGAGCGCTGGCTGAAGCCGGTCGCGGCGACGGCAGCCCAGCAGCCGCTGATGCACGAGACGCTGCCCGAGTGGCCGACGCCGAATGTCTTCAACGCCCGCGGCGTACTGCACGTGCTGCTCAGCCAGTTGGCGATCGGCGTGAAGGGCTTCCCGATCCCGGGCGATGACGAGCTGTTCGGGCGGCCGATCGAGGCGCGCGCAGACATGTTGCTGATGCTGACCGAGGCGGTCCGCTCGTCGCAGCCGTATATCTACCGGCCGGCCGCGAGCGGTAGCTGAAGTAGCTCCCCCACGCCTGCTCCGCTTGGTGAAGGCGTATGCGTGGCGAGCCGGCGCCGAGGGGAGGCTCTAGTTGGCGTTCTGGTGGCAGGCGGGCTGCCGCACCGAGCCGACATGATCCGGCATACGCGAGCACCCACTAGCCCCGATGGCGACCTTGAGCACCCGCCAGCCACTCCACGCCCCCGATCAACCCCTGACCGGTGCCCAAAGTCGAGCACCCACCCCAGCACCAGACCACCTTGAGCACCGACCAGGCACCCGATCGCCGAACCGGCACCTGGCCGGTGCCCAACGTCGCCACCCCGTACGCCGGGCCGCCCGGCAACCAGGGCAGCTAACCGAGACGGACCGCCACCTATCGCCTTCACCGAGCGGGCGACGCAGGAGCCCGTGCACCGGGTGGGCGGGAGCAAGCGAACGCGGACGCGACGCGGGAGCGGACCGCGGAGCAGGCGTGGGGAGTACCTTCAGCTCTTCGGTACGGCGACCGTGGCGATCACCGCGCGATGATCCGTCCCCTCGATCTCGTAAGTCTTGAACTTGCCCGGCGCCAGCCCGGCGGAGACAACAACATGGTCGATCTGAGTCCGGAACAACGCCGGCCGATCCGCCGGCCACGTGCCCTGCAGGCCGGCCCCCGACGACGGCGCCACGCTCTTGCAGTTCCGGCCGAGTGCCGCCCGGAAGTCGGCATGGTCAGTCGTCGCGTTGAAGTCGCCGGCCAGGATGGTCTCCAGCCCGGATGAGCACCAGCCCTTCACCACGTGCAGGTCCTGCTTCCAGGTCGTCACGGCCGACGGCAGCGGCGGGTAGCCGTGGTACGCGATCAGCCGGAGCTTGCCGAGGTTGCCGCCCGTGATGATGATGTGGCCGAACTGCGTGGTGGTCTGCTGGACCGGGCCGATCGTCTCGGCGCCCGGGTCGCCCGCGCCCGGCTTCGGCGTACCGGGTTGTTGGGAGCTGACCTTGCCGGTGTCGAGCTTGTCCGAGTCGAACTGGACGTTGCCGAGGGCGGCTGAGACCAGCACGCTGGTGGCGCTCTCGACGGCCGCGTTGGCCTGCTGGGTGTAGCCGTAGTAGCTCATGCCCTGCAGATGGGCCTCGATCTCCTGCCGTACGTCGACCTGGGCCTCAGGCAACGACACGATGTCCGGCTGGTTGGTGTGGATCAGCTTGGCCACCTCCCCCGCGTCGGCGCCGCCGCCCAGCACGTTGGCGACCATCACGGTCAGTACGCGGGTGCCGGGCGGTGGCAGGTCGGGGTCGGACAGGTCCCGCGGAGCGATCAGGGCGCCGCCCGTCAGCGCCAGCAGGATCACCAGCCCGGCCGCGATCCGCCAGTTCCAGCGCAGCAGCATCGCGACGCCGAGGATCAGGACCAGTACCAGCAGCTGCGGCCGGAAGGACACCAGCTGGGTGAACGGGGTGACCTCGTCGAGGCCGTAGAGCTCGGGATAGAGCGGCAGGGCAACGATCAGCAGGAACAGCACCGACAGCACCACCCGTCGTACGTTCCACGCTGCGTCCGTATCCATACCCCACCCTGAAGGTCTAGTCGCTGTGCGTCAGCGAACGGTAACCTTCACCGCGCGCCGTGTCCCGAGGAGGTTGCTGTGTCCAAGCTTGCCGCGGTCAGACCCGCGTACTGGATCGCCGGCATACTGCTGGTGCTGTCAGTGATCGTTCCGCTTTTAGTCTCCACTTATGCCAAGGACGAACCCCGGTTATGGGGTTTTCCGTTCTTCTACTGGTACCAGCTCCTCTGGGTCCTCTTCTCCGCGATCACAGTGAGCATCTCCTACCAGCTGGTGATGCGCGAGGAGCGTAGGCGACGGGCCGCATCGGGCCTCGACGCCGGGTCCAGCAAGAAGGAGGGCAACCGGTGAACGACGTCGACTGGGTTCAGCTGACCATCGTCATCGCGATCTTCTTCGGTGTCACGGTGATGGGGTTCATGGCCGCGCGCTGGCGGCGTACCGGTGAGCTCGACAGCTTGGACGAATGGGGTCTGGGCGGCCGTGGCTTCGGCACGTTCATCACCTGGTTCCTGCTCGGTGGAGATCTCTACACGGCGTACACGTTCATCGCCGTCCCCGCCGCGATGTACGCGACCGGCGCGATCAGCGGTTTCTTCGCGGTGCCGTACACGATCATCGTTTACCCGATCATCTTCATCTTCATGTCCCGGCTCTGGTCGGTCTCGCATCGCAACGGCTACGTGACCCCGGCGGACTTCGTCGGCGGCCGGTACGGCAGCCGCGGCCTGTCGCTGGCGGTGGCCGTCACCGGCATCCTCGCGACGATGCCGTACATCGCGTTGCAGCTGGTCGGCATGCAGGCGGTCTTCGAGACGATGGGTCTGGGCGGCGACAACGTGCTCGCCAAGGACCTTCCGCTGCTGATCGCGTTCGCCGTACTCGCGGCGTACACCTACTCGTCCGGGCTACGGGCGCCGGCGATGATCGCGTTCGTCAAGGACGGCCTGATCTACCTGGTGATCGGCGCCGCGATCCTGTACCTGCCGGGCCAGCTCGGCGGCTGGGAGTCGATCTTCGACGCCGCGAAAACGAAGATGGAAACCCAGAACCCGACCACCGGAAAGCCGACCGGCGCATTCATCCCGGGCGAATCGGGTTACTCCGCGTATTGGACCCTGGCGCTCGGCTCCGCGCTCGCTCTGTTCATGTATCCACATTCGGTGACGGCCGTCTTGTCCACCAAGAACCGGAACGTCGTCCGGCGGAATGCCGCGATCCTGCCGGCCTATTCGTTGTTGCTCGGCCTGCTCGCACTGCTCGGGTTCATGGCGATCAAAGCCAATGTCAATGTGAAGGGCCTGGACGGGCTGGCGAACCCGCAGCTGGCGATTCCGCGGCTGTTCGACCAGGAATTCCCGGCCTGGTTCGCCGGAATCGCCTTCGCCGCCATCGCGGTCGGCGCCCTGGTCCCGGCGGCGATCATGTCGATCGCGGCGGCCAACCTGTTCACCCGCAACATCTACCGCGACTTCCTGAAGAAGGACGCCACCCCGGCCCAGGAGGCCAAGGTGTCCAAGCTCGCGTCACTGCTGGTGAAGTTCGGCGCGCTGGTCTTCGTGCTCGGGATGGACAAGACGGTCTCGCTCAACCTGCAACTGCTGGGCGGCATCTGGATCCTGCAGACGTTCCCGGCGATCGTGGTCGGCCTGTTCACCCGCTGGTTCCACAAGTGGGCGCTGTTGACCGGCTGGGCGGTGGCGATGATCTGGGGCACGATCACGGCGTACAACGTGGTCAACCCGGCGACCAAGAAGCACTTCGGTGGCTCGCTGGCGAACATCCCGTTCACCGACACGATGGTCTACATCGGGCTCACCGCGTTCGGCATCAACCTGATCATCACGATCGCGCTGACGCTGCTGCTGCGGGCGTTGAGGGTCGCCGACGGCAAGGACACCACCCACCCGTCGGACTACCTCGCGGACGCGGGCGACCCCGGCGTGAAGGACCTGCCCGAGTTGCTGGACGAGGGCGGACCGTCGCCTGCCAAGGCGTAGTACCGGCACAGGTAGTGGTTGCTCCGACACGCTAAGGAGCCGGGTACGGCGATTTGACGGGCCATGGCGGGCAGAATCACACGGATGTTGCTGGTTCTGCTCGTCATGCTGCTCGCCGCGGGGGCGGCACTGCTGACGGGCGGGCGCCTCACGGACCTGGCCGACAACGCCCTCACTGGGCTGCACTGGCTCGCTGCGGCCGCCACTGGGCAGATCCTGGGCTCTCTGACGGGCGGTATCGCCTACCCCGTCGGCCTGGTCGGCTCCGCCGCCTGCATCGGCGTCTTCCTCCGGCTCAATCTGCGGCGGCCCGGAGTGGCTCTACTGGCGGCCGGCTTCGCCTGCAACGCCTTCGTGGTCGCACTGAACGGCGCAATGCCCGTCTCCCTGGCAACACTCGCCCGGGCGGGCATCGAGGCATACACCGAGGACCCGCGCCACGAACTCGCCGACGCCTCGACCCGGCTCCCCTGGCTCGGAGACGTCGTACCGGTCGCCCTACCCGGCATGGGTCAGGCGGTCAGCCCCGGCGATGTCCTGATCGCCGCCGGCGCCGGCCTTCTCCTGTACGCCGGAATGGGCGGCACCGGACGAATCCCGGTCGAGCCGATACCCAGCTGGGAAGATCTAGAACCGGAAGCCGCGCCCGACCACCCGGCGAAGTGACTCCACCACGACCGGGTCGTACTCCGCGCCGATCCCCAGCCCGATACTCTCCATCGCCTTGCCCGGCGTCTGGCCGTTGCCCTCACCCACCAACTGCTCGTAGGCCAGCGCAACGTTGACGATGCCACTCTCCACCGGGATGTCGGAGTTGTTCGCACGCCCATGCCGGTACGGGTCGTTGGAGTGCCGGACGATCTCCGCGACGTGATCCAGTACGCCGGACCGCTCGATGATCGAGGCGCCGATCTCGGCCGCCTGCTGCCGTTCCTCCCGGCTCCGCAACAAGGAAGCCCCACCCGGACTCGGATCCGCCAACGCCAACTGCCCGACCCCGGACAGCAAGGCGGCGTACTCCAACGCCTCCATCCGCGCCGGCGTCAGCCCCAGATCATTCCCGATCGCCACCGCCAGACTCGCCGTCCGCGCATTCTGCCCCGGACTACTGAACCCCGCGATCTCCGTACTCCGAGCCATCGACCGCACCGTCGTCCGATACGTCCGCTGAGCCGACGCGAACCGCCTGAACGCAAACTGAGTCAACAACAACGGCACCACCACCAACGGCGGCGCCCACAACCCGACGAGCGACGTACTGGCCGCCAGCAGGACACCACCGACCCCCATCGCCATGCCTATCCGGCCCATCACCACGAGTTCGTCACGCAGCGCCGCGGGGAATGGCTTGTTGAGGCGCTCCGTGACCTGCCCGGCCCCGATCAGGGCGTCGACCAGACCGGCCGTGAGAACGCCGGCCAGCATCGCCAGGACCACCGGCAGGGACGTCCCCCAGGTGCGGTCCCAGCTGTGGTCGTCAGGAATGAGAGCGGAGAAAGCTGCCGCTGCGCACGCCACGGACAACACCCGCCGGGTGGATACGACGATGTCCCAGCGAAGACCGGCTATCGCCCTCGGAACGACTCCAAGGATCGTGGCGAAGCCCACCACGGTGATGATCTGGGCCAGCTCCGGAGGGATGCCCAGGGCCGGACCGCGCAGCATCGCATAGCCGAGCGCCGCGCTGGTCGCGATCGGAGCGCGGTTGCGATCGCGGTCCACACTGAACTGCACCATCTCGCCGATGGCGATCAGGATTCCGAAGGTGATGGCGAAGGACCACTCGGTGATGCCATGGCGCAAGGTCACCAGGAACGCCGCCAGCCCGAGCGCCGCGCCGGCGAACAGGATGATCAGGCCACTGCCCGGGCCGCGCGTGCCGAACCGGTCGATGTCCATGGAACTCATCATCGGGGCCCGGCCGCGGAGCCGGACGCGCCGCCCCCCTTGCCAAGGCTCAGATCATCGTGGTCGATGCTGAACTGAACCGTCTCGTCCGGTGCGGGCTGGTCCACGGCGGCAGCATGCCAGCCGTTGGCACGGATGACCCGGACGAAGGCGTCCACGAGCTGGGGATCGAAGTGCGAGTACTTGTCCTGCTCCAGGATGGCCAGGGTCTCTTCGACGCCGCGAGCGGGACGGTAGGACCGCGTCGACGTCAGGCAGTCGAAGGCATCGACGATGCCGATGATGCGCGCGAAGTACGGGATGTTCGTCCCATTGAGGCCGGCCGGGTATCCCGTCCCGTCGTACTTCTCATGGTGATGCAGGACTGCGGACTTGACCTCTTCCAGAAACGGGATGTTCCCGATCAGTTCGACGCCCCGGGCCGGATGAAGCCTGATCGCGTCCATCTCGGAGTCATCCAGGCGGCCAGGCTTCTGGATGATGCTGGTGGGCACCCCGACCTTGCCCACGTCGTGCAGGAGGCCGGCATGCTCCAGGGCGTTCTGCCGGTCCTCGCTGAGCTTGAGGTGCCTGCCGAGCATGCCGACGCCTTCACTCACCCGTTCGGAATGACCACGGGTATAGAGATCCTTCACCTCGATCAACTGGATGAAGGCACGCAGAGCCGAGGCCTGCGCCCGCCGCTCGGCTTCGTACTGCGAGAGCGCCCACCTGGCCACCACGAGAGGGCCGAGGATCAGAAACGCGGCGAAGATGTTCAATCCGCCCAGCCAGATCACGGCCATCGACAGACCCAGCAGGCCGTATCCGAGCAGGGGCGCCGCGGTGGTACGGACAACATGGCGAAGAAACTCGGCCACCGCGTGACGACCGCGCTCAAGCACCAGCACCATCGCCACCAGGACCGCGTTCACCACCAGCAGCGCGAAGGTGGCGGCGGTGATCGCGATCATTGCATCCGGCACCCGGTGGAAGACCTCGTCCCCTACCGGCCCGCCGAGGGCCGTGTAGACAACGGCAGCACCGGCTGCCGAAAGAACTCGTTGCGCGCTGTTGAAGATCCTTTTGATCAGTGGGGCTCGGGCCTGCGCGAAAGACCCGGCGGCGGCGACCACGACGGCCGCGGCAGGTCCGGCCACGACATACACAGCTGCCAGTACGACCGAGACCAACTCGACCTGGCGCTGGGTGTGCGCCGAGCGGAGCGCACTCGCTACCAGCGCGAGCAGGCAGAAGCCTGCAACGACAAGAGGCTCTTGGGTGCGTGTGATAGCCAGCACCAGTGAGCCGGCAGCAGCCAATGCCGTGGCTGCGACAACAAGCGGCAGGATCCTCATCCGAGGGCGCGACGGCATTCAGCCCTCCATGTCAGAAGGATCACCAGTCCCAGGCGTCACCGGACATAATACGTCACCTCCGATCAGCGGTCGCGGTCTTGCGCCAGTCGGGGAACGGGCACAGGGGGCAGACAGCACATCGCTGACTGATCAATATTTTGCTCATCAGACCTGCGCGCGAAACACTGTAAGCCAGCAGGCGACTCGCTGCACTGTTCGAGCGAACCGTCGTGGTATGAGAGACTGTGACTCTTTGCAGTTGTTACAAGGAGGCTTTCAAATGGGCAAGACCGGCCGCAAGCGTCGCGCACGCAAGAAGAAGGGCGCGAACCACGGCAAGCGCCCTAACGCCTGACTCAGGCGACTACGGACAGCGAGGACCCCGGTGAAAACCGGGGTCTTTGCAATTTGGTCACATGTCACAACAAGACCACTGACCGAACTGGTTTCGTGTACTCAGTGTCCCATCCCGGATACTCCCCGCTATTGTGTCGGAATAGTTTTGTCACCAATGCTGCACCGATTGTTATGAACCGCTTTTGTCGAAACCATTGACGGGGCCTCTTCTGCGGCCTCCGGACACCCAGAACGGTGTCGACGGCACCGATCGGCAGGGCCCGCTCATCCCAACTGTGGATAACCGCGAGCACACTGTCGGCGAACTTCCCTACAGTTAGCGAGCGGATGCTTCGCTTGCGTTCGCGAAGTCCGGTCACGGGGAGGTGGTTCGCATGGCGGTCGCATTCGGCGAACTGCTGCGACGCCACCGGCTCGCCGCCTCGCTGACCCAGGCCGGTCTGGCCGAGCTCGCGGGCATCAGCGAGCAGGCGGTCAGCCTGCTGGAGCGTGGCTCCCGGCGACGCCCGCGCGCCGAGACCATCCACGCACTCAGTACGGCGCTGATGCTCGACCCCGGCGCTGAGCAGGAACTCGTTGCCGCGGCCCGGACATCAAGCGCCTCCCCGCCGCAGTCGCCCCCACGCTCCACCCTCGCGCCGTGGGAGCTGCCGCAGTCCGTTGCCGACTTCACCGCCCGCGAAGGTGAACTGGACAAGGTGCTCGGTGCTCTCGAACAAGCCGGGGCCTCGAGTGTCCGCCTCGTCATCACCGGCATGGGAGGCATCGGCAAAACGGCATTGGCCGTTCAAGCCGGGCAGCTCACCGAGGATCGCTTCCCCGACGGTCAGCTCTATGTCGCGCTTCGCGGCTACGACCCCGGCGCCGCGTTGACCAGCACCGAGGCGTTGGGGCAACTGCTCCGCTCTCTCGGCGTTCGGCACGACGCGATCCCGGACGGGCTGGACGAGATGGCGAGGCTGTACCGATCCAGGATGGCGGGGCGACGGATGCTGGTTCTGCTGGACGACGCCAGCTCGGTAGATCAGGTGGTTCCGCTGCTTCCCGGTGGCAACGGGTCGGCGGCCATCATCACCAGCCGCCGTTTCCTGGCGACATTGCCAGGCAGCCGGATTGTCCGGCTGTCGACATTCACAACGTCCGAATCGCTGAGGCTGCTGGCGAGTGTTGCCGGCGAACAGCGGGTGACCTCCGAGGAAGCCTCTGCCCGGGAACTGTCGGAGCTGACGGGTGGGCTGCCGCTGGCGTTGAGGCTGGTCGGTGCCCGGATGAATGCGCGGCCCAATTGGTTGCTGCGGCACTTCGTCGACCAACTCCAGGACGAACACCGTCGCCTGGACGAGCTCGGACTCGATCATTCCGGCGTCCGGGCAACCTTCGCGTCCTCGCTGAACGAGCTCCGCACGAGTTCCCGTGCGGCGGATCGCGACGCCGCTGTCGCGTTCGATCTGTTGAGCCTGGCGGACGGCCCGGAGATCTCGGCGCCCTTGGTAGCCCGGCTGCTGGACAGGGATGTGCGGACCACGGAGGAACTGCTCGAACGCCTCGTCGACCTGCATCTGCTGGATTCGATCGGCCCACAGCGCTACCAGATGCACGACCTGCTCCGGACCTACGCCGGCGAGCGCCTCTCAGTCAGGGAACGCGACGCCGAGCGCGCAGCCGCCATCGAGCGCGGACTGCAGTACTACGTCGCGGCCGCCTGGCAGGCGCAACGCGTCACCCATCCTTGGAGCGTGCGGCAACCGACCGAGGAGCTCGATCTCACCGGTGTGCCGCTCTTCACCAACCATGCCGAGGCGCTGGTCTGGTTCGATGCCGAGTACGACTCGATCCTCGACCTCTACAAGAAGGCTTCGGCATTGCCGGGGCAGGCGCAACGATTCGGTCCGTCGCTGGCACTCGGACTGTTCGGTTACCTGGAGATCCGCGCGTATTGGCTGCGGATGCGGTCTCTCTTCGATCTCGCGCTGGCCTCGGGCCGTCCGGAGGACGACCCGGTCACGTGGGGTTGGCTCGAGCACGATCGCGCCATCCCCGACGTTGAGCAAGGGCATCTGGAACAGGCTCGCGTTCGGATACTGCGTTCTCTGGACCTCTTCCAAACCGCCCACTACACCGGTGGGCTTGCGCGCAGCTGCTCATCGCTGAGCCACGTCTGCGAGCGTCTCGATCACTTGGACGAAGCCATCGAGTGGGGTGAGCGCGGCCTTAAGCTGGCGCAGCAGGAAGGCGACCTAGCTGCGCTCGGCACCAGCCACCTGGCACTCGGGGTCCTTTACAACCGAGTAGGACGTAGTACTGACGCTACGGCCGCTTTCCAGGCCTGCTTCGAACTGGCCGAGGTGGCTGGCAACGATCGATCGATGGCGCGGCGCCACCGGGTCGCAGCAACCAGCTACCTGGCCTCCGGCTTCTATGACCAATACATCGAGCACCTCAACGCGGCGCTCAGCCTGTTCAGTAGAGTCGAGGATCCTGTCGGCCTGGCCGAATCCCTCCAGAATCGGGGTCAAGCCGAGCTCGACCGCGCGAACTATGGCGTGGCGGAGCGGAACGTCCGCGAGGGTCTGCGGCTGACAGAGCTCCACGCTGACAGCCATCGTCAAGCCTGGCTGCTCGCCACTTTGGCGGCTATCCAAGACGCCACCGCCAAGCCAGCAGCCGCCAAGCGGACCCGTCTGCAGGCGATCGAGATCTTCGAAGCGGAAGGCATGATTGCTGCGGCCGACGATCTGCGCAAAGAACAGCTTGCCCGGGCGAAGGGCGCGGGGTGCTGACTGTGGAGGCGTTAGGCGATCTGCTGCGGAGGTACCGGATCGACGCCGGCCTGACTCAGGCGAGTCTGGCTGAGAAGGCTGGGTTGAGTGAGCAGGCGATCAGCCTGCTGGAGCGGGGCACTCGCCGGCGGCCTCGGGTCGAGACGATCGAGGCGTTGGCCGGGGCTCTCGACCTCGGCGCTGACGCCGTCGGCCAACTGCTACTGGCCGCGAAGGTCCCGCGGCGACCGGTCCAGAAGGCCCCACCGCCTCCCGAACCGCCCAGGGTGCTGCCCCGGCAGCTCCCTCCGGCGCTCTCGGACTTCACGGGCCGCGCCGTCGAGGTAGCGGATCTCGTCCAGGTCTTCCAGGCGAGCGACGATCGGCCGGGGACGGTCCAGCTGGCCGCGGTCACTGGCATGGGCGGCGTGGGTAAGACCGCGCTGGCCGTGCATGTCGCCCACCTCGTCGGCGACGATTTCCCGGACGGCCAGCTGTACCTCGACCTCCGTGGCTACGGCCCTGGTACGCCGCTGAGCCCGGTCGAGGCACTCAGCCAGCTGATCCGTTCGCTCGGCCTCGACGACGACCGGACAGTTCCCACGGGTATGAACGAGCTCGCCGGGCTGTACCGATCGCGGCTGGCCGGTCAACGGGTGCTCATCGTGCTGGACAACGCCAACAGCGCGGCTCAGGTGCTGCCCTTGTTGCCGGGGGCTCCTGGCTCGGCCGTCATCGCGACGAGCCGACGGGCGCTGACCACCTTGCCAGGGTTCCGGCAGATCGCCTTGACCCCGTTGTCGGAGGCCGATTCCGTCGAGCTGCTGGCCACGATCGCCGGTCGTGACCGGGTCGCCGCCGAGAGTGCTGCGGCCCGATCCATCGCAGAGCTGACCGGCTGGCTGCCGTTGGCGGTCCGACTGATCGGTGCCCGGCTCGCCGCCCGGCCGACCTGGCCGATTCACCACATGGTGCGCCAGTTGCGCGATGAGCACCGGCGGCTGGACGAGTTCGGTACCGGCGAATCCGGCGTACGGGCCAACATCGCCGGTACGGCGGAATTCCTTGCCAACAGCAACCAGAAGCTCGATCGCGAGGCCGCTGCCGCGTTGGCCCTGCTCGGTCTGCCCGACGGATCGGACCTGAGCACGCTCACCGCCGCGCACCTGCTCGACGTCTCCGAGGCCGCCGCCGAGCAGATCCTGGAGCGCCTGGTCGACCTCAACCTGCTCTCGTCCGGGCTGCCCGGGCAGTACCGGATGCACGACCTGATCCGTACCTACGCGCGAGAACAGGGCGTACAGAGCCTGTCCGAAGGTGCCCGCACCGACGCGTTGACCCGGGTGTTGCAGCACTACACCGCGGTGGCCTGGCACGGTCAGCAGCTCACTCATCCAGAGAGCCGCCGGCTCCCGCTGGCCAGCCCTCCCGTGCGCCCGCTCCCGGTGATGCCCGATGCCCCGGCAGTGCTGGCCCGGCTCGACCACGAACGGGACAACATCCTCGGACTCGTCCAGCAGGCAAGTGAATCGGCCGTACTGCGGAGCTTCGTCCCCGAACTCGCGCTCGCGCTCTTCGGCTATGTCGAGGTGCGCTCCCGGTGGATCGAGATGCGGGCGATCGATCGCCTCGGCCGGGAGATCGCCGCCGACCTCGGCTACGACCGGCTGGCCGCCTGGCTCGAGCACGACCTCGCCATTCCCGACGCCGAGCGAGGCGACCTCACCCCCTCGCTCGAGCACCTGCGCGAGAGCCTGACGATGTTCCAGGCGATCTCCGACCTACCCGGCCAGGCTCGCTGCTGCACCTCGTTGAGCTATGTCGTCGAGCTGATGGGCCAGTTGGACGAGGCGCTCGAGTGGGCCGAGGAGGCGCTGGCCATCAGCCTTCGGATCGGCGACCAGAGTGTCGTCGGCATCAGCCACCTTGCACTGGGCAGGCTGCACAGCCGGCGCGGTGACCACGACCTCGCCCGGGAGTCGTTCGACCTGAGCGTCACGCTGGCGGAGAAGTTGGGCAACCCGCGGTCCCTGGCCAAACGCCACCAGATCAGCGGCCAGGCCTACATGGAGGCCGGCCACCACACGGCGGCCTCCGAGATGCTGCTCAAAAGCATCGACGGCTTCGCGCACCTCAAGGACGGCAACGCACAGGCGGAAGGTCTGCAGTACCTGGCGACCACCTACCTGGCCATCGGCGACCACACCGCTGCCACCGAACAGGCCGAAGCCGGACTGCGCCTGGCCCGTGCCTACGGCAACCAGCAGCGCGAGGGCCAACTGCTGATCGAGCTGGGCAAGATCCGGGCCGCCACCGGCGACCTCACCGGCGCCACCACTGCCTGGCACCAGGCCGTGAGCACCCTTCACCCACTCTTCCCCAACGACGAGTCCACCGCCCAGGCCCTCCTCGGCGAACACAACCCGTCTTAGACCACCGGACGGAGTTCCACCGTGTCGCCGGGCGAGATGAACTGAGCCGCGATCTCCTCAGCGCGCTGCTGGGTTGCGCAGTCAAGGAGGAAGAACCCGGCCAACTGCTCCTTCGCTTCGGCGTACGGGCCGTCGGTGGTGACCGGCCCGCTGGGGCCGGCCGTGTAGAGACGGGACTGAGCCGGATCCCCCAGGGCTTCGGCGCAGAGGAACTCCCCGGACGCGCGGAGCTCCGTCATCAAGACCTCGAAGTCCCGGTCCATTTTCTCTCGCTGGTCCGCCGGCAACTGCCGGCCCTCGGCGGTGTACGCCGTCGTCGGGTGACCCCACGGCTCCGGGCTGGAGTGGATCAAAACCACGTACTTCACCTGAATACCTCCACCTGATCGGTACGCCGGCGGCGCACCTTCTGCCGGGGACGTCGGAACGCTGTCGCCATTCTCGACATCCGCGCAGCAGGCAAAGAAAGAGGCCCGGCGTGGGCCGGGCCTTTCGGGGGTCAGTCTGTGAGGGTGGTGGTCTCGATGCGCATCTGGGTGAGGCGCAGGAGGATCTTCTGGCGGAGGGCGTCGGGGGCGTGTTCGTCGCCGCAGGAGCGGTGGACGAGTTTCTTCACGCAGCGCTCGATGTCGTACTCGTCGAGGCAGGGGGCGCACTCTTCGAGGTGCTGGCGGATCTCGTCGGTGCTGGCGCCTTCGAGCTCGTTGTCGATGAAGACGTAGACCCGTTCCAGGATCTCGCTGCAGTTCACATCGTGGTTCTCGCCGCAGCTCACGACTTCTCCTTCTGGGCCGACGCCGCGGAACCGTCCGCCGGCGCATCGTCTGACGCGGGGATCAGGCCCCGCTCCCGGGCGTAGTCGGCCAGCAGCTCGCGCAGCTGGCGCCGGCCACGGTGCAACCGCGACATCACGGTACCGACCGGCGTCCCCATGATGTCGGCGATCTCCTTGTAGGCAAACCCCTCGACATCGGCCAGATACACGGCCAGCCGGAAGTCCTCCGGGATCGCCTGCAGGGCCGACTTCACGTCGGAGTCGGGCAGGTGCTCGAGAGCCACCGCCTCGGCCGACTTCAGACCACCGGGAGTGTGCGACTCGGCAGCGGTGAGCTGCCAGTCCTCGATCTCCTCGGTCGGCGACTGCAGGGGCTGCCGCTGCCGCTTCCGGTATCCGTTGATGAAGGTGTTCGTCAGGATCCGGTACAGCCACGCCTTCAGGTTGGTGCCCGGCGTGAACTGATGGAAGGAGCTGTACGCCTTCGCGAAGGTGTCCTGGACCAGGTCTTCGGCGTCGGCCGGGTTGCGGGTCATCCGCATCGCCGCGGCGTACATCTGATCGAGGAAGGGCAGGGCCTCACGCTCGAAGCGCTCGGTCCGCTGCTCGGGTGTCTCGGTGGTCGTGGGAGTCGGCATCACTACTGAGAATACCGGGGTTTTCGCGCTCTTCCGCGCAGGAGCCAGACTCGTCACCGTCATGCTCATCACAACAAGACCCGCCACCAGGTCATTCCCGGGCCCGGCGGGCTGGTTCAGCCGGAGATCTCCCGGGTCACCCATTCGAACACAGCTTCGACCAGCAGCTCGAAGCTCTCGTCCTGGGTGAGCTCCGCGCGCTTGGGGACCTTGAACGAGTGGTCACCGTCCGGCACCACGGCCATCTCGGTCAGCGGCGGGAACTCCTCCGGCGTACCGAACGGGTCCCGCTCCCCCTGTACTACGAACGTCGGCAGCCGCGAGCTCTGCAGCTCGTCGACCCGTGACTTGTCCGGCTTGCCCGGCGGATGCAGCGGGAAGGACAGCGCCAGTACTCCGGACGCGCCCAGCCCCGCGGCCGTCCGGCAGGCGACGCGCGCTCCCGCACTGCGCCCGCCCAGCACCAGCGGGGTCCTGATCCGGAGCTGCCCGATGATCGCGATCCAGGCCTCGTCGAGGATCTTCGGCGCCGGCGCGACCTTCTTCCCGGCGCGTCGCCAGGGCTGCTCGATCAGGAACACGTTCACGTCCAGCTTCGGCAACCGTGCGGCCAGCGCGGCCAGATCCCCGGCCTCGATCCCACCACCGGCCCCATGACCAAGCGCCAGCGTCGCCACCGGCCGCCGAGCCCGATGCGCCACGATCCGAGCCTCACCGTGCGGCGTCCCCACAATCCGTTCATCGGTCACGGCCCCATCCTGTCATTCCCAGGCCGTCTGACACGCCGCCACCACGCACGAGTGACGCCGCGCGGTCGCCAAGGGCGGCTACTGCCGCTGCGGTTCCACCTGCGGCTAACCCCAGTCCGCCACCCTCCTCATCACCGAGGTCGCCTCCGTCAACCAACTGCCGAAGTGTCAGCACTTTGACAGTTCGTTCGTCACCGACGTCAACGACGCCACGATTCTGCCGCCCCACCATCGAGTCATCCGCTTTTCCCACTGAGGAGGACCCGATGAACACCACCAAGAACACCCGACTCTTCCGAGCGTTCGCAGCCGGCGTGCTCGGCCTGGCCGGACTGGTCGGCGCCGCACTGCCCGCGTCGGCCTTCGACGGCGGTCCGCCACCGCCTCCCATCGACGACGATCCAGCCGGGACGTACCTGGACCTGGCCGGCACCAGCGCCAAGGTGACGCCGTACGGAACCTCGGAGTGGCAGGTCGACGTGACCGTGCAGAACTTCGGGAACACCTACACCGCGCCGTTCACCAACACCTTCCGCGTTGACGGCACCACGGTGGTCGCCACCAGGTCGATGGGCAGCATCGCGTACCACGGATCCCGGACGGACTCGTTCCGGATCCCCCGCACCGGCTGTTTCGTCCAGTTGAAGCTGAGCGTTGACTCGGGCAACGTAGTGACCGAGCGGTTGGAGACCAACAACATGACATGGATGGTCCGTCAGGCGACGAACCCGTGCTCGATCGCACCCAAGTACACGATCAAGGCCGAGACGTTCAGGGCGGCCGACGAGAGCAGCTACAACCTAGGCTCGGACGAACCGTTCTGGAACTTCAGCTCGGTCGGTACCGCCGGCACCGCCAGGACGACCCAGACCAAGGTCTTCTCCGGCGTCGACACCGGTGAGACCCACCCCTTCGCCTCGACCGAGGGCTGCCTGTGGCGCAACTGCGGCGTGGGCGACTACGCGCCCAACGGCGTCGGAATGTCCGTGCAGTTGTGGGAGAAGGACCAGGGCGACATGACCGCGAACCAGGCCAAGGCTGCGGAGTACTTCGGTTATGCCGGCTTTATCGCCTCGGCGGCCGGCGCACCGCCGTGGGTGACCAAGGCGATCCCGTACGTCGCTGAAGGCGTCAAGTGGGCAATGGAGTACCTCGAGGACGACCTGATGAAGACCGACACTTTCGCGTTCTCGCCGGCCGATCTGGCCGCCAAGGCTCCGCTCAAGGGTCAGTCGACCATCTCCACCCGCTACCTGGAGGGCGGGGGTGGCATCTACTACCTCAACCTGCGCGCCACCCGCGTGAGCTGAGCTGCCGAAACCCCTCTCCGCCGTAGCGGAGAGGGGTTTCGCCATGTCAGCGGGCGGTCTTGGCCAGACTCAACGCGTCGAGCACAGTGACCCGGCCGCGAGCCACGACCAGCACCCCGTCGCGTTCGAACTCACCCAGCACCCGGTTGACGGTCGCCCGCGAGGTGCCTGCCAGGTTGGCGAGATCCTCCTGGGTGAGCGGGATCTCGGGCTCGTCGCCGTAGGTACCGGCCAGGTCGAGGAGGCGGCGAGCCACTCGTTTGTCCGCGGGCAGATAGAGAGCCTCGACGAGATGCTCGGACAGCCGGCGTACATAGTCGGCGAGCAGGTCGATCAGGACCTGGTCGATGGCAGCTCCTTCGGCGCGGAGGCGGTTGAACTGGGCCCGGTTCAGCGTCCAGGTCTCGGTCCGCTCCAGCGCGACGGCGGTCGCGGAACGAGTAGCCGCGTCGTCGAGCAGCGCCAGCTCACCGAACCCCTCGCCGGGACCGACGATGGTGAGGGTGGCCACCTCACCTAGCGGAGTGGTGATGCGGATGGCGACATGACCGCGCTTGACCAGATGAAGGGAGTCGCCCGGATCGCCCTCGTGGAAGATCACCTCGCGGCGTGCGAACCGGCGGTGTCTGCCGCTCGCGAGCAGCTGACGGCGGGCTTCCGGAGTGAGCGATGCGAGCAGTGGCCAGTCAGCCATCAGGTCACCCCCGCAACGCTTCGAGGACAAACGCAGCGACCGGCTCGCTCTTTCCTTTCACACCGACCAGGCCGAGCGGGCGCAGATCGGCACGATCGCCGAGCAGCTCCCGCGTCATCGGCCCGATCACGACTTCGCCGGGCTCGGCCAGGGCTTGCAGGCGGGCGGCCAGGTTCGTCGTGTCCCCGATGGCGGTGAAGTTGCGCATCTCGGCGCTGCCGATGTTGCCGACCAGGGCCGGCCCGCTGTTGACCCCGGCCCGGAACGGCGGCCAGTCCCGCCCGGCCGCCACCTGCGCGGTCGCCTGCTGCAGCCGCAGCCCCGCCCGGGCCGCACGGGCGGCGTGGTCGGCCTGGCGGACCGGGGCGTTGAAGACCGCCATCACCTCGTCGCCGACGAACTGCACGATCGTGCCGCCCTGTTCGAGGATGACCGGAACCGCGGCACCGAAGTACGCGTTGAGCATGGCAACGACCTGGTCCGGAGCGGTCCGCTCGGCGTACGGGGTGAATCCGCGCAGGTCTGCCATCAGCACGCTCACCTCGGCGATCGAGCCGCCCAGGCCGGCCTGGCTCGGATCCGCCAGCAGCGCCGTGGCCACGTCGGGTGACATGTACGAGCGGAACAGCCCGTCGAGCTGGTGATAGAGCCGCGCGTTCTCGAGCACGATCGACAGTTGGCTGCCGAGTGAGCGGAGCAAGGAGCGATCGACCTCACCAAAGGCGGCGTACGTCCGCTTTGCCTCCAGCACTCCGGCCGCATGGCCTTTCACGTCCAGCGGCACCAGATACCGGTGACCGTCCGGGCTTTCGACCGGCTCGAGGGACCTCAGCGCCTCGTCGCGTTCGACATCAGGAGCACCGGAAGGGCCCAGGTCGCGGCCGACGAGGGCGAGCGTGAGCCGATCGGGGGCGAAGGCGTCGGCCACGATGTCCATGGCGCGAGTCAGCAACTCGGCCTCGTCGCGGATGACGCGGGCATCGCGGCCGATCCGGACCAGTCCCCCGAGGCGCTGGCGTTGGGTCCGTTCCGAGCCGAGCGCGCCGGCGCCGCGTTCGAGCACCTCCAGTTGCCGTTCGGTGAGGTTGAATCGGGCCGCCAACCGGGTCGCCACCCGCGACACCGGCTCACCTTCTTGCCCCTCGGCCTGGCGCTGCATCGCGGTCGCCATCTCCTCCAGGGCCGCGGCGTGGTCCTCCCGGATCTGCTCGATCGTGCGGTCGAGGGCGACGCCGTGGAACAGCCCGGCCGGCGATCCTTCCCGGACGTACTGGACATAGGCGCTATAGGCAACGAACGCGAAGGCCGCGGTCATCAGCAGGTGCCACTCCCACCACGACGCCTGCCAGTTCCGCCCGTACGCCACCGAGATCATCGCCTCGGCGAGCAGCACGAAGGCGGTCGTGATGCTGATCAGCATCACCGCGGGACGGCGGCGATGGAGACCGAAGTACCGCAGCGCGGCGTACAAATACAGCGCCGTGCCACCGAAGGCGGCGTACCGCAGCGGCCCGGCCGTCTCCTGTGGTGAAATCGCCCGGTCGAGCGGGGGCAGGCCGGCCAGCGACAGGACTCCCCAGGCGGCGAGCAGGGCCGACACCACCACTCGCAGCGGTGTCCTGAGCCGCCGTACCCGCGCGGCGCCGGTCTGACCGAGCTCGAGCGAGGAGGCGGCCGCGAGAACCGAGGCCAAGGCCAGCCCCACCGGGGTGGCGAACACGAACCCGGCATTCGGACCCGACAGGATCACCTGCGGCGTCGCCAGCGCGTGCAGACCAAGGAATCCCGCGCTGATCATGAAGGCGATCGAGACCAGGAACAGCCGGGCGTCGTCTCGGCGAGCCGCGGCCCGGCTGATCACCACGGCGAGAACGACGTTGACAACGGCGGTCACCAGTACGAGGGCGAAATGGGCTCCGTGGTGCTCCCAGTGCACGTCGAACCGCGGTCGGCTGACCAGCAACCACAGGGCCAGTAGGGGAATCACCAGGTGCAACGCCCAGACGGCGACGCGAATCCACGCGGCGCTCGCACCGCGCGTCGTCGCTGACCGCTCGATCCCCGTCACAGCTTGCCCCGTTCCGACTCCTCCTTTGGATCGTACGACGACCTGCGGCGGTCGGCTGGTTCGTCATTGCGATCGGCCGCACACGAGCCGATCATCAGAGCCATGGGGGATGCGACGATCGGCTCCTTGCCGGGCATGCCGTCCCCGGCGCTGGCACCGCCGATACCGGCGACGGTGCTGCGAACGGTGCCCGCCGGCCTCGAGCCGCGCCCCGGCCTGCGTAAGCGAGTGGTCATCATCGGCGCGGGGATGGCCGGCCTGGTCGCCGGGTTCGAACTGGCCCGGCAAGGGCACGAGCCGGTGATCCTCGAGGCCCAGAACCGGGTGGGTGGCCGGATCTACACCCTGCGCAGCTTCGCACCCGGTCTGTACGCCGAGGCGGGCGCGATGCGGATCCCGCGGGTCCATCGGCTCACCCTGGAGTACTGCCACCTGTTCGGGCTGCAGCTCCGGCCGTTCGTGATGGACAACCCCAGGGCCCCGGTCTATCTCGCCGGCCGCAGGATGACGCTGGAGCAACTCGACCGCGATCCGTCGCTGATCCCGTTCGAACTCGCCGCGCACGAGCGCGGTCGGACCTACGCCGAGCTCTGGGCGGAGGCGACCCGCGAGGTCCGCGAGCTGTACGAACAGAAGGGCGAGGCAGCACATACGATCCTCGGCCGGCTGTACGACCAGTACTCGATCCGCGATTTCCTGAAACAGCAGGGCTTCTCGGAAGGTGCCGTAGAGCTGTTCGGAGTACTGAGCTACCGCGAGGCCAACCTGGGCGCCTCAGTGGTCGAGCAACTGCGGGAGATCCTCGGCCGCGCCTTCGAGGACATGCAGGAGATTGCCGGCGGCATGGATCTGCTGCCGAACGCCTTCTACCAAAGGCTTCGCCGGCAAGTACGACTAGGCGCCCAGGTCGTCGCCGTCGATCAGAATGCCGACCACGTCACCGTCCACTACAAGACAGCCTCCGGAACGTACGCCGAGTCCGGCGACTACTGCATCTGCACGGTGCCCTTCGGCGTACTGCGTCACCTGGACTTCGTGCCGCATCTGTCCAAGGGCAAGTACCGGGCCATCCGCTCGCTCAACTACAACCCGTCGACGAAGATCCTGCTGCAGGTTCGCCACCGGTTCTGGGAGCAGCACCACGGCACCGGCGGCGCCACACCCACCGATCTGCCCATCCGGCGCATTGTCTACCCGTCGCATGCACCTGCCGACGAGGAGCGCGGCGTCCTGCTGGCGAGCTACACCTGGGGCCAGGACGCCGCCCGGTGGGGAGCCCTCGGCCCGGCCGAACGGATAGCGCTGGCGCTGAAAGACGTCGCGAAGATCCACCCCGAGGTCTTGCGGGAGGTCGAGGGCGGCGCCTCGCACGCCTGGTACAACGACCCCTACGCGGTCGGAGCCTTCGCCCTGTTCGAGCCCGGCCAGGAGACTGCCCTGCACGGCGACATCGTGAGACCCGAGGGCCGTATCCACTTCGCCGGCGAACACACGTCGCTGTGGCACGCGTGGATCCAGGGCGCCCTCGAATCAGGGACCCGCGCCGCCGCCGCGATCCACGAAGCCCCCGAGCCCTCCGCGGCACATGGCAGCCGGTGAGGCCCGCACGACGTTTCAGGGCCGGAGCGTGCAACATCCGGATGGCGGCACCGGCCGCGACCCACGCCGCCGGCGACGCGGTCGACGGTTCACCGAGACCTCGACCTCCCCCACGTCGGCCATTGTCGCGGGGATACCCACCGACGTCACCGGAATGATCAAGCCCGGAACCGTCGACACGTCGCGGACACCGTTCGCGACGTCCCGCAGATCTCGGTTTCCGCGCCGAGCCAGCCGTTGAGCGGCCAACCATCGAACATCGCTTCGGTCGTCATGTCGGGGCAGCATAAGCGTGGTTCCGGAAGGGCATTTCCGTTGTTGCCGCGTGACTGCGAGCGTGGCGATATGCCTGCAGAACAAGAGATTTCACCACTCCACTGCAGGCCGGCTCTTCAGAGCTGAGGATCGTCCTCAGCCGTCAGGAAAGGACCACGCTCATGACCACGACAACCTCCACGGACGGCACGAAGCTCGAGTACGACCGGACCGGATCGGGACCCGCCGTGGTTCTGATCGGCGCTGGCCCGACAGGCCGTACTGCGAACGCCGAACTGGCCGCCCTGCTCTCCGCAAGTTGCACCGTGCTCAACTACGACCGTCGCGGCCGCGGCGGCAGCGGCGACACCGCGCCGTACAGCGTGGACCGCGAACTGGAAGACCTCGCCGCGGTCGTCGCCGCGGCAGGTGAAGACGTCTCGCTGTTCGGTACCAGCGGTGGTGCCATGCTCGCGTTCAAAGCGGTGGCGAACGGGCTCTCCGTTCGCCGGATCGCCGTCTGGGAGCCGCCCTACATCCTGCCCGGTAGTCGCCCGCCAGTACCCGCCGACTACGCCGACCAGCAGGCGGCACTGGCCGCTGCCGGCGACCGTTCCGGAATGGCCGAGCTCTTCCTCAGCCAGGCGGCCGGGCTACCGCCCGAGTTCGTCAAGCCCCTCATGGACGGGCCGTACTGGGGATTCCTCGAGGCCGCTTCCTCGCCGGCCCTGATGTACGACGCGCAACTCGCGGGCGACTTCTCGCTCGACCCAGCGCAGCAGGCGAAGATCACCTGCCCGTTGCTGATCCTCGACGGCAATACGACCGACTGGCTGACGCAGGCCGCCAACGCCGTTGCCGACGCGTCGCCGGTCCCGATCCGTCAGACGCTGCCTGGCCAGCAGCACAACGTCGAATCCTCCGCCTTGGCCGAACCCCTGATCAAGTTTCTTCACGAGGATTGAGCTCATCATGAGCGCTCTCCTGGTGATCGAATACCTGTCCGTGGACGGGGTCGCCCAGGGGCCCGGCCACGACGGCGAGGATCCCGACAACGGCTTCGCCCTCGGTGGGTGGGCCGGGCCGCACCTCCAGGACCACCGCGAGTACGGGACGGTGACGTACCAGGACGCGAGTGCGTTCCTGTTCGGCCGTCGCACGTTCGAGCTCTGGCGGCCACACTGGTCTCAGGTCTCCGATCCTGACGACCACATCGCCGCGGCGCTGAACAGTCGCCCGAAGTACGTGGTCTCGACGACGATGGAGGAGCCCGCCTGGTCCGGCACCACCGTGCTCGCCGGTGACATCCCGGCACAGATCGGCGAGCTGAAACTGAAGCACGGCCCCGGACCCATCGTGCTGGCCGGCAGCACGCAGGTGGCGCACACACTGATCGTCAACGACCTGGTCGACGTCTATCAACTGTGGATCCACCCGGTCGTTCTGGGCGGTGGCAAGCGCCTCTTCGAACCACCGTTGCCCCCACAGCACGACCTGCGTCTTGTCACCAACTGCACCACCCGGACGGGTCTGGCCATCCTCACCTTCGAACGGACCTGACCATCCCACTCACCGAGTGCTCGACCAACTCCCCTTGAATTGGTCGAGCACTCGGCATCAGCCCGCTTCGGTCCGGTCGGCCGCGGATGCCGAGTTCACCCATTGGCCGACGCGTTCGATGGCCTTGGCTGCTTCGGGCAGGAACGACCAGAACAGCTGGAACACGTGTGTGTTCACCGGGTAGAGCTCGAGGTCGGCCGGCACCCCGGCGGCCTGGGCGGCCGTAGCGAGTTCGCGTGCCTCGTGGACAACGAAGTCGCCGGTCCCGACCTGGATGAGCATGGCCGGGTAGCCGGTCAGGTCGGCTTCGAGCGCGTTCACGGCCGGATCGTTGCGCGGCGTCTGACCGAGGTACGTCGGAACGCACATGTCCACCGAATCCCGGACTGCGCGGGCCTGCGGCGACGCTTCGGTCTCGCGGTCGAGGAAGCGGCACTGCGGGTCGACCCACGGGCTCAGCAGCACCACCCTCCCCGGCATCGGCTCGCCGTTCACCCGAAGCCTGTGCAGCAGGGACATCACCAGGCCGGCGCCGGACGAGTCGCCGATCAGGGTGATGTCTTTCGGAGCCAACTTGGCGCTCAGCCACCGAAAGGCGATCTCGACGTCTTCGACCGCCGCCGGGTACCGGTGCTCCGGGGCCAGTCGGAAGTCAGGAACCAGGACTGCGGCGTCGCAGGCGACCGCGAGGATCCCGGCCAACGGCCTCGAACCGTAGGCGGATCCAGCCAGATTCCCGCCGCCGTGCGCGTAGACGACGGTTGGAGTCCTGCCGGGCTCGGTCCCATACACCAAGCACGGGACACCGGCGGCGTTGACCGGCCGGGCCGTGACCCCCGCCGGCGTGGGGAACGGGGCGTTCATCACCTCGAAGGCCTCCCGGTACGAATCGAGTCCTTCAAGCATCCGATCGATGACGGGCTGAGTCAGCCTGGCCAGGCGCTGCTGGTTCTCACCACCTACCGACTGGGTCGTGGCCAGTGCCTCGTCCAGGTCGCCGAGCAGCGGCCGGGTCCGTACCAGCAGCGCTTCCCCTGCCACGGTCAGCTCGACCCGATGAGTGGAACGAGTCAGCAGGTCGACGCTGAGGAGCCGCTCGAGGTGGCGGATCTGGCGCGACAAAGCGGGCTGCGTGATGAACATCCGTTCCGCGGCACGGCTGAAGTTCAGCTCCTCCGCGACGGCGACGAAGGCACGCAAGTGCCGCAACTCAATGGCATCAGGCGCCTTCGGCAACGCCAGCAGCCGGCCGGCCGCCTCGCTGTTCATGGTGGCCAGTATGACCCGCGTTGCCGGTTGATGGTCTGAGCAGTCGCCCTTGAGGTCGACGGCACGGTTCAGAGCATCGCGATCGCCGCGGTGAAGTTCAGGTCGGCTACGAACAGGTGGTACCCGCGCCGAGGCCCGCGCCGAGGACGGCGAGCTGCTCCAGCCCCGTCACGGTCTAGTTGGCGATCGCCGTACGCCTGGCATCGCGGTATCCCAGGATCGCGAGCAGGGTCAGCAGGTTCGCGGGGACCGCGAGGATCAGGAGGAACGCCAGGTAGGTGTCGCGTCGTTCCGAGCAGTCGCGAGCGAATCCGAGCCGGCCGGCGGTTCCGACGCTCTCGTCCGTCGTGACGTGGTCGCCCCACGAGGTCGATGACTCGGTGTCGACGTACGAGTGGTCGCTTGGCCAGCCGACTGCGATCAGCGAGCCGCAACGCACGCTGACCACCTCCTCGCCGGACGAGCTGGTGGTGAAGCTCGGTCCCTTGAACAGCAACACCACCATCCCGACGTACAGCAGGCAGGCGACGATGCCGACGACTTTGTACGCACCTCGCGCCACGTGATTCCCCTAGCTCCTACGACGGCCGGACAGTCGGCAGTCTAGGTAGTCAGGGGTGCTTGTAGACGCAGACTTCGGCGAGGGAGAGGGGGCCGCTTTGGTTCTCGAGTTGGATGCGGACGTAGCGGCCGGGGGCGCCGGCGAAGTTGACCGTCGTGGGGGTTCCGGCCTCGTCGGGCTGGCGCTTGGCGGTGACTCCGGGGCCGGTGCGTGCGGTCGCGAGGTCCTGCGCGGTGATGGGGTTTTCGGAGACGATCACCCAGTAGTTGGTCAGCCGGTCGCCGAATCCTCCGGTGCGGTTGTAGACCTCGATGTCGCCGATAGCGGCCGAGGCGCCAAGGTCGACCTGCCACCAGGCCTCCTTGGCGTCGACCGCGGTGTGCGTGACCGAGTTGTTGTTGTAGTCGCCGTCGGTGTTGCCGTCCACCGCGCGGGCCGCGTCGCCGCCATAGTCCGTCGAGATCTGGGTGGCTGCACTTCCGGCACGGCATCGCCGATGTCACGGCCGCCGAACACCAGGCCATCCGGGACGCCGTCCTCGACCGCGACCCGATCGGCGCCGAGCAGGCCATGCGAGCCCACCTGGAGAACTCCAGCACCCGGCTACTCAGCGCCTACGACCAGACGTAGCGCGCGAACCTGCGAACACTGAGGGCGCCTAGCCGACCAACCCAATCGAGGGCTCAGCCGCGCAGGTGAGCCCGTTGGTGCGTGATCTGCTCGATGTCCTCCGCGGCCGCGAGCACCAGCCGGTGCGACAACTCCGAGAGCGCCCGCGCGACGGCGAGCTCATCGCCAATCCTGGGTACGTCGGCGTCGTCCGGGTGCCGGTACGCGGTGCCATGCCCGAACATGTACTCCTCACCGTCCGCGTGCAACCGTGCCTCCGCGCGAGTCGTCCCTTCCTGCTCCAATTCGTCGATCTCGATGTCGACCGTCCAACGCCGCATTGTCGTCATCGTTCCCACCTCGCCTCAACGTTGTCCCCGTCTCTTTACAGCGTCGTACGACGAGACCGTTTGCGCCATGGATCGAGGTTGCTCACCGGATATCGGGGTACGCGGTGCTTGGCGGACGGAGTTTCGGCGCTCCGCCATGCTCGTATGTACCGAGTCAGGGAGCGGCCTATGCTGTGGTGGCGACTCGAACTGCTCTTAAAGCCATGCATTCCTCCAGTGCCCCCGGAGCCTGTTCATAGGCTCCCGGAGAGAGGCGCTCCGGGAAGGTGGTCATCAGAACAGAGTGATCTCCTCGGGGTCCTCGGGTTTGTCGATGGGGTCGGTGCCGTCGGGTGGGAGGGGGTCTACGAGGTGGGGGCCGTTGTTCTTGACTGAGCTGACGGCCTTGGAGACGGCGTACGCCTCCAGCCGGCCGGGGGCGGCTGGGACGAGGAGGTCGAGGAGCTCGTCGGGGTCGGAGCTGAGGGGATCGAGCCAGGCGTTGTAGCGGTCGGGCTCGACCAGGAGGGGCATCCGGTCGTGGATGCGGCCGAGCTCGTCGGTGGCCGTGGTGGTGAGGACCGTGCAGGTCCACAGCCAGGCCTCGTCCTTGTCGGCATCGGCGACGGCTTTGTTGCGCCAGATCTCGTACAGGCCGGCCATCGCGAGCACTCCGCCGTCCGACGGGCGGATGAAGTACGGCTGCTTCACGGGCTTGCCGTTGACCTTCTGCTCCGAGGCGTACCACTCGTAGTACCCGTCGGCCGGCAGGATGCAGCGGCGTACGGCGAAGGCCTTCTTGAACGCGGGCTTCTCGGCGACCGTCTCCATCCGGGCGTTGATCAGCCGGCTGCCGATCGAGGTGTCCTTGGCCCAGGACGGGACCAGACCCCACTTCACCGTGGTGAGTTTGCGGATCACCTCGTCCGGATTCTCCCGGTTCTTGCGCTCGACGACGGCGATCACCTCGTCGGTGGGCGCGACGTTGTAGTTGTCCGGCAACTCCTGCACGGACTCCTTCACGTTGCCGGCCTCGATCTCGAACTCCACCACCAGATCAGCCGGATCCCGGCTCGACGCGTATCTCCCACACATGCAACCCACCCTAGCCAGCTCCACGGACAGATTCCGGTACTCCGGTCCGCTCGGCGGGCGTAGTACAGACGGCGCCGTAAAGGAAGGACAGCGACGACGGATCGCCTACCCCGTGATAGGCGATCCGCCGCCGGTTTGCTGCGCCCGGTCGTCCCCCTGTTGGCGACCGGACGCAAGTCCTATGCGGGTCTTGCCAGTTCGTCCAGGACGCGGCCGGCCCAGCGCTCGGCCGCGGGAAGTCCTTCGATCCAGACCCGGGCGAGCTGCGGCTCGTCGGTGTCCAGTCGCCACTGGGTGATCAGGGCTCGTGCCGTCTCGACCTGGTCCGGCAGGTTCGGCTCGCGGCCGACGAGCGCCGCCGCGCGGCGTGCGCCGAGACGGCCCAGTACGTCGCCGCCCGCGAACACGATCCGGAGGCATTCCGCGACGTCGATGAGCCGGAGCTCGCGTTCGACGGGCGTGATCCCGGCCGGGTAGAGCGGCTCAACCACCACCAGTGCGTGGGTCGCCGGTACGGAAGTTCCACGGAGTTCAGCCTCCCGGTAGATCTCGCCGAGCCGGGACCGCAGATGCGCCAGGCTGGACAGCCCGGTCAGCGGGTCCTCACAGGACAGCGAGTGCAGATAGATCAGTGAAGCCTCGGCCCAGCTGGAACTGAGTGCGCGTACCGCTTCGAAGGCCGGCTCGCCCCCGGCGATCGAGCGGTACAGCGCACCCAGCCCATCCAGTGCCTCGAGCAACGAGACTCCGTCTTCCGCCAACCGGCGGCCGACCTCGTCACTCGCGGGCACAACATCGGCACCGTCCTGCAGCGCTTCTGCGATCGCGAGATAGGCGCTGCGGTCGATGCCAGCCGTGCCGTGCGGCTCCCTCCTTCCGCACGGTTGCTCAGATGACGACGCTTCCGGCCGGTCCCGGGCGGGCGACCCCGCCAGGTTCAGGGACCGGCTGGGACGCAGGTCGAGCCGTCTGCGGATGTCCGCGAACAGCGACATGTCCCCTCCTCAAGTGGCCCCGTCGTCTCCCGACCGGGTGGCCGGAAGCGTCGTTCTGGAGGTGAGACAGCCCGAGGACACGTTCATGACGCAGATTTCGGGACTTTTTTTGGCGTAACCTCAGCCCAGCTCCTGTCGTCATGAAAGGTGCGCGGATCCGTCCATCATGGGAACCTTGATCCCGGCAACCACGTGACAGACGGTGACGATGTAGTGACAAACCCAGGGGGACCTCGGATGGAGACGCCGGAAGGGCCGAGCGACGCGGAGCTGATCGCGCGCGTCCGCAACGGCGACCTCGAGGCGTACGGCGAACTCTTCGCCCGGCACCACCACGCCGCCGAGCGGATGGCGCGCCAGCTGGTACCGGCCAACGACGCCGACGACCTGGCCAGCGACGCCTTCGCGAAGGTGCTCGACGCGCTGCGCAACGGCGGCGGCCCGGACATCTCCTTCCGTGCTTACCTGCTGACCACCGTCCGGCGGGTGCACGTCGACCGGATCCGCTCAGGCCGCAAGGTCCAGACCACCGACGACATCGCGGCGTACGAGCGTGAGCCGCAGGGCTTCGACGACCCGACCGTGACCGGGTTCGAGAGCGGCGCGGCGGCCAAGGCCTTCGCCTCGCTGCCCGAGCGCTGGCAGGCCGTGCTCTGGCACACCGAGGTGGAGGGCGAGAAGCCCGCCGCCATCGCGCCACTGCTCGGTCTGACCGCCAACGGCGTGTCCGCACTCGCGTACCGGGCCCGTGAGGGTCTACGGCAGGCGTACCTGCAGCAGCATCTGGCAGACGTCGCCGGGGACCGTTGCCGCTGGACTACAGAGCGCCTGGGCGCCTACGTGCGCGGCGGCCTCACCAAGCGGGAGAACAAGAACGTCCGCGAGCACCTGGACGACTGCGCCAAGTGCACGGCGGTCTACCTCGAGCTCGTCGAGGTCAACAGCGCACTGCCGGCACTGCTCGCCCCGGCCCTGCTCGGTACTGCGGGCCTCGGCTACCTGGCCGCCGCGACTGGCGCCAAGGTCGGCTTCGTCGGCTTCCTGGCCACCGGCTGGAGCAAGGCAACCGAGAACAGCACCCGTACTGCGGTCGGCGCGGGCACCGTCGTAGCGGTGGTCGCAGCGGTGATAGCCGCGCTGGCCCTGACCGGCAACGAGACTCCCCCGGCAGCCATCGACAAACCGCCGACCCAGCAGCCGACCCAACCGCCGGTGAAGCCGCCCGTGAAGCCACCTGTCCAGCCGCCGACGGCCAAACCGACGGTGAAGCCCCCGGTGGTTCCACCGACTACCAAGCCGGAGCCGTCGGCCGAGCCCACGACGGCGCCGACCACCACCGCTCCCACGCCGACTGCGCCTACTCCGACGCCGCCCGAGCCGACCACGCCGATCCTCGACGAGGGGTTGCTGACGATCAGCGCGCCCCGCGGCGGCGGTGCGCCGTACGGTCCGGGGGATCGCGCGGAGGCGACGGCGAGTGCGCAGTGGCTGATCACGATCAAGGTGCCGGCGCGGAACACGAAGCCGGTGATGATCGGAATCAAGTACGGCTCCGCCCTGCAGTGGCCGCTGAGTGGCAACCCGGCCGGCTGGACCTGCACGAAGGCGGCCGACGGCAGGAGCGGCATGTGTACGGCGGCCAATCCGGGCGCGCCGTCGACGATGCCAGTGACTTTCACGAACCCGACGGGCGGGACGGCTGCAGACCGCACGTTCAGGGTGTCGGCCAAGTCCGGTCGCCTTTACGACGACGACTCCGCGACCCTGGCCGCGCCGCCCACTCCCCCGCCTCCCCCGGCCAAGCCCCGCCTCGACGAGAATCTGCTGCGAATCAGCACCACGAAGACGGACCCCGAGGCGTACTTCCGCACCATCACGATCGCCCCGGGCAGCCGGACCAGCGTCACCGTGAAGATCCAGTACGGCGCCGCGCTGTCCTGGCCGATCGCGGCGAGCCCGACTGGCTGGAAGTGCACGCCGTCCGCACGCACTTGCACCGCGACGAACCCTGCGCGACCTGCTCCGCTTTACGCCGAGTTCGACGTACCGGAGGGCGGGTCGTCAGCACGCACGTACTCCGTGTCGGCGACGGCGGGCCTGCTCTACGACACGGACTCCGAGACGCTGCCTGGTCCGCATCTGGATGAGGGATTGCTACGGATCCTCACGCCGGACCCGCACAACGACCCGAATCCGTTCGTGTACAACCGCTTCCTGGACATCCGCGGAACCAGCGGGCGCGTCACGGTCGACATCTCGTGGGGACGCAACCTGTCGCTGCTCTCGTACTTCGATCGCGGCTGGACGTGCTCGCGCTCCACGGATGTGCGACGGGCGACTTGCACAACCCAGAACTACAAGAAGCCCCTGAACACCGAGTGGGCCGCTTGGCCGGGCACCGGTGCGTCCAACACGGTCACGGTGACGGCACGCACGACGGCTCGCTTCGACACCGATGCGGTTGTCATCCCACCAGCTAAGAGCAAGCGGTAAGGGAAGCGCGGCTTCCACCTCGCCGCGTGCCGGACGGCCATCACACACCAACCTCGCCAACAGATGGATCCTGAGACGCCTCCAGGCGTGAGCGCCCACTCGAGCGGGACCTTGGTGTGTGGTGGCGGTCCGGTGTCGCCGGCCAGAGCAGCGGCCGGCACATCGTCCAGCCACCTCATCCACTCGTTGGCGACCGACCACTTTCGTGCCATGCCAAGCGGCGAGCCGCGACCCGGCTGAACGAGGGGAGGCGGACCGCCACCACTACCGAACCCGGCTCGGGGCCGCGACACGCTGAGGGAAAGCGTTTGCGCGGGAGATTCGGTAGTGGTGGCCGTCCGGGTCGCTGCAGCAATTGCCCCACGGAACTGGTCGCACCGGCTGCCGGGCCCTTCAGCCCCGCGGCAGAAGACAAAGTCGCCCGTAGGCACCCCAGCCACCACCGCCCACCATTCGCAGGCGACCGACCACCACGCTTTCACCGAGCGGCGACGCAGGAGCCGCGGTGGGGTACGGCGGGCGGGAGCGGCGACGCAGGAGCCGCGTGGGGGTCGGCGTACGGGAATTGGTTTTGCAAGGACGTGAGTTGGCGAACTACTCTTCGGGTGTTCGTGTTGAAGGAACCAAGTAGCAGTCATCACTCACGCAAGAGAGAGTCGCCGGTAGCTGGGAAGGCGATGTGTGGGCTGGTTGTGAAGACACTCCTGAGCGGATGAAACGCAAGAGGCCGGGCCCGTCACGGGAGCCGGTGAAGGTGTGGTGGCACCGCGAGATTCCCCTTCGCCCACACCTCCGGGGTTCGAGTACGACCGGAGGTGACAACAGCGATGCGCATTCTCAACCACGAGATCCCCTCAGCAGTAGGCCAGACCGTCACGGTGGCCGGCTGGGTCCACCGAAGACGACGGCTGGCGGCGGTCAGTTTCCTCGTCCTGCGGGACCGTTCAGGCCTGAGCCAGATCGTCGTCAAGACACCGGAAACCCAAGCCCAGCTGGACGAACTCGGCGAGGAGACCGTCGTCCAGGTGACCGGCCAGGTCGCCGCCAACCCACAGGCACCGGACGGGGCCGAGATCGTCGACCCGGTCATCGAGCCGCTGACTGAGCCGGCCCAGACGCCGCCGATCGAGCTGTGGCGCCCGTCCGTCAACGCAGGCCTGCCGGTGATCCTCGACAACGCCGCCGTTGCGCTCAGGCACCCGGCTGTTCGCGCCGGCTGGGAGGTCGCCGCGGCCGCGTTGCACGGCTATCGCAGCTCGCTCGACGGCCAGGGCTTCACCGAGATCCAGACGCCGAAGATCGTCGGTACCGCGACAGAGTCCGGCGCTAACGTGTTCGCCCTGGACTATTTCGGCGGACCGGCATACCTGGCGCAGTCGCCGCAGTTCTACAAGCAGACGATGGTCGGCGTGTTCGAGCGCGTCTACGAGGTCGGCCCGGTCTTCCGCGCCGAGCCGCACGACACGGTCCGGCACCTGGCCGAGTACGTCTCGCTCGACGCCGAACTGGGCTTCGTCCAGGACCACCGCGACGTTCTCGCCGTACTGCGGAACGTCATCTCCGACATGCTCGCAGCAGTTGGCGAACGGGCCGGTACTGCGCTCGAGCGGCTCGGCGTCGAGCTGCCGGAAATCCCCACGGAGGTGCCCGTCCTGCACTTCAGCGAGGCACTGAAGCTGGCCGGGGCCAATCCTGACGAGCCCGACCTCGCGCCGGCCGACGAGCGTGCGATCGGTGAGTGGGCGTTGCGCGAGCACGGCAGCGTGTTCGTCGCGGTCGAAGGCTATCCGATGGTGAAGCGGCCGTTCTACACGCACCCGCAGCCGTCGGACCCGCGCTGGTCCAACTCGTTCGACCTTCTTTTCAAGGGGGTTGAGCTCGTCACCGGCGGCCAGCGACTGCACCGCTACAGCGACTACGTGGCGGCACTCGAGGCACGCGGCGAATCGGCCGACGCACCGGCGTACAGCGCGTACCTGCAGGCCTTCAAGCACGGCATGCCCCCGCACGGCGGCTTCGCAATCGGCCTCGAACGCTTCGTGGCCAGGCTGACCGGCGCAGAGAACGTCCGCGAGGTCACCCTGTTCCCTCGTGACCTCCACCGGCTGACACCCTGAGCCGATGGACCAGACCGCCGCTGTAGTTGCCGAGATCAACGTTGCCCTAGGCACCGATTACGAGACGGTCAGACGCTTGACGGGCGGTCTGCAAGAGGGCGCGTTCGAACTGAAGAGCAAGCAAGCCCGGGTCGTGCTGAAGTGGAACGCCGACCCGGGCTGGGCTCCCCGCGTACGCCGGGCCGCCCAGCTGGTCGCCAGGGCAAGAGCGGTCGGCTACCCCACCCCGAAGTGGCTGGCCGTCGGCACCACCGCCTCCGGGCGGCCGTACCAGTTGCAGGAATTCGTCCTAGGCACGCCACTGTCGGACGCAGCTGCAATCGACAAGGCGCTGGCGGAGGAACTAGTAGGGATCTGCGAACTGCAGCGCGACCTGGTCGACGATGAGGAGGCGACCTGGTCCGACTACGCCCGTGGCATCGTCTTCGAAGGCTGGGGCGAGATGTGGGAGACCGTTCGCCGGTACGACGAGACGACGGCAGAGCTGATCGCCGGGTACGAACGTGCCTGCCTGCCCTATCGCGACACGGCGCTGCCTTCCAATGACCTTGTGCACGGCGACCTCAACGTCAGCAACCTCATCCTCGACGGCGGACGAGTCGCGGGCGTGATCGACATCGAGGCCGCAAGCGGCGGGTCGAGAGCGTACGACCTCGTCTCACTGGCGGCGTCGGCGGCAAGGGACGGCGCACCCGAAGGGGTGGACGAGTACTTCTTCGAGGCGGCGCTCAAGGCTAGTGGGCGGGCCGCCACCGTGGTTTGCGCGGCGTCGGCGTACGCGAACATCGCCGCCTTCGCCTGGGAGGTCGCGCCGGAATCGCTGCCGTTGATCCAGCGGGGCGGGGCACGGCTGCTGACCTTGCTCAACGACTCCTGATCCCGGCCTGCATACCGATTCATGCATGATTGGCGGCATGCTGAGTGAGGTCGAGCGGGACGTACTGGCTGCCGTGGACGACGCGCGGATCGTGGCCGATCTGCGGGAGCTGGTCCAGACACCGAGTGTGGATGGGACGGCGGCCGAGAGCGAGATCCAGGGCTGGTGTGCCGAGCGGCTCAGGAGCGTCGGGATGGAGGTCGACCACTGGCAGTTCGATCTGCCGGCGACGACCGCGGATCCTGAGTTTCCAGGCATGGAGGTCGAGCGGGCCGACGCGTGGGGTTGCGTGGGGGTGTTGCCAGGTGGCGGTACGCCCGGGCTGATCCTCAACGGGCACGTGGATGTGGTGCCGGTCGGGGAGCTGGCGCTCTGGCCCGACGGCGACCCGTTCTCTGCGCGGATCAGCGACGGCATCATGTGGGGCCGCGGCACCTGCGACATGAAGGGCGGCCTGGCGGCGATCATCGGTGCCGTCGCCGCGATCACCTCCACCGGCGTCAGGCTGAAGAAGCCGCTAGCCGTGCACACCGTGGTCGGCGAGGAGGACGGCGGGCTTGGTGCGTTCGGGACGCTCAAGCGCGGCCACACCGGCGAAGCCTGCCTGATCGCCGAACCGACCGCGGGCGGCGTGATCCCGGCGAATGCGGGCTCCCTCACCTTCCGCCTGGAGATCCCCGGCCTCGCGACGCACGGCTCGACCCGCACCCGGGGCGTCAGCGCGATCGAGAAGTTCGCGGTCGTCCAGCAGGCCCTGACCGCGCTGGAGATCGAGCGCAACCTCGACCCGCACCCGCTGCTCAAGCACCTCGACCTGGCCAACCCACTCTCGGTCGGCACCATCCACGCCGGCGACTGGGCCAGCACTGTCCCCGACCTGCTCGTCGCAGAGGGCCGGTACGGCGTACGGCTGGGTGAGCCGGTCGCCGAAGCCCGGCAAGCCCTTGAGCAGGCGATCGCCAAGGCGTGTGCCGCCGACGACTGGCTACGCGATCACCCGGTCAAGGTCAGCTGGCCCGGCGGGGTGTTCGCGTCCGGACTGCTACCGGAGGGCGACCCGCTGCTGGACGACACACTGCACGCGGCCACTGACGCCGGCGCTACCGGCGTACCGGAGGTGAAGGGTGGCCCGTATGGCTCGGATCTGCGGCAGTACACCGCTGCTGGCATCCCGACCCTGCAGTACGGGCCTGGCGACGTCCGGTACGCCCACGCCATGGACGAGCACGTGTCGCTCGCTGAGGTACTCCACTGCGCCCGCGCCTACGCCCTACTCGCACTACGCCGCTGCAGCTAACCTCACGGCGTCCAGCCCCGTATCACCCGGGGCTGCGTGGTCTTGGTTGTGGCCTCCGTCGCACTCGGGAATAGCCCTCCGGGGGCAGGAGTTCCCAATACACATGCGTATTGATATCTGGTCCGACGTCGTCTGCCCGTGGTGCTACATCGGCAAGCGCCGGCTGGAACAAGCCCTGACGGAGTCCGGCGACCAGGCCGAGATCGTCTGGCACAGCTTCCAGCTCGACCCGTCGTCCACCAACGACGACCCGCGCCCCCTCGACGTCCGGCTGGGCGAGAAGTACGGCCGCGGTCCCGAGTGGGGCAAGCAGGCCAACGCGCACGTGACCACGACGGCCGCGGAGCTCGGACTGGAGTTCCACCTGGAGGACGCCAAGTCCGCCAACACCGTCGACGCCCACCGCCTCCTGCACCTCGCTCTCGAGCTCGCCAAGGCCGGCGACGTACCGGCTGACACGCAGAGCCGCCTCAAGGAGCGCTTCCTCAAGGCCTACTTCACCGACGGCCTCCCGGTCGGCGACCACCCGACGCTCACCAAACTGGCGGTCGAGGTCGGCCTCCCAGAAGACCAGGTCGCCGACGTGCTTGCCAGTACGGCGTACGCGGACGACGTCGCCGCCGACCAGGCCCAGGCCCTCGCGTACGGCGCCAACGGGGTGCCCTTCTTCGTGATCGACCAGAAGTACGGCGTGAGCGGCGCCCAGCCGGTCGAGGTGTTCCAGGAGGCGATCCGGCGGGCCAACGCCGAGCGTCAGCCGGTCACCCTGATCAGCACGCCCGGGACGACTGACGACGCCGCCTGCGGGCCCGACGGCTGCGCGATTTGAGCCTGGGTACAAGACACACGGGCACTTGGTGCCTCACCGGGATTGTCGGACCAGGTAAGAAGGAGACATGACTGTCGTGCGTGCACTGGCCAGGCCGTTGCTGTCGACCATCTTCGTTGTTCAGGGCGCGAAGGCGATCCGGGACCCCGAGCCGCACGTAGCGAAGGCGAAGCCGGTCGCCGACCGGTTCGTCCCGCTGGTCCGGAAGGTGGCGCCACCGCAGATCGGCGACCGGATCCCGGAGAGTACTGCGAACCTGGTACGCCTCAACGGCGCTGCCCAGGTGCTCGCCGGGCTCGCGCTCGCGACCGGTAAGGGACGCCGCCTCGGCGCCGTCGTCCTGGCTGGGTCGCTGGTGCCGACGACGCTGGCCGGGCATTCGTTCTGGCAGGAGTCCGACAAGGGCGTCCGGGCGGCCCAGAAGGTCCAGTTCATGAAGAACCTCGGGCTGATGGGCGGCCTGCTGCTCGCGGCCGTCGACACCGAGGGCAAGCCGGGTGTCGTCTGGCGCGCCAGTCACGGCGCGAAGGCGGCGAAGCGCGAGACCAAGCGCGGAGCCCGGCTCGCGAAGCGGGAGACGAAGCAGCTCGCCCGCGCGGCCAAGCGCGAGGCGAAGCACGCGGCGCACTTCGCGAAGGCCGAGCTCCCGTTCGGCTGATCCCGGGCGAACTGTCCCGATCGACAGGACATAGTCCCCATACCGCGGGCAGGCGCCGCCCCCGTGAGCGTGACAGCCGACCGATCGGACGACTATGTCCTGTCGGTCGGGACAGCCCGGCCGCTGAGGCATGCCCTAGGCTCGTGGCGGGATGACACGCAGAGCTGGGAGTGAGATGGCAGGGAGTGGGATGGCAGGACAGCAGGGCTGGCCGGCGCCGCTGGCCGAGGGTGCGATCAGCGGTCGGGTGACCGTGCCCGGATCGAAGTCGATCAGCAACCGGGCACTCGTGCTCGCCGCGATCGCCGACGGTCCGTCCACGCTGTCCGGGCTGCTGGTGGCCCGCGACACGGACCTGATGCGCTCCGCCCTCGTCTCCCTCGGCGTAGGCATCACCGAAACCGACGGCCTGGTCACCGTGACTCCCGGCTCACTCAAGGGCCCGGCAAGCGTCGACTGCGGCCTAGCCGGCACCGTGATGCGCTTCGTCCCGCCGGTGGCCGCGCTGGCCGACGGCGAGATCGCCTTCGACGGCGACGCCTACGCCCGCGAGCGCCCGATGAACGTGATCCTCGGCGCGCTGCGCACCCTCGGCGTCCAGATCGAGGACCACGGCACCGGCCGGATGCCGTACTCCGTGAGCGGGTCCGGAGCGGTTCGCGGCGGCAAGGTGACCCTGGACGCGTCCGGGTCGAGCCAGTTCGTCTCGGCGCTGCTGCTCGCCGGCACCCGGTACGACGAAGGCGTGGACATCCTGCACGACGGCAAGCCTGTCCCGTCCCAGCCGCACCTCGACATGTCCGTCGCGATGCTCCGCGAGCGTGGCGTCCAGGTCGATGACAGCGAACCCAACCGCTGGATCGTTGCCCCCGGCCCCATCCACGCACTCGACACCGCGATCGAGCCCGACCTGTCCAACGCGGCACCCTTCCTGGCCGCCGCGGTCATCACCGGTGGCGAGGTGACCGTGACCGGCTGGCCGGAACGGACCACGCAACCGGGTGGCCAGCTGCCCGACATCTTCACCCGCTTCGGCGCCGAGGTTTCGCTCACCGACGGCGACCTGACCGTCCGCGGCACCGGCCGGGTCCAGGGCGTCGACCTCGACCTGAGCGAGGTGGGCGAGCTGACGCCGGTGCTCGCCGCTGTCGCCGCGCTCGCCGACGGACCGTCGTACCTGCGAGGGATCGCGCATCTGCGCAACCACGAGACGGACCGGCTGGCCGCGCTCGAGACCGAGCTGAACGCGCTCGGCGGCGACGTCAATCAGACTCCCGACGGGCTGGAGATCCGCCCGAAACCCTTGCACGGTGGGCTTTTCGGCACCTACCACGATCACCGGATGGCGCACGCCGCGGCCGTCCTCGGGCTCGCGGTCTCCGGTCTGGAGATCGAGAACATCGCAACGACGGCCAAAACGCTGCCGGAGTTCCCGGATCTCTGGTCGGCGCTGGTGAGCTGATGTCGCGGTACGACGAAGAAGCCAAGTACGACCGTCCCAAGCGCCGGACCCGGCCGCGGACCAAGGACCGGCCGACCTACGACGACGCCGTGATCGGGTTCGTCATCACCCGCGACCGCGGCCGCTACACCTGCTGGGTCGGGGAATCGGACCGGGTCGTGACGGCGATGAAGGCGCGTCAGCTCGGCCGTAAGGGCGTCATCGTCGGCGACATGGTCAAGCTCGATGGCGATTCCACCGGCGACAAGGACACCCTGGCCCGGATCGTCGAGGTCCTCCCCCGCAAGACGCTGCTGCGCCGGTCCGCCGATGACGACGACCCGATCGAGCGGCCGCTGGTCGCCAACGCGGACCAACTCGTCATCGTCGTCTCCGTGGCGAACCCGGAACCGCGGACCCGCCTGATCGACCGGTTCCTGGTCGCGGCGTACGACGCCGGCATGCGGCCTCTGCTGTGTCTGACCAAGACCGATCTGGCCGACCCGGATCCGCTACTTTCGATCTACCGGCCGCTCGGCGTCGAGTCTGTCGCCACCCAGCGCGACGGCGATCTCAGCGAACTGGCCGAGCAGTTGCGCGACCGGACCAGCATGATGGTGGGCCACTCGGGCGTGGGGAAGTCGACGCTGGTCAACGCGTTGGTGCCTGGTACGAACCGCGCGATCGGCGTGGTGAACGACAACACCGGTCGCGGCCGGCACACGTCGACCAGCGCGCTGCTGCTTCGGTTGCCCGACGGTGGCTGGATCGTGGACACGCCGGGAATCCGGTCGTTCGGGCTGGCGCACGTCCAGCCGGACCAGCTGATCAACGCGTTCGGCGACCTGGCCGACGAGACCCGCGACTGCCCGCGCGGCTGCACGCACTCCGAGACCGAGCCGAACTGCGCCCTGGACGAAGCAGTCACCGCGGGCCGCGTCGACGCCGAACGGGTCGCCTCCTTCCGCCGCCTCCTGGCCAGCCGCGAGGGCCGCGATCTAGAGACGGGTTAGCCGGACCGCCACCACTCATAAACCTCGTCCAGAGCCGCTGCACCGAGCGCCTCCAGGCGGCGCACTGCCTGCCCGAGCTGGGTTTGTGAGTGGTGGCGGTCCGGGCACTCGGGCTACTTCGGTGGGAGCTGACCGTCCCAGACAGCCCTGGCGCCGGCGTCACCCGTGCGAATCGTCTGAATGATCACCAGGACGCCGACCACCACGATCGCCGCGCTGACCACCAGTTCCAGCGGGCGGCTCTTGGTTGGCTTGGCACCCTTTCCGCTCGCCAGCGCGGACGGCCCGCCGAGCAGCAGGTACGCCGCCACCGCGATGACCGCGAAGGCCAGCACGAACCAGAACAGCAGATTGCCACGATCCTGGTGGACCTTGACCAGTGGCTGCAGTTGCGGGACCGCGGCAACGAACGCCTCGCCGCTCTCCTTCGCGACGTAGGCGCAGACCAGTGCCCCGAGCCCGAGTAGCAGCGTCGGCCAGCGCAGCAGCCAGCGCCACTTGGGCACCAGCGCGAACACGATCGCGGTGACCGCGGCGACCGGCAGCACCAGGACCGTCAGGTGAATCACCAGAACGTGTAGTGGAAGATCCCCGAAGCGCTCGAACATGACGCCTCCAGCAGTCGATGTGTCCTAACACTAGTGTCACGTTCAACCACCCCGGATGGTTCAACCCACCCCGATACCGACCCGCAACCTTGACGCCCGCGGTACGGGCTCACCTGTTGAGTGGTCAGGCGGCAGGTTAGCCTTCCGGCTATGCCCTCGCACACCGACGACTTGCGGCTCGCCCACATCCTGGCGGACGACGCCGACTCCACCACGATGGACCGTTACAAGGCGCTCGACCTCCACGTCGCCACCAAGCCGGACCTCACCCCGGTGAGCGAGTCCGACCGCAAGGTCGAGGACGTGATGCGCAAGACGCTGGCCCGGGCCCGGCCGCGGGACGCGTTCGTCGGCGAGGAGGAGGGCACCACCGGCTGGGGTGTCCGCCGCTGGGTGGTCGACCCGATCGACGGCACCAAGAACTACATCCGCGGCGTGCCGGTCTGGGCCACCCTGATCAGCCTGATGATCGAGGACCAGGTTGTCGTCGGAGTCGTCTCGGCGCCGGCCCTCGGCAGGCGCTGGTGGGCGTCGTACGGCGACGGCGCGTGGACCGGGCGCGCGCTGATGTCCGCCCAGCCGTGCCGGGTCAGCGACGTCTCGTCGATCGATGATGCCTCGCTGTCCTACTCCTCGCTCAAGGGCTGGGAGAAGCTCGGCAAGTTGGACCAGTTCGCCGACCTGATGGAGTCGGCCTGGCGGACCCGCGCGTACGGCGACTTCTGGTCCTACATGCTCGTCGCGGAAGGCGCCGTCGACATCGCGGCCGAGCCCGAGCTCAACCTGTACGACATGGCCGCGCTGGCGATCATCGTCGACGAGGCCGGCGGCAAGTTCACCTCGCTCGACGGCGTCCCCGGCCCCAACGGCGCCAACGCCGTAGCCACCAACGGCCGCCTGCACGCCGAGGTACTCGAACGCCTGCAACGCTGATCGCCTAGAGTAGTCAGGGTCGGACTAGCCGTATCGGAAGGACTGCAGCGTGGCCGAAGAAGGCGTTGTCATTCCCGGCGTCGACACGACCAAGCCGAGTATCGCGCGGACCTACGACTACCTGCTCGGCGGCAAGGACAACTTCGCCGTCGACCGGGCGCTCGGGGACCGCTTCATCACCGGTCTGCCAGGCTCGCAGGCGATCGCGTTCGACAACCGCGGCGCACTGATCCGCGCGGTTCGCGAGATCGTCCGGACCACCAGGGTGCGCCAGTTCCTCGACCTGGGCAGCGGGCTGCCGACGGCTGACAACGTGCACCAGGTCGCCCAGCGGCACGCGCCCGAGACCAAGGTCGTGTACGTCGACAACGATCCGGTCGTGCTCGCGCACGGCCGGGCGCTGCTCGCCGAGAACGAGAACACCGCCGTCGTCCAGGCCGACCTGCGCGAGCCGAAGACGATCTACGACAACCCCGGCACGAACGCGCTGATCGACTTCGGCAAGCCCGTCGCGATCATCCTGAGCGCGGTGCTGCATCACCTCAACGACAACGAGGACCCGGCTGCCGTCGTGCGGTTCTGGTACGACCGGGTGCCGTCCGGCAGCTACTTCTTCATCAGCCACTTCCGCAGCGAGAACGATCCGCGCAGCGCCGAGATGCAGGAGATGCTGCAGGGCTCGCTCGGCCGCGGCCGGTGGCGTACCGACGAGGAGATCCTGGCGCTGTTCGGTGACGGCCTGACCGTGGCCGAGCCGGGCATCGTGCCGGCCGTCGAGTGGCGTCCGGAGCAGCCGGTCGACGACCTCAGCGACTGGTCCCGGCTGATCGCGGCGGCCCTGGCCGTCAAGCCTTGACGGCCGGCTCGGTGTCATGGCGCTGGAGCCGCCAGACCGCCGGCACGAGCAGGACCGCGATGACGACCAGCACGTGCACGGCAGCGCCGTACAGCTCGACCGCCTTCGCACTCGTCACCGCGGCCAGGTAGCCGACCGACAGTTGCCCGATCGGCCCGGCGACGAACGACCCGAGCATGTCGTACGACGAGACCCGCGACAGCTTGTCAAGGGGGATGTGCTGACCGAGCGCCGTCTCCCAGCCGATCCCGAACAGCTCGAACCCGAGTCCCACCAGGAACGCGACCGCGGCGACCGCGACGGTGTACGGCGCCAGCGCGAGGCACAGGTACATCGGCACGATCGAGAACATGCCGAACATCCCGAGCCGGACCGGGTACTGCGGCTTCAGCCGGATCATGACGATGCCTCCGGCAATCAATCCGGCGCCGAAGGACGCGCTCACCGCACCCCAGCCGACCCGGCCGAAGGTGTCGTCAGCGATCACCGGTCCGAGCGTCGAGAAGCACGCCGTGAACACCATGTTCAGCACCAGGAACCCGGCCACGACAGTCCAGACCCACTGCCGGGAGACGAACTCCGTCCAGCCGACCCGGAGGTCGTGCAACACCGAGGAGGCCGACCGCTCGATCCGCGGCACGGTCAGCAGGGACAGCAGGAACGCGCCCAGGCCGAACGTCACGGCGTCGACGGCCAGCCCGATCCCCGGACTGGTCAGGCCGACGATCACCCCCGCCACGGCGCCGCCGCCGATCATCGCGGTCGACCGGGCGAAGCCCGACACCGCGTTCGCCTGCGGCAGCTCGGACCGGTCCAGGATCGACGGCAGGATGCCGACCATCGCCGGCAGCACGAACGCCGACGCGATGCCGTTGACCGCCTGTATCACGGCCAGTTGCCAGATCTGGGCGTGCCCGGACAGCACCAGCACCGCCGCCAGGGCCTGGGTCAGGGCGCTGACCGAGTTGGCCACGATCAGTACCAGTTTGCGCGGCAACCGGTCGGAGATGACCCCGCCGACCAGCAGGAAGACGACGTTCGGAATGCTCCGGGCGGCCAGCACGATGCCGACCGCACTGGCCGCGCCGGACACGTCCAGGACGGCGAAGACGAGCGCGATCGGGGCGATCGACGAGCCCAGCATCGAGACGAACCGGGCGCTGACGAAGATCCGGACGTCGCGATGACGCAGTACGGCGAGGTCCTCGCGCCAGCTCATCCGGTCACCGGGCGTGACGACTTCGGGCCGCGGCTCCAGCGGGCGGGACAGGCGACGGTCACCCGCCGCATTCTGTCAGACCTGCCGTTCACTGGTTTCATTCGCTACCTTTGGGTATTGGGCTCCGCTCCATCACCAGGAGGCTCCGTGAAGATCAACGACGTACTGCGCGGCAAAGGCAATCAGGTCGTCACCATCTCCCCAGAGGCCACCGTCACCGAGCTGCTCGCGCTCCTGGCCGAGCACAACGTCGGCGCGCTGGTCGTCAGCCCCGACGGCACCTCGGTGACCGGCATCGTCTCCGAGCGCGACATAGTCAGGCTGATGAACGGCACACCCGACGCGGGTGAGGTGCGGGTCAGCGCGATCATGACCGAGCAGGTGCACACCTGTGGGCCGGACGACCACGTCGACAGCTTGATGCGGCTGATGACGGACCGCCGGATCCGGCACGTGCCAGTTGTCGTCGACGGCGCCCTGGCCGGCATCGTCAGCATCGGTGACGTGGTCAAGACCCGGATCGGCGAGCTGGAGTTCGAACGCGAGCAACTTTCCAACTACATCTCCGGCTGAGGTCCGCCGGTTTGCTCCTGGGCAGGTCTAGATTCCGTTCATGGAGCCGACACCACCGAACGTTCCGCCCGGACCGGGCCAGCCCCAGCCAGGCGGTTATCCACCGCCTGGCCAAGGCATGCCTCCGGCTCAGGGCGGGCCGCCCGGATACCCACCCGCTCAGGGTGGTTATCCGCAAGGTGGTTACCCGCCGCCCGGCCAAGGTGGGTATCCGCCTGGCCAGGGCGGCTACCCGCCTGGGCAGGGGTTCCCGCCGTACCAGGGTGGTAACCAGCAGCCGCCGCCCGGCTCCGGCGGGACGAGTGTTCCGGCCGTGCTCGGGTTCATCTTCAGCCTGATCTCAGCGATCCCCGTCGCCGTCATCTTGTGCATCGTCGCGCTCAGCCGGATCGGCAAGCTCGGCCAGAAGGGCAAAGGGCTGGCGATCGCCGGCCTGGTGATCTCCGGGCTCTGGGTCGTCGGCTTCGCCATCCTCGCCGTCTTGTTCGGTACTGGCGACGAGCCCGACCGGGACGCCTCCGGCCAGGTGACCACCACGCAGAACACCCGTCCCGACAAGCTCCGCGTCGGCGACTGCGTGACCGAACTCAAGGAGGGTGAGGTCAAGGACATCAAGGTCCAGCCGTGCGACCAGCCCAACGGCGGCAAGGTCTTCGCCGTCTTCGACCTCCCGGCCGGCAAGTGGCCCGGTCTCGCCACGGTCCAGTCCGCCGCCGAGAAGGGCTGCACGGACCGCTTCAACGCCGCCAAACTGAAGGCCGAGTCCCCGTCGGACATCTTCTACCTGCACCCGATCGAGGAAGGCTGGGCGCTCGGCGACCGCGGCACCACCTGCCTGCTCGCCCCGAAGTAAGCCAATGACACCAGGAGATATCGACAAGATCGCTGAGGAAACCGGATTCTCCGGCGTGGTCTGGATCGACCGGGCCGGCCAGATCGAGTTCGCGAAGGCGTACGGGCTGGCCAACCGCGCCTACCAGGTACCCAACTCCGTGGACACCAGATTCGGCATCGCCAGCGGGAGCAAGGGGTTCACCGCCCTGGCCGTGCTCTCGCTGGTGCAGGACGGTGTACTGGAGCTGAGCAGCACCGCCCGATCCCTGCTCGGCAAGGATCTACCGCTGATCGCGGACGACGTGACCGTCGAACATCTCCTCACGCACACCTCTGGCATCGGTGACTACCTGGACGAAGAGGCCGACGGCGAGATCACCGACTACTTCGTCGGCGCGGCGCACGAGCTGACTACTACCGAGGCGTTCCTGCCCCTGCTGGACGGGCATCCCACCAAGTACCGGGCCGGTGAGCGGTTCGGCTACTGCAATGGTGGTATCGTGGTCCTCGCCCTGCTGGCGGAGCGGGCCAGCGGCGTCGGCTACCACGACCTGGTACGAGACCGGGTGCTCCGCCCCGCCGGCATGACCAGAACCGACTTCCTCCGCTCCGACGAGCTACCCGCTGACGCCGCCGTGGGCTACCTGCCCTTGGACGGGGTGGACCGCTCCAACGTCTTCCACCTTCCGGTGCTGGCCACCGGCGATGGCGGCATCCACACCACCGCCCCCGACATCTCCACCTTCTGGCGCGCGTTCTTCGCCGGCGACATCGTGGATTCCGTCGCAGAGGTCGTCCGGCCACGCCGCGACGTACCCGAGGACTCCAGGCGCTACGGTCTCGGCTTCTGGCTGCACGAGAGCACTGACACGGCGATGCTGCTCGGGTACGACGCCGGCGCGTCGTTCAAGTCCACGCACGACCCACACACCGGCACCACCTGCACCGTGCTTTCCAACACCTCCCCCGGCGCCTGGCCCATCGCCCGCGCCTTCACAGCTTAAGGAACAAGCCAACGGGCCCGGTACGTCGTACCGGGCCCGCAGCTTCATCGAATCAGTACCGGGTCACCGCGGCGTAGGCATCGACGATGCCGTGGCCGTAGAACCCGTTGAAGTTCCGCCCGCCCTCACAGAGCGCGTCGAACTCCGCCGAACGTCCTTCGTTCGCATAGGTCTGCAAGCGCGGTGTCGGGCAGGCCCGGCTCTGCGCGCTGTCCAGCAGGATCTTCCGCACCTTGTCCGGCTTCATCCCGAACGATTTGCGCGGTCCCTTCTTCCCGTACTCGCTGACGATCAGCGCAGCGACACCAGTCACGTGCGGCGACGCCATCGACGTCCCCTGCAGCCAGTGGTAGTAGCCACACTTGGTGTAGTCCGTGACACCGGCCGCACACTGCTTCTGTACGCCGCCGGTCACGCCGGCCGGTGTGATCGCACCAGCCGCGTCGACCAGGCCGAGCGCCTGCAGCCTGTTCACCGGGTAGGTGGACAGGATGAGGTTCTCGTTCACCCGGTGGTTCGGAGTACCGAAGAAGTCGCGGAACCAGCCACCCGGTGCGGACACGTCGATCTGCTCGAGCCCGTAGTTGGAGTAGTCCGATTTCTTGGCCGACGGTCCGAGCGCGGACACGCCGATCACGTGCGGGCCCTCGATCGGCAGGTCGACGCAGGTCGCGTTGTCGATCGGCCGCGGGTACGGCGGCACGTCACCGAAGTCCGGGCTGCTGGTGTCGACACGCGGCTTACCGAGATCCTCGTGGTTGTTCCCGAGCGATCCGACCAGCGTGACACCCTTGTCGTGCGCGTAGTTCAAGGCCCGCCGCATGGTGGCGATGATGGTCCGCTGCTCGGCCTGTGCCTCCGCGCTGTCGGCCGGGTTGGCCGTGCAGTTGTAGAGCCACGGGTCGACGTAGAAGGACATGTTGACCACGTCAAGCCCGACGTCGCCGGCGTAGGTGAGCGCGTCCGCCACCGGGCCGAGGAAGACGAAGCCGCTGTCCTGACCGCCGCGGATCTCTACCAGCGATACGTTCGGCGCGACACCGGAGACACCGAGGCCGTTGAGCGCGGCACCGATCGTGCCGGCCACGTGCGTGCCGTGACCGCTGTCGTCCCAGCCGACCGGGTCGACACAGCCTGCGAACTCACACGCCCCATCGATCTCCGGAATGTCGGGAGCGAAGTTGCGAGACAGGTTCCAGTCGAAGTTCGGCGCCAGGTCGGGGTTGCGCGCGTCGATGCCGGAGTCGAGGACACCGACCTTGACCACCTTCTTGCCCGGGTGCTTGGCGTGCGCCAGGTCCGCGCGGACCATCCGCAAGCCCCAGAGCTTGGCGTCGAGCGGATCGGCAGTGTTGCTCGCGGCAACCGCCTTGCCGGGCACGCTCTTGCCCTTGGCAACGGCGTTCAGGTGCTCCTGCTCGACCACGTTGGGCCGGGCCTGCGGCAACTGGCCGATCGGCCGGCTGTGCGCCGCACCCTCGATGGCCGGTGACGCGGACACGCGGCTGACGAAGCCTGACTCGGCCGCGCGCACCGTCATCGTGCCGAGGTTCGTGTTCTCCTTGACCACCGAGCCGCCGGCCGCCTGCACCGCGGCGAGCGCCTGGGCGTGGTCGGCCCCCGCTTCCAGCAGCACAAGGTACTCCGTGGTTCCCCCTGCAACCGCCGTCGTACCGGCACCGGCGGTGGCCGGAACTGCCAGTGCACCGGCAAGCAGCGCGATGGCGCCAGTGGCCGCACACAACGATCTACGGACGTCTCTCACGAGCGGATCCCTCCCTGAAGTGAGTCTGACCGCACACGCTAAGTCCGTGCGGGCCAGTCCACCAGAGGTCGCCGAGGGGCCGACGTTGTCAGGATCGCATTCAAACGACTGACCGGATCGGTCCGGTCAGGTTCTCGACAAGGCGACCAGGAAGACAATCGCCATCACCACGGCGAAAAGCACGCCCAGGCCGAGGATGATGGTTCCGATGATGCCGGTGATCTGACCGGCCAGCGCCATCCCGCGGTTGTTGTACACACCGGGTGCCGCGTCGATCTCTCTGAGTGCCTGGTGGCCCTTCCACCACGCGACCGGCGACACCACCACGAACATGGTGGCCAGTCCGATCAGGCCGAGCACCATCGCCAGGGTCGCGGCCGAGTTGTCCCGCAATACGCCGTACGCCGGCTGCGGGTACACGTACCCCGGCTGCAGCGGGTACTGCGTCGGGTCCGGGTGCTGCCGCGCATGACCGGAGTACTGCGGAAGGCCGTCCTGGGGTCGCTCGTCGAACGACATGCGTGCTGCTCCTCTGCTCAGGGCCGGGGGTGCCACCGCCAGCCCTGAGCAGGATGCCAGAAGCTCAGCTCAGCTCGGTGATGTCGTCGATGCCCAGCTCGGCGAGCTGGGAGCGAACCTCCTTCGCCTCCCCTACGACGACGACCAGCAGCCCGTTGGTTCCGACGTACCGGCGGTAGGCCTCGGTCGCCGACTCGGCGGTGGTGGCGGCGATCTGGGCCAGGTACGTGTCGGCGAAGTCGAGCGGTACGCCGGCGGCGATGTTGCTGCCGACCTGCTGCGCGATGGAGTCGGCCTGCTCGTAGCGCAGCGGCGCAGTACGGATGAGGCTGTCCTGCGCCTCCTGCACCTCCCGCGCAGTCAGGCCGTCGCGAGCCTCCCGCAGGATCCGCAGGGCGTCACCGATCGCGGCGCCGGTCACCTCGGTGCGGACAGCGCCACCCAGGCTGAACGTGCCGCCCTTGCGAGGCGAGGTGAAGCTGGTGCGGGTGCCGTAGGTGTAGCCCTTCTCCTCGCGCAGCACGGTGTCGACGCGGGAGGTGATGGTGCCGCCGACAACGTGGTTGGCGACCGCGGCCGCGCCCCAGATGTCCTCGCGACGGTCCGGCCCCGGGCAGCCGATCAGCAGCTGACTCTGCACCGAGCCGGGCCGATCCACGAGCACCAGTCGGTCGCCCGTGCGGTAGAGCGGCTCGGGCGTCTCCATGGCCGGGCTGGTGTCCGCGGTCCACTCACCGAACGCGTCGTCGATCAGCGCGGCCACGTCGATCCCGGTCGCGTCGCCCGCGAACAGGATCTCGGCCCGCGCCGGACCGATGTTCTTGCGGTAGAAGTCGGCCACCTGGACGTTCGTCAGCGGCCGGATGGTGGCCGGCGTACCGGCGGTCGGGCGGGATCGGCGCGACGACGGGTCGAACAGGTTCGCCGCGAACGCCTCACGGGCCCGGTAGCCCGCGTTCGCGCGCTCCTGGTTGATCTCGCCCAGCCGGATCGTCACGTGCCGCCCGACGTCGGCCTGGGTGAAGGCCGGCCGGGTGACCGCCTCGGCCAGCAGCTTGACGGCCGGAGCCAGCTGCGAGGTCGGCACCGAGATCTCCACGTGCAACGCGTCCGAGCTGACATCCACCCCGTACGCCGCGCCGTGCCGCTCCAGTGCCGCGGCGAACTCATTGGCGGACTTGAGCTCGGTGCCCTCGTCCATCGTACGCGACATGATCGTCGCGACGCCCTCCAGCTCGCGTGGCTCGACGGCGAGCGGCATGGCGACGGTCACGCGCACCGTGGCGACGTACTGACCGGGGCGGTCGAACACGTGGACCGGCGTACCGGTGCGGGTGGTAGTACTGGCTGCGAGCGGGAACCGCCACGGCCGCGGTGGTGCTACTGAAGGCGGTGTGGTCAAGGCCTGGCTGCTCATTCCTGCTCCCCTGCTGCGTCGCCTGCCGGCTGGTCTGCTGCCGTGGCTTCTGTCTGGCGTCGGTAGGTCACCTGGGCGCGGGATCCGGCGCGGATCCACTTGCTGGCGGCCGCCTGGACCTGGTCGGCCGTCACCGCGCGGATCTCGTCGATCCTGGTGTTGATCCGGTTCGGGTCGCCGAACAGCAACGCGTGGTGCGAGATCTCGTCGGCACGCCCTCCGCAGGTCGCCAGTTGCTCGAGCCAGTCCCGCTCGGCCTGCGCCTGCGCGGTCGCCAGCTCGTCGGCGGTGATGCCGTCCTTCGCGAGCTTCTCGACCTCCTCGACCAGCGCGTCCTCGACCTGCTGCAGCTCGATGCCGTCGGAAGCGATACCGGTCAGTGTGCCGAACGAGACGCCGCCGATCAGCGGCAGCGCACCCCCGGACACCGACTGCGCGATCTCCTCGTCACGGACCAGCCGGCGGTTGAGCCGGCCGCTCTGTCCACCGGCCAGTACGTCGAGCGCGAGCGCCGCGGCGTCGAGCTCCTGCGTCCCGTCGACCGGCAGCCGGAACATCATCGTGATCAGGTCCGACGGCACGTCCTCGACGACGTCGTCGCGGTACACGCCATCCAGCGGGCCGATCGTGCCGTCCGGCGCGGGCGGCGGTGCCGGGATGGCCGGCAGGTGGCCGAAGTACCGCTTGACGGCGTCGAACGCGTCCTCCTCGGAGACATCGCCGACGATCGTCAGGACGGCGTTGTTCGGGCCGTAGTACTTGCGGAAGAACGCGTGCACGTCCTCGACGTCGGCCGCGTCCAGGTCGGCCATCGAGCCGATCGTCATGTGCGCGTACGGGTGGCCTTCGGGGAACAGCAGCCGGACCAGCCGCTCGTACGAGTCGCCGTACGGCCGGTTGTCGTAGCTCTGCCGCTTCTCCTCCTTGACCACGTCGCGCTGGTTGTCGAGGTTCTCCTGGTTGACCGCGTCGAGCAGGTAACCCATCCGGTCCGCCTCGAGCCAGAGCGCGAGATCGAGGCCGCCGCTCGGCAGCGACTCGAAGTAGTTGGTCCGGTCGAAGAACGTGCTCGCGTTGAGGCTCGCGCCGACGCTCTCCAGGAACGAGAAGTGCTGCCCCGACCGGACGTTGCGCGACCCCTGGAACATCAGGTGCTCGAACAGGTGCGCGAACCCGGTCAGCCCCGGCGGCTCGTGCCGCGATCCCACGTCGTACCAGAGGTTCACCGACACGATCGGCACGGCCCGGTCGGAACTCACGACGACCCGGAGACCGTTGTCCAACGTCTGCTCAGCAAGCGGATAGTTCAGCGGCATTCCCCTACCCTACGTGCCATCCTGAACTGATGCGGATCCTGTTCGTCGGCAACAGCTTCACCTCCCGGAACAACCTGCCCGGCCTGCTGGCGAGCCTGGCCGCGGCGCGCGGCATCACCGTCGAGCACCGGCTGATCTCCGCCGGCGGGGCCTCGCTGCGTCAGCACCTGAACGCAGGCAAGGCTCTTGCCGAGATTGCCACTGGCAACTACGACACCGTCGTACTGCAGGAACAGAGCACTCTCCCGGCCAAGAACCCGGCGCGGATGCACGACAACATCCGCGACTTCCACACCGCGATCACCGAAGCCGGCGCACAGACCGCGCTGTACCTGACCTGGTCCCGCAAAGGCACTCCCCAAGAGCCCCTGACCACCGCCTACGCCACCATCGCCGCGGAGCTCGGGGCAACGCTCGTCCCCGCCGGCCTGATCTGGCAGCACTTCCAGGCCACGCACCCGGCGCCGGTGCTGCACGCGCCCGACAACTCCCATCCCGCCCTCGCCGGTAGCTACCTGACGGCCTGCGTCTTCCTGATCGCCCTGCTCCACGAAGACCCGACCGCGGTCGACGTCCCGGTCAAAGGCCTCGACCCGGCGATCGCTGCCCTCCTGCGCGAATCCGCCTGGAGCATCTGCGAAAGCCTCACCACCGAAGAACCTCGGGTGGAGCGAAATGGGCGCATGTTCACTCTCGCGCAAGTCGACGACATCCATGATCGCCTCGGCAGTGCTTCGACCCTGGTGGACTACCTCGAAGCCCTCCGCGAGATCGGCGTGACAACCAGCGATTCCTACCTGACCGACGGCCACACGACGTACCACGGCACCGCCGGCCACCAACTCTCGACGGCCCCCGCCCACGAGGTGTTCCCGATCGCCCCCACCAGCAACAAGCCGGCCCTACTCGAAGCCCTGAAACTCCACGAGGCGCAAACGATCTCGTACGTCGAAATGTCCAAGGCCCTCGCCGACGCAGGAATCGAGAAGTGGACCTTCGACACCCACGCCCTGACCATCACCTACTACAACCAAGCCGGCTCCGCTCTCCTCTCGGAACAAGTCACCTAACCCCGGCACCATCGCACGCCGATCCCCCAACTCGCCGTGGCGAGCGATGGAGCTGGGCGGGTAAGAGATCTAGCCCTTGATGGCGCCGCCCAGGGCGAAGGCTCCGCCTAGCTTCTTGCTGAGGAGGAGGTAGAGGACCAGGACGGGGAAGGTGTAGATCAGCGAGTACGCCGCCAGCTGGCCGTAGTTCGGTTCGCCGTACTGGCCGAAGAAGGTGAAGATGCTCACCGAGGCCGGCAGGCGTTCCGGGGACAGCAGCAGCATGAAGGGGACGAAGAAGTTGCCCCACATGCCGATGAAGGTGAAGATCAGGACGACCGCGATCCCCGGCCACATCAGCGGCAGGACGATCCGGTAGAGCGCCTGCATGCTGCCGGCGCCGTCGACCCAGGCGGCTTCCTCCAGCGAGATCGGTACGCCGTCCATGAACGTCTTGGTCAGCCAGATCGCGAACGGCAGCGACGCCGTCGCCATGAACATGATCGTGCCGCCGAGCGTGTCGACCAGGTTGAGCTGCACGAACAACCCGTAGACCGGCACCATCACCGCGGTGATCGGCAACCCGGTGCAGAACAGCACGGTCAACAGGAACGGCCGGTTGAACTTCGTCTTGAACCGCGACAGCGGATAGGCCGCCAGCACCGCACAGATCATCGTCAGCAACGCCGATCCACCGCACAGCACGATCCCGTTCAGGACCGGCCGGTACGTCGTATCGGTGTTCAGCACCGCGCGGAAGTTCTCGAACGTCGGGCTGGTCGGCAACTCGACCCGCAGCCCGGCCGTCCGGTTGACCGAGGCGAACAGCACCCAGAGCAACGGCAGGACGAACAGCACGCCGATCGCGGCCAGGATCAGGTTCGCGGTCAGCTTGCTGACGCGGTCGCGGGCGATCATGCGGCCTCCGAGTTCAGTCCACGTAGGTAGATCAGCGAGAAGACGGCACCGATCAGCAACATCACCAGGGCGATCGCGGTGCCGTAGCCGATCTGGGAGAAGCTGAACGCCTGCTCGTACATGTACAGCGGCAGCGTCTGGCTCTTGGTGCCGGGCCCGCCGCGCGTCATCGCGTAGATCAGGCCGAACACGCTCAGCGTCTGCAGCGTGATCAGCATCAGGTTGGTCAAGATGGCGCGCGAGATCATCGGCAGCGTGACGAACAGCAGCCGCTTGTAGCCGACCGCGCCGTCCATCTCGGCCGACTCCTCGATCTCCTTGGGTACTTCGCTCAGCGCCGCGGAGTACACCAGCATCGAGAACGCCGTACCGCGCCAGATGTTGGCCAGCGAGACCGCGATGATCGGTGCCGCGTACAACCAGTCCTGGCCGGGCAGGCCGACCTTGTGCAGGATCACGTTGAGCGTGCCGTCGTCGTTGAAGAACGCGCTGAGCAGGTACGCCGCGACCACCTCGGGCAGCACCCACGCGCCGATCACCGCGGTCCCGACGAAGTTGCGGACGATCCGGTTGGACCAGCGCATCAGCAGCGCCAGGCCGAGCCCGAGGGTGTTCTGCCCGATGATCGCGGAGATCAGGGTGAACACCAGGGTCAGCCAGATCGAGTTGGTGAAAGCGCTGCTGCCGAAGGCTTTGCGGAAGTTGTCCAGCCCGACGAACTGCACGTTCGCCGCTCCGGTCCCGGTCAGCGCCATGTTGGTGAACGCGGCATAGATGCAGTACAGGATCGGGCCGGCCAGGAAGACCAGCATCAGCCCGATGGCCGGGGCCAACGGGAACATCTTCACGATCTTGGCGCCGCGCGGCGGCCCGTTCCGGCCGGCGCGCTTGCCGGTCGGAACGGGCACGGCGGAAGCAGATGTCGTCACAGGGGAAACCCTTTCGGAGGCTCTGCTTACTGGCCTGTGGTCGTCTTGTCCTTGCCTACGATGCCTTCGACGGCCTCGTCATAGTTCTTCGCCGCCTCTTCGGGCGAGGACTGACCGGTCATCACGGCTTCCATCGCGGTGATGATCTCGTTCGAGACCTTCGGGTACTCCGGCAGCGCCGGGCGGTAGACGGTGACCGAGACCAGGTCGGTGAAGAACTGGGTGCTCTTCGCCGAGTTCTTGTAGCCGGCGTCGGAGGCGACGTCCTTGCGGACCGCGATCTGGGCGCCGTCGGTGGCGTACTTCGTCGCGTTCTTCTGCGTCTGCAGGGTCTTGATGAAGTTCCACGCGGCGTCCGGGGCCTTCGACTTGGCCGGGATCGCCCAGGTCCAGCCGCCGGACAGGCTGACCTTGCCCTTGCCGCTGCCGTCCTGGGTCGGCATCGCGGTCTGGCCGAGCACCTCGGTCCACTGCGGCCACGGCTTCGCGCCGGTCTTCAGCCAGTTGCTGTAGACCCACGAGCCGTCCAGCGCGATCGCCAGTTTGTTGCCCGGCAGCAGTTCGGTACCGACCTTGCTGCCCATGTTCGGGTCGAGTGCCTGCTTGGGCTGCGGCGCCAGACCTTCGGTGTAGATCGTCTTGATGAAGTTCAGCGAGTCCTTGAAGCCCTGGCTGCCGACGACCCACTTGCTCTGGTCGAAGTTGTACAGGGTGTCCTTGGTGCCATAGAGCAGCATCTCGAAGCCCTGCATGGCCGAGGCCTCACCCATCGGCTTGCCGGAGTACACGTTCATCGGGATGACGCCGGGGAGCTTCTGCTTCAGCGTCCGTGCGGTGGTCAGCACGTCGTCCCAGGTCTTCGGCTGCCAGTCCTCCGGCAGCCCGGCCTGCTTGAAGAGTTGCTTGTTGTACCACAGGGCCCTGGTGTCGGTGCCGTCCGGAATGCCGTATGTCTTGCCGTCCTGGCCCTTCGCGGCGCCCTTGGCGGTGTCTTCGAACTGGCTCCAGTCGCCCCAGTTCTTGATGTAGTCGTCGAGCGGCTTCAGGTACCCCGCCGTGATGTCGGAGTTGATCAGGAAGGTGTCCTCGTAGACGATGTCCGGCGCCGTGTTCGGCGAGCGCATCATCAGCTGGAGCTTGGTGTAGTAGTCGTTCTCACTCGCCACGATCGGCAGGATCTCGACCTTCGAGCCAGGGTTGGCAGCCTCGTACTCCGCCTTCGCGCCGGTGAGGAAGGTCTTCATCACCGTGCCGGGCCCCCATTGCTGGTAGGCGATCTTGATGTTCGCCGGGCCGGCGCTCTGGCTGCCGCCCGCATCCGGCGTTTTGGTCGTCGACCCCTGACCGCAGGCCGAGACCCCCAGCAGGAGCGTTCCGACGGCGAGTACACCCGCTCGCTTGAAACCGTTCTTCATGGCCATCACGTCCACCTTCGGGCAATCGTTGTCATCCCGGTATCACCGCTCAAACCCCCTGGGCTTTCCGTGACCGTAGGAGGCCAGGACCCGGGAAGTCAATGGTTGAGAGACAACGTTGTCGCTGCCGTGACGCCGTCGCGCGGAGACCGGCCCGTAACGATCCGGTCACCGCGCCGTCAACTGTCAGACGGTAACCAGCGACGCTTCGTGACGACCGTGTACGACGCTCCGGCTCCGGTCGCGCAGCGCTCCGAGCCCACAGAGCCCCAGACCCAGTACCAGCCAGCAGCCGAGCACCAGGAACGACCCGCCCGAGCCCGCGCCGTCGAAGAAACTCACCGAGCGCAGCGCAGTACCGGCTGCTCCCGGCGGCAGCAGTTGGCCGAGCGCGCCCCAGCCGCTGGGCAGCATCTCCGGCGCGCTGGTCAGCCCGGATAGCGGGTTGCCGAGCAGCATCATGATGGCCGCCCCGAGCCCGAGACCCGCGGTACCCAGCAACCACTCCAGGCCCAGCAGGGTCAGCGAGATTGCACCGATCGACAGCGCGATCACGCTCGCGTTGGCGACGTAGCTGCCTTCGAACGAGCCGAGCCAGAACTGCAGAACCGCAGCCAGCGCCAGTGCGCCGGTGATCGCAGAGGTGATCGCCCCGGCGACTCGGCGCGCGCCACCCTTCACCAGCTGGGTCAGCAGTGCGGCGCCGAGGATGCCGCCGAGTACGAGCGGCAGAGCACCCGCCGCAAGGCCTGCGCCACGTGGGTCATCGGCCGGCAACGGAACCACGTCAGTCACCTTCGGGGGCTGCATGCCGGGATTCGCGGCCGCGAGCCGCGCCGACAGTTGGGTCAGGACCTGCGCGACCGCCGGACCGCCGGCCGATGCCGTGAGCAGCTCGGGAGCCTGCTGGTCGAGCACTAGTGCGCCATACACCTCGCGGTCCTCGATCGCCTTGACGGCCGCGGCCCGGTCCGGCACCGCGGTGATCTCGAATCCACCGGGCATCGCTTGCTCGAGACTGCTCTGCGCCGTGGCGACCGCCTGGGCCGGTCCGGCCAGAGCCAGCGGCAGATCGCGCGGCTCCGAGCGGGCGGCCGGCCAGGCGAACGCGATCAGCAGGACCGTCAGCACCGCGGTCAGCAGGGCGACGACGACCAGCACCGGGGGACTGCGGTGACCCTCGGCGGAGGGTTGGTCAGTGGACATCTCGGGTCAGCTCCTCGTTGTGGAAACCGAATGATCGTTCTTTATTGATCCGAGCCTGCAGGGTGGGCTTCGAGTTGTCAAGAACGGACATTCGTTTTATGTTCACAGCATGCCCAAGGTTTCGGACCAGCATCGCGCCAACCGCCGCCGCCAGATCATCGTGGCCGCGCGCCGGTGCGTGATCGAGCAGGGTTTCCACAAGACGACGATGGCCGACGTGATCCGGGAGTCCGGGCTGTCGGCCGGCGCGGTCTACGGCTACTTCAAGAGCAAGGACGAGATCGTCGCGGCGATCGCCGACGACGCGCTGAGCACGATCGACGAGCTCTTCGACCGGATCCTGGCGGTCGAGGAGCCGCTCAGCCCGGCGACGGCGATCCGGGCCGCCCTGGAACACATCATCCGGCTCGCCGAGCAACCCGAAGGTGACATCACCCGGGTGGGGATCCAGGCCTGGGCCGAGGCGTTGCACAACGAGACGATCATGGCGATCGCTTCATCGAAGTACCGGTTGGTGCGTGGGAGATTCGTCGAGGTGGTCGAGCGGGCGCAGAAGGACGGCACGATCGACCCGGGCACGGATCCGCAGTACGTCGCGCAGGTTCTGTTCGGACTGCTGCCCGGATTCTTGGTGCAGCGGCTGATCCTCGGCGACGTAACCGTGGAGAGCTACTCGGCCGGCCTGGCGGCGCTGCTACCGCCGCAGCCTGATCGCAAACCGATCTAGGGCAGGTCTACTCCCCCGGCTGCGGCGGGCGGCGGGCGGCGGGCGGCGGGCGGCGGGCGGCGGGCGGCGGGCGGCGGGCGGGGAACGATTGCCTGCCTGCCGACGTCTTTCGGGTGGAGGTGAGACCGATCGGCGACATCTGGATTCTGTTGGTGAGCATGGGCTTGGTGGTCGGCTTTCTCGGCCTGCTCGCCTGGGCCTCGGCCCGCTCCCGGCGGCGCGGTATCGGCGCCTCGATGATGGGCCCGTTCGAGGAGATGTACCACCCGGCGGCGGCTCAATCACACGTCGAACTCCGGCTCCAGACCGAACGCAAGAAGCCGTTGCCGTCGCCCGAGGATCTCTGATCCGCGAAAACTGAGGGCTTGTGCGACTTCGCGACTGCGCGCGATTCAGGATGTGACCGAAGGCTTGAGACTCGCGGCCTACCTTCAGCACCGACGACTGGACGGAGCCGCTGGTGCACCAGGTGCGGGCCGGCTTCCGTAGCTACCTCCTCCGCGAAGAGGGGACTTAGCACTACCCCTTGAGGCTGCCCAGCTCCCTGGGGGCGGCGTCTGCGTCTCCGTAGCGTCTGTCTCGTCAGTCGGGAAAGAAACTTCAAGGGGCGAACCATGGGGCGCAAGCGGGAACAAATCAGCAGGTCGAACGACTCGGTCGTCCTGCAGGACGTACGCCGGGTCTACGGCCGCGGCGGCAACGCGGTCACGGCGTTGGACGGCATCAGCATCAGCTTCGCGCGGGGCACCTTCACCGCCGTGATGGGCCCGTCGGGCTCCGGCAAGAGCACCTTCCTGCACTGCGCTGCAGGACTCGACCGGCCGACCTCCGGCACGGTGGCGATCGACGACGTACCGCTGGCCGGCCTGAACGAGCGGCAGCTAACCGAGCTGCGCCGGGAGCGGATCGGCTTCGTCTTCCAGTCGTTCAACCTGCTGCCCGCGCTGACGGTCTGGCAGAACGTCACGCTGCCGCAGGAGCTCGACGGGCGCCGCACGAACAAGGCCGCCGTCCGCGAGGTGCTGGACCGCGTCGGCCTCGGCGGCAAGCACAAGAGCCGCCCGGGCGAACTGTCCGGCGGCCAGCAGCAGCGCGTCGCGATCGCCCGCGCCCTGGTCGCGCGGCCCGCGGTCATCTTCGCCGACGAACCGACCGGTGCACTGGACACCCAGACCGCCGCCGATGTGCTCGACCTGCTCCGCGAGCCCGTCCGTACTCAGGGCCAGACCGTGGTGATGGTGACCCACGACCCGGTCGCGGCGTCGTACGCCGACCAGGTGGTCTTCCTCGCTGACGGCGTCCTGGCCGGCAGCATGCTCGCGCCGACCGCCGAGCAGGTCGCCGACCGCCTCACCCATCTCGGCGCCCGCGCCGCCCGCGCTGCTCGGGCAGCATCCGCGGCCGGGGATGCCTTCGCAGCCGGGGCGGTCGCCCGATGATGCGCCTCGCCGTCCGCACCTTGCGCTACCGCAAGAGCGGCTTCCTCGCGACCTTCGTCGCGGTTGTCTTCGGTACTGCGATCGTGCTCGCCTGCGGTGGCCTGATGGAGACCGGGATCCGCTCCAATGTTCCGGCCGAGCGGCTGGCGGCGGCGCCGATCGTTGTCACCGGCAAGCTCACACATCTGCGCCCGGGCCACGAGGACGCCACGCCGCTCACCGAGCAGGTCGGCGTCGCCGATTCGGTGGCAGCAAAGATCCGTTCCCTGGAAGGCGTTACGGGCGTCGTCGGCGACCAGACCTTCCCCGCACCCGTTGCCCAAGGCCCCGGCTTCAGCAAAGGCGAAGGCCACAACTGGGCGTCCGCAGTGCTGGCACCCTTCAACCTAACTTCCGGTACTGCGCCTCGCCACGGCGAGGTCGTACTCGACTCGACAACCGCGCAACAGCTCGGCGCGAAGCCCGGCGGCAAGGTGGACCTGCTGGTCGGTGGCCAGCAGACCTCCTTCGCCGTAAGCGGTATCGCCTCCGGGCCGGCCGGGCACACGTTCTTCGCGGAGGAAGAGGCGAGCCGTTTCGCCAACCGCCCTGGACAGTACGCGGCGCTCGGCGTACTGGTTGCTCCTGGCACCGACCTGAAGTCCTTGCAGAAGAAGATCGAGGCGTCTGCCGACGTGTCCGCACTGTCAGGTCTCGATCGCGGGCTGGTCGAGCACCCGGGCGCGGCGACCAGCAAGGTCACGCTGATCTCGGTCGCGGGCTCGTTCGGTGGCATCGCGGCGCTGACGATGATGTTCGTGGTCGCGTCGACCCTGGCGCTCGCCGCCCAGCACCGGCAGCGCGAGTTCGCGTTGCTCCGCAGCATCGGGACGACGCCCGGTCAGGTCCGGCGGATGATCTTGGGCGAGGCGATGATGGTGTCGCTGCCCGCGGTTCTCGTCGGCGTGATCCCTGGGGCATTGCTCGGCCGTTTCCTCTTCGATCGGCTGTCCTCGAACGGCGTCGCGTCGCCCGACGTGACCTTTTATCAAGGTCTGATCCCGTTCGCGGCCGGCGCGGGAGCCGCAGTACTGGCTGCTGTCGGTGCCGCACTGCTCGCAGGCCGCCGATCGGCGAAGATCCGGCCGGTCGAGGCGTTGGTCGAGGCTTCGCTGCAGAACAAGTGGTTCAGCTGGACGCGGCTCGTGATCGGGCTTCTCTTCCTCGGCGGCGGTGTGGCGCTGATGATCGTGACGGCCGCCGTGATGACCGGGCCGCTGGCCGGTGCGACCGCAGGCCCAGCGGTGCTCTGCTGGGCGATCGGCCTCGCACTACTCGGACCGGTGGCCACCAAGCTCGTACTCGCCATCATCCGCTGGCCCCTGTACGCCGTGAGCCGGGTGAACGGCCGACTCGCGATCCTCAACGTGACGGCGCGATCGGTAGCGATGTCGGCCGCGGTGATGCCGGTCATGCTCGCCGTCGGGATCGCCACCGCCAACATCTACATGCAGACGACCCAGGTGGATGCGGCCGAGAAGGCCTTCACCAAGGAGCTTCGTGCCGACGCAGTACTCGTCTCGACCGCCGCTGGCCTGTCCCCGTCGCTGCTCCCCCAGGTGCAAGCGCTGCCGGGTGTGGCGAGCGCCTCCGCCTACATCACCAGCACGGGCGTCATCGACGAACCACGCAACGCACCCTTCGACGAGGACGGCGCTCTGCTGCAAGGCATCACGGCCCAGGGTCCGGACGGCGCCGCGCCGGTGCGCCTGACCTCGGGCTCACTCGAAGGGCTGAGCGGCAACACGGTCGCTCTGCCGGATCGGGTGGCGGAGAAGATCCAGCGTGGCATCGGGACTTCGATCAAGATGACGTTGGGCGATGGGGCTTCGGTGGACCTGCGAGTGGTCGCGACGTTCGCTGCCGAACCCGGCTACGAGAGCATCGTGCTTCCGGCCGAACTGCTCGCCGCTCATACAACCAACCGGTTGGTACCGCAGATCCTGGTGCGGGCCGAGCCCGGCGCATCGATCGGCCCCGCGCTGGCCAAGCTCGCGGCGGCGACTCCCGGCGTACAGGTTGCTGATCGGGAGGCGTTGATCGCGGGCAACGGCGAGGACCTGCAGACGCAGGCCTGGGTGAACTATCTGCTGGTGGGCATGCTGATCGCCTATACCGCGGTCTCGGTGGTCAACACGTTGGCCTCGGCAACGGTCCGGCGGCGGCGCGAGTTCGGTCTGCAGCGACTGACCGGCTCGACCCGCGGACAGGTACTACGGATGCTGAGCACCGAAGGCGTACTAGTAGCGCTGGCCGGCATCGTGCTCGGCACTCTGGTGGCGCTGGCGACCCTGCTCCCCTTCGCATCGGCCGTCTCCACCTCAGCACGTCCCTCGGGCCCGATCTGGATCTACTTGGTCATCATCGCGATCGCCTTCGCCCTGACCATGCTCTCCACCCTGATCCCCGCCACCAGCACCCTCACCACCCGCCCCGCCGAAGCCGCCGCCCGCGCGGACTGACCCCCACCCCACCACCCAACCCGCCGAGGCAGCCGCGCGCGCCAACTGACCCACCGTCCACCACCCGACCCGCCGAGGCCGCCAGTTGCGCCGACTGACCTCCGCGACGGCACCTCGGCGAACAACCAGCCGGATCGCGCACAGCGTGATCCGGCTGGTTCTTACTTGGCGGGTGTCGGTTCGGCGACCGGCTGGAGGGCGATGGTGGTTGCTTGCACCAAGCCGGCGTTATGACGAAGCCAAGCTGAGACGGGCAACTGGAGATCTTCGAAGTCCTTCTCCTCCAGCGCGACCGGTGGCGTCGGAACGCTCGCACCAAGTTCGGCAAGTACCGGCCGAAGGTGCAGATCCGCCAGCAGCCGATGGCTCGGCGCGGCCGACACCGTCACCGGCACCACCACCGACCCGGCCAGCGCCTGATGCGGCAGCACATCGAGGAAGCTCTTCAGCAACCCCGTATAGCTGCCCTTGTAAACCGGCGTGGCCAGCACCAGCACCGAGGCCGACGAGACCAGCTCGACCGCACTCTCCAACGCCTCCCGATCCTCCTCGGCCGCGTTCTCCCCCTGGAAGATGGCCGGCGCGAACGTGACCAGATCCACCAGCTCGTCGATCCGGTACGGCGTACCGAGCTCGGAGGCGAGCAGCTCCGCGACGGACGCGGCAGCCGCCGCCGTACGGGAGCCCGGTTTCGGGTTCCCCACCACGGTGACGACGGATTGCGGCCAGACCGGCGGGTCGGGCACGATCCGGGGCTCGAAGGCGACTATGGGCATCGGGACACAGCTCCCAAGGGTTCGGCAGTGAGGTCTCGAGCCTAACCAAAGTCGAGCGGGCTACTTGACTTTCTCAGCTGGTGAACTCTTGGCCCTGACCTTGACAACCACGAACCAGGTCACCGCGGCCACCGCACCGGCCAGCACCACCCACTGCAGCACCCCGACCGACGACTCGACGACGTGCCATTTCTCACCCAGCGCGTAGCCCGCGATGATCAGTGCCGAGTTCCAGATCAGGCTGCCGAACGCCGTCAGCGCGAGGAACATCGGCACCGCCATCCGCTCCACGCCGGCCGGGACGGAGATCAGGCTGCGCACCACGGGCACGAGCCGGCCGATCAGCACCGCCTTCGCGCCGTGCTTGGTGAACCACTCCTCCGCCTTGTCGATGTCCTCCACCTTGATCAGTGGGAGGCGTGCGGCCAGCGCTCGCGTCCGCTCGCGGCCGAGCGCGGCGCCGACGCCGTACAGGGCGAGGGCGCCGACCACGGAACCGAGCGTCGTGAAGATGATCGCGCTGAGCAGGCCGAGATCACCGCGGTTGGCCGCGAAACCCGCCAGTGGCAGGATGACCTCGCTCGGCAGTGGCGGAAAGAGATTCTCCAGTGCCACGGCGAGGCCGGCACCTGGAGCGCCCAGCTTCTCCATCATTTCGATGGCCCATCCGGCCACCCCCGTGGTCGGTTGTTGCGTCGTCTGCGCCAGTGCGCTCATCATCACCTGGTTGGTCGGGGTCATGGCGTCGACGCTAGGTCTGCGCACACCTCGCGCACCCTGCGGTCGACCGTCGTGTTTCCTCGGCTTTTCCACAGTACAGACATGTGGAAAACCACAGTCCGCTTCGGTCCTGTGCCCATTAGCCTTGCCCACATGCGGAATCGCGTCGTAGTGCGAACGGGGACGGCCCTCACCGGGGTCGTGCTCGGCGCACTGCTGGCCGGGGTCGAGCTCGGCTTCCTGCTGGTCTCCGGCCTCGGCCTCATCCCCGTCGTCGCGGTGCCCCGCTCGCGACCGCACGTCGTCGGGTTCGTCCATCGTTGCGCACGGCAACTGGCAGTTCTGGAGCAGCGGCGACTGAGCCGCTTCCACCAGATCCGCGACCTCGGCCCGTACTCCGACCGCGCAGCGTTCCAGTACGTCGCCAGGCGCTGGCCGATCGGCCTGCTCGGCGGATTCGTGCTGCTGCTCCTGCTGCTCGGCGTGGTGGTGGCCATCTCCATGATCACGGCTTGGCTCTTCGGCGGGCACTGGTCCTTCATCGAGGAGCAAGGCGAAGTCAGTATCGCGTCGCTGATGGCCGTCGCCCTGCCCGGCCTGCTGCTGCTCTACCTGAACGTGATGGGCATCATCGGCGTACCGGTTCTGGACGCCCGTCTCGCCCAGCGATACCTGGCGCCCTCGACCGAGGAGCTGCTCGCCCGGCGGGTGTCCGAGCTGACACTGAGCCGGGCCGAGGTGGTCGAGGTGGTCAACGACGAACGCCGCCGAATCGAGCGAGACCTGCATGACGGCGTACAGCAACGGCTGGTCGCGCTCGGGTTGCTGCTCAGCCGCGCCCGGCGGACCGAGGATCCGGCCCGGGCGGCCGAGTTGGTTCGGCAGGCGCACGAGGCCTCCGAGCAGGCGCTCGACGATCTGCGCGAGGTCGCCTGGCGGGTCTACCCGACCGTGCTCGACCAGCTCGGCCTGCGTGACGTCATCGCCGTACTGGCCGAGCGATCCAGCATCCCCGTCAGCCTGTACTACGACCTGCCGGACCGGCCGCCCGTCACGGTCGAGACCGTCGCCTACTTCGTCATCTCCGAAGCGGTCACGAACGCAGCCAAGCACTCCGGCGCCGACAAGATCGCGATCAGCATGACCCAAACCGCCGGCCGGGTGACGGTCCTGGTCACCGACGACGGCCGTGGCGGAGCCGACCCGGCGGGCCGTGGCCTCAGCGGCCTGGCCGGACGAGTCGCCGCCGGCGACGGACAATTCACCGTGGACAGCCCTGTCGGCGGCCCGACGATCGTGAAAGCAGAACTGCCATGCGGGTGATGCTCGCCGAAGACAACGTCCTGCTCCGGGAAGGGATGGCCCGCCTCCTGCTGGAGGAAGGCCACGAGGTCGTCGCCTCGGTCGGCGACGCCGACTCCCTCCTGACCGCGATCAAAACCGCCGCCACAGCCACCGACACAGGCACAGGCACAGGCACCGCAGCCGCAGCCGCAGCCGCCGACGGCGACGGCGACGACGACGACGACGACGACGACAAGCTGCCGGACGTCGTCGTCGTGGACGTCCGGATGCCGCCGACGCACACCGACGAAGGCATCCGGGCGGCACTCGCGATCCGGGAGCAGTGGTCGTCGATCGGCGTCCTCGTGCTGTCGCAGTACGTGGAGAAGGCCTATGCGACCGAGCTGATCGTCTCCGAGCAGGACGGCGTCGGCTACCTATTGAAGGACCGGGTGATGCGCGTCGAAGAGTTCCTGCACGCCCTCGAACGCGTCGGCACCGGCGGAGTCGCCTTCGACCCCAGCATGGTTCGCCAGCTACTCGCGCGCACCACCCACACCGATCCACTCAGCCGGCTGACCCCCCGCGAGCGCGACGTCCTGGCAAAGATGGCGGAAGGCCACATCAACTCAGCCATCGCGGACCAGCTGTACATCTCCCAGAGCGCCGTCGAGAAGCACATCAACTTGATCTTCGACAAGTTCGAACTGAACCACGTCGCCGGCTACAGCCGCCGAGTCCTCGCCATCCTTCACTACCTCGGCACCTAGTACGCCAGTAGCACAGCGCGACAACCCACACGGCGCACTAGTGCGGCACGGGCCCGGACAACCGCGACGCCTTTCGCCCACTGAGTAAGAGCAGCAGTTCGGCGACCGGACCGCGGATCTCCTCGCCCTGCCCGGCGGACCAGTCGATGTCGGAGGCAACCAATCGCAACCCTGCCAGGCGTTTCTGAGCCTTGAACGGGAACGACTTCGACCAGATCCGGTCAGCCGCGGCTGCGGCCGCCTCGGGTGGCATCTCGTGGGACAGGCCGAGCGGTACGACGATGTCCTGGGTGTGGACGAGCACGTCGAGCAGCGGGTCGGCGGGCGTAGTACCGATGGGGTGTCGTCGCGAGCCGGCGAATCGCCGGTACTGCGCGACGATCTCCTCCCCCGAGTACTGCGCACCAGCCCGCTGGCCCTCCTCGAGCACGAACCGGTTGAAGTCTCCGCGCGCCCGGATCATCCCGGTCAGCACCGGCAGCATGCGAGCCTGCGGCGACGAGATCACGTGCGCGGCGACGTCACGCACCGTCCACCCCGGGCAGACCGAAGGCGTCGACCACTCGGCCTCGGTCAGCCCGGACAGCAGGTCGGCCAGCGCGGCGCGCTCGGCATCGACGTACCGCCAGATCTGTTCGGTCTCCATTACCCCACCCCGGAACTAGTAAGGCTCTCTGACCAGATTAGACAGCCTCTCTGACTACCGTCAAGATGGCAGAGTGCCGGACGACGACCTGAACCTCGGACTGCTGCTGTTCATCCCGTACCGCGCCCTGGAGACCCGGGTCTTCGAGCGGCTCGCCGAGGCCGGTTTCGACGACATCACCCCGGCGCAGTCGCGGGTGTTCCAGCGGATCAGCGCGACCGGCACCCGGCTCACCGAACTGGCCGAGCAGGCCCAGGTGACCAAGCAGACCGCCGGCTTCCTGGTCGACCAACTGGAGCGAGCCGGCTACGTCCGCCGCGTGCCGGACCCGACCGACGCCCGCGCGCGGCTGGTCCAGATCGCCGAGCGCGGCGCCCGCACCATCCCGCTGGCCGCGGCGGTCGTCGCCGAGATCGAAGCCGAATGGACCGCACACCTCGGCGACACCCAGGCCGCCCAGCTCCGGCGCGCACTCCTGTCACTGCGGGAGATCACCGACCCCTACGCCTGATCTGTCAGACATCAAGGCCGCGTATATTCCTGGTATGGCAACTACGTTCGAGGTGCTGGCCGAGCCGCGGCGACGGCAGATCCTCGATCTGCTCCGCGACGGCGAGCGGCCGGTGGGTGACCTCGTCGACGCACTCGCGCTGAGCCAGCCGGCCGTCTCCAAACACCTGAAGGTACTGCGGGACGCGGGGCTGGTCGAAGTCCGCCAGGACGCCCAGCGCCGCTGGTACCGCCTCCGCCCGGCCCCGCTCCTCGAGATCGACGCCTGGCTCGAGCCTTATCGCGACCTGTGGCGCAACCGCCTGGACGCCCTCGAGGCCCACCTCGACCGAATGGACAGCTGACCAAAAGATCAGGCGCTGCCGCGAATCTCCAGCCTGGTCTCAACAATGACCTGAGCCTCCACCGGCTGATCGCCAGCCAGCTGGGCGAGCAGCAGCCGAGTCATCTCCCGCCCCATCTCCTCGGTCGGCTGAAAGACCGACGTCAGCGGCGGATCCGAGTGCCGTCCACCCGGCGACCCATCGAAGCCAACAACGGCAACATCCTCAGGAATCCGCCGACCGGCCGCCTTCAGTACCCGCATCGCCCCGAAGGCCATCGGGTCGGAAGCAGCGAAGACAGCATCCAGCCCAGGCTCCCGATCCAGCAGAGCCACCATCGCCTTCGCTCCACTCTCCTCGCTGAAGTCGCCGTACTCGACCAACTCGTCACCGACCACCTCGCGGAACCCCTCCAACCGCGCCACCCCGGCAGCCATGTCCTGCGGACCGGCAACACACGCGATCCGGCGGCGTCCCAGATCCCGCAGGTACTGCGCCGCCTGCCGCCCGCCCGTCGCGTTGTCGGCGTCGACGAAAGGCATCTCCCCAGCGTCCGGGTCCGACGCCAGCGGCTGTCCACACAGGACCAGCGGCAGTCCCCTGGCCCGGACCTGGGCCGGCAAGGGGTCGTCGGCGTGCTGAGAAAGCATCAACACCCCGTCGACATGCTCGCGAGTCAGGAAGCGACCAGTCCGCTCGCGCTCGGCCGAACTGGAGACCATCGACAACCACAACTGCAACTGGGTCTGGGCCATGGCCGAGCTGATGCCGCGCACGATCCCGGCGAAGTACGGCTCACTGAAAAGCCGGTCCCCCGGCTCCGAGATCACCAGCGCCACACAGTCGGTACGCCTGGTCACCAGATTGCGAGCGGCCCGGTTCGGTACGTAGCCCAACTCGTCGATGGCCTTCAGTACGGCGGCCCGGGCGGCGGGGCTGACTTGGGACGATCCGTTCACCACTCGCGAAGCGGTGCCCCGCCCCACCCCCGCCCTGGCCGCGACGGTTTCGATGGTGGGGCGGGATTCGGTCATGTCGCTAGCCTGCCCCGGATCAGATCCCCGTACCAATACGCGCTGCTTTTCGGCGTTCGTGTCTGCGTCTCGTAGTCGACGTAAACCAGGCCGAAGCGCCGCGAGTACCCCCAGGACCACTCGAAGTTGTCGAACAGCGACCAGCAGAAGTACCCGCGCAACGGCACTCCCAGATCGATCGCCGCCTGGCAGGCCCGCAGATGGCCGTCCAGGTAGCTGATCCGGTCCGGATCCCGGACCAGACCGTCAGCATCCGGAGCGTCGGGGAAGGCCGCGCCGTTCTCGGTGACGTACAACGGCACCGACGGATACTCCCGGGCGATCCGCTCGAGGACGCTGGTGAGCCCGTCGGCATGGATCTCCCAGCCCATCGCGGTGACCGGCAAGTCGCCCTTCAGGAAGCCCACCTGCTCGCTCCCGGGCCAGGGCGACGCTCCGCTGCCGACCCCTCCCCCATGCCCGTCGTCACCGTCGGTCACCTCGCCCGTCACGACGTGCCGGCTGTAGTAGTTCACGCCCAGGATGTCGAGCGGAGTCGAGATGACAGCCAAGTCGCCATCCCGGACATGCGAGAAGTCGGTCACCGACGCGAGATCCGCCACCAGGTCGGCCGGGTAGGACCCCAGCAGAACGGGGTCGAGGAAGAAGCGGTTCTGCAGTCCGTCGATCCGCCTCGCCGCCTCGAGGTCGATCTCCCGCTCGCTCGCCGGCATCACGTCGTACAGGTTGATGGTGACGCCGATCTGGTGTCCGCCGGATCTGAGCAAACCGGCGGCGAGACCGTGGCCGAGCATCAGGTGGTGACCAGCGCGGACCGCCGCGGCCGGATCCTGGCGACCTGGCGCGTGCACACCCGAGCCGTAGCCCAGGAAGGCCGAGCACCAGGGCTCGTTCAGCGTCGTCCACTGCCGGACCCGGTCACCCAGTACGGCGCTGATCGCGCCCGCGTAGTCCGCGAACCGCTCCGCCGTGTCGCGCTCGGGCCAGCCGCCGGCGTCTTCCAGCGGCTGCGGGAGATCCCAGTGGTACAGCGTCGGCCACGGCTCGATGCCGGCGGCAAGCAGTTCGTCGATCAGCTTCGAGTAGAAGTCGACGCCTGCCTGGTTGAGCGCGCCGCGACCGTTCGGCTGGACTCGCGACCAGGAGATCGAGAAGCGATAGGCCTGGAGGCCGAGGTCGGCCATCAACGCGACGTCATCGCGGTACCGCTGGTAGTGCTCGATCGCGACATCGCCGGTCTCGCCGCCGAGCACCCGGCCCGGCGTGTGCGAGAAGGTGTCCCAGATCGAGGGCCCGCGCCCATCGGTGGCCGCCGCGCCTTCTACCTGGTAGGCGGCAGTGGCCGCGCCGAACAGGAACCCGGTGGGGAACTCCAGTCCGGTGCCGGGCGCGGTCTGGCTCTCGGTTGTCACGACTTGATCGAACCTTCCATGATGCCGCCGATGATCTGGCGGCCGAACAGGATGAACACCGCGAACAGGGGCAGCGTGGCCAGAGCCGTCGCTGCGAAGACCTGCGCGTAGTCGGTGTAGTACGCCGTCGCCAGCAGGCTGAGCGACAGCTGGACAGTGGGGGTGTTGGCGTCGAGTACGGCGTACGGCCAGATGAACTCGTTCCAGGTCTGCATGAACGTCAGCAGACCGAGGACGGCCGCGGCGGGGCGCAGTACGGGCAGGACGACGTTCCAGTAGATCCGGAAGGTCGAGCAGCCGTCCACGCGGGCGGCCTCGACGAGCTCGTCCGAGATCGCCTCGGCGGCGTACTGACGCATCATGAAGACGCCGAAGCCGCTGACCAGGAACGGCACGATCACCGCTTGCAGACTGCCGTTCCAGCCGATCTTCACCATCAGCATGTACAGCGGGATCAGGCCGAGCTGGACCGGCACCATCATGGTCGCGACGATGATCAGCAGCATGGCGTTGCGGCCGCGGAAGCGCAGCTTGGCGAACGCGAACCCGGCCAGGGTGGAGAAGAACACCACCGACAGGGTCACCACGCTGGAGACCACCAGCGAGTTCACCAGCCCGTAGGCGAAGGCGGCGTGCTCGTTGGCGAAGACCCGGCCGACGTTCGCGCCGAGCTCACCACCAGGCAGCAGCGGCGGCGGTACGTCGTTGATCACGTCGTTGGACCGGGTGGCCACGACGACCATCCAGTAGATCGGGAAGATCGAGATCACACAGCCCACGACCAGGGCCAGGTACGTCGCCGGGCTGGTGCGCCACAACCGGATCGAGGCAGCTCTCATCGCGCTGCCCTCCGGACGATCAGCAGGTTGACCAGCGAGAACACCACGATCAGGCCGAACAGCGACCAGGCGATCGCGGCACCGTAGCCGTACTGGAAGCGCTGGAACGCCGTCTCGTACATGTACATGGTGACCGTCTGGAACTGACCGAGCGTGCCGCCGAGCATCCGGCCGTTGCCGAAGATGACCGGCTCGGTGAACAACTGCAGGCCGCCGATCGTGGAGATGATCACGGTGAAGACCAGGGTCGGGCGCAGCAGCGGCACGGTGATCCGCCAGAACTGCTGCCGGGGCGCCGCGCCGTCCAGCTCAGCGGCCTCGAACAGGTCCTTGGAGATCGCCTGCATCGCGCCGAGCAGGATCAGTGTGTTGTAGCCGGTCCAGCGCCAGTCGACCATCACGGCGATCGCGATCCAGCTGGACCAGGTGTTGGCCTGCCAGTCCACCGCGTCCAGGCCGAGGGCAGTGACCAGGTAGTTGACCAGGCCGACGTCGCGGGCGAACAGCTGCCCGAAGACGATGCCGACGGCCGCAACCGAGGTGACGTTGGGGATGAGCACGCCCATCCGGAAGAACGTCCGCCCGCGGATCTTGCGGTTCAGCAGGTTCGCCATCATCAGCGCCAGCAGCAGTTGCGGCACGGTCGCGATCACGAAGATGCCGACGGTGTTCTTCAGCGCGTTCCAGAAGTCCGGGTCCGCGAAGAGCGCGGTGTAGTTGCCGAGTCCGACGAAGGTGTGCTCACCGATCAGGTGCCAGTCGTGCAACGACACCCAGCCGGTGTAGACCAGCGGGAACGCCCCGAAGATCGCGAACAGGACGAAGAACGGCGCGATGAAGAAGTACGGCGCGAACTTCACATCCGCGCGCGTCAGCCGGGAGCGCCAGGGAACCCGGTCGCCGGCGGCACGTGCTGCCGCCGACGACCGGACGACGCTGGAAGAGGTCACTTCGCCTCTTTGACAGCGGTCTTCAGTGCCTGCTGCCAAGCCTTGTCGGAGGTGAGCTTGCCCTGTTCGACGGCCTGCATGGCCGGCTCGAAGGCCCGCTCCTTGACCGCCTGGTGCTTCGGGCCGAGGACGACCGGCTTCAGCGACTTCGCGCCTTCACCGAAGATCTTGCCGACCGGAGCGTTGGAGAAGTAGTCGTTGGTCAGCGCCAGGAACGCCGGGTCGTCGAGCGCCTTCGGCGACGACGGCAGCGGTCCGGCCTCCTTGAAGGCGCCAACATGACTTTCAGGAGTGGTCAGGAACTTGGCCAGCTCGTAGGCCTCCTTCGGGTGCTTGCTCTGAGCCGGTACTGCGAGCCACGAGCCACCCCAGTTGCCACCGCCACCAGGCACCGCGGCAACGTCCCACTTGCCGGTGTTCGCGGCGCCGGAGTTGGTCTTGATGATGCCGAGCATCCACGACGGGCACATGGTGACCGCGAAGCTGCCGTTCTTGAAGCCCGCCTCCCAGTCCTTCGACCAGGTGGGAACCTTGGCGCTGATACCCTCCGAGACCATCTTCATCGAGGTGTCCCAGGCCTGCTTGACGACCGGGTTCGAGTCCGCGATCAGCTTGTTGTCCCGGTCGTAGAAGTTGGTCTCGCCGGCCTGCGACAGCATCGCGCTGAAGCTGGTGGTGACCGAGTCGACGAAGCCCTTGGCGCCGGTGCTGGCCGCGGTGAACTTCTTGCCGGTGCTGATGAACTCGTCCCAGCCCGGCCACAACTTCGAGACGGCGTCGCGGTCGGTCGGCAGGCCGGCCTTGGCGAACAGGTCCTTGCGATAGCAGACGGCCAGGCCGCCCACGTCGGTACCGAGCCCGATCAGCGGCCCGTCGGCGCCGGCCTTGCCGAGCTCCCACTTCCACGGCAGGAAGTTGGCCTGCTGGTCGGCCGCGCCGTGGTCGAGCAGGTTGACGAAGTTCTGCGGCTGGGTCTTGAACTCGTTGAGGATGCCCTCCTCGAGCGCCACCACGTCCCCGGCGCCGGTGCCGGCCGCCAGGTACTGGGTCAGCTTGGGCTTGTAGTCGTCGAGCTTCTGCACACTGCGCAGCTCGACCTTCACGTTCGGATGGTCCTTCTGGTACTGCGCGACCAGCGCCTTGTAGCCGAAGTCGCCGAACGTGTCGACCACCAGGTTGATCTGGCCGTCCGCGGCGGGCTTGGTGCCGGCCGTTTCCTTGCTGCATGCCCCGACCATGCCCAGGGCTGTCACGGCAGCCACCGTGACCGCCAGGAACCGCTTCGTCTGGCTCATCGCCTGACCCTCCTCGATATTCTGAGCACTCCATCTGGGAGCGCTCCCAAGAGCATCGAGGGGCCTGTAGTGACTGTCAAGAGCTCAGTGGGAGCGTTCCCAAATCGATACTGGGCGAGAATCGGGAACAGCAGTTGCTACCTCGGACAAGAAGCGGGGGACCTCGGACACGTCCTGCCTTGTCCGAGGTCCCCAGTGATTGCCCGAGATCAGGTCAGCTCGGGTACGCGCAAGTGGGCCAGCGCGAGTTCGAACTCGCCCACATCGAGCAACTCTGCCCCGGCGTCCTTCGAACCCGCCGATCGCAGCGCTGCGGCCGCCTCCCGGTTGCTCTCCATCGCCTGCACGCTGTCGTACGTCACCGAGGAGACGGCACGACCGGAGCTGCGGTCGACCAGCAGACTGGCGCTGCAGAAGCCGGCCAGTTCCTCGGCCTTCGGCAGGGATGCCAGCCGGTAGACATCGATCGCCCGGTCCAGGTCCGCGGAATCGACCTGCATCCAAGTGACGCGGACGCAGGCACCCTGCGTGGACTGGTGGTCGCGGTGCAGGACGGCGATCTCCCACTCGTCGATCTGGGGGCTGCCACCGAGCATCTCACCGATGCGTTCCCGGATCGGCTGGAGTTCTTCGTCGGTGGCCCGCATCGCCTCCTCGGACCGCCACGCGCTGGTGACGATGCACCGCCCGGACGACCGGTCGACCAGCATGGACAGACCGATACAGCCCTCCATCTGCGTGATCATGGGCATCACGCTGTCGCGCACTTCAGCCATGCCCGCGTCGATGGACTCCGGCATAGCCATGATCGTGGTGGAACGCGCGTACACGGTCCACCCCCTTCGGATCTGGGTAGCACCCCGCTGGCGCCACCGGTCGTCCTCCACATTCCTCCGGTCGCCGTCGGCTGGCAATGCCTCTCACCGGCCTCTCGCTGCCTAACTGTCGGCGCCCGGTGATTGACTGTCCGGATGGCACGTACAAGTACTCCGGACGACGAACTCGCACAGGCCAGAGCCACTCGATGGTGGGTGCGCGGCCGCCGGGTCGGGTCGGTGGAGCGAGCCGGGAAGTTCATCGACGACGTCGGCTTCGCGCTGCTGTTTCCGGCGCCCCGACCGCTCGGGCCGTCGCTGTGGGAGGCCGTCGCCGGTGAGGACGCCGAGCCGTTCGCCGACGGCATGGGCGAGAACGAGCAGAAGGTCTGGGGTTGGAAGGACGAGCTCCCCCGCCGCGGCCTCGCCTGGTACGGCGCCTTCATCGGCGGGCGTGGCACCTTGCTGTCCCCCACGCTCCTCGCCGCTCTCTATCCAGGCGACGGCGAACTGGACGACCACGAGCGACTGGAGCTCTCACCCGCGGCCCACGAGCTCGCCGCCGCCCTGGCCCTGGAGCCGATGTCCAGCGCCTCGCTCCGGGTCCTGCTCGGCGACAAGAACAAGTACCAGCGGGCGATCGGTGAGCTCCAGAAGAACCTGCTCGTGACCACCGCCGGCGTCGAGGAGCAGGGCAACGGCTGGCCCGCCACCCTGCTCACCCTCACCTGCGAGCAGTTCGACGTCGGCGGCCGCGCCGATCACCGCGAGGCGGCCGAGCAGTACCTCGACACCATGCTGGACGCCACCCCAGCAGAGCTGGCGCGTGCCTTCCGTTGGCCTACCGCCAAGGCTCGTGACCTTCTGAACGAGCTAGGCCCGTCGATGAGCTGAGTTGGTCAGTGCTCTTCGGCCAGGTCGAAGACATTGCCTTCGGGGTCGGCCAGGGTGACCCAGTGGGCGCCGTACTCGTCGAACTCGCCGACCCGCTTGGCGCCCAGACCGACGATCCGGTCGACTTCGGCGGCCCAGTCGGCGGTGGCGAGATCGATGTGCAGGCGGTTCTTGCCGGCCCGCGCCTCGGGTACCTGGATGAACATCAGCGCGACGCCCTCGCCGCCCTTGTTCACGGTCGCGAAGAACTCGTTGCCTTCAGCATCGACCTTGGACTGCAGGACACCGGCCCAGAAGCCCGCCAGCTCGCCGGCGTTGGCGCAGTCGAAGACGACGTGTTCGAGGGTGATGGTCATGGTGGTTCAGCCTTTCAGAGTGGGGATCCGCTGGATCGGCCAGCAGATCTCGGTACGGAACTGGGATTCGTCGACGACGTCGCCCGGGCCGACGACGTACAGCTCGCGGATCGGCCCGGGTGCGACCTCGCAGTACTCCGCGACGTGGCTGCCGAGCGCGCCGTAGACGCGGTCGAAGTCCGTGAACGGCCCTTCGTACATCGTGATCGCGAAGAAGCCGGCCGGCAGATCCACCAGCCCGACGCGATCGATCGCGGGCTGGTCCGGCGCGACCGGCAGGAACCCGACCACTTCGCCGACCTCTTCGGTGAAGAACTCGTCGCTGTACGTCGCGCCGGCGGTGGCAGTGATGCCGTGCATGCCGGCGATCTCGCCGAGCAGGCCGAAGGTCGACTCGCACCACTCGCTGATCGTGTCGCGCTCGACCCGGTCGGTGACGGAGTACGCCCGGAACGCGGGCATGAACCGGTATTCGACCGCGAGCTCGGCCATCGGCAGTGTCAGCATCGAGCGGAGTGAGGCGACCACATCCCGGGTCTGGGCGAGTTCGCGCTCCATCTGGTCCAGATGCAACCGCAGCGTCTGGTCGCGAGTCTGGACATCGGGTGCCTCGACCACCGCCCGCACCTGGGCGAGCGGCATCTGCAGATCCCGGAGCCGCCGGATCAACTGCGCGATCGGCACCTGCGCCGTCTCGTACCGCCGGTACCCCGACGACGCATCGATCCGCGCGGGCGCCAGCAGCCCGATCTCGTGATAGTGATGCAAGGTCTTCACGCTGAGATGCGTAAGCCTGGAGAACTCCCCGATGGTCACCGACGCCGTCATGGCCCTACCCTCCACCCTCCGCCTACCGGAGAGTCAACAGGCACTCCAGATCGGCAGGCCGCACCACCGAGCTGCACTCGGAGTTGAGGGTCGCGAGGCGTCGAACGCAGTCGACCGCCACCGGGGGCGCGGTGGCGGTCGAGCTGCTGGTGTCCCCGTGCGGACACCTGGTCAGGTGGTGAGGGTGCTGCAGGTACTGCGGGCGCTGCGGGTCAGATCACCCATTTCTGGTTTGCGGCGCCGGTGCAAGTCCAGATCTGCAGGCGGGTGCCGTTGGCGGAGTTGTTGCCGCTGACATCGAGACACTTGTTCGCCTGTGGATTCACCAGGTCTTGACCGGCCGTGTACGTCCATTGCTGGGCGGCACTGCCGTTGCAGGTGTAGAGCTGGGTCTGCGCCCCGTCGGCGGTAGAGCCGGCGGCTACATCGAGGCACTTGCCAAGCGCACGAAGGGTGCCATCGCCAGGCCGGGTCCACTGCTGGGCGGCCGTACCGTTGCAGTCGTACAGGTTGACCGCGGTGCCGTCGGTACTGCTCGCCCCGGCCACATCGATGCACTTGCCGGCCAAGCCGGTGATCTGACCGCCGCCACCGCCGCCACCCTGGGTGCCGGACCAGGTGAAGGTCGCCGAGGTCTTGGTGGGCAGCGTGTAGACGAAGGACTGGTTGCCCCAGTTCACCCGCACCGACTGGTTGCCACCGGTGGTGTTGTAGGCGATCAGCGCCTTCGAGCCGTCGGGGTTCTTCCAGGCGACGTTCTTCACCGAACTGTTCGCGTCCGACTGGATCCGGACCGCGCCCGGCTTCACGAACTTGGTCAGGTGGCCCATCGTGTAGTACTCGATCGTCTTGTCGACCTGACCGGCTCGCGAGCCGCCGCGCTGGATGGTGACCAGCCCGGTGCACACGTTGCAGCCGGCACCGACGTACGGAAGCATGTTCTGGTCCTGGCCGAGGCTCCACTTGACCCAGGACTTGCTCCAGTTCCGGGTGTAGTCGATCAGGTTGTTCATGTCCTCGACCTGCTGGTTCGGGATCCAGGTACCGCCCGAGTGCTCGGTCATGTACTGGTTCACGGCCGGGAACTGGTTGTGGATGGTGCTCTGCAGGCCCACGTCACCGCCGTACCCGTGCCAGGCGATGCCGCCGAACAGCGGGTCGGCGCGCAGCCCGGCATCGTTCAGCGGGACCGAACCGAGGTCGTTGTAGTTGCCCCAGTTGTAGTCCAGGATCATCACCTTGGTGGTGATCCCGGCGGCCCGGAAGGCCGGCAGCAGGTGGTTCTTGGTGAAGTTCAGCAGGCCGGCGCCGTTCCAGTTCATCGACGCGTAGCCGGTGTCGTCGGTACCGCAGCAGGTCGGCTCGTTCTGCACCGACACGTAGTCGATCTTCAGCCCCTGCGCCGCGTTCTGCTGCACGTACTTCACGAAGTACTGCGCGTACATCGGGTAGTACTCCGCCTTGAGCCAGCCACGGTTGGTGAACTTGTTGTTGTCCTTCATCCAGGCCGGCGCACTCCACGGCGCGCCCTTGACCTTCAGCGCCGGGTTCAACTGCTTGGCCTGCTTGGTCAGCGGGACCACGTCCGCCAGGTCGTGATTGATGCTGAAGTCGTTCAGGTCGCAGCAGGAGTCGTCGTAGGAGTAGTTGAACCGGGCCAGGTCGGAGGCGCCCATCGGGTTGCGGGTGAAGGCCAGCCCGATGCCGTTGACCGGGTCGAACAGGTCCTTCATCACCTGGTTGCGGGTCGTCGCGGTGATCGTGTTGCTGCTGTTCAGCAGCCAGGCGGCGCTGTCGGTGAAGGAGGCGCCACCGCCCTCGAAGGTCTGGTACGTCGTGTTCTCGTTGACGTTGACCGTCTGGTTCGCCGTACCGCCGGCCGGGCCGAAGTTCACCGGCGTCTGCCGCTGCAGACCGCGGGTCACGTTCCGGCCGCCGGAGTCGTTGGTGCTGGTCAGCCAGACGTTGACCTGCTCGCCGGCCGCGTGCGCCTGCTGGGGGTTGCTGATGCCGAATCCGGTCGCGATCACGGACAGGGCCGCGAGTCCGGCCAGGGCCGGAAGGAGGCGGCCGCGGCGGTGACCGCGGCGTTGGGTCCCGTTCGAGGGCATGGCGGAATCTCCCTTTTTGCTCAAGGCCTTCACGGGTGGATGGAGCCACAGGTGGATGGAGCCCCGGGATTCCGGCGTCTGCCCGCGCCGCAACTGGTGGTCAGCAAGAGGTAACCATCGGTGCATAGCCGTGTCAACGTCGCGACTCTACTTTTTTCACGACTTATATTTATGCGTGGCCTTGACCTGAGAGCGTTCTCACAGCAGGCTGCGTCCCAGCGATTCCCTGTCTCGCGACAGTCCGCCCCCGCCCCCTCGGCCGGACGTGCACCACCTCCGGCCGCGCGAGAAATGAGGCACGCATGAGATTCCCGCGTACCCGGATCCGGTCCGCAGCCCTGGCCGCCGCAGGCGCCGCAGTGCTCGGTACCGCCCTCCTACAGTCCCCCGCAACCACCAACTCCGCGTCGGCTGCCGCGACGGGGCCCGCCGCGGCGACTTCGTCCTATGCGGCGGCCGCCGTCGGCCCGGTCATCTGGTCCGACGAGTTCAACGCCGGGGCCGGTACAGTCCCTGACAGCAGCAAGTGGCGCTACGACATCGGCGGCTCAGGTTGGGGTAACAACGAACGGCAGTACTACACCAACAGCACTCGCAACTCGGCGCACGACGGCAATGGCAACCTCGTGATCACTGCCCGGCGCGAAGGTGGCTACAACTGCCACTACGGGCCGTGCGAGTACACCTCCGCCCGTCTCCTCACCGCGGCGACCTTCACCCGGACATACGGCCGGTTCGAGGCGCGGATGAAGCTGCCGCGCACGCAGGGTCTGTGGCCGGCGTTCTGGATGCTCGGCACCGGCAACAACGGCTGGCCGGGCAACGGCGAGATCGACATCATGGAGAACATCGGCAAGGAGCCGAGCAACTCCTACGGCACCCTGCACGGCCCCGGCTACTCCGCCGGCGAGGCGGTCAGTTCCCGCTACACGCTGCCGAACGGGCAGCAGTTCGCCGACGGCTTCCACACCTTCACCGTCGACTGGGAGCCGAACGTCGTCACCTGGTACGTCGACGGCATCCAGTTCGCCCGCAAGACCCCGGCCGACCTCGGCGGCGACCCGTGGGTGTTCGACCACCCGTTCTTCATGATCATGAACGTGGCCGTCGGCGGCTACTGGCCGGGCTACCCCGACGGCAGCACCGTCATGCCGCAGACACTGACCGTCGACTACGTCCGCGTGAACAGTCTGACCAGCGGAGGGGGCGGTGGCAGTCAGGTCACAGCACTCGGCAAGTGCATGGACGTGGCCGGCGCGAACTCAGCCGACGGTACGCCGGTCCAGCTGTACGACTGCAACGGTTCCGGCGCCCAGCTGTGGAGCCGTCCGGGTGACGGCACGATCCGCGCCCTCGGCAAGTGCCTGGACGTCGCCGGAGGCGGAGTTGCCGACGGCACCAAGTTGCAGATAGCAACCTGTAGCGGCAACGCGGCCCAGCAATGGACCTATACCGGCGCCAAAGATCTGGTGAACCCGCAGTCGAACAAGTGCCTGGACATCCCGTCCGGCAGCGCCGCCAACGGCAACCGCCTGCAGATCTGGACCTGCAACGGATCCGCGGCACAGAAGTGGACCTTGTAACCAGCACCGAGCAAAGGGCCCCTATCTCGATTGAGGTAGGGGCCCTTGTTTTATTGCTTGCTACAACTGCCGATGGCTCTCGATGAACTTGGTGTAGGTCTTGCCGCTGGTCTTCATGACGCGCGTGCCGGTCGGGTAGTCGACGTACGCGAGGCCGAAGCGTGGGGCGTAACCGTAAGCCCACTCGAAGTTGTCCATCAGGGACCAGGCGAAGTAGCCCGCGAGTGGAGCGCCCTGCTGGACCGCGCGGACGCAGGCGGCCAGATGGCCTTCCAGGTAAGCAGTTCGGTCGGTGTCGTCGACGGCAAAGGACGCGTCGGGCTGGTCGACCCAGGCCGAGCCGTTCTCAGTGATGTAGATCTTCTCGGCGCCGTACTCCTTGGCCAGCCGGAGGATCAACTCCTCCAGGCCCGCCGGGTGGACCTCCCAGTCGAGCATCGTGTGCGTGGCGTTCGAGCCCGGGACCTGGCTGAATCCCAGCACAGGAACGGAATCGTCGGCCTTGATGAGCTGGCGGAAGTAGTAGTTCAGGCCCACGAAATCGGTCGGCGCCGCGATGATCTCGGCGTCACCGGGCTGCTCGGGCAACTCGACGCCGTACACGTCGACCATGTCCGCCGGGAAGCCGCGACCGAACAACGGGTCGAGCCACCAGCGGTTGATGTGCCCATCGGCGACCTGCGCGGCGCGGATGTCGGCGGCCGCGGAACTAGCCGGCTCACAGCCGCTGAGGTTGACGACCAGGCCGACCGACGGCGGCTCCGGCGCCGTCTCTCTGAGCGCCGCAACGCCGAGGCCGTGCGCAAGCATCAGGTTGTACGACGCCCGCACCGCGACCGCCGGATCCTTGATGCCGGGCGCCATCCGCCCTTCCCAGTGACCGATCCAGGCCGAGCACAGCGGCTCGTTCAGGGTGACCCAGTCGGTGACGCGATCACCGAGCTTGGCCCCGACAACCGCCGCGTACTCCGCGAACCGGTACGCCGTATCGCGGTTCTCCCAGCCACCGAGATCCTGGAGCGCTTGCGGCAGATCCCAGTGGTACAAGGTGATAAAGGGTTTGATGCCATTGGCAAGCAAATCGTCGACGACCCGCTCGTAGTACGCGAGGCCTGCCACGTTGACCGCGCCAGAACCGGTCGGGATCACCCGTGGCCAGGCGATCGAGAACCGATACGCGTCGACACCAAGCTGCTTCAACAGCTCGAGATCCTCAGGCCACCGACGGTAGGAGTCGCACGCGACGTCCCCGGTGTCGCCGTTGTCGATCGCACCAGGAACACGGCAGAAACTGTCCCAAATCGACGGCAACCGGGCGTCGGCATCAACCGCACCTTCAATCTGGTAGGCCGAGGTAGCAGTACCCCAGACGAAGTCCTGCCGCAGCGGAGAGAGCTCGACCATCGGTGACCCCCAGGGGGTAGTTGGCGGGTTTTTTCAAAGCATAGTTGAAGCCCTGAACCCGCCCTAGCAACCCAGGTTCCGGAACCACCCCAACCCCACCAAAGCCCCAGGCGCAGCAGTCCAGCACTCACCTCCCGCGCCCAGCCTCTCCGCCAACCGCAACTCCACGCCGACTAGCCAGCGGCCTCGGACAGCCCAAAGCCAGCAGGATCGGCATGCCAGCGCTCGCCTCCTGCCTACCGGCTCTTCGGGTACTGCGGCGCGGCGTTCCTCGGCCAGCGAGCCCGAGCAGCCCGGTGTCGGCAGGCGCCAGCAGCCCGGTGCGGCGGGCACCAGCAGTCCGGTGCGGCGGGCGGCAGCAGTCCGGTGTCGGCAGGCGCGGCGAGCTGGCCCTCGTCTCCCGCGTGCAGGTGCTTCGGGTGCTGCGGTGGCGCGTGGGTGGATATGAGGGCGGGGCGCGCCCGGGAACTCAGTGGGCGCGGGCGGTTTGGTTTTGGGTAGCGCGGTGGGGGGTGCCGCCGTCGCGGAGGAGGCGTAGGACTGGGAGGGTGGCGGCGCCCATGGCTACGGCGTCGCGGCCTAGTTCGCAGAGTTCGATGGAGACCTGGGCGTAGGGCTGGCGGAGTGCGTGCCGGCCGACTGCCTCGCGGAGTTGCGGGAGGTAGCGCTCACCCAGCAACAGACCGGACCAGCCGCCGAGCACGATCTTCTCGGGGTTGAAGAGGTTGACCAGGTTCGCGAACCCCGCACCGAGATAGCCGATCGTGTCCTCGACAACCTTCGCCGCGACCTCCGAAGTACCGACGGCGTCGAGCAGGCTGTTGAAGGCGGCTTCCTCGTCACCACCCGGTGTCAGCTCACCGCCGGCCAGCCGGTAGCGCTCGAGCACACCCTCGGCCCCGACGTACGCCTCCAGGCATCCCTCGGCGCCACAGCGACACCCGCGGCCGCCGTACATGATCGTCGTGTGGCCCCACTCCCCCGCGCTGCTGCGGATGCCCCGGTAGCTCGAGCCACCAGTGACGAGCGCGGCACCGACCCCGGACCCGACCAACGCGACAACGGCATCCGTCGCACCCCGCCCGGCGCCGAACCACATCTCGGCCTGGCCGAGCGTGTTCGCGCCGTTGTCGACCTGGATCGGGATATCCGTCTTGGCGGCCAGCATCGCGCCGAACGGAACCGCGTCCCACCCCAACGTCTGAGCATGTACGACGGCGTCCGCCGGCCCTTCGACGATGCCGGCTACAGCCACCCCGAGACCGAGCACCCGGTCAGGCGAGATCCTTGCCTCCCCGAGCACCTCCGCCAGGCCGGCCAGCACATACTTCACGGCGAGAGCCGGCGCAGGCTTGGGCGTCTCGATCGGGTAGACCATCGTCGCGAGCACGGTCATCGCCAGGTCGAACAGCTCGACCCGGACCCGCGTCTCGCCGACCTCGGCGCCGACGACGTACCCGAAGGTCGGGGCGACGCGCAGCAGTACGCGTGGCCGGCCACCGTCGGACTCGACCGACCCGGCCTCCTCGACCAGACCCTCCTCGATCAGCTCAGCGACCAGGTTGCTCACGCTCGCCGCACTCAGCGAGGTCTGGTGACCCAGCTCGTAGCGGCTGAGCGGCCCGTCCCGGTAAATGCTGGTCAGCAGCACCGAGCGGTTGGACCGGCGCATGTCGCGCACAGTGGTCCGGCGTACGTCCATTTTTCTGCGATCCGCCTTCGGAAGTTTGCCGCCTGCCGGCAGCTGAAATCGATCCCGCCCACGAGACTCCATCATGCCCCAGCACGAGCCCGGAAGGGGCCGCGGCCAAGCCTTCGGCGCACTCGACGGCCCGCCTCGCCCAGACCCGGCGGGCCACCTTCTTACAAATCGTGAACTTAGCCATGATTCGTTATCTCGTCGTGATTGACGTGAGCTGACTCACTCGGCTTCACTCTACGGAACCGCTTCCGAAACCGGTTCCGAACACATCGTTCACGAATCGGCAACAGAAACCCCAACCGCCCGAGGGGAGCTGAAGTGTCGATCACCATCGCCGACGTCGCCGCCCGCGCGGGGGTCAGCAAGACCACCGTGTCCCGCGTACTGAACGGCAAGGGCGAGCTCGACCTGCGCACCGCCGAGCGGGTTCGCCAGGTGATCGCCGAGCTCGGCTATGTGCCGAGCGCCCGCGCCGTCGGACTGGCCCGCGGCCGGACCCGGATCGTCGGCATGCTGGTCCCCTCGCTCACCTGGCCCTGGATGGGCGAAGTACTGCAGGGCGCCGTGGATGTGGTCGAGTCCGAGGGCTACGGCCTGCTGCTGTTCACCTGCAACCGGGGTGAGGAATCTATGCAGCAGTTCGCCTCACAGGTCTCGGCCCAGTCCTTCGACGGCCTGCTGGTGATCGAGCCGGAAGGCACGCTCGCCTACATCGAACAACTGCACTCCCGCGGCTTGCCCGTCGTCCTGATCGACGACCGGGCCAAGCAGCCCGTCTTCCCGTCCGTCGCCACCACCAACCGCGCCGGCGGCGCGGCCGCGGCCCAGCACCTGCTGGAACTCGGCCGGCATCATCCGCTGGTGATCACCGGCGTGGACTGGTTCGGCTGTACCCAGGAACGCCTGGAAGGTTTCCGCGACACCTACGCGGCGGCCGGTATCGAGCTCGACCCGCGGCTCGTCTTCGAAGGCGACTTCACCCACGACTGCGGCCGCAAAGGCGTCCAGCAGGCACTCGACGCCGGACTGCGGTTCGACGCGATCTTCGCGCACAACGACCTGTCCGCCGGCGGCGCCATCCAGGCCGTCCGGGAGACCGGCCGGAACGTGCCGAACGACGTGTCCGTGGTCGGTTTCGACGACATCCCCTACGCCCAGCACACCGAACCGCCGCTGACCACGGTGCACCAGCCGATGCGCCAGATGGGCCAGGCCGCGGCCCGGATGCTGATGGACTACTTCGGCGGCAAGCCGCTGCCGGACGAACCCCAGGTGCTGCCCACGACGCTGATCGTCCGCAGCTCAACCGCCCCCGTGCCCGCCCGCCGCACAGCCGGCCGCTGAACTCCGGCGGCGGGGTGGCTGCCCCCGCCCCGCCGCCGGTGAAAAACACCGATACCGATCTGTTAGCGCCGCCGATATTCCCATGAGAGCGCTTTCACGGCACGATGCGAACCGCCCCCAGCTCCACCCGACAGTCAAATCGAGAAGTCATCCGCCAACCAGTTGGACGAAACACAGGAGGAACGATGCGAGCTCGACGCTCAGTCGCGCTAGCCCTCACGGGCGTGCTCGCGGCAGCCCTAGTGGGTGCCTGCAGTAGCGGGGAAACCAAGAAAGAGGCCGCCGGCTCCGGCAGCACCGCGACGGTGCTGAACGTGGGCATGCCGAACGGTCCGCAGACGGAGAACCACAACCCGTTCCTCGGCTCTTCGTCGGGTGCCTCGCTGGGGTACCGCTGGATGATCTACGAACCGCTGGTGATGATCAACGGCATCAAGCCCACCGAGCCGGGCAAGCCGTGGCTGGCCACCGAGTGGAAGTGGGCCGACAACTTCACCAAGCTCTCGCTCACCGTCCGAGACGGCGTCAAGTTCTCCGACGGCTCGCCGATGACGGCCGACGACGTGGCCTACTCGTTCCAGCTGCGCAAGGACCACGAGGGCCTGAACCAGGACGCCATCCCCTACGGCACGATCACCGTGTCGGGCAACAAGGTCGACCTGACCTTCACCCGGTCCCAGTTCGTCAACCAGAACAAGGTGCTCACCGTCTTCGTCGTACCGAAGGCGCAGTGGTCCGCGCTCAAGGATCCGACCCAGGACACCTTGAAGAACCCGATCGGCACCGGCCCGTACAAGGTGAAGTCGTTCACTCCGCAGACCACCACGCTGGCGGTCCGCGACGCGTACTGGCAGGACCTGCCGAAGGTCAAGGAGCTGCGCTACACGTCGTACAACGACAACAACGCGCAGACCACCGCGCTGGCCAACGGCGCCTCGGAGTGGAGCTTCGTCTTCGTCCCGAACGTGAAGGCCGTCTACCAGTCCAAGGACGAGAAGAACCACAAGCTGTGGTTCCCGGCGAACCTGGGCATCCACGGGCTGTGGATCAACACCACCCGCAAGCCCTTCGACGACCCGGCTCTGCGGCGCGCGATGGACAAGGTGATCAACCGCGACGACATCTTCATGCAGGGTGAGGCCGGCTACTTCTACCCGAAGGTCGAGTCCGTCACCGGCATCCCGACCCCGGCCGGTGAGTCGTTCATCGCCCCGGAGTTCAAGGACAAGTTGCACTCGGTCGACGTCGAAGGTGCCAAGGCCGACCTGGCCGCCGCCGGGTACAAGCTCGAGGGCAACGTCTTGAAGGACAAGACCGGTAAGCCGGTCACGATCACGCTGACCGACCCGGCCGGCTGGTCCGACTACATCACCGACCTCGAGATCATCAAGGACAACCTGTCCACGATCGGGATCAAGGCGACCGTCGACAAGGCCAACCAGGACGCCTGGTTCAAGGCCTTCGACGAGGGCAACTTCGACGCCGGCATGCACTGGACCAACGGCGGCGCGACGCCCTACGACATCTACCAGAACATCATGGACGGCAAGATCCTGAAGCCGGTCGGCAAGGGCGGCGTGAGCGGCAACTACGGCCGGTTCAACAGCCCGGAGGCGACCAAGGCGCTGGACCAGTACGCCAACGCGACCGACGACGCGACCCGGACCACGGCGCTGAACACGCTGCAGAAGATCATGGTCGAGCAGATGCCGGTCATCCCGACCTCGGCGTCCAACGTCGGTGGCCTGTACAGCACCAAGAACTGGACCGGCTGGCCGGACGAGTCGAACCAGTACGCGCCGGCCCAGCCGACGCAGCAGAACGCACTCCAGATCGTCCTCAGCCTGAAGCCCGCAGGAGCCTAAGGACACGCCGCGGCCGGGATCCCACCACCTGGGGATCCCGGCCGCGGTGCCGCGATCACACAAGGAGTTCGAAACGTCATGACGGCGACCGAGACAGAACCGGTGACCACGGGCGACGTGGTCCTCGAGGCCGACGGCCTCACCAAACACTTCCCCGTACGGCGGGGTCTGCGCGACCTGTTCAGCAAGGAGCGCAAGGCGGTCCACGCGGTGGACGACATCCAGCTGACGCTTCGCCGGGGCCGGGTCACCGCGCTCGTCGGCGAATCCGGCTCGGGCAAGTCCACCGTGGCGCGACTGCTGGCACAGCTGTACTCCCGCACCGACGGCGACATCCGGCTGCACGGCAAGTCGATCACTGTGCACGGCGGGCGCAAGTTCCGGGCGTACTGCCGCCAGGTGCAGATGATCTTCCAGGACCCGTTCGCCTCGCTGAACCCGGTCCACACCGTCCGGTACCACCTGACCCGGGCGCTGAAGATCCACGGCCGGGCCGGCAAGAACTCCGCCGAGCTGGAGCAGAACCTCAACGCCCTGCTGCTGCGCGTGCAGCTCACCCCGCCCGAGCGCTACCTGGACAAGTTCCCGCACGAACTGTCCGGCGGCCAGCGCCAGCGGGTCTCGATCGCCCGCGCGCTCGGCGCCGACCCGGAGGCGCTGCTGGCCGACGAGCCGGTCTCGATGCTCGACGTCTCCATCCGGCTCGGCGTCCTGAACTTACTTCGTGACTTGAAAGAACGCCTGAACCTGGCCATCCTCTACATCACCCACGACATCGCCTCGGCCCGGTACTTCGCCGACGAGACCCTGGTGATGTACGCCGGTCGCATGGTCGAGGGCGGCGATTCCGAGACCGTCACCCAGCACCCCGCGCATCCGTACACCCGGCTGCTCATCGAGAGCGCGCCCGATCCCGACCGGCTCGACCGCGTCGGCGATGCGAAGGACGCTCCTGAGGACCAGGCCGGCGGTGAGCCGCCGAGCCTGATCGCGCCACCGACCGGTTGCCGGTTCCACCCGCGCTGCATCCACGCGATGCCCAAGTGCTCCACCGAACTGCCGCCGCGCTTCGAACTGCCGGTCATCTCCGGCGAGGGCGAACACTGGGCCGCTTGCTGGCTCTACGAGGAAGGGGCCGCGAAGTGAAGTTCCTGCTGCAGCGGATCGCGTTCTACCTGTTCACCGCGTGGGCCGCGATCACGATCAACTTCTTCATCCCGCGATTCATCCCGGGCGACCCGGTCACCTCGCTGATCAACAAGTTCCAGGGCCAGATGAGCACCGAGGCGATCCAGTCGCTGTACGTGCTGTTCGGTCTGGACAAGAACGCGAGCATGTGGAGCCAGTACATCGACTACTGGGGACAGATCTTCCGCGGCGACCTCGGGCTGTCGTTCACCTTCTTCCCCACCCCGGTCTCGGAGATCCTCGGCCAGAGCCTGCCGTGGACGATCGCCCTGGTCGGCATCACCACCTTCGCCAGCTTCATGATCGGTACGTCGCTCGGCGTCCTGGCCGGCTGGCGGCGCGGCTCCTGGCTCGACGGGTTGTTGCCCGTGACAACCTTCCTGTCGTCGATCCCGTACTTCTGGCTCGGCCTGCTCGCGATCACCCTGCTCGCCGGCTCGGACAGCTTCTTCCCTTCCTCGGGTGGTTACGAGCCCGGCCTGGTGCCGTCCTGGAACGGTGAGTTCATCGGCAGCGCGGTCCAGCACAGCTTGCTGCCGGCAATCACCATCCTGATCTCGTCGGTGAGCGGCTGGATCCTCAGCATGCGCAACATGATGGTTACCGTCGCGTCAGAGGACTACATCACCGTCGCGCACGCGAAGGGCCTGAGCGAGCGCCGCGTGATGGTCAGCTACGCCGCCCGCAACGCGCTGCTGCCGAACGTGTCCGGGTTCGCCCTGTCGCTCGGCTTCATCGTCGGCGGCACCCTGCTGGTGGAGATCGTCTTCTCCTACCCCGGCATCGGCTACAACCTGTTCCAGGCCGTCGGCTCCAAGGACTACCCGTTGATGCAAGGCGTGTTCCTGGTCATCACGATGTCGGTCCTGATCGCCAACCTGATCGCGGATGTCGCGTACCTGCTGCTCGATCCCCGCACCCGCAAGGAGGGCTGACCGATGTCCGCACCAGCCACCACCATCACCGCGGTCACGCCCGAAGGCCCGGCCGGAGTCGCTACCCCGGCCAAGCGCCAGCGGTTGCGGTTCGTCGCCAACCCGAAGGCCGCGACCGGTCTGGTCGTGCTCGGCTTCTTCTGCCTGATCGCGATCATCGGCCCGTGGATCGCGCCGTTCGACCCGTCGGCCCGCAGTAACGACCTGATCCAGGGCCCGTCCGGCAAGCACTGGTTCGGTACGACGCACCTCGGCCAGGACATCTTCAGCCAGGTCCTCGTCGGTACCCGCGGCGTCATGTTCGTCGGCCTGCTGGCCGGCATCATCGCGACCGCGCTGTCGGTCCTGATCGGCGTCAGTTCCGGCTTCCTCGGCGGCATGGCGGACGAAGGCCTGTCCGCGTTGTCGAACGTCTTCCTCGTCATCCCCGCGCTACCGCTGATCATCATCGTCGCGTCCACGATCCCCGGCGCGGGCGACCTGATGGTTGCCCTGGTCATCGGCCTGACGTCATGGGCCTGGGGCGCCCGGGTACTGCGCGCGCAGACCCTCTCGTTGCGACGGCGCGACTACGTCGAGGCGGCCCGCGCCACCGGTGAGAGCACCTGGCGGATCATCACCGTCGAGATCCTGCCGAACCTGACCGCCATCATCGCCTCCGGCTTCGTCGGCACCGTGATCTTCGCCGTGATGTCCGAGATCACCCTGGCGTTCATCGGCATCTCGACGATCTCCGAGTGGAACTGGGGCACCATCCTGTTCTGGGCGCAGAGCCAGCAGGCCCTGGCCCAGGGCGCCTGGTGGTGGTTCGTGCCAGCCGGTCTCGCGATCGCGATCCTCGGTACGGCGCTGTCGCTGATCAACTTCGGCATCGACGAGTTCGTCAGCCCTCGCTTGCGCAGCAGCGGCCACACCCGGGTGAAGACGGCCGACGGCCGCACCGTCAAGATGCGCGTCGGATTCACCCCCGTCCTGTCCCAGAACGACAAGTTGGACCCGGTCACTCCCGTAGTACGGAAGGCCGCTGACGAAGCGAAGGGCGCCGCATGAGGAGTTGGATCGTATGAAGGCACCAGTGCTGGAGATCAAGAACTTCAACGTCGACTACGGTCTCGGCGACCAGGCCGTCCAGGCGGTCCGCGACGTCACGCTGACGCTGCATCGCGGTGAGGTGCTCGGCCTGGCCGGAGAGAGCGGCAGTGGCAAGTCGACGCTTGCCTACGGCGTCACTCGGCTGCTCCCGCCGCCCGGCGTGATCAGCGGCGGCAGCGTCATCTACCACCCGCCAGGCGGCGACCCGTACGACGTGATGGCGCTGAGCAACTCCGAGTTGCGGGCGTTCCGCTGGGCCGAGACGTCGATCGTCTTCCAGGGCGCGATGAACTCGCTCAACCCGGTGCACAAGGTCTCTACCCAGATGCTCGACGTGATCCGCGCGCATGAGCCGCAGCTGAGTTCCGAGGCGCGAGTGGCCCGGGCCAAGGAGATGCTCAAGCTGGTCGGCATCTCCGCGGACCGGATGGACGCGTACCCACACCAGTTGTCCGGCGGCATGCGGCAGCGGGTGATGATCGGGATGGCGCTCGTGCTCGAGCCGCAGGTGGTCATCATGGACGAGCCGACCACCGCACTGGATGTGGTGATGCAGCGCCAGATCCTCGCCCAGTTGGTCGAACTGCGCGAGCGGCTCGACTTCTCGGTACTGTTCATCACCCACGACCTCTCGCTGCTGGTCGAGTTCTCCGACCGGATCGCGATCATGTACGGCGGCCGCATCGTCGAGCAGGCCAAGTCCGCCGATCTCTACAAGGACTCCCTCCACCCGTACAGCGAGGGACTGCTCAAGTCCTTCCCGGCGCTGCGTGGTCCGCGCCGGGAGCTGGCCGGCATCCCCGGGTCGCCGCCTGATCTACGCGGCATGCCCACCGGGTGCGCGTTCCATCCGCGGTGCCCGCACGCGTTCGACCGCTGCTCGACGGAGATCCCCGTCCTCGGCGTCCCCGAGGCCAGGAACGACCCGAACCGCGAGGTGGCCTGCTGGCTGCCGGGCCGCGTTCCGGTCGGCTGATCTCCCACCACCAAACCACGAAGGGAGCCAGTACGGCGCTCGCCCACCGGCGGGCGCCGTACACACGCCTATGAACACCACCGCTGTTCCCACCTCCGCAGTGTTCACCGCGCCGGCGGCCGAGCAGGAGCTGATCTCCAGCCTGCCGCCCGGTTTCCGCTGGGGCGTCGCGACCTCGGCGTACCAGATCGAGGGCGCTGTCGACGTCGGCGGCCGGACCCCGTCGATCTGGGACACCTTCTGCCGGGTCCCCGGTGCGATCGACAACGGTGACACCGGCGACATCGCCTGCGAGCACTACACCCGGATGCCCGCTGACGTTGCCTTGATCAAGGAACTCGGTCTGGACACGTACCGGTTCTCGGTCTCCTGGTCGCGCGTCCAGCCGCACGGCAAAGGCGCGGTGAACCCGGCCGGGATCGCCTTCTACGACCGGCTCGTCGACGAACTCCTTGCCCAGGGCATCGACCCATGGGTGACGCTGTACCACTGGGATCTGCCCCAGGAGCTCGAAGACGCCGGGGGCTGGCCGGTGCGCGATACGGCGTACCGGTTCGCGGACTACTCGATGCTGGTGTTCGACGCGTTGAGCGACCGGGTGGACACCTGGACGACGCTCAACGAGCCGTGGTGCTCGGCGATGCTCGGTTACGCGTACGGCGCGCATGCGCCCGGGCGGAAGGAGTATCCGGCGGCAGTCGCGGCGGTGCATCACCTGCTGCTCGGTCACGGTCTCGCCACCGAACGGATGCGCGAGGCGGCACCCCGCAAACTCGACATCGGGATCACGTTGAACGCGGCAACGGCGTACCCGGCCAGTGACGCGGAGCCGGATCTCGAGGCGGCTCGTCGCGCCGACGGGATGGGCGCCCGGCTTTACCTGGACCCGCTGGTCCACGGCCGCTACCCGGCCGACGTACTCGCCGATCTTGCTGCTGAAGGTATCGAAATCCCTGTCCAGGAAGGCGATCTGGCGACCATCTCGGCGCCGATCGATGTCCTGGGCATCAATTACTACTTCAGCCAGAAGTTCACCGGCTTCGACGAGGCCGGCCGGACCGTCGGCGACGACGGTCACCAGATCAGCCGGACGCTACCGTTGAACAAGCCGCGCACGGCCATGGACTGGGAGATCGTCCCGGAGGGTTTCACCGACCTGCTCGTCCGGATCAGCAAGGACTACCCCGGCCTCCCGATGGTCATCACCGAGAACGGCTCCGCCTTCGACGACACCGCCGACGAAAACGGCTACGTCGCCGACGAGGGCCGTACGGCGTACTTCGCGTCGCACCTGGCCGCGGTCGCCGAGGCGATCAAACAAGGAGCCGACATCCGCGGCTACCTGGCCTGGTCCCTGCTCGACAACTTCGAATGGGCCTACGGCTACGAAAAGCGCTTCGGCATCGTCCGCGTCGACTACGAAACCCAAGCCCGCATCCCCAAACAAAGCGCCCTCTACCTGAAAGACGTCGCCCAGCAACATCGCAACCGCTAGCCCGTACTACGGTCGCCGACGCGGCCGCCTTCTGTTGCTCCTATGTCGCTCCCGCGGAGCCCGCTCCCACCCACCCGGGACGCGGGCTCCTGCGTCGCCCGCTGCAGGAAGGCCGGCGCGTCGTCAGACAATGCGGTACTCCTCCGAGCGCTCATGCGATCATCCACTCGTGTCCGGCAACCTCTCGCCAGCTGCGGTGAAGGCGTTGCGCTACGTCGCTGGTGTCTCGTCAGGTGTTCCGATCGACCCGACGCTGCGGGTGACGCTGAACTTCCACCCCGATCGAGGGCAGATCCTCGACGCACTGGCCGAAAGCGGTTCGTACCTGTCCCAGTTCTCCACCGGCACAAGCAACGGCGGATTGACCGCGCGCCCTGGTGGAGACCGTTGGCGCTGGGAGAGCAGGATATTCGGCGGCGCCTACGACGACGCTCCCGCCGCCATCCGGCCTACGGAGCCTTGAACTTCCGCCACAAACCTGTCGGCGCCGCGCCACGCTTCGGCTCGGCCCATCTCAGGTTGACTGCTGGCGTCCTGCCACGGACGACCTTCTGCTACCCCGACAGCCATCGCTAGCCGGCGAACTTCGGAGTCGCGGCGGGGATGTCGCTGATCGAGCTGGCCGAGTCCGACGAGCAGGACGACCTGGACGACTACGTCGAGGCGCAGGTACACGAACCGGTGCATCTGGACCGCGACGTCGAGGCATTGGTGCTTGACTCGAGCTACCGGGGTACGGCGGTCGAGCTCGCGGCCGGACGGCTGCCTGCCCTGTTGAGTGGCATCGCGGCTTCCGGTTGAGCGTCGGCGAGCTTCGGCGGCATCCGGAGTACAGAGGTCAGCAGTACGTCGATCTCGGGGTCGCGGTTGCGGTTGCGGTTGCGGTTGCGGTTGCGGTTGCGGTTGCGGTGAACGGATGGCTGACACCGAGGGTGATCGGCGATGCGGTGGCTCTTGGCAGGTACGACGATCAGGACCTCAAGCGAGTCTGGCACTATCTGGCGCGCTTCGGTGTCAGGTAGTCCGTTGTGGGTTGCTTGGCACCGTCGGCCCAGGGGTCGAAGGTTGCGGCTTGTTCGGGGGTGATCCAGGGGACGTCGCCTGAATGCGGCCGGGGCCGGGTTGGTGTGAGGGATGCGTCGTCGATGGTGGGCCGTGGTGCGCAGGTATCGGTGTCGGTCGGCGTGGATGTCGTGGTGGGAGTGGGCGTGGTGCGGGTGTCAGCGGGTGTGGATGCGGATGCCGTGGGGCTGGTGCGGGTATCAGCGTCCGTCGCCGCGGGGTGTGCGGGGGCGGTGGTGCTGGGTGGGGTGGGTTGTCGGGTACTGCGGGGTGGTGGGTCGGCCCAGGTGGGGCGGGTGACGTGGACCTGGTTGTCGATGGTCTGGATGGTCCAGTGGCCGTCGTGCAATGCGGTGTGATGGACGCGGCACAACAAGAC
>NZ_AQUZ01000026.1 GCF_000372465.1 Kribbella catacumbae DSM 19601
GTAGAGACCGGCCGGATCGAGCCCCTCCCACCAAGTTCCCTCACCATCGGCCGCCGTGAGGTTCCCGTCGTACGGCACACCGGCCTTCGGACCCGAGACGTCAGCTCCAAAGGCATGCTCGTAGAACATCAGCATCCGGTCGTCATGCGAGCTGACCCCGAACGGCATCCCGACACGGCGACTAGCAGCAGCGAACTCGCCGATCAGATCCCGCCGCGGGCCAACGTTCACCGAGTTCCACGGCTGATGGCTGGAATCGAAGTTGTCGAAGTGGTCATGATGATTGGCGAGGGCCACGAAGTACCTCGCTCCGAGCCCGGCGAAGTACTCCAGCAACGCGTCCGCGTCGAACTCGGCCGCCTTCCACTCACGGATAACATCCTTGAATCCCTTCTCCGACGGATGACCATAGGTCTTCAAGTGGTACGAATACGCACCGGCTCCCCACCTCTGGTCGCCAACGTCCGCCATGTACATGTGACGGCCATACCAACCACCCCCTTCGGCCGGCTGAGTCTGCGCTCCCCAGTGCACCCAGACACCGAACCTCGCCTCAGCAAACCACGACGGACACGTGAACCGTTCCTGGACCTCCGCCCAGGCGAGCTCGCTCGGCTCCGGTGCCGTCGTTCGCCGGCCTTCGTCGCGGCAGACTGCCGGCGGTGTCCTGCTGTCCTGCGTTCGCATCTACGCGACTCCCTGTCCCGCATCCTCGGCCGCCCTGATCCGGCGAACGGGCGACCGGGAAGAATTTAGTAGCAAGACTTATCTAATAACACGGATCCGTCAAGGCATAGAATCCGATCACTGCAAGGGAATCGCCGCCTGCGCCTCTCGGCCGTGGCTGACGCGGGTGTGACGCCGAGGCGGGCTCGCGATGTTTCAATCGGTCTACCCACTTTTCGGTCAGGAGCCGCGGATGAAGGTGCCCCAACTCTCGGTCGAGGCCGTCCGGGCCATCAACGACAGGGCGTTCCTGGAGTTGCTGGCCGACTATGGGCCGCTGACCCGTGGCCAGATCGCTCAGGCGGCGCAGTTCTCCCGGCCCTACGTGCTCGAACTGACCGAGCGGCTCGCAGCGCGCGGACTGGTCGCACAGCATGGCCTGAGGGAGAGCGCGCAACGCGGACGGAAGGCCACGTTGTACGGGCTGCCGCCGGATCTCGGACTGTGCATCGGAGTCGACATCGCCGTGGACGAGATCCGCGTCCGCCGCGTGGTTCTCGGCAGCTCACGCCGTGGCGACACCAGTACGCCGATTGTTCCGGGCGTGGATCTGGTCGACCAGATCGTCGATGCCGTCGGCCAGACGGAGCAGGACCGGCGGTTCAAGTATCTCTGCACCGTTGTCGGGCTTCCTGGTTCGGTCGACCCGGCCACCGGCGACATCGTCTTCGCCTGGGACCGGCCCGACTGGCCCGCCGGCGCGGCCGCGCGAATTCGCCGGCGTCTAGGTCACGACACCGCCTTCGAGAACGAGGTCAACCTTCGCGCCGTCGCCGAGCATCGCGTGGGCATCGCGCAGGACGTCGACTCGTTTCTCTTGCTGTCCTTGGGCGTGGGCGTCGGCTCGGCCCTGATGCTCAAGGGGCGGATCCTGCGGGGCGAGCACGGTGCCGCGGGCGAGATCGGCTTCCTCCCGGCCAGCGCCGAGCCGGTCCCGATGCGCCGGCTGGAAAGAAGGGTCGCGAGCTACCAGACGCTCGCCGGCGCGGTCGCTCTCGCCGCCGCCGCGGGGACGAAGCACGATCCGGCGTACGCGTGGACCACGAACCTGGTGTCCAAGCCGTCCACCGCTCCGGAATGGCGGGCGGTCGCGGAGCAGATAGCCGTCGGACTGCTCGCGATGGTCACCGTCGTCGATCCCGAGTGCATCGTCCTCGCCGGTGAGGTGTCGAAGCTGCTGGGCAGCGCGCTGGTCCAGCCACTGACCTCTGTACTGACGGATCATCTGCCATGGGGAGTCGACCTTCGGGTGTCGCGGCTTGGCGACAGTGCAGTCCTCGCCGGCGCTGTGCATGAGGCATCTCGCCTGCTTCGGGATGCAGCGTTCGGCGTTCCGGATCTCCAAGGAGCATCTCTCCGCGGCTTGCAGTGACGGGTCTGGGGCGGGCAGGCGGCCCGGCCGGACCGACTGCACGATCGAGTTAGCGCCAGACTGAGCGGAGAGGTCCAGCGTTACCTGGATCCGCTGCCGGGTGTCGACGCTGCGGCCGATCATTTTGGGACACCGGCTCCGATCGTGCTAACTCAGGTAGCCCATGTCCGTGCTGGTGCGTCGCACCTCGAAGATGCGGCGGCCGTCGCGGTTGATCCAGGTAGCGGTCAGCGTGGCCGGACTGACCGTCGTGTCGGCGACGAGCTTCAGGAACACGTAGGGCTCGACCGCACTGTGGACCAGGGCCGGATTCGGGTCGTTCAGGCTCGGAATCGTGCTGCCGTGCATCGGACTGACGACGTACTGCCACAGGTCGTACCCCACCCGGGGCCCGTAGTTCAGTGCCCGCGACACGTGGATATCGCCGCTGAGCAGGAAGCAGCCGGGGACCTTCTCGGTCTTGATGAAGTCGAAGATCGCCTCGCGCTCATAGGAGTACGTCGCCCAGTCGTCCTTCTCGCTGTTCTGCTTGTCGTCCCAGATCATCCCGGTCGTGATGGCCTTGAAGGTCGCCGTACTCCGACGCACCCGATCCCGGAACCACTGCCACTGGATCCCGCCGAGACACGTCGTCTGCGCCGGGTCGGCCCAGCTCGGCTCGGTCCGGCTGAACCAGCGCGGATCCAGCAGGAACACCTCGATCGGCCCCCGCCGGAACGAGGTATACACCCCGCTGCCGACCGACCGGTCGGCAAGCTGCTCGCCGGCCGCGTTGTGGCCGAAGGTGACGTTCGCACGGTAGTCGACGAACGCGCGCCGGGAGTTCGCCTTGGCCGGGAAGTCGCCGTGCTGGTCGTTGCCGCCGAAGTCGTGGTCGTCCCAGGTCCCCCAGACCGGCCGCGAGCGGACCAGCGCCGCCAGCTCTGGCACTTTGAGGAAGGACCGATGCTTGCTCCTGGCAACTTCCAGGTCGCCGGAGTCGATGTACGGCGTGTCACCGAGCATCACGAAGCTGTCGCAGCCCTCGTCGGCGACCCGTGTCCAGATCGTGTTCGAGTCCGACGGGGCGCAGGACCCGAGTCCCATCGTAACCACGGTGGGGCGGCCGGGTTGCGGGGCGGTGGTGAACGATCCGGTCAGCGGCGCGAAGTCGCCGTCGAACCGCTTCGGTGTGATCGTGAAGGTGTAGGTGCGACCGGCGCTCAGCCCCCGAACGTCGAACAGCGCGGTGTTGTCGTTGAACGCGGACAAGTCGGCACTCGCCACCGTCACCACACCGGATCCCTTGCGGACCGTGCATCGCCATCGCGTCAGTGTCTGGTGGTCGGCACCTGGACGGAACCAGATCCTCGCCCTCTCGGTATCGACATGACCGACGAGCGGCCCGGTAGCAGGCTCTGTGGGCATCGGGGTCGGCACCACTTTCGGTGCGGTGCCTGCTCGAACCATCCCGGCGTACCGTGCGACGGCGGTGAAGAACGCGGCGCTGTCGGCGAACGCCGCGTCGGGCTGGATCGGCGCCCGACCCGACGCGTCGTACACCTTGTCGATGGTCAGGCTGCTGACCAGGAACCGGCCACGGCCGTACGCGCCTTCGAGCAGGCACGGCGGCAGGCCGGTCGAGGCCGTCGCCATCAGCACACGCATCGACAGCCCGGACACCAGTGTCTCCCAGCTGACGCGGGTAGCCGTACTGCGGCCGGTGAACAACTGCCCGTCGACAGTCCGCAGACCGGCGACAAGCGGATGCTCGCCGGCCATCGGGAACACCGTGTCGTGATCCGGATCCGCCCTCCGAGCACTCATGCCCTCGGGCAGATAGGCGACACTCGCGCCGAGCTGGTCCGACTGGGCCAGGTCGAGTACGACGCCGCCCCGGGCGACGAAGTCCTGGATCGACCGCGCCTCCTCGGCGACATAGGCGGTGTAGGCGGCATCGTTGTTGGTGAAGCTGCCGAACGCGATCAGGTCGACCCGCTGTCCGTCGATCAGCTGACCGCTCGCGGGCTTACCCACATCAAGGGTCATCACCTCGACGCCGGCCTGGGCCAGCAGGGCCGCCAGCCCTTTGCCGTGGGTCCATTGGTCGACGTACTCGAGGACTGCCGCTCGGATCGGTCCGGCGGCTCGTGGTCTGTCGGCTGCGGAGGCCGGCGTGGCCGCGAGCGACATGGCCGCTGCGACGCCACCTCCGAGAAGCGATCGTCGTGCGAGGCCTTCGCGCGTCTCCGCGGGTGGCTGATCGTTCATGAACATCCTTCCGGTCGCTGTCGGGCGGCGCGAATCCGAGAAACGGAGGAACCAGGAACGAATGCCAACCTTGCACACCAACTGCCCTGCGGCGTAGCGACGTCTTGGCTATCGCGGCGATAGCCAAGACGTCCGGCATCAGGCCTTGACAAGTGCGCTCATCGGGTTGTGTGAAATACATGCATCGGATGTCGGCGGAATGGACTCTGAGGGAGCGAGACTTGGACTTTCGTCGACCGCTAAGCCGCACGGCCTGGCCGCGGTCTCGATCGACGGCTTCAGGACTTGACGCGCTGGTTCAGCGCCTGGTTGAAGGCTCCGGGGAGGTGGTCGTACTCCACCTGGCCCAAGCCGCTGACCGATACCGCGCGGGCGTCATGCAGAGGATCGGTGTACTCGGCGAACCAGAGCGCCAGTTCCTCGGCCAGTTGCGTGACCCGTGCGGCGTACACCGGGTCGTCCACGAGGTTGTCCCGCTCCCACGGGTCGTTGACCAGGTCGTACAACTCGTCCGGCCCCAGTGGATAGCGCCGGATGTACTTCCAGCCGGCAGTCCTGATCATTCGGGCGGCACCGTACTCGTCGGCAACCACTACCCGCTCGCGGACTTCGTCCGGGTCGCGGCCCTCGATGAGATCCAGGAAGCTGCGGCCGGGTGACCGAGGCTCGACCGGATGATCGATACCGGCGTGCTCCAGCAGTGTCGTCTTCACGTCGTACGCCGAAACAAGGGCGGACACCAGGCGACCTGCTGGCACGCGGCCCGGCTGATTCACGATGAACGGCACCAGAATCGAGCTGTCGTACAAATTCTGTGGGTTCGTCCCGTTGCCCTTGCCCCAGAAGCCGTGCTGGCCGCAGCTGAAACCGTTGTCGCTGGTGAAAACAACGAGCGTGTCGTCGCGAACACCGAGCCGGTCGAGCTCCGCGAGTACTCGCCCGACCCCCTCGTCGGCACCGGTGATCGATGCGTAGTACCCGACGAGCGCGGCGCGCAGATCCGGTTCGCCTTCGGCAGGGCTGCCGGTCGCTGTGTGCCGCGCCCACGGATGAGGGGGCGCCTGCGGGGCGGTCTCGAACGCGCAGTCGTCGTACAACTCGAGCAGGCGGCGCGGATGCTGATCCTTCCACGGCGAGTGCGGCGCGGTGTAGTTCAGAGCGAGGAAGAAGGGTGCCTCCCGGTCGCGCTCCACCTCTCGACGGATGAAAGCACAGGCTTCATCGGTGAAGGCATCCGTCACATAGCCGGGCTGATCGACCAGCGCACCGTCACGAACGATCGGCGCGTTCGTGTACGCGCTGCTTCCGCTCTGGTGCGCGAACCAGTGGACGAACCCCGGTCGCGGCACATCGTTCGCCCCGAGATGCCACTTGCCGGCCAGCCCACAGCGGTAGCCGTTCTTCGCGAGTACGTCGGTCAGGAGTTCGTGCCCGTCGAGGAAGTCCTGTCCCTGCGGACCGATGTGACGGGCCGAGATCCAGTCGTGTACGCCGTGAGCCGACGGCATCAACCCGGTGTAGAAACTGGCCCGCGCCGGCGAGCAGACCGGCGAAGCGCAAAAGAACCGCTCGAATCTGGTCCCCTCCGCCGCGAGGCGATCGAGATGGGGCGTAACAATCTCGTGGTTGCCCGACGCTCCGAGCGCCCAGGCACCTTGGTCGTCGGTCATCACAAGCACGATGTTCGGGTGCTGCCGCGATGAGGCAGGCATGGTCAGCTCCAGATGAACAGGTGGGCGTCGCCACCCAGGACGTCGATGTCGAACGTGTGTACGCCGCTTCTGACCTGCGTCAACGGGACCGTGACGAGCGTTCCGTCGAGGCGATTGACGCGCTTGAGTACGTGGTTGCCGGCGTTCGAGGTGTTCAGCGTGACGGTGATTCGCTGCGAGCAGTCGACACCACGTCCGCCCGTGCCGGTATGGCTGGTGCCGTCGGTGTTGCTGGCGGTCAGCGCGTTGACCAGCATGAACGCCCGGGTATGCGGACCCGGCAGATAGCTTCCGATCTCCGCGCTCGTCAGCCCGGGGACCGTGCGGAACGAACCGAAGAACACATCACCCGGCTGGTGATTGTTCGCGATCCCGGTGTTCACCGACGTGATGTCGCTGACCCAGCTGCCCGTGTCGGTCGCGGCGGTGAAGTCGCCCACGGCCGATGCCGGATTTGTCGCACCGGTAGCTGTCTTGCCGCGTCGCACCGCGATCGCCTTCGTGCGCAGCCGGACCAGGTACGGGGAGAAGGCGCGCATCTCCGCGTTCAGCTTCTGGAACTGGTAGAACTGCGGCGTCGGGGTGGTGTCCGCGTAGTTCAGGAACAGGCCGTCGGACTCCGGCCACCCCGGGGCGGTGGCGTCGAGCTCCCAGCGGAACAGCGTCTGCCAACGCCCACCCATCGCCCAGGTCACCCCGGACACCACCTTGAGCTGCGACTCCGACGTGATGTACTTGCGTTCGTAGCCCGGCGACGAGGAAGTCAACGGCAGCCGGAATCCACAGGTGTACTGGCCGAAGGCGAGCGGAGCCCTCCCCGCGCCGTCCTGACCCTCCAGCGCAAGACTCCGATAACGCGCAGTGTGGTTGTAGAGCGGCGTGACGCTGCCACCCGCGAACTGCGGATTCCCCCAGAAGTAATAGGTGTCGAACGTCAGCAGGTCCGGGTGGCAGGTCTGGATGTAGGTCCGCAGTTGAGCATCGGTCCACTGCCCACCCCACTGGTTGTTGTGCAGGATCGCGTTGGGGGCTTCGACTCGTAGGCGGGCGAAGTACTCGGTCCACCACGACAGATGCTCTGCGGTGTAGGTGTTCTCGTCACCGACGCAGATGCTGAACAGCCGGTCGGCGTTCGCGGCGCGGTCGCCGGTCAGGATCGGCGTACCGGCGGGCGGCGGCTCGTTCAGCGCACCACCGTCAACCGGGTCCTGTGCGCTCGACCAGCGGTACCCGGGCAGGCCGGCCATCAGGTCGGACGCAAAACCCGGAGGATTGTAGAACGTCGGGGCGGTGAAGCCGGAGTCGATGTACCGCTGAGGCGTCGGGTCCCAGCCGTCGCTGGGACCCGAACGGTTCCAGGATCCGTGGTGCAGGCCATCCGTGAGGAACACCCGGTCGGCATGCGTCAGCGGATCACGAACCCGCCGGGCGGCGGCCCGTACGGGTGTCACGCCAGTCGCCGCGGCTGCGGCACCGGCGCCGGCAACCTGAAGAAGCGTTCGACGACTCATGGCACTCGGTGGCGGCATGGCAGTCCTCCCTGGCAGGTCGTTGCTGCATGGCGATAAGTCATGACGGACGTTAATCAGTCGGTTCCCTACTAGTCAATGGCAGAGCGGCCTGTAAGACAAGCACTGTGTGTCCACCACGGGTCCAGCTTTGGGCAGTTGTTGCGTAGGGTGTCATCAAGACCGAAGGACGGGAACGATGACCAGAACCGCAGGCCGCGGCGATCCGCGGATGGCGCGGCAGATCAACGACCGGGTCGCACTCGACCTGCTCGCCGATCAGGGACCGCTCACTCGCACCCAATTGCGCGAGATCACCGGGCTGGCTCAGCCGACCGTCATCGATCTCGTCCGCCGTCTCACCGACCGCGGCCTGATCCAGGAAGTCGGGCAGGCCGAGGCGGTTCGACCCGGGCCACGACCGGTGCTGTACGGATTGCGCACCGGCGACCATCTGGTTGCCGCGGCGGATTTCCGGGACAACGAGTTGTGGGCGACAGTCAGCGACGTCGCGGGCGGTCCACGGCACACCCTCAGCCGCCCACAGGACGACACTCCGCTCCCTGAACAGATTTCCGGCCTCATCCGTGACGTCACCATCGCAGCCGGACGGTCCGGCGAGACCCCGGTCCACACGGTCGTCGGCCTGCCAGGCATCGTCGATCGTGCCACCGGTGATCTCGGCTTCTCCTGGGACCTGCCGGAATGGCGCTCCGGCATGCTGATCCCCTTACAGGAACTGGTCGGCGGTCCGGTCGAACTGGTCACCGGGGTCCGACTCGTCGCACTCGCGGAGCGACAGTTCCTGGACGTTCCACCGGACACCCAGTACGCCCTGATCTGGCTGGGAGTCGGGGTCGGCTTAACCGTGATCGACAACGGCCGGCCGTATCTCGGTGCGAGCGGCGCTGCCGGCCAGATCGGCTACATGCCCGTTCCAGGGGCCCCGGTGCCACCGGTCGACCGAACCCCGTCCGCGCGAGACGGTTTCCGTGGCGACTTCCAGACCCTGGTCGGCTCCCGCGCTCTCCGTGACCTCGGCCGCACGCAGTACGGACTCGCCGGCCGTTCGGTCAAGACGATGATCACCCAGGCAACTCGCGGACAGACCCCGGAAGCCGAGGCCTTCCTCGACGAGGTCGCACGACGCATCGCGGTCGGTCTGGCGGCGATCTCCGCGGTCATGGACCCGGGCCTGTTCGTCCTGCACGGCGAGACCGGCGTGGCCGGCGGCGCCCATCTCGCCGCGCGGGTCGAGAGGCAGTTGCGCGTCTGCTCACCGCTCGACACGCGAGTCGTCGCACCACGGTTCACCGACTGGCGCGACGCCGCTCTCGCCGGCGGTCTGCGCGTCGCCAAGGAGCAGGGCCGCCTTCTGCTCTGGGGCAGAGGTCCCGATCGTGCTGCCCACACGGCCTAACGCACTGGCCGTCCATCCGGCCTAGGGAGCCGGCACGCCGCCGATGTTGATCTCGGCCGCGCCGCCGAACGCGTTGCCCGGGTGGGTGTTCAGACCGGTCAACCGGACGTAGCGGCCGCGGACGGCTCCGAACGTCACGTTCTGCGGGGTCAGAACCTCGGCGAACGACCCAGTTGCCACGTCGGTCCAGGCGGTGCCATCGGCGGAGACCGCGATCCGGTAGTCCTTGATCCGGCCGTTGCGGGCATTCTGCCGCTGCAGGTACTGCAGCCCGGTGACGTCGTGCGCCTTGCCCAGGTCGAGAGTGATGTGGTGCGGGAAGCCCGGGGCACCGTTCAGCCATTGTGTGTGCCAGATCGAGTTCGGGTTGCCGTCGATCGCGTTGCCGGCCGCGCCGTTCTCGCCGACGGTCTCCGCGCTGTCGACGTCATGCACCTTCAGCGTGGTCTGGTCGATCAGATTCGGCAGCGGCTTGAGGTCGGACTCGACGTCGACCACGACGCTCGCGGACCGCTCGCCCTGGACGGCGCTGAAGGTTCGCTTGCCGTCGTACAGCGTGTGCGGCACCACGCCGGTGCGGTGGAACTCGCCGTTCGCGCCGGGCCGGACGGTGTAGACGGTCCTGCCGTCGATCCGGATGTCGACGTAGCCGGGGGCGAACCCGGTCAGGTCGAGCGGCACCCAGGTCCCGGCGTGCACCTGCTTGCCGGACCTGCCGACGGATAGCGCCGGGGTGCCGGCGGGAGCGTCACTGGCGACCGGGGCCCGGTCGGTGGCTCTGACCCGGATAGGTACCGCTTCACCGGTCGACGGGGTGAGCATGCAGTCGGTGTCCGTGCTGAACGCGGCCTGCACGGTGGCGGTGTAGGTGCCTGCGCCGTGCAGGTTGTCGCGGGCCTGCTGTTGGCCGAACCGGACCGGCAGGGCGGCGGTCCCGCAGGTCAGGGTGGCAGTGAGCGGCCCGGTCAGCGCGCTCTTCGAGGCGGGGTCGCCGTCCGTGCTCACGGTGTCCGGCACGATCTGCGTGCCGTCGGCGGACGCCTTCGTGCCCGGTGCGACGACCAGCCCAACGCGGTGCGGGCCGGTGCTCCCCGGCCGCGCGGCGACGTCTGTACCCGCGACGGACGCCGCCCAGGTCGCTCCGGCGCTCTCGTAGTAGTTGCTACCGGCAACCGTCAGGTGCGGGCCGAGCAGGCCGAGCCGGGCGGCGAAACCGGTGACATCCTTCTTCGCGGCCGGGGTCCAGCCGGTCTCCAGGATCGCCGCCGCGCGCGGCATGGTCAGGAACCCTGCCTGGTCGCCGCCGCGCACCGTCTCCGACCACAGCGGTCCCTCGACGCCGAGGATGCCGGACTCCGGAACCCCGCCGGAGATCGTCGTGGTCGGGTCCCAGCTGTAGTACTTCTGGAAGTCACAGGTACCCGAGCACGCCCAGGTCAGACCTATCGGCGTCGCCGAGTTGTACTTCTGGTCCAGGTACGAGCCGCCGGCCGCCGACACCACCGCCTTGCCGCCCTTGCTGACAAAGTCGCGCACCCAGTCACCGGAACCAACCCAGTACTGCACCACCGAGCCGTTCCAGTACCCCGGTCCCTGCGCGAGCCCAGCCTCGGCGTACTCGGTCCAGCCCATCGTGCCGACACCGGTGGCCCGCTGCAGCACTGGCACCGCCCGCCTGACGAACTCGACGTACCGGGTGTGGCCCATCGCGTGCGACTCGTCGCCGCCCAGGTGCACGTACGGACCGCCGGTCATCGCGGCCAGTTGCTTGAACACGTGCGCGACGAACGTGTAGCTGAGCTCGTGCTTCTCGTCCAGCGCGGAGTAGCCGACATTGCCGGTGCCGTTCCAGTCGACGACTCCGGTCTGCGGGTTCCGTGCAGGCAGCGAGCGGTCGGTGTTGAGTTGCGGGATCGCGTGCAGCGCGGCATTGGTGTGACCCGGGATGTCGACCTCCGGCACCACCGTGACGTGCCGCTTCTGCGCGTAGGCGACGATGTCGCGGTACTGCGCCTGGGTGTAGTAGCCGGTCCGGCCCAGCTCCTGGCGGTAGCCCTGCTGGTTCATCGCGGTGATCCCTGACTCGCGGGTCAGGGCGCTGTAGTCGATCGGGTCACCGGCGGCCTTGCCGTTGTTGGTGATCTCGATCCGCCAGCCCTGGTCGTCGGCCAGGTGCAGGTGCAGCACGTTCATCTTCATGGCCGACAGCACGTCGATGTAGTGCTTTACCTCATCGACCTCCTGGAACGACCGGGCGACGTCCAGCATCACGCCGCGGTACGAGAACCGGGGCGCATCCTCGATGTGAATGGGCCGGACCTGCCAGCCGGTGCGGACCGGGGTCGCCGACTCGGCCCAGGCCGGGAGCAACTGGCGCAGCGTCTGCACACCGTTGAACGCGCCGTGCGCGGTGCGCGCGGTGATCGTCACGCCGGCGCCGGTCACGTCGAGCACGTAGGACTCGGCCGTCGGCGCGCGGCCATCGACGGTATACGCCGCGGCCGGATCGACAGTGATCCGGATCGCCTGGCTGCCGCCACGCGATACGAGCGGCACCTTGAACCCAGTGGACTTGCGCAGGTGCGCGGCGAGCTGGGCACCGAGCGGCGCGGCGCTACCGGGTGCGACCACCACCAGCGACGGCCTAAGTGTGAATGGGTCGCCGGCGACGTCCTCGGCGACCACCGGCAGCGGGATCAGTGGCCGGCCGGAGCCGGCGGCGGATTGACTGGCGGAGCTGATCGCCGCGCCGTCCGATACCGCGGCGGTCCCAGCGGAGGCGAGCGGGACGCCGACCAGGCAGGTGGCGATCAGGGCGAGCAGAGCGAGGAGGACAGTGCGAGGGGGCACGTGCGACGTCATGGCGGACTCCTAGCGGATTGCATCGGGGCCGGTCTGCGAAACAGAAGTTTGGAGTCTCCTGCACGCTCGCCGCATTGGGCAAGCACTTACGAGCATGAATTTCCAGATTCACCCTTGACATCGCTCCAGCTCGCACGGAATATCTGTAGCGAGATTTACGAAACCACCTTAAGGAAGTCGACCATGTCGCGCATCTCAACGATCCCGACCCGGATGCCCCGGCCAAGGCGATCCAGGACCGCGCGAGCGCCCAGCGGATCGTCGACCGGATGGCGACGAGCGGCTTCGCTGCGGAGGCTCAGCCAGTCGAGCAGCCGGCGGCTGCGGACGTGCCAGCCGGTGTCATCGGGTACCGCGTGCGCCTGACGCAGACGTTCGCTTCATCGTCGGCCGCATCGGCCAAAGTCACCGCGCTGCGTGCCGCCGGCTTCTCCTCCCGTACCTGGTACCGGGGCTGGGACGGCGCAAGCCAGGACCGCGGCAAGTGGACGGTGAACGTCCTCACCATCGACCCACGCACATTCGCGGGTGAGCTCGGGGCCTCCTACGGCGCCGACCTCTACGACCGTGAACTCGTCTCGACGATGAGCGCCGGCCTGGATGCGACCGCGGCGATCAACGCCGGTTTCTTCGTCTTCAGCTCCGCCAGCGGCGCTCCAGGTGACCCCGCCGGAGCAGCCGTGTACGACGGCGTGCTGGAGTCCGAGCCGGTCGGCGACCGACCGGTGCTCGTGCTCCCGCACACTGGTCGCGGAACCAATGTCGTCCGGCCCGCGTGGCACGGAACCATCACGGTCGAGAGCGGCCATCAATCCCGAGGCAAGCAGGTGCACTCACTGGACGGGATCAACCGCTTCCCGGGTCTCATCCGCAACTGCGGCGGCACGGGCGACCTGCCGACGGACGCCCCCTTGCACGACGTGACCTGCACCGACCCCGACGAGTTGGTCGCGTTCACGACCGCCTTCGACACGCAGACGCCGGCCGGGCCGGGACGGGAGGTCGTGGTCGACCGCAAGGACCGCGTCGTGCACGTGGCAGGTCAGCGAGGTACCTCACTCCACGCCGGCGAACGCTCCGTCCAGGCCACCGGCAGCGCTTCCGATCAGCTCGCGGAGGTCGTCGTCGGCGACCGGCTCACGATCGCGACCGACCTGACCGCCGGCGGCAAGTCGCTGGTCCGCAAGAACGTCTCGGTGGTGAACGGCGGCCCTGAGCTGGTCCGCGGCGGGCGCAAGCACGTTACGCAGCGGGCCGACGGGATGGTGCGCGACAACGACCCCTCCTTCGCCTACGGCTGGGCTTTGCAGCGCAACCCCCGCACGTTCGCCGGCGTCGACGGGCACGGCCGGACCCTCCTCATCACCGTGGACGGCCGCCAAACCGGTGAACTCGGGCTGTCCATCGACGAAACCGCTGAGCTGGCCCTGACCCTGGGCCTGAGCAACGGAATCAACCTCGACGGCGGTGGATCGACGGCGATGGTGCTGAACGACCAGGTGGTCACCAGCCCATCCGACGGCAGAGAGCGCACCATCGGCGACATGATCTACGTGCGCTGAGGATCGCCCACACCTCCTGACCGACCCACGAGCGCCCGGCGGAATCCGTCGGGCGCTCGTCGCATGCCCCCAGGGGTAGCCGCGCGCGTCCCGCGCCGTCGCTCACCTGCGCTGTGCCCTTGCGCTCAGGGTGCGCGGTGCTTACTGTTGCCGCTCAATTGGTGCTATCACAGCATCGCTTGCGGAGTGGTGCCGCCACCTTGTCCCGGCGCCGCCGCCACCCTCACTTGCCCAGGAAGGGTCCGTCAGAATGCGTCGAAGCCACAGACGAATACTCGCAGCGGTCACCACCTTCGCCGCCGGGGTCGCCCTGCTCGGCAGCAACGCGGCCCAGCCGCTCGCGGCACCGCCACCCTCGATATCGGACGGCACGGCGCTGCTAACGTCGGACCAGCTCACTGTCACCGTGAGCAAGGCGTTCCCTCAGGTGATCCGGTACGCCGAACGCAGCACCGGCGCGTGGATCGACGGCTCGGCGACGCCCCTCACGTCCGTCAAGATCAATGGCGCAACGCACGAGGTCAAGGTCGATGCGGCTCAGGTCGACCAGAACACGATCGGCTACAAGCTCTCCTTTCCCGGGCTCGACGGCGTCATGATGACGGCCAGCCTCCACCTCACAGGCCGGGTCACGACCTTCGCCATCACAGGGATCGAGGACACCGCCGAGCACCGGGTCGGCACGATCGACATCCCTGGCCACGATCTGATGTCCGTCGACTCGACCGACGCCCGCGCGACAACAGCGACAGCCGTCATCTCGGCCAACCGGACGACCGCCGGGGACACGGTCACGGCGGTGACAGCCGCCACCTCGCCCGACGCCGCGCCCGTCGGCTCGGCGTACGCCATCGTCAGCACGAGTGCCCTGGCAGCGGCCCTCGAGACCAACTCCGTCTACGACCAGGATCTGGGCAGTAACAACCGCCGGATCTGGCGACAGTCGGTCAAAGACGGTCAACGGACACGAGTCGGCTTCTGGAGCGGACAGTGGACCTACCGTGCCGCCGGCGCGCCGTTCACCGAGGAACTGCCCTGGGCCAAGGTCACCGTGACGCCGGACGCGAACGCCGATGGCGAGGTCGACTGGCAGGACGGGGCGATCGCGCTGCGCGACATCGCGATCAGCGGCAACGGCGCCAAGGAAACCCCCGATCGCGTCATCGCGCACATCCCGTACAACTTCGGCTCGATGGCCACCCATCCGTTCCTGCGCACCCTCGACGACGTCAAGCGGATCTCGCTGGCGACCGACGGACTGGGCCAAATGGCGATCCTCAAGGGCTACCAGTCGGAGGGTCACGACTCGGCTCACCCCGACTACGGGGGCAACATCAACAAGCGGGCGGGCGGGCTCACCGAGCTCAACACGCTGCTCAAGCAGGGCGCCAAGTGGGGCGCTGAGTTCGGCGTCCACGTCAATGCCACCGAGGCCTACCCGGTCGCCAAGACCTTCAAGGACGAACTCGTCAACGCGAACGCCAAGGGGTGGAACTGGCTCGACCAGTCGTACTACATCGACCAGCGTCGTGACCTCACGAGCGGGGACGTCCAGCGGCGCTTCGCTCAGCTCCGCGCCGAGACCGACAAGAATCTCGCCCTCCTCTACCTCGACGTCTACGCCTCCTTCGGCTGGAAGCAGGACCGTCTTGCGAAGGAGCTGACCAACCAGGGCTGGAACATCGCGACCGAATGGTCGTACGCCTTCGACCGGCAGGCGGTGTGGACTCACTGGGCCAATGACGAGTCCTACGGCGGGGCGACCAACAAGGGGCTCAACTCCGACATCATCCGCTTCGTCCGGAACACCCAGAAGGACACCTGGAACCCGCATCCGATCCTCGGCAACGCCGAACTGCGCGACTTCGAGGGCTGGACCTCGGAGGTCGACTGGAACTTCTTCTACGACAACGTCTGGCAGCGCAATCTGCCGACGAAGTTCCTCCAGCAACACGAGATCGTGGACTGGGAGCAGAACGACATCCGCTTCACGGATGGGGTGCGAGCCACGGATACCGGTGGCCGCAAAATCCTCGTCGGCGATGCCGTGGTCCTCCAGGATGACGCCTACCTGCTGCCGTGGAAGACGGACAAGGGCGGGCCGAAGATGTATCACTACAACGCCGACGGTGGCACGACCTCCTGGCAGCTGACGGACCGGTTCGCGCCGGCGAAGCAGCTCGCCCTGTTCAAGCTCACCGACCAGGGACGCACATTCGTGCGCAACGTGCCGGTCAAGGCCGGCGCGGTGACCATCGAGGCCGAGGCCAAAACGGCCTACATCCTCGCCATCGGCGCCGGCTCGGGCCTGGCCCGCCGCGTGTCGTGGGGCGAGGCAAGCAACGTCGACGACCCGGGTTTCAACTCCGGCAAACTGGACTCCTGGACGACGACGGGTGAGGTCGCTGTCGAACGCGACGCCAAGGGGCAGTACGAGACGGTACTCAAGCCCGGTGCTCGCGCGTCGATCAGCCAGCGACTCACTGGGCTGGCACCCGGCTCGTACGCCGCGAACATCCAGGTCGAGGTTCAGCCCGGAATGTCCCGCAAGGTGGAGTTGCGCACGACGAGCGGCGGGGTGACCACGCAGAATCATGTCGAGCGGTCCGCGGCGTACAACTATCTCAACGCCGACGAGAAGCAGGGCACGTACACCCAGAACCTGGAGGTGCGCTTCACAGTCCCCCCGGGCGCCTCGACGGCGACGCTCTCGGTCCAGGCGGTCGAGGGCGAGGCCCGAGTCGAGCTGGACAACGTGCGAGTCGTGCCGACCAAGGGCCCACGCCCCACCGGCGTCGTCGCCAAGGAGGACTTCGAGGACGTCACCCAGGGCTGGTACCCATTCGTCAAGGGGGACACCGGTGGCATCGCCGGTCCGCGCACGCACATAGCTCAGAAGAACGCGCCGTACACGCAGAAGGGGTGGAACGGCAAGCTGGTCGACGACGTGATCGATGGCGAGGAGTCGCTGAAGGCCCACGAGGAGCGGGTGGGACTCGTCTACCGCACTGTGCCCCAGACCGCCCGCTTCGAGGCGGGACGCCGCTACCGCGTTTCGTTCGACTACCAGAACAGTAAGGCCGGCTGGTACTCGTGGGCGATCGGCTTTGACAGCATCGCCGGCGGCAAACCGAGTACGACGCAGCTCTCGGCGACCCCGATACCGGAGAAACGCGAGACGGCGCGGTTCAGCCAGGAGTTCGACGCCGGCGCCTGCGGTGACACCTGGGTCGGGCTGCGCAAGCTCACCGGCGCCGGCGCCGAGACCGACTTCATCATGGACAACTTCCAAGTGGAGGACGTCGGCCTGAGCGAGGGGCCGACGGCCTGCGCTACCCAGGAGATCGCCACGCCCAGCGGTGGGCTCGTTCCCGGCGAGCAGAATCGGGTGACGACCACCTTTACCAACCTCGAGTCCGACGCGGTAACCAATGTCCGGCAGAGCCTGGAGATGCCGGCTGGATGGACCGTCGCCCCCGACAGCGCCACCGGATTCGCGTCGGTCGCGCCAGGGGCGAAGGTCACAACCGGCTGGCTGGTCACTCCGCCCGAGGGCACCCAGCCCGGCTCGTTCGGACTGGCCGCCTCGTCGACGTACGCGCACCGTGGTGTGGAAAAGGCGATCCGCGCCACGGCAACTGTGACCACAGTTCAGGCCGGCAAGATCCCGCAGAGCCGACTGCGGATCGCCGCGACGAGCTCTGAGGAAGCGGCCAGCCCGGCGAGCCGGATCCTGGACGGCGATGCGGGCACGGGGTGGCACACCAAGATCGCGGGCCCGGCGCCCTACCCACATTGGGTGAGCATCGACCTCGGCGCCAACTACGAGATCCGCGGCTTCGACTACCAGAACAGGGTCGGGAACCGCTCCTTCAAGGACTACGAGATCTCTGTGAGCACCGACGGCCAGTCGTGGGGCGAGCCGATCAGGACCGGCAGTCTGGCCACCACCGGAGACGTCCAGCATCTAGAGCTGCCAGTTCGCCGCGGCCGCTATGTCAAGCTGGCCGGACTCACGTCGGCCACGAACTCCCCCTTCGGCGGCGCCGACGAAGTGGGCGTCTGGGGCACACCGGCACCGTAAGCGAAGCATTGACCAACCTTGTCAACGCTGGACAGAGGAGAAATTCGTGGCCGTCACCCTGCAGCAACTGGAGATCTTCTCCGCGGTCGCCCGCCACCTGTCGTTCTCTGTCGCCGCCCGCGAGCTGTACTCATCTCAGCCGCACGTCTCCAACCAGATTCGGAAGCTGGAGGAGCATTACCGAATCCCACTGTTCGTGCGATCCCGACCGGGGGGGCAGGCTGACCGAGGCCGGCAGTGCCTTGTACAAGCGGATCAGTCAGATCCTGACCGACCTCGAGGAGGCCGAACACGTCGTCCAGGAGTTCCGCGGGCTCCAGCGTGGTTCGGTGCGACTGGCGGCGACGTCGAGTGTCGGCAACCATGTGCTCCCGGCGCTGATCGCGGACTTCCAGTGCGCTCACCCCGAGATCACGATCTCCGTGCAGATCGGCAACAGCGAGGAGGTCGGGAACCTGGTCGACGGCACCGAGGTCGACCTGGCGATCACCCCTCTGCAGCCCCAGTCGTCAGGCGAGCTGACCTGCGAGCCGTTCGTCGCCGACGACCTGGTACTGGTCGCCGCAGCGAGTTCGGAGCTGCCCGACCTGATGACAGTGGCGGAGCTGGCCGGCCTACGCCTGGTCACCAGGGAGGAGGGTTCGCACACCTCAGGGCCGGATGCAGGAACTGCTGAGGTCATACGACACGACCGTGGCGGCACAGCTCACCGGCAGTCCCGCGGTATGCGAAGCGGTCGCCGCCAGCCTCGGCGTCACCGTGGCTCCGCTGAGCACTGTCAAGGCGTGGGTCGACACCGGCCTAGTGACACCAGGCGACTCTCCGACGCCATCCCGAAGCACGACTACCTCTTGGTGTACTCCGCTCAGCGTTACCTCAGCCCGGCCGCGAGGGCGCTCATTGAGCACCTACGCGACTGGGCCCGCCACCGGAGCCACCCGGTAGTGCAACCGGCGCGCCGTTTCGCGGACGCGCAGTTCGGTCGCTTCGCTGACCCGGGCCCGCTCGTCGACCTTGCTCCGGCCGGTGAGCACGTACGACGCGGTGGCGGACGATACACCGGCCGCCTCGGCGACCTCTCGCAAGGTGGTCCGCCGAGTCGCCTTCGGCGCCATGGGTTATGGCCTCCGTTCGGAATGGCCCCCGGGTGGCCCGCCCGCCAGAGCAGGCCACCCAGGCATCGATCAGGACGTCTTCAAGGAGATGTCGTCCAGGAGGAAGTCGGTCTGCTCGCCCTGGTCCTCGGTACTGACGAACCGCAGCGTGACCGTCTGCCCGGCGAACCGGCTGAGATCGATCACCCGTTGGGCGTAGGACGGCACGGCGTCGGTGTTGTACCAGGTGTAGACCGTCGTCGTCTGCGCGCCCGCGACGACCTGGAGCTGGAGGCTGTCCGGCTTGGCGCTCCTCGGTTCCGCGCTGCTGATCCGCAGGTAGAAGTCGAGCAGGCTGGTGCCCTTGGCCGGGATCTTGACGGTTTGGCTCAGGGTGTCCTCGTTGGGTACCCCGTTGCCGCCCATCCAGGCGTAGTACCGACCACTGCGAGCCGGGTAGAAGCCGTACGTTCCGACGACGCCACCGGTCCAGGTCCAGCCTGCGCCCTGGTCCTCCAGACCGCCGTTGACGACTGACTCACGCCGCTTGATGTCCCGGTAGTCGATCGTGTGCCGGTACAGGACGTCTCGGGCCTTCCGGTCCACTGCGAGACCGGACCTGGGGCGGTCGACGTTGAACCACTCGTCGAACGTGTCGGACGCGTACCGGTCCATGTTGTCGAGCGTGCGCCGCGGGCCCCCGTCGGTCCCGCGCCACAGGGCGATCATCGCGCCCGCGACCCTGCCCTCGACATCGTCACCGTTGTCGGGGTTGGTCCGGGCGGGCGGCAGGGTGCCGTCCTGGAACCCGGTCTGCATCAGGTCCATCCAGTCGGTGACGTTGTAGTAGTACCGGCCGTCACCCATGGCGTAGCCGGTGATCGCATTGGCGAAGCCCTCGGTCCACGCGCACATCGGGCCTGTGACGCGGTGCAGGGAGTGCGGCGACGGGCAGTCGAACCTCGGCCAGTACCAGTTGTAGAGCAGGTGCTGGAGGTTGTGTCCCGCCTCGTGGGCGATCGGGTGACGCGCATCGGGCATGGCATCGGTGAGGAACACCGAGCGCACCGCCGGGTCGGTGGAGTAGTAGCCACCGTTGGTGTTGCCGGGCGCCCACCGGTTCTTGAGCCTGGAACAGTTGCTCGTCTCCTCGCTGGTCCAGCACTGGTTGCCCGAGCCACGCATCTCGTAGACGTTGTTGATGACGTCGAACGCGTCGAACGCCGGCATATGGAGTGCGCTGGGCGACGTTGTACCGAAGGACTGGGTGGTGCCGACTGGGACGTTCGTCAGCGGCGCGACCTCCACGACGTACGGGTTCGTCCCGGTCATGTCGGTGACCTCCCACCAGCTCGTGCGGGTGGCGAACTGCACCCACATCGCCGCCAGCGGAGAGCCGGAGTGCTTGAAACAGAGCGAATAGCCGCCGTCGGTCGCACCGGTCAGGCCGGTGGTGAGGGTGGTCGGCTCCGCGTCCGCAGTGGTGCGGCCGACCACGCTCACGGCGACGCGCCGACCGGGGTGCCAGGCGCCGTCGTACGTCGCGTAGGTCAACGCGCCGGTCGCGCAGATCTCGTCCGGAGCGGAACCGGCCCTGTCCGTCTGCGCAGCCGTGCGCGGGGAGACGAGCGAGCCGTCCTTGCGGCGGGCAGGAGACTTCGTGCCCGCGACGTCCGCCTTCGAGGTCGCGGCACTCGCGCCGACGGTGATCTCCTCGGTCGCGTGGGCGCTGCGTACTTCGTCCGGTGCTGACAGGTCGGTCAGGTCGGCCTGGATCTGCGCGGGTCCCGCGGTATCCGCCGTCACGCTGAAGGTCACCGTCCGGCCGGACTTGTCCAGGGACAGCGTCCTCGTCGCCACGGTGTCGAGGCCGCGAGCCTGCGGCGCCGAGAAGCCCTCGGAAGTGATCCGCAGGCCCCGCGGGAGACGGATGTCGAGACCGGCGCGGTCGATGTCGACCTCCGAGTCGAGCGCGACCGTCACCGTGGCGCTCTCGCCCACAGCCGGCACGCGGTCGAGCGACACAGCGGCGCTGACGCAGCGGATGGGAGACTCATCCAGCCTGTTGGCCGGAGGTGCGAGTGTGCAACCCTCCTGGGGCGCCTCAACTGCTGCCGGTGGTGCCGCTTGGCCGAGCTGTGGCACGAGGGTGATCGCGAGCGCTGTCACGATCAGCGCCCCTATTTCTCGGATGCGCCGTCGGCCACCGAGCGGGTGTGACCTGTCCATGGGCATGTTCCTTCCTGGGAACTGGTCGAAAGGCCTTTGAGATAAGGCGCTTAATCGATTGAGAGAAGCTAGGGCGCACCTTCAGCACCGGCAAGATGCTGGACATGCGCGTTCGGTGATACCCCCATTGCCCTCCCCGATCGAGGAGGCAACAGGGGCTGGATCAGCGCGGGGTCGATGCCTGCAGCAACTTGTCGTAGCGGATCCCGTCGAAATCGAGGTACAGCACTTTGGCGGAACTGATCCCGTCCGGAACGTCCTCCGGGCCCGGCCGGTCGGGGATCGGCGCCTCGGCGCCGGGTTTCGGTTGGTCGGTCACGGTGGAAGTGTTCCGTCGTGCCCGAGTAGCGAGAACCTGGCAATCGGTTATGGGAGCCATAACCCGAGTACGTCGGCAGGCTCAGCCGGGCAGCAGTCTGTGGGAGGCTGTCGGCATGGTGAGCTTGAATCAGCTCGAGGTGCTAGTGAAGGTGGTGGACGCCGCGGGGTTCTCCGGTGCCGCGAAGGCGCTGTACATGAGCCAGCCGGCCGTCTCCAACCACATCCGCAACCTGGAGAACTCGTTCGGCGTCCAGTTGGTCCACCGCACGAGTCAGGGCGCCCGGCCGACGCAAGCGGGCGAGGTTGTGGTGGAGCACGCTCGGCGGATGTTCGAGCTGATGGACTCCCTGGAGCACGCGGTGGCGGACTTTCGTGGTCTCGGCGGCGGCCGGCTGGTCCTGGCCGGGACAGCGACCCTCGGCCCGTACCTGCTCCCCCGGCTGCTGTCGGACTTCGCGGCCCGGGCGCCGAAGGTCAGCTGCCAGATCCGGGTCGGCAACGAAGACCAGGTGGAGACCTGGCTGATGCGCGGCGAAGTAGCACTCGGACTATGCATCGACACCCCGCGCGACGAGCAACTGACGGCCGAGGGGCTGCTGCAGGATGTGACCGTACTGGTGGCTGCCGCCGGATCGCCACTGGCCGGGCGCGAACTGGTACCGGAGGACCTGGCCGGCCAGCGCTTCCTGATGCGCGAGACCGGCTCGGCGACCAGGCGGCTGCAGGAGCGCGCACTGAGCTCCTGGGGGCTCGACGCAGCTGAACGTTGGGACCTGTGGGGAGTGGACACCATCAAGGAAGCGGCCTGCCAAGGACTCGGGCTGGCGATTCTGTCCGAGCACGCCATCAGCCGCGAACTCGACGCCGGGATCCTCGCCGCGCTGGCGATCGAGCCGATGCCGCCGACCCGGACGGTGTCGCTGGTTCGACGTGCCGACCGGGTACTCACTCCTCCGGAGGAGGCGTTCGTCGCGCTGGCCCGGGCCGTCGCCGTGTGGCCTACCTGAGCTGTCGCCGCCGACTCAGTACCTGATGCAGGCGGAGCGGAGGTCGGTGTAGAAGTTCCAGACGTCCGGTGAGCACTCTGGGGCTCCGAGCTGGGATGCCTTGGCGCCCATGTGTGGCAGGTGGGCGTACGCGCCGACGCCGGGCCGGTTGACGTGCAGCATGCCAGCCTGGAAGTCCTGTAGCGCCTGGAACATCAGTGCCGGGTCCTGGGTGAAGATGGTGCCGGACATGCCGTACTGGACAGAGTTCGAGATCCGCATCGCGTCGTCGTAGCCTTCGCAGTCGATCACCGACAACACCGGGCCGAACACCTCCTCCTGGGCGATCGCGCTGTCCCAGGCGACATCGGTGAGTACCGTCGGCTGGACGAAGTACCCCGGGGTATCGAGCTCGGCCGCCTCGCCGCCGCAGACGACCTGGGCCCCGGCAGCTCGCGCGGTCCGGACCGCCGTCAGACACGCAAGCTGCCGCTCGTCGTTGACCACCGGTCCGATGTCGGCCCAGTCCTCGTCGCCGGGGCCGATCCGCATTGCCTCGACCCGCGGTACCAACAGGCGAAGGAGGTCATCGCGGACAGTGCGGTCCACGATCACCCGGCTGGTCGCACTGCAACGCTGCCCGCTCTGACCGAACGCGCCGTGCACGATCGCGTCGGTGGCTGCCTCGAGGTCGGCGTCGGCCAGCACGATCAACGCGTTCTTGCCGCCCAGCTCGAGCTGTGTTCGCAGCAGCCGGCCGGCGCCGGCACGGTTGATCGCCTGGCCGACCGGGAGCGAACCGGTGAAGGAGATCCCAGCCACCCGGGGGTCGGTGACCAGGGCCTCGCCGGGGTCGCGGTCACCCTGGATCAGGTTCAGTACGCCCGGCGGCAGACCGGCGTCAGCGAAAGCCTGTACCAGCAGCGCGGAGGTCCACGGGGTCAGCGGCGACGGCTTGAGCACCGCCGCGCACCCTGCCAGCAGCGCCGGCGCGACCTTCCACATCGGGATCGCCACTGGGAAGTTCCACGGCGTGATCAGGCCGACGACGCCCAGCGGACGACGGAACGTCATCGCGATCGTGCGTGGCTCCTCCGCCGGGGTGGTGACGCCGTTCAGCCGGCGCGCCTCGCCGACAGTGAAGTCCAGGATCGCCAGCGCGCGCCGTACCTCTCCCCGGGCTTCGGCCAGCCGCTTGCCCTGCTCGCGGGTGATCGCCGCGGCGAAATCCTCCAGCCGTTCCTCGATCAGGCGACCGGCCGCGGCCAGTACGGCGGCGCGGTCGATCGGCCCCTTCGCGTCCCAGGCGGGCTGCGCTGCGACGGCGGCGTCGACCGCGAGGGCCGCGTCCTTCGCACCGGCCTCGCTGAACCGGCCGATCACATCGCCGGTGTTCGCCGGATTGAGGTTCGGCCTCGTCTCACCGCTGCCGGCGGCGACCCACTGACCGCCGATGTGGTTGAGAAGATGCCGGGCGTCGGGCTGGACCATCAGAACTCCTAGGTGGCTTGCTTGGCGGTTGATGTCAGGCCATCCGTACGGCGATCCGCGGCGCCGCGCCGGTACGGGCTGCCGCGACCGCAGCCTCGATCTCCTCGAGGGGGAACGGCTCTGGGACGAGGCCGGCGAAGCGGTCGCGCAGTGGCGTGCGGGCCAGGAAGGCGACCGCGTCGGCGAGGTCGGACACCCGGTAGTTGTGGCTGCCGACCACCCGGGTCAGATTGCGGACGAACGCGTTCGGCTCGAACCGCACCTCGGGCCCCGGCGAGACCGAACCGACGAGCGCGACACAGCCGTTCAGGCCGGCGATGTCCAGGGCGGACTGCACCGCCCGGCTGTTGCCGGACAGTTCGAGCACGACATCTGCGCCGAACACCTGCGCTGCGTCCGCGAGCTCGTCCGGCGAACACGCCACTGTGGCGCCGAACTCCAGCGCGAGCGCCCGTCGCTGCGGGTCGACGTCACAGGCGACCACAGCGGCGGCACCGCGATCGACGGCGTAAGCGATCGCGGACAGGCCGAGCATCCCGCAGCCGATCACCACAACCGAGTCGCCGGCAGCGAGACCCGCGCGACGCGCTGCCGCGACGATCGTGGCCGTTGCGCAGTTCGCCGGCGCCGCGACCGCTGCCGGCAGCGAATCCGGCACCCGGACGAGGCCGGTGCCGGCTACCAGTTGGCAGTGCGTCGCCAGCCCACCATTCAGCCGCCACTCGTCGGTGATCGCCTCATGGCCGTACTTCCGCACGCTGACGCACTTCTGCGGTACGCCGCGCAGACAGCGCCGGCAGCTACCACAGGAGGTACCGATGGTCCACGTGATCCGTTGCCCCGGGCGCACCCGATCGCCGTCGGATGCCAGCACGGTGCCCGCTACCTCCTGGACCGTGCCGACCGCCTCATGACCGAGCACTGTCGGCACCGGGGTGGGCCGGTCACCGGCGATGGTGTGCAGGTCGCTGCCACAGATGGTGACCAGCTCGATCCGGACCAGCACCTCGCCGGGGCTCAGGTCGGGGATCGGCGTGGGTCCGACCGAGAACCCCTCGTCCGGTCCAGCCCATACTGCCGACGACGGTTCCTGTGCTGATGGTGCCTGGGTCATAGTCGTCTCACTGTCGAGGTCGTCATGGTCATGGTCCTACCGCCGGATGGTCAGCGCGACCAGGGCGCTACACAGGCAGGAGCCGGCGACGACCGGGAAGATCAGGCCAGTGTCTCCGGTGCTGTCCATCAGGTGTCCGATCAGCGGTTCGGCCGTTCCGGCGAACAGGTACGCGAAGAAGTTGACTACGCCGGTCGCGGTACCAGCCATCCGCTTGCCGGCGATGTCCGGGCACAACGCCCAGAACGAGGACTGCGGCCCGTACACGAAGAACCCGGTGAGGAACAGGAGCGCGATACCGGCCGCCGTGCCAAACGGCGCCAGGTACATCGCCAGCGCCGCTGCCGCACCGAGCAGCATGAACAGGATAATCGGCCGGTCCCTGCGAGCGCCGAACAGCCGGTCGGAGATCTGACCGTTGACCAGCGCCCCGACAGCCATCCCGACCGGAAGCGCGACCGAGATCCAGACCGGGCTGATGCCGCCGGCGCCGGTCTTCCAGTCCTTGCCGAGGAAGTACACCGGGACCCAGATCAGCAGGCCGTACCGGGCCGCGTTCTGGAAGCCGATCGCGATGCCGGTGGACCAGATCTTCGGCTTGCCGAGCACGGCCCGGTAGCGACCCAGCGAGCTCTCCTGAGCGGCTGTGCTGACCTCGGCGTGTTCCTCGTCCCCGGCGTACGACGCGGGCGGGGTGACGCCGGCCTTGGCCGGGGTGTCTCGGGCAACCAGATAGAAGGTGACGCCGCCGACCAGCATCAGCAGCACGGGTACCCGGAAGATCCACTGCCAGTCCAGGTCCAGGGTGTCCACCACGATCGTGGACGTGACGAACGCGAGCACCGAGGCCATCCCGGCGGCGAACGTGTAGAAGCCGAAACTGCGGCCGCGCTCGTGCGGCGTCCACCAGTTCGAGATCACCCGGCCGCCCGAGGGCCAGCCGAGGGACTGGGCGTAGCCGTTGGCGCCCCAGAACAGGCCGAGGGTCTTCGGGCCGGTGGAGAAGCTGGTGAACCAGTTCAGGATGGTCGACAGGATCGCGCCGCCGGCCATCATCTTGCGGCCGCCGAACTTGTCGGCGAGATTGCCGTTGACGAACTGCCCGGCGGCGTACGACCACAGCAGGATGCCGCTGATCGCCCCGAGCGTCGTCTTGCTCAGGCCGAGGTCCTCCTGGATGCCCGGGATGGCGAACCCGAAGGTCTGCCGGCCGGTGTAGAAGAAGAAGTAACAAAACATTGCCGCAAGCAACATCCGCCACTTGAGCCGCCGGAAGGCGTCCTCCGGTGCCGGTGCGACGATCTGGGTCCCCGAGTCTGCCTTTCCGGTGGTGCTCATGGCTCTCCGCCAATCTGGAGGCGGCCGCGGCTTTGCGGCCGGTGGTTCAGTGGGTCTCGGCGTGCTTCTCGTGCTCGGCGAGCATGGTGGTCGCCACCCAGAACGCGTCGTAGTTGTGAACGCAAGCGGCGGGTTCGAACGGGTTGTCCAGCAAGTCGGGCCGCGGTAGGTCCCGGTTGATCAGGAACGGAATCCCCAGCTCCCCCAGCGCGCCGTGCGACCGCAGCGGTGCGTCGAGCTGGGTCAGGTCGTGCCACTCCGCGAACCGGCCCAGCGCAGTACGGGCCTCGGCGAGGACGACGACGTCGCCGATCCGGTCGGCGGGCAGGTCGTACCGCGCGGCAGCGTCCTCCCGGTCGTGCACGGCCTGGATACCGTCGAGCGTCCGGAGTGCGTTGATGACGTGCGCGCGATCGGCACCGGTCGGCAGGTACACGCTCGCGAAAGACCCCAGGGCGCCGTGGTGCACCGTGTACGGGTCGGTGATCGGCAGGATCACCCGCAGTCCTTCGAGCTCCTGGTCGCCGAGGATCCGCTTCATCTCGTCCTCGACATACAAGACGCGGGGCGCTCCGGCACCGTCGGACTTGGCGCTCATGCCGTGGTCGGCGGTGAGGACCACCACTGCTCCGAGCTCGTCCAGCCGCGCCGCGTACGTGTCGATCATTTCGTAGAAGGCGTCAGCGGTCTCGGTACCGGGTGCGTGCTTGTGCTGGATGTAGTCGGTCAGCGAGAGGTACATCAGATCGGCACCGCGTGTCGCCAGGATCTCCACACCGGCAGCGAGGACGAACTCGCTGAGGTCCGCGGAGTACACGCCCGGCAGTGGCCTGCCGACCAGGTCCAGCACGTCCCCGATACCGTTCTCGGCCTCGGTCGCCTGATCCGCCTTCTCCGCGGAGAAGCAGATACCCCGTCGCGACGGCGCCACGAAGCCACCTCCGGGCTCGGTGAGGCTGGGGCCTTCTTCCACCACTCCGGCGCCGAGCAGCCGGCGTAGCTTGTCCTTCGCGGTCACCACGACGACGTCGAGCCCGGCCTCGTTGGCCGCGGCGAAGATCGTCGGCGCCCGCAGGAAGCGCTTGTCGTTCATCAGTACTTCCTCGCCGGTGTCCGGATCGAGGATGTAGTTGCCGCTGATCCCGTGCACGCTCGGCGGCCACCCGGTGGCGATGCTCAGGTTGTTCGGGTTGGTGAGCGCCGGCATCGCACAGTGAGCGGGCCACGAACTGCCACCGCTCTCGAGAACCTTGCTCAGCCACGGCATCCGGCCGGCCGACATCGCCCGGAGGTGGTAGTCGGGCTCGCTGCCGTCGATGCAGATCACCACCACGGGACGACCGGGCATGGTGTACGTCCGGTTGTTGACGCTGAAGGTCCGTGCGGTCACGAGAAACTCCTTGCAAACAGGCTGCAGATCGCTGGATGGCACTCGCTAGCCTGATTGCCGAAGGCCACCTCCGGGAACCCGAAATCTGGTTATGACCCCGATAACCGCCGCATCGGTGCTGGGACCTTCAGACCGCAGCCGAGTGCTAAATTAGCACCATGAAGCCTGCCGCTCAGCCCAATCAATCGCTGATCGACGGCCTGGCTTGCCTGCAGGCTCTGGCATCGCACGCTCAGCCGATTGGGTCGCGGGAACTCGGCCGGATGCTCGGGCTGGAGCCGACCCGGGTGAACCGGTTGCTGAAGACACTGGCATTCGTCGGGCTGGCCCAGCAGAACGACCAGCGAAAGTATCTGCCGGGGCCGGCCATCCACGTGCTGGCGGCGCAGAGCATGCGTGGGTCGGGCTTGATCCGGCGCGCGCTCGGTCCCCTCGAGTCACTGTTCGATCTGGACCTCCAGGTGGCGATGGGCGTTCTCTGGGAGGACCAGGTCTGCTACCTGTACCACCACAGTCCTGGGGAGAGCGCGAGTCAGGGACTGGGCCGGGAGCCGTTGTACCCGGCCGCGTCGTCCGGTCTCGGTCAGGCGCTGCTCGCAACCTGGCCGGAGGAATCGATCCGGGAGCTGTACGCCGACGCAAGTCGCCGGCATCCGGTGGCGCCACCCCGTGAGCCGGTCGCGCTGGATGGAGAGGCCGGGCTGCTGACTCAACTGGCCCAGGTGCGCGAGCAAGGCTTCGCCCTGACCTGGACGCTGGAGTCCGGTGATTTCCGGACGCTCGGGGTGGCACTCAAGAACGACCAGGCCGCCATCGGGGTGGCGGGAAAGTTCAGCGACCGGGAAGTCTCCGGCCTTCGCCGCCGGGTCGAGGAAGTCGCCGCTCTCATCGAGGGCTGACGACGCGGCTTCGAGCTGAGGCCATCGCAGCCGGTCCGGCCACAGCACGTCGTACCGGACGGCGGACGGCGCTCGCGTGCCCAAATCCCAGCAGCGCAAGGAAACTTCTCGGTCGCGAGCTCTTGCGCGCCGCGCTGATGATGCTAATGTAGCACCAAATTGGTGCTACCAAAGCATTATTCGCGGCACGAGGACGGTCCGCCGGGCGCAAACCGCACAGCGCCCTCGGCGACGCGGGACACCATCGGAAGGACGAAATGAACCAGACAGGCATTCCGGGAGCTATCAGCGGAGTGATCCCGCGCCTCGCGGTGAAGGCGGAGCACATCCCGCGCAGCGAGACCGGTATCGGCGCACTGATGCCGTGGGCGGACCGGCTGTGGATGGTGACCTACGTCGCTCACACGCGGAACACCGGCGGCGGCACCGGGCTGTTCACGATCGACGATGATCTCCAGCTCAGCAAACATCCGGCCAGCGTCGTCGGGACGTATGCGAACCGCCTGGTGCACAAGGAGAGCAACCAGCTGTTCATCGGGCCGCACGTGATCGATGTCGAAGGCAACGTCAAGACCATCGACGCCCTCGTCGACGTACGGCTCACCGCGACCGCCCGGCATCTCACCGACGAGGCGGGGAAGGTCTACTTCCTCGGGATGGAAGGCGAGTTCTTCGAGGTCGACGTGCAAACCCTCGAGGTCACCCACCTGTATGACCTGCTCGAGGAACTGGACGTCCACGACTACCCGCACTTCAAGGACATGTACACCCGCCACGGCCGGGTCGTCGTCGTCAACAACTCTTACTACGACAAGGATTTCCTGGCCGGGCACAGTGACGGCCGGCTGGCTGAGTGGGACGGCCAGACCTGGAACATCCTGGCCAGGACGCAGTTCAACACCCTCGGCAGCGCGAACGGCATGGGACCAGGCCTGTACGCCGTCGGCCAGGACCGCGCCTCCGCCTTGTTCCACGTATTCCTGCCCGACACCGGGTGGAAGGTCTACCGGCTACCCAAGTCCACCCACACCCAGGACCACGCGTTCACCACCGAGTGGCCACGGATCCGCGAGGTGGAGTCCGAACGTCTACTGATGGACGCCAGCGGCATGTTCTACGAGCTACCGTCGCTCACCTACGCGAACTCCGTCTGGGGCATCCGCCCGATCGCCTCGCACCTGCGGATCGTCGGCGACTTCTGCTCCTGGAACGGCCTGCTTGTCCTGGCCGGCGACCAGACGACGCCGATCGGCGACGCGAACCCGGTCGCCGGGCAACCGCAGGCGAACCTCTGGTTCGGCAAGACGGACGATCTGTGGCAGTGGGGCAAACCGCAGGGCTGGGGCGGGCCGTGGTGGGAGACACGCGTCGAGGCCGGAGTACCGTCGGATCCCTATTTGATGACCGGGTTCGAGCACAAGTGTCTGCACCTGAGCCACGACGCCGACACTGCCGTCGACTTCCACGTGGAGGTCGACTTCCAGGGCACCGGCGTCTTCCGGCGCTACCAGACCATCACCGTGGGCCCGGCCGGCTACGAAGCATTCACGTTTCCCAGCGGCTTCAGCGCCCACTGGGTCCGCCTCGTCCCCTCGGCCAGGTGCGAGGCGACTGCCCAGTTCATCTACACCTGACCGGGCCCGGACCTCCGTCACACACCAAGTAGCTGGCTAGGCGGTCGGGGCGCCTTGGCTGAGCCTGGGTTGGCAACTGATGGCGGGGTTGGCATGTGGTGGCGGTCCGTGGTTGCTGCCGGATGTCCCCCGGGGCGGTTAGGTTGGCGGTATGGCGGAGTCCAAGAGCAAGACGCCCGCGGTTGAGCTGGAGATCGGGGAACGGACGGTGCGGATCTCCAATCCGGATCGCGTCTATTTCCCTGCGCGCGGTGAGACCAAGCTGGATCTGGTGAAGTATTACCTGTCCGTCGAGGACGGGATCGTGCGGGCGTTGCGCGAGCGGCCTTGCATGATGCACCGGTTCCCGTCGGGCGTGGCCGGCGACAAGGTGCACCAGAAGCGGCTGCCGAACGGGGCGCCTCCGTGGATGGAGACCGTCCGCGTGCACTTCCCGCGGTACAACCGGACGGCCGACGAGCTCTGCGTCACCGAGATCGCGCACGTCGCCTGGGCAGTGCAGATGTCGACGGTCGAGTTCCACCCCTGGAACTCGCGTCGCGCCGACACCGAGAAGCCCGACGAATGGCGCATCGACCTCGACCCGATGCCCGACTGCCCGTTCGACCGGGTACGCCGGGTCGCGCACGCGGCGCACGAAGTACTGGATGATCTGGGCGCGACCGGATATCCGAAGACCTCTGGCGGCTCCGGCATCCACATCTATGTGCGGATCAAGCCCGAGCACGGCTTCTCCGACGTACGCCGGGCCGCGCTCGCCTTCGCGCGGGAGGTCGAGCGGCGCGCGCCCGACGACGTCACGACGACCTGGTGGCGCAAGGACCGCGATCCGAAGAAGCTCTTCGTCGACTACAACCAGAACGCCCGCGACCACACGATCGCCAGCGCGTACTCCGTCCGCGGCAACCCGGAAGGCACCGTCTCCACCCCGATCCGCTGGGACGAGTTCGACGACGTCGACCCGAAGGCCTTCACCATCGCCACCGTCCCAGCCCGCTTCGCCGAACTAGGCGACCTCCACGCCACCATCGACGACACCGCCTACTCCCTCGACACCCTCCTCGAGTGGGCCGCCCGCGACGAAGCAGAAGGCGCCGAAGAACCACCGCCGCCGGAGGAGTAAGTCCAAAGCCGGTTAGGTGGAGCGTCACTTCGTCAGGAACATGGTGGGCGGCGGCCGGGTCCGGCGAGGCGCAAGCTGGGAGGGGCGGGCGCCCGTGCATACCCGTCTCCGGCCAGCAAACGCTTCCCTCGGCGTGTCGGGGTATCGGGGCTGGGTCGTGCGTGCGTAACGGTCCGCGCCTTCGCCTTCCGTGCGCCTGCCTGCGGGGTCGGCCTCGGCGACGTACGTCCCCGAACCGCTCAACTAACTGGCTTTGGGACTAACCCATCAGCACCTGGTCGCCGTGCGCAACCTGCAGTCCAGCCCGGCGGAGACTGTGGGTCAGTCGACTCGGATTTCGAGGATCGCTTCGGTGAGGTAGCGGTCAAGGTGTGGGCGCAGGTCTTCTGGGCTTAGCGACTGGTCGCCGAAGACTTCGGGGTCGGGGTGGAAGTGGACGACCGTGCCGGTGTGCGGGCCGGCGGCGACTTCCGTCAAGGCGCTCTCCGGGAGGCCGTGTTCGTAGCGGCGGGTCCAGGCTCCGTCGAGGCGGCGGTTTTCGTGGATTAGCCAGGAGCTCAGGGCGGCGACGACCGACATCCCCGAACGCGGCAGGCCGTCGGGGAGTAGTTCTGCTTCGGGGTTGTCGAAGAAGCGGATGTCTCGGGTCGCCATGATCGGCTTGCCGTTCTCGTCGAAGAAGACGTTGGTACCGCGGCCGTTGTCCTCGACCGAGATCGAGCCGTCGCCGTGCAGGGTGACGAGCACGCGGTTCGTAGTACCGGCTTCTGCTTCGTCGACCGGGTAGGCGACGACCTCGAGGACGAGGTGGGCGAGACCGCCCCGGGAGTAGCGGGCGGGGTCGGCGCGGATCGCCGCGATGTGGGCGGCGTCGGGCGCGTGGGTCCATTCGTGCGTGGTGATCGGTGGGAGGTTGCTCATCGGCGCCCGGCCAATCCGTGGTGGAGGAGGTTGGTGAGGAGGTCGATCGCCGCGTCGTCGGTGATCGTCTGGCCGGAGGCTGGGTTGACGACCAGCCAGGTGCCCTACACGTCGCCCGACGCGCACACCTTCTACCACGCAAAGGATAGCGACGAGGTCCTGATCAGGCCGGACGGGCACCTCGGCTTAGCTCCAGGTTCCTGGGCGACACCAAATCAGCAGTCGAGTTCGAAGACCAGCAGGGCTTTGCCGGTCGGAGCGGTCCAGCGATAGGCGACGAAACAGAGGTCGGAGCCCGTGGGCGGATACCCGTCGTCCCGGATGTAGTTGGCCAGGACGAAGGACCGCCATACCCTGCTCCGGCCGTCGAAGCGATGAGCCCCGGCGCCCCTTTCCTCGAACCGGCCGATCAGCACCGGCTGGACTTCAGGATCACGCAGCAGACCCTCGACGACGGAGCGATCGAGCCACTCATCATCGTCCTCGGTGAAGGGCTGTCCCTGGTGGATGATCTCGTCGCCGTGCAGCTTGTTCGGGCGGACGGAGAACTCGGGTGCCGGGATCAGCAAGTTGGCGAGTACTTGCAGCATGTCGATCGACATTAGCCGAGATCCAGTGAGTTGTGGATGGCTCAGCCGGCCCCTCAGCCGCACTGCGCGATCTGGTCTTCGATGGTGAATTCGAGGCCGTTGGCGGCGGCCAGGTAGACGTCCTGGTCGACCAGGTTGCCGTCGAGGCGCATCAGGCCGCGAGGGCTGTCGTAGAAGTGGCCGGACGACATCACGGAGACGGCGTCGATGGTGATCGAGCCGGCGATTTCGCCGAGGCGGGCGAGAAAGCGGATGGCTTCGTAGCAGGATTCGCCGACCGCGTTCAGGGCCGGGGCCCAGGCGCCGAAGCGGGCGTAATAGTCCCGGGCGAACTCGCCGCTCTCGATGGTGGCCAGGCCGTCGAAGTACGCGGCGGCGGCAAACAAGCCCTTGTTTGCTGAGGATCCGGCGGCCAGCAAGGTGTTCTCCTCGATGGCTGGGCTCAGGCGCAGGAGTCGTTCGCTCAGGCCGGCTTTGGCGAACTGGCGGTTGAAGTGGACGGCGTCCTGGCCCATCAGGAGCATGATCACGCCGTCGATGTCGGCACGCTCGAGGCCGTTGAGGACACTGCGGAAATCGGCGGTTCCGAGGGGGACGAAATCGGTTCGGACTACCGAGGAACCTGAATCCTTTAAGGCATCCGTCGTGGTCGACGCCGTCACCCGCGGATAGATGTAGTCGTTGCCGACCACGGCCCAACGGCGTACGCCGTGCTGTTCGCGGATCCAGTGTGTTGCCGGGAGCAACTGATTGACCGGGCGCTCCCCCAGCATGAAGACGCCGGGTGTGTCGTCGCTGCCTTCGTGCATCGCGGCGAATGCGTAGACCACCTTGCCGCCGGTCCGCTGGGTGAGGGCGACCCTGACCGCCGAGATGTGCCAGCCCGCGACCGCATTGACGCGACCGCTGTCCACCAGCCGGCCGACCTCCTCCGCCACGATCGCCGGCGGTCGGCCCGCATCGACCTGGACCAGTTCGACCTGGCGGCCGGCGATGCCGCGGCCGGCGTTGAGTTGCTCGACCGCGAGCTGCGCGCAGGCCAGGCAGGACGGGCCGTAGATCCCCGTCGGTCCTTGCAAAGGCACCACGAACGCGATCGACAGCATCTCGCGCGCGCCGGGACTCCTCATCCAGATCAGTGTGGCTCAGCCCGGGGCTGATCTCCGAGTGCTGAGCTATATTCGCCACAACGTGAGACAGGAGGACGATGTCCAGCTTGCTCCTGCTGCTGAAGCAGGCCGAACGCCGGATCGAGCACCAGATGCTGCCGATCCTGGCCGAGTTCGACCTGTCGCTGGAGCAGTGGCGGGTGATGTCGGCGCTTGCGGATGAGCCCGGCCTGCCGATGTCCACGCTCGCCACGACCGCAGTACTGCCGAACGCGAGCCTGACCCGGCACGTCGACAAGCTCGTCGAGCGCGGTCTCGTCGTACGGCGAATCCACCCCGACGACCGTCGGCGCGTGGTCACCGCGTTGTCGCCGGTCGGGACCACGGTGGCCGAGCGACTGCGTGCGGAGGAGCAACGGATCGAGGCCGCAATCGCCGCCGAACTCGGCGACGACCGGTTGCAGGGCCTCGCCGGCGGACTCAGGCAGCTCCAGCGCTCCCTCTGACCCCACCGCGCTGACCCCCACCGCGCCGGATCCCGCACGGATGGACCTCCTGGCGCCGGAGATGCGCCAGGAGATCCTCACCAATAACTGCTAGTTCACCGTGTCGACGATCAGTGAGCCTGCGCCGACGACCACGCCGGCGTCGGTTTGCACGGTCAGGGTGCCGGTGATCTTGCGGCCCACACCCGGTTGCCCAGTGACGGTCAGAGTCGCGGTCGGCGTCCATGACGAGCCAGATGGGTGGCTGGCGTTGGCGTCGTTGCTGGTCAGTGTGCCGAGCGCCGGCGACACGTAGGAGTCGACGAGGTCGTACGCCGTACTGCCGCTCGGCACCGAGAAGCCGTCGACCTCTATCCGGTACAGCCCGGCCGCCGGGTTGACGAGCGTCACCTGCTCAACAGCCGTCGCGCCGCCACTGGATCCAACGACCACGCACGTGGGCGCGCAGCGGAAGACGACCAGGTCGATGTCCGCCCGCAGATCGGACGCGTTCCCGGTCCGGATCGTGTACGACGTGACACCAGCCGGCAGGGTGACGTCGAAGGTCTGCGACGCCAGGTGCGCAATCGTCGGACGCTGGGTCTGCGTACTGGCCAACGCGCCACCGCCGACGAGGCGGCCGGTGAATGCGGCGAGCTGGTTGGTGACCGTGTAGTTGCGGACCTGCGGCGTACCGAGGGTCGCGGACGGCACCACGTCCGGGTTCGGCGAGATCGCCGTACCGAGAACAGTTGCGGTCAGCCCGAACGGCGCCGACTGTGCGTCGGAGGTACGGCGTGCCTCGACCACGAGCTCCCAGACGCCCGGCTGCGGGTTCACCACCGTGCGACTGTGCGCTGTGCCGTTGGCGCAGCCCGCACCCGCGTTCGGGTCGTAGCAGCTCAGGCTCGAGGTGCTGTCCAGCGGCAGGCCCTGTGGGGTGTACCGCAGGAACCGGATCTGACCGGCGCCCGCGCCGTCCCCGCCACCGGTCAGGTCAACCTTGAGCGCGCTGGCGCCGACCGGCACACGGACGAAGTAGTGGCGAGTGGCGTTGCGGCCGACCGTGCCGCTTACCTGCACTGTGTACGCATTGGCGGCGATGAGGTCGTTCGGCACGAACACTGCGTTCATCGTGATCAGGTCGACGCCGGGTGTGGTCGGGTCGTCGAGCTGCAGTACGGCGGAGTGCGCGCCGGGACTGAACGGATTGACCTGTACGGCGAAGTCGACCGGCTCGTTCAACGGCAGATTGACCTTCGTCCGCGAGTTGAACGCGCCGTCGTTCCCGACCCATCGCACCACATGCGGCACCGGCTTGGCCGGCCCACTGGTCCGGGTCAGGGTGTACGTACGGTTGTACTTCACCCCGAGTGTGACGCCCTCGCGATCGTGAATGCCTACACCGACGTTCGGCGTCGCCAGTTGGCCACTGAGCACCGTGCTCACCGGCACGGTCGCGGTGATCGCGTTCGGCCGCTGTCCGGCGCGAAGCTGATCCCAGGCCGCCGTCACCGCGAACAGGCCGGTGCCCTGCTCGTACGCGCCGAGCTGCGGCTGATAGGTAGCGCTCGAACGGATCGCGCTACGCAGCGCGGCAGCGGTCGGCCGGCTGCCAAAGGTCGCCTTGTACGCGCTGACCAGCAATGCACCGGCGCCAGCGGCTTGCGGGGCGGCCATCGAGGTGCCGTTCAGCATCGAGTAGCCGGGCGGCAGCGTGTAGGTGCCGGCCACCGGACCACCTGCTTGCCAGAGCGGCGTGGTAGAGATCGCCGCGCCCGGCGCGACGATGTCGGGCTTGAAGCCGCCGTCCTCACGCGGGCCGCGCGAGGAGAACGGGTGCAGTCCCTTGTCGTTCAACGGGTCGGAGCCATAGTTCGACAACCAGGTCGCCCGGGTGATGTACGACCCGACGCTGATCGAGTTGGTCGCCACCGACGGGTCGCCGACGGTGTTCGCGCCGGCGCCGCTGTTGCCGGCCGAGATGAAGATCTGCATGTTGAACTCGTCGATCGTGCGGTTGTACAGCAGCGCACGGGCGTTGTTGCCGTCGTTCAGGCCAGGCAGGCCGCCGATCGAGATGTTGACCACGTCGGCGCCGTTGTGGGCGGCGTACAGGACGCCGTCGATCAGGCCGCTGCTGGTGCAGGACGTGGTGGTCAGGCAGACCTTGACCGCCATCAGCTGCGCACCCGGAGCCGCACCGCTCATTGCTCCGCCGAACAGGCCATTGGCGGAGGTGATACCGGCGACGTGGGTGCCGTGCTGCGCGCCGGCGATCCCCAGGTTGACGACCGAGCCAGCATCCGAGGTCGGGTTGTAGGTCGACCGGTCGGTCACCACGACGAACGGGACTCGCTCCCTGACCGCGGTCGCCGGATTGTCGGTGCCGAAGAACTGGGCGTCCCGATTGACCTTGAAGTCGATCATCGGGGTCTGGTCGGTGAAGTCGCCGTCCTGGTCGAGGTCGACGTACACCTGCTTGGTGGTGCGGTTCTGCAGTACGCCGATCGACTCGGCGGCCACGCCGTCGCGGTCGATGTCGCCACCGAGCTCGCCCCCGGCGAGTTCGCCGGCCGCCTCGCGGAGCAGACCGAACGCGTACGGCCCACCGGTCGCGGGGGCGGTCCAGGTACGGCTGACAGCGGTGAAGGTGCCGGTGAATCGTCCGCTGGTGCTGATCCAGGTGGCATCACCGGAGGTCGGAGAGTTCGCGTTGTACCAGTCGACGATCTTCGGCAGGCCCGTCGTCGTGGTCTGCAGCGCCGGTACGTCGAGGTCGACACCCGAATCCAGGATCGCGATGGTGGTGCCGCGGCCATCCCACTGCGGGTTGGCCAGGGCGAACTGTGCAGCCTGGGTGTCGCCTGTCGGCAGGTACGGGTTGATCCGCGGGGTGTTCGCGTCGGGCGGTGTCTGCGGGGTCGGCTGTTGGGCGCCCTCCGGCTGCGGGTCGTCGATCGGGACCAACCCGTCGACGTCCACCGCCTCGATCGAGCTCAGCCGCCCTGCCTGCTCGGCTTTGCCGGTCGGGATCTCCACCTTGAGATAGTCAACGGCGCTATCGGACTTCAGCACTACGCCACCGAGGGCGCGCAACTGACCGGCGGCAGTCGACAGCTTGCCGGGCTCCGCGGCGACCAACAGGGTCACCGTCTTCTTCCCGGCGGACTGGGCCGCAGCGATCCTCGCCCGGTCCGCCTCGCCGATGCCTTTGTCGGACTTCGGATCCGGCCTCGCTGCCGCGCCGACACGGTCGATTCCCCCGGGTTGAGCGGCCGCCCCTGGAGGCGCGGCGAGAGTTGCAGTTGCCAGCCCGAGTACGGCGGCGAACACGGCAACAGGCCGCCCCTTGGTGCGATGTCCGGCGCCATGTTTGGTGCGACGCGCAGGCGTATCCGACAGAGTCATGATCCGGTCCCTCCCCTGGCCCCGATTGAGCTAGGAGCAGTGCACTCCGTTCCGGCCAGGTAGCGCAATAGCGTGGCCCTGCTGACCCTCCGCAGCCGTTGAGCACCTCACCCTGTGTGCCCCGACCGTCACAGAATGACGACGGCAACCATCCGTGGGTGCCGTCGATCAGCTCGTCTCCTCGCCCAGCAGGTGCACCGCCGCGCCCGGGTCGTTGCCAATGGCATCGAGCACGGCGACCACTCACCACTCACCCGGAGGCTGGGCGACGAGCACAGAGGCGCCTAGCTCGCCGTACTGACTGCGCTTCCGCCTAGATGCTTCCAGATGGAAATACACGACCTTAGTGAGTTGGAAACACCCACGTAACGCGCCGTTCCTAGGTTCCTTCCATTCGGGTGCATCAGTTCCGGCAGCGTCGCCGGGCGTCTTGCACCCTCCCGCCCGAAGGTGCCGCAGGAGTTCGCCATGACCGTTGAACCCTCGATCGACCATCGCCACGCAGCCCCGCCGGAACCCACCACCGCCACCCGCGAGACGCTCGAGGACTACACCCTGCGGTTCGCGCCGCGCTCCTACCGCAAGTGGTCGTCCGGCGTCGTCGCCGTCTCGGCACTGGGCGGTATCGCCTACCTCGCCGACTTCGCGATCGGCGCCAACATCGGCATCTCCTACGGCACCACGAACGCGCTGTGGGGCATCGCGATCTTCGCCGTCGTCATCTTCGCGACCGGACTCCCCCTCGCGTACTACGCCGCGCGGTACAACATCGATCTCGACCTGATCACCCGCGGCAGCGGCTTCGGGTACTACGGGTCGGTGGTGACGAACGTGATCTTCGCGTCGTTCACCTTCATCTTCTTCGCGCTCGAGGGCTCGATCATGGCCCAAGGCTTGAAATTAGGTCTGCACATCCCGCTCGGCCTCGGGTACGCCGTATCGACCGTGGTGATCTTTCCGCTGGTGATTTATGGCATGAAAGTACTGTCGACGCTGCAGGTGTGGACGACGCCGCTGTGGTTGCTGCTGATGGTGCTGCCGTTCGTCTACCTGGTCGTCTCGCATCCCGAGTCGGTCTCGTCGTTCTTCGACTACCAGGGCGAGGACGGCAAGGGCGCGACGGATGTCGGCTCGATGCTGCTCGCCGCCGGCGTCTGCCTCTCGCTGATCGCGCAGATCGCCGAGCAGATCGACTACCTGCGCTTCATGCCGCCGAAGACGCCCGAGAACTCGCGACGCTGGTGGACGCACATGCTGCTGGCCGGTCCGGGCTGGGTGATCTTCGGTGCGATCAAGCAGGTGATCGGACTCTTCCTGGCCGTCTACCTCATCGCCAACGTGACCGACGGCGCTTCGGTGGCCAACGAGCCGGTGCATCAGTTCCTGGAGATCTACCAGGGCTTCCTGCCCGGCTGGCTCGCGATGACGCTGGCCGTAGTACTGGTCGTGATCAGCCAGGTGAAGATCAACGTGACGAACGCGTACTCCGGTTCGCTGGCGTGGACCAACTCGTACACCCGGCTGACCCGGCACTACCCCGGGCGGCTCGTGTTCCTCGGCTTCAACCTGGTGATCGCACTAGTGCTGATGGAAGCCAACATGTTCGACTTCCTCAACACCATCCTTGGCTTCTATGCGAACTGCGGGATCGCCTGGATCGTGGTGGTCGCCTCCGACATCGTCTTCAACAAGTACCTGCTGAAGCTGTCGCCGAAGGAGCCGGAGTTCCGTCGCGGGATGCTTTATGCCGTGAATCCAGTCGGCTTCGTGTCGATGGCAGTCGCCGCCGGCGTCTCGATCCTGGTGTTCTTCGGTGGCCTCGGCGATGGCATCAAGCCGTACTCACCGCTGGTGGCGATCGTCCTCGCGCTGGTACTTCCGCCGGTGCTAGCGATCGTGACTCGCGGGAAGTACTACCTTCGGCGTACGGACGATGGGATCGACCTGCCGATGTACGACGAGCACGGGAACCCGTCGGGCGAAGTACTGAGCTGTCACGTGTGCCGGCAGGACTACGAGCGGCCGGACATGACTGCTTGCGAGACGCATGACGCCTACGTGTGCTCGCTCTGCCTGAGTACGGACAAGGTGGCTGACCACGTACTGGCGGCGCAGCCGTGAACTTCACGCCGTCCGAGATCGAGAAGCTGCTGCTCTCCGTGGCCGGGATGGTCGCCCGCGACCGCCTGGCGCGGGGAGTCCGCCTCAACCATCCCGAGGCGGTCGCGTTGCTGAGCACCTGGGTGATCGAGCGCGCCCGCGAAGGCGCGCTCGTGTCCGACCTGATGGAGCGCGGCCGCACGGTGCTCACCCGAGACCAGGTAATGGACGGCGTGGCGGACCTGCTGGTCGACGTTCAGGTCGAAGCGACGTTCCCAGACGGCCGAAAGCTTGTCACTATCCACAGCCCCATCATTTGAACGGGATCCCCATGAGCGGCAGCAGTAGACTTAGCAATGAAGGACAGGGGGCGGGGCACTCGGGCCCAGGCGAGGGGCACTGGGGCCCTGGGGCAATACGAGTGGCGCCCGGCTCGATCGAACTCAACGCCGGCCGCGAGAAGCTGACGCTGGTGATCGTCAACACCGGCGACCGCCCGGTACAGATCGGCTCGCACCTGCACCTGCCGGACGCGAACACCGCCCTCGCCTTCGACCGCGAAGCAGCCCACGGCTTCCGCCTGGACATCCCCTCCGGTACGTCGCAACGCTTCGAACCCGGAGCCTCGCGAGAAGTGGTCGCGGTGGCGTTGGCTGGTCGTCGCCTGGTGCCCGGAATCCAGGTGAAGAACGATGGTTGAGATTTCGCGCGCTGCGTATGCGGCGCTGTACGGGCCGACCGTTGGTGATCAGGTTCGGCTGGGTGACACCGATCTGTGGATCGAGGTGGAGGAAGATCGCACGATCGGGGGTGAGGAGACGATCTTCGGTGGGGGGAAGTCCATCCGGGAGTCGATGGCGCAGGGAACGACGACTCGGGCGGAGGGGGCGCCGGACACCGTCATCACCAACGTGCTCGTGCTCGACTGGTGGGGAATCGTGCGGGCTGATGTCGGTATCCGCGACGGCCGGATCGTGGCACTCGGCAAGGCGGGGAATCCGGACATCGCCGATGGGGTGCACCCGGAGCTGCGGATCGGGCCCTCGACCGACGTGATCGCTGGGGAAGGGCGGATTCTGACGGCGGGGGCGATCGACTCGCATGTGCATCTGCTGTCGCCGTCGCAGCTGCACGAGGCGTCCGCGACGGGGATCACGACGATCGTCGGTGGTGGGACCGGGCCAAGTGAGGGGTCGAAGGCAACCACTGTCACGCCGGGAGCCTGGCATCTGGAGCAGATGCACCGGAGCCTCGATGACCTTCCGCTCAATGTGTTGTTGCTGGGCAAGGGAAACACGGTCAGCGCCGAAGGACTGGCTGAACAGGCGCTTGCGGGTGCAGCCGGATACAAGGTGCACGAAGACTGGGGTTCTACGCCCGCGGCGATCGATGCTGCGTTGAAGGCGGCCGACGCGTGGGGGCTACAAGTCGCGCTGCATGCGGACAGCTTGAACGAGGCCGGGTTCGTCGAGTCGACGCTGAACGCGATAGCGGGCCGGTCGATCCACGCGTTCCACGTCGAAGGGGCCGGCGGTGGGCACGCGCCGGACATTCTCTCGATCGCGAGTCATCCGCACGTCGTCCCGGGGTCGACGAACCCGACCTTGCCGCACACGGTGAACACCGTTGCCGAGCACCTAGACATGTTGATGGTCTGTCATCACCTGAGCCCCGACGTACCGGAGGACCTCGCGTTCGCCGAGTCGCGGATTCGGGCGACCACGATCGCAGCCGAGGACATCCTGCACGACCTGGGCGCGTTGTCCGTGACGTCGTCGGACGCGCAGGCGATGGGCCGAATCGGTGAGGTGATCACGCGTACGTGGCAGGTTGCGCACGTGATGAAGGCGCGACGCGGTTCGCTCGGCGGAAGTTTGCCGGCGGACAACGAACGTGCCCGGCGGTACGTCGCGAAGTACACGATCAACCCGGCCGTTGCCCATGGCATCGATCACGCGGTCGGGTCGGTGGAAGCCGGCAAGCTGGCGGATCTCGTGCTCTGGGATCCGGCGTACTTCGGCGTGCGGCCGCGGCTGGTGATCAAGGGCGGGGCGATCGCGTGGGCGGCGCTCGGTGATCCGAACGCGTCCATCCCGACGCCGCAGCCGGTGCTGATGCGGCCCGCGTTCGGCGACGCGATCGGGGCGGATCTCTCCATCACTTTCGTCTCACCCGCCGCTCTCGACGACGGGCTGGCCGACCGGTTGCGACTCAGGCGACGGCTCGAAGGCGTCCGGGCGACGCGCGAGATCGGCAAGGCACAGATGAAGAACAACGACGCGTTGCCGAGCATCGACATCGATCCGGAGACGTTCGCCATCAAGGTCGACGGCGAGCTCATCGAACCCTCCCCCGCCGAAGAACTCCCACTCGCCCAGCTCTACAACCTGTTCTGATGGGATCGCCGGAGCTGGTTGCGTTGATGCTCGCGGACGCGCGATTGCCCACAGGCGGGCATACGCAGTCGGCGGGTTTGGAGCCGGCCGTCCGCGCGGGGCTGGGAGCTGATGGAGCGCGGCTTGCCGATGTGGCGAGTTATGCGGCCGATCGGTTGCGGACGATCGTTCGGGTTGAGGCTGCAACCGCGGTGGTCGCGCGGCGGCTCACGCTCGACGGGGAACTGGTCGAGCAAGCTGAGGCTGCCTGGGCGGCGCGGACTCCGAGTCAGGCGTTGCGCGCGGCGTCACGGCGTCAGGGGCGTGCGTATTTGCGATTGGCTTCGCGGGTGTGGCCCGCGACGACCGAGTTCTTGAAAGCAGATGCGGAGATCGCGCGCCCGGTTGTGGTCGGCGTTGTCGCTGCCGTGACGGGACTGTCGGCCGAGCAGACTGCCCGGCTGATCGGGTACGACGACGCGCAAACCGTGGTGGCCGCCTCCCTCAAGTTGCTGCCCGTGGATCCGGCCGACGCCGCGGGCTGGTTGCTGAAACTCCATCCTGACATCGAGGAACTCGTCACCGCCGTCAGCCGGATCACGACGCTCGCCGAGATACCGGCGTACGGCGCTCCGCTGGTTGACGTGTTCGCGCAAGCTCATGCTGTCGAGAGAATGAGGTTATTTCATGCCTAAAAACAACCGTTCGTTCCGCTTGGGCGTCGCCGGGCCGGTCGGTACCGGTAAGAGTTCGCTGATCGCGATGCTCTGTCGCGAACTAGCGTCCGAACTCCAGTTGGGCGTGATCACCAACGACATCTACACCGACGAGGACGCTCGGCTGCTGCGGTCGGCCGGCGTGCTCGATCCCGAGCGGATCCGCGCCGTCGAGACCGGCGCCTGCCCGCATACGGCGATCCGCGACGACGTCACCCCGAACCTGATCGCGGTAGAGGATCTCGAACGCGACTTCGCCCCGCTCGACGTCGTCCTCGTCGAGTCGGGCGGCGACAACCTGACCGCGACCTTCTCCCCAGCGTTGGTGGATGCGCAGATCTTCGTGCTCGATGTCGCGGGTGGTGGCGACGTCGCGCGCAAGGGCGGGCCCGGGATCGCGCGCGCCGATCTGCTCGTGGTCAACAAGACCGACCTCGCGCCGTACGTCGGCGTCGACGTACCGCAGATGGTCGCCGATGCCGAGGCGGCTCGTGGCGGCAAGCCTGTACTGGCGTTGTCGCGAACGGACGCGGACTCGGTACTTCGCCTGAAGGAATGGGTGCTCGAGATGACAGCGGTGGTGCGGAGTGGGTCGCATACGCCGGTCGATCCCGGTCCGATGGCTCCGCACTCGCATGTCGGCGACGACGGGGAACTCATCACGCACACGCATGCTCACGCGCATTGAGGTTGTCGCGGATCCGGTTCGCGATCGGTGTCTGCTGACTACCGGTCTCCTGTCGCCTAGGCGGCTGCCGGCTCCGGGTGGGGTCGTCCGGGTCGCGCTGATTGCGGCATCCGCGTTGTTGCTCGCCGGTGACCATGTCGAGATTCAAGTCGTGATCAAAGGTCCGGTGAAACTGGAGATTGTTGAGACCGCCGGGACGGTTGCGTATGCGATGCGTGGCGGGTCGGCGAGGTGGGACCTGACGATCACGCTGACCGAAAGAGCTCAGCTCACCTGGCACGGCGAGCCGTTCGTTGTCGCCGAGGGCGCGGACGTGACGAGAACCATGCAGGTCAACCTGGAATCAGGTTGCTCGGCTGCGATCCGGGAGTCGCTGGTGCTCGGGCGCCACGGCGAGGTCGGCGGCACCTTGCGGTCGTCGCAGCGAGCCTGGCAGGACGGCGAACTCCTGCTGGCTGAAGACCTCGACCTTGCACCAGAAGCAAGACAGGGCTGGGCAATCCTCGGCACTGCACGCTGCCTCGACTCGGTAACCACTCTCGGCCGACGCCTAAAAGAAGCACAGAAGGCGCCGGGGACGCGGGGCGCACCCGAAGCGCTGGCGGAGTCGGGAGCAGAGGCGCCGGAACTGCGGCAGACGACTGGGCTGCCGGAGGCGCCCGGAGTGCGAGAAATGCCGAGTGCGCGAGACGTGCCGGGGCCGCTGGAAGCGACCTGCGGGCGGGAGGCCCCGGAACCGCGAGTGGCGACGGAGGCGGAGGATGCGCCGTGGGCGCTGGAAGCGCACGAGGTACCGGAACTGCGGCCGGCAACGCCGGGCGCGCAAGATGCGCTGGCGGAGTCGGGAGCAGGGGCGCCGGAACTGCGGCAGAGGACTGGGCTGCCAGAGGTGTCGGGAGTGCGGGACGCGTCCGGGGCGCGGGAATTGCGAGGGGTGTCGGGGGTGCTGGAGGTGTCGGGGGTGCTGGAGGTGCCGCGGGCGCCGGTACTGCGGGACCCACTCGGGTCGCCGGAGCTGCGGGGATCAGCCTGGGCGCCGGGAGTACCGGGACTGCCGCGGGTGTGGGAGGTGCCGGGGTTAGTAGGAGTTCTTCAGCTTGAAGGGGGTGGGTCGGTGGTTCGGCGGTTGGTTGGGGAGCAGCATGAGAGTGATCTTGCGCAAACCTGGGCAGCATTGCGGGAGCCTGACAAGATCTCTGGGTGCAGCTGAATCGAGAGTCCGCGCTGACCCGGGCCGTTGCCCTCGCGAGCCGGGGGCGCCGTGCGATCCTCGGAATCACCGGGGCGCCCGCCGCCGGCAAGTCGACGTACGCCGAGCAGCTCGCGGCGGAACTGGTTGCCGACGGCTACCAGGTGACGCTGGTCCCGATGGATGGCTACCACCTGGCCCAGGCGTCTCTGGAGCAGTTCGGGCTGGCCGCCGTAAAGGGGGCGCCGCAGACGTTCGACGGGTACGGGTTTGTTGCCTTGCTCAAGCGACTGAAGGAGTCGCCGGACGAGACGATCTGGGCGCCGAGGTTCGACCGGTCGATCGAGGATTCCATCGCGGCCAGCATCCCGGTACCGCCGGAGACCACGCTGGTGGTAACCGAAGGCAACTATCTGCTCTTCGATCAGGTGCCATGGGCAACCGGTCGCGCACTGCTCGACGAATGCTGGTACATCGACCTTGAGGACGACCTGAGGCACGAACGCCTGGAAGCGCGCCACCGGCGCTTCGGCCGCTCGCCGCAGGAGGCCCACGAACGCACCTACGGCACCGATGAAGCCAACGCAAAACTGATCGCCGCCACCAAACCCTCCGCCGACGCAATCGTCACCCTGACCTGAGAGAGCCATCCAGAAACAGGCTGGCCGATGCATTGTCGGGCAGATCTATCGCGAAGACCTCGCTCGCGCTGCATGGTGAGGTCCGAGGAGGATCACCAGAGTGCGACGCGCACCTATGTCACATCAGGTTGGCAGGTCCGCTCGATGAAGCCGGCTACGCCGTCCAGGTAGAGCTGTAGGCCGAAGTCGAAGTCGGCTTCGTCTGTTTCGTCGAAGGACTCCACCTCGTCGAAGACACCCGCTGCGAGCACCTCTGCCAGGGCGGGTAGCTGGCGTGGGTCGACGACGCGCGCCAGCGTCGCGCCGTATCGACTGAAGGCGTCTGGGTTGTCGGCGAAGCCCGCTGCCAGGTCCATGCTCAGGCGGATCTCGCCTTGTACGTAAGTCATCAACCCCATCACGACGCCGACCTTGCCCTCCTCGCTCAGGCCGGTGTCCTTCAGCGCGCCGAGGGCGGAATCGAGCCAGGCGAGGTTATTCGGTCCGGCGGGCGGCCCTGAGATCGGGAGCTTGGAGTACCAGCGGTGTTTGCGCACCGCCGTCAACACCCCGGCTGTCCAGAAGGTCAGCCCGGTTCGCCAGTCGACTCCATCGGGCAACGGGTCTGGTCGCTCGAGCGCGGCATCGGACATCAGTACGAGCAGGTCGTCCTTGCTCTTCACGTGCCGGTAGAGCGCCATCGTCGAGTTGCCGAGGCGCTCGGCCACCCGGGCCATCGACACCGCCGTAATTCCTTCGGCGTCGGCGAGCTCGATCGCCGCCCGGACGATGTCCTCGACCGACAGCGACGGCTTCGGCCCGCGCTTGGTGACGTCTCGCAGCCCCCACATCAGCGCGACGTCGGCCGGCAGTTCGGGCTGCTTACTCATCTCCACCACCTCAGTCTAGAAACCCATACTGCGTACCTGCTACGCTAATTAGCGTAACTCATACGCAGTAAGGGGAGATCATGATCGTCGAAGCGACCGGCCTGCGGAAGTCGTACGGGGCCGTCGAGGTACTGCGAGGCATAGACCTAGCCGTGAAAGAAGGGTCCGTGCTCGCGTTGCTCGGGCCCAATGGCGCGGGCAAGACCACCATCGTCCGGATCCTGACGACGCTGACCCGCCCGGATGCCGGCGTGGTGACGATTGCCGGGTACGACGTGGTCCGCGAACCCACGAAGGTCCGCGGCGTGATCAGCCTGACCGGCCAGTACGCCGCGGTCGACGACAACCAGACCGGCCGGGAGAACCTCGTCATGGTCGGCAAGCTGATGCATCTGGGCCGGGCCGCGGCGAACCGGCGCGCAGACGAGTTGCTAGAGCGGTTCGATCTGACCGCGGCGATGAACCGGCGCGCCAAGACCTACTCGGGCGGCATGATGCGCCGCCTCGATCTCGCGATGAGCCTGGTCGCCCGGCCGCGGGTGATCTTCCTGGACGAGCCGACCACCGGGCTCGACCCGTCCAGCCGGCTGACCATGTGGGACGCGATCGGCGAACTAGTGCGCGATGGGACGACGATTCTGCTCACCACTCAGTACCTCGAGGAGGCCGACCGTCTCGCCGACCGGATTGTGCTGCTCGACGACGGCCGGATCACTGCGTCGGGTACCGCCGATGCCTTGAAGTCCCAGGTCGGCGGCGAACGGATCGAGCTGTACTTCGCCGACGACCTCACCGCGCGCAATGCGTTCGAACTCCTCGGCGGACACACCGACAGCCAGTTGCTGAATCTGCCGTCCGACGGTTCCGCCGGTCACTTACTTCACGTCTTGGACGAACTGCGCGACAAAGCCCTGACACCGGCCCGCGTCTCGTCCCACCGGCCGACGCTCGACGACGTCTTCCTCACCTTGACCGCGTCTCCTCCATCCAAGACCACGTCTCCCCAGACCTCGTCTCGCGAAGGCGCGTCTCGCGAAGGCGCGTCTCGCGAGAGCGCGTCTCCCGAGAACGCGTCCCCCGAGAACGCGGCTTCCGAGAGCGCGTCATCCCAGACCGCAGTACCGACCGCCTAGGAGTACGACAGATGACCACTCACCAGGGATTCGGCGCGGCCGTCAGCGACGTGACGACGATGATCGACCGGAGCGTCCGGTTGACCCGGCGCAACGTCGACACCTTGTTCGTGTCGATTCTGTTGCCGCTGTTGATGATGGCGCTGTTCGTCTATGTCTTCGGCGGCGCGATCAACACCGGTACGCAGTACATCAACTATGTCGTGCCCGGCATCCTGCTGCTGACCACCGGGTACGGCGCCGCGAATACCGCGATGGCCGTGGCCGACGACATGACGACCGGGATGATCGACCGGTTGCGTTCGCTCCCGATTCGCAGTTTCGCCGTGTTGACCGGACATGTCGCCGCGAGTGTCGCGCGCAACGCGGTCTCCACCGCGATCGTCATCCTCGCCGCGCTCGCGATGGGCTTCCGCCCGAACGCCGGCCCGGTCGACTGGCTCGCGGCGATCGGTCTGCTGCTGCTCTACGTGATCGCGATGTCTTGGCTCGCCGCCGCGCTCGGCGTGATCGCGAGGTCGGTCGAGTCAGCGAGCACGCTGAGTTTCTTCATGTTGTTCCTGCCCTACCTGAGCAGCGCGTTCGTCCGCACCGAGACGATGCCGGCCTTCCTGCGGCCGATCAGCAGGCACCAGCCGATCACGTCGGTGATCGAATCCGTCCGCAGCTTCCTGACCGGTACGCCGCTCGGTTCGAACGGCTGGATCGCACTCGCCTGGTGCGCCGGTCTGCTCATCTTCTCGATAAGTCTCGCGACGGTACTCTTCCGGCGCCGCACAACTCGGTGACCCTCGGACCACGACCTCGAAGCGCCCTGAGATCGGCCCGTTAGGCGGCCCTTAGAACCGACCGTTGGGCGCATGATTCGAACCGCTCAGCGGACGTCATTAAAAGAATCGCTGAAATGCTGCGACCCTGACCCCCGATCGGGGATAAATTCGAAATCCCCCCACGTGTGGAGGTCCCACTCCCCCCGGGACCCGCACGGACGAGTGCCCCGATCATCGATCGGGGCACTCGTTTTTACCAGCGTCTTACGGTCGCACCGCGATCGGCAGCGCCGTCAGCCCCCGAGTGCGGATCGACGGCCGCCACTCGAGTTCTTCTCGCGGTACTGCGAGCCGCAACCGCGGCGCGCGATCCAGCAACACGTCCAACGCGATGGCAGTCTCGAGCCGGGCCAACGGCGCGCCGAGGCAGTAGTGGATGCCATGACCGAGGGCGAGATGCCCAGCGGTCACACGATCGAAGTCCAGCCGGTCCGCGTCAGGGAAGCGGGTGGCATCGCGGTTCGCGGACGCGATTCCGAGTAGTACGGTCTCGCCGGCCGGGATCAGTTCGCCGCCGATCGTCACATCCACCAGCGGGAACCGCCGGATCGCGAGCGGCGCCGGGCCGTCGTACCGGAGGAACTCCTCGACGGCGGCCGGGATCAGCGACCGGTCGGCCTGCAGACGCTTCCACTGTTCCGGGTCGTCGAGCAGCGCGATGGTGGCGTTGCCGATCAGGTGCACGACATTCTCGTAGCCGGCGAACAGGATGAGGAACACGAGTGAGGTCAACTCATCGTCGCTGAGCCGATCGCCCTCGTCCTGAGCCGCGATCATGTCGCTGACGAGGTCGTCGCCCGGCGCCGCCCGCTTGCTACTGATCAGCTCAGCGAAGAATGCGAGCATCGCACCGATCGCCTGCCGCGCCTCATCGGGCCGGGACGGATCGGGCGCCACCAGCACGTCCGTCCATTGCCGGAAATCCGTCCGCGCCTCCTCCGGTACGCCCAGCAGGTCGCAGATCACCGCGATCGGCAAAGGCGCCGCGTACGCCGACAGCAGGTCGGCCGTTCCTGCCGCGATCACCTCGTCGAGCAACGCTTCCGCAGTACTGCGAATTGGTGCCCGCAACGCGTCGACCCGGCGAGTGGTGAAGGCCTGGCTGACCAGCCGGCGGATGCGGGTGTGGTCCGGCGGGTCCAGGTTGAGCAGGTTGGCGTCGAGCGCGGGCGGCAGCGCCATACCGCGGTAGTTGCCGGGCAGGCCGTTGCGCTTGTCGAGCGACAGCCGGGGATCCGCGAGCGCCTGGCGGACATCGTCGTACCGGGTGACGAGCCAGGCGGGCTTCCCGTCCGAGCCGGAGATGCGGTGGACCGGTCCGGCCGCGCGCAGTCCGGCGTACGCGTCCGAGGGGTTGCTGGGCGTGATCATCGAGAGCAAATCTAACTTCCTCCAAAAAAGTTCTCCGGAGGTGTCAATTTCGCGGTCTCTGGTCCGACGTATCAGTGAAAGCAGGAACCACAGACCGAGGAGAGGGTCAGGATGTCCGAGAACACTACGCAGCAGATGATCATCACCATGCTGGCCGAGGGAAACCCGGTCTGGTTCGTAGCCGGAATGGTCAACATGCGCAGCCATGACGTGTACATGATCGGCAGAGCCGCCGGCTACCCCGACAAGTTCAAGCTGCGCCGCGCGGTCTGGTCCCAGCAGCAAACCCAACGCCTGGCCGCCTGACCCAGCAAGCCCGCTCAGCATCCCGCCAACCGAAACCTCTGCGAACGAAGTCGGCGTCCATGTCCAGGTCTGGACCGGACCGGGCACTTCGAGCTGGCCGAGGTCCAGCGCGGCGCCGCACAAGGTCAGGATCACCCGGCACCGCGCAGCGCCCGCCGCTCCGCCGCTCGAAGCCCGCACCAACCTTGCCCAGCGCGCAGCGCCTGGCGGCCGTTCGCGACTTTTATCGAAGCTCCGAAAAAAGAGGGGCTGCAGGCCGTGGACCGTCGTACCGCATACTTCGATGACCCGTCAGCTGCCCCGCCCGGAACTTCTGGACGGTTGTGTGGCAGTGACAGACACGGGTGGACCGTTCGTTACGGAGTCGAGTGGATCGGATGATGCACAGATGACCGAGGACGTAGCTGGGGTGCGACGGAATCCGGCCATCGTCGAGCTGCGGGCCCGGATTCGGGATCACTGGGACGAGTTCACGCCCGCCGGCCGGTCGGTGTGCCGGTCGCTGTCGGAGAGTACGCCCGAGCGACTGCTCTATCTGTCGGCCCAGGAGCTCGGCGTCGCGAGCAAGACCAGCAACGCGACCGTCATCCGGACACTCCAAGCACTCGGGTACGCCGGGTTGGCGGAGCTGAAGGATCTCGTCGCGACACCATTCAGCTCCAGCCCGCGCGAGGAACGGCTGCGCAACCGGATCGAGTCCACTGGCGGAGATCCCAAGCACGTCTGGGACCGGGTGATCGCCGAGTCGATCGAGCGGATCGAACTCCTCAACGCAGATCTGTCGATGGACTCCTACAAGGAGGCCGTCCGGTTGATGCTCGAGGCGCGGGAGATCACGACTTATGGCTTTGGCGCGAATTATGTCGCGGCCGAACACCTGACCCTGAAGCTGCGCCGTCTCGGCCGCCGCAGCCGCTGCATCCAGACGGCCGGTTTCCGGCTCGCCGACGACCTGATGGCGATCGAGCGCGAGGACGTCGTGATCGTGATCGCACCCGGCCGGCTGCTCGTCGACGCCGAGGTCGTGATCGATCGCGCCCGCGCGGTCGGCGCCGGCATCATCCTTCTGTGCAAGCAGGCGGTCGGAGAGCGACTGGCCGGCGACGTCACCGTCACCATCCATGTGCCGAACACGGTAACGGGCATCACGCCGGAGGTCCTCACCATCATCGTCACCGTCGACGCACTCGCCCAGGCGGTCGCGGCCGCCGACACCGAGCACACCCTCGAATCAGCCCACACGCTGGAGACCTTGCGCCAGCAGCTTGGATTCTGATGAAGATCTCCGTCACCGACTATCACACCGCCGGCGAACCGTTCCGGATCGTCACCGACGGCTTCCCTCCTATCGACGGCGCGACCGTGCCCGAGCGGCGCTCTTACGCGATGGCCACCGAGTCGGTGGATCGGGTCCGGCAGTTACTCGTCAACGAACCGCGCGGGCACGCCGACATGTACGGCGGGTTTGTTGTCCCAGGCAATGACGATGGCGCGGACTTCGGTGTGCTCTTCTGGCACAAGGACGGCTACTCCACCGCATGTGGACATGGCACGATCGCCCTTGGCACGTGGGCCGTCGAGACCGGCTTGGTCCCGGCGTCACCGGACGGCACGACCGACGTGGTGATCGACGTACCGTCCGGACGGGTCGTTGCCCGAGTCACCTGTATTGCGGGCTCGGTGCAACACGTTGCCTTCCGCAACGTTCCGTCGTACGTGGTGGCTCGTGACGTGGAGGTGGCGACGCGGCGAGGCATGCTGCGCGCAGACATCAGCTTCGGCGGCGCCTTCTACGCATCGGTCGACGCGTCTTCGGCCGGCCTCGCCGTCACGCCCTCGGAGTACGCCGAACTGGTCGCCCTCGGCCGAGAGATCAAGTGGGCCCTGAACGACACCCCGTGGGCTCAGCACCCGTCGGACAACCGCCTGAGCGGCATCTACGGCACGATCCTGTACGACGATCTCGGCCAGCTCGCTACTGGTCCGCATCAGCGCAACCTCGCTGTGTTCGCGGACGGCGAGGCAGATCGCTCGCCTTGCGGTTCCGGTACTTCGGCCCGGTTGGCGCTACTCGCCGACTCAGGTCAGCTCGGCCCTGGCCAGGTACTGCGGCACGACTCGATCGTCGGCACAACGTTCCTCGGCCGGGTGGTCTCGGAGACCGACGCCGGTGTGATCACCGAGGTACAGGGCAACGCCTATCTCACCGGCCAAGCCACGTTCACCCTGGATCCCCGCGACCCTGTCGGCACCGGCTTCACCCTGCGCTGACCCCACGCACTGCGGCGGTACCGCCTTCACCCTGCGTTGACTCCACTGGCGCCGGCTCGGGCTGGCTCAGTCGCGGCGATGGCCGCCGATAGCATCGACCCGACTCGTCCTCAGCTCCAGGGAGCCGTCAAATGATCTTCATCACCGCGAAGTTCAAGGTGCAGCCCGAACACGCCGACAACTGGCCCGCCATCACCGCCGACTTCACCGCAGCCACCCGCGCCGAACCAGGCTGCCTGTGGTTCGACTGGTCCCGCAGCATCGACGACCCGACCGAGTACGTCCTGGCGGAAGCCTTCACCGACGACGACGCGGCCGGCGCCCACGTCAACTCACCCCACTTCAAAAGCGCGCAGCAAACCCTCCCGCCCCACCTGGTGGAAACCCCGCGCATCGTCAACTTCAAACTCGACCAGTCCACCTGGTCAGAACTAGGCGAACTAGCCGTCACCCACGACTAGCAGCCCCTTCCCCGATCGCACGCACAGCCGCGACCACGTGTTCCAGCGACGACCTGACTGCAATCGTCAGTTCTCGCAGGCGACGCCGTCGTTGTCTCGGTCTAGTTTCGAGGAGTAGCCGGGCTCGCCGCGGTGGATGGGTGCGGCGCCGGCGGCTCGGACCTCGGAGCAGTTGGCGTAGTAGACGTCTTCGGCCGTCTTGGTGGGCTTCGGTTTGGTCGGCTTCGGCGTCGGCTTCGTGGTGACGCGGACGGTTGGCTTCCGGGTCGGCTTCTTGGTCGCCTTGAGTGTCGGCTTGATGGTTGGCTTGAGCGGCGCCTTGGTTGCCTTCTTGACAGGTGGGATCGATACCAGGCCTGCGGGTTTTGATTGTGTAGCGCTCGGCGTGGCCGTCGCTGTCGTGGTGGCGCTGCTCTGCGATGACGCTTTGCCAGTGTCGGTTTCGGCGGCGCATCCGACGGCCAGCAGGCCCGTCGCGACGATGCCGATGCCGGCTTTGAGCGCAGCACGGGTTCGCTTCATTGAGTTGGTTCCCCCCAACCCGCCCTCGGTTTTCCCCCCGGGACGGGATCGTTGTTGCCCGGGCCCCCTCGGTCCGAGCGATCCCATCCCTACCGTGCTTCGTGACGGTCCGCGATGGTTCGGCGGGTTCTACTGGCCAGTCGTCCCTGTTTCGTGACCTAGTGCGATCAGGCTTCTGGTACTACGACCGTGTTCTGCGCCGCCGCGATACGCCATTCGCCGGCGTCTTTGGCGAGGAAGTAGACGGGGCTGCCGGTTTCGACCGGGAGCTCGATGGTGGAGCCGGGGAGGAGCGCGTACTTCTGGTTCACGTTGACGACGGCGATGTCAGGTCGTACGAAGAGCAGGTGGTCGGCGGAGTAGGTGGCGTAGGAATCCTTGGTGGCGCCGGGAAGTACGCGACGAGTGAACTCGGCGATGGTGTCGCGGCCGTAGAGCCGCTTGCCGTGACCGGTGACCCAGACGGCGTCCTCGCGGAAGAGGGCCAGGAATGCGTCGGCGTCTTCGGTGCGCTGGGCATGTTCCACCTTGGCTACCAGAGCCAGGATCAGGTCGACGTCGGCTGCGCTGGGGATCTGTCCGGTGATGTCCATGCCGAGGATCCTGCTAGTTAAACCGAACTTGAAGTCAACCGTTCTCGATCCGGTACTGCGTGGCGAGGTCCTCGAAGTCGGCCGGGTCGCCCACGCTGAGCTCGACGGGGCGACCGATGGCGGTCTTCACCCGGGCGGCGACGCCGGCCGCCTTGTCGGATGTCGTGTAGATCGCGAGCAGCAGGTCGGCGACGTCGGAGTCGTCGGGGTCGTCGGGGTCGTCGGGATGGTCGGGGTCGTCGGGATGGTCGGAGGCGGCCGGCTCGCCGGAATGGTCGGAGGCGGCCGGCTCGCCGGAATGGTCGGAGGCGGCGGGCTCGCCGGAACGGTCGGAGGCGGCGGGCTCGCCGGAACGGTCGGAGGCGGCCGGCTCGCCGGGATCTTCGGAACGACCGGGCTGACCGAGGTCGGTGCTGTCGGTGCTGTCGGTGCTGTCGGCGAGGGTGAATCCCCACGGCACCTGGCACGGTGGGTCGTGATCCTCGACCGGGCAGAGCAATCGCGCGATCCGCTCCTTCAAGACCTCATCGGTGCCGGACCCTTGCACCCTGATCACGAATCCCTGCGCCACAAACCCTCCACTGCTCGCCGATGCCTTTGACGATACTGCCAAACCCGTTGCCTGATGCACCGACTTTTCGCTTGGATGGGTGGATGGCAGGTGACGTTCGGCTGGTACTGATGTGTGGAACGTCCTTCTCCGGCAAGAGCACAGTGGCACGGGTACTCGCGCCGAAGCTGGCCGCGGTGATCGTCAGTCTCGATGAGATCAACGAGCGTCGCGGGTTGTGGGGCGGCGACGGAATCCCTGTCGAGGAATGGGTCAGGACCCACGAGATGGCCTCTGCCGAGGTCCGCGGACTCCTTGCCGCCGGGATTTCCGCGGTCGTCGACGATACGAGTTCGCCGCGATTCCTTCGCGACAACTGGCGGTCGCTGGCCATCGATGCCGGGGCGAGGTTCACGCTGATTTATGTGGACGTCGACCACGACACGATCCGCCGACGCCGAGCTGAGAATCAGAGCAAGCCGAGTCGGCGCGACGTGGCGGACGGCGTACTGGATCAGCATCTGGCCGACTTCGAAGCACCTCAGGCGGATGAGGGTGCGGTACGAGTGGAGTCTGCCGAGGACCTGAGGTACTTGACGATCTGACCTAGTTCGTCGCCGCCAGTCGATTCCCCTTGCTTCAAGACGTACTGAGACATAGGAGCCCTCGGCAACTGCTGGCCCGCGCGGGTCCATGGTGGTGATGTCAGCGCGGAACTCACCTGGCCTTGGCGGAGACCGAGGGCATCGGCGATGCGTGAGCGCTCCACTGAGCAGCTGGTGGGCGGGACACAGCGGTGACGCACCCGACGGCCTACCGCAGGCGACGCCCCAGCGCCGTACTGCGCTGCGGCCAGCGGGGTATCGCGGGTGATAGCACCGCAGGCGGCACACCGGCGGCGTACTGCCCCGGGGGCGAGGGAGCGTATCGGCGGACTCGCAAGGTGCCGCAGGTGGTGGCCTGCGAACGTACTGCGAAGCGACGCACCGGCAGGTGCTGGCGGCATGCTCCGAAGCGACGCACCGGCAGGTGCTGGCGGCATGCTGCGAAGCGACGCACCGGCAGGGTGCTGGCGGCATGCTCCGAAGCGACGTACCGGCAGGTGCTGGCGGCGTGCTGCGGGGTGGGCAGGCTCAGCGTACGCTCTGGAGGGTGCCAGGTCGGTGGGGTGCTCGGTGAGGGGTGTCGAGTGGCTTCGGGGTAGGGATGCGGGGCTTTCGGCTACGCGACGGGCTGGGCGGGCGGCGGTTGTGATGCCGTTGGTGTTTGCCTTTGGGGTGCTGGTGCTCGACAGTCCGGTGGTCGCGATCTTCGCGTCGTTCGGGTCGATGTCGACGATTCTTTTCGTGGACTTCAGCGGCAGCAGGCTCGAACGGCTGCAGGCGCAAGCGAGTCTCATCGTGGCCGGGCTGGTTCTGATCTCGATCGGCACCGCTGCGTCCGTCTCTGTGTGGGCAGCAGCTGCGGTGACTTTGGTCGTTTCCTTAGTCGTTCTCTTCGCCGGCGTGATCAGTTCGGTGCTTGCCAGTGCGACGACGGCGCTCCTCGCCAGCTTTATCCTCCCGGTGAGTCTGCCGGGTGGGATGGCGACGCTGCCGGACCGCCTGCTCGGCTGGCTGCTCGCCGGCGTCGCCTCGCTTGTGGCCATCACCTATCTCTGGCCGGCTCCCACTCGCGAGCCACTCCGCGGGCCGACCGCTCATGCCTGCACGTTGCTCGCGAGACGGCTCCGCGCCGGGCTCGACTGTCTGCGAGACGGCCCCGACACCGAACTGACCGCCGCCCTGATCTATCAAGCCGGCGAGGCATCCGCAGCAGTGGCCGACCTCCGCAAGTCCTTCCTCGGTACGCCGTATCGGCCGACCGGCCTGTCCACTTCCGCGCGGACCTTAGTTCGAGTGGTGGATGAAGTGATCTGGCTGAACGCCGCGCTAGAGCCTCACCCGCGAATGCCTCCGCCGGGATCCGTTGCGCCGCAACTCATCGCGGTTTATTCAGCAGCCGCGGCACTCCTCGAGCGAGCCGCCGATCTGCTGGACGACGATAGCGAGGAGCCTGTCGGCCGCGGTCGCGGTCGCGGTGGCGGTGGCGGTGGCGAGGATGTACGTGTCGGCCGCGGTCACGATGGCGAGTTCAAGGCTTTTGACGAAGACGTGAAGGAACTGCGCCGAGCGCGCCTGGCGTTGGAGCAGACGGTCACCGCGCTGCCGAGTTCGCGGCGGGCTGAGGACGACTTGGTTCAAGCCTTTGTCAGTTCGTTCGAACCGACGTTCCGGGCGCAGGAGATGAGCTTCGCGGTCACAGCGATCGCCGAGAACATCCAGCTGGCTGTGGCAGCTCGCGGTCGCAGTTGGTGGGACCACGTGCTCGGGCGGCGCCCGGCTGGGGTCGACTCCCCCCTGTCGTCAGTGCGGGAACGTGCGGGCGCACATGTCGAGCGGCACTCGGTCTGGCTGCACAACAGCATCCGGGGAGCGGCGGGTCTCGCGTTGGCCGTGCTGGTGGCAGACCTGGCGGGAGTACAGCACTCGTTCTGGGTTGTGTTCGGCACACTCGCCGTACTGCGTTCTAACGCGCTGAGCACAGGCCAGAACGCACTCCGCGGACTCGCCGGGACAGTGGCCGGCATCGTCATCGGCGGCGCTGTAGTGATGGCCATCGGACCCAACACCACTGTCGCCTGGTTGTCGTTACCAGTGGCGGTAGCACTCGCTGGGCTGGCGCCGGCGGCCTTCTCCTTCGCTGCGGGCCAGGCTGCTTTCACGGGCGTTCTGCTGATCCTGTTCGATATCATCTCGCCCGCGGGGTGGGAGATCGGGCTCGTCCGGATCGAGGATGTCGCCATCGGGTCAGGGGTGAGTCTGCTCGTCGGGCTGCTCCTCTGGCCGCATGGTGCGAGCGCTGCCTTGCAGCAGGCGCTTGCCGAGGGCTACTACGACAGCGCGCGCTACCTGCGCCAAGCAGTCGCCTATGCAGTGTCCCAATGCGACGGGCCGGCAGTACCGGCTGACGACGGGCAGGCAACGCCAGTCGCAGCACCAGCTGTCGACGGGCAGGCAACGCCAGTCGCAGCACCAGCTGTCGACGGGCAGGCAACGCCAGTCGCAGCACCAGCTGTCGACGGGCAGGCACCTGCCGCAGTACCGGCTGACGGCGGGCGGGCACCTGCCGCAGTACCGGCTGACGGCGGGCAGGCGACGGCGGTCGCAGTACCGGGTGAGGAGGGGCGGCGGGCTGCTGCGGCTGCGCGTCGGCTTGATGATGCGTTCCGGACCTTCCTGGCCGAGCGTGGCAGCAAGGACCGGCCGCTGGCCGAGGTGGCGACTCTGGTCACGGGTGTCGCAGTACTGCGGATCACTGCCGACGCGATCCTTGAACTGTGGAGTCGCGGCGACCACTCCCCCATCGGCGACCGGACTGCTGCTCGCGCGGAACTCGTGGACGCGACAGGGGTACTAGTGGATTGGTACCAGCAGACAGCTCTGGCATTGACGGGCGCTGGCGAGGTACCGGCTCCGGTTGAGCGTGACAGTAATGCCGAGGGGCGGTTGGTCGACGCAGTACGGCAAGACCTCACTGGGGAAGGCGGGCGGTGGACGGCGACCGCAGTACGGATGCTGTGGACAGCAGACCATCTCGACGGGCTCCGCCGGCTCCAGTCCGCGATCGCGGCGCCTGCTCGAGGGAGGACTTGATTTAGTCAGAGACTCGTACCATATTGAGTCTCAGGGGGTGGTCATCATGGGCACTGGCGTGCAGGTACTTGCCGTCGTCATCGGGGTGATTCTGGTGACGGTGTGGGCGATGGAACTGTTCTTCTACCGCCACCGGCGGCTCTACTTCATGTTCCTGATCAAGCCGGACGACTACGACGCCGTCCGGCTCTGGCGGATCTCCATCGCCTACTTCAATCTCACTACAGCCGCCGCGCTCTTCATCGGCGCCTACTTGCTCGAGACGAACCATCCGGACGCCGGCCAGGCGCTGATCCTCTTCACCGCATGCCAGCATGTCTTCCTGGCCGTCGTCATGCTCGTGACCCAGCCGAAACTCTGGCTGAACTCAGTGATGGAAGCAGTTCCGAACCTCGTGCTGCTTGTCGTGGCGGCTACGACCTGAGTCGTCAGCGGCGGCGTCCCCATCTGGTGGAGGTGCCGATGCCGGCCAGATGAAGGGCGACGCAGAGCAGGCCTGCCATCAGCAGGGTCTGCGGGGTGAACGCGTCGCTGACGGTTGCGTTGGCCCAGTCGAGAATGAGTGCCAGTCCGAAAATCACAGCGGCAAGGATGGCGAACATCGTGCACTCCTATCGAAGTACCGGATGAGTGGGAGTAAGCCAACTCCCGGTACCCGCAACGCACAAGGTCGAAGCCATCGGGAAAACGAATCAGGATCGAGGAATGCGACCAGAACAGCAGGGGAACCACGGACGGGTTGCCGTCGCGTCGCTCAACACGAGAGGGATGCCGCTCGCAGCGTCACAGCTTCCGGCCCGGTACGCCGCGATCGCTGCCGCCTTCGAGGCGTCCGAGGTCGAGGTCGTGAATTTCCAGGAGGTGTTGACGTTCTGGCACCTGCGATTGCTGGTGCGAGGACTGCCGTCGTTTCGAGCTAGCTATCGGAGGTCGATGGTCGGGCCGGCCGGTGGGGTGGTGACCTTCTCGCGGCTGCCGGTGGAGTCGGCTCGGTATCAGCGGTTGCCGGCTCCGCGGAGTACGGAATTGTCGCTTCGGTTCCGGGGTTTCCTGAAGGGCGCGTTGGTGACGCGGATCGCCGGGCTGTCCGTCGTGAACGCGCATTTGCTCGCCAACACTGATGGCGATTGGTCGGAAGCCAACAGGTTTCACGCGATTCATCGTTCGCAGCTGACGGCGCTTGCACGACTCGTCGAGAGCCCTTGCGTTGTGACCGGGGACTTCAACATTCCGCGGCACAAGCCCTTGTTTCAGGACTTTCTCGCCTCCACGGGATTGGCCGACGCGTTCGGAGGCGATTGTCCGCCGACCTTTCAGTTGGCGTTTCTCCCGGCTGGGATGCATTCGCAGTGCATCGATTTCATCCTGATCGCTGGGCTGGCGGCCGAGTCTGCCGAAGTGCTCTTCGAGAACGAGATGCCGCGGCTGGGCTATGTCTCCGATCACCTCGGGCTCCAGGCGCAACTCGTGAAATCACTCCCAGGTGGCTGAGTCGGGGTCGACGCCCTGCGCATCGGCGTTGGCGAAGATCGTGTCGCGGAGCCAGACGGCCAGACCTGGCGCGGCCGCATCGTAGTACTCGGCGTAGCCAGGGTCATCGACGTACCTCCGACCGATGCAGACGTGCATGGAATGCGTGCAGTCGAAGTACGTCGAGAGCAGGGTGCGGTGCCGCTCGGCGAGGGCGTTCGCTTCGAGCGAGCCGGGTGCAACGCCCGCGCGCATTGCGGCGGCGAGGTCGGATTCCAGGGTGCTGGTCGTCGCCGCGATCGCCTTCCAGTCCTCTGGGCTCCGGGCCGCGGCGCGTTCGGCGTACTGCGCCCACTGCGGCGTGGTGCCCCAGCGTTCCTCGGCCTCGTCGACCCAGGCGGGCTTCCAGTCCGCGCCGAAGATCTCGACCTGTTGCTCCGGGGTCAATCGCAAGCCGGTGGTTGTTGCCTCCAGCATGCGATCGACCGCGGAGACCATCGTCTGCAGCCGGGAGATCTGGCCGGCGAGTTCGGAGCGTTGCCGGCGCAGATGGCTGCGCGCGTTCACGTCCGGGTCGTCGAGCAGCTTCGCGATCTCGGCGAGCGGGAAGCCGAGTTCGCGATAGACGAGTACCCGGTGGGTCCTGGCGATGTCGTTAGCGGAGTACACGCGGTAGCCGGACCACGTGCGCTCACTCGGGCGGATCAACCCGATCGCGTCCCAGTGATGCAGAGTCCGCACGCTGACCCCCACCAGCTCGGCTGCTCGTCCTACGGTCAGGTCCTCGCTCACCAGGTCAGTCTTGCGCACCTTCCGGTACTTCGATGCCCATGGCCCGCAAGTTGGCCGCCTCCGGACTCGCCGGATCGAGGGGCCGGGCTGCTGTCATCACGACGCGGGTGTTCTCCGGCGTGGTGACCACCATCTCGAGCGAGTTCCACGGCATGACGCGTGGCTCGCTGGTACTTCCTGGCGCGAGCTCTTCGCATTGCGCGGCGAGCTCGTCGATCTGGCTGAGCACGCAGGCGAAACTGACGCTCATCGCGGTTTCGTCGACTTGCTCCGCTGGTACCAGGAGCACGTCTTGGAACGCCCATCGCCGCAAGTGCACCAACTGACCGGGCACGGAGAACAGGTCGATGAAGCCCAGTCCCCGGATCCAGAAGTCCTTAGACGTCTCCAGATCCGCGGTGGGCACGATGACGAACATCGGCATGCCGTAGAACCCGCGATAGACCTCGGGCGCGACCGCATCGAGAGCCGGCAGCGGAACTGGTCCTATGAATTCGTTCATGTCCCGACGATTGACCCTCACGCCGCGTCAGGGTCAAACTCGCCTCGCGGCTACAGGCTGAAGGCGATCGACCGAAGGATCAGCGCCGCCACGAACACCACCGTGAAGGCCAGGTCGATCGACAGTCCGCCCGCACGCACGGGCCGCACCCGACGCCGTACCGGCTCGAGCACGGGCTCGGTCCAGGCATGCGTCAGGGTCCGAGCACGAGTCGCCCAAGCGGGACCGCGTGCCACCACGCCACCCCAGTCCAGCAACATGCGCGCGATCAACACCAAGATGAACGCTGTCAGGGCGAACCCGACAAGGGCTCCGATCAAGCTCATGAGCAACTCCTCTATCCGTTGTCAGTATCTCAACGAATTCGCCGGCCCGGTGATGTCCGGACCGGCGAATTCTTAGCGGACTATCAGGAGCCGCCGCGTTCCCGGCCTGTGGGGGCGCCATCGCGCTGCGACACCAGTACAACGAGCAAACCGGCCACATCGGCTATGGCATCCGCCCCTCCGCTCGCGACCAAGGCCTGGCGACGTGGGTGCTGGCGCAGATCCTCTTGGAGGCCCGCGCTCTGCACCTCGACCGCGTTATGCTCGTGTGCGCAGCCGACAACCCAGCCTCCGCCAAGACCATCGAACACAATGGCGGCGTCCTTGAGGAAGCCGGACAGCCCGACCACAGCTCTGTACTGCGGTATTGGATCCAGCTCAGCAGTTGAGGAAGTAACACCGCGCCGCTGGGCCAGCCGCATTTACGAGGCGGTCAGAAGTTCAACACTTCCCGTACTTGGCAAGCGAAGACGTCTTGCCGTTGCAGCCTGGAAGGCAGATGCGAAGGCCCGGACCTAGCTAGCTGACCGAAGTCCTAGCGGGGTCGTGGCCAGCCGGTGTAGGCCTCGGCCAGGTAGGTCGACCCGGCAGCCGAACTCACCACCAGGTCGAGCTCGCCGAGCTGACGTCGTACGTCGAAGTCGCTCGCGCCGGGAAGACGGTGCAGCATGCTGGTCATCCAGTACGAGAAGTGCTGGGCTCTCCAGATCCGCTGCTGCGCACGGGGGCTGTACTCGTCGAGCGCGGCGCGATCGTGGCCGAGCACGGCGCGCTCGAGCACCTCGGCCAGAACACGTACGTCGGCCAGCGCGAGGTTGAGCCCCTTGGCGCCGGTGGGCGGCACGGTGTGTGCGGCGTCGCCCGCGAGGAAGAGGTTGCCGTAGCGCATCGGCTCGCAGACGAAGCTCCGGAAGCGCAGTACGGTCTTGTCGGTGATCCGGCCCTCCTTGAGGGTGAATCCGTCCTCGCCGGCTACGCGCGTCTGCAGCTCGTCCCAGATGCGGCCCTCCGACCATGCGCCGACGTCCTCGTCGGGGTCGCACTGGAAGTACATCCGCTGCATCGTCTCGGTCCGCTGGCTGATGAGTGCGAAGCCACGCGCGGAATGGTTGTAGACGAGCTCCGGCGCGCTGTGCGGGGCCTCGCACAGGATGCCGAACCAGGCGAACGGGTACTCCCGGAAGAACTGCCGCCGCTGTGCCTCGGGGATCTCGTGGCGGCACATACTCCGTGAGCCGTCTGCGCCGACCAGGTAGTCGCAGCGGATCTCCTGAAGAGCTCCGTCGGCGTCGGTGAACAGGATCCCGGGGCGGTCGGAGGTGATGTCGACGACGGCGGTGTCCGTGACACCGAAGCGCACGTCGGCCGCGTCGCGCTGACGCGCGTTCGCGAGGTCGATGAAAACGTCGGTCTGCGGGTAGAGCCAGGCGGACTCGCCGACGAGCCCCTTGAAGTCGACGCGATGGCTGACCCCGCCGAACCTGAGCTCGATGCCGTCGTGGGCGTGCCCGTCGCGCAGGACGCGGTCCGACACCCCGGTGTCGACGAGCAGCCGCACGCTGTCTGCCTCGAGGATGCCGGCCCGCACGGTGTTCTCGATCTCCGTGCGAGTGCGGTTGTCGACGACAGCGGAGTCGATCCCGGCTGCCGACAGCAGGTGCGACAGCATCAGTCCGGCGGGTCCGCCGCCGACGATGCCGACCGTCGTGGTGGTGAGGTTGCGCTGGGGCATGGTCGGCTCCTGGGCGTCAGTGATGGGTGCCGTCGATGAGTGGCACTTCGACGAGATCGCAGACCTGGGCGAAGTCGAGACCGAAGAGTTCTCGTACGACGACGCCCTCCTCGTCGATGAGGAAGACACCGAGGTCTGTGTAGACGCGGCTCACGCAGGCGACGCCGGTGAGCGGGTAGGTGCAGGACGGGACGATCTTGGCGGCCCCGTCTCGGGAGAACAGGCTCATCATCACGAAGGTCTGCTTGGCCCCGAGGGCCAGATCCATGGCACCGCCGACGGCCGGGATGTCCTCCGGTCTGCCGGTGTGCCAGTTGGCCAGATCGCCGGTGGCCGACACCTGGTATGCGCCGAGCACGCAGATGTCCAGGTGCCCGCCCCGCATCATCGCGAACGAGTCGGCGTGGTGGAAGTACGACGCCCCGGGCAGCTCGGTCACCGGCACCTTGCCGGCGTTGATGAGGTCGGGGTCCACCTCGTCGCCGTGGGCCTCCGGGCCCATACCGAGCATTCCGTTTTCGGTGTGCAGCATTACGCCGGTTGCTGGGTCGAGGTGGTTGGAAACCTTCGTGGGGAGCCCGATGCCGAGGTTGACGACGGAGCCGGCAGGGACGTCTCGGGCGACCAGCGCGGCGAGGGCATCGCGGTCGAGACCGGTGGCGATGGCGGTCACTGCCTCTCCCCTGCGAGTGCAGGTGTGCGCGCCTCGACCCGCACGACCCGGTTGACGTAGAGGCAAGGTGTCACGATGTGCTCAGGGTCGAGGCCACCCACCGCGACGATCCGCCTCACCTGTACGACGGTCGTCGTCGCGGCGGCCGCCATGATCGGCCCGAAGTTGCGCGCCGTCTTGCGATAGACCAGGTTCCCCAGCTCGTCGGCAACGTCGGCCGAGACCAGCGCGAAGTCCGCTCGGATCGGATATTCCAGCACGTAGTGGCGGCCGTCGATCTCGCGCACCTCCTTGCCCTCGGCAAGGGGGGTGCCGTAGCCGGTCGGCGTGAAGAAAGCACCGATGCCAGCGCCGGCGGCTCTGATGCGTTCGGCGAGGTTGCCCTGCGCCACGAGCTCCAGCTCGATCTCGCCCGCGCGGTACTTCTCGTCGAAGCACCAAGAGTCGGACTGACGCGGGAACGAGCAGACGATCCGGCGTACGCGGCCCTCGCGGATGAGGGCGGCGAGCCCCCGGTCGCCGTTGCCGGCGTTGTTGTTCACCACGGTCAGTTCGCTCGCCCCACCTTCGATCAGGGCCTCGATGAGCTCGACCGGCTGCCCCGCCGAACCGAAGCCTCCGATCATGACCGTGGCCCCGTCCGCGATGCCTGCCACCGCCTCAGCCGGGGTCTGGAAGACCTGCGCCATCTCAGACCTGCGCGTTCTCGAGTACGACGGCGAGGCCCTGACCGACGCCGATGCAGATAGCCGCCACGCCCCAGCGCTTACCAGTGGTCTGGAGCGTCCGGGCCAAGGTGCCCAGGATCCGGGTGCCCGAGGCGCCGAGCGGGTGTCCGATCGCGAGGGCGCCGCCGTACTGGTTGACGATCGCCGGGTCGACGTCCCACGCCTTGACGCAGGCTACCGACTGGGCGGCGAACGCCTCGTTGAGTTCGACCGCACCCACGTCACCCCAGCCGATCCCGGCCCGCTTGAGGGCGAGGTTGGCGGCCTCGACCGGAGCGAAGCCGAAGAACTGCGGCTCGTTCGCGGCCACACCCCGTCCTGCGATGCGAGCGACCGGCTCACCGAGTCCCGACGACGCGTTGCCCAGCAGCACCGCCGAAGCACCGTCGTTGAGCGGCGACGCGTTGCCGGCGGTCACCGTGCCGCCGACGCGGAACACGGGCTTGAGCCCGGCCAGCCGCTCCAGCGTCGTGTCCGGGCGGATCGACTCGTCGCGAACCAGCTCCACGCCCGGTACGGCGACCACGAGGTCGTCGTAGAAGCCGCTGTCCCAGGCGGCGGCCGCTGCCCGGTGCGACCGGAGCGCGAACTCGTCCTGCTCGTCGCGGGTGACACCCTCTCGCTCACGCAGCAGCTCGGTGGCCTCACCGAGCGAGACCGTCCACGCGGCCGGCATGGCCGGGTTGACCAGCCTCCAGCCCAGGGCGGTCGATACCAGCGTGACGTCGCCCGGCGGGTAGGGCTTCTCTGCCTTGGGCAGCACCCAAGGGGAACGGCTCATCGACTCGACACCTCCGGCGACGACGACGTCCGCCTCGCCGAGTGCGATCAGCCGCGACGCGACCATGACCGCGTCGAGGCTGGACCCGCACAGTCGGTTGATGGTGACGGCAGGGACGGACGGCGGAAGACCGGCCAGCAGTCCGGCCATCCGCGCGACGTTGCGGTTGTCCTCACCGGCGCCGTTGGCGTTGCCGAGCACGATCTCGTCGACCGACGCGGGATCGAGGCCGGCGGCGCGCTCGACCACGGCGCGTACGACGAGCGCGGCCAGGTCGTCGGGACGGCAGCCGGCGAGCGCACCGCCGTACCTACCGAAGGGAGTGCGGACCGCGTCGTAGACGAAAACGTCAGTCATCGGATTCTGCTTTCGAGAGGACGGCATCCGCGAGGGCGAAGGCGTGGTTGGCTGCCGGCACGCCGCAGTAGATCGCGCACTGCAGGACGATCTCGCCGATCTCGTCGGCGCTGAGGCCGTTGCGGACCGCGGCGCGGACGTGCAGAGCGAACTCGTCCCAGTGTCCGCCGGCGGTGAGCGCGGTCAAGGTGATCGCGCTGCGAATCCGGCGGTCGAGGCCGGGCCGGGTCCACACCGAGCCCCACGCGTAGCGCGTGATCAGCGCTTGGAAGTCCTCGGTGAACGCCGTTTTGCCGGCCTCGGCACGATTGACGTGGGCATCACCGAGGACCTCGCGGCGCACCACCATGCCTGCGTCGTAGGCCGGGTCGCCGGTCATCGCGTCGCCTCCTGCCGGGCCACGAGGTCGGCCAGGAAGACGGTCAGGACCTCGGCCACCGCGACCGGGTCCTCGGCGGGCGGCAGGTGCCCGCACCCGCGGAACAGGTGCCGCCGTACGTCGGGGATCGCCTCGGCTGTCAGGTCGGCCAGCGCGGGGGTGACGACGTCGTCGTACTCACCGGCGGCGACCAGCACGGGCACGCTCGTCTCCCCGAGCCGGCTGCGCAGGTCGAAGCCGGCCAGCGCATCGCAGGCGCCCGCGTACGACGTCGTGTCGGTGTCGGCCAGCGCGTCGAGCAGCGCCGCCGCGACCTCGGGTTCGCGGTCGACGAAGCCGGGAGCGAACCAACGCACCGCGGATCCCGCCACCATCACCGCTGTGCCGGCGCTGCGGACGAGCTCGGCGCGCTCGCGCCAGGCCCACGCTTCGCCGATCCTCGCCGCGCCGGCGATGACCACCACGCCCGCGAACGGACCGGGGTCGACCGCGAGCGCCAGGCCGACGGCACCGCCGAGGGAGTCACCGGCATACCAGGCCCTCCGTCCGTCGGCCAGCCGGCTGGCGATGCCCCGCACCCCGTCGGCCAGGTCGGAGACGCCGAACACGGCCGCGGGTCTGCTGCGCCCGTGCCCGGGCAGGTCCCAGCCGACCACCTCGAATCGGTGACCGAGCAGCCGCGAGCAGCGACCCCAGAGGGCCTCGACCGACGTGCCGAGCGACGGGCCCACGACGAGGAGGTCACCGGAGGTGCCGGCCAGCCGGGTGGCGGTGAGGTCAAGCATGCGTTGCCTCCCAGCGGGCCAGGACCCGGTCGACCAGTGCGGTGGAGGCACCGAGGTAGCCGGCCGGGTCGGTGCCGCCACCTCGTTCGGCGAGGAGGTCACCACCAGCGACACGCACTCGCGCGGCCATCGCCGCGACATCGACCTCGAGACCGCTGACCAGCTCGGCGGCCTGGGACGTGGCGGTCGCCGCGAGCCCGAGGAGTCGGCGGTACGCCGGCCACTCGGCGTGCCAGGCGCCGTCCGGGCGCTCGTCCACAGCCTGACCGGCCGACAGGTGCAGCTGGGCGCCGAGCTGCGGAGCCTGTAGCGCCGCACTCTTGATGAGTACGGCGAGCACCGGGTTGCGTTTGTGCGGCATCGTCGACGAAACACCCCTCCCCGCTGCTCTGCCCTCACGGACCTCCGCGATCTCGGGTCGCCCGAGCAGGGCTACGTCCGCGGCGAGCACCCCGACCGCGTCGCAGGCCTGGACGAGCGCGTCAGCCACCCGCGTCACCGGGGTGCGCCGCGTGTGCCAGGGCAGGGTCGGGGCGGAGAGACCGAGCTGGTCGGCCAGCATCGGCCCCACCGCCAGCGCGTCGGCGACCAACTCGCCCGCCAGGGCCAGCGTCCCGGCCGCGCCGCCGAGCTGCACGGGCAGCGACCGGCGTACGTCGCGGGCGGCTTCGGCCGCGTCGAGAACACCCTCCAGCCACTGCGCGGCCTTGAGGCCGAACGTGACCGGGACGGCGTACTGCGTGAGCGTGCGGCCCACCATCACCGCTCCGCGGTGCACGGCGGCGAGACGGGCCAGGTGACCAGCCGCCGCGACGAGCGACCCGTCGACGTGGTCGAGGGTGTCCCGCGCCAGGAGCATCAGTGCGGTATCGAGAACGTCCTGGCTGGTAAGCCCACAGTGGACGACGGTCATCGCTTCCTCGTCGCCGACGGCCTGCTGCAGGGCTCGCACCAACGGCAGCACCGGATTACCCGCCGCTTCGACCTCGACCGGATCGAGGTCGGCCGACAGGCCGGTCGCCGCGACGGAGACGGCGTCGACGTGATCGGCCTTGGCGGCGCCCGCGTCAGCGAGGACCTGAAGCCAGGCCACCTCCACGCGCAGCATGGCCCGCACGAGCGCCTGATCGTCGACGAGTCGCTCCCCGCGGTAGGAGCCGGGTTCGAGCAGGCTGCTCATGCGTGCCTCGGGAAGGCGAGAAAGACTGTCTCTCGACCACCTTGCAGGTGCACGTCGAAGCGCAGGCTGCCGTCTTCCTCGCGAACCGCCACCAGGCCATCGCGCGCCTCGGGGTCGAGGCCGGCGAGGAGTGGGTCGGCCTCGAGCGCGTCGGCGTCGCCGGGGATATAGGCGCGAGTGAACAGCCGGTTGAGCAGCCCTCGGGCGAAGACCGTGACGGCGTAGAAGGCCGCGCCGCCGGGACTCGACGGGCCGGGGACCACGGTCGTAAAGGAGTACCGCCCTACGGAGTCGACTGCGCATCGCCCCCAGCCAGTGAAGACGGTCCCGTCGCGCCGCAGCGACCCTTCGACAGCGGGCACCTGTCCGGTTGCGTCGGCCTGGCGGATCTCGAGCAGTGCGTCGGGAATCGGTTTGCCTGCACCGTCGTACACAGTTCCGTGCAGCCGAACGGCGTCCGGACGGCCGGGCGGCACCAGCTCGCGGTCGCGGTCGAAGGGCAGCGCATAGTGGAAGAACGGACCGATCGTCTGTCCGGGGGTCGCGACGAGATCAGGCATCGTCGGCCTCCATCCAGGTCCCGTGGGTGCCGGTCAGCACTATGTCCCAGCGATATCCGAGGAGCCACTCGTGCTCGGACAGATCGTGGTCGTACGTCGCCACGAGCCGGTCGCGCGCCTTCTGGTCGGTGATCGCCTGGTAGATCGGGTCGAGGGCGAACAACGGATCGCCCGGGAAGTACATCTGGGTGATCATCCGCTGGGTGAACTCGGTGCCGAACAGCGAGAAGTGGATGTGCGCCGGTCGCCAGGCGTTGTGGTGGTTGCGCCAGGGGTAGGGCCCGGGCTTGATCGTGGTGAACGCGTAGCTGCCGTCGTCGCCGGTCAAGCAGCGTCCGACGCCGGTGAAGTGCCGGTCAATCGGCGCCGGGTGCTGGTCGCCCTTGTGGATGTAGCGACCGGCGGCGTTGGCCTGCCAGATCTCGACGAGCTGACCTCGCACTGGTCGGCCGTCACCGTCGAGCACGCGTCCGCGCACGACGATGCGTTCTCCGATCGGCTCGCCACCGGCCTGGATGGTCAGGTCGGCCTCGACGGGGTCGATGTCGGAATGGCCGAACACCGGGGCCACCAGCTCCGCGCCTTCCGGGTCGGCGTGGCGCAGGTCCTTGGTCGGATGGCGCAGCAGCGAACTGCGGTACGGCGCGAAGTCCAACCGCGGCTGAGTCTCCCCCTCGGCGCCGGCGTGCAGGTCCGCGATCTCCTTGGAGACCACCTCCTGGCTGTCCAGGTTGCTCATCATTCCGAACCCTTCGGGCGGCGGTGGATCGACTTGTAGGTGAGGTAGGCAGCTAGCCCTTCGACGCCGTACTCGACGCCCAGGCCGGAGTCGTGCCGGCCTCCGAACGGCGCGCTGTGGTTGGACGCGAAGAAGTTGAGACCCACCGAGCCCGTGTCCATCCGCTCCGCGACTGCCTGGGCAGCGGTCTGGTCGGCGGAGAAGACCAGGCCGCCGAGACCGAACTCGGTGTTGTTGGCGAGCTCGACGGCTTCGTCGACGGTGTCGTAGCGCAGGATCGTGATCACCGGACCGAAGATCTCCTCACGTGAGACCCGCATGTCCGGCGTGACGTCGGCCAGCACGGTCGGCTCGACGAAGTAGCCGACCCCGTCCCTGGCGCGGCCACCCGTGGTGGCGCGAGCGCCCTCCTCCTCGGCCGACCGCAGGTAGCCGAGCACGGTGTCGTACTGCGCCCTGGTCGCGACGGGCCCGAAGACGCTCTCGGGGTCGAACGGATCGCCCTGCTTGGCTGCCGCGACGGTGTCGGTCACCATCTCGACCACCTCGTCGTACCTCTCCGCGGGCGCGAGGATGCGGGTGGAGATGTAGCAGGTCTGCCCTGTGTTGCGCATACTCGACCGGATCAGCACCGACGCCATCTGCTCCAGGTCAGCGTCGGGCAGCACGATCGCGGACGACTTGCCGCCGAGCTCGAGCGTGACCGGCCGGAGCAACTCACCGCACGCTCCCGCGATCTTGCGACCCACCGGCGTGGAGCCAGTGAATGCCACCTTCGCGGTCAGTGGGTGCCGCACCAGCGCATCACCCACCGCGCCCGAGCCGGTCACGAGGTTGACCACACCGGCCGGCACCCCGGCGGCCTCGACAGCGTCGAGCACAAAGCGGATCGAGAGTGGCGTCGGCGAAGCAGGCTTGACGACGGCTGGGCAGCCGGCGAGCAGGGCCGGGGCCAGCTTGATCACGACGAGGTTGATGGGGAAGTTCCAGGGCGCGATGAGCACGCAGACACCGACAGGGTCACGGCGTACAACGGACTCGGCGGCCCCGGACGGAAAGGCCCGCACGTCGTCCGACTCGAGGTAGCCGGCCAAGCCGGCGAAGTAGCGGAAGATCCCGGCAGCGTTGGCCGCGGCACCCATCGTCTCCAAGATCGGAGTGCCGTTCTCCCGCGAGTTCGTCCAGGCCAGCTCGTCGGCGCGCTTCTCGACCTCGTCGGCGATCCGCAGGAGATAGTCCGCGCGCTCCGAGGGGCTCAGCCGGGGCCATGGCCCGGTGCGGAACGCGCGGTCGGCGGCGGCCATCGCCGCCTCGATGTCCTCAGCCGTCGCGTCGGGAACCGATCCCCAGACCTCCTCCGTGGCGGGGTCGACCACGTCGATCCGAGCGCTACCCGTGGACGGTACCCAGGCCCCGTCGACGTACAGGTCGTCGACGTGGGTCCACCGCAGGTCGATTCGGTCGCGCACGGTCATCGGAGCACCGCCGTCTTCAGCAGCGCCCTCGAGCGCTCCAGCTCGGCGGTCGCGATCGCGATACCTGCCTCGGTGAGCAACTCCGGCACGATCTCGTGCTCGAGCCGGTCGGTGTAGGTCGCCGGGTCCATCCGGAACCAGCCGGAGGCCAGTGCGATCCCGGCGTGGTCGAACCGCCACAACCGGTCGGCGTCCCGCACCAACGCATCCTCCAGGGACTTGGCCTCCTCGCGCGTGTCGTGGCCGTCGACGATCGCGCACACGTCGTCGACGAACGCATCGGCGAAGCCGAGGGGCGGCAGCACCTCGCGGGCGATCAGGCACCCCTGCTTCTCGTGCTCGTACCTGATCGCCGACGTACGCCAGTCACCGCTGAAACCCTCGGAGATGATCCGGTCCTCGTCGACCCGGGCCCAGCCCGTGTCGTGCAGCAGGATCGCCACCCGAACCAGCAGCCGCTCGGCCGCGGGGTACGCGTGACACAACCGCTCGGCGTACGCGAGGGAGATCGGCAGGTGGATGTCGTTGCCCCGGGTCCGGGTCTCGCGGACAACGGCTGCCCAGATCGGGTCGACGTCGGCACCCGACGACGGGGTCAGCGAAATCGGCGACGTATCGACGTCGTACGGCGTCGGGACCGGGGTCGCCGGCAGCGGGGTGGTCATGCGGTCTCACTCCTGGTGATGGACTTCAGTGGAATCGAGGGATCAGTGGCCTCGTCGTACGGGATCGACGCACGTTGTGCGAGTGCGGCCTTGACCGCCATGAAGTCGAGCGGTGTGTTGACGCAGTCGGCCGCGATGATGCGATCGCCTCGGTAGTAGAGGACGGAGAACCTCCCCTTCTCCTCGTCGCGGCGCACCAGGGTGCGGTCGTGCCCTGTGGAGAGGCCTGCGATCTGGAGCTTGAGGTCGCCTTGGTTGGACCAGAACCACGGGATGCCGGCGTACTCCTCCCGCCGACCGGTGATCGCATAGGCCGCGACCTTGGCCTGCTCGATCGCGTTGTTCACGCTTTCGAAACGGACCCGGTCTCCCTCGGGCGCACCCGGCACGGGGTTGGGCAGGTTGGCCACGTCGCCGACGGCGATCGTCATGCCGTCGGACGCGACCGCGTACCTGTCCACCCGAATGCCGTTCTCACACGCAAGCCCGATGGATTGGGCGAGCTCGGTGTTGGGCACCACCCCGACCCCGATGAGCACGAGGTCGGCAGGCACGACCCGGCCGTTGACCTCGACCCCACCCACCGCGTCACCGTTCGCGACAATGCGCGTGACCTGGGCGCCGACCACGATCTCGATCCCATTCTCGGCGTGGTGCTTGGCGAGGTACTCCGAGGTCTCGGGTCCCACGGCGCGGGCGACCAGGCGGGGCCCGGCTTCGACGAGCGTGACGTTCTTGCCCAGCTTGCGCAGACTCGTCGCCGCCTCGATCCCGATGAAGCCGCCGCCGATGACGACCACGTCGTGGACGACGGGCACGCGCGCCTTGAGCTCCAGCGCGTCATCGGCGTTCCGCAGGTACAGCACTCCAGGAAGATCGGCACCCTCGACCTGGAGCCTGCGGGCCCGCGCTCCGAGGGCGAGCGCCAGCCGGTCGAAACCGAAGACCTCGCCTGACCGGGCGTGCGCCACTCCCGATCCGTCGGAGTGCTTGTCGATGCGCACGACGCGCTCGTTCTTCACGACCTTGATGCGGTGCTCGTCCCAGTACGCCTGGGTCCGGTAGATCAGGGACTCCTTGGTGATGATGCCCTGCAGGAACTCCTTGGAGAGCGCCGGCCGCTGGTAGGGGCGGTGGTTCTCGTCGCCGAGCAGGGTGATGCCACCCGCATGGCCGAGTGCGCGGAGCGAGACCGCGAGCTGCACACCGGCCTGTGAGGAGCCGATGATGAGGAGCCCGTTGGCGCTCACATCACACCTGCGTCTTCGGCGTGGTCACCTGCAGGTCCATGCCGTCGGTGACCTTGATCTGGCAGCAGAGCCTGGAGAACTCCTCACGGTCCACGGCTGCGCCGTAGAGCATCTCGTCCTCCATCTCCTCCATCGGCGGAAGCGACGCGAAGTCGCTCGGGTCGACGAAGACATGACAGGTGGCGCACGAGAGCGAGCCACCACACTCGGCGACGATTCCAGGTACGCCGTTGCGTACGGCGGTCTCCATGACGGAGTCCCCGACGTTGGCCTCGACCGACCGGCTCTCGCCCTCGGCGTCGGTGTAGGTGATCGTGGGCATCTCGTTCTCCAACTCAGTTGAACTGGCGGCCGCCGTCGACCACGAGGGTCTGACCGGTGACGTAGGCGCTGTCGGGTCCGGCGAGGAAGAGCGCGGCCCCGACGATGTCCTCGGGTCGGCCGGCGCGGCGCAGTGCGCCGCGCTCCACGCCGTACTCCGCCGCGTTGTCGATGAGTCCGTAGCTGGCCTCGGTGAGCGTGAAGCCCGGCGCGATCGCGTTGACCGTGATCGACCGGCGGCCCAACTCCTTGGCCATCACCCTGGTCAGGGCGATGACGCCGCCCTTGGAGGCCACGTAGTGCAGCCAGTTCTCGGATCCGCTGTAGACGGTGGCCGAGGACAGGTTGACGATGCGTGCGCCCTCGGGGAGGTGCGGGCTGCAGGCACGGACGACGAGCCAGGGGCCCTTGAGGTTGACCTCCATCACGCGGTCCCACTCGGCCGGGTCGATATCCTCCAGAGCTGATCGGGTCACAGTCCCGTAGATCGCCGCGTTGTTGACCAGCACCTCAATGCGCCCGGCCCCGAACTCCGCGACCGCCGCGGCCATGGCCGCGGTGGACTCACCCGACGTCACGTCGACCGCGCCGTGCCACGCCGCTGCCCCGGTGTCCTTGACCAGCCGCGCGGTCTCCTCGGCGCCGTTCGCATCGATGTCAGCAACGGCGACTCGGTAGCCGCGCCGGGCGAAGCCGATGGCGAAGCTGCGGCCGAGCCCGCCGGCCGCTCCCGTGACCAGCACGGTGCGGTCGGCGCCCTCCGGGATGTACGTGTCGGACGGAGTGCTCATCGGACTCAGCCCTTGAGGATCTCGACGCGGCCGGTGTTGCCGTCGACGCGCACGAGCTGGCCGCTCTTGATCGTGGTGGACCCGCTCCCGGTGCCGGTGACCGCCGGCAGGCCGTACTCACGGCACACGATCGCGGCGTGACTCATCATCCCGCCGATGTCGGTGACGGTTGCCTTGATCTTGCCGAAGATCGGCCCCCACGACGGAGCGGTGATGGTCGCCACCAGGATGTCGCCCTCTTGGACCTCGCCGAGCTGGTCTGCGCTGTGCACGACACGGGCAATGCCCTCGACCACGCCGGGTGAGGCCGCCATGCCGGTGATGACGCCATCGGCGCCGGACTCGTCGCCCGCCAGCCACTGCTGCACCTGCTCCGTGGTGATGCCGTAGAGCATCATCGTGAACGGCTCGGTGATCTCGGCGGGAGGAGTGTTGAGGGCCGGCTGTGGACGGGCGCTGGACAGCGCCTCGACGATGCCGCGGCGGCGGTCGATCTCGGCCGGCCAGTAGTGCGGACCGGTCGCCTCGCTGCCGACGGCCCACCCAGTGACGAGATCGAAGATCGCGTCCCGTACCTCGCCACGGGTCAGGTACAGCATGTCGTCGCGGTGCGGCCAGAAGCCGGCGTCGGCGAAGACCTGTCCGAGCGCCCGCACCTTGCGCCAGAAGACGCCCATCGTCCAGTGCTCGATGTAGAAGTTGTGGTTCTCGACATACGGATACGCCGTCGCGGCCAGCCCGCGCTTGGCGTCGAAGAGGGCCAGGTTGTCACCGTCGACGAGTTCGCGGTACTCCGCGATGACGCGATCACGCTCGGCTACCAGCTCGTCGACCGGGCGCATGATCTGGTGGCCCTCGTCGATTCGGCGGATGTAGTCCTTGATGTAGCCGAGCGGGAGCTCCTGGTGCTCGATCCAGTACTTGTCATGACCGTAGAAGCCGTTCCCGACGGTGAAGTTGAACCAGGGGTCCTGCGCCGCGGTGTACGCGTCGACCCACTGCCCGCCGCCCTCGCGGGCGCCGACGCGCTCCAGGGTCCCTGCCACGTCGTCGGTGTCCTCGAACGCGGTCTGCAGCCCGAGCTCGACGGCCAGCGACGCCAGCTTCTTCAGCTCGTCGTCGGGACGGAACAGCTCCATGTCCACGCCCTGCACCATCTTGGCGATGGACTGGTCGGGGATGCCCGGGAAGAGTTCCTTGCAGTAGCCGAAGAAGTCGAGGTACGCGACGTAGCCGAGGTTGAGGAACTCGAAGTGGTACTGCCAGTTCTGGTACAGCAACTGGATCAGCCGATCGTAGTTCTCCATCAGCTTCTCGGAGCCGTCCTTGGCCTTCCCCGACACGATGTCCTCGAACGGCACCATCTCTGGCAGCGCGTCGAACGACAACGCCTCCATCTCGTCGATGGTGGCGCGGACCTTCGTCCGCCAGGACTCCAGCAGCGTGTCCCAGTTCTGGAAGTAGTGCCCGGCGCGTCGCTCGAACTCGGGGACCCGCGCGGGGATCTCGGCCTCGGGAACCGGTACCGGGCTCATGTAGAGGTAGCCCAGGTGGATCTTGAACTCGATGCCGTTGGCCGGCGGGATCAACAGATGGCGGGTGTTGTACTGCCCCAGGCACTTGACTGCGAACTCGCCGCCGATGGTCTCGAAAGGCTTGAACACCGTCGGCCAGTGCTGGCTGTCGCAGAACCAGAACTTCTCGTCCTCGGCGCCGCTGAGGTTCTGGAAGACCAGGTTGTACGGGTACAGCTTCTCCCACCCCTCGGCACCAGGCGGCACAGTCAAGGCCGACGGCTTCGGGAACGACTTCATCGCGGAGGACGTGACGGTCATGACGGTTTCCTGTTCGTGAGAGTGGCTGTGATGCCGGCCATGCTGAAGCCCGGAGTGGTGGGAGTTGCCGACTTGGCCGGCGGCGCTGCCTTGCCCGAGTGGACGGTCTCGGGGCGGGACTGGAGAAGAAGCAGGCTCTCCCCTGCGGGAAGGTCGGAGTCCAGTGCCCACTCGACGTCCTGCGGGCAGCCGTAGTGCTTCTCCGCCCGCTTGGCCATCGAGGCGACCTCGGTGACCTCGTCGGCGGACAGGCTGCACACGACTCGGCGCTCAGGGGGTACCTCCCGCTCGACCAGGCGGCCTTCGCCGAAGTCGGGGACCAGTTCGGCGTGCTTGGCGCCGATGGTCTGCGACACGACAGTGAGCATCACCTTGTCGAGCAGCAGGTTGTCGGGGGTGACCTGCCCCGACACGACCATCTCACCCACGCCGTACGACGCGTCGATGGCGATCTTGGACCGGTCGCCGTTCGTCGGGTTCATCGTGATCGCCACCCCGGAGACCCGGGAGTTGACCATCTTCTGCACCGCGACCGCCATCGACAGCCCCTCGTCGGGGATGGCGTTCTTGAGGCGGTACAGGATCGCGCGGCTGGTGTAGAGCGACGCCCAGCAGGCGCGCACGTGCTTGAGCACGCTGTCGAGGCCGATCAGCCAGAGGTAGGTGTCCTGCTGGCCGGCGAAGCTCGCACCTGGCAGGTCCTCGGCTGTCGCCGAAGAGCGCACCGCGACCGGGACCTCGGTGGCGAACCTGGCCTGGAACGCGTCGTACGCCGCGACCACCTCCGACCTGACCGCATCCGGAACGGGCCGCGAGCAGATCGCGTCGCGAATGCCGGCCGACACCGAGTCGACGGCGACCAGGTCGTCCGGGTCGAGCGTGCCCAGCTTCGCACTGATCTCGTCGCGTAGCCCGGCGGCGTCGACGAACGCGTCGTACGCCGCTGTGGTGACCGCGAACCCGGGGGGTACAGGCATGCCCGCGGCGGTCATCGTGACCAGGGAGGCACATTTGCCGCCGAGAAGGTCATGCTCCGATGCGCTGCCGCTGTCGAAGAACTGGACGTAAGGCTTGTTGTCCACGGCTCAGCCCTCCCACGTGACGGGAACCGCGACCGGGCCGCGGAACGAGAGGTTGTCGCCGAACTCGATGGCGTCGCCGTCGACGAGCTCGAGACCGGGAGCGCGGCGGGCCACCTCCTCGACGGCGATCTTGGCCTGCAGCTTGGCGAGCAGGTTGCCCAGGCAGTAGTGGATCCCGAACCCGAACGCGAGGTGCTCGCGGGCGTTGGGCCGCTCGATATCGAACGTGTCCGGGTCGTCGAACTTCGCGTCGTCGCGGTTCGCCGAACCCATCACCAGCAGCACGTCCGCACCAGCGGGGACCGAGACGCCACCGATACTCGCGTCCTTGGTGGCCCTGCGTCGCCAGGCCACGATCGACGGGCTGAACCGCAGCACCTCGTCGACCGCACCGGCGATCTTCGTCGGGTCGTCGACGATGTGCCGCCACTGGTCCGGGTGCGCGAGCAGGACGCGCAGCGTGTTGGAAATCAAGGTGGTGGTGGTCTCGTGGCCGGCGAACAACAGGCTGTAGCAGACCGAGGCGATCTCGTGGTCGGTGATCGGGTCGCCGTCGCGCTGAGCCCGCACCAGGTCACCCACCAGACTGTCCGGGTCGGTCTCGTGCGCCTCCGCGACGAGACGCCGGCACTCGGTCCAGTACTCCACCAGGTTGTGCGCGTGCGGCACCTGCTCCTCGTCGGTCAGATCGCCCCACGTCATCGCCGCACGAGAGTCCGACCAACGCTTGTAGGTGTCGACCTGGGACGTGTCCGCACCGATCAGGGTGAGGATCGTGATCGTCGGGACCTGGTACGCGAGCTCCTTGACGAGGTCGCCGCGCCGACCGGGGTTCGCCAGCAGGCCCTCGAGTTGGGCGACGACGTTTGCCCTGATGGCGGGTTCCAATGCCTTGTAGCGCCGGGGGGTGAAGGCCTTGGCGACCACCTTGCGGATCCGGGTGTGGTCGGGCGGGATGCGGGCGGACAACCCGGAGTACGCCGTGAACCCGCCGTCGGCCATGATCCGCGTGGCCTGGGGTCCCCGCTCACGCACCGGGGCCTGCGCGTTCTCGCTGCTGAAGGTCTCCCAGTCGTCGAAGACCGCCTTGACGTCGTCGTACCGGGTGACGACCCAGTAACCGATGCGCTCGTCGTACATGACCGGTTCCTCGGCGCGCAGCTCGGCGTACGACGGGAACGGGTCGGCCTGCGAGAAGGGTTCGAAACCGTGGTGGACCGGGCAACCCCCCAGCCCTGCTGCTTTAGCTTCAGTCGCGTTCGCCATGGCCCCATCTTGCGATCAGGGAGACCTGGCCCACAACGCCCGACTTCCATTCAGCGGAAGTGACTTCCCGGCAGCGGCCAGCGGGCGACGGCAGGCTCGATGCGCCGGGCGATGCCCTGGAGCGCCGGCAGATACCGCTCCATCTGAGCTGCCTGTGTGGAGAGCATCACCAGGCCGATGGCAGCCACCGCATGGCCGGGCTCGCGCTGCACCGGCACCGCGATCGAGCACGACCCCGGGCGCACCTCTTCGTACGTGGTGGCATAGCCCTGCTCGCGAATCGAGTCCAGCTCGAGCAGCAACCGGGCCGGGTTGACGTGGGTGTGCCGGGTCGGTGCCTCGAGGTCGCGTGCGACGTACGCTTCGCGCAGCCAAGGATCCTCGAAGGCGAGCAGGATCTTTCCCACGGCGGTGGCGTGCAAGGGGAGCCGGCCTCCCACCCGAGAAGCCCGGGGCACCCGCTTCGAGCTGTACACCCGGTCGATGTAAAGGGCCTCGTGCCCCTCCCGGATAGCCAGGTGGGAGGTCTCCTGGGTCAGGGAGAACAAATCCTGGAGGTAGGGCCGGGCGGTCTCCCTCAGCTGGCGGCCAGCGTTCTGCGCCACCTCCCAGAGCCGCAGGCCGACGACGTACCTGCCGTTCTCGTCACGCTCCAAGGCTCCCCAGTCGACCAGCTCCCCGACGAGCCGATGGGCCGTCGGCAACGGAACGTCCGCGTGCGCGGCGATCTGGGTGAGCGTCATCGGCGACCCACTCGACTCGAACGCCTCGAGCAGCAGGAGCACCTTCGAGGTGACCGAGCGCCCGCCTTCCCTACCCGCCACCGCGCCGCCGAACCTAGCCGAGCGCCACGCGCTGGGGGCTGGAGTCGACCCACGCGACGGCCGCCAGGGCGCGCGCCATCGTGCGCCCGGCGTCGGTCAGCAGGTGGTGGTGCACCCGGCTGCCGATCAGCCGGTGCGCCTCGTCCCGCGTGAGCCCGAACCAGCCCATCACCGTGTCGATGCCGTGCGGTGTCAGCCGCCAGAGCTTGTCGGCGTCCTTCACCAGCGCGTCGTCGAGCGAGATCGCCTCCCGCCTCGTGTCGTGCCCGTCGATGATCGCCAGGATCGCCTCGACCCGGCTGGGCTCGACCCCGAGCTCCTGCAGAATGCCCCGTGCCAGCCGCGCACCCTCCTTCTCGTGAAGGACGATGAGATCCCGGCGGTCGCCGCCGGGTGCGATCGCATCGAGGATCTCGCCCTCCGGCGCCTGAGACCAGCCGATGTCGTGGAGGAGGATCGCCGGCAGCACGACCTCGGGGTGGGCCTCCGGGTGCAGGTCGGCAAGCGCCTGGGCGATGCCGTAGGAGTAGATCGTGTGGACGTCGTTGCTGCGGACCTTCAGGTAGCCCACGGCTCGGTCCCAGATCGCCTGCTGCTCCGAGCCGAGGTCGCCCGCGCCGAGCACGGATTCCCAGCCCGGGACGAGTCCTGTCACGTCATACCCGTAGTCGTTCCGCGTCGGCGTCAAGAGAGGTAGCACCACTCCATTGCAGCGCCGAACGCGAGAATTGGCAATCCATAACTTCCGCTGAACGGAAGTCGGCGTCGCCCCCGCCCAAGCCAACGCGGTCACGCTCGTGATGACCAAGCCACGATGGAGTCAGCGCCGTCCCGCTGCTAAAATCGACGCGCCAGGGCGCCAGCCCGCACCAGGCTCCCGCGCCCGGACGAACCCATTCGTCTCCGGAAAGAGGGATCCCATGCAGGTCGACAGGAACCTCAAGGGTATGGATGACCTTGACTTCACGGGCTGGAACAACGCCGACTGGAACGGCGTCTTCGCCCACCACCACACCGAGGACGTGCTGGTGGACTGGAAGGGTCAGGAACCGACTCACGGGATCCAGGAGCACATCGACGCCATGAAGGCCTACGTCGATTCGGTGGGCGGCACGCCGCCGCGGATCACGTCCCACCCCATCGGGTTCGGGTCCGGCGAGTGGACATGTGTCATCGGCGAGTTCGAGGACGGCAGCCGCATGGTCACGGTGGCCAAATGGCGCGACGGCGCGATCGCCGAAGAGTACATCTGGGCCTGACTGGGGCTCAAATCGCAACCGCGTGCTGGGGAGGCGACCGCGGCAGGCTTGCTGCGGTCGCCTCCCCTTCACGGTGGCGGTTGGAACCGTGCCGGATCAGCCGACGGGAAACGCCCTGAGGAGAGTCTGCTGGACGCTGTTCCCGGCCTTGTCAACGGCCGCGAACCGCAGGCCGACCCAGTCGCCGGTGTCCAGCGAGCGCCCAGGGACGGTGAACCGGTAGTCTCCCGTGCCGTCGCGCTTGGACTGCGCCTCGGCCGGCTGCCAGGTCTGGCCTCCGTCGGTGGTGTACCACGCCGAGGCCGAGCTGAACCGGCGGTCGTGCTGGTCCAGGGCGGCACTCGTGGCCTGTACCTGGATCGTCGTGTCGCGCTGGGCACGAGCCCTGTTCGACAGGTCGAGGTCCTTGCCGCTCCACCGCAGGCTTGCCAACGGCAGCGAGAGCGGCTCGGCTTCGGTGGCCGCGACCGGCTCGGTGACCCAGACCGTGGAGATCTGGCCGCCGATCGGGAAGATGTCCTTTCCGTCGTACGAGCGCTCCAGTCGGTAGTTGGCCGTCGAGGGGTCGACGGTGGCTGTCAACGTCGAGCCGCCGGTTCTCACCAGCTTGTCGTTGCGGTAGAGGGCGCTGCCTCCGCTGCCACGCTGCGGGTTGGTGAATTCGGCATATCGTCCGATGTGTCCGTCGCTGTCGACCGAGTCATCGAAGGTCACGGCCATGGTGGCCCCGTTCGAACCGGCACGCAGGGTCCCGGTGGCCCCGCCGCCGAGGGGTCCGCCCCAGTAACTCTCCTCGTAGCGTTGGCCGTTCAGGTACTCGCGAAAGACGAACCGTAGATTCATCGACAGCGAGCCGTTCGGAACGGTCATGTTGCGGAACAGGCTCCGGCCCCAGATAACGCCATCCGCGGTGGCGTACCGAACGGTTTTCAGCGGCGTCTGCACGAACGACGGAGTCGCGACATTCAGTCCGAGGTAGGCCTCACCGATTGCGGTGCTGGCGTCCTGACTCAGGTGCGGCGTTCCAGGCGCGTAGTAGTTGTGCTCGATCCTTGCGAGGTTCCGTTCCTCGTGACGGCTGACCTGATGCACAGGAACCGGCGGCACCGAGTCGCCGGAGTACACCAGGTCGTAGAGCGTGGTCGCATCGCCCAGGCGGTTGTCGCTGCCCTTGTTGGCCAGCACCCAGTGCTCGTCCAGCCGCAGTGTGCCTTCGGGGGTGGCTGCCGTGCTGGGGGAGATACGTAGCTGGCCACGCACGATCGGGCCATACGCTCCACCGGCAAGGATGCCGTGGGAGGTGATCGTCTTGGCGTCCTCGTTGACCCGGGTCAGCCTGACCAGGGCCATCTCCTCGCGCGTCGAGTTCCGCACCTGGGCACCCACCGGCACCGCGGTTGCGGCGTCGAGGGTCACCGCGGCGGCGTCGGACGGCACCTCAGTGGTGAGCAGGCTGGCGATCGGCGAGCCATCGGGGGCCCATTCCTGGATCGTCGCGCCCACCGCGAGGGGGCCGGGCAACACCTGCAGCCGCAGGGTTCCGGAGCCGCCGACGGTGCCGGAGGCGTACGACCCGTCTTCGTGGTTCAGCACCGTGACGAACGCACCCACCGCAGGCTTGCCGTCGTTCCGGATCGGTGTGACGGTGAGCCAACGCACGCGGGTGGCGGTCACGGGCAGACGGAGTGCGGTGCCGCGGTCGGGAGTGATCGTGACCGCGCCGGTGAAGGCGGCGGCGCGGCTGACCTTCGACGCGTCGGCGGTCACGGTTGCGGTGGCCGTTTCGCCCGGCGCGATGTCAAGCGTGGCCGGGCTGACGGTGATCACGCCGGCCGGATCTGACGGGTTGTTCGACGCAGTCTCCAGGTTCGCCGAGATCGGGCTCGTCCCGGTATTGGTGAAGCTGATCTGGCGGTCCACCAGGCTATCTGCCTCGGTGAGCGCGTACCCGAGCTTGCCAACCGACGGCACCAGCTCGGCACCCAGCGCCGCAGGGGCGTTCGCCTGACCGGCTCCTACCGCGAAGATGTCGCCCTTGGCGCTTGCGGCGGTGCCCATCAGGACCGCCTTGAGCCGCTCCCCGGTCCAGTCCGGGTGACGCTGCGCCAGCAGCGCCGCGACACCAGCCACATGGGGGGCCGCCATCGACGTGCCGCTGAAGGTCGCGTAGTACGGGTCGGCCGGCGTACCCGGCATCGCCGAGGACCGCGGTGCAGCGATCGCGACACCTGGGGCTGCGATCTCCGGCTTGAGGGCGCTGTCGCCCACTCGTGGGCCGCGACTGGAGAACCCGGCGACGGTGCCCGCGGAGTCCACGGCCGCCACCGACAGGGCCGCGTCGGCCGTCGAGGGGGCACTGACTGTGTTCGCCCCAGGACCGGAGTTGCCGGCGGAGACGACGAAGAGGGTCCCGTGCTCTTCGCTGAGCTGGTTGAGCGCCCGGCTCGCCGGGTCGGTGCCGTCGGTCGGTCCGGACCCGAGCGACATGTTGACGATGTCCGCTCCGTTCTCGACTGCCCACTCCATGCCCTCGATGGCCGCGGACATGTCGCCCCGGCCGTCGTCGCCGAGCACCTTGCCGATCAGCAGGTCCGCGTCGAATGCCACGCCGCGACGAGCGCCTGGCGCCTTTGCGCCGGTGCCGGCGATCGTGCCGGCAACATGGGTGCCGTGGCCGACCTTGTCCATCAGCGTTGGCGACGGGGTGAAGTTGGCGCTCCCCACCACCTGACCGAGCAGGTCGGGGTGCTGGGTGTCGATTCCGGTGTCCAGAACGGCGACCTTGACGCCTTGACCAGTGACGCCGGAGTCCCAGGAGGCAGGCGCGCCGACCTGGGTCAGGTTGACGTCCCAGTCCGCCGCGGTCATGGTGCGGTCGAGCCAGATCCGGCTGACCCCCGCGAGTTCGCCGGCTCGCGCGTCTAGCTGGCGATGCGGCGGGACGGACCCGCGGGCCTCGGCGGCGCGGACAGCGGACGCTGGGACGGCCATGGCTGTGGCGTCGGTGATCTCGTCGCCGAGCGAGTCGGTCGCGTTCTTCGCGATGTCGACCGCGTGCGCCCCGAGCACCTTGAGGGCCGGGCCCTGCACCAGGCCCTCCACGCCCCGGACTCGCTGTGCGTCGATGCGTTGCACGATGAGCGGCAGACTCGCGCTGTGGGAGTCGTCCAGCCGTTCTGCCACCAGACGCGTGACATTGAAGAGCTCACGGTCCAGCACCGACTCCGCCCCCACCAGGTCGGCGACGTCGGACGGGACGATGTACGTCGCGCCGCCCTCGGTGGAGATGCTGAACGTGATGCCGGTGCGTTCCGCGCCGGGAGCCGGCGTGACCGTGTACGCCGGCGGGCCCTTGACCGCCGATTGGACGGTCACCCGGTCGCCGGTGATCAGAGTGACGACTGCGCTCTTCGGCGTACTCTGCGCTCCGGCCGCAGCCGACGATCGTACGAAGGCGGTGTCGGCAGCGGAACCGCTGCTGTCCGCCAACGCAGCCGGGGCCGCGGGAAGTGTCAACGCGAGTGCCGCCGCGGACAGCGCCGACAAGGCGACGCGTGGGATGGTTTTCACAGTTCCTCCGATGAGGTGCGGGTGCAGTGCAGGCGAAAGCCGCGGGCGCCGTTCTGCTCGGGCATCGACTCGATGCGGATCTGTCGGCTGGCGCACCAGTCAGGCAGTGCCCGGAGCACGTCCGGATCCGCGCTGATGATCTCGATCTCACCGCTCCCGGCGATCTCGTTGACGCGGCGGTCCAGGAGCGGTTCAACCCGCGACCACGGCTCGGCGCCGGCCTCCACCATCACCATCGGTGGATGCGGTCGGTGTTTCATCAGGTGTCTCCTCACGACGGCAGCGGCATTCGTCGGGGACGTTAGGCGGCGCCCGTTACCGAGGTGTGACCACAACGTTCCCTGCCGGTCGGGCCACCCGAGGCTGTGCCGCCACCGCGTGCTGCTCGGCCAGGACATCACCCATCGCTCTCGCCATTCGCAAGGACTCAGCCAGCTGTCGCTGCGCGTCGTGCCGATCGCCGGTCTTCGCCAGTGCCAACGCAAGGATCAGCCGAGCCTCGGTTTCGCGCGGCCGGTCTTCAGCGGCGCGAGCCGCCGACAGCGCGGTTCGGGCGACCTCGCGGGCGGCCGCGGCCTCACCGTCGCCAGAAGGGCGCTCGCGCGGACCGCGGGAACCGTCGAGGGTGCCTCCTGCTCGAGTCCCGGTGGATCGGACAGCCGGGCGAGGGCGACCCGGGGGTGTCCGCGCTGCACGTCGAGCCTGGCTAACAGGATCCGGGCCGCCGCCGCAGCAGGGGTGTTGCCCTGTCCCGCCGCGACCTCCTCAGCCTCGGTGAGTAGGCGCTCGGCCAGGTCGGGCCGCTCGAGGGATCCGGTCCACAGCTCGACCTCGCCGAGACAGAGCAACGCGTAGGGCAGACACCAGGCGGCGTCGTACGCTCGCGCGGTCGCCAGGGCTGAGCGAGCGGTCCGCCGAGCACTCTCGGAGTCGCCGAGGGTCAGCTGCAACATCCCGAGGTTCGCGCGCTCGAAGGAGAGCCCAGCCGGGTCGCCGAGATGCTCCGCAACCGCGTGTGAGCGGCGGGCAAAGACCATGGCATCTGCGAGTCGTCCCGCGAGCATGGCGATCTCACGGAGGGTCGACAGGGCCTTGGTCTGCAACGCCAGGTCGCCCGACTGCTCGCCGGCGTCGAGTGCCCGCTCTGCTGCCAGCCGCGCGTCCGCGTGCCGGTGACCAAGCAGCAGGCAAGCTGCGCGCACCTGCTCAGCCTGACCGACCACACCGACACGCGCGGCCTCATCGATTCCCGCCGCAGCCGCGATCGCCTTGTCGGCCGCGCCAAGACCCTCGTCGTACTGGCCGAGCGCGAAACGCAGCACGGCTCGGGCTAGGTACCCGTCGGCCGCGAGCACCGACACCGGAGCGTCGGCCAGTTCGACCTCCGCGTCCAGCAGGTCGATGCCCTCCTGGGGATGCCCCTCGCGACCGAGCACCTCCGCGAGCACGATGGCAGCGCGGCCACGATCAGGATGGTCGACGTGCACCTGGTCGAGAACCTGCCGGAGCAGCCGGTCGGCAGCGGCATACCTCGTTCTGCGGATGAGCACCTGCGCCCAGGCGATGCGCGGCGTCACCGTCTGCTCGAAACCGACCCCATCGGCGTCGAGCCGGGACACAAGCGCGGCGTAGTACCGATCGGCACTGTCATCCGCGTGCAGAGCGGCCGCCCGCTCCGCGGCGCGGCGCAGCCAGAGCGCAGCCGCGGGGTCACCGGCACGGTCCAGGTGGTGCGCCAATGCATCCACCGCCTCCGGACGGTGCTGTCGCACGGCGCCCGCCAAGGCCTGATGGAGTCGACGCCGCCGGGAGCTCCCGAGCTGGTCGTACACGGCCAACCCGATGACTGGGTGCCGGAACGTGAGGCCGGGAACGCGGCGGCCGGCCAGCACGACGTCGCACTCCTCGACGTCATGGCTCGCCACGAGATCATCGATCTCGTCGCTCAGCGCGGGCTCCCTCAGCCCTGGATTCAGTCCGTCTGCCGCGACATCGGCCACCTCCACCGTCGAGATGGCGCCGCCCGCCGCGGCGAGCACCCCGAGCAGGCCCTGAGCGGGGGGCGATGCCAGGGCGAGTCGGGCGGCGACCAGCTCACGGACCGTCTCAGGTGGGGCGATCTCGTGTTCGCGCAGGTCCGGGCTCTGCTGCTGGAGCGATCGGACGATCTCCACAGCGAACAAGGGGTTTCCACGCGACAACTCATAGACGTTCGTGAGTGTCTCTTGCTTGAACGGGCGCGGGCCACCATGAGAGCGGTATGCCTCGGTTCGCGCGATGTCCAAGACCACTCGGTCACAGTCGGCGCGGGGCAGCCGCATCAGCTCGACCCGGCGTGACCTGCCTTGCCGGGTGAGGGCAGCCAGCAGAGTACGCCACTCCGGCACACCGGTGGTGGCAACGTCGTCCTCGCGGTAGGTCGCGACGAACTGCACCCGTGCGTCGTGGGCCGTGCGGACAAGATGGTGCAACAGCCGCAGGGTCCCGAGGTCCGCGAAATGCAGGTCGTCGAGGACAACGAGCATCGGGAAAGGCCCGGCGATGTCGATCAGCAGCGAGCGAAAAGCGCGGAAGAGCCTCGCCCGCTCCTCGTCAGTGGCCGGAGAGACAGCAGGTGCCGCGCCAGAGCCCGGCAACAGGTCAGCGAGCTCGGGATGGCTGGCGACCGCGGCGGCGCGCTCCCCGGGATCTCGGCCGGCAAACCAGCTCGCAAGGGCATCTGCGAAAGGCCCGTACGGGAGCGGCCCCTCGGCTTCATAGGCGGCGCCCCACAAGATAACGGACCCCCCGGCCGCGACCTTGCGTGCAGCCTCGGCGACCAGACGCGTCTTGCCGATGCCGATCTCTCCGCTCACGAGCGTCAGCAGCCCCGACGACTCCGCCCCGAGGTCGGCATCCTCGCCGGGCAGACCCTCCAGGAGATCGGCGAGTGCCCGATCCCGACCGCGCAGCGGGGTGTCAGGGGCACGGCGGATCGAGACGGGCAGGGCCGGACTCGGTGCCGGGCCACCGGCGACCAGGCCAGAGACACCACTGCGGCCCTCCCCCAGCAGCGTTCGGTACAGCTCGTCCGTCTCAGCGGCCGGCGTCGTCCCGAGCTCCTCGCTCAGGACCGTGCGCAGGCGCCGGTAGCGCTCGGCGGCACGTCGCGGTTGCCCCGCCGCTGCGTACGCGCCGATCAGGGCGCGGCTCAGCTCCTCGTCGCTCTCGTCTCCGGCGAGCAGCCGTTCCAGCGGTATGGTCGCGGCGCCGGGCTGGCCGGACGCCATCTGCACCTCGGCAAGCTTCAGTCCGAGCTGGCGGCGTAACCGGGCCAGCTCGCGACGGTGTGGCTCGACCCACTCGGTGTACCGATCCTCGGGTAGCAGTTCTGCCGTCAGGGCTTCCGACACCCGTGACAACCCGTCGGCGTCCTCGGCATCGAGGGCGGCCGCGGCCTCCCGCTCCACGCACTCGACGTCGACCTCGACCGTGTCCGGGCTCAGCAGGAGCAGGTCACCGTCACCGAGCAGGTACGACGACGGGGCCCGCGGACGCCGCTCCGGCTCCAGGGCATGCCGTACCGCGTGCAGCGCGACGCGCAAGCTGCTGCGGGCCGCCTCGGGGTCAACGTCCGGCCAGCAGATGTGCATGACCTCGTCCCGGGTCATCCGGTGCCCACGGGCGAGCGCGAGCAGCTTGACGATGGTGCGCGCACTCGGACGACGCCACTTGTCAGACACCGCTCCTGGGTGCTCTCGAACGACCGAGAAGCCGCCGAGGAGCCGGATGGTGAGTATCGGTGCGGCGACCTCCGCTGGAGCTCGGTTGAGTCGTTGCTCGCTGGGCATGGTAGGCAGAATTCTAGTGCCGCGGGGGACGTTGCTGCTGTGCGCCTGGATGGCGGAGTGCTTCGTCCTGATCGTGCCGGACTGGCCGTCGACCGGCAGGTCCGCGACGCAGTCGCGGCCGCACGGCCGGGGTGTTCGCGTATGCGGGCACGCGCCTGAAGGAAGCGGCCCGTTCCTGAGCCCGGAGATAGTGACTTCTCGCAGGTGATCGGATTGTCGGCAGACAGCGCCGGATGCCGCCAACGCATCGGCACGGGCTGGCTGGATATGCGTCGCCGGTACACGCTTTCGCCGAGCAGGATCCATCCCGCCGGCATTCACGTCCAGGGACTTCGCTCGCCGAGACAGAACCACCGATCGGCGCCCGACCCGTCCGCCTGGCCACGAGGCCCGCATCGGGCTCGACGAGTTCCTCGGATTCGAGCGCAGCAAGCTGGTCGTCGATCGCCTGTCCGCTTTGTTCCTGGTGGTCTGTTTCGGGGTCGCCGTTCCGGTCTCACTCGGTTGCGCCGCGTGGCGTGGAGCTGGATGCGGGAACCGGGGCTCGCGCGCGGATCCCGGCGTACGGGTTGACGCTGGCCCCGGTTGCGGCCATCCTCGCGGCGGACAATGTGTTCAGCTTCCTGCTTGCCTGGGAAGGACTGACGATCGGGTTCTACCTTCTCACCGCCCACGGCGGCCGCACCGAGGCCGCGATCGTCACGGTCATGTTCGGCAAGATCAGCGGAGCGGCGCTGCTCATCGGCATGCTGCTCCTTGCAGCCAAGGCCGACAGCTTCGCGCTGCTGGCTTTCGCCTCACTGCCGTCGAGCGGCACCCGTGATGCGGCGTACGCGTTGCTCGTGCTCGGCTTCGCGACCGATCGGAGCGGAGCAACGGCGAGCATGTCACCGGAGACCAGCCCCAGTGAGGACCAGTAATGCGATCGCTGACCGTAGCCTAGACCGTAGCCACTCGGATTTGCCGCGAATCACGAAGGCCCTCTGACCGGTGTTGCACCTGGTCAGAGGGCCTTCTTTGGTAGCGGGGGCAGGATTTGAACCTGCGACCTCTGGGGGATCTAGGGTGAAATCCGCTGCCTGCGGTGGACCACGTTTCGCCTGGTCACAGGCAGTTTTCATGCTCAGCGGTTCACCCGCTCGTGGCCGAAATTCCCGCTCTAGACCGTAGCCTTAGCCGTGGATTCGAACTCAACTCCGGCGGTGCAGTCAAATGCGCTTCTTCGAAGCAGGAGCACGCAACCGGTTGAACGACGCTGACATACATCCCGGGCCGGCACTGACGAAGTCCGACCTGGGCCAGCACTCATAACGGACGTCGGCGCGGAAGTCGCTTTCGTGCTCGAATGACAAGCAAGGGCCCGGGGCGTCACGACAGAGTTGGGACAGCGATCCACGAGTATCAAATCGCACCCACCAGGATCCTCAGAGGGTGCGATTCGATACATGTCCTCTGTGGAGCCGGCTCGTGCGCGTTAACGGCTGACGATGCTTCCATTCACTTTCACCACGGCGCAGGCGCGCAGCGTTGGCCTGCCATCGCGAGATCTGGCCACGCTGGTCAGCGAAGGGGCAGCACTTGAACTTTCGCGCGGTGTCTACCGGCGGTCCGACGCCCCCGAGACTGCACACCTCGATCTGCTGGCCGTACACACACGAGCACCCCACGCAGTCGTCTGCGGCGAGTCCGCACTCGCACTTTACGATCTGATCGACGACATACCAGCCGCCGTACACATCGCCGTCCCACGTGGCACCCGCCGTCCGGCGATCTCCTACCCACCCATCTTCGTCGCGCAGTACGCGGCCAAGACCTTCGACCTCAACATCGTGCAGTACGAGGCGGCACCAGGCGAGTTCGTGCCGATCTACGACGCAGCCCGGCGCGTGGTCGACGCCATGCGCCACCGCAACCGCATCGGCCACACACTGGCCCTGGCGGCGCTCGGCCGCTATCTGCGGACCAGTGGGCCGGACGGGGTCGGGAATCTCACCCCGCTAGGTCTACTCTCCGCCAACCATGGCCAGTAGCAGCCGAAGTTCTCGACCCGACTTGGCTGGTTCAGTGAAGCACTAGTTCGTGGAGCTTGAATTGGTCCCGGATCAGCGCGGCGAGGTGATGGGCATCCGACGCGGTAGCCCGCGGCGTGGCTGCTTGTTTGGTCGCTGGCGTGCCTGCCGGCTGGGCATGCTCAGTTCCTTCCTGGTTTGCGGTGTGGGGGTCGAGTACGCCGTAGCGGACGAGGTCGAGCGGAAGCGCCGCTAGGTCCAGAATCGTCGCCAGACTGAGCGCTTCTGATCCGCGAGCGCATCGATGACTTCTTGTTGTGTCTGGGCAGTCTCGGTGGCACCGAGAGCGCGGCCGATGTCTTGCCATGAGGCGCCTGCCGCGCGGGCGCCGCGGATTGCTTCGCCGATTGCCTTGTCGACGGCGGTCGATGCTCGACAGCACTCGCGCAGGGTCTCCAGCGGTACTGGCTGCCGACGGTCGTGGAGTCGGAGCCGGAGTCGCTCGCCATGCCCCGAGAGGCGTAGGCGTGTTGCTCGTGTCAACACGATGACCAACCTCCTTGGTGGGATTCCCTCACGCTAGGCCCCGCTGGGCAGCCAACGGAACAGTCGTGAGAGCCAGGATCGGCCCGAACAAGCTGGCGCCGAGCTGTTCGGCTTCGGCCTGGTCGAGCAACTGGCCCGGAACCTGGGGGTGCGCCGCCATCCACGACATGGCGGCAGCGTGGTCGGCGAACAAGTTGCGGTAGTCGCAGCAGCAGTCGGCTGACGGGCCGTCGCCGGCGTCGGCGCCGATGAACACCACAGCTGCTGCGGGTTCCCAGTGGGGGTGGCCGCTGGTGGTGGTGACGGTGATCGAGCAGCAACCTCGATCTCCTATCGGTTGTGAGAACGAGTCCGCGTTCCTGTGGTGTCGGGTGAGGGGGCCGTATTCCGGTCCGGTTGGCCCCCTCGCGATCGGGGTGGATTGGCTAGCGCTGTAGGTGTGTTCCCTTGAACAGGCTGGTGGATTCGCTGGACGACCGTGCGGTGCCGCTGACCGCGGAGGTGGTCATCGCGAATGTCAGCGTGGCGTGGGCGGCAGCGTCGGCCATCTCTTCGAGGGCTTCCATGTTGAGGTTGCCTTCGAGGTCGTAGGCAGCGGCCAACTGCGCGTAGAGCGCGGCGTCGGCACCGTCGGCGACCGGGGTCATGCTGTCGCAGGCCTGGTGGTAGCACGGGTCGTAGGCCGCGCCGGCGACACCGCCGTAGACGGCGGCCTGGGCTGGGGTCTTGATGCCTTCGGCCCCGGTGAACAGCCCGCCGGCGGGGATGCCGACGCTGATGAATGCGTCGTAGTCCGAACGCCCGTCGAACGCCGTTGGCGCAGACGCCAGGCCCTCCGAAGCGAAGTGCTGGGTGAAGACCTGCTCGATGCGCGCCGACCCGGTTGGGCCTTTGATCCCGAATGCCGACCCGTCACCGTCGTAGACGAACCGTACGTAGTTCGGCGAACCGACCATGTCGAAGTTCAGGTAGAGAGCGATGTCCTTGCGCTCCCGCTGGGTCAACGAGTCGACGTAGAACTGCGACCCGATCAGCCCGGACTCCTCCGCTCCCCAGAACGTGAACCGCACACGGTTGGTCGGCTGCACATCGAGGGCTGCCATCTGCAACGCGATCTCGAGGACCGTCGCGGAGCCGGAGCCGTTGTCGTTGATGCCGGGCCCTTCCAGCACCGAGTCCAGGTGCGCGCCCGCTACCACTGTGCGGTCGGTGCGCCCCGAGGTGGTGTCGGCGATGATGTTCTCGGTGTCCTTCAGCTGGACCTCCGCCGACACCGCGAGCCGCGCGGTCACCGGCCCGGACTGCAGCAGCGTGTAGAACTCCTGACCGACCGCGAAGCTTGTCCCGACCGCCGGAATCGCAGCCTGGGGCGGGCCCAACGTTCCGGACAAGACGTCGGTACGTCCCGGCTGACCCTCATTGAAGATGATGACGCCGACCGCGCCGGCGGCCGCGGCGTTGTCCACCTTCTCGCGGAAGGTGCAGGTGCCGCGCTGGATCAGTGCGATATTGCCCGCGGGGAAGCCGGCGAAGTCGGCGGCCTCGCAACCGCTGGTCGACGATGGCGTCGCCGCCGGCGGGATGGTGATGTCGACCGCGGTCACCGCCGCGGTGACGTCCCCGGCGCCGGAGTACTCCATGGTGAGGAAGTCCTCGCCCGGGGTGTAGGCCGGCTGGTCGGGGCTGGTGATGTCCAGGACCGGATCCGCGGTCTCGATGAACAGCTCGTAGGCGAACGTCTGACGCCTGACCAGGTACCCGGCGTCGGCGAGAGCGTCGGCGACGTAGTCGGCCGACGCGTCGTAGCCGGGGGTGCCGCTGGCGCGGGTGTCCCCGTTGGCGTCGGCGATGTCCTGGAAGACCTGGGCGTGTTTGAGGGCACCTTCGGCGCTGACAGCGTTCCGCAGCCCCGAGGTGTCGGTGGGCACCGCGGCGCTAGCGGCTCCGCCGACGGTGGCCAATGCGGTGGCGACCGCCACCGCGAGCGTGGTGATTCGATGAGATTTGCGCATCTTCAGAACTCCCCTCCCGCAACACGGTTCGGCCCCCCACAGCCGCGACCAGGTCACCTCGTGGATGACTGCGCATCAACGGATGACCGATGCAATCACCGTAGTGCCGCCCCTCGCTGGCGCATAGACCACTGAGCAGGGTGGTATTAAACGATCGGCAGATCCGGCACCGCGACACCGCTAGCGATGCACGCCGCGCATCGCCGCAATTACGCTAGGTGTGCGGCTTGTTAGATCGCCGATCATTGGTGGAGGCGACATGGCAGCCTGCTCGAGAAGGGAGGCGGCCATGAGCCCGATGCTTGCCGGGCTCGTCGCGCAGCACATTGCAGGGCTCCCGATCGAGGAACTCCTTCTCGCCGGTGTCGCAGCTGCCCTACCGATGTTGGCGCTGCTGGCCTGGCAGATGAAGGAGCTGATCAGCAGAATTCGCCGGGCTATCCGTCGCTGGGGCGGGAGGTTCCAGGACCAGCCCCGATCCGATGCGGCACCGCCGCACTGAGCGCCGCGATACCCCAGCAAGCCACGGTCAATAGCCGCGAGTGGAACCCACTCCGTGGTTCCTGTCGGGGGTCATTCTTGGTCGTGCGCTTATCCCTCGTCGCTCGTTGTCTTCGACGAGTTCGCCTCCCATGCCTCTCGGCCTTCGTGGAATCGCGAAGACGGCGATGACGAACCGGCGGCCGGGTCGAGCCAGGCTGCGCCGGTAAGGCTGAAGAGGGCTAGGCCGGCCAGAGTGGAGATGGACAGCAACACGCAGATCTTGGTCTCGGCGGCATCGGCCAGGATCAGCTTCTCGCCGCCGAGTTGTTCGCCGACGCGGCGCTTTGCCCGGGCCAGTGACACCTGCGGCAGCAAAGTGCGGAGGCGGTAAGTCAGCTGCCCGCCGCGCTGGCAGCGCCGAGCTGAGCAGTCGGGTGCAGATGGGGTTGATGTCCGTAAGTCGGGTCGGCGTGGCTGCGGACTGCTGCGGCGCTGACACTGCATCGTGGATACCTTGACCCGGCAAGGGGTATGCCGCCGGTGTTGGGGATGTCCTTGATCGCTGCGTGTTCCGTGCTCCGAATTCAAGAAGCCGTACTCTTTGAGCGTGATCTACGTCCGGCGAGCTCCAGCGCGGCAGTCCCTCGCGCGGCTCGTTGGTGCGCTTCTCACAGCGGCGGTGGTGGTGCTGGGCCCGCATTGCGCGGAAGCCCAAGCAGTTTCTCTTGCGTCCCCTCGGGCTGGAAACTCTATGGCGAGCATCCAGCCGAGTGGCGAGCAGGCGGACGTGGTGACGTCGGCCAAACAGGTGGCTGCACCCGAATGGGTGACCATTTCCGTCAGCAACGTGCCAGTCGGCGATCACGACGACGACAGCGACCATGGCCTGTTGCTCGTCTGCGTTTCGTTCGTGATCGCCACTGTCCTCACGACCGTGGCTGTTTTGCGGGTGCGGTTCGTGCGGATACCCCGCTCAGCGACAGAGCCGCGCCCAGTTTTGGCCGCGCCACTGCCGAGTCATCTGCCTGGACTGGATCCAGGTCTCCTCAGCGTCTCCCGCATATAGGGCCTACGCGGCTCTCACGCCAGGATCTACGCCTGCTGTGAGGGCTTCGACGAGTTCAAGCTCGCCCTATCCCTGCTCGACTCCGGAGAGCGCCATGCATTCCACGCTTCTTGCTGCGCGGTGATGGCCTTGGCCATCAGCGTTCACATTCTGAAGATCAACGTATACCACGAGGAACTCACCACCCGAGTTGACGCCGCGCTTCGCGACGTCCCGGGCGTTCTGAGCAGCCGCACCGGCTCCGAGGGACGGACGGTGGTAGAGATCGACCTGACCTACACCACCGTGTCTGAGGTTGTCGCCGCCCTCACGGCGGCTGGTTACCCCGCCACACCTCTTACTGACAACGCCCCACTAAGCACGCCGTTCAGCGCACACACCCCAAGGCATTGCGCTGAACGGCGATCACCCCGGAAGGCATCATGAGCAAATCCAAAAGCAGCCGCGACCGGCGGCAACTCATTGAGCAGATGCAGCGCAGCCAGGCACAGGCCGACCGTCGCCGGACCATCATGGTCGTGGTGGCCTCCGTGGTCGTCGGACTGGCGATCATCGCGTATCCGGCGATCCGCATCATCCAGGAGAGCCGGGCAAAAGACGCCTCGGCCGCTGACCTTGGCGTCGCGGCGCAGGCGGCATCCTGCGATCCGGTGATCGAGGACAAGACGGCAGGCAACCTCGATCACAAACCCGACGGTACGCCGCTGAAGTTTGCTGTGTCGCCACCGTCGTCAGGCCCGCACTACCAGGTCCCGGCACCGTTCCAGAGAAAGTTCTACACCGCTGAGGACCGGCCGAATATGGGGAACCTCGTACACAACCTGGAGCACGGCTACACCATCTTGTGGTACCGCGAATCGGTGGCCGGCGACAAGGCGAAGATCGACACGATCGAGCGGATCGCCAAGACCTACAGCGCGTCCGATCTGACCGGAAAGTTCGTCGCCGCGCCCTACAAGGCTGACGACGGCGGACCGGCCTGGCCAGAAGGGAAGAACTTCGCGCTGTCGCATTGGGGTGGTGGGGAACCAGCCACCCAGAAGGGTTATCGGCAGTTCTGCGGCGATATCAGCGGTGCGGCGGTCAAGGACTTCACTGACCGGTATCCCGCCAGCGACTCTCCCGAACCGAACGCCGGATGAGGATCGACGCGTGCTTCGGTTGATCTCACATGAAAACCCCTGGTCAATGCATACCTTCACCTTGAGGTGCGCCCTTGCCGCGGTCGCGCTGTTGGCGCTGAACGCGTGTGGCGGCCCGAACGACGTTGCAACCGAACGTCCGAAGAGCCCGGCAGCGGCATCGACGAACGGTCCTGCCACCACGCCGGCGGCCACCGCCCCGCCCCGTGCAGCCACCGGCCCTGGCAGAACGAAGGCCGCTCCGACGCACAAGGCCGATGATCTGACCGAGGTAGGGCTCTGGGTACGCATTGCAGGCGGCACTGTTGAGCCCAACGCGCTGCCTGTGTACGCAACCGTCGGGCAGCAAGTCAGGCTCGAGGGCATCAGTGACGCGAACGAGTCCTTACATCTCCACGGCTACGACAAGACCGTCGAGATGAAGCCAGGCATCCCAGCCGACCTCGTTTTCACCGCTGATACGAAAGGCACGTTCGAGATCGAGACCCACACCAATCGCAAGCTGGTCGCCAAACTTGTGGTGACCGATGCGCACTGACAGGCCCGTGCCTCCTCCGAAGCCGCCGCGTGATACCTCGGGCGACGGCTGGCGGGTCATGTCTTACTTGATCGGCGGGATTCTCGTCTACGGCGGTCTCGGATTCGGACTCGATCGCTTGCTCGGCAGCGAATTCCTGCTGCCGACGGGCATCATCCTGGGCGCCGGGCTCACCATCCTGATGCTGATCTTCCGGTACGGACGGACATGATGCCGGCGTCCGGAAGACCCGACCGAGCAGGATGTGACGGCCCGCTATCCTGTTGCTGATGAACACGTCACGGCGGATCGGCCGGTCGAGGCTTGCGCGCTGGACCGGCCGGTCGAGGCTAATTCGCTCCCTGGTGATCCTGGGCGCTCTCCTTGGCGTGTTCGCGCTCCACAGCTTGAGCGCTGATCATGACCCGCTGCCGGCTCCCGCGTCCGTGGTCTCGTCGGCGTCGTTGACGCAGGCGTTCCCCCTGTACGTCGATCCGCACAAGGTGATCGAGAGACTGGAACAGGCCACGATGCTGGCACCGAGCGTGCTGGCACCGGGCACCACGGACCATCGCCACCAGTTGTTGCCCTGCCTGGCGTTCCTGTCCGGTTCTCTGCTGCTGCTGTTGTCGGCTTGGGCTGGCCTCCGCCGCCAACGTTTCGGCGATCAGCCACAGACCACCGCTCGGCCAACCAGCCGTCGATTGCATCGATCGGCAATGGCTGCTCCTCAGCTGGCACAGCTGTGCGTGCTGCGAACGTGATCAGCGCCTGACGCTCCAGTTCTCGCCGCTCCGGCTGTGCCGGTCGCGGTGTCGCATCGGCTGAGGCTTCGAGAGGGACTGTCCTCATGATCCGCGCTGATGGCCGCATGCCACTGTCCAAGGCCACCCACGCGGTGACCGTGGCAGCCGTACTGCTGCTGTCTGGCTGTACCGGCGAGGCCGCAACACCGGCGCCGTCTCCAGTACCGGCGACGGCGAGGTCAGCCAGCCCGGCTATCCCGCAGCCATCGGTCTCGCCTAGCGCTCCGCCGGGAGCGCACACTGCCCGCGACATCGCGTTCGTCACCCAGTTGCTGCAGCACCATCAGCAGATGGTGATGCTCGTGGAATTGGCCTCTAGGCGTTCAGGCAGCGCCGAGATACGCCAGCAGGCGGCGGCGATTCTCAGCGGGCGCAAGGAGCAGTCGCTGGCGATGGCGAAGTGGTTGCGCGGCTGGGACCAACCGGTGCCCGGTCGGGCGCAGTGGGATGAAGGCGACCCGCACAACCGGCCAGGAATGATTCCGGCACCGCAGCTGGCGAATCTGGCCGAGGTGAGCGCGACCCTGTTCGACCGCCAGTGGCTGTCGACGGTGATCACGCACCACCGAGGCGTCCTCGCTCTCGCAAGCGACGAACAGAGAACTGGCCGCAACCCGTCGGTGAAGGCGCTAGCCGCGACAGTGAGCACCACGCATGCGCGTGAACTCACAACGCTGAAGTTGGCTTTGGCGAAGCTGACCGGGTCCTGACCCAGCCGTCCTTCAGAAATGTCGTCCTCCGCGATGGTGCGTGGAGCATCACCGCTTGGTGTAGCCCCGCATCCTGCTACCAGTTTGTGAATGTCCGAAGGGAAAGTCCGTGAGAAACCTCCCCAGAACCGGTGGTCTTGCTGTCACCGTCCTCGCCGCGGTCGGCACGCTGGCCTTGAGCGGGTGCGGCAGCGACGACACACCGGCCGGCGGCGACGCCACGTCCACGCCCGTCACCTCCAACACCCCTAGTGCCACGCCGACGGCCGTCCCGTCCACCCCGACGGCTCCACCATCGCCGCCGTCGAAGCCGGCCTCGAGTACCCCGGCGAGTACGGCCGACGTGACGGTGGACGTCTCGATCGCCGGCGGGAAGATTTCGGCCGGCGGAAAGACCGTGATCAAGGCCAACAGCGGCCAGACCGTCCGCATCAATGGCGTCAGCGATGTCGCCGAATCGCTGCACGTACACGGCTATGACAAGACCGTTGAGCTGAAGCCGGGCAAGCCGGCGTCCCTGGAATTCAAGACCGATGCCAAGGGCACCTTCGAGGTCGAGAGCCATGAGAGCGGCAAGCTCGTGTTCAAGCTGCAGGTGTCGTGACCGCCCAGAGCATCCCGGCCGTGCTTCCGCTGCATGGGATCGGCGGCCGCCAGGACCTACCGGTACCGCTGGAATTCGCGGTCACCGGCGCGGCGGTGGCGATCGCGTTGTCGTTCGTCATCCTGGGCCTGGCGTGGCGCTCACCGAAGTACCGCGGTGCCGCCTCGGGCAGGACGCTGCCTCCGCCTGTGACCGCGGCGCTGGATTCTGCGTGGCTACGGTGGACGGTGCGGCTGTTCGGATTGGCGGTGTTCTTCTATACAGGGATGGCGCTACTGGCCGGGGCTGACCGGCTGACGAACCCGATCTTCGGGTTCGTCTACATCTTGGTCTGGGTCGGTCTGGTGCCGTTGTCGCTGCTGCTCGGCCCGGTGTGGCGGACACTGAACCCACTACGCACGCTGCACCTGCTTGCCTGCCGCGTGTTGCGGCACAACCCGGACGTAGGACTACTGCAACTGTCTCCGCGCGTCGGGTTGTGGCCGGCAGCGGCAGGGATCTTCGCGTTCGCCTGGCTGGAACTGGTCGCCCCGGACCGGGCGACGCTCACGGTGTTGCAGGCGTGGCTATCGTTGTATGTGGTGTTCGGCCTGTTCGGTGCGTTGCTGTTCGGTCAGCGGTGGTTCGCCGCCGCGGACCCGTTCGAGGCCTACGCGACCTTGATGGCCAAGCTGTCACCGTGGGGCCGCCGCAGCGACGGTGCGATCGTCGTCCGGCGACCGTTGGAAAACCTCGACAGCCTCACCCCGAGGCCTGGGCTGGTCGGTCTGGTCGCGGCGCTGCTCGGGTCGACGGCCTACGACGGATTCTCCCGATCGAGCTACTGGATCACCTGGGCACAGAACACCGGGTACTCCGAGGCGTTGCTCGGCACACTCGCGCTGGCAGCTTTCGTGCTGTTCGTACTGATCACGTACTCGGCCGCGACCGTGCTGGCCGGGCGACTGTCGGACAGCTCCCGTACCGCGCTACCTGGCCTGTTCGCGCACTCGGTGGTGCCGATCGTGCTCGGTTACGTCATCGCGCACTACTTCACCCTGCTGGTACTAGAAGGGCAGCGCACGTTGATCTTGCTGAGCGATCCGCTCAGCAACGGCTGGAACGTTTTCGGCACCGGCCTGCTCGGAGTGAACGCCGGCATCACCAACCACTCCACGGCCGTGTCGACGGTGCAGGTCGGCGCCGTGGTCGCCGGTCACCTGCTGGGCGTGGTGTCTGCACACGACCGGGCCGTTGCCCTGTTCCCCCGCGGGCGAGCACTCGTCGGGCAGATCCCACTGCTAGTGGTCATGGTCGCCTACACCGTCGGAGGTCTCCTGCTGCTGTTCTCCGCCTGACCTGCTTACCAAAACCAGAACCGATCAGTTACGAGGTAGATAGATGAAGCTCAACACCAATGCCCGGATCTCCATCGGGATCGCGGCAGCCTTCGCCCTCGTGGTCGCGATCCTGCTGGCAGTCAATGCCGCAGGCAACGATCCCGACCCGGCCCCGGCGGCCGGAGCATCAGCCGATGTCGACCGGCATGAACGTCTGGTGCGGCCCGACAGCCACAAACTCAACGTCGCACCCGACGGCAAGGCCACCTTCGTCGAGTTCCTCGACTTCGAATGCGAGTCCTGCCGCGCCGCGTTCCCCGCGATCGAACAACTGCGCAAGGACTACGCCGGCAAGGTCACCTTCGTCGTGCGGTACTTCCCGATCCCGTCGCACTTCAACGCCGAACGCGCCGCCCGCGCCGTCGAGGCCGCCTCCCAGCAGGGCAAATTCGAGCAGATGTACCAGAAGATGTACGAAACCCAGACCGAGTGGGGCGAGAAGAAGGTCCCCGCCGACGACCGGTTCCGTGGCTTCGCCAAAGACCTGGGTCTGAACCTCGCCGCCTGGGACAAGGCCTACAACGACCCCGCGACCCTGGAGCGCATCAAGCGAGACGTCGCCGACGGTGAAGCGCTCGGCGTGAGCGGAACCCCGACGTTCTTCCTCAACGGCCAGAAGATCCAGCCCGAGTCGCTGCAAGACCTGACGGCGAGCATCGATGCCGCCCTCAAGTAAGTCCCCAACCCAGACGGAACGATCCAGCGCCCAGCCCTCAGCCGCGGCTGGGCCGTTCCCGCGGCTGCTGCCTTGGCTGCTGCTGATCGGCGGCGCCATCGGCCTGCTCGCGGCGGCGGTGCTGACGGTGGAGAAGATCGCCATCCTGCGCGATCCGGCCTACGTCCCGTCCTGCAGCATCAACCCGGTGCTGTCGTGCGGGTCGGTGATGACCAAACCCCAGGCCGAGGCGTTCGGGTTCCCTAACCCGCTGCTCGGCATCGCCGGGTTTGCCATCGTCGCCACCATCGGCGCGGCCCTGCTGGCCGGCGCCGGGTTCCACCGCTGGTTCTGGCTCGGCCTGCAGGCCGGCGCCCTCTTCGGTGTCGTGTTCGTGCACTGGCTGATCTTCCAGAGCCTGTACCGGATCCAGGCGCTGTGTCCCTACTGCATGGCCGTGTGGGCGGTGACCATCCCGATCTTCTGGTACGTCACCTTGCACAACCTCAACCGGCCAGACCTGCACCTGCCGCGGATCGCCCAGCGCGGCGCGGCTGCGGCAACCCCCTACCACGCAATCGTCCTCACGGCCTGGGCCGTGCTCATCCTGACCTTGATCACGGAGCAATTCTGGTCCTACTGGAGAACGCTGCCATGACCCAACCTGCCACTCCCTCATTCGAAACCGGCCGTCCACCGGGAGTCCCACGCCGTCGACGGCTGATCGTCGCCGCGGCCACAGTCACGGCGATCGTCCTGATCGGGCTGTGGGCCGGCGGCGTCTTCGAGACCTCCCCGGAGTCGCGTGCCGGGCAGCAGACCGGCGACAACCCCACCGGCCTGACGCGATACCCACCCGGTGAACGGCCCGCGCCGCCGGTCGTTCGCGGCGAAACCCTCACCGGCAGCCAACTCGATCTGACCGAGCTGAGCGGAAAGATCGTCGTCATCAACGTCTGGGGATCGTGGTGCAACCCCTGCCGCGCCGAAACCCCCGAGCTCGTCAAAGCCGCCACCGAGACCAGCGGGCAGGGTGTCGCCTTCGTCGGTATCGACACCCGCGACAACCTCGCCGCTGCCCGCGCGTTCGTCAAGGCGTTCAAGATGCCGTATCCGAGCATCATCGACCGGGATGGGCAGGTCTTGCTCGGGTTCAACGGCATCGTGCCGTTCAGTGCGGTGCCCAGCACCGTCGTGGTCGACCGCTCTGGCGCGATCGCCGCCCGCGTCATCGGCCGGATCGACTACACCACCCTGACCGGGCTCATCGCTGACCTCCAAGCCGAAACAGCCGCCACATCTCTCGGTACCAAGCCGAGCGGGCAACGATGATCGCTGCGGCCAGTCCCGGCGACCTCATCATCTCCGGTCCGCTGCTGCTGGCCCTCCCGATAGCAGCGGCCGCCGGGCTGGTGTCGTTCCTCAGCCCTTGCTGCCTGCCGTTGCTGCCCGGCTACCTCGCCTACGTCACGGGCAGCGCTGGCGCCGACGCCGCCACCAACTCCCCCGCTTCACCGGCCGAGCCCGCCACCATCACAACCCGCACCGTGGAGGCGACCCAGGCCCCCGCCAAGGGACGCACCGTGGCAGGTACCGTCTTGTTCGTCCTCGGTTTCGCCGCGGTCTTCACCAGCTACGGAGCCGCTTTCGGTGCTGCCGGTACAACTCTGCTGACCCACCAGGACACCGTCATCCGGATCCTCGGCGCCGTCACCATCGTGCTCGGGCTGATCTTCGCCGGCACACTGTCCCGGATCCCGTTCACCGGCTGGACCCTGCGCCCCCGCTACCGGCCCAGGGCTGGCCTCGCCGGTGCACCCCTGCTCGGAGTGCTGTTCGGCATCGGCTGGACACCGTGCATCGGGCCGACCCTGGCCGCCGTACTCACCTTGTCGGTCAGCACCGGCGGCGCCCAGCGCGGCGCCCTGCTGTCGTTCGCCTACAGCCTCGGCCTCGGCATTCCCTTCATTCTGGCCGCGCTCGGCATCCAGCACGCCTTCCGCGCCTATGCAGCCGCCCGTCGGCACGCCCAGACCGTCATGCGCCTTGGGGGCGTACTGCTGATCGCCGTCGGACTTCTCCAGGTGACCGGCATCTGGGGTCAGCTGATCGCCCGGCTCCAAGTCCTGATCGCCAACTGGCAACCACCGCTATGACCCACCCGATCCAAACGCCGGCTCGACAAGGCTGGCCTCAGGCCCTACGGTAGACATATGAACAGTTCTTCAGATGTGCATAAGATTGCGGCTTTTGATAGTTGCAATCTCCGGCTGGTCGACCCGGACCGGGTCGCAGCGGTCAATGCGCGCATGCCATCCGAAGACGACGTCGTCGACACCGCGGACGTGTTCGGGCTCCTCGGCGACCCTCGTCGATTGAAGCTCCTGGTTGCGCTGCTCGACGGCGAACTGTGTGTCTGCGACCTCGCCGCGGTCACCGGCATGACGGAGTCGGCCACCTCGCACGCCTTGCGGCTGCTGCGCGCTCACCGGGTCGTGTCGGTACGGCGCGACGGGCGGATGGCCTACTACCGCCTCGACGACGCCCACGTCCGCATGCTCGTCGATCTCGCGGTGGCCCACACCGAACACACCGACGCCATCCACCCCGAACACCACACGGAGACAGCCCGATGAGCGCAGGCCACGGACACGGGCATGCGACTGCCACCGGCCAGCACCGCGGCATCCTCGCCGGCACACTCGCGATCTCACTGACCATCGCGGCCGTCCAGATCTTCGGCGCCGTCATCACCGGCAGCCTCGCACTACTCGCCGATGCAGGCCATGTCCTGGCTGACTCCGGCGGCGTCGCCATGGCACTCGGCGCCACCCTGCTCGCGGCCCGGCCAGCCGCCGGACGCCGCACCTTCGGCTGGGCCCGGGCCGAGATCCTCGCGGCCGCGATCAACGGCCTGATCCTGACGGGCATGGGCGGCTACATCCTGATTCAGGGCATCCGCCGCCTGATCGAGCCTGGCGAGATCGAAGCCGGCGGCATGGCGATCTTCGGCGCCATCGGCCTGATCGGCAATCTGATCGGCGTCGCGCTGCTCTACCGCGCCCGGACCGCCAGCCTCAACATGCGCGGCGCCTTCCTGGAAGTCGCCACCGACTCCGCCACCTCGGTAGGCGTCCTGGTCGCCGCATTGGTGATCGCGCTGACCGGGTTCACCCGCGCCGACGCCATCGTGTCCCTGCTCATCGGTGCGATCATCATTCCCCGCGCCCTCAAACTGCTCCGCGAGGCCGCCAACATCCTGCTCGAGGCCGCACCAGATGACGTCGACCTGGACAATATCCGTGAACACATCCTCGAACTCGATCACATCCAAGACGTCCACGACCTGCACGTCTACACCGTCACCTCCGGCCTGCCAGTCCTCACCGCACATGTCGTCGTCGACCCCGACTGCTTCCACGACGGCCACGCACCCCAGCTCCTCGACAAGCTGCAAACCTGCCTAGCCGGCCACTTCGACGTCGAACACTCCACCTTCCAACTCGAACCCGTCGGCCACACCGACCATGAACACCCCACCCACACCTGAGGCACCTGAGGCAAGGAAGGACTGCAAAGTGGCTGTCACCGCACTGGTGCTGTACGTCGGATGGTTCACCATCGCCTTCGGCGTCCGCTCGATCATGCAGCGGCGCCGTACCGGCGACACCGGCTTCCGCGGCCTGTCCGGCCGGCCTGGCTCCGCGCCATGGTTGGCCGGGGTTCTGTTCGCGCTAGCGATTCTCACCGGGCTGTGTGCCCCTATCGCGGCACTGCTCGGCCTCGAGCCGGTACCGGGCCTCAACGCCCAATGGGTACAGCTCACCGGCCTGGTTGTTGCCCTAGCTGGGATGGGGGCCACGAGCGCCAGCCAGGTCGCCATGGGCGCATCGTGGCGTGTCGGTGTCGACGCCGCCGAACGAACCGGACTGGTGACCTCCGGCGCGTTCGCGTGGGTACGCAACCCTGTCTTCACTGCCATGATCCTCACCGCCTCCGGACTGGCGCTGATGGCATCGAACGCGGTCGGCCTCGTGGGGGTGGCTGCGTTGATCATCGCCATTCAGCTGCAGGTCCGCGTGGTTGAGGAACCGTACCTGTCAAAGGTTCATGGCGACGCCTACAGCCGCTACGCGGCCCAGGTCGGCCGCTTCGTCCCAGCGGTCGGCCGGATCAGCAATTGACTGGCCGCTGGGCCGGGCGGGCGCCTGGGCGTCTCCTCGCTCTGGCGGCGTCCAACCTGACTGCTCTGAAGGTGATCGGCGTCGGCCTCACCCTCGCGGTCATACTCGACGCGACCATCATCCGCAGTCTTCTCGTGCCCGCGGTCATGCGACTGGCCGGCCAGGCCAACTGGTGGGCTCCCGCCCCGCTGCGGCGACTTCATCAGAGACTTGGACTCAACGATTGAGCACACCTAGAGCGGCGCGGCGATCACCGGCACAGAAGGGATCGCGGCCGTTTGCTTTCGTCCGTACGTCGAATCGCTGCTCAGGCGGTGCCGGAGTTGCCGTACACGGAGACGTGGACGTGATCCTCGTGGTTGGCCGTGGCGCCGCCGCGGTCCTCCATCGAGCGCCAGCCATCGCTACTGCGCTGGACCGTCCAGATCTGCCGGCTGTAGATCAGTTCGCTGATGCCGAGCTTCTTGCGGTTGGCGCGCAGCCAGTCGGCAACTCTTTGGCCTTCGGAACCGCTGACCATCACATCCAGCCCTCGGCCGCTGGAGTGCTCGCTGCCGGAGTCGCCCGAGCGCAGACCACCGTAGGAGGTGATGTTGGGGAACTTGTTGCAGATCGCCCGGTGGACACGGACAGCATCGGCTGTGAGGCCGTTCTCGACCGAGGACCCCGACTTGCAGGCTTCCTGGGAGATACCACCGGCCACCGGCTTGGTGGCGGACAGGTACTGCGCCTTGACCCAGCGGACCACGCCATCGCGGACGATCTGGGCCCAGACGCCATCGACCTCGCCCGTGACTGCGACCTTGCTGCCTTTCTCCAGAACAGTCAGCAGGCTGCCGGTACCAGCGGCCGCGGACCAGACGTTCACATCGGTGGTGGTGTACTTGCTGCCCGCGATCTTCGCCGGCGGAAGGTTCTTTACGCCGTCGGCCGCCCTGATCTTCGCCCCGGCGGGCTTGGGAATCGGAGCTTGCTTCTTCAGGTGCTTCGCGACCGGCGAAGCCTTCTGCGCCTGGGTGGTGATGTCCGGTGGGGGGCGGAGAGCATCGCGGCTCGTCGGCGCCTCACGCTTCAACTGCAGGGGCGAGCTGGCGGCAACCGCATCCGTCGCCGAGGGAGCCAGGTCGATGAAGGCGACCGCCGAACCAGTGGCCATCAGAGCCACCGCCGCACCCGGGACAGCAACCTTCACAATGCTGGGGCGGATCACCTTCGGGCGCGGTTGACGGTGCTGCGCCTGCCTGTGCCGTCCTTCAGCCACTGAAGCTCCGCCCATCTGACGCGATCGAGACGCTGTCGACCGGTGGAGTCAAGCACACTTCCTGGCAGGTCCCCGACCTGACCAGGAGTTTTAACGAAGTACGAACATCACGCACAGCATGTGCTCTGGGCGGCTTAGCAGCCGTCGGGCGGAATCACGGTGTAGCCGCGGCCACGGATGGCCTCGAAGCACTGGTCGCGGACTTCGGCGTTGGGGAAAGCGGCCACCACCTGCTTCGTGTCCAGATCTATGCCGTTCACGACGATGCCGTGTGACTCGAGCACAGCAGTGGTGGTGTTCGTGCAGTGCGAGCACGTCATATCGGGCACCTCGAAGACCTGGTCTGTCGTGTCCATACCGGTTTCCTCTCGTTGATCCGGGGCGCCAACTACTTCCACCAGCTCGAGCAAACGAACGAAGGTCTCGACGAAGGTGTCGACCACGCCGGGCAAGACAGTGAACCGCCGCCCGTCGACTACGGCCGTCATGTTGGCGAGGCAGCGCGGATGCTCCCCTGTCGGTAACAGCGCGTACTGCTTCGAGATCACGCCAAGTTCGCGGTCGTACTTACGCAGCGCTTGCTCGATCGACAGACCTTCCTCGGCCGTGGCGCGACGCATCACAGCCTTCGCGTCAGAGATCGCGGCGTCCTTCATCGCCCTCAACATCGCGGCAGAGTCGCTGGTGTAGCGGACCGTGCTGTCGGCGTGGCTCATCAACGAGGCCGGGATCATGCCGCGACGAAACGTGGACGACTGCAAACCCCAGAACCAGGTGTTCGCAACCATCGCGAAGATCCCGGAATCCCGCAGCCCACGAGCGAAAACCGCGGCGTCGCGGTACGGCGTCTGGTCAGCCAGCCAGGCGTGCTGCACCAGAGCACGTGCCGTGGTGTCGAGCCCCACCCGGAGAATCTCCACCGGCTCCCGATCCGTGGTTGTCGACGTCATCGCCACACGGCCCTCAGTGCTGACCGCAGCCACCCCAGCCACCAGGCGCTTGTCAGCGGCCAACGCCCGCCACAACGCCAAGGTCGTCTCCCGGGCCACCACTAGCACCACCGGTCCAAGGTCGCTCGGACCGCAGTGCGCCACATTCACGATGCCATCGCTGTCATGCCACCTCACGCGGTGGGTGGCACTCGTCACCATCTCGGGCCCGCAGGGCCGCATCCGTGAACGCAGATAGTCCAGCTGCGCCGCGTTCAGATGACTGCCGGGCTCGCTGACCATCGGCACCAGCTCAGGGTCGATCCGCCGAGGACCGCCCAGGAATCGCTCGTCGACACCCGAACCGAACAAACCGGGACCGGCGACGGCGGCCAGCACTGCCGCAGCCGCCGCACGGTCGTACCGATCCGTAGGAGCATTCGCATCGACAGACACTCGGCTGACCTCCTGAACGACGTACACGACCACAGCCGGACCGCCCAACCGAGCAGCTCAAGTCTAGGAAGACCTGCTGCAGTTGGCGCGCTACAGCGCGTCACCAGAGTCGGCTCGACGCCAACCGATTCGGGCCGCTATCATCGGCGTATGGCGATGATAGCGGTGGATACTCCGTCGGCGGCCGACCTCTTGCGCGGGGCCGCCTTGTTCCATGGGTTGGCGGATCGGACCCGGCTGGCGATCGTGGCGCAGCTGGCCGGAGGCGAGCGGCGCGTGGTCGACCTGACCAACACCCTCGGACTGGCCCAGGGCACAGTGTCGGGACACCTGGCCTGCCTGCGCGACTGCGGCCTGGTCGTTGCCCGGCCCGAGGGACGACAGATGTTCTACTCGCTGGCCCACCCCGAGTTGATGGACCTGCTCGCCGCCGCGGAGCAGCTGCTCGCGCTGACCGGTGATGCGGTCGCGCTGTGCCCCAATTACGGCTGCGACACCGACACTGACTCCTCGCTCGACGTGGCGCCTGCCGCACAGAAGCGCGGCGCGAAGTGACGGACGCCTGCGGCTGCGGGGACGACGAGCCCCGCGGCGAGGAACTGGAAGAGCACGAACCGGAACGGCTGTGGGAGGTCAGCGAACTGCGTCTCGCCGCCGCCGCGGGCGTTTTCTTGCTGGCCGCCTGGATCGCCGACCTGCAAGGCGCGGCCGGGTCGGTGGTCACCGCCCTGAACTCGGTGGCGTTGCTGCTGGGCGCGTGGACCTTCGTTCCGGGCACTTTGAAGCGGCTGGTCAAGGGCAAGATCGGCGTCGGGACGCTGATGACGATCGCCGCCGTGGGCGCGGTGATTCTGGGCGAGGTCGCCGAGGCCGCGATGCTGGCGTTCCTCTACTCGATCAGCGAGGGCCTGGAGGAGTACGCCGTCGCGCGGACCCGCCGCGGACTGCGGGCGCTGCTGTCGCTGGTGCCGACCGAGGCCACCGTGCTGCGCGACGGTCGGCAGGTCACCGTCGAGCCCGCTCAGCTGCGGGTCGGGGACCTGCTGTTGGTGCGTCCTGGTGAGCGGGTCGCGACCGACGGCGTGATCCGCACCGGCCGGTCCGCGCTGGACGTGTCGGCGCTGACCGGTGAATCGCTGCCGGTCGAGAGCAGCCCCGGTGATGCGGTGTATGCGGGGTCGATCAACGGAACCGGTGTTCTCGAGATCGAGGTCACCACCACCGCCCAGGACAACTCCCTCGCAAGGATCGTGAAGATCGTCGAGGCCGAACAGTCCCGCAAGGGCAACGCCCAGCGGCTGGCCGACCGGATCGCGAAACCACTGGTGCCCGGCATCATGATCCTGGCCGCCGCGATCGCCATCGCCGGCAGCCTGCTGGACGATCCGCGCGTCTGGATCGAGCGTGCTCTTGTTGTCCTGGTCGCCGCGTCGCCGTGTGCCTTGGCGATCGCGGTGCCGGTCACCGTCGTCGCCGCGATCGGCGCGGCCAGCCGCATCGGCGCCCTGGTCAAGGGCGGCGCCGCGCTCGAAGCACTGGGCCGGATCCGCGCAGTCGCGCTGGACAAGACCGGCACCCTGACCCGCAACCAGCCGACCGTGGTCGACGTCGCCACCACCGACGGGCACACCCGCGACGAGGTACTCGACATCGCCGCCGCGCTGGAATCGCAAAGCGAGCACCCCCTCGCCCGGGCCATCCTGGCCGCCGTCGACGGCCACAGTTCCGCGACCGGTGTCGAGGCGATCACCGGCGCCGGTCTGAGCGGCACCGTCAACGGCCGCCCGGCCCGCCTGGGTCGTCCGGGCTGGATCGAGGCAGGTGACCTGGCCGATCGGGTGACCGGGATGCAGGAGGCCGGTGCCACCGCGGTCCTGGTCGAGCACGACGGCCAGCTGATCGGTGCGGTCGCGGTTCGCGACGACCTGCGACCCGAAGCGGTCGAGGTGGTCGCCCGGCTGCGCGCCGACGGCTACACCGTGGCGATGCTGACCGGTGACAATCAGCGCACCGCGTCCGCGCTCGCCGCCCAGGCCGGCATCACCGACGTGTACGCCGACCTGCTTCCCGAGGACAAGTCAGCCATCATCACCCGGCTGCGGGAGAAGTCACCGACCGCGATGGTCGGTGACGGCGTCAACGACGCCCCTGCACTGGCGACCGCAGACGTCGGGATCGCAATGGGTGCCATGGGCACCGATGTCGCGATCGAGACGGCCGACGTCGCGCTGATGGGTGAAGACCTGCGGCACCTGCCGCACACGATGAACCACGCGCGCCGTTCCAGGACGATCATGCTGCAAAACGTCGGGTTGTCCCTGGGTCTGATCACCGTACTGATCCCGCTGGCCGCGTTCGGTGTGCTGGGTCTGGCCGCGGTAGTACTGGTGCACGAGCTCGCCGAGATCATCGTCATCGGCAACGGCGTCCGCGCCGGCCGCGCCCGGCCCCTGCCTCCCGCCCCGGCGTCCCAGCCTGCGACCGCGCCAGCCACCGCCACGGCCGGTGCCTGATGAGCAGCGTCGGAGCCGGCCGTCGCCGCGGGCTGTTGTTGACCGCGGCCGGGTTCGCAGGAGTGGACCTGGCCGCGAAGGCCCTCGCCGAAACCCGCCTGGGCGACGCGTCGGTCGATCTCGGGGTGCTGCAGCTGCGGCTGTTGTTCAACGACGGGGTCGCGTTCGGGCTCGGTGACGCGCTGCCGTCCTGGGTTGTGGTGGCGTTCACCGCAGCGGTCACCGTCGCGATGATCGTGTATGGCTGGCGGCACGCGCCTGGTGCCGGCTGGGTGCAGCGGCTGGCCGGTGGTGCTGTGATCGGTGGCGCAGCGGCCAATGTGATCGACCGGCTGCCGGACGGTGTCGTCACCGACTACCTCCATACCGGCTGGTGGCCCACCTTCAACCTGGCCGACACCTTCCCCGTCGTCGGCCTGCTCATCTTCACCCTCACCACCTTCCGCGACCAGCGTCCAGCCAAACCATCAGCGCCGGAACCTGGTGCGGACTCCGGCAAGGCCGCCGACGAGCCACGACTATTGAACCCGTGGTGAGCACCGACCGGGCCGCACTGACCCGGCGCGGCCTGCAGCTGGCGTGGCTCATCGTCGTGTGGGACGTCATCGAGGGCGCCGTGGCCGTCACCGCCGGGCTCGCGTCCGGCTCCATCGCCCTGGTCGGATTCGGCATCGACTCGGCGATCGAGGTCTTCGCCGCCTCCGTCGTCATCTGGCAGCTGCGCGGTGGATCGACCGCACGGCAACGCCCCGCGCTGAAGGCGATCTCGGGCACATTCTTCGTACTGGCCGCCTACGTCACCTTCGAGGCGATCCGTGACCTGGTCCCAACGCCGGCGCACATCCGAACAAGTCGCGAGGTACGTAACAGATGAAGCTCAACGCCAACGCCCAGATCTCGATCGGGATCGCCGCGGCCTTCGCCGTAGTGGTCGCGATCTTGCTGGCCCGTCAACGAAGCCGGCAACGACTCTGAGCCTTCGGCGGCGGGCGGCGCAGCGGCCACTGACAGCGACAGGCATGAACGGCTGGTGCGGTCCCGCAGCCACAAGCTCGGTACCGCGCCCGATAACAAGGCCACCTTCGCCTCACCTATGGCGGTTGGCGCGGATCCCGGACCAGCCGACGGCGGCTGCGGCGAGGAGTAGCCCGGCGCCGAGGTAGTAGACGGCGCGGATGCCGAGGGTGTCGGCGAGTAGCCCACCGAGGAGCAGGGACAGGAGTCGCCCGGTCTGCCAGAGCATGTCGAAGCTGGCGAAGATCCGGCCGCGGAGCCGTTCGGGTGTCTCGGCTTGGAGCAGGGAGTTGAAGGTGACTGCGCCGGTGGAGGTGCCGATCCCGTAGGCGATGAGGGCGGCCAGCGAGGAGACGAGTCCGGTGACTGTGGCGAGCACGGCGTCGACGGCGGCACGTAGAACAAAGGGTCCGAAGACGTACCCGGGTTGCCGCGGGTTGTCGGTGAGCCTGGTCAACAGGAGAGGTCCGGTGGCGGCGCCGAGGCCGATGGCGCCGAGCATCAGCCCGTAGTCACTGGCACCGAGTTGGAGGTGTTCGCGGGCGAGGACGACGAGCAGGGCTCCGGTGGCGCCGGCCGACAGCGCGGCGAGGAACTGCCCTGTCGCGAGTGCCCGCAGCAGGCGGTCTCGGGTCAGGACGGCGATGCCCTCGCGCAGGTCGGCGGGCCACGACGACCGCCTATCGCCCTCTCTTGGGACCGTCGGCACTACCAGTCGGTGCAGGATTGCCGCCGAAATCAGATAGCTGGCGGCGTTGATCCAGAACGCCCAGCGATACCCAGATGCGGCGACCACCACGCCGGCCAGCGGCGCCAAGGCGACCTGGGAGACCACCGCCGCCGTCCACAGCCCGCTGTTGGCCGCGACCAGGTCGCGTTCCCGCACGATCGCCGGAAGGACGGATTGGGCTGCGGGGTTGAAGAAGACCGCTCCGGCGGACAGGCCCACCGCCACCGCGTACACGGCTGCGACCGAGCTGTCCACGAACGGCAACGCCAACGCGAACGCGAGCGCGGCGCGGGCCAGGTCGGCGCTGATCATCACCCGCACCCGTGGCAGCCGGTCCGCCAAGGCGCCGGCGAATGGCGCCAGCAGCAACACGGGGATGATCTCGGCGACCACGATGCCCGATACTCCGAGGGCGGACCCGGTCAGTGAGTAGACCAGGAGCGCCAGCGCCACGGTGTTGAACGCATCGCCCCACTGCGACACGGTCCGCGCGGCCCACAGCCGCCGGTACGACGGTTGGCGCAGCAGTCCGCGGAGGGAGGGCCGGGCATCGGCGACATCATCCAACTTGGGCACCCATCAGCTTGGCTGGCGAAGGCAGCCGAAATGTTGCCCCAGGCCCAGGCTGGTGCCGCCGCTTGTCATTCAGGCATCCCAGTTCGTGGTGGGGTGGTTCCTCACTATTGGGACAGGCCCGATCGGCGGATCAGGTACTCGTCCTCGTCGATCTCGCCGGCGGCGTAGCGGTGGCGCAAGAGTTCCAGGGGCGCGTCGTGTGCTGTGCTCGCTGGCGCAGACTGCTGATGGTTCTTCGCGGGTTCGAGTCCGCGTCGTACCAGTAGGCCGACTCCGAGCGCCAGCAGGCCAATGGCGAGGAGGATCCAGACAAGCATCCAGGCCGCCATGCCGCCGTTCATCATGTCCATCATTTCTGTACAGCTCCGTTCCATAGCTGGCATTCCGTTTTAGGGTTCGCTGCGGAAGCGGCGCAGGCGCAGGCTGTTGGAGACGACGAAGACGCTGGAGAAGGCCATTGCCGCTCCGGCGATGAGCGGGTTGAGCAGGCCCAGCGCAGCCAGGGGCAATGCGGCGATGTTGTAGGCGAACGCCCAGAACAGATTGCCCTTGATGGTGTGCAGCGTGCGCCGCGCGAGCCGGATCGCGTCGACCGCGGCGCGCAGATCGCCACGGACCAGGGTGAGGTCGCTGGCCTCGATGGCCACGTCGGTACCGGTGCCCATCGCCAGTCCGAGGTCGGCCTGCGCGAGCGCGGCGGCGTCGTTGACGCCATCGCCGACCATCGCCACCACTCGACCCTCGTCCTGCAGCCGCTTGACCACGTCGACCTTGTCTTTTGGCAGCACCTCGGCGTACACCTCGTCGATGCCGACCTCGGCGGCCACCGCACGCGCGGCCGTTTCGTTGTCGCCGGTGAGCAGTACGGGCCGCAGCCCGAGCGACCGCAGCCCCCGGATCGCCTCGGCCGAGCTGGATTTGACCGTGTCGGCGACCACGAGCACGCCGCGGGAGCGGCCGTCCCAGGCCACACCGACGACGGTCCGGCCTTGCGACTCGGCTTCCTTGGTGGCGAGCTGCAGCTCTTCTGGCAGAGGGAGATCCGCATTGTTCAGCAGCGTCGTGCGCCCGACCAGCACCGCGTGGCCTTCGACCGTCCCCTGTACCCCGAGGCCTTCGAGATTTGCGAAGTGCTCGACGGGAGGGAGCTCGCCGACGCGGTCCTGGGCGGTGGTCGCGATGGCCTTCGCGATGGGGTGTTCGGAGGCGTGCTCAAGGGCGCCGGCGACGCGCAGCACCTCGGTCTCGTCGATGCCCTGACTGGGGTGCACGCTGATCAGGCTCATCTTGCCGGTGGTGACGGTGCCGGTCTTGTCCAGTACGACGGTGTCGACCCGGCGGGTGGACTCCAGCACTTCCGGGCCCTTGATCAGGATGCCGAGCTGGGCGCCGCGGCCGGTGCCGACCAGTAGCGCTGTCGGGGTTGCGAGGCCGAGCCCGCAGGGGCAGGCGATGATGAGCACCGCTACGGCTGAGCTGAAGGCAGCGGCCGCCCCGGCGCCTGCTCCCAGCCAGAACCCGAGTGTCACCACGGCCAGCACGATGACGATCGGCACGAATACGGCCGAGACCCGGTCGGCCAGGCGCTGGATCTCGGCCTTGCCGCTCTGGGCCTCCTCGACCAGCTGGGCCATCTGGGCCAGCTGGGTGTCGGAGCCGATCCGGGTGGCGCGCACTATCAGCCGGCCGCCGGCGTTGACGCAGGCGCCGGCTACCGCGTCGCCTGCCTCGACCTCGACCGGGACCGGTTCGCCGGTGAGCATGCTGGCGTCGATGGCGGATGTTCCCTGTTCGATGACGCCGTCGGTGGCGATCTTCTCGCCCGGGCGGACGACGAACAGGTCGCCCACGGCCAGCTCCTCTACCGGGATCCGCTGCTCGCGACCGTCGCGCAGTACGGCGACGTCCTTGGCGCCGAGTTCCAGCAGCGCCCTCAGTGCGGCGCCGGCACGGCGCTTCGAGCGGGCCTCGAAGAATCTCCCGGACAGGATGGCCGCGGTCAGACCGGTGGCCACCTCGAGGTAGATGTTGCCGGCGGCGGCCGAGCGTTCGACGCTGAGGCTGAACGTGTGCCGCATCCCGGGCTCGCCAGCGGTGCCGAAGAACAGCGCGTACAGCGACCACAGGAACGCCGCGCCCACACCGACAGAGATCAGCGTGTCCATCGTCGCCGTGCCGTGCCGGGCGTTGGCCCAGGTGGCGCGGTGGAACGGCCAGGCGCCCCACACCACGACAGGAACGGCGAGGGTGAGCGACAGCCACTGCCAGTTGGTGAACTGCAACGGCGGCACCATTGCCAGCGCGATCACCGGCACCGCCAGCACGAGCGAGATCACCATCCGTTGCCGCAGCGAACGGGTGTGCTCGTCGTACCCGTCCTCGCTCGTGGGCGCCTCGCCGTCGGCGTGTTGGGCGATTGCGGGCAGGGTCGCGGTGTAGCCGGTGTCCTCGACCACCCGCACCAGGTCCTCGGGCTGCAGTCCGGGCGGGAACTCGACCCGAGCCTTCTCGGTGGCGTAGTTGACGGTGGCGGCCACGCCCTCGAGCTTGTTGAGCTTGCGCTCGATCCGCGCCGCGCACGACGCGCAGGTCATCCCGCCGATCGCGAGTTCGATCTGCCGCGGGGCCGTCGTCAGAGCGCTGTCGTTGCGCGGCGTCGATGTCATGGTTGCCTGCCAGTACGTCCGATGGTGACTGCTGATACCCCCAGCATGAACCTTCCAGTACGATGGAAGGTCAAGGGAGGCGTGATGAAGATCGGCGAACTGGCCGCCGCCAGCGGCACGACATCCAAGACGATCCGGTTCTACGAGCAGTCCGGGGTGCTGCCCGAGCCCACGCGGACGCCGAGCGGCTACCGCGACTACGGCCCTGAGTTCATCGACCGGCTGAGTTTCATCCGCCGCGCACAGGCCGCCGGGCTGTCGCTGCGAGAGATCCGGCAGATCCTTGCCGTCCATGACCGCGGCGAAGCGCCCTGTGGCCACGTCCGCGGCGTGCTCACCGCAAGGCTGGACCAGGTCCGGGCGCAGATCGCCGAACTGGTCACGCTCGAGGAGCATCTGGACTCCCTGCTCGCCCATGCGCAACAGAGTCCGCCGACCGATCACGACTCGTCGGTGGTCTGCTGGATCCTCGAAACCGACCCCGATGCGCCCGCAGAGACCACCGTGGCGGGCACACCTGCTCACTGACCAGTGCGAACCGTGCAGACCGAGCAACCGCGGGCCGATGACCACTCCGTCGCTGAGCTGCCTCCAGTACGCTGACTCGCGTGGCGGCAGCGACCCGGCTTGCACGAACCGCGCGAGGAGATCTCGCGCGGCTCGTTGCCGTGATTGCCGTCTTCGCCGGTCTCGTCCTCGCGCACGGCATGCAATGCAGTAGCACCATGGACGCGACCGTGTCCGCCGGCCACGTGTGCGCGGGCGGCGTCGTGCACGACAACGACGTACTGGCCGCAGCAGGCATGGTTCACGACCAGGCGCAGGCAGGCATCGGCACCAGGATTTCCACGGACCCGGGTGCCCCGACGGCCGCAGGGGTAGCAGCGGTCCTTCTCGTCGCGGTTCCGGACGCGCCGGGATCGGGCGGCCTGCTCGTCAGCTGCCTGGCGCTTGTGATCGGCGTTGTCGTGATGGCCGTGTTTGCCGGTTTGCGGCCGGGCTTGCGGTGGATCCGCGCTCTGGCGCCGAGCCGGCGACGCATCGCGCTGCTCAGCGTCGTTCAGCCGCGGGCAGTGAGCCTTGCGGAACTTTGCCTGCTGCGCACGTAGGAGGACTCCGTCCGCGCCACCCTTGACCGGGCCGCGCCGGCTTTCGGCTGAACACCAGCACTCGGCTGGAACATCCTTCAACGTCCTCGCTCTGTCTTCGCAGGAGGCTCTTCGTGAATCTCACCGCTGTCTTGATGACCGGCCTGTTCGCCGGTGGTGTGTCCTGCGCCGCCGTACAGGGCGGCCTGCTCACCGGCCTGGTCTCCCGGCAACGCGCCGCAACCTCGGCTCCCGCCGGGTCCACACAACCCACATCCCCATCCCGCCGCACCAAGGGCCGCACCCGGCACTCCACCCCGGCCAAGGCCCGTGCAGGATCGGCGCTCGCCGTCAACGCCACGGATCGACCGGGCTGGCGTGCCCAACTCGGCGACGACCTCGCCCCGATCGGCGGGTTCCTGACCGGCAAGCTGGTCTCGCACACTCTGTTCGGTGCGTTGCTGGGTGCCGTCGGCGGCGCGGTGCAGCTGTCCGTCGGAGCGCGCACGGTGCTGCAGGTCGGCGCCGGCTTGCTGATCATCGTCTTCGGCCTGGCCCAGCTCGGCGTGCCGGGCTTCCGCGGCATCGTCGTCGAGCCGCCCCAGTCCTGGATGAAGCTGGTCCGCAACCGGGCCCGCTCCCAGGCCGCGATGGCACCCGCCCTGCTCGGTCTGGCGACGGTCCTCATCCCGTGCGGGGTGACCTTGTCGGTGGAGGCGCTCGCGTTGGCGTCGGGCTCCGCCGCGGCCGGTGCGGCGACCATGGCGGTGTTCGTGCTGGGAACAGGTCCGCTGTTCGCGGTGCTCGGGTACGCCGCCCGCAAGGCGGCAACCGCCTGGCGCGGCCGGCTGGCCGCGGTCACCGGGCTGGTCGTTCTCGGGATGGGGCTCTACACCCTCAACGGCGGCCTCGAACTCGCCGGGTCACCGCTAGCGGCCAGCCGGATCGCCGAAACAGCCGGCGGTTCTGAGCCACCGGCCGACACAACGGCCGCGTCGACCGTGAACGGCCGGCAGACCGTCGTGATCACTGCGCGCAGCGGCTCCTACCGCCCCGGCAACGTCCAGGCCCAGTCCGGCGTGCCCACCACTTTGGTCGTCAGGTCAGACGGCGCGCGCGGCTGCATCCGCTCGTTCGTGGTCCCTTCACACAACAAGCAAGCCGTGTTGCCCGAGAACGGCGAGACCAAGATCGAGCTCGGCGTCCTGAAGCCCGGCCGGCTCGAGTACGCCTGCGGCATGGGCATGTACACCGGCACCATCACCGTCGTCTGAAACCAGGGAGAACCCGATGGCTATCGCGACTGTCACCTTCGAGGTGTCAGGGATGCACTGCGGCAGCTGCGCGCTGCTGATCGACGACGCGCTCGAGGATCTGCCGGGCGTGAACAGCACCCACACCAGCGTCAAGGCCGGCCGCACCGTCGTCGACCTCGACCCCGACCAGGTCGGGGTCGCGGAGGTCGTTGCCACGATCAGCGAGCTCGGTTACCAGGCCACGCCAGCCAGCTGATCACTGTCCGGCCTCGGCCAGCCCCAACCGTGCGACCACGCCTGGTGTGCGACCGGCCGGGGTCGGCTATCGCGGGTAGGTGAACGTGCGCTTGGTCAGGTGCTTCGGCGCCGCGAGTGTCTCGGCGATGATGCGGTACGACGCGTCGACCTCGAGCTTGACCTGGATGCCTTCTGCGGGGAGGCCGAAGGTCAGGACGCTGCCGCCGCCCGGCCGGGCACCCACCACGACCTCAGGATCGGGAGGGCTGCCGTAAGGCTCGCTGTCGAGGAACTCGTCGCCGCCCACGGTCACCGTCTGCGGCTTCGGCGCGGCTTGGGAGGTGTCGCTGGTGACGGTTTCGACGACGCGGATCGAAGATTGCGCCAACATCGCCGCGCGGACCCGGGGCAGCACATTGCTGGCGACAACCGGCGCCCAATGGATCGGGAAGACTGCTGCGCCCCCGTGCCACCCGGGTGCGTCGACCCGCAGGTCGACGTACCCGGTGCCGGGCCGCCACGCCACCGGCCCGACAAAGCAGCCCGGGCCGCACGGCCGGAGCGCCACGGTGCCTGCGGGCGCACCCGGAGTATTCACCCGCGCCGCCACGCGATACTGCGGGGGTTGGGAGTCACCGAGCTGCACACCATCGTCAGGCACCCGCAGCCGCACCTCGAGCTGATTCTCGCTCGCCGCAATCCCGACGGCGATCTGGCCGGCGAGCGTACCCAGCCGGATGACCGGCCCAGAGGCCGGTGCGGGATAGCCGATGTCGCTGGTGGCCGGTGCCGGGGTGGGCAGCGAGACGAGGACGGCCGTGGCGGCCAGGACCGCAACCAACGTGGTGGCCTCAGCTCGCGCCGGCCGGGGCGCTGATGATGCCGAAGTCGCGGACAGCCGGCGCCGCGCGAACCAGGCCAGCACGGCGACCACAGCGACCAGCGCCAGCTTCACCAGCAACGTCCGCCCGTACGCCGTACCGGTCAGCGCCCCAAAGCTCGGCACCAGCAGCAGCGTGGCCACCGTGCCGGTGGCCACGACGAGACCGAACAGCCACAGCGCCAGCCGCGAATAGGCACGAAATGCAGAACCAACCCGGGCATTGCCGCCCCGATTGGTGTGGGCGACGCGGAGAAGATGAATCAACGCACCCAGCCAGACGCTGATCGACAGCAGATGGACCGCAACAACGAGGGCACCGGCCACGCCCCGCTGCGTGCCCAGATGGTTCCGCAACGACTCGGCCGCGACCACAGCAAGCACGGGCCAGACGACAAGCCAGGTGCGGCTACGGCGGGCAAGGACTGCGACCACCGCGAACCCCAGGCTCTCGACCCCCAGCACGTACCCGGCCCGCCCGACCCCATCGGTCGCGACCACGACCTGGGCCAGCAGACCCGCCGCGGCCAGCGAGCCGGCCACGGCCGCTGGCACGACGAGCGACCGCGGTCGAGCTGCCTCAGGAACGTTCCGGCGGGCGATCCGCTCGCCGACCAGGCCGCCCAGCACGCCGACCAGGCTGAGGAAGAACAGCCACCGCAACACCGTGACCAGCCCGAACGCCGGCGCGGCGACCGTTTCGCGGCCGCGCAACCCGGCCGCGGTGGTGGCGACCGCGAAGTCGAACCCCGCATCCACGACATCGCCGTCCTGGGCGGTCACCTGCCAGCGCACCACATACCTGCCGGCCGGCAGGTCCTCCAGCAGATTCACGACCAGGCGCCGACCGCCCTGCTCGCGGATCACCTCGGAGCTGCGGACCGGCTTGCGATCACCGTCTTCGATCCGTACGCCGCGCGGCTCGACGCTGACCGGTTCGTCGAACACCAGCGTGACCTGGTGCGGCGCGGAGCCGACCGAGTAGCCGGCCTCCGGACTGGTGGTCAGCAGCGTGGGATGCGCGCTGGCCGGCAACGCCGTACCGAATGCAAGCAGCCCCACCGCGCACGCGACCAGGGCGACTCGGCGGACCGATGCCAGCATGCTCAGCCGAACAGCAGTGGACACGCCGCCAGCCCAGCCGCCACGACGGCGGGCAGCCCAGCCAGCAGCACAGGAACCGCCAGCACAGCAACGGCGGCCCCGGCACCACCGGCGCGGGTCGCCACCGGCAACCTGCGCGGCGGGTCGAGCAGCCGCTCCACCCGGGCCAGGACCCGGCCGCCACCCGCGGCCAGGCTCACGGCTGGACCGTCGCCAGTCCCGAGCTGGGCGATCGCCCAGGCGAGGCTGTTGCGGGACTCGCCGCGAACTGCACGGTCGTCGGCCAGCAACTCCACCAGATCGACGGTCGCCTCGTGCAGGCCCCGGAAGACCGGAACCCCCGGAAAGGCCCGGGCCACAACGGCTGCCCAGCTGACGACCAGATGGTGCCGCCCGGCCAGATGGGCCCGTTCGTGGGCGAGCACCGCGCGCAACTCGGATGGCTCGAGCATCCTCAACGCGGTGTCGGTCAGCACGACCCGATCGGTACCCGGCACGCAGTACGCCGAGGCTGTCGCAGCGGCCACGACCGTTGCGTCAAGCAACGAGTCGTGGTGACCGACCAGACTGAGCAGCTGGATGTGCCGCCGGCGCTCGGCCCGCTGGATGCGGGTCATCGCCGCCGCGACGAATGCCAATCGGGCGAGCAGCAGAACCGGCAGGAGCAGCCCGGCGACCACGGTCAGGACGCCGGCCGCCGCGTCGGACCCGACCAACGCCTCCAGGCACGCGGCCAGCCGGCCAGGTGCGGCCACGCAGCTGATGCCGGCCAGGGCCACCGCCAGCAGACCAGACCCGCCGGCGGCCTGCCAGAGCATGAGCGTCAGCCGCGGGGACCGCCGTGTCCACGCTCCGGCGAGCAACCGCGGCGCCAGGCCGGCCACCGCCAGGGCATAGGCGAACAACAGCAAGGTGATCGTCATCGGCGACCAGACCCACGGTGTTTCCGCAGCGCCTTGCGTACCGCCTCGGCCTCTGCATCCGTCATCGCGTCGACGAACCGCAGCAGCGTGGTCGCGTTATCACCGCTGCTGTCGAGGGCCTCGCGCATCAACTCGGCGCTGTACGCCTGGCGGGTCGACACCGGGCTGTACCGGTAGGCGCGGCGGTCGAGATCCCGGGTCAGCCAGCCCTTGCGGTGCAGGTTGTCCAGCACCGTCATCACCGTGGTGTAGGCCAGATCGCGGTCCTTGTTGAGGTCGGCAAGAAGTTCGCGCACCGTGGCCGGCTGCTGCCACGACCACAGCCGATCCATGATGGCCGCCTCGAGATCACCGAACCCGCGCACGCAACCCGTTCCTCTCTCGATCGGCTCCCGCACCGGAACTCCCGGTGCCAGACCGTCGTTGACCAGAGCACCAGCCTATCAACTAACGTGCATAGTAGTTGCGGGTGCCACCAGATGCGGAGGACCACCAGCTACGGCGTCGCGTTCGGCGCAGTCGGCACCGTTCTGCTCACCCACCAGGTCGCCATCACCCGTGTTCTCGGCGCACTGACCATTCTGCTCGGCCTGATGTTCGCCGGACTCCTCGACCGCGTCCCGTTCAGTGGACGGAGTATCCGGATCGGCTACCGGCCGAAGGTCGGTATCGCCGGCGCCCCGCTGCTCGGGGTGATGTTCGGGGTCGGCTGGACACCCTGCATCGGCCGCACCCTGGCGGCCGTCCTGGCCCTGTCCACCACCACCGGCGGCGCCGGTCGCGGCGCCGTACTGTCCTTCGCCTACAGCCTCGGCCTGGGCATCCCGTTCCTGCTGACCGCAGCCGGAATGCAGCGCGCCGTCACCACGCTCGCGTTCGCCCGCCGCCACACCCGCCCGGTCATGCGCCTCGGTGGGCTCTTCCTCGTCGTTGTCGGCGTACTGCAGGTGTCCGGGATCTGGTCGCTGCTGATCTATCGCCTGCAGGGACTGGTCGCGGGCTGGCAATCGCCGCTCTGACCAGCGCACCGACGCAGAAAACCCAGCGGCCTTCGAGCACAGCAGGACACGGGAGGCGTGCCCTAGCTGGGCCAGGCCGCCATCAGCAGGTCGGCATGGAACTGCTGGCGCACCTCGAGGGCCGCCACCGCGAGCACCAGCAGCAGGACCAGCACCCGCCGTCTGCCCACCCGGACGGTGACCCATCGGCCGGACAGCGCGCCGAGCATCGTGCGCAGCAGCACCAGGGCAGCGGCCGCGGCGAGCGGGAACACGACCGGGTTGTAGGTCCACGCGCCGGTCAAGTCGCCCTGGGAGAGCAGGAACGCCGCGCGTGTCCCACCACACAGCGGGTCCATGATCCCGACATGGTGCAACGGGCCGTGCAGATCCACCCTGGGCACACCGGACACCGCCAGGACCGTGCCCGCCGCCACCGCAAGCAAGCTGAACCGGGTGACCGAGCGGTGAGTGTCGTGCGCCGCGAACGACAGCATGGGTGCATCGCGCTCGATCACGGTCACTGGTCTGCGATGGGCTCGAAGGCGAGCAAGGCCGACGAGCCACCCGAGCCGATCTCCAAGCTGCCGCAACACCGTTCTCCTCACTCCATACCGCCTGCCTGAACGGCTGGTGACGACCCACGGGAACTCCGCAGCCGGTCCAGCCGGATGTACTATCGGCGATAGTACTAAGGATCTTCGGATTGATGGGAGTGTGGCGCGGTCCTGCGGACGGCGACACCTGCAGGCCTCGCGCTGTTTGTAACCACCCTGCTCGGCAACTACACCGGGTTCACACTCCTGCCGTTCGACCAGCACTACTTCATCGGGCAGGTCGGCGGCTTCGGGCACATCCTGTGGGGCCTCATGCACTGGGAGTAGCTGAGGAACGAACCCGAATCACGACACACATCAACAACTATGCTGGATAGTAGATACAGGTCTTGGAGGACCGAATGCGAGCCTTTTACCGAACACTGCTCGTCGGCGCCGGGGTGATCAGCGCTGCGGCCACGATCGTCACGCCCGCCGCGGCCAGCGGACCCAGGGAAACCCGGGCATGGAACGAATGCACGAGCTGATGATGCGCGGCGCTTCACCGTCCGATCACGGTTCCAGGCAGTCCCAGAAGATCATCAACCAGCGTTTGGAGGAATCGTTATGACACAGACGGTGTACGTGGCAGAGGGGCTGTATTCGCTGGCATTACTGGCCTGCCCTGTAGGGATGGGCCTGATGATGTGGATGATGATGCGCGGCAAGAAACAACCCGACCAAAGCCAGGAGGGTCCAGGCCCGTCCCAGACCGACGCCGAACTCACGAGACTGCGCGCCGAACTCGACCAGCTGCGCAGCGAGGCAAGGGACCGGAGCGCCCCGCCGGGCAGGCCGAGCGGATCGAGCTGATGTCGACCTGGCTCGCGCTCGCCGTCCCGCTCGCCGCGATCGGCCTGACCTACGTGTTCTGCATTCGCCCGATGCGCCGAGGCCACTGCCACATGGGTGGATCCGCCAAGGACCAGGCCGCCGAATTGAAGCGGCGCGAGGAGATCGACCAGTTGCGGACGGAGATCGCGCAGGCCCGCCGCGATCTCCCGACCCACCCGTCGCGGACCCAGGCACCATCAGAAGACGGGTACGGCAGTGCTCCTACTCGCATCACCGGTGGCACAGTGGACGGCCCCGGCCTGCGACAAAACCGAAGGAACGGCACATGACCCGACCCGCGCCGCGCAGGCACCCTCCCGGAACGAAGACCCGCCGGGCCGGTAGCAGCGGAACCCAGCCGCCGCCACCCGCGCGCGACAAGCGCCGGATCGCCACCGCGGTGCTGCTGCTCCTGCTGGCCGTCGGCCTCGTCGTCGTCGCGCTCACGCGCGCGCTCGGCTCCGACGGCGACTCGGAATCGAGGACCGGCGGTGGCGCCGACCCAGGCATCGCGCACGTTCACGGTCTCGGCGTCGACCCGGGCGACAAGACGCTGTACGCGGCCACCCACTTCGGCGTCTTCCGGATCCCGGCACAAGGCGCCCCGACCCGGATCGCGGACCGGTTCCAGGACACGATGGGCTTCACCGTCGTCGGCCCGCGCCACTTCCTCGGCAGCGGCCACCCCGACCCCCTCGAGGGCAAGCCGCCGAACCTCGGACTGATCGAATCCACCGACGCTGGCGAAACCTGGCGCGACCGATCCCTCAGCGGACAGGCCGACTTCCACTCCCTCCAAGCCGCCCACGGCCAGGTCTTCGGCTACAACAGCACCAGCGGCACGCTGATGGTCAGCAGCGACAAGGTGACCTGGGACAAACGCGCCGCGCTGCCCATGGCCGACTTCGCGGTCAGCCCAGCCGGCCCCGAGGTCCTCATCGCCACGACCGAGAACGGCCCCGCGAAGAGCGCCGACGGCGGCCGCACCTTCGCGATCATCGACGGGGCACCTCCCCTGCTGTTCGTGTCGTGGCCAGAACCAGGAGCGCTGTACGGGATCACCCCCTCCGGCGCGGTCGTCCTCAGCCCGGACCAAGGCAAGACCTGGCAGCAGCAAGGCTCACTCGACGGCCGCCCGGCCGCACTCACCGCCACCGACGCCACCACCGTCTACGCAGCCACCGACACCGGCATCTACGAGTCCACCAACGCCGGCAAGACATTCACACCGCGATACCACATCAAGCGATAGGCACCGACGAACGGCGCGAAACGACGGCGTGCACAACCTGGCCCGTCCCTCAACGCAGATCGATCCGGGCGAGGCCTGAGACAACCTCAACCGAGCCGGAGACCCAGCACCATGAACGACCTGTCATCATTTCGACATCCCCGCTTCGCACGCACCTACCAGAAGGTCAGCGCGGACTCCGAACGCCGCGGTACCGCCGAACACCTCGATCGCACCCTCGCCGGCCTCACCGGACGGGTGATCGAGATCGGCCCCGGCAACGGCATGAACTTCCCGCACGACCCGCCGACCGTCACCGAAGTCGTCGCCGTCGAACCCGACGACACCCTCCGCGAGCTCGCTGAACAGGCGGCAATCACCGCATCCGTTCCGGTCCAGGTGGTCGCCGGGCACGCCGACGCGTTGACCTTCGACGACGCCAGCTTCGATGCCGCGGTCGCCTCGCTGGTGCTGTGCTCAGTACCCAACCCCAGCCACAGCCTGGCCGAACTGCGGCGAGTGCTGAAACCCGCGGGACAGCTACGGTTCTTCGAACATGTCCGCTCCAACAACCCAGTGATAGGCACGCTGCAAGACATCATCACCCCCGTGTGGTCCGCTGTCGGCGGAGGCTGTCACCTCAACCGCGAAACCCTCACCGAGATCACCGCAGCTGGCTTCGAGATCGACCAGCTCGACCGATTCGCCTACCGACCTCTGAAGTTCGCACCGCCGCATACCCACATCCTCGGACGCGCACGCAGGCCAAGCTGATGCTGTCAGCGGCAGCAGATGAGCGCCTCGATCTAATCGATCCCCTGTGGTAGCCGACGCGATCGCGAAGGCTTGACTCCGTAGTTGGGTCCGGGGTTGACGATGGGGTCATGCGAACCAGTGAGCTGGCCGACCGGGCCGGGGTGAACACCGAGACGCTGCGGTACTACGAGCGGCGGGGACTGCTGACCGAGCCGCCCCGCACACCAGGCGGCTACCGTGACTACCCGGCCGCGTCGGTGGGGTTGCTGCGGTTCATCAAGCGTGCCCAGGAACTCGGATTCACCCTCGATGAGGTCGAGGAGCTGCTGCACCTGGACAACGGCGGACCGGACAGTTGCGACGCGGCCCGGGCGCTGGCCGAGCACCGCCGCGACGACCTGGCGGCCCGGATCCGCGACCTGCAACGCATGCACGACTCCCTCGCCGATCTGGTCGCGACCTGCGACCTGCCCCGCGCCGACCGCAGCTGCGCGCTGCTCGAGGCGATCACCGACTCCGCGGAGGGGATCCGATGAACCTGGAAGTCCTGCACGTCCCCGACTGCCCGAACCTGCCACCACTGCTGGAACGCCTCGCACAGGTCACCGATCTGCCGGTCACGACCCGGCAGATCGACACCGACGAGGACGCCGCCCGGTACGGGATGGCCGGCTCGCCCACGCTGCTGATCGATGGGGTGGATCCGTTCGCCGCGGTCGGCGGCCGCGAGTGCGGAGTGTCGTGCCGCCTCTACCGCGACCCCGACGGCCGCATCGTCGCAGCACCGTCGGTCGAACAGCTACACACCGCGCTCGCCACCGCCTTAGCCAACCCCGCGCCGGGCGAACAGCACCAGACCGAGCCGCCCGGTGAGGTACTGAGCGCGTGGCGAACCCTCGCCCTGCCGCTGGACCCGGTCGACAAGGCCGTGCAGCAGGCGATCCTGCGCTCATTCGCCACCACCGGCCAGCCTCCCGTTCCCAGCGACCTGGACGAGGTGACCGCCGGCAGCGGACGCAGCACTGACGAGGTGCTGACCGCGCTGCACAACGGCGACGCGATCCGCCTGGCACCGAACGGCGAAATCGCGGTGGCCTACCCGTTCTCGGCTGCACCCACCCGGCACCGGGTCCGGATCAGCACCCCAGCCGGCGACAGCGTGGACGTCTACGCGATGTGCGCGATCGACGCGCTCGGCATCGCCCCCATGCTCGAACGAGACACCTTGATCGAATCCGTCGACGTCACCACCGGCCAGCCGGTCACCGTCACCAGCCGGAACGGCCGCGCAACCTGGGACCCGTCCACAGCGGTCGTGTTCATCGGGGCCACCGCCGGCGGCGGCCCGTCAGCGGACTGCTGCTGCGACTACCTGAACTTCTTCACCGACCACGCCGCGGCCGAGGCCTGGACCGCCATCCACCCGCACGTTCCCGGGCAGATCCTCAACCCGGCCGAAGCCGAGAACCTCGGCGCCCGCCTCTTCGGGCACCTCCTCACGCCGGCCACCCGGCCGTAACCGTCCGGGGCGCGACCTTCCCGAAAGGCGAAACACAGATGACCGCAACCGCTGAGATCGAGCGCCTGGTAACGCTTGTGCAGGCCCAGTTCGGGCTGCCCGACCTGATGCCGCACCTGACCCGGCTGCTCGCCGCCGGGCAGCCGGTCACGATCCAGCAGGCCGCCGCCGCTGGCGGCTGGCAAGACCACGAGCTGCGCGCCGAGCTGGACCGGCACCCCGGCGTCGACTGGGACGACGACGGCCGCATCGCCGGGTTCGGCATGACCCTGCGACCGACCCCGCACCGGTTCACCTTCGACGACCGCACCGTCTACGCGTTCTGCGCCAGCGACACCTTCGAGTTCCCGGTCATCCTCGGCAAACCCGGCCTGGTCGAGTCCACATGCGCCGCCACCGGCCGACCGATCCGGGTCGAACTCACCCCCGACCACGTCGGGTCCGTCGACCCGCCACAAGCGGTGGTGTCCAAGGTGCGGCCCGATCACGCCGTCGCCGACGTCCGCGCCGAGATCTGCAACCTCGGCAACTTCTTCAGTACCCCCGACGCCGCCGGCGACTGGCTCACCCACAACCCACACGGCCAGATCGCCACCGTCGCGGACGACTTCGAGATCACCCGCCAAGCCATCATCCGACTCGGCTGGGCCGACGCCTGAACCCCACCGCTCGCCAGGTCAGGGCAGGTGACGGTCGATCCGCCGCAACAGGCCACCGATCACCGGAAGCTCGTGCCAGCGGTGGCCGACCACCCACTCCCGCGCCGAGCGCACCATTCCCCGCAGCCGCGTCCCGCGGGACGGGCGCAGCTGATCTTCCCGCTCTTCGGCCCTGCGTTGCAGGAACCGGGCGCACCCCAGACAGACACCGACCTCGGGGTGGGCACCCAACCGCACCAGGTCTCGATCATCGAACTCACGGGCACAACACCAGCACACCGGCGTCGATTGCTGGACACTCTCCGGCGCAACAGTCATAGGCCCATCCTCCGCGCCGCCACCCACCAATAGCTATCTACCCGAACGGGCCCATCCACACCGCGCCCCGAGTCCTAAGCTCGAAGTAGGTCACCAACCAGCGAGGTGGAAGCGATGTTGACGCGAACTCCCCAGTTGCGGATCTCCGGGCACGGTGCAGGCCTGCGCCTCAGGCACCGCGGCAGCTGGCAGCGCGATCCGCTCCAGGCGGTCCAGGAATGCTGCCGAGCGTCGATCGCGCTCGACAAGGCGCTCGGCGAAGCTGTCCGAGAAGCCCTCGCGACAGGCGCCTCATGGCGTGACATCGGACTGGCACTCGGCGTCACCGAGAAAGCCGAAACAGATCAAGACGTCATCAACGCCCTCGCCCAGGCAAAGCGCGCCGTCTGGACCCGGTACTGGAACTAGCCCCCGCCGGCGCATCACCGGCGGTCGACAGAGCTCAGTGAAGGAACCCGTTCCAATTCATCTCGAACCGTCTTCCGCCTGGCATGCCGTGGGGCCTGGGCAGCTCACTTTCGGGCCCGGGCGAATTCCAACCGACCGGCCCGAGCAAGTCGGGCGCCGGCTTGCCCACTTCAGCAGTGTTGCCTCAGACAAGAGCTGCGCGCCACACCGTACCGGTCCCGGACCCCGTTGCTGGCCGATCTCAGCTCGCCGCCGGGTCGGCTCAAGACCCGAGGACGATCGAAGACTGCCAGCAGCAGCCGAAGCCACGGCGCGGGCTCGTCAGCCGCGGCAAGTCGACGCGGTTCTGTTCGCCACCGGCTACCGCCCACACCTGCCGTACCTGCGGAATCTCGAAGCGTTGAACCCCGACGGAATGCCGCTGCACCGGCAAGAAATCTCTACCACCCATCCCCGCCTTGCCTACCTGGGGATCGAGTTCCAGCGATCGTTCTCGTCGAACACCCTGCGCGGCGTACACCGGGACGCGAGATTCGTCGCCGGCGCGTTGAAGCAGCAACTGACTCGCTGACAGTTGCTACCCGGCGAAGACCCGCGGAAGGTTGCGACCGGTCAGCGCGATGCGGATGAGGCTGGCCGGTACCGCGAAGGCCATCGCCCAGGTCATCGCCGGAGCGGCGAGGGCGACAGCCGTGAGCATGCCGAGGTCGAGCAGGATCAACACTACGCTCGCCGGCCCGGCGAGCCGGACCGCCGCGCGGTTGTT
>NZ_AQUZ01000027.1 GCF_000372465.1 Kribbella catacumbae DSM 19601
AGTCCATGGGTGCGGTCGGCACGAGCGCCGACAACGCACTCGCCGAGTCGTTCAACGCGACCCTCAAGCGAGAGATCCTCCAAGACCACAACTCCTGGCCCGACGAGGCCACCTGCCGCCGCGAAGTGTTCCGCTGGGTCACCCGCTACAACACCCGCAGGCGGCACTCCTGGTGCCGCTACCACTCCCCGAACACCTACGAAACCCTCTACCCCGCTACGCTCCCGTCGGCGGCGTAATCCACCACCGTGTCCATGAACCGGGGGTAAGGCCCGCCTTGCCGATGGCAACCATGACCGCGATGCCGAGCAGTTGCCCGATCTCGATGCCGATGTTGAACGCGATGACCCGGGCGAGCAGCCCTTCCTCGGGCAGACCGAGGTCCTGGAGGCGGGTGGACAGGCCGACGCCATGAATCAGACCGAAGCCCAAGACGCCGAGCCCGAACAGCCGCCACCTGTCGCGGTGGCCGAACCAGTCGACTGCACCGATGAACACCAGGCTCAACGCGATGACGACATCAACCACGGTGGGGTTGACGCGCCATCCGCCCAGCGTGGCGATGATCAACGTGGTGCTGTGGCCCACGACGAACACCGAGATCAGCTTGGCCGCGCGACGCAGTTCACCCGAGAGCAGGACGATCCCGGCGATGAACAACAGGTGATCCCAGCCGAGCACAAATCGCCGAACGCACGCATCAGTTCTCCTCGGGTCTCAGGAGGCGACGGGCGCGATGACGGTGATCGCCGTGGCCGTCGTCACGTTCCGTTGTCGAGCGACTCCCGTTTGCAGCGGCGACGGCCCGTAGGGTCTAGAATTTTGATCCCCAGTGTGGTGAGAGGGGATCGGACCATGCGTGGAACCACGGTGTCGCCGAGAACGCCCTGCCTGCAGCCGAAGGCGGGTGAATTGCCACTGCACCGACTGGAGGTCCGCGCGCCGGATGCCCTGCCGTTCGCGGTCGGCACCTTCGACACGATTGGGCCGATGTCGCGGGCGTCCTTTCCGCATCGGCACACGTTCTACGAAATCGTTTTCGTCACCGGCGGGACCGGCGACCACATCGTCGATTTCACTCGCTGGGAATTGGCGCCGCCGCAACTCGCGGTCATAACACCAGGGCAGGTACATCATTGGGATGCCCATTCCCTCGGTGGTCACGTCGTATTGTTCACGGACGATTTCCTGCTCGACCATCCCGCCGATCGGGAAACGCTGCGACGGCTGAGCCAGCAGCCGTGGCGACTCGACGAACGGGCCGCGGAGAAGACGGCATGGCTGGTCACCGAACTGGACGTGGAGTTCCGGTGTGGCGGGCAGAGTACGGATTCGGTGCTGCGCGCGCTGATGCACGTCCTGATCGTTCGTGCCGGGCGGCTTCCCGGCCTGGCTGATGCCCGCCCGCCAGCGCGGGCAAAGGCGGTGGGAGCGGAGTTCGCCCGGCTGCTAGGCGGGCCGGATCTCGATCTATGGTCGGTGGGCGCGCTCGCGGAACGCATCGGCGTCACGCCGGGATACCTGACCGAGGCGGTGAAGACGGCGACCGGCCGGACGGCGGCGCAGTTGATCCGCGAGGCGCGGACGCGAGAAGCGAAACGGTTCCTGCTCGGGAGCAACCTCAGCGTGCGGCAGGTGGCCAGCCGGGTCGGTTTCGCGGATCCGGCGTATTTCTGCCGGTTCTTCCGTCGGGAAACGGGACTGAGCCCCGGTGATTTCCGGCGAACCGGTGACGCCGCCCCGGAGATTCACCACGACTGACCATTCCAGTCCATCGTCCGCGGCTGATCCTCTCCGTACCGTCAAGGGTGATTCCCCGACGCCCACGAGGAGCAGGTATGAACGAAGAGAACAAGCTCAGCCGCAAGACGGTACTGAAGGCGGCGTTCACGGCCGGGGTCGCGGCTCCGGTCGCCCTGATCGGCGGCCCCGCCCTCGCGCGCGCCACCGTCGCGAGCGGCCAGGCACCGGAACTGACGCCGGCCTGTGACGACGGAGACGACCCGACCCCGTCGCAGACCCAAGGCCCTTACTTCAAGCCGAACTCCCCGCAGCGCACCTCGCTCGTCACCCCGACCACGCGAGGTACGCGGCTCACTGTCACCGGATACGTCTTCGGTCTCAGCTGTCTCCCCATCGCGCGGGTACTGCTGGACTTCTGGCAGGCGGACGTCAACGGCGCCTACGACAACGTCGGGTACACCTTCCGCGGTCACCAGTTCACCAACGCACAGGGCGCGTTCACGCTGAGCACGATCGTGCCCGGCCTGTACCCCGGCCGCACGCGTCACATCCACGTCAAGGTGCAGGCGCCCGGCAAACCGGTGCTGACCACGCAGCTCTACTTCCCCAACGAGCCGCGCAACAACACCGACACGATCTTCGACCCGCGGTTGCTGATGACCGTGCGGGACGTTCCGCCCACCGCGAAGGAGGCTGCGTTCGACTTCGTGCTCAACGTGCCGCAGACGCCTGGCGGCGGGACGACCTGGACGGCGGGAACCGCCTATTCCGCGGGCGCTCGGGTCACCTACAGCGGTCGCGGTTTTGTGTGCTTGCAGGGGCACACCGCCCAGACCGGCTGGGAGCCGCCGTCCGCACCGGCGTTGTGGCGCGCGGAGTGACGAGCAGCCACTGAGGAGGGAGAGCAACGCGGATGGACCCCCACCGCAGGGACCCACATCCCGGCGGTGGGCTCCACCGCCCCTTCCGTGGTGGGCTTTCCCGTACCTGGACCCGCCGACGGGTCCTCGGTCGTGACCCTGGCGAGACGGATCCGTGCGGCACGCGCCAGCGGCGATGATGCCGGGGCGGCTCGGCTCACCCTGGCTTCACGGCGCAGCAGGGATAGAGATCCAGCCGCTGCAGGCGACGGAGGCCGTGAACTACCTCGAAAGAGGGGCGTCCAGGGACGTCGAAAGATGGCGTGACATCTTCGCGGCCATGCGCCGCTCATCTCCTCTGGCAGAGACCCTGCAAACTCCTCTCATGGTGCGCTGGCACGCACCGTGTACGCCCCTACAGGAATCAGTGCAGACTCTGCTCTGCCACCCGATCCGCGAGAACTGACGGACGAATCGCGTTTCCCGACCCCCGAAGATGTCCGCCTCCACCTGCTGAACGGATTCATCGCGGCCGCCTACCGGCCACACCCAGAACGTCCACAACCGTTCTGCACTGCGGAGAAGGCGACCCGGTGGCTGACTTCATCGCGCGTCACCAGAACACCCAACTGAAAGGATCGCCCAACATCGCGTGGTGGCAACTGGCTCGGAGTGTTCCCAAGCGTTGGGGTGGGCGCCGTCGTAGGCGTCACCGGAGGGCTCCTGTCCGGAATGGCCGCAGCAGTCAACCCCGAATCCGGCGTCGGCCTGGGCGCCGGCCTCGTTGTCGGGCTGGCCGTCGGCCGTCTCGTCAAAGACCTGCTCCGGCCTCGACTTCCACTGCCCAGAAGCGTCACCCATCGTTCCAGCGCCGGTCTGGGCGCCGGCCTGGTCGGCGGACTCTTGGGTGGCATCGTTGCCGGTTCGTTTCACCGGGGGTCTGGGCCGGCCGCGGGCCTGATCAACGGTGTGATGACTGCCATCGCTCTGGGACTGGTCGTCGGCACCGGCCGTACTGAACCCGCCCGAGGACCGCGGCTGTCCAGGCGCGGCCTATATGTCGGGGCAATTGTGGGTCTTGTCGTAGCGATGGGGATCGCAGCCCGAACCGCCCACGGCTTCGGTCTTGCCGTGAGCATCGTGGCGGGCATCATCGCACTCGTCGTCATCGGCCTCGTCGCGATCCTCAGCGGGACGCCGGCCGACCTGAAAACCTATCGATCCACGCTCTGTCCTTGTCTCGGATCGCTGGACCTTCTTACTGTTCGCCTCGTGCGGCGCCTTCGCCGGCGCCCTTACGGTGTTCGCCGGAGTACGCGTATTCAGTGGCATCGTTGCCGCGTTCGCCGGGCTTCGGCCTCGCGTTCTTCCAGGCCACCTGGGGACGATTCAGACTGGCGCACCTATATCTCGCCATCACCGGCAAACTCCCCTGGCGCCTGATGACCTTTCTCCAGGACGCACACAAGAAGCGGGGAGTCCTCAGGCAGGTCGGTCCGGTCTACCAGTTCAAACACGCCGACCTCCAGAACCACCTCGCAGCAGAACAGGATCACGATCGCCCGCACGGCTCATCGTTTGGCGCCTCTGGTGATGTGACGAGCGTGGTTGAGCCACCACATAGCCGCGGTACGAGTTGATACCGGCAAACGAGAGTCCGACCTCAACGCAGCCAGCACCTGCACGTTGCCGAGCGTGCCGGCGCAGTAGACGAGACCGTTCAACTGCTCGGCGTGAGCCTGCTGGTGGTTCTCGGACGCTGCGGAAGCGGGCCGATGGGCAGCATTGGACCTGGAAGCACTCGACCGTAGTTGGTCGGCCACCCGGCATCAAGGCTTCCTGATGCAGTCCATCTCTCTGCTGCCTTTCGGGCCAGGCTCGTCCGTCCGATTCGTCACCGGCACGACGCGCACAGGCGGCTACGAGTGGACCTCCGCGGCCCCGGTCCCCCACGGTCTGGTTGAACTAGAGCTCCACCGGTCCGGGCTCCAACCCGTTTCACCGCGATCTGGGACGGATCCATACTGGACCGCGCCGCCCTAAGCGAACTGCACGGCCGCTCCATCCAGGACTAGAAACTTCAGCGGACTGGAGCCTACGGTCACTGTTGGTGATCATGGTTGGGCCTCGTTCAGTTGTCCACAGGCCGCATTGAAGAAGGTCCTCGGCAGCGGCAGGGTTCGGTTGGGTGAATGACTCAGCGCACCCCATAACGCAGCTCTATCAAGGAGAATCGATGATTGGCGAGGGCAAGCGATGCGAGGTGTCCATTGGCAACTCCGCAGGTCACGGCACCTCTTGGCAATCGTTGGCAGGCAGTGGGCATCGTGGGCGGCAAATCAGCGGGTTCGGGGTTCGAGTCCCTGGCGGCGCACCAAAAGCCCAGGTCACAGCGCTGACCTGGGCTTCTTCATGCCCCCAACGCACCTTTTATTCGACCCTTTCAGTCACGCATCTCCCCCGCTGACCAGGCCCTGGGGCCTTCAGATGATCACGACCGTGCGTCACATCACATCGGCCTGCGACGTGACCTGCCTCGCTGATCCTCCACACCGGCGCGCGTTGAACAGGTAACGCGCACACCCGTTGGAGGAGACACATGCCGAGGCCACCGCTGCCCATTGGAACCTGGGGAGAGATCTCCACCAGAACCACGAAGACCAACAAGAACGGCAAACCCCTCAAGCACCTGGCCCACGCCAAGTTCCGCGACCACGACGGCAAAGTCCGAGCGGTCACCGCCACCGGCACAACCAAGACCGCCGCACGAACCGCCCTGCTCACCAAACTCCAGAACCGCGCCAAGACCAACCACTCCGCAGAGCTGACCATGCACCACAAGGTGAACCACCTCCTCGACCTCTGGGAGAAGAGATTCGAGCAGCGAGTGGTCGACGGGCAACGATCCCCCACCTCCCTCGACAACTATCGGCGCGCACTCAAGAACCATGTCCGTCCCGCCATCGGTGAACTCCACATCGCCGAAGCCACCACCCCACGCCTCGACACCGTCCTCGCCAACATCAGGAACCATGCCGGCCCAGCGACTGCCAAGACCTGCCGCGCCGTCATCTCCGGCGCCATGAAAATTCGCCGTCCGCTACGGCGCCACCACCGTCAACCCCGTCCGCGAAGTCGACGCCATCGAAGCCAAGCCCAAGCACCCACCCCGTGCCCTCACGACCGAAGAAGTCACCCACCTGCACAAAAGCCTGACCACGGACGAACACGCCATCGAGGCTGACCTCCCCGACCTGGTCACGTTCATGCTCGCCACCGGCGCCCGCATCGGCGAAGCCCTCGCAATCCTCTGGAACCAAGTCGACCTCGACGCCGGCACCGCCGAAATCACCCACACCATCGCCCGCCCCCAAAGGCGAAGGACTCCTACGCAAGACCACCAAATCCAGAGCCGGCGAACGCGTCCTCAGCCTCCCTACCTGGGCCACCATCAGCCTCCGCACCCGACACACCGCCGATACCCGTCCCGACGCCCCCGTCTTTCCCGACACGACCGGCGGCTACCGCGACCCCTCCAACACCCGCCGCTCCCTCCGGATCGCCCTCTCCCCTGTCGGCAGCACCGCCCGCCGCGAGCTGGGCCAAACCCTCCAAACCCTCCGCCGCCAGACCCACCTCAGCCGCAAGCAAGTCGCACAGACGCTGGGCTGGCCCCAAACCAGACTCGAACTCATCGAAACCGGCCGTATCAAACCCAACCACCGACTGGTCTCCATCCTCGCCAAGACCTACGGCATCGACCTCGATCACACTCCCGACCTGCTCGCAGCTCACCGACGCCACCCAACCCGCCCAATCCGACAAACTCGCCTGGATCCGCTCCCACGCACTCCGCAAAACCACCGCCACGGCCCTCGACCACGCTGGCCAAACTGCCCGCCAAATCGCCGACCAACTAGGCCAAGCCAAAGTCTCCATCACCCAAGACACCTACCTCGCACGTCAAGCTGCCAACCCCGCCGCAGCCCAAGCCCCAGAACACGCGTTCGACGACCCCGACCTCGCCTGACGATAAGACGACGTGAAAGTCCACCAGCTAGGAATTCGAGGATCGCGTTGGACCTGACCGACAGGTCTCACCCTCCCCGGAACCCCCTGACCTGTGCCCTTGCCGCTCGTCACCGATCACCGATGAGTGACGCTGGCAGGCTTCGATGGAGCAGCGAGCGGACCGGGACGGATCGACTGGGTCGACTACCGTGTCCCAGCGCTGGAACCCACTCCAAGACGTCGGTCGGCTATTGCCTCGCACCGATCACTTCAAGATCGGCATTCCGACACGGCTTCAGCCGACCCGTGTGGCGGAACACCATCGGCCTGGTTCACGGTTCCAGCTCCCACAGGGCACTGATCGGCATGGCACGTAGCTTGGGGCCGAACGGAAGTGTGTGCTGGCCCGTGTGCAGGACCACGCCGGCGATGAAGTCGTCGCCGAGTCGATCTTGGAGATGGCGTAGGCCGCGGAAGTCGTCGGAGCGGGGGGTCGATGACGCCTTCACCTCGATACCTACCACCTCGCCGCGTCGGTTCTCCAGTACGGCGTCGACCTCGACCTGATCGCGGGTGCGGTAGTGGTACAGATCTACACGCGTGTCGTTCCAGCTCTGCTGTCTGGCGAGTTCCATCAGCACAAAGCCTTCGAGCAGCGGCCCGAACGAGCTCCCCGGTCGCTTGAACTGGGCAGTATCGGCTCCCACCAGGTTTGCCGCGATCCCCGAGTCGGTCACGGCAACCTTCGGAGTACCGGTGATCCTGGTGCTGAGGTTGCGGGACCAGGCAGGGATCAGCTTGATCAAGAAGATCTCCTGCAGCAGGCTCACATAGCGCGCGACCGTGTGATTGGCCAGTCCCGCTTTTCCGGCCAGCTCGTTGATCACCAACTGTCCGCCGGAACGTGCGGCGATCAAACGGACCAGCTTCTCCATCTCGCCAACCTTCTCGATCTCGCCGACCTGGCTGACATCGCGGGTGATGAGATTGCTGACATACGAGTCGAAGAATCGTTGCCGCCGACGCGGCTGATCACGCGCAACCGCCTCGGGAAAGCCGCCCCGCACAACACGATCGGCGTAGTCAGCGCGCCCGAGACCGGAGACGTGCCGCACATCGGGCCCATGCCTGAAGATCGCGTCGATGAACCGATCAGGTTTGCCGTCGATCTCACCTTGCGCGAACGGCCACAGCTCGATCGTCTCCATGCGTCCTGGAAGCGCATCCGGCAACGTACGCAGCCCAAGGACCCGCGCCGATCCCGTCAGCAGGAACTGGCCGGGCAGCGACCGCTCGTCGACCCGGGCCTTGATCGACAGGAGAAGCTCCGGGAGCCGCTGGATCTCGTCGATGATCATCGGCTTCGGCCCGGCTACGAACTCCCTGGGATCCTCGCGGGCCGCCTCACGGATGTCGGTGTCGTCGAGGGTGTACCACTCCGCGTCCACGGCAGCCCCGACCAGCCGCACCAATGTGCTCTTGCCGCTCTGCCGCGCACCGTTCACAAGAACAACCCGGGTATCGGCCATCGCCTCGTCGACCTGCGCACGCGCATGCCGAGGCAGTACACGTCCCAACGGCGACTCGGGCTCGGCACTGGCTTCCAGATCATCGCTCACCCTCCGAGTATGCCCTGGACTGCAAATCTGCCGCCACTCAACCTGCAAATCTGCCGGGAGTTGGTTGCAGATGTGCCGCCGAGCTGGCTGCAGATCTGCCACACCTGCCCACAACGTGCCGGCGTACACCGGCCACAGCGCGCGACGTCGTGCGGGTGCCGGCGTCTCCGTACCGACCGTCTACGCGACCTATCACAACAAGACCGGACTGGCTCTCGCCCTGGCCGACGCGGCCGACCTGGCCGCCGACCTGCCACGGCACCGTGCGCGTAGACATCACACAAGCCCTCGACATCCACGCCGCGCTCTGCACCGTCTACGTGTACAACACCCTCACCATCGAGCGAGCCTGGTCCCCCGACCAGGTCCAGACCTGGTGGGCCGAATTCCTCCCCCACCTCCTCCTATCCCCAACCTGAATCGCAGTGCGCAGAGCCACCGTGGCGGGTTCGAGGGACTGCGGACCCGGACTCGCCGCGACTGTTACGGAGAGTGGCCGGTCGAAATAGGATCGAAGTCTGTGTCGTGGGCCGGATTCGGGAGGCGGCGTGATCGATCCCCGCAGCCAGGTTGTGCTGGTCTGTGACAAGTCGGGAAAGTGGGAGGACAAAACCAGCCAGATCACCAGACTCCAGACGCCGGCCGGGCAGTTCGCGATTACCTACGCGCGGAGTTCACGGATCTACTCCTACGGTCCGGAGCGGGTGCGAACCCTCGGTCGTATTCAGCAGATAGTCCTTCGGAACGGCGAGCGGGTCGAGGTGGAGGGCGCGGTCTGGGAGGGCGCGACGGAGGTGTGCATGTTCGCCGGGTACGGCGACGCTCGGGCTCGGGTCTTCTACACGACCCGGGACGGCGCGAAGCATGCACTGCGCATGGTGCCGGATGTGCGGGTGCTGGCCAACGGGGCCGACGCTCCGGGAGCGGCCGACGTACTGGCGTACTGGCGGGCGATCGTGGACGAGTCGCCCGGGGACGATCCATTGCGGCCTGTCTACGACTCACTCAGGTTCGTGCATCCGGAGAGTGCACTGGCGCGTTACCTGGTGGGTGCGCCGATCGAGGTTCGGGGCCTGGAGTCAGCGCCGATCTACCCGTTCCGGTGCAATCTCAGCCAGCGTCAAGCGGTGGAGTATGCCCTGACGCACTCGTTCTCGGTCATCGAGGGGCCGCCAGGGACCGGCAAGACCGAGACGATCCTCAATCTCATTGCCAACATCATTGCCACCGGCGCGCAGACCGTCGGCGTGGTCTCGTTCGGCAACTCGGCGGTCGACAACGTCAAGGAGAAGCTCGACGAGCTCCAGTTCGGGCATGTTGTCGCCAGGCTCGGGAACAGGGACAGGGTGCAGGCGTTCTTCGCCGGTTACGAGACGCGCACGAAACCGATGCAGCAGGACGCCCCGGTGCAACCGTCGCTTGAGGCGTTGGCGAAGCTGGATGCTCGGCTGCGGCAGTTGCAGGAGGCCGAGCGGGACCGGGCGCAGTGGCGGCAGGATCTCGACGCCTACACACTTGAACTGCAGCACTTCGAGAAGCACGTTGCGCCTGGTGACCTGTCGCAGCTCGAGCGATTGCCGCTGCTGCGGCGGTCGTCCGATCGGATTCTCGACTATCTGGCCGAGACAGAAATCGAGGGTGGACGGTCCCCTGGCCTGATACGCCGCATCAGGAAGTACCTGCGCTACGGCTCACTCCGCGGGCTCGACCCCGAGGACACCGCTGTGGTGCTGCGCCTGCAGCGGGCCTTCTACGAGCAACGCATTGCCGAGCTGAAGACACAGGTCGATCAAGTCGACAGCCTGCTGGACAGGGCTGCCTTCGAGAGCATCTCGGCAGAGCACAGCCAATTGTCCGCGGACGTGCTCAGAGCGGCCCTGTACGCACGGTCGAAGGAGGCAGGGTCGACGCGGTACACGGCTGCCAACTACCGCAATTCGTTTGCCGAGTTCGCGACCAAACACCCGGTCCTGCTGAGCACATGCCATTCCTTGCGATCGAACCTCCCGGCGGGACACCTGCTCGACTACCTGATCATCGACGAGGCTTCCCAGGTCAGCCTGCTGGCGGCCGGGGCGGCACTCGCCAGCTGTCGCAACCTGGTCGTCGTCGGCGATCGGAAGCAACTGCAGCACATCGCCGCTCCGACTACGCAGGTCGCACCACAGCCGGCGTACGACCATGTCGAGGAGAGCATCCTGACGTCACTCGGCGTGCTGTATCAGGACGGTCTCCCCAACACCCTCCTGCGCGAGCACTACCGGTGCGATCCGGCGATCATCGGCTTCTGCAACAAGGCGTTCTACGACGGTGATCTCATCCCGTTCACGCAGAGCACCGGTAGCCACTCGATGGTGGTACGCCGTACCGCTCAGGGCAATCACATGCGCAAGCACACTGCCGGTGGACGAACCAACCAGCGGGAGGTCGAGGTGATCCGTGACGAGGTGATACCGCAGGAGTGCGCTGGGACACCGATCGACGCGATCGGGGTAACCACGCCGTACCGGCGTCAGGTCGACAAGGTCGCGGACGCACTGGCAGTGGGGCTGGAGACCATCGCCGTGGACACGGTGCACAAATACCAGGGGCGGCAGAAGGACGTCATGATCATGAGCACGGTGCTGGACGAAACTTGGCGAGGCAGCACCGGGCTGAAGTTCGTCGACGATCCGGCACTCGTCAACGTGGCCGTGTCACGCGCGGTGAAGAAGTTCGTGCTGGTGACGAACCACGACAAGCTGTCGAAGAGCCGGTACCTGCGTGATCTGATCGGGTACATCGACTACCAGCGTCTGGACGAGGGAGTGGTCGACAGCGGGATCGTGTCGGTGTTCGACCTCCTCTACCGCGAGTACTCCGAGAAGTTGCGGCCGCTGGCTGCTCGGCGGCGGAACGAGCTGCGTTACCCGTCCGAGGACATCATCTGGACGGTTCTCCATGAACTCCTCGGAGAAGAGCAGTACTGGCATCTGACGGTCAGTGCCCAGGTGCTGGTGCGGAATCTGCTCGCGGATCTGAGCGAGCTGACAGCTGAGCAGGCTCAGTACGTGCGGAACCGGGCGTCGGTGGACTTCGTGGTCTACAACCGCATCAGCAACCGGCCGTTGCTCGCGATCGAGGTCGACGGGTTCGCATTCCACGAGGACAATCCACGCCAGCGTGCCCGCGACCTGCTCAAGGATCAGATCTTCCAGACCAGCAGAATGCCGCTGCTGCGGCTTCCGACGACCGGTAGCGGCGAGGAACAGAGACTCCGGGACGGCATCGCCAAGGCCGAAGCATTCTGGGGCGGACAGTAGCGGGTACGTCGCCTCTGGCTAGCGTCGCGCGGGCGTGGCGGTCGGGGACGTCGATGGCAGGTGCGGCTTCGGCACCGGACTCAGCGCGGTCGATGGCTTCCGATTAGGCGGGTCACCACGATGAGGCCGTGTCCCAGAGGGCTGTATCAGTACGGCTACGGCGACGACTGCCACCAGCCCGCCTGCTACCCCAGCCGCCGCGCCCTGCTTCCTCTTCGCCCGGCGGCGGACAGGAGCTGCTCGACCACCTCCTCGTCGATAGTGCGCCCGCACCCATCGACCGTTGCGCCAGTGACCTCGCACCCAAGTCATGAGGCACCCCTGCCACACAGAAAGTGTAGGAGCGAAGGCCGACTGTGACCAGAGGTCACGCGTTCGACGGGAAGCCTAGTTCGAGGCTGCGCTCGGGGTGCGCGGCCGGGTTGAGCCAGCGGGAGGTGACTACCTTCGCGCGGGTGAAGAAGTGCACGCCTTCGGTGCCGTGGGCGCGGGTGACAACGAACAGCGAGCGCTTCCAGCCGCCGAACGAGTAGTACGCGACCGGTAGCGGGATCGCCACGTTCACCCCGATCATGCCTACCTGGACCTCGTTCTCGAACCGGCGCGCAGCGCCACCTCGCTGGTGAAGACGGCCGTCCCGTTGCCGTAGGGATTGTTGTTGATGAGGGCAACGCTTCGTCGTACGACGGCACCCGGACGACCGACAGAACCGGCCCGAAGATCTCCTCGTTGTGCGGCCCGGTTGCCGGCTCCGCGCTGTTGCTCTTGCTGGGACCGACCGGCGGCATCGTCGCGAATATCGCGATCTACCTTCCGCTGACGATCTACCTCTTCCGCACCCGCTTCACTGGTCACGTCCGCGAGGGCATCATCGTGCGGCCGCGACTCGGCCCGATCGCCGCGCTGCGTGCTGCTCGCGGTGTGACGCTCGGACCGACTCTGACCAGCATGATCATCCTGGCGGGACTGGGTTCCTTCTTCGTCGGTGCGTCAGTGCAGACGGCTATGCCTGAGTTCGCCGAGTCACTCGGGGCAGGGGCTGCCGGAGCGACGTACGGCGTGTTGTTGTTCGCCACTGGTTTCGGTGGTGTCGTGGGCGGCCTGGTCATCGAGGCCACCGGCTGGCTCAAGCCTTCGGTGAAAGCGGCCGTCGCCGGGACGGTCACCTACGGCCTGAGCATTCTCGCCTTCGCCATCACCAGCAACTACGTCCTTGCCGTGGCGTTGTTGCTGGTCAGTGGCATAGCGAACTTCGTCTCGATGTCGATCTCCCAGACCGTCGTACAGCTCCAGGCGTCCGCGGCGGACCGTGGCCGGATCATCGGCCTCTACAACACCTCCGCCGGCGGCTTGCGGATAGGAAGTGGACTGACTGTCGGTCTGGCGGGCGCAGCGATCGGCATCAAGTGGTCGCTCGGCCTCAGTGCTGCGGCCCTGGCCGTGAGTGCGTTGGCCACCGGCGCCTATGCCCTACTCGGTCAGCGCACTCTCGCCTGAACCGCTGACGCAGCTCCACTCTCCCGCGCATCTATGATGGGGACGCTGTGTGCCGCACGAGAAGGTGAGAGGAACCAGATGGCCGGGCCAGTCGGCATTCGCGAGGTGGCCGCCCGCGCGATGGTGTCCGTCGGTACGGTTTCACACGTACTCAACCGGCCCGAGCTGGTCTCGACCGCCACGCTGAAGCGGGTGCTCGCCACGATGGACGAGCTCGGCTTCGTGCGCAACGATCTCGCCAGGCAGCTCAAGATGGGCGGCGGCACGACGCTCGGCATGATCGTGCTCAACGTGGCCAATCCGTTCTTCGGTGGTCTGGCTCACGCCTGCGAGACCGCGGCGGAGGCCCTCGGGCACACCGTCATCTTCGGCAGCAGTGATCAGCTGGACGGACGCGAGGACCGCTACATCGACCTGTTCGAGGAGCAACGCGTCCGCGGCATGATCATCGCGCCGCTGGGCGGACAGACCGCGCGGATCGAACGCGTCATCCGGCGCGGGATGCCGGTCGTGCTCTTCGACATCCATGCCAACGAGGGAGACTTCTGCTCCGTCGCACTCGACGGCAATGCCGGCGGGTATCTCGCGGTCCGTCACCTGCTGGACGCCGGGCGCCGGCGGATCGCCTTTCTCGGTGGTCCGCTCCATCAGGTCGACGACCGGTGGAAAGGCGCCCTTCGCGCTGTCGCGGAGATCGACGGCGCGAGCCTCACCCACTTCGACACCCTCGACCAGACCATCGCCGACGGCAGAACGATCGGCAACCAGCTGGCCGCGCTGCCCGCCGCCTCCCGGCCCGACGGGGTCTTCGCGGCGAACGACCTGCTGGCCCTCGGCCTCATGCAGTCGCTCGTGATCGCCGACGACATCGACGTCCCGCGCGATATCTCCATCGTGGGGTACGACGACATCGACTACGCGGCCTCCGCCATCGTGCCGCTGACCACTATCCGCCAGCCGAAGGAAGCGCTGGCCGAGGAAGCGGTTCGTCTGGTGCTCGACCACGCCGCGAACGCCGAGGCGCACGTCCACGAGCACCTGCTGCTGCCCCCCGAACTCATCGTTCGGGCCAGTACGACGGCGGCCTGATTCACCAGGTTCGGCGGACGGTGCTGTAGCCGAGCTCGCCGAGGTGGAACGCGAGCGGCACGTCGTCGTGCGCGGATGCCGACGAGTCCGCGGAGTGCGGCCGAACGCGGACGCCGACCTCGACCGACTCGATCGCCGTTCGCGTGGCCAGCGCCGAGACATCGACACTCACCCGATTCCAGCCGGCGGGCCAGATCGTGCCGGCGCCCTCGGTCGCGCTGCCGTCGGCGCCGCGAACGACGAGGAACGACTCCAGTGGCCGTTGCGGATTCTGCACACACAAGTCGAGCATCGCGTAGACGAACCTCGCGTCGGGCCAATCGTTGCCTGCAGCAACGACGGGAAGGCGTACCGACAGCGCCGCGCCCTCTCCGGCCGCGGTGCGTTCGCTACCCTGCACGAGCGCCACGGGTCCGTCGGGCTGCTCGTGAGGCACGGGCATGCAGCGTACGCCGTCCGGCAGCACCACGATGGGTTCGCTGCCTGCTGCGCGGACGATGTTCTCGGCCAGTGCCCGCTGGAGCCAATCGTGCTCGCCGACGACATCCGGAGAAAGCGACGGCCGGGACGGCGGCTGCCAGGGTTCTTCGGCCGAGTACACCGTACGGCGCGTCGTCCTACGGACCAGGGCGGTAGCGATCGTGCGTTCGTGCCATCCGGGGCCGAGGATGTCGTCATCCCGCCCAGCGAGTCGAAGGACCGCCTCCGAGCCCACCGGAACCGTGAGCTCGAGGACTGTCTCCGGTCCGCTGACCCGGTACCGCATCTCGAGAGTCCCCCGCACCGTCCGCGACCTGAGGGACAGCGAGTCGATGCCGTCGACGAACTGGGGCGCGACCTCGAACTGTGACCAGCCGGCGGCGATCGGCCGTACGCCGGCGAGCCACTGCCAGGCCCAGCCCGCGAACGGTCCACCGAGGCCGATGTGATCGAGCGACCCGGTGCCGGTGTTCCGCGGGTCGATCCACCAACACTCCCAGAACGTGCCGGGGCCATGGTCGAGCATCGCCCCGATCCCCGGCTCAGCCGGCTGGTGAAGGGTGTCGAAGATGGTCTGTGAGTGGCCGGTGCGCGCGAGTGCCCGGATCGTCGTCCGCGTCGCGGCGAAGCCGGAGGTCAGGCGATCGTTGCGAGCGCGGACGTCGTCGGCGATCCGGCCGGCCGCACGCTCCGCCGCGGCCCCGGTGAGAGCGCGAGATTCCACGGCGATGGCGTTGGCCGCCTGGGTGCCGTTGCCGAACACGTCGCGTTCGTCGTCGTAGAACGCCGTCCGCGACGCTGTCCGCAGTACGTCGGCCTGGGCACGTCGTACAGCGGCGGCATCCGGACTGCCGGTGGCTTCTTCGAGCGTCGCGAGTGATTCCAGGCTGTCGATGGTCGCGGCCGTGTGGTGCAGGGGCGGCGGAGTCTGCTCGAGGGCGAGCCAGTCCGATCCGTAGCTGATCGGAGCGTTGCCGACGACGCCGTCCGCGGTCCGTAGCGTGAGTTGGTAGTCCGCCCAGCGCCGCAGAGCCGGGAGTGTCTCCCGCACGACCCGTTCGTCGCCGTAGTGCAGCCAATGGCCGAGGAGCACCCGCTGCAGCGCGGCGCCCCAGACGGGGTCGGGGCTGATCCGGACCGCCCGGATGTCTGGCGAGATGGCCGGGATACTGCCGTCGCCTTGCTGGCTCGTGCGCAGGTCGGCGAGCCACTTCGAGAAGAAGGTCTGCAGGTCGAAGGCCGAGAATTCGAACTCGGTAACCGACGCGGTGTCCCCTGTCCATCCCGCCTGCTCGCGGGTCGGGCAGTCCTCCGGGATGCCGTGCACGTTGTTCAGCAACGTACGGCGTGCCGCCCCGACGAGGGCGTTGACCTGCGGGTCGTCGGTCTCGAGTTCGCTCACACTCACCAGATCGGAGTGCAGGCTCCAGGCCTCCACCGCCACGTCGGCGTCGGCGGGAAGCCCGAAGATCTCGAAGTACCGGAATCCGTGGTAGGCGAACCAGGGCTCGAGAACCTCGCGCACGGTCCCCTCGATGACGTACTCGACGGCCTGGCGTACCCGTCCGTGGTCGAACGGCATCGTGAGATTGGTGGTGTCGAGCCTGCAGGCCTGGTCGAGGTGTTCGCCGTGGACGACTCGTACGACGGTGCCGGCGGGGACCGGCGAAGCCACCGTGAGCCGGGTGCGACCCGCGATGTTGGTCCCGACGTCGTAGACCCGGCTGACGGCGGAACGGCTGAGCTCGGTCACCTCGTGGCGTGCGACGCGGTGCAGCGCCGGTGAAGGGTCTGGAGCGATCGCGGCCGGCGGCGTCCCGAAGGAGACCGGGTCCACCTCAGGCTCGAGTACGCGCAACGCGTCAGACGGGCCGAAGAGCACAGCGTCGCCGATCCGTTCGTGGCGCTCGAGGTAGAAGGGCTCCCCCCGGGTGACCTGGGCGTCCGCGGCGTCCGTGTCCGCGCCGGTGCCCGCGCGCACGATCGTGCCGTCGCTGGAGTGTGCGACGAGTTCGGCCAGCAGGCGCGGGTCCTCGCCGGAACGTTCCCAGTCACCCAGACCGAGCGCGAACTCGATGGTGTTCTCACCGACAGCGAGAAGATCGGTCACGTCATAGCTTCGGTACAGCGCGCGACTCACATCGGTGCGCGACGGATCGGAGGCATCGGCGTTGACGGCGACGCCGTTCACTGATGCCCTCACCAGGCCCTGAGCGGTGAGGTGAAGTCGGGCCCGTTCCGTCGGCTGCTCGAGAAGCACCTTCCGCCGCAGAACGGTGAGTGCGGGGTGAGCGACCCACTCGGCGGACCAGTCGTCGTACTGCCACGGTCCGGTTTCGCAGCTCGCCGGATCGGCCCACTGCGACCACGCGCCGGCTTCGTCGCGCACTCGAACGGTCCAGAAATACAGGGAGTCCGCCGCAAGATCGATGCCGAGTGCAACGAAAGGGTCACCGGCTTCGACCTCGCCACTGTCGAAGCTGAGCACGGCGTCACCACTGCGAGGGTCCGATGTCCCCGGACTCACGCGCAACCTGAAGGCGGTTTGCCGCTGGCCGTTGCGTTCGAGCGGCACGACCCACGAGAGCCGGGGCCGGCGTTCGGACGCGAGCGCGACGAAGCGGTCGTCCGCTCTGATCGCGGACTCGCCAGGAGCTGCCTGCGCGGCGGCGGCGCAACGCCCGTCTACGCGCAGCGTTGTCGGTGCCGGACTCGTCATTGTGGGACCTCTCGGTGTTGATCAGCCGCAGCCTGGACCAGAACTGTCGGATTAGGTCCCTGGCCGGTCTCGCGGTCGTCCGGCGACTCGCGCCACGCACTCTTGACACCGTGACCCAACCCACCCATCATAACCTGAAAGCTTTCATCTGAAAGCTTTCAATGTTCGATAGACGCGCTCAGACGCAGTCGGAGCACCCGCTCATCGAGGACTGGGTTCAGCCTTCATTCGGCATTCACAGCAAGGAAGGAAGGCTGACAATGACGTCACGTACAGCGCGCCGCCGGGTGCTCGTTGCCGTCGCGGCAGCGATGGTTCCCGTGCTCGCGGCGTGCGGCGGGAACGCCGCCACCAGTTCCGGAGACGCCGGCAAGGTCGACGGAAGTTCCATCGTCTTCACCACCATCACCGCGCTCGAACCGCAGTTCAAGAAGTACGCCGAGGCGTACACCAAGCAGTTCCCCGACCGCTTGGTCGAGGTCCGCAGTACGACGGACAAGCCCGACGAGTACGCGCAGCAACTGGCGACCGCGCGTCTGAGCGGTGAACTGCCGGACGTCTTCTTCAACGTGGACTTCCTGGCCGACACGCTGGCGACCAACAACGTCACCCTGGACCTGGCTCCGGGGCTGAAGGAAGGCAAGCTCGCCGGCCTCACCGCCGACTCGTTCCTTCCGCAGTTCGTCGGTCAGTACCGGCCGCTCGCGAAGCCGGAGCAGATCACCGGCCTGCCGGTGAGTGCCGACTCGGTGGGGCTGTTCTACAACAAGTCCCTGTTCGACCAGCTCGGGGTCAAGGAGTACCCGAAGGCGGACTGGACCTGGGAGGACATGCTGCGGGTCGGCCAGGAACTCCAGGCCAAGGGCGGCGGCAAAATCACCGGCCTGGCCGCTCCGCTCGGTGACGGCAGCGCGCAGATCGTCTACGGCCCGGTCATCAAGGCGTTCGGTGGCTCGGTCTACGACGCGAAGACCGGCAAGTCCGGCATCGGTCAGCCGGAGGCGATCAAGGCGTGGAAGCTGATGCTCAGCGCCTACGGCACCGCCTCCGGCGCCTACACCACGACGACGGACGACCCGAAGCTCAGTTTCGGCTCGGGCAAGGTCGCCATGGCCATCGCCTCACGTGGCTCGGTTCCGCAGGTCAAGACGACGCTCGTCAACGCGAAGTGGGACGTGCAGGTTCTCCCGACGATCGACGGCAAGTCGACCGCCGGCGGCGGGTCGTACGGGCTGTCGATCTCCCAGACCAGCAAGAACCAGGATGCCGCATGGGCGTTCCTGAGCTGGTTCTACGACACCAAGACCGGCATGAAGGTCGCCCAGGACGTCGGTGGCGTCATTCCGCCGACCGACGACGGTATCGACAACGGCACCTGGAAGGACGGCACCCCGCCGGACAACATCGCCGTCTTCGGCGAGTCGGCGCGGACCGCGGTTCTGCTCACCGCCATGCCGGGCTCGACGTCGACCGTGATGGCCGACGCCACGAAGAAGGCGACCCAGGAGGTCCTGCTGAAGAAGCGCTCCGTCGAGGATGCTTTCGCCGAAGCGGAGAAGACCGTCAACGCGGCCATCGCCAAGCAGGCCAAGTAACTAACGGATGACCCGGGGCGCCTCACCCGGGTCTCCCTAGCATCGGAGATCGTAGTGCCGACCTCAACCCTGGATACCCCATCGCCTCGGCAGGACGAGGAGAAACGACCCCCGGACCGAAGTCACGGCTACCGGCGCGGCAGACGCATCGACACGCTCACCGCCGCCGCGTTTCTCACCCCGGGAATGCTGGCCTTCGCGCTCTTCGTGATCCTCCCGGCCGTGGGCGGCCTGGTGCTGACCTTTTTCCAGTGGGATCTGTTCAGCACACCGCGATGGGTCGGGCTCGAGAACATCATCCGGTTGTTCAGTGACGCCGAGATGTGGCAGGCGCTCGGGGTCACCGCCCTGTTCGTCGGAATGGGCGTCCTGCCGACGATCCTGATCGGCTTCGTCCTGGCCGTCCTGGTCAACACGAAGCTGCCGGGGATCGCGGCCATCCGCGTCTTCTACTTCGCGCCGATGATCGCCTCGGCCGCGGTCTCCTCGCTGATCTGGGTCAACCTGTACAGCACGAACGGGCTGGTCAACCAGGCGCTGTCCTGGATCGGCGTCAACGGGCCGAACTGGCTGTCCGACCTGACCTGGGCCCGCCCCGCCCTGGTCATCATGATGATCTGGGGCGGTCTGCCCCTCGTCATCATCCTGTACCTCGCCGGGCTCCAGCGGGTGCCGGACGACGTCTACGCCGCGGCCTCCCTCGACGGCGCGAGCAAGTGGCGCCAGGTCTGGTCGATGACCTGGCCGAACGTCTGGGGCACGACCGTCCTGATCGCCGTACTGCAGGCCGTCAGCTTCGTCAGCGGTTCGTTCGAGGTCGCGCTGATCATGACCGACGGTGGCCCGCTCGGCTCCACCCAGTCGATCGCGCTCTACTCGTACAAGGTCGCCTTCTCCCAGCGCGACATCGGCTACGCGAGCGCTCTGTCGCTGTTCCAACTCGTCCTGATGATCGCCATCGTGGTTCTCGTCCGCGGGATCGTGCGGTTCCGGAAGGAGCGCAGCTGATGCGTACGCCGCTGTCCCACAACGTCCTTCGCTACCTGGCGATCGTACTGGCCGGCCTGGTGATGGCCACCCCGCTGCTGTTCATGGTCTCCGGCTCGCTCAAGTCCGCCGCGGAGATCAACGCCTTCCCGCCGCCGTTGTTGCCCGAGACACCGATCTGGCAGAACTTCGCCGATGCCTGGAACTACCTGACCCCACGGGTCATCCTCAACACCTTCATCTTCAGCCTGGGCATCGTCGGCCTGCAGCTCCTGCTCTCGCTGCCCGCCGCCTTCGCGCTCGCGAAGATCCCCTTCAAGTGGGCGGCGGCGGTGGTCGCGGCGCTCGTCATACCGCTGTTCATCCCAGGCAACCTCACGCTGATCCCCCTGTTCGTCGTCACGTACCAGCTGGGGTGGCTCAACACCTATGCCGGCCTCATCATCCCGATGGCGGCCCAGTGCGCGTTCGCGATCCTGATGTTCCGGGAGTTCTTCGCGGGCCTCCCGGTCGGTCTGATCGAGGCGGCGCGTATCGACGGGGCGAGCTGGGGGCGGGTGCTGACCGCGATCGGCATTCCGCTGGCCAGGCCCGCGCTCGCCACCTTCTGCTCGATCAGCTTCCTGACGGCGTGGAACATGTACATCTGGCCGCAAGTCATCGCCCCGAACCCGGCCAACCGGGTGATCAACGTCGCGCTCGCGCCACTGGCCGGCGGTGAGAACTCGATGATCTCCCCGTCCGTCGGTCTGGCCGGCGCGGTGATCGCCATGCTGCCGGTGCTGATCGTCTTCATCGTGTTCCAGAAGTGGTACCTCAAGGGCATCGTCGGAACGGGTCTCGAGTGAGCCATCGGTCGGGAGAAAGGGCCGTCATCACACGACTGCGCGCCGAGTACCAAGACGTTGCCTTCGGCATCGGTTCGGCGGCCCCACGGCTGTCGTGGGGCCTCGAGTCCGCGCCGGACGGGTGGCGGTCGGATCGGTACGAGGTCCGGATCGAGCGAGCCGATGCGAGCGTGGAGTCGGTGGTCGTCGAGTCCGGCGAACAACTCTTCGTACCGTGGCCGTTCACGCCCCTGAGCTCCCGTGAGCGCGTACGAGTGAGTGTTCGAGTGGGTAGCGGTGACGCTTGGACCGAGGTCAGCGAGCCGCTCACCATCGAGGCCGGCCTGCTCGACCACCGGGAGTGGCAGCAGGACCTCATCAGCCCGTCGACCATCGGCGGCCTGGCCGACGGCGCTCCACTGTTGTTCGGCCGAGCCGACCTCACAGCGCAGCCGGTCTCGGCAAGGCTCTACCTCACCGCCCACGGGATCGTGGAGTTCTCCATCAACGGCGTGCGGGTCGGTGACGACGTCTTCGCGCCGGGCTGGACGGCGTACGAGAAGCGCTTGCGGTACCGCGCGTACGACGTCACAGGCCTGCTGCGTAAGGGATCCAACAGCCTCCAGGCGCTGCTGGGCAACGGTTGGTACCGCGGTCAGCTCGTGTGGCCGGGGAACCGGTCGAGCTACGGCGATCGCCTCGCCGTACTCGCCCAGCTCGAGGTCACCTACGCCGATGGAACACGGCAGACCCTCGGAACGGACTCCAGCTGGGGAGCCGTTCACAGCAGCATCCTGTTCGACGACTTCTACGACGGCCAGCGGCGCGATCTGCGGATCACCGATTCACCGGAGGGCAAGCCGGTCGACACGGTCGATCTCCTCGACGGCGGGTTCGCCCGCCTCATCGCCCCGTCCGGTCCCCCGGTGCGGGTCACCGAGACGCTGCCCGCCGTACGGCTGCTGACCTCGCGGTCGGGCCGGACTCTCGTCGACTTCGGCCAGAACCTCGTGGGCTGGGTCCGGATCCGGGTCAACGGCGAAGCCGGGACCGAGGTCACCGTGCGGCACGCCGAGGTTCTCGAGTACGGCGAGCTCGGCGTCCGCCCGCTCCGCAGCGCGAAGGCGACCTGTACGTACACGCTGGCCGGCGACGCGGTGGAGATTCTTCAACCCACCTTCACCTTCAACGGATTCCGGTACGCCGAGATCGAGGGCGTCCCGGACCTGGCGCTCGACGACGTCGAGGCCCTGGTGCTCGGTACCGATCTGCGCCGTACCGGCTGGTTCGAGTCGTCGGACTATCGCGTCGATCGCCTGCACGAGAACGTGGTGTGGAGCATGCGGGGCAACTTCCTCGCGCTGCCGACGGACTGCCCACAGCGCGACGAGCGGCTCGGGTGGACCGGCGACATCCAGGTCTTCTCCCCCACCGCGACCTTCCTGTTCGACACCGCCGGATTCCTCTCGGAGTGGCTCGGCGATCTGTCGGCCGAGCAGAAGGCGGACGGCGGCGTTCCCTTCGTGATCCCGGACGTCCTGCGGGAACCCGATCCCGCGGCCGCCGCCTGGAGCGACGCCGCCACGATCGTTCCCGACGCGGTGCACCTCGCGTACGGCGACGCCGGCGTCCTCGAGCGGCAGTACCCGTCGATGCGGGCCTGGGTCGAGAAGGTGCGCGGCATCGTCGGCGAGGACCTGCTGTGGTCCACCGGACCACAGTTCGGCGACTGGCTCGACCCGACGGCTCCGCCGGACGACGCGGCGAAGGCCCAGGCCGACCCGGCCGTCGTCGCGACCGCGTACTTCGCCCGTTCCGCCGGCATCCTCGCGCGGTCGGCCACGTTGCTGGGGCGGCACGACGATGCCGAGGACTACGCGCGGCTGGAGCAGGACGTGCGCGCGGCGTTCATCGCGGCGTACGTCAGCGAAGACGGCCTGGTGCGCAGTGACTGCCAGACCGTGTATGCGCTCGCCATCGTGAACGACCTCTTCGCCGACGAGCGCCAGCGGGTCGGTGCCGGCGATCGGCTCGCGGAGCTCGTCCGCGCGGCCGGCTACCAGGTCAGTACTGGGTTCGTCGGGACGCCGGTCATCCTCGATGCGCTGTCGACAGCCGGCCGGCCGGAACTCGCCTATCGCATGCTGCTGGAGGAGTCCCGCCCGTCGTGGCTGTATGCCGTCGCGATGGGAGCGACGACGGTGTGGGAGCGCTGGGACTCGATGCTGCCGGACGGATCGATCAATCCGGGCGAGATGACCTCGTTCAACCACTATGCCTACGGCGCGGTCGCCGACTGGCTGCACCGCCGCGTGGCCGGACTCGCGCCGACCTCACCGGGGTACCGCACGATCGAGGTGCGTCCGCTCGTGACGGGCGACCTGTCGGGCGCCGCGGCCAGGCACCTGTCGCCGTACGGCGAGATCGCGGTCGGGTGGCGTTGCGAGGGCGACCGGTTCGAGCTGTCGCTGACGACGCCGTACGGCGTGAGCGCCGACGTGTGGTTGCCGGGGTCATCCACCTCGGTGGAAGTTGGCCACGGCAACCACACGTTCAGCTCGGTGCTAAAGCTCGTCTGAACCGATCCGCACCGTCTTGCCCGACTTGTACCGGCGCCTGACCGCGACGCCCTTGCCGGTCACGGTGACCGTGTCGCGGGTGACCTGCACCTCGAGTTGCCGTCCGCGCCAGTGGAGGTTGCGGACGCCGGCGTTGGACAGGGCCGACGGCAGGTTCGGGGTGATGACGAGAGCCTCCGGCTCGGCTTCGACCCCGACGAAGGCGTACAGGAAGCTGGCCGGCGCCAGTCCGCTCTCGGGGAACGGGATGTCCGTTCCGACCGAGTGTGCGCCGCCCGGCGTGTCGACCGTGCCCTCGCCGCGGTACAGCGGTCCACCGCCGCAGATGTGGTCGGGTTCGCTCCACCGGTCGAGGATGGCCGTCATCCGGGCCCACGCGTCATCGGCGGATCGGTAGCGGGCGCGCGCCATCACATCGAATCCCGAGGTGTAGAGGATGGCTCCGCCGTCCTGCACCTCTTCTCCCCAGGGCGTCGTGAGGTGGGTCAGGAAGAACCAGTAGCTGTTGCGCCGCGTCGTCGACCTCGGAGCGAAGACCCACTTCGAGTAGATGTCGGCGGGTCCCTCGAAATACTCGCCGAGTGCCACCACGTACCTGTTCGACGCGTCGGTCGCGGGCAACGCGTCGGCGTATGCCCTCGCGCCGGGCACGCTCTTTGCCGTCGACCACCAGGCGAGCGTTCCGGTGACCTGGGAGACCTCCAGGTAGTACACGCCCGCCGGTTGCTTCGGCAGGTCGAGGTGCGCCACCCGGCCGTCGAACCAGTCGCTGAACTTCCGTTCCGCGATCTTGACCGGAGCCTCACCAGGCAGGCCACGGTAGAGCGTCATGGTGAACGCGGCACCGCGCTCGGCGTAGGTGGCGAACCGCGCCGCGACGCTGACGAACTCGGCAGCCGCCGTGAAGCTCTGCCCCAGCGTGTGGCCGGCGGTGATTTTCGGAGCCAGGCCGCCCTCTTCGATCTGGACGACCGCTTCCTGCAGCTCGGTCCGGCCGTGGTCCAGCCACTCGAAGATCCGTGCTGCCTGGTCCTGGGTCGGGAGGCCGAACGACGCCGCCTCGAGATTGACGTAGGTCGAGCCGTAGTCGTGAGCGACACCGTCGGCGTCGATGGACTGCACGTACCGGCCGGCCGTCCCGTTCCAGAACAAGGTGTTGTAGCGATGACGCGTCAGCTTGCGCACGGTCCGCAGCTCGTCGGCCCTGGCCGCGCCTCCGACGTGCTCCTCGAGCTGGGCCATCGCCTCGAGCGCGCCGTAGAAGTAGGCGTTGAGGAAAGCGTCCTGATACCCGAACGACGTGACGTCCCAGTAGTTGGAGGGCAGATAGCCGTCCCGGCCGCTGTGGTCGGGCGAGTCGATCGTGACGATCCCACTCTTGCCGCCGAGCGAGTCGAGGTAGAAGTTCATCGCCCGACGGACTCGCGGCAGCATCGTGGCGAGGAAGTCGGCGTCACCCGTCCACGAGTAGTACCGCCAGGCGCCGAGGATGTACATCGCGTTGGAGCTGAAGTGCCGGGCGTCGAACAGCTTCGGATCGGGAAACGGCCACTCGGCCCGATCCGACCATGACCAGACGTACCCGTCGGGTTCCAGCTGCGTGTTCAACAGGGAGTCGGCCTGCGCCCCACGGCCCGCCGTCCCGGTCCAGTCCAGGATGCGCCCGTTCCAGTCGGCCCAGTCCATCGCGTGCCCGCTGAAGCGGAAGCTGAACGCACGCTCCCAGTAGAAGGAGGACAGCTGCGACGCCCTGCGCTGATCGGAGGCCGTGAACACCGGGAAGACCGCCGGCAGCGCGTCCGAATGCGGCTGGACCTCCACCGCGAGCGATCGCGCGATGGTCTGCGCCGCGTCCGCGGTGCCGGAGTTGAGCGACATCACCATCGACTGGGCGGTCATCGTGCCGTCGAGGACCGGTTCGTTGCCGGTGAACCGCAAGTCGTACGGGCCGTTGCCTCCGGCCGTCACCGCCTTCGATCCCGACACCGGGTTCGTCCAGGCGTCCCGGCGCTTCAGCTGCTCCGACGGCATGTAGACGCCCTGGTCGCCGTAGAAGCGGTTGAACAGCACCCCGTCCGCCGCGGCGACGGAGTACCCGTCGCGGCGCCACGAGGTGGTCAGCGTCAGGCCGGGATCGGCCCGCGGGTCGGTCTTCCACTGAATGTCGTACGCCATCGCCAGGTTCCGGCCGGACAGGTCCAGCTTCCACGACGCGATGCCGTCGACGTTGAAGCCCGCCACGTCGATCGTCATGGTGCGATCCGCCTGCACCTGACGGTCCTGGTACGCCGAGCCGCCCACGTTGACCGTCGTCGCGCCGAGCCGGCTCCACCAGCCGGGGGTCCCCGCGGTGTGGGAGATCTCCAGGTAGTAGGACCCGGCGGGCTGATCCGGGACGTCGAGGTAGGCCCATCCGTTGTCCTGCAGCGGGTTCACCTCGCGCGTGGCGATCTCGGTGAGACCGGTCGCCGGGGTCCCCGCGAAGAGCGTCATCCGCAGGCCTGCGTTGTTGCTGCTCCAAGTGGGAAACTGGCCGCCGACGCGGGTGAACCGGTACATCGACGCGGTGAACGACTGGCCGATCGTGTGACCGGCGTTGAGCGGGACGGGTGAGTTGGTTTGCGCCTGCTTGAGGCTCTTTGCCGACGGCAACTGAATGCCCGCCAGGCTCAGCGACGTCCCGGTCGCCGTCCAGGAGACGTCCTTGTTGAACCCGGCGTCGAAGAAGTCGGTCGCGCCGAGGAACACCGAGCCGAACGACGTGGGTTGGTACTGGCCGGACCCGGCCGGATCACAGGCGAACCGGGTGAGCTTCCCGTACGCGCCGGAAAGACTGATGAATCCATTCTCCAGCTGGTAGGTCTCGGCCGTTGTCGCCGTGGCCTGGAGGGGGCGTGCCATCCCGCTCGCGGCCAGGAGCAGGCCACTGCCCGCCCCCTGGAGGAAGAGGCGCCGACTAGGGCGGAAGCGTTTGTTGCCCATGGCCATGGGGATCTCCAGTCGTTCGTTCGCGGAGTGATCGTGGCAGGTCGAAATCCACAATGACCGCGTCGGAGGGGCGTCGGAAACGCCAGTCACTGAGGGGAATTGAAAGCTTTCAGGTAGAGTCACAGACGAGCCCAGCACTGTCAACCATCTGAGCCCCGGCGCCGGCTGGTCCGACCGGTTCCGGTCACTCTCCGCGGATCCATCGACCGCCGACGTATCGCGCTGCTAGGAAGGCGACATGATCACGCGTAGGTCGTTCGTGTCCGGTTCTGCTGCCGCCGCCGTCACGGGCGTCGCCACCCACCCTGCAGCGGCCCAGACACCACCGCAGACATCGGCCGACGGGCGGGATCGCCCCATCGACAGGAAAGCCGTGGTGGCCCGGCACCGGGTGGTGCGCGACGCGATCAACACGCACAGCCCCCTCCAGGTCGGCAACGGCAGGTTCGCCTTCGGGGTCGACGTCACGGGCCTGCAGACGTTCGTGCCGTTCAACACCATGTCGGAGTGGGGATGGCACAGTTTCCCGTTGCCGCCCGGACAGCAGCCCTCGGACTTCCAGGGCGAGGTCTGGGACACCCACGGCCGCGCGGTCGAGTACCCCATCCCGAACCCGGACCAACCTGAACTGTCCCGCTGGCTCTACGCCAACCCGGCACGCATCAACCTCGGCCGCATCGGTCTGGAGCTCACCCTGCCCGACGGCCGCACCGCCGTCGCCGGCGACCTGACGGGCATCCGCCAGGAACTCGATCTGTGGACCGGCGTCATCGACAGCCGCTTCGAGCTCGCCGGCGAACCGGTGCACGTCCGCACCTGCTGCCACCCCGACCAGGACGCCGTCGCCGTGGAGATCGACTCGCCACTCGTCGCGGCCGACCGGCTGGCCGTCTTCCTCGACTTCCCGTACGCCGATCAGCAGGAGTTCGCCGAGCACGTGGGGACCTACGGCGAGCCGGATGCCCATCAAACGACGGCGACGACGCACGGGAACCGTGCCGACGTCACCCACCGGATGGACTCCACCGAGTACCACGTCGAGGTCGCCTGGCAGGGACGCGGCGTCTTCGCGAGCGCGGACGCGAACGGCGGTGAGCTCGTCATCCGCACCGCGCAGTACGGCACCGACACCCAGTGGGCCGACGTCGCCGGAAGGCTCTCCGAGCTGGTCGTGGACAACTCGCTCACCGCGCTCGTCGACTACCGCCTCCTCGGCGACCCGGCCCCGGGCCAGGCCAAGCGCCTGGTCCTCGGCTACACCTACGGCGGGCGAGACTTCGAGATCGTTGTCCGCGACAACGAAACCCTCTCGATCGGCGCCGCGGCCAGTCGGCATCGCTACCGGCTCGCCGCGGCCGGCGGGACCGATCGGCTGCACTTCGTCTGCACGTTCGCGCCGGCTCCCGCGGCCCAGACTCCTTCGGCACAGATGTCGCCGGCAGCGACCTCCAGCGCGACGTTCGCGGCGAGCCGTCGCAGCTGGCGGCAGTACTGGCTGTCCGGCGGCGCGATCGATCTGTCCGAGAGCAAGGACCCGCGCTGGCGTGAACTGGAGCGACGGATCGTGCTCTCGCAGTACTTACTGCGCGCCAACGAAGCGGGCTCACTCCCACCGCAAGAGTCCGGGCTCGTCAACAACAGTTGGCACGGCAAGTTTCACATGGAGATGTACTGGTGGCACGGCGCGCACTGGGCGCTGTGGAACCGCTGGCCGATCCTAGAGCGCAGCCTGACCGTCTTCGACCGCTTCCACGACTCGTCGCGGGAACGCGCGCAGGAGCAGGGCTTCCGGGGAGCGCGGTGGCCGAAGTGCACGACAGCCGACGGCAGCGAGGCGCCGCACGTCATCCATGCCCTGCTGATGTGGCAGCAGCCGCACCCGATCTTCCTCGCCGAGCTGGACTACCAGGCACATCCCACCGAGGCCACACTGCGGAAGTGGCGCGACATCGTTGCCGACACCGCCGACTTTCTCGCCTCCTGGGTGTTCTGGGACGAAAGCACGAGCCGCTACGTGCTCGGCCCGCCGATGCACCTCGTGTCGGAGAACACCGATCCCAAGACCACTCAGAACCCCACCTTCGAGCTCTCCTACTGGCGTTTCGGCCTCCGCGTCGCACAACAGTGGCGCGAACGTCTCGGGCTGTCCCGTGATCCGCAGTGGCAGCGAGTCCACGACGGGCTCGCGGCACTGCCGGTACAGGACGACTCCTACGTTCTGCACGAGGGCGTCGAGAACATGTGGACGGAGAAGAACTACGAGCACCCGGCGCTGATCGGCGCGTTCGGCTGGCTGCCGGGTGACGGCGTCGACATCCGCACGATGGGCCGCACCGCCGACCGGGTCTTCACCGGCTGGAGGTTCTCCCGCACCTGGGGATGGGACTTCCCGATGCTGGCGATGTGCGCCGCGCGACTCGGACGCCCCGACGACGCGGTGGACTTCCTGCTCCACCCGTCCGGTGGCTTCCAGTTCGACGACGCCGGCCTCGCCACCGGCGGACCGTTCCCCTACTTCCCGAGCAACGGCGCCCTGCTCTACGCCATCGCCTTCATGACCGCGGGCTGGCTCGGCGCACCAGACCGCCCCACCCCCGGATTCCCGGCCGGCGACCGCTGGATGGTGCGTTCCGAGGGGCTGACCCCAGCCCTGTGACCGAATCGGGCACCGGCACGGCAGTGGACACCGACCGGGATCCCGCCGATCTAGTTGCCGATGGCAAGCTTGTGGGGGCCGGGGTGGGGACCTCGTCGCTGACCCGATTTTCCATACTTTGACGAGCTTGTCCCTGCCCTCTCATCTGCGCTGATTCCTAGACTGCCGGGAAACCGCGGCACTTCGGCCCGGTCCTCGAATCGTCCTCTTCCAGGTGGAAATCAGGAGGGGCCGGACGGCTGGCAGTTCGATCACGAGGAAGTGCAGATGAAGTCATCCAACGCTCCGAGGCGCCTGGTCGCCCTGATCGGATCCGTGGCGGCCGTGATGTGTTCGGCGGCGTGTTCGGTCGGTTCCCTGGGCACCGGCGACCAGGCCGACGGCGACACGACGATCACCTACCTGGTGTTCAACGAACCCAGCACCGTCAAAGCCTCGAACGCGTTGATCGCGGCGTTCGAGAAGGATAATCCGCGGGTCAAGGTGAAGCTGGACACGATGCCGACCGGTTCGGACGGCGACAACGTCGTGAAGACCCGGCTGAGCACCGGCGAGATGAGCGACGTCTTCTCGTACAACTCGGGCTCACTCCTGCAGGCGATCCGGCCGGACCAGTACCTGGTGTCCCTGTCCGACCAGAGCTGGGTCAAGGATCTCGACAAGTCCTACCTGCCCGCGGTCAGCACGGCGAAGGGACTCTATGGAGCTCCGACCGGCGGGACCACGCCTGGCGGCGTGGTCTACAACAAGGCGGTCTACGCCAAGCTCGGGCTGAAGATCCCGAAGACGTGGGACCAGTTCCGGGCCAACAACATGCTCATCAAGAAGAGTGGGATCGCGACACCGGTCGAGCAGACGTTCGGCGATGCCTGGACTGCGCAACTGGTGATCCTGGCCGACTTCGCGAACATCGCGGCGGCCGCTCCGCAGTGGGCAGCCGACTACACCGCGAACAAGGCGCGCAACGTGGACCAGCCCGCACTGGCCGCCTGGCAGCATCTCCGGCAGCTCCACGACGACGGCCTGCTGAACAAGGACTTCGCGTCCGCGACGTACGACAAGGGAGTGCAGGCGGTTGCCACCGGCAAGGCGGCGCACTACCCGATGCTGGCCGGCGTGATCGACGCCGTACGCCAGAACCACCCCCAATACCTCAAGGACATCGGTATGTTCGCGATGCCGACCGCAACCGGGACCGAAAGCCATCTGACGCTGTTCCTGCCCTCTGGCCGCTACATCCCCAAGACATCGACCGGCGCGAAGCTCGACGCGGCGAAGAAGTTCGTCGCCTTCACCCAGACAGCCAAAGGCTGTGATCTGCTCGTCCAGAGCGGTTCGTACGGGCCTTTCGTGAACCGGCTGTGCGAGGTGCCGGCGGATGCTCCGGCGGCGATCAAGGAACTGCAGATCTATGTTGCCGCCGGCAACACCGGACCCGCCCTGGAATCCGTGAGCCCGATCAAGGGTCCGGATCTGCCCCAGCTCGCGGTCGAGGTCGGCTCGGGGATCCGGACGGCGGACAGCGGCGCGAAGCTCTACGACCAGAACGTGAAGCAGCAGGCCCAGCAGCTCGGGCTGCCGGGCTGGTGACCAGCAGATCGGCGAGATCGCGGTACCCGCTGTGGTTCTTGCTGCCGGGCGGCGGCCTCCTGGTCCTGCTGTTCGTCGTACCGACGGCGACGTCGTTCTACTTCAGCCTGACCCGGTGGACGCTGTTCGACTCGACCTTCATCGGCCTGGAGAACTACGTCACGTTCTTCCAGGATCCACAGCTGTTCGGCAGCTTCGTCCACACCCTCGTCTACGCGGTGATCACCAGCGTCGGCAAGGTGGTGGCGGGGCTGGCGCTGGCCATCCTGCTGAACGGCAGGATCATTGCCCGCGGCTACCTCAGGGCCGTCGTCTTCTTCCCGGTGCTGGTCTCCGCGGTCGGCGTCGGCATCACGTTCAAGGTGTTGTTCGACCCGTTCGACGGGCTGATCAACCGCGCCCTCGGGGTCGTCGGTGTCGACGGCCCCGGCTGGCTCACCAATCCGGATCTCGCGCTGGCCTCGGTCGCCATGGTCGATATCTGGAAGGGCGTGGGGGTCTCAACGCTGATCTTCATGGCGGGCCTGGTGGCAATCCCCAGGGACTATTACGAGTCGGCGCACATCGACGGCGGAACCGACTGGCAACTGTTCAGGTTCATCACCCTGCCGCTGGTCGGTCCGGCAACGATGACCGTCGTCATTCTCAACGTGATCTCCGGCCTGCGCTCGTTCGAGCTGATCTGGACGATGACCGGAGGCGGTCCCGGATTCACCAGCGACGTGCTCGCCTCAGTGATCTACAAGAAATATCAGGCGGGCCTGTACGGCCTGTCGACCGCGGGCAACGTGGTGATGTTCGTCGTCGTGGCGGCGATCACGATTCCGCTGTATCGCTGGTTCCGGCGCCGGGAGGTCGCGCAATGAGGTCACACAGCCACATCGTCCGCGGACTGGTGGCGCTCGCCGTCTCCACGATCGTGTTCCTGGTCCCCTTCGCCTTCATCGTGCTGACCGCGTCGAAGACCTCGGCCGAGGCGTCGCGGTTCGAGTTCAGCTGGCCGGGCGACTTCGTCCTGCTGCAGAACATCGCGGAAGTGTTCAAGGTCCGCGACTTCGTCATCGTGCGTGCCTTCATCAACAGCACCACCTTGACGGTGTCGAGCGTCGTGGTGATGGTCGTCCTGGCCGCGATGATGGGGTACGTCGTCCAGCGCCGTACCGGCCTTTTCACGAACGCGGCCAGGATGCTGGTGCTGGCCGCGTTGATCGTCCCGTCCGCGGTGGTGCCGACCATCTGGGTCCTGCAGGCGCTCGGCCTCTACAAGCAGATGCTCGGGATGATCCTGATCGAGGTCACCGGCGGCCTGCCGTTCTGCGTTCTGCTCTGCTCCGCCTTCGTGGCGACCATCCCGCGAGAACTGGACGAGGCAGCCGCCCTGGACGGCGCCGGCCCGCTGCGGGTGTTCTTCGGAGTCATCCTGCCGCTGCTGAGGCCCGTCGTGGTCACCATGGTGGTGGTGCAATCAGTTGCCGTCTTCAACGACTTCACGGGCCCGCTCTACTTCCTGCCCGGTGACGAGAACGCCACCGTGCAAGCCACCTTGTTCAACTTCCAGAGCCAGACCCTCAGCCAGTGGAACCTGCTGTTCGCCGACATCCTGCTGATCACCGTTCCGCCGCTGGTGCTCTACTTGTTCTTCAACCGCCAGATCGTCGAGGGCATGGTCAACGGCGCGGTGAAGGGTTAGCCAGTGCGGTGGTCGTCACCGTCACCAGGTGACGGTCACCGCTCCTGCCCGGTAGGTAGGGACCACGTGGGCAAACGGAAGCGACCGGAGTTGCTCCGCGCCGACGAGGGCCAGGGAAGGCACCCGGCTGAACACCGCGCCGATCGCCTCGGTGATTTCCACCCGCGCGAGCTGCTGACCGGCACATCCGTGCGGTCCGAACCCGAAGGACAGGTGGCCGAAGGCATCCCGCCCGAGATCGAAACGCTCCGGTTCGGGAAAGCGGTCCGCGTCTCGGTTGGCCGACACGGGAGACACCGAGACGGTCTCGCCGGCCTGGAAGCGCTCGCCGTCGATCTCGAGGTCCTCGATCGCGGTCCGGGGAAAGAGGGCCACGAACATCGTCGAGTAGCGCAGGAACTCCTCGATCACCGCCGGGGCGATGGACGGGTGGTCGGTCAGCCACTGCCGCTGATCGGGATGGGTCAGCAGCGCCACCGCGGTGGTGGCGATGGTGTAGGCGACCGAGTCCCGCCCCGACGACATCAGCACCGCGGCGAGCCCGACGACCTCGTCGTCGGTCAGCCCCGAATCGACCAGGTCGCTGATCACGTCGTCCCCTGGCTCAGTACGGCGGTACCCGACGATCTCGCGCACGAAGTCGACGGTCGCCTGCGCCGAGCTGCCGTGGACGTAGTGCTGGATGTAGTCCTGGACCCGTTCCGCCGGAATGCCGAGGACATGGGCATGCACGCGCGCCGAGATCGGCTCGGCGACATGCTCGGTGAGGTCGGCCGGTTTCGGCTGAGCGAGCAGGATGTCCACCTGCTCGGCGGCGATGGCGCGGATCGTCTCGCGGTGGCCGCGGGCCGCCTTGACCGTGAACCGGCTCCTGATCGTCTTCCGGATCCGGTCGTGCTTCGCACCATCGAGAACCAGCAGATCGCCACTCGCCAGCGCACGCAGGTCAGCGGCCGTGACGGGCGGCGGCGCCGGATCGGCCGGGCCCAACGGGAACCGCCGTGGCAGCTGGCTGAAGCGCTGATCGGACAGTACGGCGCGCGCGAGAGCGTGGTCGGTGACGAGCTTGCCGACATGACCGTCCGCGTACCTCAGCGGGTGGACCTTGCCTTCCTGTCTGCGTTCGGCAAAAAAGGGCGATGGCTGTAGCGGGGTGCCGTCGGACGGAAGTGTGTACCCGGTGACCGGGCATCGAAGCTGGTCTGCGGGGCTGGACGGGTCAGTCATCATCAACTCGTTTCAAGCAGGGGGGTCGGCGGCGATCGCTCGGCGAGCAAGGCGGCCCGGTGAGTTCGGAAGGGCTTCGGCATGTTCCAAGCGACCAGACCGCAGGTACGGTCGCCCGTTCGGAACTCGAACAGGGCTTGGTCGCTGTCGTGATCACCGGCGAGGAGCTCGACGGAGTCGGCGATGTCGAGACGTCCCGACGCCTGGATCCGCGCGCCATGGATTTCCGCCCAGAAGAACGGGATCGGGTACGGCGAAAGGTGTCCCGCGGCGAGCAGTCGACCGACCGACCGTCCTTGCTCCATCGCCGTCAACTGGTGTCCACAGGGACGGTGCGTGCCGGTCGCCGGATCGAGCCAGCTCGTCGCGTCACCGACGGCGAACACGCGATCGGCGACACGTCCGTGGCTGTCCGCGAGCAGGCTGCCATCCGTGAGCAGCCCGGAGCCTGCCAACCACGCGACGGCCGGCTCCGCGCCCACCGCGGCGATGACGACGTCGGAGCCCGACCTGGTCCCGTCGGCAAACAGAACGTCGTACCCGGGACCGTCGGATGGTCGCACCGCCTCGACCTCAGCGCCGGTGCGCACCTCCACGCCGTGCGCAGCATGGAGAGCCCGGAGCCGGTCGGAGAAGCGAAGCCCCACGGCGCCCAGGCTCAGGCCGGCACCGCGTCCGACCAGGCTCACCCGCGCACCACGAGCGCTCGCGGCAGCTGCGATTTCGGAGCCCAGGATACCCGTGCCGAGCACGGTCACCCGCCTGCCCCGAACCAGCTGACCAGCGATCCGGAGGGCGTCATCGAGAGTGCGGAGTAGGTGGATGGCCGGTGCCGGGCGATTGGCTTCAGCACTGTACGACGCCCACGACGGCCGCCGGGCCGAGGCACCTGTCGCGATGACCACGGCGTCGTACCCGATGATGCCGGTCTCGATGGCATGGTGATCGGTCTGGACGGTCCGGGATCGACGGTCGATCCGCACCGCTCGATGGCCGGGGCGAAAGTCGACCTCCAAAGCCCGCAGTGTCGACGCCTCGACAAGCCGTGCCTGGTCCGGCTCCCAGGTGCCGAGCAGGATCTGCTTGGACAGCGCCGGTCGCCGGTAGGGATCCCGGTGCTCGGCTCCGAGCAGGACGACCTCGCCGCGGAAGCCCGCTTCGCGCAAGGACTCCACGGTCGCGAGGCCTGCTGTAGAGGCTCCGACCACCACGATTCGCTCGATCACTCCCGCACCTGGATCGCGCGGGCCGGACAGAGGGACGCCGCCAGCCGGGCCGATTCGACGCGGTCCTCGCCGGGATCCTCCTCGATCAGCACCACCAGTCCGTCGTCGTCCTGGTCGAAGAGATCGTCCGCGACCAGCACGCACTGGCCGGCGCCGACGCACGTCGATCGCGTCACCTCGATCTTCATCCGGGGTCCTTCGGTTCGCAGCTGCAGAGATCCGTCATCGGGCGTCCACGCTAGGTGCGCGGAACCGTCGGACGACAGCGGCCCCGTGATCAAAATATGGAGTATCCGGTCAGCGGAGGGTTACCCTCGGGCCGTGGACGAAATGCTCGCCGAGTCAGCTCCGGACGACGCCGCAGGTCGTCGCGGTGGCCCCGCGCTGATCGGCGCCAACCCCTACGCGTTCCGGGCCGGTGAGCGACTGCGGAACGACCTCGTCGGGAGCATCTGCATCGTCTGGGTGATGTCCGGACGGGGGACGGTTCGCACCGGGCCACTCACGCTGGATCTGACCAAGGCGTCCGTCGTGTGCCTGCCCTGGCGGCACGACGTGCGGTGGGAAGCCGATGCGCGTGATCCGTTCCGGGTCGGTACCGTGCACGTGGTTCCCTGGCACGACGCGCGGGTGGAGGTCGAACCGCATGTGCCCTGGCAACATGGTGATCCGCTGCTCGACGCCGAGTACCGGCAAGGCGAGCGTGGTGAGGTGATCGAGATTCCGCTGGCCCACGCGGACGCACGGCAACTCGTCACTCTCGGCGGCTACGCGATCGATCGCTTCGATCGCGGCCTCACCTCGGACCTGTCCCTGCGGGCGATGGGCAGGCTACTGCTGGAGGAATTGACCCGGGCATCCACGGCAGCATCGGACAGCGGTCCGCAGCCGCCCCTCGCCTTCGAGCAGATGCGTATGTTCGTGGAACAGAACCTGAGTCGCCGGTTCACCGTGGCCGAGGTCGCACGAGCCGGCGACTGCAGCGCGTCGACCGCCGAGCGGCTCTTCGTACGGTGGACCGGATCGTCGATCGTGTCGTGGTCGAAGGACCTCCGGATGGAGCGCGCCTCGGTCCTGCTGTCCACAACCGGCCTCCGCGTCGGTGAAGTAGCACGCGCCGTCGGCTACCCCGACGCCCTCTACTTCTCCCGAGTCTTCGCCGCCACCTTCGGCATCCCCCCAAGCCGCTACACCTCCGTCCGCATCCGCCCCTGACACTGATGCTGTGAGTGTGGCTCCGCAGCGGCTGTCCTGACTTGACCCCACTGACCTCGGGTCTCAACCGTGACGTCCTCAACCCGTCAGTTCGAGGCCGATGGCAACGAACAAGCCCGTGGCGCTCAGCTCAGAGTCCTTGCCGCTGCGCCGGTCGCGAAGCGTCAGGCTGGTAACACGCTCATTGCCGCGCACCGCGACGACCTCCGAGTTCAGGACGAAGCGGATCTTGCCGTTCTTCTCGGCGCGATCCAGCATGATGCGGGAGGCCCGAAACTGCTCGCGGCGGTGGATGACCGTGACGCTGGAGGCGAACTTGGTCAGGAAGGTTGCCTCCTCTGGACCCATGACGCCCTCGCGGAAACCGGGAAAGTTCTCGACCTCGGTGGTAGTCATGAGTGCCCCACCGAAGTCGGTTCCTTCGAACAGCAGAGGTTGCAACTCCGCCCGCGCAGCGTAGATGGCCGCCGTGTAGCCGGCAGGTCCGGAGCCGATGATGATCAGATCGCGAACCGGCCTATCAGAAGGAACCTCCGAGGAGTTCGTGCGCCGGCTCGACGCAGTCTTGTCACTCACCGTCGGTCACCGCCAGATTTGGTTCGTCAGGCGCGCAACTGATCAGCAGTTGCGCGGTGTGCGCGATGTGGTCGCGCAAGAGGTCCTTGGCACGGTCGGCATCGTGCGACAGCGCGGCCTCCAGCAGCGCGAGATGCTCACCGGCAATGTCTCGATGAGGCTCATCGCCTAACGACACCGACCAGTGCAGGTACAGTTCGGCCTCCTGCCGTAAGGCGAGTGCCATGCTGAGTAGTCGGCCATTGCGGCAGCCAGCCAGCAGGGCGTGATGGAAGGCCACGTGCGCCATCGACCATTCGTCGGTTGGATGGTTCGGCTCGTCGGTGTCGCGAAATCTGGCGCGCTCGAGAACGTGGTGCGCGGCAACAGCATCCGCTTCCCAGCGCATGTCACCTTCCACTACCGACAACCACAGCACCAGCGATTCGATCTCTACTCGCGCCTGGGTCAGTTCGGCCAGGTCTCGATGTGACAGCGATCGCACGGTGTAGCCCCGATGAGCCTTTGCGGTCACCAGGCCTTCGGCGGTCAGCTTGGTCAGCGCCTCCCGGGCAGCCCCGACGCTGACCCCGTAACGCTCGGCCAACTCCGGAAACTTCAACCGCTCGCCCGGAATCAGCCGACCACCGAGTATGTCGTCGCGTAGCGCCTGGTAGACGAGCGTCGTCCGGGTTGACCCTCCGCTCTTGGTCATGAGCTGATCCTAGCATTAATACGAAAGTCCCTTGAACTTTCGAAACTTGGCCCGATAATAGAGGCGAGAGCACCGCATATGCGGAGCCCTCGTAGCCTTGGAGGAAGTCATGACCGTCGCGGTAACCGGAGCCACCGGACAGCTCGGCCGCCTGGTCGTCGAGGCGCTGCTGCGCAAACAGGTGCCCGTCGTAGCGGTTGTGCGGAATCGAGCCAAGGCCGCTGACTTGACCGAGCGGGGCGTCGACGTCCGGCAGGCAACGTATGACGATCCCGAATCGCTGGACGTCGCCCTGGCCGGTGTCGACCGCGTGCTGCTCGTTTCCGGCACCGAAACTGGTGGCCGGGTCGGACAGCACACCAATGTGGTTCGCGCCGCCGAACACGCGGGGGTGGAACTCCTCGTCTACACAAGCATTCCGAAGGCCGACCGCAACGAAATGATTCTGGCGCAGGACCACAAGGCCACCGAGGCCGTACTCGCCGGCGCGACGGTGCCGCGGACCATTCTGCGCAACAGCTGGTACTGGGAGAACTACACGGGCGGCTTGGCGCACGCCGTGGAGACCGGTGTCCTGTATGGCGCCGCCGGCGAGGGTCGAGTCTCGGGCGCCGCCCGCGCCGACTTCGCCGAGGCGGCGGCGACCGTGCTCGCAACGGACGGACACGCCGGGCGGGTGTACGAACTCGGAGGCGATGCCATCACGTATGCCGAACTGGCCGACGCCATTTCAAGGGCCTCAGGCAAGCAAGTTCGCTACCAGGATCTGCCGCCCGCGGAGTTCACGGCCGCGTTGGAGAGAGCCGGAGTACCGGCAGGCTTCGCGCAGGTACTCGCTGACGCTGACGCGGGCATCGCGAAGGGCATCCTGTCCGTCGACAGCGGCGAGCTGCACGAGCTCATCGGCCGCCCGGCGACCCCCGCGATCGAGGTGTTCCGCGCTGCTCTGAACTGACCGGGGCCGCGTCTCTGGCTAGCTGCGGGGGTCCGACGACATCAAGCCGTTCTTGTAGGCAACGACAACGAGTTGCGCCCGGTCGCGCGCGCCCAGTTTGGCCATCGCACGTTGCACGTGGGTACGGACGGTGAGAACGCTCAGGTGGAGTTCGGCCGCAATTTCGTCATTGGCCAATCCGTCAGCAGCCAGCTTCATGACCTCGACCTCGCGATTGGTCAGATCCCGAAGTCCGGGAGTGGCAGGTATCGGCGCGGACTGACTTGGCGGCGAGGTGGCGACGAACTGCCCGATCAGAGCCTTGGTCGCGCCCGGGGACAGCAGACTTTCACCTTCTGCAACAGTTCGGATGCCCGCCAGCAAGGCGTCAGTGGTGACGTACTTGCCGAGGAACCCGCTGGCGCCCGCGCGTAGGGCACGGGCAACGTGTTCGTCGTTCTCGAATGTCGTAAGGATCAGCACGCGCGTGTTCGCCAGGGTGCTGTCGGCACAGATGGCCTCAGTGGCGGTCAGGCCGTCGGTACCCGGCATCCGCACATCCATCACGACGACGTCGGGCCGGTGGACCCGGGCGAGGGCGATGGCTTGGGCGCCGTCTTCGGCTTCGGCGACAACCTCGAGGTCATCGCAGGAATCGATGAGCATCCGGAAGGTTCCTCGCAGCAGAGCCTGGTCGTCGGCAAGGAGGACACGGATGGTCATAGCGTCACCTGCCTGATTCGGGTGCGGTGCGTGGGAGTTCGGGCGCTTGAGGCTGCAGCGGAAGTGTTGTCAGGACCTCGAAGCCGGTCTCGTTGCCGTTGACCTCCAGGTGGCCGCCGACAGCTTGGGCACGCTCTCGCATCCCGAGGATGCCGTAGCCGCCGCTGTCCGCCGGCCCCGCGTGGGCGTCGCTGGTCTCGTTGGTGACCCGGATGGTGAGTCGGGAGCTGCCGTAGGTGAGTCGCAGAGATGCCGCGGGCGCTGCCGAGTACTTGGTGGCGTTGGTGAGCGCCTCCTGGATGATGCGATATGCGGTGAGGTCGACGCCAGGCGGGACTTCTTGTGGCTCGCCTTCGACTTCGAAGTCGACTTTTAGCCCTGCGGAATTGCAGGCCTCCAAGAGGTTGGGGAGTTGAGCCAAGCCCGGCGCCGGCTCGAGCGTGTCCGCGTCGGTGTCGCTGACGCTGCGCAGTACCCCGAGAGTCGCGCGCAGTTCGAGCATGACGGTCGAGGTGGTGACTTGGAGGTCGGCCAGGAGCTTCTTGGATACCTCCGAATCTGTACCGAGCAGGTGGGCAGCAGTACCCGCCTGGGCATTCGCGACTGCCATGTGGTGGGCCACCACGTCGTGGAGATCACGCGCGATCCGCATCCGCTCCTCCGCGACTCTGAGCCGTGCCTCTTCTTCGCGGGTGCGTTCGGCGTACTCGGCACGGGCATGGACCGCATCGAGGTAAGCGCGATGCAGCTGAGACCTGCTGCCCAGGACCAACGGAAGCAGCAACCACAGTGCCGGGCCGGCTGTCCGCAGCAGGGCGGCTTGGTCGATCTTCAACCCCACCGCTATCGCTACCACCAATACCGTCGCGATGCCGCCGTAAGTCCAAGCTGTTGTGGTCGTTGTCTTGGCAGCAAGCCAATACAGGGCAACCATCAGCGGGGCAAGCAGCAGGGGGGACAGGACATAGCCGATAGCGCCGATACTGACCACACAGACAGTGGTCACGATGACGATCGTTCGTGGGTAGCGCCGCGCCTGGAACAGCGCAAGGCAGGCAACCACAGCCAGCGCCTCGGCGATCCAGCCGTCCGCCGGCCTCTCTCCATTGGGGCTCGCCAGGTTCGCCCCCAGGATCGCTCCGCCGAGCAACGCAAGCACGATGACGGCATCGGTCAGCCAGGGACGCCGTTCGGCGTACAGTTCCGAACCGACCATGTGCTCTTCCTCGTCACGTCTCTTGTGCAGGTGGTCTGGAGGCAAACATGATGCTCGAAGAGCGGTCCTGTACCACCAGACGCGGCGAATCCGATTCTGCCGCAACAACTCCTCCACGAAGGGGCCAGAGCTTTGCCAGCCTAGCACTCAACCGCGGAGCGCCCAGGGCGCGACGAGTACGGGCCACGGAAGTTTCGGATCTTCGCCACGGCAGCAATCAGCTGGAACCATGCGCCCTCGCGGACTTGTACGGGCTCACGTTCGCGATCGACTTTCCGTCCTTGCTGAATTCGAGCAGAGCTCGATACGTCAGCCCAATACGAGCGTCAGCCCACAGTCCTTGCACCGGGTCGATGCGATAAAAGATCTGCATTCCCCGGTCGGGCGTTTTGATGTTGTCGAAGAGCGATGTGTCGGACGCCCACGGAAACTGCTCCAAACTGATCTTCGAAGCATGGCGGATCTCTTCGAGGTCGGTGACCATGGTCGCCAGCCCCTGGACTTGTAGAGACCGGGTCGTAAAGCGACCATAAAACCCGTCTGGGGGAAGGTATGCGATCTCGTAGCTGACGTTCGGGTTATGCTGTATGTGATCACACTTGCGGGTGTTCTTGAAGGTGTGCATATATACGACGACGCCGTCCCCGGCGAGATGCATTCTCGCCGCCGATGGCCGGCCTTCGGAGTCGATCGTGGCCAGACTTGAAAGCTCTTCGGTCCGCAACAACTCGACGATTTCCGATTCGATCTCGGGGATCGTCGGTTCAGACTTAGCCATGATTGCTCCTTCTGGTGATGATCGATAGTTGCCGCAGAACCTTCAACTCGTCAGTCGACGCACACGTTCGGTACCGACGCCCGGGAGAGCGCCTGTCGGTAACAACGCATCCCAGCGGGGTAGCCGGCGAACACAGCCGGGAAACCCGGATCGGAGACTGCATCCTGCAGAGCATCCACGGATTCCCAAACCGCGAGATTGACCAGAATGTTGCTGCTGCCGATGCCGCGGTACAGCTGTGCCTGAATGAACCCTGGCCGGCCCTTCAGGTACGCACCTGTCTTTTGGTAGGCCGCGATCGCCTGATCTACCGTGCCGCTGGGCACCACGAAGACATCCAGTAAGGTGAAGCCGCCCTTCGTAGCCCCGAACTGCGTCGCCAGAGGCACCTCCGGACACAGCTCGACGTACTCGATGACCGACTCCCGCGAGATGCCCTGACCGTTCTGCGCGACGGCCGCCGGCGGGTTCCACGGCGCGCCGAGACAGACTCCGGGCACTTCGACGGGCCGCACCAGGTGCGGGTAGGCAGCCGAACCATCCGGGTAGGTAGGCAACAATTCCTGAAACTCAGGGCTCATGAAGGCGTTCTGCAGGTCCTTGGCCGATTCCCAGTTGGCGACATTGGTCACTACACGGCCGGCCGTTCCGCGATACAGCTGCTGGGAAATGTTCCCGGGCTTGGTCTTCATGACCTCCGAGTCCAGGCGCCACACCTCGACGACCTCCTCCTCCATGCCAGCGGGTGTCACGAAGGTATTCACCATCGTGACCGGCCCCTCTCCAGAATCGCTCAGCTGAGCCATGAATGGCGCCTCGGGGGCGTAATCGTTCAGCGTGATCATGGGCTGTCTTCCTTACTCTGGGGCGACGACGTCGGGAGAGGTTGAGATACACCGTGTTCGAGAAGGAGTAGTTCGGTCTCCGCCGGCGCAAGGTCCCGCAGCAGACTGCAATGCATGTTCTGGTGGATCGGCGCGAGGCCGGCCTGATGGATCGGCACCGCGAGCCGCGGTGCCACCGCCCGCAGGTAGTCGACACCCTCCCCGATCTTCATCCAGGGACCACCGATGGGAAGAAGCAGGACGTCCACCGGAGCAGACACTTCATCGAGAGCATCACCGGGGTGCAGCAGACTGCCCCCGTTGATGAGGTAGCCGTTGTTCGGCACGATCGGAAGCTCAGAGTGGATGCAGGCATGCTCGCCGCCTACTACCTCGACATCGACACCGCGCAGTCTGACCTTGTCCCCCGGCCCGACGACACGCATTCGATCTTGTGCGATACCGCCTTGGTCGCCGAGCGTGGCCTGACAGTGAGCGCCGAGGACAACCTCGGCCTCCGGGTTATTGGCCAAGAGTCTGCCGAGTCGCTCGCCATCCAGGTGATCAGGATGGGCATGGGTGATCAGAACGACGTCGATGCCGAGCAAGCTGTCGAAGTCCGCAGAGTAGGTCCCGGGGTCGAACAGCAAGCGGACGGTTCTCTCACCAACCGGAAGTTCCGCCAGCACGCAGGCATGCCCGTAGTGCGTGAGATCCATCCTGATGCCATCCTCGCTCATCGTCGGCTACGGATTGACGATCGTCATCCACATGGGCTTCTCGCGTTGCTGCATCTGCTGGATTGCGGTGACAGTCTCGGCGAGCGGGAAATGGTGAGTGATCAGATCGTCGACGTTGACAGCACCGATCTCGAGCAGCCTCAGCACGTCGACGACGTCATTGCGGGTGGTGCCGCGCGTGCCGATGAATCGCCAGCAGTTGCCCATCATCGCGATGGGCGGGATCGGCAGGGGGATCGTGTTACCTCCCATGTGCGCGAGAACCCCGCCCGTCGCCAACGCCGCCATCGCATGACCGGTGATGGGACTGGCAGGCACGAAGTCCAGAACCGCGTCGACACCCTGCGGCACCAGCCGCCGGAGCGCCTGAGTTAGGTCATTGGCCGACTCCCAGCCCTCAGGGAGATTCTCGGTCGCGATGGAATCGACAGGGATGCCGTCGGCCAACTGCTCGACCGCCCGCAGGCGCTCCGCACTCCGGCCCACCAGAATCAACCGGCCGACACCGAACTGCTTCGCGAACTTGACGGTCGCTGTGCCCATCGTTCCGGTCGCCGCGGTGATCACCACGGTCGCCGCCCGCGGAAGCTCGGCAACCTTCAGGATACGTACGGCGTTGGCCAGGTCGTGCATCTTCGCCCCGACATCGAAACTCACGTTCTCGGGCAACCGGTCGACCAGCCAATGCGGAACGCGCACGTACTCGGCAAGCCCGCCGTCGTGGTACCGCTCGTAGAGCGGCAGCGGCCCGTTGCTGAAGGCCGCATGACCGATCATGGCGTACTGAGCGCACAACATCTCGCGGTCGGATCGGCAGTGGACACACCTGCCGCAGGTCAGCTGCGGGTGCACCCGGACCCGCTCACCGGCTGAGAAACCTGGGACGTCAGATCCAATCTCTGACACAGTGCCGGCGATCTCATGGCCTAGGATCGTCGGCAGCTGCTTGAAAGCCCCCATCTTCAACAGGGACATCATTCCGGGGGCCAAGCCAGCAGACTCGACCTTCACAACCACCTCACCAAGCCCTGGCTTGGGCACCGGGACCTCTTCCACCACAAGGCCGCTCTCGCCATCGTGGGCCCGTACAGCGAGCATGTTCATGCCCGACTCCTTTCGATGGCGGCTGCCAGCCGCTCCGGCGAGTAGGGATCCGCAGTGCGATTGGTCTCGACGACCTGCGGCAGTTCGAGATGTGACAACAGGCTGATGTGCGTCGACGACCCATCGGGGATGCTGGCATGCGCCAAGCCGAGGGGAATCCGCACGAAGTCGCCCGGACGCAGATCGACGATGCCCCGCTGCGTCACCAGCGTGCGGGTTCCAGAAACCTGGTACTGAATCTCGTCGGCATCGAGGGTCTGCCGGTATCGCCGGGTGCCGTCACCAGCGGTCGCGTTGACGTATCCGAGTCGAACCGTCGACGTAGCGTACAGCCAGGTGGAGCCGACAGGGGCGCCAATCGAATGCACTGGCATCCGCTCCGGCTCGGCATGCACGCGTTCGAGAAGCAGCGTCTCGTCCACCGGAAAGACCGCGATGTCGTGTCCGACCGAACCCATGCACTGGGTGAGCGCCTCATTGACCGCACCAGGTTGCCAACCGGGGAACGGCGGCATCACCGGTTGCGACGTCCGGGTCGGCCCTACCAGCTCGGCGACCGGCGCCGGCAGGTAGAAGAGCAGGTGGCTCTCCTGGCGGCCGTAGTTGTCGTGTCCAACCCCGCGCGGGATCCGGGAGAATTCCCCAGGGCGGTGCTCGATGACACCGAGCTCGGTCATCAGCGTGCGTGCACCGTCGATCTGGTAGGAGATCTCGTCGACATCGCAGTTGCGGTGATAGAACGGCTGCCGGCCGTTCATGACCTGCCACTCGACCCGGAGCTGGTCGTTCTCGTAGACCCCTCGTGGGGGCGCGAACTTCTGCTCTACGTACTCCTGCGGAAAGTGCACCACAGGCAAGGGCTCGTAGTCATTCCAAAGCTTGATCGGCAGCTTGCTCGGATGCGGAGGCGCTAGCAGCAGGTGCTCGTCACGGTCGATGCTGCGTAGCGGCCGGCCGGATCCGATGACCATGACGTCTTCGATGACGCTCATGAGGCACCTCCTCGTCTCGGGAACCCGCCTGACCTTGCCGACGGCCACTCCGAAAGGGCCCATCGAGCGGCGGCGGCCACTCGGACATTGTTATCAACCTAGCTGATATATGTCAACGTTCCTGATATCTGGCAATCTGGACCGTCGGACGGCGGCCAGCCTGCGGGCGCGGATTGTTAGCATGATCTCAAGCAACATCCATGCCTATCCGGGACGGTTGCAGTGTCAGAAGGTCTCGATCTTGAGCGCGGAACGCAGGGAAAAGCCGTTGCCATGGAACGGCTTCGTCAGGCTGTCCAGAAGGGTGATGTCGCGCCCGGTCAGCGCCTGGTGGAGGCAGAGCTGGTCGAGCAGTTCGGTGTCACCCGTGGCAGCGTGCGCGCCGCCATCGACGAACTGATAGCCGAAGGGATGATCGAACGCATCCACAACATTGGCGCGCGGGTACGAAAAGTCTCCAGGGATGAAGCTGTCGAGATTCTCGAATGCCGCAAGGCGCTTGAAGGCCTGATCGCCGCCAAGGCCGCCGAACGGGCTACGCCCGCCGATCGCAAGCGGCTGCGGGGGTACGCCAAACAGCTCACCGCTGCCGTAGCTGAGGGCGCACCCCTGAAGTACTCGGCCGCCAACCGCGAGTTGCACTCGACACTCGCCGAGATCGCCGGCCAAACCACTGCAACCGATCTCATCGGCCGGCTCAACATCCAGATGGTGCGCTTCCAGTTCCAGCTATCCCTGCGTCCCGGCCGTCCGCAGACGTCGCTCGGTGAGCATCTCGCAGTGATAAAGGCCGTACTCGCACGAGATGGCGCCAGGGCCGAACAGGCGATGCGAGACCACCTCGACAGCGTTATCGTCGCCGTCCGCGAGTTGGACTGACTCCAGTCCCCCACTCCCCCGAGCATGCCACCGCACGGACAGCAGCCTCGACTGGCACGCCACTAGAGCCCGACGGTCCAGGCACCGCCAAGCAGTAAGCCACAGCTTCCGCAGCGGTGTATTGCAGGCAAGATTGTTGACAATTTTGCCAACACGACCCACGATGAGATCGCCGGGACTTCATCGCGAGTCAGCCTTCCGGTGATGGCGTCGGTATCCGCAACCGAGAGGTGAGGTTATGTCCGCGAACGCATCCGAATCGCTGCTGGTGGTGAGCGCCCACGCGGGCGACTTCGTCTGGCGTGCCGGAGGCGCGATCGCGCTGGCTGCGACACGCGCTGAGCGAGCGACGGTTGTGTGCCTTAGCTACGGCGAACGAGGCGAATCGGCCAGAGCCTGGCGCGAAGGCAAGAAGCTCGACGAGATCAAGGCGCTGCGCCGCAGCGAAGCCGAGGCGGCTGCGGCAGTGCTGGGCGCCGACATCCGGTTCCTCGACGCAGGTGACTATCCGCTGCTCGAATCGCCGGATCTCATCGACCAGTTGGTGCATGTCTACCGCGATGTCACACCCACTGTAGTGCTCACCCACACCTTGTCTGATCCGTACAACGGCGATCATCCAGCAGCGGCGCGGATGGCACTACAGTCCCGAATCCTTGCCCAGGCCCCGGGGTACGACTCCCCCGGCGAACCACTGGGCGCCCCACCTGTGTTCAGTTTCGAACCGCACCAACCGGAGATGTCGCAGTTTCGGCCCGATGTGTTGCTGGACATCACTGAGGCCTTCGAGATCAAGCGCGAGGCGATGCGGTGCCTCGGCGCCCAGGAGCACATGTGGACCTACTACGAGGACCTGGCCGCACGCCGTGGCGTGCAGCTCGAGCGCAACGCCGGCCCGAATCTCGGCCTGCTCAGGAACAGCCGCGCTGAGGCTTTCGTACGCCACTATCCGCACATCACCACTCGGCTGTCATGAGTGTGACGACAGACCCGGAAATCGCTGCTCCGGAAGGCGTCATCCAACGAAGCTGTCGCTGAAAGCCATCGCAGAGGCGCGCGATGTGGCCAACGACCAAAAACGGGAGTACCGATGAAGTCCATCGTGGTGACTGATCCACCGCGGGCATCGAGCGAGGCAGCGAGCAGGTTGGGTGACTACGGCGTGGCCACCGTCCATGAGGCAGCCGGCCGGGTCGGCTATCTGGGCTCAGGGTTGCGGCCGGCCTGGCCAGGAGCGCGTATTGGCGGCACCGCCGTCACTGTCGTCTGCTGGCCCGGGGACAACTTGATGATCCACGTCGCAGTCGAGCAGTGCCACGAGGGAGACGTCCTGGTGGTGACGACGAACTCGCCATCGACCGACGGGCTGTTCGGGGAGCTGTTCGCAACGGCACTCCAGCAACGCGGCGTCCGCGGCGTCGTTCTGGGTTGCGGCGTCAGAGATGTCGCCGAGCTGCGAGAGATGGGCTTTCCCGCATGGTCGTCCGCGGTGAGCGCTCAAGGGTCGGTGAAGGCAACCGCCGGCGCCATCAACGTACCGATCGCCTTGCAGGGCCAGGTGATCCACGCCGGTGACGTGATCGTTGCCGACGACGACGGTGTGGTCTGCGTGCCCCGACCGACAGTGCCCGACGTGCTGGAGCAGGCAGCCGCCCGCGTGGCCAAGGAGGAAGCTAGCCGTCAGGCGTTCCGCAACGGCGAGCTCGGTCTCGACCGCTACGGGCTGCGCGACCGACTCGGCGAGTTCGGCGTCACCTATGTCCCCTATGAGGAGTACATCGACGAGGGTGAGAGATGACACCGGCCGCGCCCCAAGGTGTTCCGTGCCTCTGGATGCGGGGCGGGACATCAAAGGGCGGATACTTCCGGGCGGCCGACCTGCCCACAGATCCAGCCGCGCGTGATGACCTGTTGCTGCGGATCATGGGCACACCGGATCCGCGGCAGATCGATGGGATGGGCGCGGCAACGTCGCTGACCAGCAAGGTGGCGATCGTGTCAGCGTCGCAGCGACCAGACGTCCATGTCGACTACCTGTTCCTGCAACTGGGGGTCGACGAGCCGATCGTGTCGGACCAGCAGAACTGTGGCAATATCCTCGCCGCGGTGGGCCAGTTCGCGGTGGAGGCCGGCTTGGTGGCCGCGACCGGAGACAGCGCCACCGTCCGCATCTACCAGGTGAATTCCGGCAGTCTCGCCACAGCAACTTTTCCAGTCCTCGACGCGATGCCGGTCTACGTCGGAGAGACCGTCATCGACGGTGTCCCAGGCAAGGCGGCGCCGGTCGTACTGACGTTCGCCGACACCGCGGGCTCCGCCACCGTCGGCCTGTACCCCACTGGACGGATGCGCGACAGCGTCGACGGCATCGAGATCACGTGTGTCGACAACGGCATGCCGGTTGTGGTCGCGAGCGTGGTCGACCTCGGGCTCACCGGATACGAACCGCACGCCCGTCTTGCCGGAGACACTGCGTTACTCAGCCGCATCGACCGGCTGCGTCGCGGGGCCGCCCGGCTGATGGGCCTCGGAGACGACGCTCGGTCGGTGCCCAAGACGGTATTGCTGGCTCCCGCACGCGACGGCGGTCAGGTGTGCACACGATCGTTCATCCCCGTCCAGCCGCACACTTCGATCGGTGTGTTCGCCGCGATCAGCGCCGTGACCGCGATGATGACCCCCGGCGCGGTTGGGCACGACCTCACGGCCGGTTGGCCGCACGGCCCGCAACGCGTGGACGTGGAGCACCCTTCCGGGCATCTGCTGGTCGACATCGACCTCGACACCACCGCCTCCCCACCGCTGGTGCGGTCGGCGGGGGTGGTGAGGACCGCACGAAAACTGTTCGCCGGCACCGTTTTTCCCCGCACCTGACGCCCCAGTTGTTCAAGGAGGATCCATCCATGGGACCCCGACACGACATTGCGCATCTGGCGCATGTGCAGCTGCTCACTCCCAAGCTCGACGAGAGTGTCCGGTTCTTTACGGACTTTATCGGACTCCGGGTAGTCGGAGCAGACGGCGACCTGGCCTACCTGCACGCCTGGGATGACTACCAGCATCACACCCTCACGCTGCGCGCCCACCGACACGCCGGCATAGCCCGCACCCACCTCCGCGCAGCGAGTCCGGAGGCACTGCTGCAGCGCGTGGCAGCGATTGAAGCGACCGGCCACGGTCGCGGCTGGACCGATGGCGAGCCCGGCTTCGGCCCCACCTACCTGTTCGTCGATCCGGATGGTCACGAGTTCGGCCTGTACTACGAGGCGGAGTGGTTCGCGTACAGCGACGACGACCGGCCGGCGCTGAAGAACCAGGCCGCGGCCTACCCTGCGGGTGGAGTCCCGGCCCGGCGGCTCGACCACGTCAACTTCCTAGGCGCGAACCCGAGGGAAAACCGCGACTTCCTGGTCGACACGCTCGGCGCGATGACCACCGAACAGATCGTGCTCGACGACGGAGCGGTAGCGGGCACCTGGACCACTTTCACCAACAAGAGCTACGACCTCGTCTACACCAGGGACAATCTCGGCTTGTCCGGGCGGCTGCACCACATCGCCTTCGCGGCCGACAGCCGCCACGACATCCTGCGCGCCTGTGACGTCGCCCTGGACCAGAAGGTTTTCATCGAGACCGGACCGCACAAGCACGCAATCCAGCAAACGTTCTACCTCTACGTCTACGAGCCCGGCGGCAACCGCATCGAACTCTGCAACGCCGGCGCGCGGCTCATCCTTGCCCCCGACTGGAAGCGCGTGGACTGGACCGAGAACGAGCGCGCCAAGGGACAGGCATGGGGACTCAAGACCATCGAGTCCTTCCACACCCATGGCACTCCTACGGCAGAAGAACTGGCCTCAAATCCCGAAGGTGACGGCCGCTACACCTGACGATGTCACCGCTCGGTCATCCCGGCACCGTCCACGTGTCGCCGCTGCCGATCAGCGCGGCGAGGCGCTCGGCGGCGTCGCCCGGGTTGGCCTTCTGGGCCGACGAGATCTGGCTACGGGCGCCGTCGTCGTACGTCGGCCGCTCGACCTGGCGGAAGATTCCGATCGGCGAGCGGTTGAGGTAGCCCGAGTCCGTCAGCCGCGAGATCGCGAACGCCGTGGTCGGGTCAGGGTTGTGCGCGTCGTGCACGAGAGGAGGTCCTCCGGCGCCCGATCCGCACTACCGTCCATGACGACAACCTTTACGCCGCCGGTTGCAGAATCGCGGATCAGGCCCCTTGACGGCGGCCGCGGACAGTACCGAGGTGAGGTGCTTTCGGTCGGAGTCGATCGTTCGGGCCACAAAGGTGCCCTCGGCACCGAGCGCCAGCGAGACCGGGTTGAACGGGTGATCCACCGAGCCCATCGGGGTCGACTTGGTGACCTTCCCGGCCTCGGAGGTCGGGGAGTACTGGCCCTTGGTCAGGCCATAGATTCGGTTGTTGAACAGCAGGATCGTCAGGTTCACGTTGCGGCGCAGCGCGTGGATCAGGTGGTTGCCTCCGATCGACAGCGCATCACCGTCTCCGGTCACCACCCATACCGACAGGTCCGACCGCGTGGTGGCGATGCCGGTGGCGATCGACGGCGCGCGGCCGTGGATCGAATGCATCCCATAGGTGTCGAGGTAATAGGGGAACCGGCTGGAGCAGCCGATGCCGGATACGAACACGATGTTCTCCCGGCGTAACCCGAGGTCCGGCAGGAAACCTTGCATCGCCTTGAGTACCGCGTAGTCACCGCAGCCAGGGCACCACCGGACCTCCTGATCGCTGGTAAAGTCCTTACCGGTCTGCGGCCGGTCGGTTGCCGGGACATGCTCGACAGCGGAGCGCCGGCCAGGTAGACCGAGGTCTGTGCTCATGCTTGCCCGGTCTCAGTCGCCGCGACGACAGGATGATCGACCGTGAGTGGTCCGAAGTTCGCCGCGCCGCCAGGTGAACCGAGGCCGGCAAAGAGATCCACGCTGATGGCAACGAAGCTGAATGACTCCGCCGGAAGGTCGTCCTCGTAGAAGATCGCCTCCTGGGGACAGACCGGTTCGCAGGCCCCGCAGTCGACACACTCGTCGGGCTGGATGTAGAGCATTCTCGGGCCTTCGTAGATACAGTCGACGGGGCACTCGTCGACGCAAGCACGGTCCTTGACGTCGATGCACGGCTGGGCGATCACGTAGGTCATGTCAATCGATCTCCGATCGAGTCGATGCGGTCCGGAGGTTGACCTCGATGCCCTCGGCCTCGGCGACGAGGCCACCGATGGCTTCGGCGAGCTCGGCGGCCTTGAGGTGAAGTCCGCGGACCTGGTTGTAGCTGATGGCGTCGACGAGGTACTTACCGCGCAGCAGCAGGCTGAGCTGGCCGAGATTCATCGCGGGCACGAGCACCTTGTCGTAGCGACGCAGGATCTCGCCGAGGTCCTTCGGGAAGGGGTTGAGGTGACGCAGGTGCACCTGGGCCACGCTGTAGCCGGCCTTGCGGACCCTCCTGACGCCGGCCCCGATTGGGCCGTAGGTGGAGCCCCAGCCGATGACCAGCACCTTGGCGCCGCGCCCCTCCTCGCCCTTCTCCAGGCCACCGATGCGATGCTCGAGCCCGGGTGTTTCGGGCACCGCCCATGGGCGTGCGAGGGTCTCTTCGTCGCGCAGGTAGGGCCAGAACTCATTTGGCTCCGTGTCCTTTCCCTCGGTGGCCTTGCCGACGTGGTTGAGCCCGGTAGCGAAGTCCGGGTTCAGGGTGGGCAGATCTGCGATCTCCGGGATCCGCCACGGCTCGGAGCCGTTGGCCAGGTGCGGAATCGCCGGCGAACCGGATGATCACCCGATCCAGCTGCTTGACCTGCTTGGGGAGCGAGGCGGCGGTGCCCGGATGCTGAAGGTCACTCATTGCGCACCACCCGAGCGTCTGGGCCCCGCTGCCGATCTCCATCAACAGACCGAGGTGCAGTGTTTGCGCGACGCACCAGGTATTCCCACCCAGCGTTCAGTTGGCTCGGATTCCAGATCTGTTCCCGCTTGAACCGGGTCTCCGACTCATCCGACGCCGTGAGCGCACCCCCGGCAGCGTCCGCGAGAAGCTGTGTGTGGCACGCCCGTTCCAGCAGCACGGCGTACATGACGGCAGTCCCGATGTCGGGGCCGACCGTCACGGCTCCGTGGTGCGGCATGAGAATGCCGTTGGCGTCACCGAGTTCCTGAGCCAAGGCAAGGCCAAGCTCCTTGGTCGCGATCAGTGCTCCGGTGACGGTGAAGCGGGGCAACTGCGGAAAGGTAAAGGGCACAGCGTCGTGAGAGATGGGCAGGAGATCACGCTGCCGGGAGGTGAACGCGCTGAGGGCGGGCGCATGAATATGCACGACCGCTCCTACATCGTCGCGACAGCCGAAGATCTCGGTATGGATGGGGAATTCCAGATGCCGCCTCCCGTTCCCGGACACCACATCGCCGTCCGGTGAAACCAGGACAACGCGGTCCTCCTGGATCTCTTCGAAGCCGTATCCCGACGCCTTCATCCAGGCTCCCCTGCCGTTGGGATCACGGACCGAAGCGTGGCCCCAGACCATGTCCGACAGACCCGCGGCCGCCAGTGCATGGCTGGCGCGAACGACGTCGGTGACTGCGCTCATGGTTCAGATCCCTCTCATCTTCGGCATTCGGGATTACCGGCCGGCCGCCTGATCGCGATCAGTCAGCGCGCTGCTAGCCGCTGGCGGCTAGTTGGACGACGAACGAGAGGGCACACACCCCAAGGACCACCGCCATGGCGACAGCGTCGGCCGTTCCCGGCCGCGAGGGCAGCGCCGAGATCTGACCCGAGCCACCGCGCGCGGTGATCGCGTCGCCCATCTCGTCGGCGCGTCGCAGCGACACCGTCATCGCGGTGGCCAGCATGTCGATGAGCTCGGTGGACCGTCGGCGCCAGCGCTCCCGCCGAGTGGTCGCGTCGGGGCGCGGGCGCAACCGGCGGGCGGCGCCCAGCACACGAAACTCCTGGCTCAGCATCGGGAACGCCCGTAGCGTCAGTCCGAGAGTCACAACCCAGTCGTCGACAGGAAGCCGAAGCGCCTTGAACGGTCTCCCCAGCTTGGAAACCGCGGGTGCGATCTCCGAGACGTTGGTGGTCCACGACACCAGGGCACACACGCCCATCAGCGCGACGGCCAGCATGATCACCTGTAGGTAGCCGAGCAGACCACCGAGTCCGATACTCGTCGATCCCACGTCGAAGGTCGGACCGCCGCCCCCGGGCGCGGCCGTAACCGCACCGAAGACCAACAGGATCCACAGCGAGCGCGGCATGGTGGGCAGCGCGCCCCGAGGCACTACAGCCAATCTGGCGACGACCAGAACGAACACCATGACCAAAGCGATCGTGCCCCAGCCAGGAAAGAACGCGAAGAGCACCGAGAACACCGCGACGACGATCAGCTTGGTGCCGGCCCACAGCCGGTGCACGGGCGAGTTGCCAGGCACCGGCCGCAGCAGCACCAGCGGTCGGGTCCGGCGGCGCGTCCTCTTCGGCAGGGTCTGCGGTGTGGTCATCGCGTACCTCCCGTGGGACTGGACGTAGTCGGAAAGGAACCGTCTTGCAGGTGCAACGTGCGGGGACACAGTTCTTCGAGCCCCAGGAAGTCGTGCGAGATGACGATCACGGTGAGTCCCGTGTCGCGGCGCAGCTCGGTGAGCAGCGTCACCAGTCCTCGCGAGCTCGCGGCATCGAGGCCGGCAAGGGGTTCGTCGAGGATGATCGCACGCGGTTCCCGTGCCAGCAGGCTGGCCAGTACCACGCGTCGCATCTGGCCGCCGCTGAGCTGGTCGATACGCCGTTGCGCGAGGACGGGGTCGAGTCCGACAGCGGACAGCGCGCGTTCCACCCGGGAGCTGTCCTCGGGATCGAATCCAGACGCGGAGGCGATCTCGACGTCGACGCGACCGCGCATCAGTTGAAGTCGGGCGGCCTGGAACGACAGCGCCACCGCCCCCACCTGATCCGACACCGGCGTCCCGTCCAAGAGACAACTGCCGGTCGTCGGTTCCAGCAGTCCCGCCATGATCCACGCAAGGGTCGACTTTCCCGATCCGTTGAGCCCGTGGATCAGCACGCCCTCGCCCTCACCGACCACGAGGTCGATGCCGTGCAACGACGTCGACGCCCATGGGGTGCCACTGCCGTACTCGTGACCGACTCCCTTGAGCTCGAGGAGCGGATTGCCGACGTGGTGACTGGATGCGGACCTGCCCGTCGGTACGGGGGCGCTGATCACCATGTCGACGTTGTCCTCGTTGCCCTCCAGATTGACGATGCGATCGGCGGTGCAGGCCTCGTCGTTGAAGTGCGTGATGTGAACGACCGCCATGTCGTGGTGCTTGGGCAACCCTGTCAACATGTCGATGAGGGTCTCCCGGCCTGCCTGGTCGACCATGCTGGTGATCTCGTCGGCGATCAACAGTCGCGGCTCGCGAGCGAGCGCGGCGGCAACGGTCAGCCGTTGGAGCTCTCCGCCCGACAACGCAGCGGTGTCACGCTCACCGAGCCCGGCGAGGCCTACCTCGGCAAGCAACTGGTCGACGTCGATGGAGACTCCGGGCGGCAACCCCCACACGACGTCGTCGACCACTCGCGTGCCGAGAACCTGGCTTTCAGGATGCTGCATCACCACTGCGGTCCCACCGCACTGCCCGAGACCCACGGCCCCGGGGCGCTCCAGCGTGCCCGAGCTTGCCTGACGACCGGAGAGCAGCAGCATGAGCGTGGTCTTGCCCGACCCGTTGGCGCCAGTGATGGCGAGGTGCTCGCCGGATACGACGTGCAGATTCAATGGGCCGACGGCGTCGTGGTCGGTCCCGGGGTAGCGGAAGCAGACGTCGCGCAAGGTGACGGGCACGGGTGCGACGGAGCGGTCGTCGGCAACCTGGTCCAACTGGTGCACATCAGGGATGCTGCCCAGCCGGGCGAACACCCGCGACACGGCCCACCAAGCGACCATGTTGACCGAAGTCATCACCACGATCGTCATCGCGGTGGCGGAGATCGGCCAATAGCGGATCATGGTCCCAGCCGCATCGCGCACCCGGTCCGCGCCGGACTCCAGGCCCGGCACGACGCCGAGGACGTTGGCGGTGGCGGCGGAGTAGATGGTGATCAGGTCGAATATGACGTGCCTGAACGGCGATAGGACCGCCAGCAGAGCTGCGACTCCGAGCCCGAACACGGTGCCACCAGCCACCGCGGCGGCGAGCATACTCCGCGTGCCGCCGCCGCGGCGCTTCACGAGGCCGACCAAGCCGCCCACGTAGGCGCTGATGACGATCACACAGGGGCCGGCCAGGCCAACTACGAGAAACGAGACGACGGTCCCGGCGATAGCCGCAGCACCCAGAACTCGCGGGCGATGGCGGTAAGTCAGCAATGCCATCGGCACCGTGCCCAGTGTCAACAGCGGGGCCGCGAACGGCACAGTGGCGGCGGTAACACCGATGGCGCTACAGATCGCCGCCATCACCGCCGCATGCGCGAGTTCGTCAGGTCGCAGCGGCGTACTACGTCGAGACGCCGTGGACATCTTCATGATCGAGTGGTCCCTGTCTTCATGGTCGGCCGGCCCCTCGCGATCAGTCGACCTCAGGCCTGAGGTCCTCGGGCTGATTGCGCTTGATCTCCCAGAAGTCTGGGTAGGAGACGAGAGTGAGCGTGGCGTCCCACATCTTCCCGGCCACCTCGCCGCGTGGGATCCGGGACAGCACCGGTCCGAAGACCGCGACACCATTGATGTGGAGGGTCGGAACGCCGGCGATGGCGCCGGGAACCTTCAGGCCCTCGTCCGTGCTCTTGCGCAGCGTGGCCTGGTACTCCTCCGAAGTGGCCGCCTCGGCCAGCTCGGCCGGCAGCCCCAGCTCCGCCAGCGATTGCGCGACGATTTCGTCGTAGTCCTTCTTCAGCAGATCGCCGAAGACCTTGTTTTCTCCGTTGTGGATCCGGGAGCCCAACGCGGTGTACATCGGCTCCACGATGTCGGGACCCAGAGCGCGCTCGGCAGCCGCCGCCACCCGGACCGGCGTCCACACCTTGGCCATGATCCTCGGGTCCGCGAATTGCTTGGGCAGGTCGTCCTCGTTGAGGATTGCCAGGCTCAGCAGATGGAAGGTCAGATCGATGTCACGGACCTTCCGCGCTTCGATGATCCAGCGGGAGGTGATCCAGCTCCACGGGCAGAACGGGTCGAACCAGAAGTCGACACGGGTCTTCTCGGACATTGAGATTTCCTCTCGTTGAGTAAACTGAAAACTGGTGCAGGGAGTGGCTCGCCGACGGCCGGCCGTGATCAGCCGAAGTCGGGCTCCAGGCCCGCACGGTCGCGCTTGATCTCCCAGAAGTCCGGGTAGGTCGCGAGGGTCACAACGGCATCCCACAGTTCGCCGGCCTGCTCGCCGGGCGGTACGCTCCGACCGATCACCGGTCCGAAGAGTGCGACCCCGTTGATGTGCAGCGCCGGAGTACCGATACCGCCAGCGGGCAGGTCCATGCCCTCGCTGTTGCTCTTCTTCAGCGCCTCGTCCCACTTCGGGTCCGCGGCCGCCTCCGCGAGCTCAGCAGGCAGGCCGACCTCGGCCAGCACCTTCGCGATCACGCATCGAAGTCCCTGGCGACGACGTCCTGGAAACCCTTGTTGCCCGCGTGGTGAATGCGCGAACCGATCGCGGTGTAGAGCGGCCCCAGCGAGTCGAACCAGAAGTCGACTCGGGGTCTGTCAGCCATCGAGATCTCCTCTCATCGGGGGTGAGCGTCAGGGGTTTGCCGGTGGCGACGACCGCGTTACATATATATCAACTTAGCTGATATATGTCAACATAGTTGACATTGGATTACTAGTGCCGCCGCAAGATGTCCGAGCGAAGGCTCTCGATCCGTGAGTCCAGGGACCGAGTGATCTCGGCAGCCTGCTGGAGCTCGTCGCTGACGGAGGCCGGGACCTGGCCGCGGTACTTGTAGACAGCCTTGTGCTCGAGGCTGGCCCAGAAATCCATCGCCACCGTCCGCAACTGGAGTTCGACGCAGACAGCCTCCACCCGGTCGGACAGAAAGACCGGAACCTCGACCAGTAGATGCAGGCTGCGGTAGCCGTTGGACTTGGGTGCCGCGATGTAGTCGCGAGTGCGCAGCAGTTCAACGTCGGCCTGCGAAGTCAGCATTTCTCCAACCTCATAGACATCCGTCGTGAAGCTGCAGACGATCCGGATCCCCGCCAGGTCGGTGATGTTCGCCCTGATATCCGCCGCGGTCGTCCCACAGCCGATTCGCTGCGTCTTCTCCAGGATGCTGTCGGCAGACTTCAGCCGAGACTTCACGTGCTCGATCGGGTTGTAGTCGTGGGTCAACGTGAGTTCCTGGCTCAGGATGTTGACCTTCGTCATGATCTCGTCGAGACCGAACTTGTACGGCATCAGGAATCGGGCCAAGCCGCTTCCGCCGCCGAGCGAGCGATCGAGATGGTAGGTGCCGTCGGCGTCCGTCGCTGCCTCAGCATCAACGGCGCACATCGCGCACCAACCGAGTAGGTCTGTTCTTGCTGCAGGACATGCGGCGTCGCTTCCTTCAAGTGCGGGTGATCGGATGCATCCCATCGTCCCCGGCGAGCATGCCCGCGCGCGTCCTGCCAGCGCAGGCTTTCAGCTACTGCTTTCGCAGTAGCTGAGCGGCGACTCGTTGCTCTACCCAACGACCTCGGGCTGCAGCGGCACTCGGGTGAGCCGGCCGCGATTGTTGACAATAATGTTAGTATTGTGCCGCTGGCATCCCCTGTATCCGCTGAGAACGTCCGTACTCGATCCCTTGGGGACGACTTGGCCGAGCAGAGCTTAGAGACAAGGAGACAGTGATGCAGGCAATGCGTGGCGTCCAAGGGATTCTGGGGATCCCAGCACCGGTCAACGAGCCGATGTTCAGTCTGGACGAGAGAGATCGACGCTGGGCTCGGTTGCGTGCGCTGATGCGCGAGGATGGCGTCGAACTGTTGATCGTCCTGCCGGCCTGGGTCACATCGGACTCGCTCTACATCGCAGACACCGTCGGCCTCACGATCTTTCCGGTAGATGGTGAACCCATCCTCATTCTCGGCGGCGAGCACAGTAACTACGCCGTCGAGCGCCCACACTGGATTGACGACCGCATGAGCGCGACTCCGTTGGGGTCTACTGCGCCGGAATTCGGACTGGTCGCGGCCGAGGTGCTGCGCCGGCGTGGCCGCGTGCGGCGGCGCACCGCGATCGCTGGGCTGCGCGGCGACGAACTCTCCTCAGTGCGGCAGCCCGAAGGTTACGCCGCACACACAACGGTCTCGCGGATCGCAGCAGCCGTCGGAGCTGAGCACATCGTCGACGGGACCGGCATTCTCGGAAGCGCGCGGTACGTCAAGGGTGCAGAAGAGATCTCCCGGTTGGCCGCTAGCGTGCGCGTCGGCGAGGCTTCACTGGAAGCGATGGCGGAAACGGCACGGGAGGGCGTGGTACAGGCTGAGGTCTTCGGGCAGATGCTCCTGGCTCAAGTCCGTGCTGGTGCCGACGTACTACACATCGCCTGGGCGCCTGGGCCGTGGGGAGAGATGCGGCACAGATATGTGACCACACCGCCCGGCGTTCTCGAGCGGGGAACATATGTCGCCACGGAGCTGATGCCCGAGATCCGCGGTTACCAGGCCCAGGTCGCACAGCCTATGGTCGTCGGGCCGCCTACGGCCCGGGCACTCGAAATCTTCGAACGCAACGCAGAGGCCTTCGACGTCGCCCTGGAGGTGATGCGGCCGGGGAAGCGGTGGGGCGATGTCTTCGCCGCCGTGGAGTCGGTAGCAGGTACCGGCGACGGGCACATGCTCACCCTTCTGCACGGCCGCGGTCTGGGCAATGACGGACCGCTGCTCATTCCCAACCGCGACACTTCCCACGTCGCCGAGCTGCCGATCACCGCGAACACGACGTTCATCCTCAAGCCGTTCCTGGAGGTACCTGAGGCCCCCGTGCCATCTCCTCGCACCCACGACGTCACTTGGGGCGATACCGTCGTGGTGACCGACAGCGGCGCTGAGCGGCTGGGAACTCGCCGGCGAGAACTCCTTGTAGTCGGCGACGCGTAGCGCCGCTCCCGTGCCGATGCGCGCACCGCGAGCATCGGCACGGTTCACCCACCCACCTGTCCGCGCCACAGCAGTGCGGGCGGATCAACTGATGGTCGCGAGTACCTGCTTGATCTGGACCAGGCTGGGATTGGTCACCGTAGAGCCGTCCTGGAACTTCACCAGTGGAACCATATGGTTGCCGTTGTTGACCCGGCCGACGAACTCGGCCGCATCCGGGTCTTCTTCGATATCGACCACAGCGTAGGTGATGCCGGCGTCGTCCATCGCTGTCTTGAGACGGCGGCAGTACCCACACCAGGTTGTCGAGTACATGATCACGTCGGTTGCAGCCACGGCGGTGCGCTCCTCGTGCACGAGCTGTCTCACTTTCGGTCGACGAATCGGTTGGATGCGAACAATCGCCGCGCTCCGCGCAACGATCATGGCCCCGTCCAATATATCAACCTAGCTGATATAGGCTGTTTCGTCGACCACCGGACGCAGTTCGCCTACTGTTGTGCAGCAGCCCCTCACGAGGGGCCCGGCTACGTTGCACCGTTGACTTTGTACGAATCAACCGCGTGCAGAAGCTGCTTGAGTTCGCGACGCTGAGCCGACGTGAGCTGTACCATGAGTCGCTCGTCGGCGACTCGTACGGCCGCTTCGGCTCGCTTGAGCAAGGCCTTGCCTTTGGACGTCAGCATGGCCGGCAGACTTCTGCCTGCCGGCACCGTAGCCGGTCGCGCGATCGCGCCCATTTCCTGCAGGTCCCGCACCACCTTGTTCATCGCCTGCGGCGATACCCCTGCATGGCGGGCCAGTTCGGCGTTCGATTGGGACGGAAACATCCACAGATTGCGCAGACACACGAACTCCGGTAACCCGATGCCGAGCGGTTGGAGCTCCGCGGTCACCTGCGGACGCAGCGCCGCCATCACCTGATACAGCAGGAAGCCCAGCGGCTGATCTTCTTCGTCACCCATATCAGGTAGTTTGACACACGTGCTCGGCAGTTCCACCGTGCGGTAGGTCTACGCGTAGCCGGGCCTCGCACGCCTGGCTGGGCCCAGTGACAGCCGTGGCGACAACACCGGCGAGGGTATAGCAGTCGTTGCTGTGGACAACTAGGCGGCGGCCGGGCACCTCGGCCGGCGCGGCGGTAGCTGTCGTTGCCATCGGCTACGAGCGATGATTCCGCCCACTTTGCGCCGCGCGGTACTGCTGTAGCAGTAGTGGCGGAACGGTGAATGGGTCCGGATTGAGTAGCCGGTTGCCGTCGAGCGCAGGACGACACGTGCGGCCGCCGCTGGGACGGTTGAGTCACTTAATCCCTCTGAGATGGAGATCTCCTGTGGCAACGATATTGGCTCGGATTGGTCGGTTCGCCTTCAGGCGCCGTGGTCCGGTGGTCCTGGCATGGCTCGCGATCCTGGCCGGAGCACTCTTCGCCGGGTTGTCAGCTCCCGCAGCTCCTGCTGGCGATTTCTCCGTGCCTGGCGTGGAGTCCCAACGGGCGATGGACAAGATGCAGGAGCGGTTTCCTGGGTTGATCGTCGGCGCTGCTGACGCCAGGGTGGTGTTCGTGGCGCCAGACGGCAAAAAGGTGACTTCGGCACCCTTCAAGGCCGCTGTTGATTCGGCGGTCAAGCAACTGGCCGTTGGCGGCCAGGTGGAGAAGGTCGCCGACCCGTTCCAAGAGGGTGCCGTCAGTAAAGACGGTTCTGCCGTGTACGCGACTATGGACTTCACCGTGCCGGCAAGCGAGGTGACCGCTGAGACTCGTAAGAATATCAACACTGCTGGCGACGTCGCCAGGGACGCCGGCCTGACGGTCGAAGCCGGCGGGTCGGCGATGGAGACATCTACGGGGGGCGGCACTGCCGAGATCATTGCGATCGCGTTGGCCGCAGTGATCTTGGTGATCACCTTCGGATCCCTCGTTGGTGCGGGTCTAACCTTGCTGACCGCGGTGCTTGGCGTCGCGGTGAGCCTGATGTTGACCTTGGCGTTCAGTGAGGCCTTTGGTTTGTCGACGGCCACGGGGACGCTGGCATTGATGCTGGGCCTCGCGGTGGGGATCGATTACGCCCTGTTCGTGGTCTCGCGGTACCGCGAGGAACGGGCGCGGGGCCTGTCTGCGATCGACGCAGTACCCCTTGCAGTCGGCACGGCCGGATCTGCCGTGGCCTTCGCTGGTCTGACGGTTGTCATCGCCCTGGCGGGCCTGTGGGTGGTCGGTATTCCGCTGCTGACCAAGATGGGACTGACAGCGGTTGGCGCGGTAATCATTGCTGTTCTGGTTGCGCTGACGCTGGTGCCGGCGGTCATCGGGTTCGTACCCGACAAGGTGCTGTCTCGAACAGCTCGCCGAAACGCTCGTCAAGCAGCCGACGCCGATGCCCAGCGCGACACCGCAACCGGCGCGGAGGCCGTTGCCGGGCAGGACGAGAACCGGACCGGCAATGCCGGCGGGCGAACCCCGGGTGGTGTGCGCTGGGCACGACTTGTGCTTCGCCGCCCGATCGCAGTACTGACCCTCGGTGTGGTGGCGCTCGCGGCACTCGCGATCCCCGCCCTGTCCCTGAAGTTGGGCATGCCGGGAGAAGAATCCAAGCCGACCACGACCACCGAGCGTCGTGCCTACGACGAGCTTGCCACCGCTTTCGGTCCGGGCTTCAACGGTCCGCTCATGATCGTGGTCGATGCCAGCACCGCTACCGACCCGAAGAAGGCTGCGGCCACGATCGCCCAGAACATTGCTGGGATGGACGGTGTGGTCTCGGTGTCGCCGCCGATGTTCAACGAGGCCGGGAACACGGCACTCTTCGACGCGGTCCCATCGACCAGCCCCACCGACGAGGCGACCAAGGCCCTGGTGCGCAACCTGCGTGACTCGCGTTCCGGGTTCACCGAAGGAACCGGGGCGACGTTCCAGGTGACAGGGACCACCGCGATCAACATCGACCTGGCATCGAAGCTCTCGGGCGCCCTGCTGCCGTACCTGGCCACCGTGGTCGGGCTCGCGGTACTGCTGTTGCTGCTGGTGTTCCGTTCGATTCTGATCCCGATCAAGGCGGCCTTGGGGTTCCTGCTCTCCGTGGTGGCCGCGCTGGGTGCGATGGTCCTGGTCTTCCAGGAGGGCATCGCGGCCAGCCTGCTGGGGGTCGAGCAGACAGGCCCCATCATGAGCGCGGTACCGATCTTCATTATCGGGGTCGTGTTCGGGTTGGCAATGGATTACGAGGTGTTCCTGGTCTCACGGATGCGCGAGGCGTACGTCCACGGTGAGGCTCCGCGGCAGGCGATCGAGACCGGGTTCCGACACAGCGCCCGCGTCGTGGTCGCGGCTGCGCTCATCATGATGGCGGTCTTCGCCGGGTTCATCTTTGAAGTCGACCCCTTCATCAAGATGATCGGCTTCGGCCTCGCAGCGGCGGTCATGCTGGACGCGTTGGTGGTCCGGATGGCCATCGTCCCGGCCGTGCTCGCCCTGCTCGGCCACCGCGCCTGGTGGCTGCCTCGCTGGCTCGACAAGATCCTGCCACGGGTCGACATCGAGGGCGAGAGTCTGAGCCGGGAACCGGCGGGCAAGCATCCCGCACCTGCGAAGGAGCCCGTGTCCGCCTCCGCACCTTAACCCCTTCGAGGTCATTCCGCAGAAGGACGGTCGGCGCACGATAGAGGAGCCGGGCTCGCCTGGATCAGGCGAGCCCGGCCGGGCACGACCGCATCCACCACATCCAGAAAGGAAACCTTTACCGTGTCACGTCGCGCATACGCCCCGTTGGCCGAACTCCGGCTGACCGAACACGTCGCAAAGCTGGCCGAGGACCACCCGCCGATCCCGCTGGACTCAGTGGACTTTGGCGTCCGCCGGCCTCGGGAGTTCGAAGCGCGCTTCGGGCACGTGCTCGACTACATGGCCCGGGTCGAGCTCGAGGTGGACCGCAATGTCCTCGAGCTGATCACGATGATCCCGAACCCGCCCGAGCTCGACCGGCACTTCTACGCCGACGTCTGGCAGCCCCAGGAGATCCAGCACGGACTGATCCTCGATCGGCTGCAGGTCGAATTGGGGCGCAGGCCTGCCGAGACGGATCTCGACTCGATCGGCGCCAAGCTTCGCATCTTGGGTGCGCTGTCCCACATCGGCGCGTTCCAGGACGTCTGCCGGATGCTCTACTACCTGACCGGCATGGCAACCGAGCGGTCGGCCGTACTCGCCTACAACCTGCTCCACCGCGGCACGCTCGAGATGGGCGAGACCGCTATCGCGCACACGGTGATCGGCCAGATCAAGCGGCAGGAGCCCGGCCACTACGCCTACTACCAACTGGCCGCGCGAGCCCTATGGTCCCAACTCGCAGGGTGGCAACGCTGGCTGGTCCGGTTGATGCGCGGCATCTCGTTCGCTCCGGTGGGCGCGAACAACAACAGCCAGAAAGCTGACTTCGGTGACGTGCTTGCCAGCCTCGGGATCGCCTACGACACCAACGACTTCGCCGACCAGATCTGTCGAGTCGAGGTGGAACTGCTGTGGGCGCGTAAACGCGGTCTAAAGGCCCCCGACTACGTCACCCGCGCGCTCCGCGAGGCCGTCGACCTAGCCCGCGAGCGGGCGCACCTGCCGCATTTGCACAGGTAGCGGGCCAGGGCCGGCTACCTGAACAACCTCGGTCGAGGGAGTTGCCATGAATCTGTTCGGGAGATATTCGATGCTGTGCATCCGTGCTGCTGTGCCTGATTGGCGATCGCCCATCAGGTTCTCCCGAACTGGGAGGCAGACACGGCCTGGGGCGTGGACTGGAAGAGGAGTAGTTTGCGCGGCTCATCAAGAGACCAGACCGCTGAGCAACGAGAGTTCAGATCGCGCAGCTCGCCGGCGACCGCGATGCTCGCGGCCAAGTGGAATGTAGCGAGTGCGCACCCGTCGTGAACAGTGACATCTCGCTCGCTGACGTAGATCGCCCGGTAGACCAGGGCACCGCTGCGCAGCTGGGCAAGGTAGGACTCTTTCGAGTCACACGCGCCCGAGCCGTGGATGTACACGCACGCGTCGTCGATGAGCTCGGCGAGTTGGTCGACATCAGCCTCGAGCATCGCTCGTACTCGCCTTGCCTCGAGTGTGAGAATTGCTTCGGTAACGGCGGCTTCGGGGAGCAGCCGAGCCATCGCCTCGTTCACTTGCGATCTCCTCATGCACTAGTGGGTATGCGATGCGCCCTCTGTCAAGCAGAGTGCGTGCCGGTCATCAGGGCTGCGAGGTCCTCTGGGTGGAGGAAGGACGGTGGGGGCGGCGGTCCCCAGGAGAAGAGGCCTTGTGCGCCTTCGAGGTCTTCCGGTGTCCAGAGCTGGTCATCGACGATGCAGTCCATGTCGGAGTAGTACTCGCTGAAGTTGCCTGCGGGATCCTTCAGGTACCAGAAGAAGTTGGAGCCGCCGTAGTGACGGCCGAGCCCCCAGATGTGGCGTTCGGGGTTGTCCTCGAGCATGGCGTACGCGCCTCGACCGACGTCGTCGATGTCGTCGACCTGCCAGGAAGTGTGGTGCAGGAAGGACACCGGCGCGGAAAGTACGAGGATGTTGTGATGATCGGTAGAGCAGCGCAGGAAAGTGCCGGCGCCCTTGATGCGGTCACTGATCCTGAAGCCCAGACCCTGGACGAAGAAGGCCTCGGTGATTGCGTGATCCGTCGAGCCAAGGACGGCGTGGCCTAGCTTTCGAGGCATCACCCGATCATTGCGCAGGACTCCGGGAGCTCGCGCGCCGTTGCGCTCGTAGCGTCCAGGGCCGTTGTACGGCGTGGCGGGTTGGGTGTCCTGCGTGAACCGCGGCGCGATTTCGAGGACCGCGCGGGTGCCCGTGGCCTTCTCGATTGCGCTGATCGAACGCGGGCCCCGATTTACGGCGACGCCGATGAGCTGCAGATTGTGCGCGGCGCGACCGAGGTCGTCGTCGTCATCGACACCTACGTGGAGGTCGACCAGTCGGCGGGTTGGGGCATGGACGATGCGCAGCTGTCGTCCACCGTCGCGAGTAGTGAACCAGAGTCCGTCGTCGGATGAATCGTCGGGAACAAGCCCGAACTCCTGGTAGTAGGCGGCAACCTCGTCCACATTGGGGACGCCCATGGTGATGGAGGTCAAGCGGTGCAGGGCCATCGAGGTTCTCTCCTTCTGAGAGGTGCGGTTCAGGCGATGGGCGGGGCGGCGACGACGAAGCGGTGCCGCAGCTCGCCGATGCCCTCGATGTGACTGGTGAGCACGTCACCGTCGCCGAGCCATCGCTGCGAGTCTCGACCCAATCCGACGCCGGAGGGCGTGCCGGTGAAGATGACGTCCCCAGGCAGCAGCGGAGTGCTGGCCGAGAGGTTGGCGACGAGCGCGGACACGGAGAAGATCAGTTCGCCAGTACGGCTGCGCTGCACCGGCTCCCCGTTGATCTCACATCCCAGCTCGAGGTCATCAGGATCGGCGAACTCGTCCAGGGTCACCAGCCAAGGACCGATGGGGCCGAAACGAGGAAGTGACTTGCCCATGCTGAACTGCGGCGGTGTTGCTGCCATCTGCAGCAGTCGCTCGGAGATGTCCTGTCCCACCGAGTATCCCGCGATGTAGTCGAACGCGGACCCAGCGGGGACATGGTGGGCGTATTGGCCGATTACGGCGACGAGCTCGACCTCCCAGTCAACGTGCCCACCCTGGGGGATCTCGATGACTCCATGAGGTCCGGTGATGCAGCTGGGGAACTTCGTGAACACGGGCGGCGCCGAGGTGGGGGCATCAAAACCGGATTCGGCGGCATGCTCGCTGTAGTTCAGTCCGATCGCGAAAACTTGCCTCGGCGTGGGCGCCGGAGATCCGAGGTCCTCGGCCGAGAACTGGACCCCGTTCTCCCACTCGGCGGTGACAGCCCAACCAGTGAAGGCCGCCCAGTCTTCGTAGACACGCTGTGGGTCAGCACCGAACCGGCCATTGCTACCTTTCTCGACATCGAAGGCCAGTTCGTGTCCGGGATCGCCAGCGATGACAACGAGACGACCTTGCAGGTTGGCTACGCGCATACTGGCGACTCCGGGTTGAGGGTGTAGGTGGAGGGTCAGACGAGCGGCGTGATGTGGTCGTCGCGGTCAAGCAGTGCCTTGCCGTAGACCTCGTAACCGATCACTGGCGTCGCCACCGCATGGCGGGCCGCGACCGCGGAGTCGCGCCAAATGCGCTGCAGCGGGTTGGCGTCGGCGAAACTGCCCGCTCCGTGCGCGGAGAGCAGGATGTCGATTGCCTTGGTGATGTGCTCGACGGTCCAGCCGGTGTCGGCCCGAACGCGGGCGCGGGAGAGGTAGTCCGGGTACTCGCCGCGTGCGGCGGCCTGATCAATGTCGTCGGCCGCGCGGTAGGCGTGCAGGTGGGCGGTGTCGATCATCATGGCGGCTTCGGCCAACTGGAGCTGGAAGGCAACCGAGTCGGCCTGCACCGTGTAGAAGGTGTAGGAGATCGGCTTCCTGGCGGCGTTCTTTCGGACGATGTCCAGAGCCGCGCGGCCCAGGCCAAGCTGCGCCCCGGTCAGGACGAGGGCGAGGAGAGGCACAAACGGCGACCGGTACAAAGTCTCTTCGGAGTGCTCGGTGGCGTATGTACCCTCGATCGACTGTGGCACCGAGATCACGCGATGGTCGGGAACGAAGACGTCCTTGGCGATCAGGCAGTTGCTGCCGGTGGACTTCATGCCAGCGACGAACCATGTCTCTTCGAAGTCGAGGTCGGCACGCGGGACCAGAGCCAAGCCCTGGTCGACGACCTCGCCCACATCGTTGGTGATCGGGATGCCGAGCACCGCCCACGAGGCATGGTATGAGCCCGAGTTCCAGAACCAGCGGCCGGTGATCTGATGCCCGCCATCGACCTTGCGGGTCTCGGCCGACGGGGTGAGGACGCCCGACACCAGCGCGTCGGGGTCCTGGGCCCAAACGTCGTCCTGTGCCTGCTCGGGGAAGGTGCCGGTCAGCCATGCACACACGTTGAGTAGGGCGACAACCCAGGCAGTGCCACCGTCGGCCTCGCCGACGGCTGCCGAGACGTCGAGCATGGTGCGCATCGAGGTCTCGTAACCGCCGTACCGCTTGGGTTGCGCGACCTTGAACAGGCCGGCGTCACGGCAGGCTTGGATGCTCTCCTCGACAACCCGGCGATCCTCTTCGCCCTGCGCCGCGTTCTTGCGGATCATCGGCTGCAGTTCTGCGATGCGGGCGAGCAGCTCGCGCGAGGTGGGGCTGTCCCCAGTGCCATTTGCGCTCGGGTCGGCGGTCACAGCGGTCATGAGTTTGTCTCCTTTGCGACGTCGAGGCGTGATGCCTGATCTGGCAACGGCTGATCACGGGAATGCCTGAGTCGGGTTGTCAGCGGGTGCATGCGGCGATGAGGTCGGCGATGGCCGGACGTGGTCGCTCGGCGAAGCGAGAGTGGGTACCGAAGGTCCGGTTCGCGTAGATCAGTGGCGCCACGTCAGGGCTGCGCTTGGCGGAGCGCACCAGGCCGAGCAGCAGAAGGTGGTCGCCGGCCTCCACGGTTCGGTAGAGGTCGCACTCCACCCAGCTGGGAGCGTCGATCAGTCTCGGAAGTCCGGCCTCCAGATACCAGTCCGCAACGCCGAAGCGGTCGACGTCGCGGCGGGCGAAGACCATCGCAAGCTCGTCTTGAGCATGGCTGAGGATGTTCACCGCGAACCGCCCGGCCTGCTGGATCGGCGTGAGCAGTGAGGAAGCACGGTCCACAGCGAGGCTGACAAGTGGCGGCTCCAGTGACAACGAGGCGAACGAACTCACCGTCATCCCGAAGGGGATGTCATCGAAGATGGTCGTGACCACCGTGACCGGAGCGCACACGCCCGACATCAACTCGCGAAACTGTTGCTGGTCGATCATGGCCACCTCTCGTCTGCACGAAGCCGATATGTCAATTAAGTTGATGGTGCGGGTGGCCACCACTGGCTGTCAAGGGGTTTCCACTATATTGTTTATGTGGAATTCTGAACGCTGTGCTGCTGACGGAAGGGGATGACATGGTCGAGGACAACGGCCTCGACGTACCCGCACTTCGACCCCAGGACTGGCGTCACCCGGCATCTGATGTCAGGCCGGCTCCGCGGCTGTCTCGCGGCGAAGCCACGGCCGCCCAACTCATCGCGATCGCCGAGACGGCCCAGCCCGGCGATCGGCTGGGTTCCAAGGAGGAACTACGGGGTCGGTGCAACGTCTCGGTCGGAACTTTCAACGAGGCTGTGCGGATTGCGCAGTCACGCGGCGTGGTGACGGTGCGTCCGGGGCCTGGTGGTGGCGTCTTCGTCGCAGCTCAGTCCCCGATGGTGCGACTAGGCAACTCGGTACTCGCTTTGGACGCCGGGCAGACGCCGGTCATTGAGGCGGTCCGCATTCGCGACGCCCTCGATCCCCTGCTGATCGAGGATGCGTTGTGGCATGCCTCGCCTGCCGACATCGCCGCGATGCGCGAAATCCTGGCCGACATGGCTGCGGCAGTGGGCCAACAGGACCCAATCGGGTTCATCCGAGCGAACTGGTCTCTGCACGCGCGCATCGCCGCAGTCAGTCCGAACCCGATGCTCCGATCGCTCTACGTGAATCTGCTCGACCAGATCGAATCCCACACCCTCGCGGTACTGCCGACCAGCGAACAGCCGCTGCCCGAGTACATCGCTGCCCGGCATGCTCTCCACGTCGCCATCGTCGACGCACTGGCCGACCACGACCGAGACCGCGCCCTGCGCCTGATCGCCGAACACAACATCACCAATGCGCCCCCGAGCACACTCACCCAGTCTGCATCCCCCATCGAAGACCTCGACGACGAAGCTTTGCGTCAGCAACTCCTCGCTCCCCCGCCGGCCTGACCTGGGCAGCTACCCGACCTGAAGCTCGGTCGACAGTGGGAGGTCTGACACCGACGAGCCGGCTCGGAGGGTGAAGGTGCCGGGCTCGGTGGTCCAGGCGTTGTCCCAATGCTCGAAGGTGCGGTTGTGCAGAGGGACGGTGAGCTGGCTGGTCTCACCTGCATCCAGGCGTACGACGGCGAAGCCGGCCAGCCAGCGGACCGGCCGATCCACTGTGCTTTCGGGGCGTTCGGCGTACACCTGGACGACGTGCTTGCCGGATCGATCACCAGTGTTCTGGACGGTCACCGCGGCAGAGGTCTCGGAGGCACGGAGGTCGGACAGCGACCAGGTGGTGTAACCGAGCCCGTGCCCGAACTCGAACGCCGGTTCGGTCCCGGCGCGGAGCCAAGCGCGATAGCCGATGTGGACGCCTTCGTCGTACCGGACAGTGCCGTCCTGTGGCGTGACGTCGATGACCGGTACGTCGGCTTCCTCGCGCGGCCACGTGGTGGGGAGACGCCCACCGGGCTCGACGATGCCGAGCAGTACGTCGGCCAGTGCATGGCCGTACTCCTGGCCACCGAAGTAGGTGACCAGGAGTGCGGCTACTTCGCCACGCCAGGGCAGCTGGACGGGCGAGCCTGAGTTGACGACCACGACCGTGCGGGGATTGGCCGCGACCACAGCCCGGACCAGATCGTCCTGGCGACCGGGCAGCGCGAGCGTGGTCCGGTCGTGGCCCTCGGATTCGACCTTGGAGTTGGTGCCGACCACCACGACCGCGACCTCCGCGGCCCGCGCGGCCGCGACGGCCTCGTCGATCAGCGCCTGCGGGTTCGACCGGTCCGGCTCGACGCCGACGGTGATACTGAAGGCGTTGCCGAGACCGCCTTCCCAGGTCGGCAGTTCGAGTTCCACGCGGAAGTCGACCGGCCGGCCGGCGATCACGTCGAGCGGAGTCGAGATGGACGGCGGCGACAGCAGTGCGGCGCCGAGGTCCGAGCCGACCGGTACGGCCACGCCCTCACGCAGAAGCTTGCCGTCGGCAAAGATGCGGCCCTGGCCGACCGAGGCGAACCCGAGCAGCATTGACCCTGACTCAGCCGGCGTGTACGTCGTACGGAACTCGAAGACCGACGTGTCGGCGATCGGCGCGCTCCCGCCGAGGTACACCAGCGCGCTGGAGAAGCGGTCCTCGGCGAACAGCTCGGCGCCGTCCTCGGCCAGGAAGCGTGCCCGGGCGCCAGGCCGGCCGGTCGCCGGATTGGTCATCGTCGACAGCGGCAGCTCGGCGACACCTTCTTGGACGACCGCGCCGATCGAGTACGTCACCTCGGCATCAGGTAGAGCCGCACGCAGTCCGTCGAGCGGTGAGACCACGGACGATGGGATGACGGTCGCGCTGCCGCCGCCCTGGGTCCGCGCGTCGCGCGCGTTGTGGCCGATGACCGCGACCCGCTGGAGTGTGGTGGCGGTCCAGGGCAGCTCGTCGGCATTCCGCAACAGGACCGAGCCTTCGGCCGCCGCGGCGCGGGCGAACGCGACGGTATCGAGCTGGGGAATCTGGGCCGGCTTCTCGAACCCTTCGAGCGCGCCGACCCGGGCGGCCAGCGCGAGCAGGCGCAGTACCTTCCGGTCGATCGCCTCCTCCTTGACCTCACCCGACCGCACCGCCTCGACCAACGCGTCCCCCCAAGCCCCGATCGGGCCCGGCATCTCCAGGTCCTGCGAGTGGTTCGCGCTCTGCACGCTGCGTACGGCGGTCCAGTCGCTGACGACGACGCCGTCGAAGCCCCACTCGCTGTTCAGCGGAGTCTCGAGCAACTCGTTCTCCGACGCGGTCGCGCCGTTGATCGAGTTGTACGCACTCATCACCAGCCATGCCTTCGACTCGACGACCGCCTTCTCGAAGGCCAGCAGGTACACCTCGCGTAGCGCGCGCTCACTCACGACGACGTCGGCGGTGAAGCGGTCGGTCTCGAAGTCGTTCGCGACGTAGTGCTTGGGGGTCGCGCCGACGCCGAGTTCCTGTACGCCGGCCACGTAGGCGGCAGCGAGCTCGGCGGTCAGGACCGGGTCCTCGCTGAACGCCTCGAAGTGACGTCCGCCGAGGGGTGATCGGTGCAGGTTGATGGTCGGGCCGAGTACGACGTCGACGCCTTTGCGGCGGGCTTCGAGCGCTGACACCACGCCGTACCGGTGGGCGACGGCGAGATCCCAGGACGACGACAGCGCGGTCGCGGACGGAAGGTTGAGCGATGGATCGCGCTCGTCCCAGACCGGTCCGCGGACGCCGCTCGGGCCGTCGGACAACACCATCGACCGCAGCCCGACAGCAGGAAGCGGGTGAGTCGACCAGAAATCCTGACCGGTGAGGAGCTGAACCTTCTCCTCGAGCGTGAGGCGACCGGCCAAGGCGACGAATTCAGCAGGTGTCGGGCTCATGCGTGTCACTGTACGCGCGAAAACCAAGTGATGCTAGGTTTTGAAATATGGCAAAGAGAGGCCCGTACGCGAAGGGCGTCGCCAAGCGCGAGGAGATCCTGACCAAGGCTCTCGAAGTGATCGCCAGACAGGGCTACCGCAGGACGTCGACGCGTGAGTTGGCGAGTGCCGTCGGGCTGAGCGAGGCGGGCCTGCTGCACTACTTCGGGTCGAAGGAGAAGCTCTTCGAGGAGGTACTGCGAGCGCGCGACGAGGCCGACACGGCGCGACTGAGCGACGAGTCCGATGCGGTCGGCAAACTCGCCGCCATCGTCCGGCACAACGCGGACGTCCCGGGTCTCGTCCAGCTGTACTCGACCTTCTCGGCGGAGGCCGGCGATCCGCAGCATGGCGCGCACGAGTACTTCGTGGAGCGCTATCAGCACCTGCGCGAGGCGCTGGCCGAAGCCATTCAGGATCGGCAGACGGACGGAACGATCAGCACGGCGGCCGACCCGGAGAAGATCGCCACCTTGCTGATCGCCTTGTCCGACGGACTGCAGATCCAGTCACAGTTCCGGCTACTGGACCAGCCAGGGGACCTACTGGACCACCTGATCCAGCTACTGCGGCCCACTTCGCGCACTTGACAGCGCCTCAGCGCTACTTGGACCTGGCGCGCGCTGCTTGGACGAGGCCGTCCGCGAGGGCGAGTGCGTGGAGCCGGCCGGGGCAGGCGTGCGGGCCCGCGCCGAACGGCAACTCGGTCAGGTCGATCTCCACTGTCGCGCCGTCCGCGGCCACTCGCCGGGTCTTGAGCACCGGCGGGCCGGTGCGGTCTGCGAGGGTGTTGGCGACCAGGGCGGCGGTCGCGTCACATGCCTGGACGAGCAGGGCGATTCGGTTGGCCGTCTTCTCGTCATAGGCACCGAGGGTCCGGACAAGGCGGTCGACGGCCTGATCCGCCGCCGGAGTGATCGCGGTGTGCGGCTGGTAGGACTTCGCGATCACGGCGATGTCCTCAGCGACGGTGACGGGCAGTCCGAGCGCTTCGGCCAGCACCTCCACCGGGCCGGTACCGCGTCGGAATGCCAACGCTCGCAGGGCATCCGGGTCGATGGCAGCCAATTCGGTCACGGCGTGCGCACGTCGGCGTTCATGGGTTGCACCGTTGCTGAAGCGAGCGACGGACGCCCGCAGCCAGGCGATGCCGTCAGCGGCGTACGGCGGGGACGGGACGCGGTAGTTCGGGTCGGTCAGCACGGCAACGACAGTACGACGGGATCACTTAGACGCCGACCGAAGCGATCACCTCGAGGAGTCTCTGATCAATTCGATCTGGTGGGTTCGCGTGGCGGCCGAGAGGGTGACGATGGCGCCACCCCTGGGCGCAAGGCCGGGGGGGGCCGGACACCCGCGCATACCCGTCCCCGGCCAGCAAACGCTTCCCTCGGCGTGTCGGGGTATCGGGGCCGGGTCGTGCGTGCACAGCCATCCGCGCGGCAGGCGGCGACGCGCACGCCGTCACCCTGGACGTCACCGACTCGTCCATCGTTCAGGAGGCCGCGAAGCAGGTCGGGGAGCGCTTCGGACATCTTGACGGCCGGGCGGCAAGCACCTGCTCGGAGCCCAGCTGGGCACCCCGCCGCAGTGGCGACGCCACGGCCCAGACTGATGCACTGACCGAAGAATCCCACCATGACGGGCGCGGGTTGCGTCCCCGCGATGTGACTGAACACTGTGTCGGCGGCATGCGCACCCAGCGGATTCGCGGCCTGGCAGCTCATCCGTAGCGGCTGATCCGACGGTGCCGCCGAGTCCCCTGCGGCGACGATGCGGTCATCGTCGATGCTGGTCAACGTCTCGTCGGTGACGAGGCGGCCGAAGGCGTCGGTGCTCAGGCCGCTGCGGGTCAGAGGTCGAAGAGGTCGGCTGCGGTCGCACCCATGACGGCGTCGTGTTCGGCCGGGGTGAGGTCGGCGGCTTCGACGGCTCCCAGCGCGATCGAGGGATCGATCAAGGTTGCGTCGGTGCCGAACATGAGTCGGCCGGGGCCGACCCGGTCGAGGGTCCAGCGGATCCGGCCGGCGTCAGGGGCGGACCAGCAGGGCTCGAACCAGACGCGATCGGAGCGGTCGGCGGCTTCGGGGATCAGCCGCCAGCCGCTGGCCGCCATGTGGCCGGCTATGACGCGGGCGCCGGGGACCGCGGCGGCCACGTCGGCGAGGTCGAGGATGTTCCGGTCCCAGGTGTGTACCAGCGTGGGCAGCCCGAACTCGGTGGTCAGTTCGATGGCGGCCCGCATCGGCGGGCTGTCGATCGGCGTCCGGCTGTACTCGGTATGGATCTTGGCCCCGGTCCATCGCTCCCGTCCGTCTCCGGCCAGGAGCTCCGTCAGATCGTCGCGCGCCTCTTCCAGCCGGCGCGGATCGACCACCAGCATCCCGCGCAACCGCGGGTCCGCGTCCAGCTGCGCCAGCATCGCCCGGTTGCCGCCTGGGGCGTCGTACACGATCGCCTCGATCGCCGACACCAACTGGACGTCGATGCCGAACCGGTCCATCAGGTCGATGTTGACCTCGATGCCACCGACGTCCATCGAGAAGAACCACGGGCCCCAATGGGCATGCACGTCGACGATCATGCGGACTCCAGCAAGCTCTTCACGTTACCGCTCCCGACCAGCTCGATCTCCCCGGCGCTCAGCCTCGACGTGAGCAACCGCCGTACCACCGACCGCGCCTCGTGGAACGGCGTCCGGCACCCCAGCAGCAGCCGCTCGGCACCGACCTCCGCCGCAACGATCTCCAGCGAGTCCGGCCCGGTCAGCATCCGCGTCGACGTCCGGAACCCGGCCTCGTCGCGGGCCAGCACGATGAAGTCACCCAAGTGGTAGAAGTGCGTGTCGAGGAACACCACCTGTGCGCCGAGCCCCCGGAACGGCGTACCGAACTTCCGTACGTCGCCCTCCACGAACACCGTCAACCCCGCGGCCACTACCAGCTTCACCACATGCCCGAAGGTCGGGAACTCCGGCTCCACGCGCTGCAGACTCGGTGCCAGCCGCACCGTTCGCGGCGGTGCGGCCAGCGACAGCAAGCGCTCCAGCTCCCGCTCCGCCCCGAGTGCGTCCCGCAGGTCGAGCACCGGGCACGCCGTCCACCCGTTGCCCGCAGCAACTTCCAGGGCCTCGTCGTTCCCACTGCGTACGTCGAAATGCACGGCCCGCAGGCTGGACACCACACCACCCGACAGCCCGATCGCGGCCACGTCGTCCCGAACCGCGTCGGGCCGGGCCCACCGAGTAGTGGTCACGTCATGCCCGATCAGAACATCGCAGTCAAGCAACACCGGCCCGCTCATCCCTGCACCCCCGCCAAAACGGCGTGGACCTTGCGGACCGCCGCAACCACGTCGTCCACGTCGTCAGCGGTGTAGTTCTCGTTCCAGGGAAGGACAAGGAGCCGCCGGTTGATCAAGTCTTCCGCGGTCGGGCAGAGCCCCACCGGGTACTCAACATCTTCGAGCGGATACCCCGACCGTCCGTAGGTGACCTTGTCACGCAAGACGGGCGCGCTGTACAGGGCGCCGGTCAGGTAGCCACCGTTCGCGGGGATCCCCTCCGCCGTAAGCGCGGCGGCCCACTCCTGCAGGTCACCGGCGACATCGGGGTCAAGGATCAACGGGTACTGCCAGTAGACGTGGTCACCGACATCCGGTGGAACAGTCACACCCGCCAGATCCGACAGCGCCGCAGTAGCCCGCGCAGCCGCCGTACGGCGATCTGCAACCACCCCCGGCAGCCGCGGCAACTGGGCCCTGGCCACCGCACCGACGAGCTCGGACATCCGGTAGTTCACCGCGAGGAACAGATAGGTCCGCTCCGTAGTGTCCCGCGGCCAGCCCTTGTCAGAGAACAGGCGCATCCGGCGCGCGAGCGCAGCGTCGTCCGTGACTGCCAGACCGCCGTCGCCAGCGCTGATGTGCTTGGTCTGCTGCAGGCTGAAGCAGCCGATATGGCCGATCCGCCCAGCCACCGTGTCGCCGACCCTGGCGAGATAGGCCTGGGCACAGTCTTCGATCAGCATCAGCCCGTTGCGGTCACACAACTCCCGCAACTCCCGCACCGGCGCCGGCTTGCCGAACAGATGCACCACGATGACCGCCCGGGTCCGCGGAGTGATCGCGGCTGCCACGGTCGCCGGCGAGAGGTTGCCCGTCTCCTGGTCGACGTCGGCGAACACCGGTACGGCGTTCTGCATCAGAATCGGGATCACCGTGCCCATGTCACTGATCGGCGTGGTGATGATCTCGTCCCCCGGCTCCGGGTCGACCGCCGCCACAGCCAGGTGTAGGGCCGCCGTACCGGAGCTGCAGGCGACCGCGTGATTCGCACCGAGCAAAGCGGCGAACTCGTGCTCCAGCGCGGGCACTTCGGTCCCCCAGGTCGACGACAGCATGCCACTGCGGAGCACACCTTCGACGGCCTTCACCTCCTCGTCGCCGAAACGGCGGCCGGAGCTGTCCATCACGGACGGCAACGGGGCCGTGCGCACCGCCGCACCACCATCACGGGCAAGGCGTGCAGGATCGATGCTCATGACAACCACTCCCTCACGACAGCCAAGTGTCGAGATGCTCAGTGACGAATTCGTCGTCGGTCAGCCACGGGTAGGCCGCGGTCACGCGGTGGATCTCCTCGGCCTGCCCCGGTGACAGGTCCTCGGCCGGGTCAAGGCAGCGACGGTCGGCCACCAGGCCCTGGCGGCGCAAGACCTCCTTGATACCAGGCACGCAGCCGTGGAAGTCGTTGGCCGCATCGAAGATGGCGGCGTTGGCGTCGGTCAACTGCGCCGCCAGCATCAGCAAGGCAGGCAGGTCATCCACTGCTCCGGCGCGCGCGGCCCTGACGCGTTCCAGCAGCTGAACCGCGGGCCGCGTCCAGACCGCCCACTGACCGAGCAGCCCCCCGACCATGTGCTTGCGCACCCGCGAGCCGCCGACGCTGAACTCGAACGGCGTGAGCAGATCAACGAGGATGTTGTCGTCGTTCCCGGTGTAGACCGCGATCTCGTCGCTCCGCCCAGAGCTTCCGACCGATCGCAGTACGTCGAGAGTCGCGTACCGGTCGAACGGTGCGACCTTGATCGCGGCCAGTCTGGGGATCTCCGCGACGCGGGCCCAGTACCGGGCGGACAGCCGGCGGCCGCCCACGGCCGGCTGCAGGTAGAAACCGATCACCGGCAGCACCTCCGCCACCGCTGCGGTCCGCTCGACCAACTCGTCCTCGCTCAGGTGCGCCAGGCCGCCCGGACTCAGCAATGCGTAGTGATACCCGAGCCCGGCAGCGATCTCGGCCTCGCGTACGGCGTCCCGCGTCTCACCACACGCGCCGGCCACCATCACCACCGGCCGCCCGGACTCGTTCCGCACGGTCTCGGCGGCCAAGGCGAGGACCGGCTCCAGCAGGCCGCGATCGCGGATCGCGAACTCGGTGGTGTGGACACCCACGGCCAGCCCGCCGCTCCCCGCGGCCAGGTAGTACCTGGTCAGCGCCCGCTGGTGGCGCTCGTCGATCCGCAGGTCCTGGTCAAGCGCAAGCGGGTGCGCGGGGATCACGCAGCCTTCGCGCAGGAGTCCGGCCACCGGATCCGGTGCCGCAGCAGACGAGAGCATCGCACCGCCCTGAGGAGTCGGCAATAACGGTTAAGACCGTAATTAGCAGAATGAGTGCTGTCAACACGGCGGAGATGCCCTAATCATTCTGGAATGACCCTTGTACAAGTCGTTGACTGACCATCTATCGGCATCTACGGTCATGACCGTAACCCCCTAATCTGGAGGTGGGCGAACGTCCTGGCGGAGAACCGGAAACCTGGCCGTCGCCAGGCGTGGCTGCCCTGTCCGTACTGGCGGCATGCGGTGGCAATGGCGGATCGGTCGCCGCGCCGAAGGACGGCGAGGAGGTCAGCGGCAAGATCACGGTCCGCGCCTATCCACTGTCGAGTGGCGATGACGAGAGTGCGGACAAGAAGTTCTGGGAGTCACAGGTCGCGGCGTTCAAGACGAAGTACCCGCAGGCCGATGTCACCGTCGAGGTCAAGCCGTGGAAAGACCGCGACACCGCACTGACCACCGCGATCGCCGGCGGCACCGCGCCCGACGTGGTCTACATGATTCCCGACGAACTGGCACAGTTCCGCGCCCAGGAGGTGCTGGAACCGCTGAACGACGCGCTGAAGACCGGCGGGTACCGCAAGAGCTCGCTCGACGCGGTCACCTACGACGGGAAGATCTACGGTGCGCCGATCCTGATGTCGGTGATCCCGGGGATCTGCGACGCCAAGGTGCTCAAGGAGGTCGGCGTGGACAAGCCACCGACGACCTGGGCCGAACTGGCCGCGCTCGGCCCGAAGTTCAAGGCCAAGGGCAAGTACGTGACGCACATCATCGCGTCGACCGAGACGACCCTCAACTCCACCTTCTACCCCTGGGTGTGGCAGGCCGGCGGCTCGCCGTTCGACGATGCGGGCAAACCGACTCTGGACAGCCCGGCGATGGTGGCGGCCGCGACGTACCTCGGCGACCTCGCGGCACAGGGTTTCGTCAAGCGCGACGAGGCCGCCGTCAACCTGCTGGCGGAGCAGACCGTGGTCGGCCGCCGCCAGGTCGGGTGTGTCTACTACGCGACCGCGACCGGCATGGCCTCCGTCTGGGGCAAGGACGTCATGATCACCCCACCGTTGAAGGACAAGGCGCAGGCGACCTACGGCACGGTCGGGTCGTTCACCGTCCTCAAGGACTCCGAGAACAAGTCGCTGGCCGCGGCCTGGGTCAACTTCATCACCAGCGACGAGCAGTTGGCCGCGATCGGCAAGTTCTCGAACTATTACCCGCCGAAGGAGGGCGCACCGGCGCCGTTCGCGGCGGGCTCGCCGGAAGCCCAGGCCGAGCCCTACCTGGCGATGGTCAACGTCGGCCCGCGGGTCGCGCATTCCCGCGAGGTCCAGGCCGTGCTGGCCCCCGAACTCCAGGCCGTCGTGCTCGGCAAGAAGACCGCGGAGAAGGCGATCAGAGACGGCGCCAAGGCCGCCGAACCGGTGTTCTGGCACTCGCTGCGGGTCACGCTGGTCTACACCGTCGTCACCGTGCCGGTGCTGGTCGCGCTGGCGGTCGGGATGGCACTGCTGGTCCGGCGCTCGTTTCGCGGCATCCGATTCTTCCGGGCCGCGTTCTTCCTGCCGGTGATCACCTCGCTGGTGCTCGCCGGAGTCGTCTTCATCTGGATCTTCGGCACCGACGGCGCCGCGCCGCGGCTACTCGGCGGGCTCGGCCTGTACGACGGTTCGTGGCTCACCAACGACGTGCTGGCGATCGTCGCCATCGCCGCCGGCTATGCCTCGGCGATCGCGCTGGCGCTGTTCGTCCTGGTGCTGGTCATCACGCTGCTGCAGCGACTCGTCCTTGACCGGGAGGACTGACCGATGGCGACAGTGACTGAACCCGACCTCGACACCGCCGTACAGCCGCAACGATCGCACTCAGCAGGGCAGCAGAGCGACGGCCAGGAGGTCTTCGCAGCTCGAGGCGCGACCCGGATCCTTCGTGGCGTAGTACTGGCCGGCTGCGCGCTGCTGACGCTGTTCCCGTTCTACGCGATGGTGGTGCTGTCGCTCAAACCGAACGGCGGCCTGATCTTTCCCGGAAGCCTGGTGCCGGACCACCTCACCCTGGACAACTTCTCCCGGGTGATCCGGTCGAACCAGATCCTGCGATGGGCGCTGAACACCCTGGTGTACTCCGGAGTCAGCGTGATCCTGGTGCTGCTGCTGTCGTCGATGGCCGGGTACGCCTTCGCGAAGAAGCGGTTCCCCGGCAAGACCGCGATCTTCTGGTCGTTCCTCGGCATGCTGATGGTGCCGTACCACATCACCTTGATCCCGCTGTTCGTGATCGTCGCGAAGGCCGACGGCGTGAACACCTACTGGGGACTGATCGTCCCGACCCTCGCGAACGCCCAGGCGACGTTCCTGATGCGGCAGTTCATCCGCGGCATCCCGGACGAGCTGATCGACGCGGCGAAGGTGGACGGAGCCTCGGAGATCCGCATCTTCGCGCAGATCGTGCTGCCGCTGTGCAAGCCGATCCTGGCAACGCTCGGGCTGTTCGTCTTCCTGTGGCACTGGAACGACTTCCTCTGGCCGCTGGTGGTGGCCCAGTCGCCGGACCTGCAACTGCTGACCACCGGGATCGCGGGACTGATGCAGGACAAGGTGCCGATGAGTGTCGCGATGGCCGGCTCGGTCGTCGCGCTGGCACCGCTCTTCATCGCCTACCTGTTCGCCCAGCGGCACTTCACCGAGGGCGCCACCATGTCCGGCCTGAAAGGCTGAGAGGAACCAAGCTGTGTTCGAAGACGAAGCAGCGCTGGATGCTGCGCTGGCAACGCCGTCCTCTGGGCTGGTCGCCGACCTTGCCCGGCTGGAGGGAGACCTGGTCCTGCTGGGCGCCGGAGGCAAGATGGGACCGAGCCGGTACGTCCGGTGCGCCCGGTCGGCTGTGGCAGACCAACTCGGTCGTCGCGGGGCTGGCCGCCGCAAGCTGTCCGTCCGCGACCTCGCGCTGGAGGCGGGGAAGCGGCTCGACGTGGAACCGGAGTTGACCGGCATGGAGGCGCCGACGGCTTTGCTGAACGATGCGTCCCGGTGCCACGAGTTGTTCGGCCGGCCCGACGCCGGAATCGAGACGCTGCTGGACTGGCAGGCTCACTGGATCCTGCGCGGCGGCGTGCTGTCGGGCAAACCGACCAAGTTCCAGGTCCGCGACGGCAAGTTCTGAAGGGTCGGGGTGCGCCCCGGTCACCTCCCGATCGACCAGGAGCGCGCGGTTCCGTTGCCGTCGGCGCTTTCTTGCGCTAGCAGCGCGAGCCGCGCCGCTGCCAAGGACTCGCTGGTCGAGATCGGGGGTTCCGCTCCGCGAGCGAGGTGCTCGAACGTCAGCTCGGCCGGACGCGATCCGTTCCCGAGTTCGACGGTCGAGGTGGCCTGGTTGTTCGTCGTCAGCGTCAGCTGATGCCTGGCCCACCACAGATCCGCGACGCCTTCGGTGCCGATCAGTCGCAGGTGATAGTCGCCGTGGACTGCCGAGGCCGCAGGGGTCAGCCAATTGGCTTCGAGCAGGATCAGGTGGTCAGGAGTCCGCACCGTCGCGGCTCCGCAGAGGGCGAAATCGGATCGCTCCGGCAGCGATCCAGCCGTCGTACCGCTGATCGTGCCCGACGTCGCCTGCGTGAGCAGCAGCGCCAGATCCAGGTCGTGGGTCAGGAGATCGTTGAGAATTCCGCCGTACGCCCGTCGGTCGAAGAACCAGGCAGGACGGCTGCGAGGGTTGAGTTTGTGGGGACCCGTCGAACTGAGCTCCACCAGCGCTCCGAGGCGACCCGACCTCACGATCTCCAGCGCGGCCACCGTTTCGGGGTAGTACCGCTTCTCGAGAAGCATGGTGACTGATCGCTGATTCGCAGTACTCGCGGCCGAGATCGCCTCGAGCTCCGCGGCTGTCGTACACAGCGGCTTGTCGGCCACGACGTGGCAGCCGAGGTTCAAGGCGTCCACGATGATGCCGCCACGCGTCCCGTAGATCCCCGCCGCCACCACGACGTCAGGCTCGGTGGCCGCGAACAACTCACGGTGATCGGCGAAGACCCGGGCCCCGAACGGATCAGCGCAAGCTCGCGCGAGCTCGGTCGACGGATCGGACACACCCACCAACTCGAAGTCTCGCGACGAGCTCAGCTCACGGGTGACGTACTCGACGTGGGGATGGGCCGCCCCCGCGATCGCGACGCGTCTCATCCTCGCAGTAGATCACGCAACCGGTTGCAGGACAAGCTTCTCAGCGTCGCCGGTTGACCCGGCCGACGCTGGCCCGGACGACCAGATGGGTTCCGATGGAGACCCGCTCGTCACCGGCTGCCGGGTGCCCGTCGATCAGGCGCAGGAGCAGTTCGACGGCGGCCTCGCCGGCCGCGGCCGACCCGCCGGAAATCGTCGTGAGCGGAGGCTGCGTCGTCGCCGCGAGGATGTCGTCGCATCCGACCACGCTGAACTCGCGCGGCACGTCGATGCCGCGAGCGTCCAGGCCGGCCAGCAGCCCTTGGGCGACGACATCGTCGAACGCGATCACCGCCGTCGCGCCTGAGTCCACCAGGGCCGAGACGATATCTCTGGCCGCCTCGTGGCTGGGCCGCCCGAGTTCGAGAACAGTGACAGTCAGTCCGGCCGCGGTACCTGCCGCGACCACCGACTGACGGCGCTGCTGCTCGGACCAGGATTCTCGCGGCCCGGCCACGTAGGCGATGTCCGTGTGCCCGAGGCGTTTCAGGTGCCCGACGGCCTCCGTCACACCGCCCTTGACATCGACGAGAACACGCGCAATTCCAGCGAGATCCCGGTTGATCAGAACGACCGGCTTGGTCGCGGCAATGGCGCGGATCTGATCCTCGGTCATCCTCGAGGACGCCAGCACCAGGCCGTCGATCTGATTGCTCAGCCGAGCCACCAGAGTCGCCTCGCGGACCGCGGACTCGTCGGAGTCTCCCAAGAAGACCGCATAGTCGACAGTGTCGGCACCCGCCTCGATCTTGCGGACCAGCGGCGGAAAGAAGGGATTGCCGATATCGGGAACGATCACGGCCAGGTTCCCGAATCTGCCGGTGGACAGAGCCCTCGCGGCATGGTTCAGGGAGTACCCCATCCGGTGGGCGATCGAATGGATCCGGTCAACCGTCTCGGGCAGCAGCAGATCGGGGCGACTGAACGCTCGCGACGCTGTCGAACGCGACACCCCTGCCGCCGTGGCAACGTCCTGCAGCGTGACGATCCCCGGCTGCCCAGACCTACGACGGGCCATGGCAGGAACCCTACCGCAGGCCATCTTGACGTGCAATCGGTTGCATTCTACCGTGAAAGGCATGACCGGGCTGCCCTGGGTACGCATCTATCCCGACCGTCAGGTTCTTGGCCACGCCGCGGCTCGCGACATCGCGGCAGAACTACGACGGCTGCTGGACGGACAGGACAAGGTCCGGATCCTGTTCGCCTCGGCGCCGAGTCAGTACGAGACACTGACCGCCCTGTGCGCCGAACCTGGGATCGACTGGCGGCGCATCTCGGCGTTCCAGCTGGATGAGTATCTGGGCCTGTCACCGGACGCACCGCAACGGTTCGGACGGTGGCTGCGGCGGACACTGTTCGATCGCGTTCCGGTCGGCGAGGTGAATCTCATGGACAGCACCGACGACATCGACGGACTGCTCGCCGACTACGCCGGCAAGTTGTCCGAGGCACCGATCGACATCGCCTGCCTCGGCCTCGGGGTCAACGGGCACCTCGCGTTCAACGACCCGGCCGTCGCGGACTTTCACGACCCTCTTGCGGTGAAGGTCGTCGATCTCGACGAGGTCAGCCGTCAGCAGCAGGTCGACGACGAGTGCTTCACCACGATCGACGACGTACCGCGACAGGCGGTCACGCTGACGATTCCGACCCTGTTGACCGCGCGCAGGATCTTCTGCGTCGTCCCGGGGTCCCCGAAGGCGAGGGCGGTCCGCGCGGCACTGCTCGACGCTCTGAGCACCGAATCACCGGGAACGATTCTGCGCACGCATCCTGGCTGCGTGCTCTATCTGGACCGCGACTCCGCCCTCGAAGTCCGTCAGGAAATCGCCGGATGAGCCCTGTCGTCACCTTCACCGGAAGGGATCCGCGCACCTCGACCCCGGTCACCGTGAGCGTCCGGGACGGGCTGATCCTCTCCGTCGAAGAAGGCCGGCTGCAGACCGGCGACTGGATCGCCCCCGGTCTCGTCGACCTGCAGGTGAACGGATACGCCGGCTTCGACTTCAACGCCGAGGAGCCAAGCCCGCGAGCCGTCGTCGCCGCGACCCGGCGACTTCTCACCGACGGCGTGACGACGTTCGTACCGACTCTGGTCACCGCATCGCACGCGCGCATCGCCGACCGCCTGGTGGCCCTGGCTCAGGCGCGCACCCTCGACGCCGCGACCGCGAGAGCGATTCCGTACGTCCACCTCGAGGGACCCCACCTCTCGGACCAGGACGGTCCGCGCGGCGTCCACGAGCTGGAATGGGTCAGACCACCATCGCTGGACGAGTTCGACGACTGGCAGTCGGGATCCGGTGGACTGATCGGAATGGTCACGCTGTCGCCTCACTATGACGACTCGGCCGACTACATCGCCGCTCTCACCGCGAGGTCCGTCCAGGTCGCCATCGGGCACACCCACGCGACCGATCAGCAGATCAGGGCGGCCGTCACCGCAGGTGCGAGATTGTCCACGCACCTCGGGAACGGGGCACACACAGTGCTTCCCCGGCACCCCAACTATCTCTGGTCTCAACTCGCCGAGGACGGACTGACGGCAGGGTTCATCGCCGACGGTCACCATCTGCCCGCCGCGGCCCTCAAAGCGATGATCCGGGCCAAGGGGCTTCAGCGCTCCCTGCTTGTCTCCGACGCGGTCTCGCTGGCCGGGTGCCCGGCGGGTGAGTACCGTACGCCGGTCGGAGGACACGTCGTACTCGACGAACAGGGCAGGCTGACTCACGTCGAGTCCGGGCTGCTGGCCGGCGCCGCGCGGGGTCTGGCCTCCGGTGTCGCCTACGCTGCCACCGCCGCTGGACTCGGCCTCGCGGACGCACTCGAACTCGCCACGGTCTCCCCCGGTCGCTTCGTGGGTGGGCGCGGCCGGCTCGTACCAGGAGGGCGAGCCGACCTCATCCTGTTCGGGTGGCAACCCGGAGACACAGACCTCGCGATCTCGACGGCAGTGCAGGGTGGAGTCGAATATCCTTCCCCTACAGGGATGTAGCCACCTGCTCGAGTACCGAGATCGGCTCTAGCATGGCCTCCTCAGTCACTGGGAGTGCTCCGCTCGAGAGCATCGAGAGGAACGCGTCGACCCCGGGACGGAGATAGTCGGCGCCGAGCCGCAACTCTCTCGCGAGAACGCCGCGCCGTCCGACCACGGTGACGTGGAACGGCACCTGTGCCTCCGGTTCGGGCCGCACGAACTCCAACGTGACAGCCGTACCAGCCGCGTCGTAGTGCGCGAGAATCGTGCCCGCGGCACGACGTACCCGAACGGGGCTCGTCCGGCCTGGTGCGAGCCGCTGCGCGACGTCCGCGAGATGGATGCCGTAGAAGAAGATCCCGGCGTACTCGCTCGTCTCGTCAGCCGGCCCAGTCACCGTAACCGTCTGAATCTCGCCCACCTGGGCGGCCGCCTCGCGGACGAGCGTCTCGATCTCAGGAAGCCAGCGCAGCGCCGAGGACGACGTTACCTGCGTCTTCCCGTCGCCGGCCGCGTCGAGGATGGCCCGCGCGTCCTGGACTGTGCACGCCAGCGGCTTGTCGACCCAGACGGGCGTACCGGATTTCAGGAACGGCGTCGCCTGCTCCCGATGCAGCCGGCCGTCTCGAGACGTCACGATCACAGCGTCGACCCTGCCGAGCAGTTCCTCCGGCGTATCCACGACAGTCCCGATCGATCCCAGCTCGGCCAGGCTGTCGCCGATCGACGACAGCCCCGATGAAGTCCTCGTACTGCGCACGATGCGCGATGTCGACCGGGCTCCACCCCTCGACCAGAGGTGAGCCTGCGGCGTCGACGTCCCGATCGAGCGGGTGCCGTTCCACCAGCCGGGACTCGAAGAGTTCGAGGTGATCGTCCACCATCCCGGCCACGCCCTGGTCACCATGCACCGTGATCCGGACCGGCAACCCTGGATAGGCGGCTGTGCTCGCGAGCAGCACTCCGATGGCACCGCTGGCAAACCTGATCGTCGCCGCGGCGACATCCTCGACATCGATGCGTTCGTGGGCGATCGTCGCGGTCTGCGCCGACACCTCGACCGGCTCACCCATCATCCAGAGCAGCAGGTCGAGCGTGTGGATGCCTTGATTCATCAACGCGCCCCCACCATCGACCGACGCGGTGCCACGCCAATCCCCAGAGTCGTAGTACTCCTGCGAACGGAAGAAGACGGACTCCGCGATACCCGACGTGATCCGGCCCAGGTCGCCCCGGCGAATCGAGTGCCTGATCCCGACCGCGGGCGGCTGGAAGCGGCGCTGACTGATGACGGTTACCGTCCGCCCGCTCAGCTTCTCGGCTGCGATGATGCGATCGGCCTCGCTCAGGGTCGTGGCCAGCGGCTTCTCGATGAGAACGTCCTTGCCCGCGTTGAGAGCCTCCACCGCGGCGTCCCCGTGCCGCGCGCTCGGAGTGCACACCGCCACCGCGTCGATGTCCTCCGCGGCATAGGCGGCCACGGCGTCGGTATAGGGGTTGGCGCCGAACAGCGTCGCCAGCGATCGGGCGCGGTCGATGTCGGTATCGACAACCGCAACCAGACTCGCCGAGCCCGGCAGTGACGAGATCAGGCGCGCATGCACCGCCCCGATCGCTCCGGCGCCGATGATCGCGAACCGCACACCTTGTCCCATCTTCACCTCTCGACAGTGAGCAACCGGTTGCATGGGGCCATGGATTGCGCCCGCAGGCGCGGCATTACGGTCCTGGCTGTAATTACGGGACGTTACTCGCGGCCAGATCACGACGTCAACGGGTCGATCAGGGCGGCCAAGATCTAGACGTTACGGCCATGACCGTTATACCTTCCAGAGACCAACGCCGCAGGGAGCCCGCCCATGATTCCGCGCCGTCCGCTCAGTCCTGTCCTCCGTCTCCACGTCTTCTGCCGCGCCGCCGCGGTCCTGGCCGTCACGCTGGGTCTGCTCTGCACTGGCGGCCTGATGGCAACTGCCCGCCCAGATCCGCACGGGAGACCGCCTGGTCCCTTCCCGGCGGTGGCCGGTCCGATCACTCCGGATTCCGCTCGGGTAGCCCCCGCCGACGATCCGGTTCGCGATCTTGGCGCACCGATCAGCTCGCTCACTGTGATGGAGGGGGCGGTCGGCCGGACACCCGGCGGCCGCGACGTCGTGTACGCCGTACCCGCCGGTGAGAACGCCCGTCTCAACGTCGTCGATCTGCACAGCCGCGAGTTGCTGCACGCCATCCCGCTCCAGGGCGCCGCCGGCGCGTGGGCGATCACTGTGGCGAGCGACGGCCGGTTGTACGTCGGCACCTACCCGAACGCGCACCTGTACCGCTACGACCCGGGAACAGCCACCGTCACCGACCTGGGACAGCCGATCCCCGGCGAGTCCTACATCTTTGGCCTCACCGCGGATCAGAACGGCAACGTGTACGCCGGGACGTACCCGACCGCCCATGCGTTCAAGTACGACGCGTCGAACGGCCAGGTGACCGACTACGGCTCACTCGACCCGGTGCAGAAGTACGCACGATCAACCGTGTACGACCCAGACCACAACAAGCTGTTCGTCGGCATCTCCACCCCCAACGCCAGGCTGCTCCGCATCGACGTGGCGACCGGCCAGGTCGAGGACATCACTCCAGCCGGCACGACGGCCAAGGACTTCATCGACCTCGACTACGTCGGCGGGCGCATCTTCGCCAACGCCAGTAGTCGCCTGGTCGTGGTCGACCCCGTCACCGGTGAGCAACTCAAGTTCACCGACGCGACCACCGGCAGCTTGGTGATGGACTACCCGATCGCCGCACGCGGCGTGTCCCCGGCCGGTCCCGGTGGGGTGTACTTCACCAACAACACGCTGGCCTTCATGCACTACGACCTGGACACCAACACAGTCGGCCCGACAGGGCACCAGTTCACCCGGAGCGCCTCGATCGGGTCCGGCTGGGTCACCGAGAACGGCAGCCAGGTGCTGTACGGCCTGGCCGGCAACTACTCCGGCGGGACGTTCCGGTACGACCCGCAGGCCGGCACTCTCACGTCGTGGACCTCCCCGTTCCAGTACGTCCCGGTGGCGCTCATGCACGCTCTCGCGGACCCCTCGAACGGGAAGGTGTTCGTCAACGCCTTCCTCAACGGGTCGACCTCGGTCTACGACCCGGCGACCGCCAAGGCCACGGCCACAACCCGCCAGGGACAGGTCGAGGACTGGGCCTGGGACAACACCGGCAAGATGTATGTCGGGATCTACCCGTACGGCCGGTTGTCGCTGTGGGACCCGAAGGCCCCGGAGTCCCCAACGAACCCGAAGGAGCTCTTCGCCCTCGTCGACAGCCACCACCAGAACAGGCCCGTCTCCGTAGTACCTGCCGGCGACAAGGTCTACGTCGGCACCACACCGGCGTACGGCGAGTACGGCGGGGCTCTCACGGTGTACGACGTCCCGACCGGCGCCTTCACCGTCTACCGCGACCTGGTGGCCGACCAGACCATCTCCTCCCTGCTGCCAGTCAGCACCGGGCTGTGGGCCGGCTCGGCCATCGAAGGCGGTCAAGGTACCGAGCCCATCGCTACCGAGGCGCACCTGATCAAGGTCGACCCGTCAACCGGCGCTGTGCTCATTGACGTCGTACCCGTGCCCGGTGCAGCCAGCATCAACCAGTTGAGCATCGGACCCGACGGCAACTTGTGGGGTCTGGCGGACGGCATCGTGTTCGTCGCCAACCCGACCACCGGGGCGGTACTGCGCCAGATCCCCGTCCACAGCGGCAGGACCGGCGCCAACGACGGGGCCCTGTCGTGGCGCGACGGCTACCTGTACGGCGTCTCGTCCGGCCGGCTGTTCGTCGTGGACAGCCTCGGCGGTGTGTCGACCATGCTGCGCGACCACGGCCTCAACCGGCTCACCCAGACCCCGGACGGCACGTACTACACGCTGCTCCGACCGGACGGCTGGACGAACCCGACCAACCTGGCGTCATACAGCCCACCGGTCGACCCCTGTCCCCGGTCGGATCTCCGGACGACGGTGTGGACCGGGAACATCAACAGCCACGTCGTCAACCGGAATACGACCTACGGCTGCACGCTGACCGACGTACTGCCGGATGCCGAAGCGGACTGGCCGAGCCACAGCGCCTACGTCCGTGCGGTCGACAAGAAGGCCAAAGAACTGGAGGCCGCCGGAACGGTGGACCGCTGGGAGGCCATCCTCATCCGCCTCGCCGCCGCCCGCTCCGACGTCGGCCGGTAATCACCAGTTGCCAGTGACTGTGGTGCCTGACTTGGTGACGTAGTAGGTCAGTTTGGTGCCGCTCCAGTAGTGGAACGTGAGCGTCACCCGTGAGCTGTCGTTGATGGCGGCGAAGAAGTCCGGGGTCAGGGTGGTGGCTCCGGTCGCGTAGTTGGGGGCGAACGCGCGGTCGAACTCCTTGAAGGATGTCCAGTCGTGCGGGCCCGCGTTGGAGCCGTCGGCGTACTTGGCCTCCATCGTGGCCAGCAGGTCGCCGCGGAAGGTTGTCGGGATCGCGAAGGAACTCGTCGTCCCCGTGGCGTTGCTCAGCACCGGTGAGTCGGAGGTGATGAGGTTGATCCGCCACGGCACACCTCGGGAGAAGCGGGCCGACAGCACCGCGTTCGTGCCGTACTCCCGTGATCCGCTCAGCCTTGTCAGCGTCGGAGTGGTCAGGGTGAGCTGGTCGCCCTGGACGGTGTAGTCGGTACCACGTACCAGCTCGGTGGCGCCATGGCGCAGCCCCCTGAACGACGTCCCGTTGAGATTCAGGGTGATCGTCTTGGCGGTGATGGCACTCGACCGGGCGTTGAAGACCTGGTCCGTGGACGCCGTGCCGGAGCGGGTCGTCCAGCTCGACTTGAGCTGCGCGAAGAGCTCCGGGTCGCTCCACTGGACCGAGGTGCGGCCGAGGTGCTGGCCGTTGTCCCACAGCATCGTGGTGATCTTCTTGGCGCGCGTGTAGTGGCCGAGGTACTCGAAGAACTTCAGCTTCTCGCCTTGCTGGATGGTCCCGGTGTGCCGATCGAAACCGAGCAGGCCGTACTCACCGAGGATCACGGGGATGCCGCGGGCGACCAAAGTGTTGTAGACACGATCGAACGAGTCGGTCAGGTCCTTCTGCGCGGTGGCGTCGAAATGGGTGCCACCGGCAACGTTCACGCTGAACGGCCAGTAGCCGTAGTAGTGCACCGTCGCGACCAGGTTGGGGTCGTTGAAGCTGCGGATCGAAGTCGCCAGCGCGTCGAGCAGCACCTGGTCGGACGACGTGTGCAGGGTCGGCAGGACGAGGAGACGAGTGGCGTTGCCCGCACCGGATCGACGTACGATGTCGCGGAACGAGGTGTTCAGCTCGTTGAGCAACTCCACTTCCTGGGCCTGTCCCGAGCTACCGGTGAACTGCGGCTCGTTGACGCTCTCGAACGTCAGCTTGGGTCCGAAGGTCTTGAAGGCTTCGGCCAACTGTGTCCAGATCGCGTTGTAGCGACTGAGTACGCCGCTGCGGTCGGCCGGCATGGTGTTGATCCACTGCCACGAATCGTGATGAAGGTTGATCATCACGTACAGGCCGCGCGCCATAGCCCAGCCGACAACCTCTTTGACCCGGTTCAGGTACGCCGCCTCGATCTGGTGGCCCGGAGCCGGCGCCACATGCGCGCTCCACGTGACGGTGATGCGGATGCTCTTGAAACCCTGCGCCTTCACGTTGTCCAGCAGCGCTTCCGTGATCCGTGGGTTGCCCCACGACGTCTCGTCGCTGCCGGTCGAGTCCAGGGTATTGCCGACATTCCAGCCTGGCTGCATCGCCGCAACTCTGGCCATCGCGTTGATGCTCGTGCGGCTCTCGGCGGCGTTGGCTGGTACCGGGCCGACGCTCGCGGCCAAGGTCGCGATCGCGGCCGCAAGCACAGCGACCCGATGCCGGAACACTCGCGTTCTTGTGAACATGGAGCTCCTCGCAATCTCACAGAACAAAGGAAGGCCTCAGGCGCAGGACATGCCATTCAGGGTCGGAGCGGAGAACGGCGGGGTGCCACCGCCGTAGGTCGCGTTATAGCCGATCGTTGCGGAACCGCCGGTGGTGAGCTTGCCGTTCCAGGACTCGTTCACGACTCGCACGGTGTCGCCTGTGTCGGTCCAGGTCGCGTTCCAGCCTTGGGTCACGGTCACTCCGGGCGCTGAGAAGGTGAGGGTCCACCCGTCAACTGGCGCCCCGCGGTTCTCGATGACGATCTCGGCGGTGTAGCCGGAGTTCCAGGTGTTGACCACCCGGTGCGTCACCTTGCACGAGCCGGGCTGCGGCGTGGGCGTGGTGGGCGGGGGCGTTGTGGTGGGCGGCGGTGTCCAGTTGGCGGCGGCCGCCAGCTCGTACGCCCGCTGCGGTACGAACTGCCCCGCTCCGGCGATGCATCCGTCGGCCTCGCCCGGCGGCTTGACCCACAGGAACGCAGCGATCTGCCCGTCGCCGGTCTGGTCCGTGCTCGGGGTGCCGATGGCCCGGCCCGCCGGGTCGCACCACTCGCTGCCCAACGGCCCGTTGCCGTTGCGGCTGGTGTCGATCACGGCACGAAGCCGCGAGTCGCCCAACGCGTTCAGTACCGCCTTGGCGAAGGCAGCCTCGTCGGCGGTCGCTCGGTAGTTCGACACGTTGGTGGCGATACCGTCGGCGCTGTTCGAGATGTCGGCGCCACGCAGCCGTGCCGCGGACTCCCCTGGCGACAGCCACGCGGAATGGCCGATGTCGAAGTACACCTTCGTTTGTGCCGAACCAGACTTGAGCTTCTTCCCCGCGTAGGCCATCGACGCCTTCGTCTGGTTCTGCTGGTCTGCCGACTGACAGTTCGTCATGATCGGTAGCACGTCGGGCTCCAGTACGATCGCCGCCGGCCGGCCCGCTACACCCGCCGCCACTTGGTCGACCCAGGCCCGATACGCCTCGTGCGAAGGTGAGCCGCCGCTACTGGCACCACCGCAGTCGCGGTTGGGGATGTTGTAGACGACCATGATCGGCACCTTGCCGGCCGCCGCGGCGGCCCCGACGTAGGCGTCGACCTCGGCCCGTACCGTGCCGGTGTTTGTCGTGGTGAACCACTTGCCCTGCGGCGTGGCCGCGATCCGGTCCCGGATCATCGGCGTCCGGGAGTCGTTCGGGTTTCCCGCCACCCACTTCGCCGCGCTGGTGTTCGGGTCAACGAAGAACGGCGAGCCGGCGGCATGGGCACTTCGCCCGGCGGCAAGGGTGGCTGCAGTTGCGACGAGCGCCACCACAAGCACGGTGGCACAAGGCGCCAGGGCGGCGGTCACTCCGCCGGATGTCAGATTTCTTGATCGCATGATGGGTCCTCGCAGCGTCGGTGGGCGGCCATGACGGTTGGGAGCGCTCCCAGATCGCTTCGAACCGTAACGGACCGGAAGCCGGCGGTAAAGAGCCCACCGGAAACTTCCGCGACCCGCAGGAATCCACAGCCTGCCCGCCGGACCTGAAACGTTTAGCCCCCTTTTCACGACGCCTTCGGGCCCCCTACGCTGCCGAATCTGGGAGCGCTCCCAAAGGCCGTCCCTGCCACGCGTCCCCCTTCCCGCCCCTTCGGAGGTTCACGTGCAAAGCTGCCTGTCGCGAGCGTTGACAACCGCCATCGCCGCCTTACTCACCACCCTGATCAGCCCACTGACACCCGCCGCGTCGGCGGCGCCCGCGTTCAACTACGGCGAGGCGCTGCAGAAGGCCATCTGGTTCTACGACGCGCAGCGCTCAGGCGTCCTGCCCGCCGACAACCGCGTCAGCTGGCGCGGCAACTCGGCACTGCAAGACGGCAGCGACGCCGGGCTCAACCTCACCGGTGGCTTCTACGACGCCGGCGACCACGTGAAGTTCGGGCTGCCGTTCGCGGCCAGCCTGTCGATGCTCGCCTGGGGCGCGGTGGAGAACCGGGACGCCTACGTGGGCTCCGGCCAACTCCAGCACCTGACGGCGAACCTGCGGTGGGGCACCGACTGGATCATCAAGGCGCACCCGTCCCCGAACGTGGTCTACGGCCAGGTCGGCGCAGGCGACCCCGACCACGCCTGGTGGGGCTCGGCCGAGGTCATGGCGATGGCGCGTCCGTCGTACAAGGTCGACGCGTCGTGCCCTGGCTCGGATCTCGCCGGTGAGTACGCCGCGGCGACGGCGTCGGCCTCGATCGTGTTCAAGGAGACCGACCCGGCCTACGCGGCGACGCTGCTCACGCACGCCAAGCAGCTCTACAGTTTCGCCGACACCTACCGCGGCAAGTACAGCGACTGCATCACCGACGCCGCCAAGTTCTACAACTCCTGGAGCGGGTATCAGGACGAGCTGGTCTGGGGCGCGATCTGGCTGTACCGCGCCACGGGCGACGCGGCGTACCTGACGAAGGCCAAGACGGAGTACCTGAAGCTCTCGACCGAGCCACAGGGTTCCGAGCGGTCCTACCGGTGGACGATCGCGTGGGACGACAAGTCGTACGGCGCCTACGTGTTGCTGGCCAAGCTGACCGGTGAGCAGGTGTACGTCAGCGACGCCAACCGTTGGCTGGACTACTGGACCACCGGCTACAACGGCAACCGGATCCGCTACTCGCCCGGCGGCCAGGCAGTGCTCGACACCTGGGGTTCGCTGCGGTACGCGGCCAACACCGCCTTCGCCGCCCTGGTGTACTCCGATTGGCTCTCCACTCGGGACAGTGCACGGGCCAGGACCTATCACGACTTCGGTGCACGGCAGATCGACTACGCGCTCGGCGACAACCCGCGCAACTCCAGCTACGTCGTGGGCTTCGGCGCCAACCCGCCACGCAACCCGCATCACCGCACGGCGCACGGTTCCTGGAGCGACAGCATTCAGGAGCCCGCCATCAGCAGGCACACACTGTACGGCGCCCTGGTCGGCGGCCCCAAGAGCAATGACGATGCCTACACCGACAGCCGCAGCGACTACGTGATGAACGAGGTCGCACTGGACTACAACGCCGGCTTCACGGGTGCGCTCGCCCGGCTGTACAAGGAGTACGGCGGCGCCCCGCTGGCGAACTTCCCGGTGGCGGAGACGCCAGACGGCCCCGAGCTGACCGTGCAGGCATCGGTGAACCAGGCAGGTGCCCAGTTCACCGAGATCAAGGCCTTCGTGCTCAACAAGAGCGCCTGGCCCGCGAGGACGTTCAACGGCACGCTGCGCTACTACTTCACACTCGACGGCGCCACCTCGCCCAACCAGGTCACCGTCACCACCAACTACAACCAGTGTGGAACGGCAAGCGCGCCGATCCAGTACAGCGGTTCCATTTACTACGTGGAGATCCCGTGTACCGGCGTCGCCCCGGCCGGCCAAGCGGCGTACCGCAAGGAAGTCCAGTTCCGCATCACCAGCTCGGGGACGTGGGATCCGGCCAACGACTGGTCCTACGTGGGCCTTAGCACCGGCAACACGGTCACCCAAACCGACCGGATCGTACTCCGCCAAGACGGCCAGCTGGTCTGGGGCATCGAGCCCAACGGCACGGTCGACCGCGAGCCACCCAGCGCGCCCACGACGCTGAAGGCCTCGGCGGTGACCGGCAGCAGTGTCACCCTGAGCTGGGCCGCGTCCACCGACAACGTGGGCGTGAGCAGCTACGAAGTTCTCAACGGTACGACGGTCGTGGGCTCCACCGCAGCGACGAGCCTGCCGGTCACCGGCCTGACACCAGACACTCCCTACACGTTCTCGGTGCGGGCAAAAGATGCCTCGGGCAACGTTTCGGCCGCAGCCTCCGTCAGCGTGCGCACCTCGCCGGGAACAGCGAGCACGCTGACCGTCCAGCACAAGAACGCCTCCCCGGCGACAGCGAACCAGATCGGGGCCACCCTCCAGGCATCCAACCGGGGTACGACCAGCGTCGCGCTGACCACCGTGACGCTGCGGTACTGGTTCACCGGCGATGCTCCTTCACCCTCCTATCAGGTGTGGTGCGACTGGGCGCAGACCGGATGCGCCAACGTCACGGCACGGGTCGTCAAACTGGGCACCGCCCGCACCGGAGCGGACGCCTACCTGGAGGTCTCCTTCGCCGCGGGCGCCCTTGCACCTGGCGCGGGCACCGGTGACATCCAGCTCCGCGTGGCGAAGTCGGACTGGTCTGCGTTCAACCAGGCCGACGACCACAGCTATCGGGTGAGCAGCTCGCTCGCCGACTTCGACCGGGTCACCGGTTACTCCGACGGTGCCCTCACCTGGGGTGTCGAGCCCTGACCTTGCCGATCCCAAGCCCATGGGTCAACGGCTGACCCCAGACGGAGGAGGACGAATGAGATATCGGACGAGAGCGGGACGGTTGCGTACCAGACCGCTCGCCTTAGTAGTAGCAATGGCGACAGCGGTGGGCATCATGCCGCTCGTCGCGCCGGCGGCGCATGCCGCGCTGGCGTGCTCGGTGAACTACAACATCGTGAACGACTGGGGCAACGGTTTCGTCGCCGACGTGACCATCAAGAACGAAGGCGACCCGATCAACGGATGGACCCTCACCTGGACCTTCCCGAACGGCCAGCAGATCACGAACCTGTGGAACGGCAGGCACACGCAGTCCGGCGCCAAGGTCACCGTCACACCGCTGGACTGGAACAAGAACATCGGTACCGGCGGCACCGCGGCCGTCGGCTTCCAGGGCACGAGAGGAGCAACGAACGGCAAGCCGTCCGACTTCGCCGTCAACGGTGTGTCGTGCACCGGTGGCAACAAGGCCCCGACGGTGGCGGTGACCTCGCCGACAGCGGCTCAGTCGTTCCAGAGCGGGCAGGCGATCCCGCTGGCGGCCACCGCGTCCGACAGCGACGGCACGGTGTCGAAGGTCGAGTTCCTGGCCGACGGCGTCGTGGTCGGCACCGACCTGACCGCTCCGTACCAGGGCTCGTGGCCGGGCGCGTCCGTCGGTGACCACGCCGTCGCGGCTCGCGCGACCGACAATCTCGGCCTCGTCACCACGACGGCACCCGTGCCGATCAAGGTACTGGCCGGTGCGACGATCGTGGCCACGCCGGCGACGCTCAACGTCAGGCAGGGCAGCACAGCCCGGTACGGCGTGACGCTGGCGAGTCAGCCGTCGTCGTCGGTGACCGTGGCGGTGGCGCGCTCGTCGGGCAGCACGGATCTCACTGCGGCACCGACCTCCCTGACGTTCACCACGGCGAACTGGAACACGCCGCAGAACGTGACGGTCACCTCGGCGGCCAACGGCGGCGACCTGGTGACAGCCGTCTTCTCCGCCACCGCGACCGGTTATGCGGCGGCCACGGTGACCGCCAAGGAGATCTCGGCGACCATCCCTCCCTTCCAGGAGGCGTTCCTCACGCAGTACAACAAGATCAAGGACCCGGCCAGCGGCTACTTCCGCAAGTTCGGTGACTTGCTGGTGCCGTACCACGCCGTGGAGACGCTGATGGTCGAGGCGCCGGACCACGGGCACCAGACGACGTCGGAGGCGTTCAGCTACTACCTGTGGCTGGAGGCGAGCTACGGCAAGATCAGCGGGGACTGGGCTCCGTTCAAGTCGGCATGGGCCTCGATGGAGAAGTTCATCATCCCGGCCAAGGCCGACCAGCCGACCAACGACAAGTACAACGCGTCCAAGCCCGCGACGTACGCGCCCGAGCACCCCCGGATGGACAAGTATCCGTCCGTCCTGGACCCGGGCATCTCGGTGGGTCAGGACCCGATCGCCGCTGAACTGAAGTCCGCGTACGGCACCGACGACATCTACGGCATGCACTGGCTGCTCGACGTCGACAACACCCTTGGCTTCGGTCGATGCGGCGACGGCACCACGGCGCCGTCGTACATCAACACCTATCAGCGCGGCTCGTCGGAGTCGGTGTGGGAGACCATCCCGCAGCCATCGTGCGACACGTTCAAGCACGGCGGCCCCAACGGTTACCTGGACCTGTTCACCAAGGACAGCTCCTACGCCAAGCAGTGGAAGTACACCAACGCGCCGGACGCGGACGCTCGTGCGGTACAGGTGGCGCTGCTGGCCAATCAGTGGGCGACCGCGCAGGGCAAGCAGTCCCAGATCGCGCCGGAGCTGGAGAAGGCCGCGAAGATGGGCGACTACTTGAGGTACGCGATGTTCGACAAGTACTTCAAGAAGATCGGCAGCTGCGTCGGACCGGCCGCCTGCCCGGCGGGCACCGGCAAGGACAGCGAGCACTACCTGATGTCCTGGTACTACGCGTGGGGCGGCGCGACGGACACGTCCGCGGGCTGGGCATGGCGCATCGGTGACGGCGCCTCGCACCAGGGGTACCAGAACCCGCTGGCGGCGTACGCGCTCGCGAACGTGCCCGCGCTGAAGCCGAAGTCGGCCACCGGGCAGCAGGACTGGGCCAAGAGCATGGACCGGCAACTCGAGGTCCTGCAGTGGCTGCAGTCAGCCGACGGCGGGATCGCCGGCGGTGTCACGAACAGCTGGGAAGGCCAGTACGGCACGCCTCCCGCGGGCACCCCGACGTTCTACGGCATGTACTACGACGCGCACCCGGTCTGGCGCGACCCGCCGTCGAACCGGTGGTTCGGCTTCCAGGTGTGGCAGATGGAGCGTACGGCGTCGCTGTACCAGCTGACCGGCGACCCGAGGGCGAAGAAGATCCTGGACAAGTGGGTGCCCTGGGCAATCGCCAACACCACGGTCGGTGCGAACGGGGCGTTCCAGATCCCGTCCGACATGGCGTGGACCGGTGCCCCCGACAACTGGAACCCGGGCGCGCCGGGCGCGAACGCGAACCTGCGGGTCAGCGTGCTCAACCACAGCCAGGACGTCGGCGTCGCGGCGTCGTTCGCCAAGACCCTGCTGAACTACGCGGCCAAGTCGGGCACCGCCCCGGCGCGGACCACGGGCGAGGGTCTGTTGACGGCACTGTTGGCTCATCAGGATGCCAAGGGCATCGCCATCCCGGAGACGCGGACCGACTACAACCGGTTCGACGACAAGTACAACGCCACCACCGGGGAGGGCCCGTACGTTCCGCCGGGCTGGACGGGCAAGATGCCCAACGCTGACCTGATCGACCAGAACTCGACGTTCCTGTCGATGCGGTCGTACTTCAAGACCGACCCGGAGTGGCCGAAGGTGCAGCAGTACCTCAACGGCGGCCCGGCTCCGTCCTTCACCTATCACCGGTTCTGGGCGCAGGCCGAGATCGCCACAGCGTTCTCGCTGCACGCCGAGCTGTTCGGCTGACCCCAGGCCAGGCGCGCCCCCGGCAACCACCTGGCCGGGGGCGCCCAATCCCTGAAAGGCATCCCGTGATTAAGGCTGCCCGTCATGCCAGGCGTCAATCGTGACGTGGGGGTGCGGTGGTGCCGCCGTGGTGGAGTTTGGCGGGGACCAGGTGGGGTGGGAGGGGCTCGGCGCCTTCGAGCTGGCGGATCAGGGATTCGGTGCCGAGATGGCCCAGTTCGGGACCAGGGGTTCGCATGTGGGTGAGTTCGGGGTCGGCCAGTCGTGCCGTTTCGGTCGCCATCAGCAGGGCCAGGACCGAGATGTCCCCGGGGATGTCGCGTCCGTTCTTCTTGAGGCCTGACGCCACGCCCAGAGCGGCGTACTCGTTCACCACCAGGACCGCCGTCGTGTCGGAGTACTCGCGAACCACCTTCGCGGCGGCCTCCTGGCCGGACCGGGTCGTGTCCGCGCAGTCGAAGACGACGGTCTCTACGCCGTACTCCGCGGCGACGCGGCGATAGGCGGCCTCGGTCCGGACGTACGGCCCGTAGCTGCGGAAGCGCGGGTCGCTCAAGTCGCCCGCGATCATCAGCAGGCGCCGGTGGCCGAGTCCGTACAGGTGGCCGACCGCTTCCTCGACCGTGGTCTCGAAGTCGATGTCGACGTGCTGCAGCCCGTCCAAGCTGGTGGTTCGGCCGATCAGCGCGAACGGCATGCCGGTCGCCTGCAGGATCCCGACCCGGGGATCGTCCAGCTGGACCTCCATCAGGACGACACCGTCGACCAGGCCCTGCCCGACCAGCTCGGTGAGCTCTGCGCCGTCGTTGCCGACCGGCCACAGCACCAGGTGGTAGTCCTGCTTGCGAGCGGCATCGGCCGCGCTGGTGAAGAACTCCGCCGCCGACAACCCGAAACGGTGGTCCAATGCCGGATACGCCATCGCGATGATGTGCGTACGCCGGCTGGCCAGCGCCCGGGCGACCACATTGCGGCGGAAGCCGAGCTCGGTCATCGCCAGCTCGATCTTCGCCCGGGTCGCCGGGGTCACCGGCTTGGTGTTGTTGAGCACGAAGGACACGGTCGCGATCGAGACACCGGCGCGCTGCGCGACGTCTCGCATGGTCACCATCGGATCGACCCTCCCTGAACTCTTGACAGCGGCGTGACCCAAGGAAGATAGTCCTTGGAACCTCAGTTAAGCGGTTTACCGGCCCCACCACAAGCAGACCGCATTTCCGGCGGCCCAGCGGTTAAGCGCTTTGATCACGAGCCTCCCGCGGCCCACGCCCATCGCTCAAAGGAGTGCAATGCCATGATCAGCAACCGGATCGCCGCAACGCTGGCGGGTGCGACAGCCCTGTCGCTCGTGCTGGCCGGCTGCGGCGACGGCGGCAACGGGTCGTCCTCGTCGTCAGGCCAGAGCGTCAGCAGTCTCACGGTCCTGGACTACTACAACAACGACCCGGACAAAGCGCTGGTGCAGAAAGGCCTCGACTCCTGCGCGAGCAAGCTGGGCATCACCATCCAGCGGGAGACGGTGCCTGGTGACACCTTGATCCAGAAGGTGCTGCAGCAGGCGTCCTCGAAGACGCTGCCCGACGTACTGATGCTGGACAACCCGGACGTGCAGCAGATCGCCGCGACCGGTGCGCTGGCGCCCTTGAACGACCTGGGCCTGACTGGGGACGGAGTCATTCAGGGCATGGTCGACGCGACGTCGTACCAGGGCAAGCTCTACGGACTGGCGCCGGTGACGAACACGATCGCGTTGTTCTACAACACGCAGATGCTGCAGGAGGCCGGTATCCAGCCGCCGAAGACCTGGGACGAGCTGAAGGCCGCGGCCAAGAAGCTCACCAAGCCCGGCCGGTACGGCATCGCCTTCAACGCCAACGCGACGTACGAAGGCTCTTGGCAGTTCCTGCCGGCGATGTGGACCAACGGCGGCGACGAGACCGACCTGAAAACCCCGCAGGTCGCGGAAGCCCTGCAGTTGTGGGTGGATCTGGTGCAGTCGGGCTCGGCGTCCAAGAGCGTGATCAACTGGACCCAGGGTGACGCGAAGGACCAGTTCGTGGCCGGCAAGGCCGCGATGATGGTGAACGGTCCGTGGCAGATCCCGGCGCTGGAGAAGACCCCGAACGTCAAGTGGGACGTGGTCACGTTCCCGCTGAACAAGCCGGACCAGACGCCGGTCGCACCGCTGGGTGGTGAGGCCTGGACGGTCCCGCTGAACAAGGACCAGGCCAAGCAGCAGAAGGCCGCCGACTTCGTGAAGTGCCTGAACTCGGACGAGAACGAACTGGCCTGGGCGAAGGCCCGGTTCACCGTGCCGACCAAGACCGCGCTGCTCGATCAGTACGTCAAGGAAAAGCCGTCGATGAAGGCGTTCACCGAGCAGGTCAGGACCGCCCGCTCGCGGACCGGCAAGCTCGGCGACAAATGGCCGGAGGCCGCCAAGGTGATCTACCAGGCGATCGCGCTCGCGCTGACCGGTAAGGCCTCGGCGCAGGATGCCTTCAAGCAGGCTTCCGGCGGCTGATCGCGATGGCCAATGCGACGTTGACTCGCCATGACGCCGCGGCGTCCGGCCCGGAGCCTGCTCACAGGCGCCGCGGCCGGCGCCATCGGGGTGAGGATCTGACCAAGATCCTGTTCGTACTGCCGGCCGCGCTGGCGATGATCGCCCTGTTCGGCTACCCGGTGGTGAAGAACCTGCTGATGAGCCTGCAGGACTACGGCCTGCGGACGTTCTTCACCGGCGAGGCCCCATGGGTGGGGTTGAAGAACTACACCACCGTGGTGACCGACCAGCTGTTCTCGCAGGCGATGGTGAACACGGCGTTGTTCACCATCGGTTCGATCGCCTTCCAGTTCACCGTCGGACTGGCGCTGGCCCTGTTCTTCCGCCGGCGGTTCCCCCTCGGCAATCTGTTGCGGTCGCTGCTCCTGCTGCCCTGGCTGCTGCCGCTGATCGTGTCCAGCGCGACCTGGCGATCGATCCTCGAACAGGACAGCGGCATCCTCAACCGGACGCTGACCGGTCTGGGCATCATCGACGATCCGGTGCCGTGGCTCAACTCGCCGTCGGTGGCGCTGATCGCGGTGATCGGCGTGAACATCTGGATCGGCATCCCGTTCAACGTCACCCTGCTGTACTCCGGTCTCGCCGAGATCCCGGAGGAGCTGTACGAGGCCGGCCAGCTGGACGGCGCCACCGGCTGGCTCGCGTTCCGGTACATCACCTGGCCGAACCTGCGGGCGGTGGCGAGCGTGCTGCTGGTGCTCGGGGTGGTCTACACGATCAAGGTGCTGGACATCATCCTCGGCCTCACCGGCGGCGGACCGGCGAATGCCACCCAGACGCTGGCGACCCAGTCGTACGAGCGGTCGTTCATCGACTTCAAGTTCGGCGAGGGCGCGGCGCTGAGCAACATCCTGATCGCGATCTCGCTGGTGTTCGCGGTCCTCTACCTGCGCGCCACCCGGCGTGCCGTCGACGAATAGGAGGAGTACGACGATGTCCGACTCGACTGTTCGCCGCGGGATCTACACCGTGATCGGCGTACTGATCCTGTGCGTGATGCTGTTCCCGGTCTACTGGATGGTGAACGCCTCGCTGCAGCCGTCCGGGAACACCCTGACCGCCGGCTTCCTGCCACTGGACCCGACCTTCGCCGGCTACCGGCGGGCGCTCAGCGAGCAGGGGCAGAACCTGGTCACCAGCGTGATCATCGCGGCCGGCACCGTCGTACTGTGCCTGCTGGTCTCCGCGCCCTGCGCCTATGCGCTGTCGCAGTTCCGGTCCCGCTGGGTCGGGATCGCGTTGCTCGCGATCCTGGTCTCGCAGATGATCCCCGGCATCGTGATCGCCAACGCGCTCTATACGGCGTACGAGCGGCTCGGGTTGCTGAACTCGATCCCGGGACTGATCGTGGCCAACTGCAGCAGCGGGATCCCGTTCGCGATCCTGATCCTGCGCTCGTTCATGCTGTCGCTGCCGCCGTCGCTGGTGGAGGCCGCGCGGGTGGACGGCGCCGGACTGTTCCGGGCGTTCGTCGCGATCGTGCTGCCGATCAGCAAGAACTCGATGATCACCGCCGGACTGTTCACCTTCCTCTTCTCCTGGAGTGACTTCCTCTTCGCCCTCACGCTGACCACCAAGGGTGGCGTGCGGCCCGTCACGCTGGGGATCTACCAGTACCTCGGCACCCAGGTGCAGAACTGGAACGCGGTGATGGCCACCGCCGTTCTCTCGGCGATCCCGGCCATCGTGTTGCTGATCGCCGCCCAGAAGTACATCGCCGCCGGCGCTATCGGCGGTGCCGTCAAATGACCCTCGACAACCAAGGACGAACACTGATGACGATTCGGGTACTCGTATGGGGCGAGAACCGGCACGAACAGGTCGAGCCGCACGTCGCCGAGATCTACCCCGACGGTATGCACTCGACGATCGCCGCGGGCATCGCCGAGAATCTCGGCGACACCGCGGAGGTCAGTACGACGACACTCGACGAACCCGAGCACGGCCTGACCGAGGAGGTACTGGCCAGCACCGACGTACTGGTCTGGTGGGGTCACGCCGCGCACGGCGAGGTCGACGACAAGGTGGTCGACCGGGTGTACCAGCACGTGCTGTCGGGCATGGGCCTGCTGGTCCTGCACTCCGGCCACTGGTCGAAGATCTTCGGCAAGCTGATGGGTACTACGTGCACCCTGCGCTGGCGTAGCGAGCAGGATCGCGAGCTGGTCTGGACGGTGAACCCGACGCACCCGATCGCACGGGGTGTGCCGCACCCGATCGTCATCGAGCAGCAGGAGATGTACGGCGAGTTCTTCGACATCCCGGTGCCGGACGAGCTGGTCTTCGTCTCCACGTTCAGCGGCGGCGAAGTGTTCCGGTCCGGCTGCACGTTCCGCCGCGGGCACGGCAAGATCTTCTTCTTCTCACCCGGCGACCAGGACTACCCGGTGTACCACCACAAGGATGTTCGCAAGGTGATCGCCAATGGTGTCGAGTGGGCCACCACCGACCTGCCGGAGCGAGCCCTGCCGACCTTGCTGCGGTACGAAACCGGCGAGTTCTTCAACGGTCACGGCTATGCGGGCCCGATCGAGGAGCCTGCCGATGCCTGAACCACTGCGCCTTCTTCAGGTCGGCGCGGGCGGCATGGGTCGCGCGTGGCTGCGCACGATCGCGGCGAACCCGACCGTTGTCCTGGTCGGCCTGATCGATCTCGACGTAGAACTGGCGCGGGCGGCGGCCGACGAGCACGGGTACGGCGACGTACCGGTGGCCGCGTCTCTTGAGGAGCTGGCGTCGCGGACGGGCGCCGAGGCGGTCATCGACGTCACGGTGCCGCTCGCCCATCCCACGGTCAGCGCGGATGCCTTGCTCCGTGGGCTTCCGGTGCTCTGCGAGAAGCCGTTGGCCGAGACGGTCCGCGAAGGCCTGTCGATGGTCGCGGCGTCGGAGGTGAGCGGGAAGCTGCTGATGGTGTCGCAGTCCCGTCGCTACTTCCGGGCCGGCTCCGCCTTCGGCCGGCAGCTCGCCGAGCTCGGCCCGGTCGGGTCACTCTCGTGTGAGTTCTTCAAGGCACCGCACTTCAGCGGCTTCCGGGAGCGGATGGCCGAACCGCTGCTGGTCGACATGGCGATCCACCAGTTCGACCTGGCCCGCAAGCTGATCGGGTCCGAGCCGGTCTCGGTGTACTGCGAGTCGTACAACCCGGACTGGAGCTGGTTCGACGGCAACGCGGCGGCGTCCGCGATCTTCCGGTTCGCCGACGGAACCCGCTTCTCCTACACCGGAAGCTGGTGCGCACCCGGCCTGGAGACCTCGTGGAACGGCCGCTGGCGGGCGAGCATGTCCGGCGGTACGGCGACCTGGGACGGCGACGGCGTACCGGTGGCCGAACTCGCGTCCGGGGCAGCGCTCGAGGCCTCGCTCGGCGACGAACCGGAAGAGATCAGCGGCTCCCTGGTCGAGTTCGTGGCGGCAGTCCGCAAGTCGACGATCCCGCAGACCGAGGTGCACTCCAACGTCATCAGCATCGCCATGGTCGAAGCGGCTGTCCGGTCCGCGGCCCTCGGAACCAGAGTCACCGTCGCCGACGTGATCACCGACGCCCACGCCGAGGCGCTCGCCACTGTCCAGGACCCCACCCTGCACGCCGCACTGCAGGGTTGGCCCAACGTCTTGAAGGTGGTCGGCCTGGAATCCTGATCCCCCCGGCTCTGCAGGGTCAGGCGAGGCGGCTGACGGCTACCTTGGCCAGGGATTCCATCGTCTGGTCGGCGGGGCCCCAGGTGCCGCTGACCTGGAGGATGCCGAAGTTGGTGCCCTTGGAGAAGACGATCACGCCGCCGTCTGCCCGCTTCGAGTCGCCGGTGTACGACAGCGCCCAGGTGGCGGAGCCTTTGCCGACAGGCGAGGACTCGGTCGCACCGTAGTGGAAGTCAAAGTTCGACTTGTCCCCCTGGCACAGACCGATCGCTTCTTCGACCAGCGTCTTGGCGTAGGCCTTGGCCTCGGCCGGCGTCGGCGCCTGGGCGATCGACTCGGTCAGCCCCTGGTTGGCGTTGCGCCGGCTCGTCCAGGAGACAGTGAACGGCTTGTTGGATCCCTTCAGGACGCTGGTCCACGGGTTGCCCTCGCCGAGGCAGGAGGAGAAGTCGTCGTCGCGGTTCAGGACAACCTTGGCGGTGTCCAGTTTCACCTGGATCGCGGTGAGGTCCTCGCTCTGCAGCAACTGGCTCGATCCGATCGGGACGAAGGTGTCTCCCGGGTCGGCCTGCGCGAGGTTCGGGGCCGAGCCCGGGCCGGCCGAGGCGATAGTCGCAACCACGGCCGCAGCGGCGACCGCTGCCGCGACCGTGACGAGGGAACGGATCGGGCGGCGAGTGGTCTTCGAAGGCGTCGCGCTGGGCATCTGGAGTCCTCTCTGGTCGTGCTCCTGGTGAGCACGGCGGTTGTTGTCACCACCAGAGAGGGGTAGATCCGTGATTTTGTTGGGTACGCCTTTTCTCCGACTCAGCTCGCCGACTCAGCCGAGGCGGAGTGCAGCGGCCTTGCTCAGGGCGGCGAGCTGGTTGTACGCACCGCTTCCGGCGACGATGCAGGCGGGCTCGTCGCCCGCACTCGAGCACCAGTTGATGGTCAGTACGCCGACGTGGGTACCGCGCCGCAGTACGGCCATTCCGCCGTTGATCTTCTCGCCCTTGGGCGCCCGGCCGGTGGTGTTCAGTTCGCCGGAGACCTCTCCGAGCCAGCTGGCCGCGGTCGCCGGATCGAGCTGTTCGCTGTGGGTCGGTCCGTAGACCCAGTGCCCGGCCGCCGCCTCCTGGCAGGCTTCGAGCTTGCGCAGGACCCGCCTGGCGATCTCCGCGGCCTCGTCCTCGTCACGGGCGGCGATCGCCTGCTCGTAGGCGACGACACTCCCGGCTTCCCAGACCCGCTGGACCGGTGGCCCGCTCAAGGCGACGCTGTCCAGCGTCTCCTTCTTGTCGCAGCCCACCAGTTCCAGGCGGACCTCGGAGGGTTGCGCGGTGAGGGTCAGGCCGACTTTGCGGAAATCGGCATCGCTGAGCATGTTCGCGGCGGCCACCGGACCGCCGTCCGGGGTGCTGAGCGGCGACGATGGGGTGGGCGACAGGGATTTGCCGGTCGGTGTCGTGGTCGGCGTCTTCGTGGCGACCTGGTTGCCACCGGCACCGGTTCCGCGGTCAGGCAGAACGACGGCGCCCACCAGTGTCCCCAGCGTCGCGGCGACACCGAGCACGAGTCCCGCAGTACGGCTCCGCATCGCTAGCGCACGCCGTCCAGCCGCAGGCGCGGCTCCATGAACTTCCGGGCCTGATGGATCCGGTCCTTCACCGTGCCCAGCCGGGTCTCGGTGACCTCGGCGATCTCGTTGTAGCTCAGCTCGCCGAGGTCGCGGAGGACGAAGGACTGCACGAGTGCGGGATGCCGCTGCTCGAGCTCGTCCAGGGCATCGAGCAGGTCGAGGCGGGTCCCGGCGATGACGCTGGTGGTGCGGGGGTCGGGAGCCTCCGGAACGGCCTCCACCGCGCTGAGTGCGTCGGCTCGATCTCGGAGCGAGCGGTAGGTGGCCCGGGCCGCGTTGGAGGTGATCACGGTGACCCAGCCGAGGAACGATCCACGACCGGAGTACGAGGTGATCTTGCGGCTGATGATCAAAAGGGCTTCCTGAGCGGCATCCTCGGCGTCGGCGTGATGCGGAAGGAACCGGGTGCACCGGCGCACCACCATCGGCCGGATCCGGAGCAGCACCTCGTCGAGGGCCGCTTGGTCGCCATGCCTGGCCGACTCCACCAGGTCGGCCAGTGCACCGTCGTCATCCAGCACGCCGTCGTCCTCCTTCGATCCCCCGTCGACACTAGTGTGACCGTAGATCACTCGCGGGCCGGATGCGTCACAATGAGCACGATGAAACATATCGGCCGCTACCGACTGGACCACAGAGTCGGCTCCGGGGCGTTCGCCACCGTCTGGAAAGGCTATGACCCCGAACTCGACGCGGCCGTGGCGGTGAAGATTCTCGCCGACAACTGGGTCCTGCACGCCGACGTCCGTGAGCGCTTCCTCAGTGAGGCGCGACTCCTGCGCCGCATCGAGAGCAGGCGGGTGGTCCGCGTCCACGACGTGGGCGTGGACGACAACCGGCCGTACTTCGTCATGGACTACGTCAACGGCGGGACACTGGCCGATCGCGTGGGCCAACTCGAGCCGGATGAGGCGCTGCGACTCGCGGCCGAGGCAGCGGAGGCGGTGCAGGTACTGCACGAAGCCGGCTTCATCCACCGCGACATCAAGCCCAGCAACCTCCTGCTGGACAAGACCAGCGAGCCGGTACGAGTGTTGGTCGCCGACCTGGGTAGCGCCAAGCGGCTCGCGGACGCGACCGGCTACACCGTCAACACCGGCACCCCGGCGTACATGGCACCGGAGCAGACCGGTGGCATCGGCACGTTCGACGGCCGCGCCGACGTGTACTCCCTCGCCGTGGTCACCTGGGAACTGCTGGCCGGCGACCGCCCGGCGCCCGAACTGTCCACGTCGGGCAGCCGCGGAATAAGCTGGCGGCGACCACCCGTCGCCGAGATCGATGGCATCAACCCCCGGGTGGTCGACGTTCTCACCACCGCCCTCAACCCCGATCCCGACGTACGCCCGCGGGACGCCAGTACCTTCGCTCGTGAGTTGCTCGCGGCGAACTCAGCTACTGGTCCTCTGCAACCAACCGGCTGGCCCGCTCCCGTCGTGTGGACCATGGCACTCATCGTCTTCGCCCTCGCAATGCTCGCCGGCTGGCTGGGCCTCTGAACGACGGGTCGTTGAGCGTTGAAGTATATTCAGGTTGTTTGTTGTGGCCGGTGGGTACCTCGGGGACGTGACTTCAGCGAATCAGCAGCTAGCGCCGGCGCTCGAGATCGATGCCCGGCTGACCGAGATCGAGCGCAGTGTGGACCTGCTGCTCAACATCACGCCGGTGAATGCGGCAGAGGCCTGGGCGGACTTCGAGCGCAGTGACTTCGGGACCGCTCCCACGCTCCGGCTCAGACCGCTGGAGTTCGAGCCGGACCTGGTCCGGCGTGACCTCTACGGCCTCGAGATCGAGAACGTCGACGACCCTGCGTTGCACACACTCTTCCGGGTGAAGCGCGACGAGATAGCACGGCAGATCACAGCGCTCGAGGATCGCGACACTTCACGGTTCATGTACGGATCGCTGCAACTGTACGGCGGTGTCGCTCAGCCACTCGCGTCCGCGGCGGAGGAGCTGCTCGAGACCATCCCGGCCCAAGGCCCCAGCACCAGCAGTGTCACGGCCGGCGCGTTCGCGGAGGCGGCTCGTGAGGAGTTCGACCGCTACCGGGCCGTGTATCCGGACTTCCCGGTAAACGTCGAGGTGCGTGAGGACATCTCCGAACTGATGGTGTCGTTCGGCCGGCTACTCATCCCCGAAACCGCCAGTATCAGGACGGATCGCGTCGAGCCCCTGCTGCACCACGAGGTCGGCACCCATGTCGTCACCTACCAGAACGGCGCCAAGCAACCCCTGAAGCTGCTGACGATCGGACTGCCTGGCTACGACGAGACCCAGGAAGGCCTGGCCGTGCTCGCCGAGTACCTGACCGGCGGACTGGACCCGCGGCGCCTGCGCGTGCTCGCGGCCAGGGTTGTTGCCGTCGGCAAGTTGCTCGACGGCGCCGAGTTCCTGGACATCTTCGAATCGTTGCGGACGGAGCACAAGATACCGACCAGAACCGCCTGGTCCATCGCCATCCGCGTCGTCGTCGGGGGCGGTTCGGTGAAGGACGCGATCTACCTGCGCGGGATCACCCGCATCCTCGAAACCCTCGCGGAAGGCAGCAGCCTCGACGTCCTCTTCGTCGGCAAGCTCGCGCTGGACCACATCCCGTTGATCCAGGACCTGCTCGACCGCGAGGTGCTGGTCGCACCATGGATCCGTCCACGCTGGCTGGACGTTCCCGGCGCTCAGGAGCGCCTCGAAGGACTGCGCGCGGGCGCGACGATCACCGACCTGTACGAAGGAGCTGTGTCGTCATGAGGCTTGCCTTCTTCGTCAACGAGGTCGCCACCGAGATCGACGAGTACACGACCACGCGGCTGGCCAGGGCCGCGTCCCGGCGGGGGCACGAGGTTTGGTATGTCGGGGTCGGAGACGTCGAGCTCAGCGCAAGCGATGGGCAACTGGTGGCCCGGGCCCATGCCGCGCAGTATGGGGAGGACGACACGCTCGAGTCCTTCATGGAACGCATCAAGGAGTGCGACGCCGAACGGATCGTGATGGAAGACCTTGATGCGTTGTTCCTGCGCAACGACTCGATCGACGATCTGCAGGAGCGGCCGTGGGCCAGCCCACTGGGTGCGGTTTTCGGCCAGATGCTCAAGGCGCGTGGCGTCACCGTGGTGAACGATCCGGCGGGCCTCACCCGTGCGACGAGCAAGCTCTACCTGGAGGAGTACCCCGAGAAGATCCGGCCCCGCTCGCTGGTGACGCGCGACCCGGAAGCGATCGAACGGTTCGCCGGCGAGGTCGGCCACTGCGTCGTCAAGCCGTTGTACGGAGCCAAGGGCCGGAACGTGTTCATGATCTCCGACGACGGCGAGGCGAACCTCGCGCAGATCACGGAGGCGGTGCTGCAGGACGGCTATGCGATCGTTCAGGAGTTCGTCGACGGCGGCGAGGACGGCGATGCCCGGATCTTCCTGCTCGAGGGACAACTCCTCGAGCGCGACGGGTTGCCGGCCGCGTTCCGGCGAGTACCCACCGGCAACGACCCACGGGCCAACATCAGCAAGGGCGGACGCTCGGTCCCACTCGAGATCGGCGCCGCGGAACGCGGCATCATCGAAGCGATGAGCGAGCAACTCGTTGCTGACGGCATGTACTTCGTCGGCATCGACGTGATCGGCGACAAGGTGGTGGAGATCAACGCGGAGAGCCCGGGCGGAATGCAGAGCGTCGAAAGGCTCTACGAGATCGACGTCTGCCCAACCGTCATCGAAGCCCTGGAACACCGCGCCGGCAGGTAACTGCCTCGGAAACGAGTCCCGGTCGATTCTTAGTGACTCCTTGCGGCCCGTAAAGTACTCCTCGTGCCCGACTGGTCGCAGGGAGACCCACCGGGTTCGTCGGCCGCGCGGACGAGCTGGCGTCGATCTGTCCGACGCTCGGCCGGTCTGACGCACTCTCGTCCCGAGTCGTGCTGATCAACGGCATCGCGGGCGTCGGCAAGACGGCCTTGGCCCTGACCGCCGCACATCGTCTCCGCGCCGACTATCCGGATGGACAGCTGTACGCCGACCTCCGGGGCAGCGATGCACCGCTCCAGGGTGCTTGGCCGTTTTCTCCGCGCGCTCGGAGTCCCCAGCCGGCGGATCGGCACCGACGAATCGGAAGCGGCCGCGCTGCTCCGCAGTGAGCTCGCCGACCGGCGGATGCTGGTACTGCTCGACAACGCGCAGGAGACGGCTCAGATCCAACCGCTGTTGCCAGGAGCCGGACGCAGCGACGTGATCGTGACCAGCCGCCGGCGACTGCCGGACCTGGCCACCGCCGGCGTCGTGAACCTCGAACCGCAGCCTGCATCCTGGCGACGACTTCAGTGCCGACAGCACGGGCATCCTGCTCGGAGTACCGGCAGCCGACGCCGAGCGAGTTCTGGAAGAACTCCTCGAGGCGAACATGCTGATGCAGCAGACGAAGAACCGTTACCGGTTCCACGATCTGCTCGGCCTCTACGCCCGTCGGATTCTCGCCGAGGACGCCGAAGGGACCACCGCACGGACCCGCCTGTACTCCTGGTACGCCGAGGCGGTGACGGCCGCGATCGACTGGGCCTATCCGCAGGTCGTGCGGCTCGGCGCCCATCCCGAACCGGCCAGATTCATCGACTCGGAAGCCGCGGCACTCGACTGGCTCGACGACGAACTGCGCGCCTTGCTGGCGGTCGTGACGGACACGGCGGAGTCCGGCGACCAGTGGCTGTCCTGGCAGATCGTCGACCAACTCCGGGGATACTTCCAGATCCGCAGGCATGCCGACGGCTGGCTACCGGCAGCACAGCCCGGCGCGGCTGCCGCCATGACGGCCGGCGACGACATCGCGCGGGTCGCGATGCTGCTCAATCGCGGCCAGGCGTTGGCGGAAGCCGGCCGGGACGAGGACGCACTGTCCGACTGTCTCGCTGGCCAGGCCCTCGCGGTCGCCGTCGGCTGGACCACAGCCGCTGCCTATCTGGCCCACCAGATCGGGTGGCTTCAGCCGGAGCGGGGCACGCTCGTCGACGCCGACCTGTGGATGCGCCGCGCCCTGGAGTTGACCGAAGACGATCAGGACGGCCACGTTCGGGCCATCGCGCTCAACGGTCTCGGGATGACCCGCCTGTACCAGGGCGAGCTGCGAGAGGCCGCCGACCTGTTCGGTGCCGCGGTGCAGATCAGCGAGACCGGCCTGGCGAGCGCAGTACGGCAGCTGGGCGATGTCGACCAGGCGGCGCGCCTTCTCGGCGACGTACTGGATGCCTACCAGCGGCGATCGCACCGACGTGGCGAACTGTCCACGCTGGATGAATTGGCCCGGTTGTACAGCCAGGGTGGCGACGGAGTCACCGCCTTGGAGGTAGGGCTGCGCGCGCACGATCTCGCACTCGTCCTCCGCGACCGGAAGGCGCAGGCGCAGACCGCAGCGACCGTGGCACAGGTCCACCTCGCCCTCGACGACGCCTCCGCCGCGATCGAGTGGAGCGAAGACTGCCTCGCGATCGCGCGCGGCGCCCAGGCCGCAGCCGGCCCGCTGAGAGACCGAGAGTCTCAGTCCTGATCCCAGCAGCAGGGACTGGTTCAGGCAGCGGAGCGGGTCCAGACTACTGAGATGGACCGCGCACCAGAACCCGAAGCGGACGCCGACATCCTGCGCGAACGCATCGACGGCGCTCGTGAGTGATCAGCCGGCACGGGGGCGATGAATGGATCCTGGGGGTCTGGATACTGGGTAGCTGATGGGGCGTTGTCGACGCGCCGTCGGAGGTGAAGTTATGAGGGCTGTGCGGGCTGATCCTGAGGTGCAGCGGGCCCGGATGGTCGAACTGATCGCCGCTCGCGGTGTCACCGATCGCGCGGTACTGGCAGCGATGCGTGACGTGGCGCGGGAGCAGTTCGTACCGGAGAACCTGCGGGAGGCCGCCTATCGCGACGCTGCGCTGCCGATCGATGAGGGGCAGACGATCTCGCAGCCGTACGTCGTGGCGTTGATGACCCAGGCGCTGGAACTCCGGCCACAGGACCGGGTGCTGGAGATCGGCACCGGGTCGGGCTATGCCGCGGCGGTCCTCGGCCGGGTCGCCGCCGAGGTGTACACGGTCGAGCGGCACAGTCGATTGGCCGCCGTCGCCCGTGAGCGGCTCACCTCCCTGGACAATGTGATGGTCCGCCATGGCGACGGACGGTACGGCTGGCCCTCGCATGCGCCGTACGACGCGATCGTGGTGGCGGCCGCCGCGACGGAGGTGCCGGAACGCCTCCGGCGGCAGTTGGCGGTGGGAGGCCGGCTGGTGATTCCGGTCGGGGCACCGCACGCCATCCACGAGCTTGTGCGAGTACGGCGTACCGGGCCGGACGACTTCGAACAGGAGTCTCTTGAGCAAGTCCGGTTCGTACCGCTCCTGCCTGGGCGCAGCGGCGATCCCGGACGGCGGCCTTAGGCAGTTGCCCGGCTGGGCGCTGTGATCGCTAGATCTGAATTCGCCATGACGGACGGATGCACGAACTGAGGCAGCGTTGACTGCTGCGCCGTGGGGGCGTTGAGGTAGGTCTGCCAGCACCACGACGCCACCTCCTCCGCGTCCGGGCGGTCGGCTGGGTCCTTGGCCAGCATGCGCAAGAGGTACCGGCCGAATCCCCTGTCCAGCCGCGCAGGTCGGACCGGGATTCCCCTCAGATGCTGGCGCAGTACGCCGGTTGGCGTGTCGGCGACAAAGGGTGGATCGCCGGTGATGAGCTGGTACAGCACGCAGCCGAGGGAGTAGATGTCAGCCGGAGGGCCGGCCGGTTCGTCCCTGGCCCGCTCTGGGGCGACGTAGTAACTCGTACCGAGGATCCGCCCGTCGTGGGCCGGTTCGCCCGCTGGATCCCCTAGAAAACAAGCGATGCCGAAGTCGGCGACCTTGATCGTCCCGTCCTCGGCCATCAACAGATTGCCCGGCTTGATGTCACGGTGGATCACGCCTTGGTCATGCGCCGCGGACAATCCTTCCGCCGCCTGCGCGACGATCAGGGCGGCGTCAGGAGGGCTGAAGGGCCCGGATTCCTGCAGCACGGTAGCCAAGGTGCTGCCCACAACGAGTTCCATCACGAGATAGAAGCCGTCCCCGTACGGCCCGAAGTCATGGACCCCGACAACATGAGGACTGCTCACCACAGCAGCCGCCTGCGCCTCCCGGTGAAACCTCTCCTCCGCCTCGTGATCCGCCTTCTTGAGCAACTTGACCGCCACCGGCCGGGTAAGCACCTCATCGACAGCACGCCAGACCTCACCCATGCCACCTTCCCCGACGACACTCTCAAGCTGGTACCGACCGGCGATTCGCATCGCTACCACCTCCCGACGGGACTCACCCCCACCGGTACCCGATAATCGCGAACAGCAACATAGGGGCCAACTGCAACCGCATAGTCACTCGGGAGACGTATGAATACTTCACCTGGCGCAGCTGTCCGGATCGGTGCTCTTGTTCCGTTGAGCCGGCCTGGCTGGGTCGAGGCGGGGCAGCATTTGCTCGCTGGGCTTGAGTTGGGTGTTCGCGACGTCAATGACGACGGCGGGATTGGTGGAAGGCCGCTCGAGTTGGTGATCCGAGATACCGCAGCTGATCCGGAGCGGGCTGCGGCGGCTGTGGATGAGTTGGCCCGGCTGGGTGTGGTCGCCTTGGCTGGCGAGTATCACAGCGTCGTCGCTCGTGCGGTTGCCGCCCGGGCCGACGCGCTTGGCCTGCCGTACCTCTGCTCGTCAGCCGTTCTCGATGCACTCACCGAACAACCGACTAACTGGGTCGCACGCCTCTCCCCGCCGCAGTCAAGCGGCTGGCAGGTCTACGCGAACTTCCTCCTCAGCGCGGGTCACAGCCGAATCGCCGTAGCAACCCAGCCGAGCGTCTACTGGGCAGCCGGCACCGCCATCCTCCGGGACTACTTCACCCCACGCGGCGGCAGCGTCATCGAACTCGACGCACAGGCGCTCACCCCCGCGGCGATCTGCGACGAACTCGCCGGCAACCGCGCGACAGCCCTCCTTCTCCTGGTCGGCCACCCGGACCCGGCGGTGCCGATCGTCAAGGCCGTCCGCCACGACCAGCGCCTCACCAACCTCCTGATCGGCGCCCCAGCCGGCCAACCAGAGTTCACCGAGTGGATCACGTTGCTGGGCGCGGCCGGCACGGCGATCCCATTCCTGCGCTACCTCCCCGAACACCTCACCCCACTAGGCACCCAAGTCGAGACGGCCCTCCGCGAACACCTCAACGAATCCCCCTCCTTCGTAGCCTTCGAGGGCTACGACACCATCACCGTCCTCACCGCCGTATTACGTACCAACGGCGCCATCACCACCCCCTGGCCAAACGTCACAGCCGAAGCCACCCGAGGCCGAATCCACTTCACCCACGCCCCACCCATCAACATCTGGCAATGGCCCCAACCCCCCATCCAAGTAGTAGACCGAGACCCAGCAGCCCCCACCCACTTCCGAATCCTCCACACCAACTGATGCCCGACTACGACGCACAAGCACCCCGCACCCGGCCCACAGCGAGTGCGGCCCGCCGGTCACCGGAGCCGTCGTGAGCACGGCGCGCTGGAATTCGTGATGTTGGGCGGTAGGCCCGGACCTCCGCCACTCACAAACCTCCCGTTTCCCCGCGGGAGCACGCCTGCGCACGCCTGGCCGGGTGCGATCAGCTGAGGTTTGTGAGTGGCGGCGGTCCGGCCCAACGCGACGACCGCACGCTGAACATCACGAACTCCGGCTGGAGTACCAGTCACCTGACGCACGATTCGATGATCTTGCTCGCGGCGCGGAGCACCATGGTCGACAGCTCCGTCGGTGAGATGACTACGGCGTCCCCGGCCTGGGCGAGTACGGCGGCGCAGGCTTCGTCGGCGTTCTCGAGATCTGTCTCGACAAGGGACCAACCGTCCGTGTCCGGTACCACGGGTGCAGTCGGCCGGAACCGCCGTACTGCGTGGTCGCGCACCCGCAAGACGATCGGGTACGACGGCAGTGTGGCTCGAAACCGCTGCTGCGCCTCGGCCCAGTACTGGCTCAGGTTGAAATCGCTCGGTCTCGTGAACGCCTCGTTGGTCAAAGCTGCTGAGGTCATTCTGCTCAGGCGATAGGTGCGCAGCGCCTCGTCCGGCCGGGACGCGACCAGGTACCACGTCCGAGCCTTGGCGATGAGGCCGAGTGGTGCGACCGTGAATGGTTGCGCCGGATCTTTATAGGTGATGGCGATCCGCCGCTCCTCCCAGATCGCCTGTCGGCACAACTCCAGCCAGCGCGGAGACTCCGGGTGGTCGCCCCAGCCGGCGTGATCGATCAGGAGCCGCTGGCGGGCGACCTCGGCGTCGCGCCTGGCGCTCTCAGGCAATGCGGCGATCAGCTTGGTGATGGCTTGGTCGCTTGACGCGTCGACGCCAAGGTCGGCGAGCACGTGCGCGGTCGCGCCGACGAAGACAGACATCACCTCGGACGGCGTGAGTCCGGTGAGCCTGGTCCGGTAGCCGGGAAGCAGAGCCCAGCCACCGCCTCGACCGCGCACGGAGTACACCGGAACGCCAGCGAGGCTGAGGGCGTCGAGGTCACGCTGGACCGTTCGCGGCGAGACATCCAACTGCTGTGCGAGTTGAACCACGGTTGACTGCCCGCGAGTCTGCAGGAGCAGCAGGAGCCGGAGAAGCCGTTCGGCACGCATGGTCCGACTATGCCAGGAAAATAAGCCAACAGGTGGCGTCTTTTCTTTCTACGGTCGCCCCATGAGCGTTGTCGAACAAGCAGCTGTTGTCGTGGAAGACCTGTGCATGACCTACCGGGCACCGATCCGGGGCGCCGGGTGGAGGGAGACGCTGAGCTCGGTCTTCAATCGGCGCTATCGGGAGGTGCCCGCCGTACAGAACGTCTCTTTCGCGCTCGCTCCTGGTGAGGTCGTCGGCTTCATCGGTCCCAACGGCGCCGGCAAGACGACGACGATGAAGATCCTGTCCGGCCTGCTGCACGCCACCTCCGGCCAGGTTCAGGTGCTTGGCTACTCGCCGTGGCAGCGCCGGTCGGCCTTCCTGCGCCGGATCGCCTTCATTCGCGGCAGCCAGCCTGTCGGTGGGTCGCAGGAGCTCACCGTGCTCGACACGCTGCAGTACCAGCGCTTGCTGTACGAGGTACCGCTGGCCGAGTACCGGCGGAACCTCGATGAACTCACCGAGCTGCTCGAGCTCGAAGATCTGCTGCAGCGGCAGCTCAGGGCACTGAGCCTGGGCGAGAAGATGCGGGCCGGCCTCGCCCTTTCACTGCTGTACCGGCCGCAGGTGATGTTCCTCGACGAGCCGACGCTCGGCCTCGACGTCACGGGCGCGACCACGATGCGTCGCTTCGTTGCCGAGTACGCCGAACAGACGGGCGCGACGGTGCTCCTGACCAGCCACTACATGGCGGATGTCGCCTCGCTCTGTCCGCGCCTGGTGCTGATCGACAACGGCAAGGTGCAGTACGACGGGCAACTCGACGAGCTCGCAGCCAAGCTCTCGCCGTACAAGCTCGTCCGGCTGACCGCACCGAACGCCGACGAGGCACGTCTTCGAGAGGCAGGCGAACTCATCGAAGCTTCGAACGGAACCTGGGTTCTTCGAGTCCCCCGCGAGGATGTCGCCCGGACCACAGCCCGGCTGCTCACCGAGCTGGATGTCGCCGATCTCGCCGTCGAAGAGGCTCCACTCGACGTGGTCATCGACAAGGCGTACCGGGAAGGCGTCGGATGACCGCCCCTGCGGCGGCGTACGGCCGTCCCGCTCGGGTGCTGCTTTTGATCGCGCTGCGGATCCGCCTGGAAGTGCTCGAGTGGTCCGGCACCTGGTGGTTTCTCTTCACCCTCGTCATCCAAGCGGTCCTGGGGCCGCTCATCGGCATGTTCGTCTGGTCCGCGGTGTATCCCGCGGATTCCTCCATCGCGACGTACTACGTTGCGCTGCTGCTGGTCACGGTGATGACAGAGTCGTTCGAGCAGTTCACCTTCTCCGAAAAGATCTACGACGGGACGATCAGCCACGACCTGCTGAGGCCGCAGCCCGTCGTCATCACCACGATCGGCACCAACATCGCCATCCGGATCTGGCTGACGGTGATGGGAATTCCGATCGCTGTGCTGGCCGCGTTCGCCTTCGGAGTCTCCCTGACCTGGGCCGCCGCCCTGTCAGCTCTCCCGGTCTTCGTACTCGGTGCCACCCTCAGCTTCTGCTGGATCTACACGCTGTCCCTCACCGCGTTCTGGACCGAACGGGTGCATTCGATCGTGGGATTCGGATGGACCCTGAACTCACTACTGGGCGGCACCATCGCACCTCTGGCATTCCTCCCAGGGCCTTTGCAGGACATCGCACGGGTCCTGCCGTTCTACGGCATGCTTGGCCTGCCGGCGGACGTCGCCGCCGGCCGCGTTCACGGCCTGCCCCCGGTCCTCACCGGACTCGCCTACCAAGCCGCGTGGATCGCGGTACTGGTCACCTCTGCCGTCCTGCTGTGGCGGGCCGGCATCCGTCGATACACGGTGGTGGGCGCATGAGACTCCTCAGACTCTTCGGCGCAGGGTTCAGCAGATCCGCGCAAGCCGGCCTCGCTTTCCGGATCAATCTGCTCTTCGACATCGTCCTGTCGATCATCGGCCTCTTCGCGACCCTCGCCACCGTCTTCATCGTGTATGCCCGGACCGACTCGCTGGCCGGCTGGACCGAAACAGAAACCTACGTGTTGATCGGCACGTTCCAACTGCTCAGCAGCCTGAAGAACACCTTCATCGACCCCAACCTGTCCTGGTTCCCGGAGAACGGCATCCGCCAAGGCAAGCTCGACACCTTCCTGCTCCAGCCCGCGCCAACCCTCTACCTCGCCAGTCTGGCAAGGTCAAACCCCTTGGCTCTCGTCCAGTTCGCTCTCGGGGTCGCCGTCATCGCAGTCGGCATCAGCCACCACGGACAACTACCAACACCCGGCGCCTTCCTGGCCTGGACCATGACGCTCGTAGCCGCGCTCACCGTCACCTGGGCCATGGGAGTACTACTAGCATGCCTCGCCTTCTGGGCACCGCGCCTGCAACTCGACGTCTTCTACGGTTCGGCATGGGAGCTCGCCCGCTACCCCACCGACATCTACCGCCGCCCCCTTCGCCTCGTACTCACCTACCTCTTCCCGCTAACCCTCATCGCCACCATCCCAACCAACACCCTCCTCAACGGACCACGCCTACTGGTCCTTGCACCAACCGTCGCCGGAGCCGCATTCACCTGTCTCCTCGCGATCACCTGCTGGCGCCTAGGCCTACGCCGCTACACCGGAGCAACTTCCTGAAAACCCCTCGGCGTACAGGCAGGATCCTTGAAGAAATCCCTCCGGGGGTGTCGGATCGGTGCAGCGGTGTTCGTAGCAGGGGTGAGAGGCTGCCCCCGAGAGGCGTCCCAAGAGGCACAGGAGATGAGCCGAGATGCGGTATCTGGTTTCCGTGATCGATGACAAGAGCAATCCCGGCAGCACGGACAGGCAGCCTGCCATCAGCGTGTTCAACGAACGGCTGATCGCCGAGGGCTACTGGGTTTTCGCGGGCGGGCTCGCAGACACCGACGCGGCCACGGTCATCGACAACCGGGGCGAGCAGGCGATCCTCACCGACGGCCCCTTCATCGAGTCCAAGGAGTACCTCGCCGGCGTCTGGGTGTGGGAGGCCCCCGACCTGGATATGGCGCTCAAGCTCGCCACCGAGGCGTCGAAGGTCTGCGATCGCAAGATCGAGGTGCGGCCGTTCCAGTGAGCGACGCCGAAGAGGCGATCACCCGGGCCCACCACGAGGAGTGGGCCCGGGTGGTCGCCACGCTGACCAGGCGGTTCGGTGACCTCGACATCGCCGAGGAGGCGGCCGGCGAGGCGTTCGCGATCGCCGTCGAGCGGTGGCCGGCGGACGGCGTACCGCCCAACCCCGGCGGCTGGCTGACCACCACCGCCAACCGCAAAGCCATCGACCGGCTCCGGCGAGAGACAAAGCGCGACGACAGGCACAAGGAGGCCCAGATGTTGTACGACGACAATCCGCCCGAGCCTCTTGGTGCCATCGACGACGACCGGCTCCGGCTGATCTTCACCTGCTGTCACCCTGCGCTCGCGATGGAGACCCGCGTAGCGCTGACGCTGCGCATGGTCGGCGGCCTGACCGTGCCCGAGATCGCCCGCGCCTTCCTGGTGCAGGAGACCGCCATGAGTCAGCGGATCACCCGCGCGAAGGCCAAGATCAAGGCGGCTCGCATCCCCTACCGGGTGCCGTCCGCGGAGGATCTCCCGGGACGCGTCTCCGGCGTGCTCGCCGTCCTCTTCCTTGTCTTCAATGAGGGCTACCTGGCGACCGGCCCCGACACCGATCCCGTACGCCATGAGCTGACCGCCGAGGCGATCCGGCTCACTCGCCTGATCCGTGCCCTCGTACCGGGGAACGGTGAAGTGGCCGGGCTGCTGGCGCTGATGCTTCTCACCGAGGCCCGCCGCCCCGCCCGGGTGTCCGCGACCGGCGAACTGGTCACCCTCGGCGAGCAGGATCGTGGCGCCTGGGACGCGGCCATGATCGCCGAAGGGCATCGGCTGGTACGCGAGCGCCTGGCCGCCGGGGTGGCTCCGGGGCGCTACCAGATCCTCGCAGCGATCAACGCCGTGCACACCTTCGCCCACGACGTACGCGACACCGACTGGTCGCAGATCGTTGCCCTGTACAACCAACTCGTCCGCCTGGACTCGTCGGCGATCGTGGCCCTCAACCGGGCCATCGCGGTCGCCGAGCTCGACGGCGCGGAGGTGGCGCTGGCGGCCGTCGACCGTCTCGAGGACAGGTTGGCCGGCTACCACGCGTACCACGCGACGCGCGCCGACTTGCTGCGCCGGCTGGGTCGCAGCCAGGACTCGCGTACGGCGTACGACAAAGCCATCGAACTAGCGGGCAACACCGCCGAGACCGCCCACCTCACCCGCCGCCGCGACCAACTGGCGTAGTACCTGACGCACAGTACGTCGAACGGAATAGTCTGTTGGCATGACCGATCGAGGGATGCAGGAGTTGGCGCTGCTGTTGCTGACCGCGCTCGCGAACGGGTCTCGGCACGGCTATGCGATTGCCCAGGAGGTCAAGGCCATCACGGATGGCCGGGTGGCGCCGCGCACCGGGGCGCTGTACGGGGCGTTGGACAGGCTGCTGGCGGAGGGCCTGATCCAGGTGGAGCGTGAGGAGGTGGTGGGCGGCAGGGCACGCCGGATCTTCGCGCTCACCCCCACCGGGCGAGAGCGCCTGGAGGCGGAGGCGGAGAGGCTGGCCGCCACTGCCCGCGAGGTACGACGGCGCCTGGGCACAGCGCCGGCGACATGAGCCCAGCCCTTCTCCGGCTGTACCCGGCCGCCTATCGAGCCGCCTACGGACGCGAGATCCTCGACGTCCATCGTGAAATGACCATCGGCCTGCCGCGCGCGGCCCGGCTGCGCGCGGACGCCGACCTGGTCGCACACGCTCTGCGGGTTCGCCTGGGGCTCGACTCGGCGTCACCCGGCGGGCGCTTCTTCGCGCTCGCGGCACCGTTCGCCCTCGGGGTCGCGGCGGCGTACAGCGGGATTCACTTGATGAAGTGGTACGCCGGAGTCGCGATCTCGCCAGGGTCGACGTGGAGCCATCTTGCAACCACGGATGGTCGGCAAGGGCTGAATGTGCTGTTTCTGGTGCTGGCCTGCGCCGGTGCGATCGTCGCTCTGCTCGGGCGATGGACGCCGGGTGTTGTCCTGGTCGTGTCCGGATTGCTGGCTTTCGCCGCACAGTGGACCGTCGCGCCAGCCCTCTATGGCGACGGGCCGTTCGAGCCGATCGCGGCGGCACTGACCGCCGCCGTCGTACTCGCCTGTCCCCCGGACCGACGTGGTGACAGGCGGCTGTCGGCGGCGGCCGGAGCAATGGCGGCCGTTGCGTGGTTCCCCGTCGCCCTTGTCCAGACGCGCGGGTTCGTCGTGAGTACGGAGTACGGCGTCTGGCCGCTGCTGACTGTCGCCTTCACCGGCGCCGTCCTGGTCCTGCACACCCGACTGTCGGACCTGCGCGGGATAGGCGCGATCGCTGCGGCCTCCCCGCTCGTCCTCGCCCACGCCTACACGTACGGTTGGCTATAGTCCGCTCAAGTGAGTATTCTCTGCAGCGTACTATCCACCTGCCGAGAAGGTCGCCGACATGCCGTTCACCCTGGCTCACCCCGCCGCGGTGCTGCCGCTCATGCGCCGGCCCTTCGTCCCGGCAGCTCTGGTCGCAGGCTCGATGACACCTGACGTCCCGTACTTCCTGACCGCGGCCGGCCTCACCTCGACCAGCGCCGGGGACTGGTACGGGCCGCTCCTCAACGCGACCCACACCCACTCACTCAGCGGCCTTCCGATTGCCCTCCTGTACGCCGTCGGCCTGGTGACCAGCTACTGGATGGTCCGGGCACCCCTCACGGCGCTACTCCCGCCCGGCCTGGGCCTCCCGGAACCCGAGCGCCCAACGAGCCTGCCCCGGTACGCCGTATGGCTGCTGCTGTCAGCCCTCATCGGTGTCGCCACCCACGTTCTCTGGGACGCCTTCACTGACACCGACCTCTTGCCCATGCCGCGACTGCTGCAGTACGCGAGCACGGCTTTCGGTCTGGCCGCCGTCAGCTGGTTCCTCTGGAAGCGTCGCGCTCAACTCCGCAGTCACCAAGCAACCCTCGGCGCCTTCACCCGGCGGCTGGTGATAGCCCTGCTGATCGCGGCTCCAGTGCTGGGCGGCGTCGCTCTCGCCCCGAGTGACTACGACAACTACAGCACCGTGACGGAGGTGGACTACAGCCACCCGATCACCGTTGACGAAGGCAACGGTGTGACCAGCACGAGCTACCCCACCACGACGAAACCAGCTCCTTGGAGCACTGTCGCCGAGGGCGTCCTAACCGGAGCGGCAAAGCGAGCAGGCGCCTCGCTCGCAATCGCCCTACTCCTGTACGCCGCCGCCTGGCAACTCACCACTGCCTCACAACGCGCACGTCGCCCTGTCCGCTAACCCCGACCCATCCCACCCTGCCCCCGACGGCCAACGCGCTCCAGCGACCAATCGGTGTGCTCCACCCCGCCCCGCGGGCATCGCCCCCTGGTAGAGCAAGGGGCGAACCCCACACCGAGGGGCGAAGCCTCCTGAGTACGGGTAACCCCCACTCAGGCCAGGCACCGAAGACCCGGGCGCGCAGAAGTCGGCGGCTGCGGACCGCCACCACTACACAACCCGAGCCCAACGCCTCGACACGCCGAGGGCAAGCGTTTGCAGGTGAGGTTTGATAGTGCTGGCCGCCCGCCCTAAGCCCGCCAGGGCATGTGCTGCAGCGTCCAGGTATTGCCGTCCGGGTCGGCGAACCACGCGTAGAACACACCACCCGTGTCCTCCACCGGCGCGACGTCGACCCCACGCCCGATCAGCTCCGCGCGAGCAGCCTCGATATCGGCGACGACGAGGTGGAGTCCGCGCAAGGAACCGGCCGGCATGTCCACGTTCGGCAGTCCCTTGCTCAACGTGATCGAGCAGTACGACCCCGGCGGCGTCAACTGAACAACCCGAACCCCCTCAGCCGGCGCGACGTCGACATCAAGGCTGAACCCAGCCTGCTCGATGTAGAACGCCTTCGCCCGGTCGATGTCACTGACCGGCACCAGAACAAGTTCCAACAGGAACGTCCCAGGACGAACCGCTGCCGTCGGATTAGCTGTCATCAGAAAGCCTTTCTAGAACCTTGTCTCCCGCTAACAACAGCAACGTCGGAACAGAGCTGCGGATCTCGACATGGGCCACGTGTTCCATTGGGCTGCGAGGCGGTGGAGGCCCTCGGCGAGGAGGGTTGGGGGGCGGCAAAGGAGATTCGAAGCCAGTTGTCGAGGGCGTCCTGGCAGCTGAAGGTTGGGCCGGCGAAGATGTCTACTCCGGCGCGGCCGGCGCGTTCGGCGTACGCCGTCGCCGACTGGCCTGCGGGGAGCTCGATCCAGAGGGATGCGCCACCGGCGGGGACGATCGGTCGCCAGTCGGGCAACTCCTCGGCGAGGAACTGGAGGGTGAACTCGCGCGCGACGCTCAGGTTGCGCGGCGATAGGCCCAAGCCTCGGCCGCCCGGTCGAGCAGCCGGGCGGTGACGACCTGGGCGGGGATCGACATCTTCAGCTCCCTTGACGACCGCGAGGCGTTCGACTAGGCGCCGGTCGGCCCGGAGCCAACCGACTCGGAGGCCACCCCAGAACGCCTTGCTGGCCGAGCCGAGCGACGCCGTCGGGTCCACTCGGTACGCCGATCAGCTTGCGCCGACACCACGCAGTACCTCGATCGCGCCGCGGAACGTGGGTTCTTCCACGACGACTGTGCCGCCCGGTTCGACCAGGCCTCGGCGACGATCTGCATCGCCTGCTGTGCTCCGCGGGTCACGAGGATCTGTCCTGGGTCCGTCGGCAAGCCGAGAGGCGAGTAGTAGTTGGCCACCGCAGTTCGCAAGATCGGCAGGCCGCGAGGAACGTAGCCTTGGGATGTCGCCGACGGCGAGTTCCGCCTCCTCGGCGAAGGCACCCTCGACCTGGACGAACTCTTCGCCACCTTGCACACCATCAACTACACCGGCTGGCTATGCGTCGACGAGGAAACCAGCGCCGACCTACTAGACGCGATGGAGTTGTCGCTACGGTACGTCCGGCAACGCGTGGGCTAACTCGGTCCGGGCACACACCTGGCAGCCAGACCAGGTGACGACAGACTTCAGCGGCCGGCCCGGACCTCCAGCCCATCAATACTCCGCTCCCCGCCGACCCTTCGTGCTCACGCCCTCACCCCTGACCACCCCTTTGATGGCCTGGACGTCCGCACCCCGGGACGGACGCAAGCGACACCCCGGTACTCCGACCGCCGGGTCGCCGCCGCTCACGGATGTCCACCGGCTACCTGGTACGACTGATGCATGGAGCATCGCTGGCCGATTGTGGTGACTGGGCTACCGGGCACGGGCAAGTCGACGCTGGCCGATCGATTGGCCCGAGAGATCGCCGCGCCCGCGTTCGCCGGCGACTGGTTGCTGGGGGCAATGAAGCCGCATGATGCACTGCGCGGACTGGATCGACCGAAAATGCTCGCCATGTACTACGACCTGCTGGGAACGCTTGTCGCGCGGCCGTTGATGCTCGGGCAGTCGGCGATCGTCGATTGCCTGGTCTCCGAAGAGATCGTGGCGCGCTGGCGAGAACTCGCCGAACACCACAGTGCGCGATTGCGTGTGGTGGAGTGCGTTTGCTCGGACGAGCTCGAGCACCGACGGCGGCTCGAGGGCCGGCGCAGAGAAATCCCGGGCTGGCACGAGGTCGACTGGGCCCACGTCGAGCGAATGCGAGCGGAGTACCCACCGCTCAGCTCGCCCGATCTCCTCCTCGACGCCATCGATCCCATCGACTCGAACCTCGACAAGATCCGTCACCGCATCCCGACGACCTGAGACAGTAAGCCTACAGCTTTCCGGCGTTTCCTGGATGTGAGGTTTCCCCTTGTGGATAAGGGGATTCAGGCCCGGAAACTGTCGGCGGCCTCGTCTAGCCTTAGCGGTATGGACGATCGTGCAGCNGTGTTGATGAGCGGCAGCGAACTGCTGTCGGCTTACGACGCCGTGCATGAGCAGGTCGCCGCGTTGGAGGCCTACGGGGCGGAGTTGCTGGGCCGGATGGAGGAGACCGGTCA
>NZ_AQUZ01000028.1 GCF_000372465.1 Kribbella catacumbae DSM 19601
GGCGTGACCCAGTCCATGGGTGCGGTCGGCACGAGCGCCGACAACGCACTCGCCGAGTCGTTCAACGCGACCCTCAAGCGAGAGATCCTCCAAGACCACAACTCCTGGCCCGACGAGGCCACCTGCCGCCGCGAAGTGTTCCGCTGGGTCACCCGCTACAACACCCGCAGGCGGCACTCCTGGTGCCGCTACCACTCCCCGAACACCTACGAAACCCTCTACCCCGCTACGCTCCCGTCGGCGGCGTAATCCACCACCGTGTCCATGAACCGGGGGTAAGGCCCCATCCTGGTCAGGCTTCGACAAGCAACGCTCAAACGCGTGTGAGCCTGTACGCCTCGAATATCCGCTCCTGGCCTGTGCATGAGACGACGTCGATTACGGCTGTGTCTTCGAAGCCTCCACCGACGGCTATCTCGTCGCCTGGCCGGCAGGCCAGCTGTCCAGTTGCATCAATCAGGGCGGGTGAGCCGTCACGGAGTGCGATACTCCAGCCTGGAGGCCAGGCCACGTCGATATCGAAGAGGCTGTCGGTGCCAGCAGCAGTGCCCATTGGGGTGCGGACTACTAGGCAGTTTGTTGAAGTGTCGATCTCGAGGGTTCCGATCAACTGAGCCTGTAACGCCACAGTAGGGGCTTCACGTTGAACAGTCAGACCAGGCATCGCAGCATCGTGGTTCTGCTTCGAATCGCGGTTCATCGGATCATTTCCAGAGCTGTCTCTGAGCGGCCGATCACCGAGCTTGCTAGCAACCTCGAGAAGCGAGCGGCGTCCGCGGCCGACGAACGTCCGGGCACTTGATGATCGGCGTCGCCGCTCTAAGTCTTGCTTAGGGCAAGAGAAGCGAGGCCTGCACCTTGCTGCTGATGTAGGTGACCGGTACCCAGACACATCCCTGGTATCCGGTCGTTGTGCTGATGCCGCGATGCTGACCGTGGGCCACTACGTCGCCGGGGTAGGCGTCGTTTGCACCCATCGTGGTCAGCCAGGGGGCACCCGAGTCGCCCTCCGAGTCCTAGCGTCCTGTGTCGCCCACGGCGTCGGCAGGAAGCATTATTCCCCCACGATTGAGGTCCCGCATCGTTTCCTCACAGGGATCAGCACCGGAAGCCTGTCCCACTGATCGAGACCCGGGCTCGACACCGTTCGGGAGGGCACGCTTGGCGGCGCTCTCGAACCCACCGCTCGCCGCGGACCCAAACCGTTCCTACGCCTCAGGCAAGGGTCGTCATGAGTCGGCTCGCCCGCGCCTCCCTATCGCGTCCTGGCTGCCGATCGGGCTGCGCCCCTTTTCGTGAGATGAGCTGACGTGCTCGTGCGTCGAGCGGGTGACGACCAGCGATTTTTCGTCAGCTACTGAGTGTTGCAACTCGGACGCCGCCGACTGGGCGACGGCGACCGCTAGGCCCTGGTCGCCGAGGTTGCGGGACGGATAAGGTTGGCCAGAAGCGGAGGCCAAGCTAGCGGTCCGAGGACTCGGACGCATCGCCACCTGTAGGTGCGTTGGTGGCGCTCGCGGCGCGTTTGCGAGCCGCCCGCTCGCGCTTCAGGCGTGATTTGAGCTCGGCTTCCCACGTGGGCAGGGAGTCACCATAACGCCGCAGTTTCTCGTACGCCTTGCGTGCGCTGAGAGTGTCGAGAAGGCCATGTTCTAGCGCAAGCGAGAACGCGTCTTCGATGGTGAAGCAGGTGACCTGATGACGCCTCGCGAGCGTCTGTCCCTTCAGGTCGTCGATGGCCACAACCGCGGCCAGGCCTCGTCGGTGGGCGAGGATGCCATGGGTCACAACGACGCATTCCCCGAGGTCCGCGCTGCTACTGGCGGCAGTGCGGCCGTCGACGACATTGGGATGGCGGGATCTGACTTGGGCGAGCAGTATCGCGGCCTCCGTCTGTGCTGCGCTGATCTCCGGAATCTCGATGATGCGCACGTCGGCGCCCTGGTGAAGGTAGCGATCCAGCGCGCCAATGTTCCAGCGTTGACGCTTAGCTTTGTCGCGAACTTCCTTCAGAACCTCGGTCGGCAGGAGGATCTTATAGTTGGCTGCTGCGAGTATCTCGACCAGTAGGCTCAGCTGTCCGGACGCCGTGAAGTACAGCACGCAGACCGCATCGAGGATATTCAGCGGCTGCGGTGCAGGATCCGCCGCAGCCTCGGCGGAAGTAGGCTCGGCGCCTTCCTTGTTCACGAAGGCGTAGATACGGCGGAGGCTTCTCGGACCCGCGGCTCGTCGTTGATGGTTGCTGCTGCCTCGGCGAGGATGTCCTGATCTTGGCCGAGTGCGTTCGCCGTGGTAGCGGCTGACAGGAATCCGTTGCGGAACGCCTCGAGGATTCGAACTTCCATACGGGTCGGCACACGTTCGGCATGACAGCTCCGCTCACGCATCTCATGCCGCGCCAGCGTCCCGGCAACGATGGCCGCGCTTGCGCTGGTGGGCGGTTGCTCTCTCGGAGCGGCGTCGAGATCTGCCAATGCGATCCATGCCGTCTTGGGGGAGACGCCGTACAGGTCGGCGAGGCGGCAGGCATCGTCACGACTGAGACGTTCGTCTGGGCTGTATTGGTGGTCGGCCATCCAGGCACGGACGCCGCCTTCGGGGATGAGGAAGTTCTGCGCGAACTTCTCCGCACGCATCTCAGTCGGAGAGCGTCGATGGTCATGCTCGTATGCGTGACCATCGGCGAACAATACGTGCGCGAGTTCGTGTGCAAAGCTGAATCGCTGACGAACCCAGGGGTCCGCCGCGCAAACTGCAAGGAATGCCAACTCTCGTTCGTCGTCGAAGGCTGCAACAGCCGACAGGCCATCGGGAAAGGACAGGACCGCAGCATCAACCCCCAGCTCGCGTTCCAATACCGTGGGTACGTCTTCCAGCGGGTCTGTTCCAAGTCCGAGCGTCTCTCGAAGGTCTTCAGCTCGTTCCTTCCCTTGCCGGCGCGACGCGTGAGCCATCGGCTTCACGAATTCCTTCCAGACTGCGCCATTTGCGACGCTCGGTCCCAGATTTGCGAACTCGGCGACATTCTCGAGTTCCGCGTCGAGTTCCAGCAAGCCCAAGGCCCGCTCGGCCCGATCCCGAACATCCTGTTCGTCTGTCCGACGCGCCGCCAGCCGAACGCGCGCGCGAACCGGAGACCCCAGCAGGAGCCAGGCCATCGACCGGCTCACGGCTTGTGATGCGCGCTCAAGAAGGGTCGATGTGACCCTGCTTGGTTCGATTCGACCGTTCTCTATCCGTGAGTAGGTGGCCTGAGATAGGTCCAAGAGGTTCGCCATGTCGTTTTGTGAGAGGTTCGCACCTATACGTGCATCGCGAAGGCGTCCGCCGAACCCAGCGGCGTCGAACTCCGCTGCACGCTCGACGCTCACCTCTGTGACTCCCTGACGGGTCGCTTCCTCATCCCAGAACATGTCACTCTCCTCTCGCGTGAATAAGAGCATACCTCTTCTATTCACGCGGCTCAACCTCCATGTTGCTGGAGCTCACCGCGTCGGGTCTATCCATGGGGATCAACCGACCGATGGTGACCTAGCGTCTGCGGCGGTGGTAGATCCGTTCGATCCAGACCGCGATCGCGAGCCCGAGTTCCTCGCGAGTGCTCCAGTTGCGTCGGTCGATGAAGTTGTCTGTTGCGGGGTGAAGAAGCTTTCCATCGACAGGGATGCGAACACGACTGAAAAGCCGACACGCAGGCTGGTTGAAGGTATCCCCGCATGTTCGCGCACTGGAGATGGGTTCCTTCGGTCCCGCGCGTCTGGTGACCAGGATGACAAGAGCCCGGTGAACCGAGAGGTTCACGCCGGGATCTGTGGGAGCCGGGGGCTGAAATGCCCCCGGCCACCCAACCAGGGTGTGCTTGAGGCCCTTGGCCCCCATCAGTCAGCAGCATTCTCATGCGGCTGCCGAACCGTGCTTGCTCCGTCAGCCGCAGGCGGAGTCGCGCCAACCGACGGTCGACGGCCTGACGCGCTCTTTCGTGCGACGACGGCAAGAGATGCGTAGAGAGGCGGAGGGTAAAACCAGGGTCGTGGTGTCCCAGATACTCCGCGAGTTCCTTGACGTTGACCCCGTCGTGCAGCGTCACGCTGGCGTAGTGGTGGCGAAGAGCGTGCATGCCGGTCTTGCGCTGAGTCAGGCCGGTTGGGCCTCGGTAGCGCCGAAGTTGCGGTTTCGGAGGGGGGAGCGCCAGGCGAGGATTGCACTGAGCAGGACGGCGGAGGACATCAGGGCGTAGGCGGGTCTTGTGCCGGTTGTTTCGGCCAGTACGCCGCCGAGTAGGGCTCCTAGTGGTGTGCCGCCCCAGGCGACCATTCGGGCTGTGGTGTTTACGCGTGCCTGTAGGTCCAGCGGGGTGACGATCTGGCGGGCGGTTATGCCGTTGATGATTGTGAGGGTGCTGGTGAAACTCCAGAGGAGCAAGGGGGCGGTTGCCCACGGCAACGTTGGGGCGGCGGCGGTCAGGAGCAGGGCGATCGGATTGGTCGTCAGGGTGGCGATGGTGATCCAGCCGATCGGGACGCGGGCGGTCAGTTTGGGCAGTGCCAGGGCGGCGAGGAAGGCGCCTGCTGCGACCACCGCCACCAAGAATCCGATTCCGCTGCCCTCCTCGGACAGTCCGAGGTCGCGAACTGCGAAGACGACCAGAAGGGCAGCGACCGCGCCACCGGTGATCGAGTTGCCGACGCCCAGCAGAGTCAGTGAGCGGACCACCGGTTGTCGCCACACGAACTCCAGGCCCTCCCGGATCCCGCTGCCGAGACCGCCCGGCCGATCAGTGCGAGGCTCACGGGCGTCGAAGGACCTGCCGATCAGGGCCAGCAGCGCGCCGGCGACGACGTACGACGCGGCATCGAACGACAACGCCTGCGCGGCACCGACCGTAGCTACCAGGACACCTCCGACGACCGGTCCGCCGAGGCCGGCCAAGGTTGTCACGATCCAGACCATGCTGTTCGCGGGTACGACCCGCGCCCTGCCGACCAGCGCCGGCAGGGCCCCGAAGGAACCGGCATCGAACCAGACGAAGCTGGTGGCGACCACGGCGGACACGGCGACGGCATGCGGTGCCGTGAGTTCGCCGAGCCAGGAAGCGATGGGAACGCTGAGGAGCGCAGCGGCCGACACCGCCTGGCAGCCGAGCATGAGCGGGCGGCGGGGGAGCCGATCGGCCATCGCGCCGGCGATCAGCCCGAACAGTAGGTACGGAACGACCTGGACCGCCGTGACCAGGGACGTCACCAGGGCAGAGGACGTCACCTGGAAGACCAGAAGTGGCATGGCGACAGACGTGATCGCCGACCCGGCGACCGCGACAGTGCGGGCGAGGAGGAAGAGCATGAAGGCTCTGTCCCGCAAGAGCGGCAGCGAGACGTCGGCGGTCTGCGTCATCTGATCAGCCCTTGGGGTGCAGGCCGTCGGCGATCGCGGCGACACCCTCGATCGACGCGAGCGTGCCGGGCGCGAACGTGGTGTTGCGGACCCCGACGAGCCGGCGGTCGCGGACGGCCGGCGTACTGGCAAAGGTCCGGGTCAGATAGTCAACGGTCTGCTGCTGGTGGGCGTCGTCCTGGACCGCGAACACGAAGGCCTCCGGGTTGCGCTCGAGCACGACCTCGGCGTTCACCTCGGCTGCGTAGAAGTCGGCGAACCGTTGTTCGGTGGCGGCGAAGACGTTCTGGCCGCCACCGAGTCGCAGCATGTCCACCTCGATAGCGGCGCCGATGGCGTAGAGCTTCCCGCCTTCGAAGAACACCTGGGCTGCCTTGACCGGCGGCCGTCCGGCGATCCGCTCGGTCGCCGCGGACAGGTCAGCGCGTGCCTGCTTCTCCAGTTCGGCCGCCTGAGTCGCGTGGCCCAGCACCTTCCCGAGAGTGCGCAGGTCGGTGAACGCGTCCTCGACCGTGCCGGCCGAGCGTCGTTCCCGGCAGCCGGCGGTCGCGACGTACGGCGTCGCTCCGGCCTTGACCAGTTCGTCCTTGCCGGCGAAGCCCTGCTCGGTGTTGAACTCGTACTCCGAGCCGCTGTAGACGAAGTCCGGCTGCTGAGCGACCAGGATCTCCTTGCTGGGTGGGGTTTTGGCCCCGAGCGAGCGGATCGACGTGAAGTCCTTGGCCAGCTCCGGGTCCGGCTTCGACCTGCCTTCTTGAGCCTGGGCGACGATCCGGTCCTTCAGGCCCAGCCGCAGCAGGATCTCGGTCTGGCCCGGGTAGAGGCTGACGATCCGCTGCGGCTCCTTCGCGATCGTGTACTGCCGGCCGCAGTTCGTGATGGTCATCGGGTACTGCGACTGCGTCGTCGCCTCGGCAGAGGCTGTGTCCGAGCCGGCCGAGACGGTGCCGCAGCCGGCCAGTGTGGTCAGGGCGGTGAGTGCCAGGGCGGTTGCGTAAGGACGGAGAGTCATGCGGTGGGTTCCTTTGTGGGGGTGATGGCCAGGTCCAGTGCCAGCAGCAGTCGGCCGGTCCGGGGATGGACGAGTACGTCGCAGGCAACGCCGTAGACATCGCGCACGCGCTCTGGGGTGAGCACTTCGTCGGGTGGTCCGACTGCGACCAGCTGACCGAGATCGAGCAGTGCGAGGCGGTCGCAGTACGCGGCTGCGAGGGTGAGGTCGTGGAGTGCGATCACGGCCGTGACGCCCAGCCGGCGTACCAGGCTCAGAAGTTCCAGCTGGTGCGAGATGTCCAGGTGGTTGGTGGGCTCGTCGAGCAGTAGAACCTTGGGCTGCTGGGCCAGCGCCCGCGCGAGCAGGACTCGCTGGCGTTCTCCGCCGGACAGGGTGGGCAGCATCCGGTCCGTGAGGTGGGCAGCGTCGACGCGGTCGAGACAGTCGCGGGCCAGCGCCTCGTCATCCCGATCGCTGCGCCGGATGAGGGTGCGATGGGGGATCCGGCCGAGCAGGACCAGGTCGAGCACGCTCAATTCCACCTCGGTGGCATGGTCCTGAGTCAGAACGGCGCACCGCCGGGCCACCTCACGGGTTGTCGAGCTCCACACGTCGAGGCCACCCACCTCGACTGCCCCGCCGTGCGGACGGATGGCTCGGTAGACGGTACGAAGCAGAGTCGACTTGCCGGATCCGTTCGGGCCCAGCAGACCGAGCACCTCGCCCGAGCGCACCTCCAGATCGACGCCGGTGAGCACCGGACGGCCGGACAGGCTGACGACAACCTCTCGCGCCTCAACCTTCATCGCACACCTCCGACGGGCCGGCGCCGGAGCAACCAGAGGAAGAACGGTGCGCCGACAGCGGCGGTGACGATGCCGATCGGCAGCTCCTGAGGTGCGGCGGCGGTCCGGGCGACGATGTCGACCAGTACGAGGAAGATCGCCCCGCCTAGCGTTGCCACCGGGATCAGCCGCCGATGGTCGGCGCCGACCACAAGTCGGCACACGTGCGGGACGACCATGCCCACGAACCCGATGCCGCCGCTGACCGCGACGACAGCGCCGGTGAGCAACGAGGTGGCGACGAGCATCTCGATCCGGAACCGCGAGACATCGACGCCCAAGGAGGTCGCGGTCTCGTCACCGGTCATCACCGCGTTCAACGGCCCGACCCGGACTCTCGCATGGATGACGCAGGCCAGTACGACGACCGCCGGGATCGCGAGCATTTCCCATGTCGCCGTCGACACGCTGCCGAGGAGGAAGAACACCAGTCCGGGAAGCTTGCCGTGCTCTGCTGTCACGGTGATCCAGCTGGTCGCTGCGCTGAACAGGTACGACAACGCGACACCGGCCAGGACCAGCCGGAGCGACTCGACCCGGCCGCCGCTCTGAGCCAGTACGAAGACGAGCAGCGCCGCCACCGCGGCACCCGAGAATGCCGCGCCCGAGACGAGCAAGCCAGGTACTGCGGCGCCTCCGGCGAGCGCGGCGACAGCACCGAGCGATGCACCCGATGAGGCACCCAAGACGAAGGGGTCTGCCAGCGGATTTCTGATCACTGCCTGGAGCACGGTGCCGGCGACGGCCAGGGCAGCCCCGACAAGGGCCGCGAGCAACGTTCGGGGCAGCCGGAACTGCCAGACGATCTGATCCTGCGCGAGGCTCCAGGTCGCGACGTGCTCACCAGGTGCGAGGTGAGCCCACAGGATCCTGGCCGTCGTACCGACCGGGACCGGCACCGGCCCGATCCCGGCACTGACCACGATGATGACGAGCAACGCGACCACCAGCCCACCCAGCACCAGCCGTGGCCGTACGGAAGCTGGCCTGGGCGGAGCGTGTTCGCGGATGAGGGCAGGCCGGACTGAGGGCGGATTGGCTGACACAACAGCAAACGATAACCGTTGTCATTCCCGTTTGTTCAAGCACCCCCACGCTCGCCGGGTGCTTGACGGATTCTTGCGCGGGAGTTCTACTACCTTCATAGGGAAATAGGACTGGGAGGGGCGATGTTCGCGTTCCGTCTGGACAGCCGGTCTGGAGTGCCGCCGTACCTACAGCTGGTGCACCAGGTCAGGCAGGCGCTTTTGCTGGGCTACCTGCTCCAGGGAGATCGGCTCCCGCTGATCCGGGAGGCGGTCGAGCAGTTGGCGATCAATCCCAACACCGTCTCCAAGGCGTATCGGCAGCTGGAGCAGGAGGGCCTGGTGAGCGCCAAGCCCGGGGTTGGCACCTTCATCACCGGTGCACCTGCGGTGACGATGGTTCCTGCCACCTATACGACGTTGCGCCGGGGCTTGGACAAGTGGTTGCGAGGCGCCTACGCCGCGGGGCTGGACGAGGAAGCGATCGTGGCGCTCTTCGCCACGGCCAATCGCGAGGTCGGCGAGGGCAGCGAGGGCGTGGCATGAGTGCCCCGGTGCTTGAGACCTCGGGCCTCGGCAGACGGTACCGGTCGGTGTGGGCGCTTCGGGACTGTGACCTGGCCTTGCCTGCCGGGCGGGTGATCGCGCTGGTCGGCCCGAACGGCGCCGGCAAGACCACCTTCCTCCGTCTGACCGTGGGGCTGCTTCGGCCGACCGAGGGGGAGATCACGGTTCTCGGGTCGCCGGCCGGACGGGAGTCGGCCGACTCTCTCGCCGACATCGGCTTCGTCGCCCAGGACCATCCGCTCTACAAGCGTTTCCTGGTACGGGATCTGTTACGGACCGGAGCTGCGCTCAACCTCCGCTGGGATCAGGCGCTCGCGGAGAATCGACTCGAGGCCCTCGAGATTCCCCTCGATCAACGGGTCGGCACCCTGTCCGGCGGCCAGCACGCCCAGGTCGCGCTGACCCTGGCGCTGGCCAAGCGGCCGAAGCTACTCGTCCTCGACGAGCCGGTCGCCGGGCTCGATCCGCTGGCGCGACTCACGTTCCTGCAGGCCTTGATGGGCGCTGTCGCGGAAGAGGAGTTGACCGTTCTGCTGTCGTCCCACATCCTTCCCGAGCTGGAGCGGGTCTGCGACTACCTCATCGTGCTGACCGGTGGACGAGTTCAGCTGGCCGGCGAGATCGACGAGTTGCTGTCCGCGCACCGGTTGCTGATCGGACCGTCCGAGCCGACGATGGCCAGCGCGCCCGGCGTGATCCATGTGAGCAGAGGCGACCGGCAGGCCAACGCGATCGTGCGGACCGACGGAGGTCCCGTTCTCGCCGGATGGGAGTCCCGGCCGATCGGTCTCGAGGAACTCGTGCTGGCCTACCTCCACCGAACGCCTCCTATCCCAAGCACACGGTAGGAGCACCGACATGATCTGGTTCACTTGGCGTCAGCACAGAGGAGAAGCAGTCGGTCTCGCCGCGATGCTGGCGGTGCTCGGCGGCATCGCGCTCATCAGCGGCCTTCCGATGCACAGCGCGTACGACGGCGACGGCATCGCCGCCTGCCAGCAAGCCAATGGGGTAACCGAGTCCTGCAGGCAGCTGCTCGACTCCTTCCGAGACAAGTTCGCCGGACTGCCCGCGCAGGCGGCAGGACAGCTGAACCTGCTGCCCCTGGTCGTTGGAGTCCTGGTCGGGGCGCCCCTGCTCGCCCGAGAGTACGAGCAGGGAACCTGGCAGCTGGCCTGGACGCAAGCAGTTCCCCGAACTCGCTGGGTGGTTGTCAAACTCGCCATCGTCCTGGCGGCCGTGACCGCAGCGGCGATCGTTCTCAGCCTCGTACTCCGGTGGTGGCTGCGGCCGCTGTTCCCGTCTGCCTTCAGTGTGGAGAGGTTCAACTATGCCGCGCCGGTTCTCTGGGGGTACTTCGTACTGGCTGTCGCAACAGGCATCCTTGCCGGCGCGTTGCTCAAACGTTCCCTTCCGGCGATGGTCGCGACCCTCGCCGTGTTCCTCCCGCTCCGGCTCGCCGTCGAGTTCTGGCTGCGACCCAGGTACATGACGCCGGTGACGGCCGTTGACCCTGTACCGGGCAGCGGAGCTGTCACCCAACAGATCTCGCAGGGCGACAACTGGGTGCTGGACAACTACCTTGTCGGTCCGTCGGGCCAACGGCTCAGCGACGGCGACGAGTTCCAGCTCCTCGGGGGAGGCACTGTCGATGAGGCGACCCTCGCCCAGCACGGACTCAGGGAAGCCGTGACCTATCACCCAGCCTCCCGCTACTGGGACTTCCAGATCATCGAGACCGCCATCTTCGGAGGGCTGGCCCTCACCTTCGCGCTCCTGGTGATCTGGCGGATCCGCCACTGGTCGTGAACACCACGGCGGGGACCCGGCTTCTGGCAAACTGACCGGCTCGCGGGCACCATCTCAAATCGAGGCGGACTATGAGTGAGGCCGAACGCCTGACGGCGATCCAGCAGAGCGTCGATACCTTCAGTCGATCCGTCGTGGACGGGCTGAACCTGCCGGCGGACGCCCGCTGTCTGGAACTGGGAGCCGGTGCCGGCTCGATCAGCAGCTGGCTGGCAGAACGCTTTCCGGACGGCCAGGTCGTTGCCGTGGACAAGGACATTGCGTTGTTCAAGGCGAGGCATCCAGCGAACCTGCGACTGGTCCAGGCCGACGTCAACGAGTTGCGGATGGAGCCCGGAAGCTTCGAGCTGATCCATGCTCGTTTCTTGCTCTGTCACCTGCCCTCCCGCGACGAACTGCTCGCAGCAGCCGTGCGGTGGCTGGCACCGGGTGGCTGGCTCGTCGTCGCCGATCCCTACCAACTGCCCGCGGCGACCTCGCCCTTTCCTGTGATCCGTCGGATCATGGCCGCCTACGAGGATCGATACGCGGCCCTCGGCACAGATCTCACGTGGTCGCGACGGTTACCTTCGACCCTCGCATCGCTCGGCCTGACAGAGCTCGGGCATGCCGGATTCCTCGGCTGCCTCGGTGGCGGCGAACGAGACCGCTGGCGGGCGCTGCTCGATCCGGTCATGCCGGAGCTGATCGCTAGGGGATCCGTGACCCAGCAGGACGCCGACCACTTTCACGATGCGCTGGACGACCCTTCTTTCCTGGACATCCCGCAGTTCACCCTTGCTGCGTGGGGACGAGCCGCCAACCGAACTTAGTGACGAACTACGCCGTCGGAGTGTGGGAGGCGTCGGTTGGGGGAGTGTGTTCGAGGGTGGTTTTGAGGGTGGTGAGGGTGTTGGCGAGTTCGTTGTCGATGGCTGCGGAGGCGGGGTGGCTGGTGTCCAGCCGGACGGTGACGTGGGAGGTGCCGTCGGCAACGAAATCGACCTCTAGTTCGCCGTGGTAGCCGGGGTTGCCGGGTGAGCCCCAGCGCAGCGTGCGGTTCTCCTCGACGACGTCGATCCAGGCCTCGCGGTGGACGGGTTGGCCCGATGGGTCGTCGGCCGTCACCTCGAGCTCGTGGTGGACGGGCTGCTGAGGTCGCCGGGCTTCGATGCCTTGCGCGTCGGCCGGTAGCGCCTCAGTCGGATGTACGTCTGTCATCCGGGGCAGGAACTGCGGGAGGTGCTGGAGGTCGGACAGGTACTCGAAGACGATGTTCGCCGCGACGTCCACAGTCGTCGACGCTTCATGGTGTGCCATCTGGGCCGCCTTCCGCTGAGCCATCGCCTTCAGGTACCCAGGCTGCTGTCACGGAATGCAGAGAGCTGTCAGAGGATCATGCAGGTTGTGGTCAGCGTCGTGTGCACCGCGCAGCCGAGAGCGGAGTCCGCGCCTGGGCAGGAGCTCGTCGTGTACCACGCAGAACCGGCTACCCGCAGCGCCGAAGCCCTGTCACTCCTCAGCACTCTCGTCAACTGGTAACACTGCCGCGTGGAGGGCGGCGGCGACGACCTCGATCGCGGGGGTTCTGGCGGCGCGGGTGAGCAGGAAGACCTCGCGGTCGATCGTGCCTTCGGCCAGCGTTCGTACGGCGACGCCTGGTACGCCGTACCCGAGGACGAGGTCGGGGAGCAGCGCGCAAGCGCCGGCCGATCGGACCATCTCGACGAGGATGAGGAAATCGTCCGAGGCGTAGCGCAGATCCGGTTCGAAGCCGCCGAGGGCCCGGCAGGCACGGATCTGCATGTCGCGATGGCCGGTACCGGGCTGGCAAGCGGCCCACTGTGCCTCGGCGAGTTGCGCCATCTGCACGCGCGGGTTGCTTGCGAGCGGATGTGTCTCGGGCAGCACCAGGCGTACCTGCTCGCGCACCAGCGACTCGCGGGCCAGGTCGGCGTGGACCGGCCGCGGCTGGTCGGAGTACTCGTCGCCGACCACTGCGTCGAGCTGCCGCAGTCGCAGCGCGGGTATCGATGCCTCGACCTCCGCCTCGGTGACTTCGAGCCGGATGTCGGGATGGCTCTGTGCCAGCGCCGCGACCGCCGGAGCGACGATGCGCAGAAAGGCCGATTGGAAGGCCGACACCCGTACGACGCCGGTTGGGCGGCCGGCGGCGATCGCGGCAACCTCAGCCTCAGCGGCCTCCATGCCGTCGAGCAGCACGGCCGCATGGCGTACCAGAGCCTGGCCGGCGTCGGTGAGCCGCACATTCCGGCCGGTGCGCTCGAGCAGCTTCGCGCCCGCCTCGCGTTCGAGGACGGCGAGCTGTTGCGAGATGGCGCTCGGCGAGTAGCCGAGCGACCGGGCGGCGCTGTGGACCGTTCCGCGGGCACTCAGCTCGCGAAGAAGGCGAAGGCGGTGGAGATCGAGCATCGTTCAGTAATGCTACCCAGTTTTGTGCGAAAACATGAGATGGACGTGAACAGTTTGGCGCTGTCAGCATCGTCAGATGGGTCCTCTCCTCTGCCTCCTCTCAGCCGTCTGTTTCGGCGCCATGGCGATCTTCGGCAAGCTCGCGTACGAGGCGGGGGTCGACCTTGGAGACCTGCTGCTCCTTCGCTTCGCGTTCGCGGCCGCGGCGCTGTTGGCGATCGCCCGCGCGACCGGAGCCTTCCGTGGGCTGTCGCGTCGGTCGATGGCGGCAGGCCTGGCCATGGGCGGGATCGGGTATGCCGCGCAGTCCGGTCTCTTCTTCGGGGCGCTGGAACGGATGGACGCGTCGTTGCTCGCGTTGATCCTCTACGTCTACCCGGCTTTGGTGATGCTCGGCGCGATCGCGCTGGGCCGCGAGAGGGCGTCGACTCGCCGGATCGCCGCGCTCCTGATCGCCTCCAGTGGCACGGCCCTGGTCCTGGGTGGCGCGGCCTCGGGCGGCCTGGATCCGCTGGGGGCTGCGATGGGCCTTGGCGCTGCAGTTGCCTACAGCATCTACATCCTTGCCGGTGACCGAGTAGGTGCGACCACGCCGCCGATCGCCCTCTCCGCACTCGTCTGCACCGGCGCCACCTGCACCTTCGCCCTGGCATCCGCCGTACAAGGCGGACCTCGGCTGGGATTCGCTCCTAGTGGTTGGCTTTGGCTGATCGCGATCGCGATGATCAGCACGGTCGCGGCCATCCTGACCTTCTTCGCGGGAATGGCACGGGTCGGCCCTTCGGCAGCCTCGATCCTCTCGACCTTCGAGCCCGTCATCACGGTCGCCCTCGCAGCCGCGGCATTCAGCGAGTCCCTGAACCCGATCCAGACCCTCGGCGGCCTCCTGGTGCTCAGCGCCGTCCTAGTAATCCAATGGCCCACCAGCCGACGGCAACCACCCGCGCCAGAGCCAGCTGCACCCGCCCCACGAAGGAATTCAGCTGGCCGCGCCCATCCCACCCTGGCGGCCTAAGCACATCGGCAGCCCGGTCAGGTGACCGAGCCCACCAGTGGTGGGCTTGAACACCTTCTGGTGACCTTGAACAGGGTGGACCTTGTTCAAGGTCACCGTTAGGGGTCCAAGCCCACCACTGGTGGGCTCGCGGCCGAAAGGCCGGCGACGAGACCCGTAGGCACGATGCCGGGTGGGGGGCGGCCTCGGCGAAGTACCTCCCCGAACCGCTGAGCTAGCTGGCCATTTGGGAGGTTAACCGCCCAAATGGCGTGGTCGTGCTGCCGGTAGCCAATCTCATTCGGACTAGTTCAGCTGTAGGCGGCGCCAGGAGAGCATCGCGAGGCCCGCGCTGGCGAGGACGACGGGGATGACGAGGGTGAGATGGGTGCTCGGGACGTCGGTGCTGATCGCCCAGAGCGCCGGGACCGAGAACGGAAACCACTGACCTGCTCCGGCTATTGCGGCGATCTGGGAGAGCACGAGGATGCCGACAGCAACCGCGATTCCGGCCAGAATCGATCTGCCGATGGTGGCAGCCCAGGCGACCGGCATGGCAATGACGCCGGTGAGGACGGCGAGGACGAACTGACGACCCAGGGCGGGTAACACGTCCGCAGGAATCGGGCCGAGCCCGAAAGCCAGCCCGAACACGAGCAACGCCGCAAGCAAGGCCGCGCTGCAGAACAGCAACCAGGCAAGGTAAACCAGCAGCTTGGCCGCGGCAATCGTCGGGCGAGACACCGGGATCGCGAACAGCCCAGTGATGGTCCCGTCGCCGAACTCGCGCCCGAACATCCAGCTCAGCACCACCCCGCAGCCAAGCAGCCCGGCCGCCGCGGTCACCTGCGCGGCGATGGTCAGGTAGCCGGCCCATCCGCCCGGGTCGATCAGCGCACCGAGCTTCGCGGCGATCTGCGGATCACCGGTATTGGTTGCCAACAGCATCGATGAGCAGATCAGGCTGACGCCGAGCACCAGGATGGCGGTCGTTGCCCGCGGCACCGTCCCCCGGGCGAGCTTGATCAACTCCGTCACCAGCGCGGGCGTCACGAGGCGAGCTCCTCGTCGGCCCGGACGAGGGCGAAGAAGGATCGCTCGATGTCGACGCCGTGCGGATCGAGTGAGCCGATGATTCGGCCGGCGTTCAGGACGGAGATGCGATCGGCGATCCGCGCGACCTCGTCGAGATGATGGCTGCTGACCAGTACGCCGGCGCCGGCCGCGGCCCGCCGTACGATCGCCTCGCGGAGCAGGATCACGCCCGACGGGTCGAGGGAGTTGGTCGGCTCGTCGAGGACGATCAGCTGGGATTCGTGCTGCAGCGCTGCGGCGAGTCCGAGCCGCTGCCTGTTGCCCAGCGAGAGCTTTCCCGCCCTGCGATCGCCGTACTGCGCCAGCCGGAGCTCGCTGATGATCGACTCGACCATCTCGCCGATTCGAGCAGCGGGGATGCGGTGCAGCCGCGCGTTGAGGGCGAGGTTCTGCCGGCAGGTGAGTTCTCGATACGCCAACGGGTACTCGATCAAGTGCCCGACCGTCGCCCAGTCGGCGTGATTCAGCGGCCTTCCGGCGATCGTGACCGTGCCGTCGAGCGGTTTCAGCATCCCCAGCAACAGGCGCATCAGCGTGGACTTGCCGGCCCCGTTCAGCCCAACCAGGGCATGGATTTCACCAGGAGCAACGAGGAGATCCGCACCCCGTACGCCGGTGCCGTCGTCGAAGGTGCGGACCAGCCCGCATGCCTCGACCGCGTACTCACCCATGGCGATCCACCAACACGTCAAGGGCAGCATTGATTGCCTGACCCAACTCTTCATCGTCGGCCAGGCTCCACTCGAGCAAGGCGGTGTTGAGCGCCGCCATCACCGCGCTCGCAGCAATGGCCGCCTCGCGTTGTCCCGTTCCGCCGTCGATGAGCGCCTCGACGATCACCGCTTCGGTCGCCGCCGTACCGCCGGTCATGGCGGCACGCAGCGCTGGCGTCTGGGCGACAATCCGAAGCCGCATCCGTACTTCGATGCTGGCCGGCGGCGGAAGCTGCTGCCACGCCGACCGGATCCCACGCGCCGCCCGGCTGATCGGATCCAAGTCCGCCGATTCCCGGCGGACCGCCGCACCGATCAGCGGATCGTACGGATCACCGACCAGCAAACTCGCCTTCGTCGGAAAGTGCCGGAAGAACGTCATCTCCGTAACCCCGGCCCGCGCGGCAATCTGGCCGACGCTGGTGCCGTCGTACCCGTGCTCGGCAAACAGCTCCAGCGCCACCGTGAGCAACCGGTGCCGTGTCCTTTCAGTTTTCGAGGTCACAGCAGAATGTTACCCACTAACATTTTCACCTGCAAGGGTCCGGCCGGTCCAGCACTTGCGCTCGCATTGAACAGGTGTTTAATCTTTGAACATGCGTTCAACGGCGTCGTCCACGACGGAGCGGATCCGGGATGCTGCCGTTGCGCGCTTCGGTCGTGACGGGTTCTCCGCCGGGCTGCGCACGATCGCCGCGGATGCCGGCGTGACGGCCGGCCTGGTGGTCCATCACTTCGGTTCCAAGGACGGCCTTCGCCAAGCGTGTGACGCGTATGTGCTGGGCGTGATCCGGTCCGAGAAGATGCGGGCGACCACTTCCGGCAGCGCGGCGGGGATGCTCGCACAGCTGGCTGAGATCGAGCAGTTCGGCCCGCTGGCCCTGTACGCCGTACGCAGCATGCAGGCCGGCGGCGAGCTCGCGACCGCCTTCATCGAGCACATGGTCAGCGACGCCGAGGAGTACCTGGCCGCCGGAGTGGAGGCGGGCACGATCCGGCCGAGTCGCGACCCGGCCGGCCGCGCGCGGTACCTCACGTTCCAGGGCATGGGCTCGCTGATGCTGTGGATCTCGATGCACCCCGAGATGGTTTCGGTCGACGACTTCCGGTCCGCGTTGCGGGAGATCTCCGACCAGATCACCTTGCCGGCTCTGGAACTGTTCACCGAAGGTCTGTTCGTCGATCGCACGATGCTGGACAGCTATCTGATGTACGTCCCCGATCCGCCCGGCGGCCCAGCCGTTCCGTAGCGGAAACGCGCTCGCCTTCACCGGGGGAGCGCCCGATCAGACGACATCACGCCGGGAGCTCCCGGAATCAGCGGAATGAGGAACAGCGATGAGCGCTGCCCTGAAGATCCAGCAACTCCACAAGTCCTTCGGCCAGGTGAAGGCCCTCGACGGGCTCGACCTGTCCGTGCAGACCGGTCAGGTGGCCGGTTTCCTCGGTCCCAACGGGGCCGGCAAATCGACCGCGATCCGGGTCCTGCTGGGCCTGTTGCGGCCCGACTCTGGCTCGGTCGAGGTGCTCGGCAGGCATCCCTGGGATGACGCGGTCGAGCTGCACCGCCGCCTGGCGTACGTGCCCGGCGATGTCAGCCTGTGGCCGAACCTGACCGGTGGGGAAGCGATCGACCTGCTCTGCCGCCTCCGCGGTGGCGCGGACAAGTCCCGCAAAGCCGAGCTGCTGGACCGTTTCGAGCTGGATCCGACCAAGAAGGGCCGGACGTACAGCAAGGGCAACCGGCAGAAGGTCGCCCTGGTCGCGGCCTTGGCCGCGAACGTCGAGTTGCTCGTCCTCGACGAGCCCACTTCCGGCCTTGATCCGCTGATGGAGACGGTCTTCCAGGACTGCATCGCCGAGGCGAAGACGGCCGGGCGGTCCGTGCTGCTGTCCAGCCACATCCTGGCCGAGGTGGAGAAGCTCTGCGACAGCGTGACGATCATTCGTTCCGGCCGGGCGGTCCAGTCGGGCACGCTCGCCGAGCTGAGGCAGCTGACCCGCACCACCATCATCGCCTCGATCGACGGCTCGCCCGAGCGCCTCGCCGAGTTGCCGGGCGTTCATGACTTCGTGGCCGACAAGGGGGTCGTGACGTTCGATGTCGACCACGACCGAATGGCTACTGCCGTCCAGGCGCTCGGAGCCCTCGGAGTACGGACGCTGAACAGCGCGCCGCCATCACTCGAGCAACTGTTCCTGCGCCAGTACGGCGACGACCTGGTCGCGCAGGAGGTGTCCGCATGACGACCCACCGGGAAAGTCTCACCGCTACCCGGGACCTTGTCCGGTTCGCGCTCCGCAGGGACCGGATCAAGCTGCCCATCTGGGTCGGCGGCATCGGCCTGGGCATGCTGTACGCCGTATCCGCGCTGCCCACTGTCTACGCGACGCCGGAGGAACGGCAGGTGCGGGCCGACCTGATGGATTCGCCTGCCGCGACGATGATGTCGGGCCCTGGCTACGGTCTCGACAACTACTCGCTCGGCGCCATGATCACCAACGAGATGGTGCTGTGGCTCGCCGTCCCGGCCGCCATGATGAGCATCTTCCTGGTCATTCGCCACACCCGCGCGGAGGAAGAGACAGGTCGCGCCGAGCTCGTCCGTTCGGCGGTCGTCGGCCGTCATGCCGCACCGGTGGCCGCGCTGATCGTCGCGCTGATCGCGAACGCAGGCGTCGCAGTACTGACCGCACTGGCGATGATGAGCGGAGACCTCGCGGTAGGGGACTCGGTTGCGGTCGGCGTAGGTCTTGGAATGACCGGGCTTGTCTTCGCCGGAGTCGCGACCGTGACGGCTCAACTGACAGAGCATGCTCGCTCAGCATCGAGCCTGGCGATGGCCGTGGTCGGTACTGCGTTCCTCCTGCGCGCAATCGGTGATGCCGCCGAACCCGGCGGAAATCTGGTGTCGTGGCTGTCTCCACTGGCCTGGGGCCAGCAGATGCGTCCCTTCGTGGACCTGCGTTGGTGGCCGCTGCTTCTGGCGGGTGCGGTAGTCCTCGGAACCGTTGCCGTCGCCTACGCGTTGTCGGGCCGGCGCGACGTCGGTGCCGGGCTGCTGCCTGCACGGCTTGGCAAGGCGGAGGCGTCGGCGTCGTTGTCGACGCCGTTCGGTCTGGCTTTCCGTCAGCAGCGCGCCTCGGTCATCGGCTGGGGGACAGGGCTGTTCATCTTCGCCGTAGCCAGCGGTTCCCTGAGCGACTCGGTCACCGAAGCGGTCGCCGAGAATCCCGACATGGCCGAGGTCTTCGCCGGACAAAACCCCACCGATGGGTTCTACGCCACCATGGCGTTGTTCTTCGGCTTGCTGATCGCGGCCTTCGCCGTGACTTCAGTACTGCGGCTGAGGTCGGAGGAGCGCAGCGGCCACACGGAAGCGGTTCTCGCGACGGCGGTCAGCCGGAGCCGGTGGATCTCGGCCTGGCTGGCCTTCACCGTCCTGGCGTCCGCCTTCCTGTTGGCGGTGAGCGGGTTCGGCATCGGGCTCGGCGCGGTCAGCGGTGCCGCCGGCGCAACCGTCATCGGCGAGGTGACCCTTGCCACGATGGCCTTCCTGCCCGCCGTACTGGTCGTCATCGGTGTCGCTGCCGCACTGTTCGGGATCCGGCCGGGATGGTCGGTGTGGGTGTGGTTCCTGGTCGGCTACGCCTTCTTCTTCGGCATGTTCGGCGCGCTCCTCGACCTGCCGGACCTCATCGCCGACATCTCCCCGTTCAGCCACCTCACGGTCATGCCGCTGGACCAACTCGACGCCGTACCGCTGATCGCCCTCGCCGTCATCGCTGCCGGTCTGATCAGCGTCGGCAGAGCCCTGTTCCAGCACCGCGACCTCGACGCTCCCTGAGGTCAGCGGACCGGCCAGGACCGTACGCCGGTGCTGGCCGGGTCAGTCGAGGTCGGCGACCCGCTCGACTGCGGTGGTACGGCCGGCCAGGATCAGTACGTCACCGGGTTGGACAACCGTCTCGGCGGTGGCATAGGTGAAGCCCTCGCCGGGGCGCTTGATCCCGACCACGGTCACGCCGTACTTGCTGCGCAGCCGACTCTGCCCGAGTGGCAGCCCGCCGGCCTCCCGTGGGGCGATGGTCTTGGCGATCGCGTAGTCGTCCTCGAACTGGATGAAGTCGAGCAGCCTGCCAGTGACCAGGTGGGCGACACGTTCGCCCATGTCGTGCTCCGGCAGTACGACGTGGTGGGCGCCGATCCGCTGGAGGATCCGGCCCTGCTGCTGGTTGAGCGCCTTCGCCCAGATCACGGGCGACCCGAGGTCGACCAGGAGTGATGTCGTCAGGATGCTTGCCTCGAGGTTGCTGCCGATGGCAACGACCGCGCGGTCGTAGTCGGGTATGTCGAGTTGCCGCAGGGCCTCTTCGTCGGTCGAGTCGGCGACGGCGGCGTGACTCAGGTCGTCGGCCAGGGACTGGACCCGGCGTGGATCCGCGTCGATGCCGAGGACCTCATAACCGCCGCGGGCCAGCTCACGGGCCAGGGAACTGCCGAACCGGCCCAGACCGATGACGACGATCCGGGCACTGCGGGTCGGGCGCTTGGTGTCAGCCAACGACGGGTCGCTCCTCGGGTAGTTCGTAGCGGCGGGGGCGCTCGCGCAGTGCGAGTGCCGAGGCCATGGTGATGGGTCCGAGCCGGCCGATGAACATCAGTGCCACGAGGACCAGTTGGCCGGCGGCCGGAATCTTCGCGGTGATCCCGGTGGAGAGTCCTACTGTGCCAAAGGCCGATACCGTCTCGAACAGGATGTCGTCCAGCCGGAACGAGGTCATCGCCAGCAGGCTGAGGGTTCCGGCCATGACCGCGCCGACGCCGAGCAGGGCCACCGTCAGCGCCTGTCGCTGAACCTGGCTGGGGAGCCTGCGGTTCAGGACGTGGACGGTCGGCTCGCCGCGGATCTCGGCCAGGATGACGAACCCGAGCAGCGCGAAGGTGGTCACCTTGATCCCTCCGGCGGTCCCGGCACTCCCTCCGCCGATGAACATCAGTACGTCGTTCAGCAGCAAGGTGGTCGGCTGGAAATGGGCGAGGTCGAGGCTGTTGAACCCAGCGGTCCGCGGCATGACGCCGTGGAACAGGCCGACCAGCAACTTGTCCGCGACACCCATCGGGCCCAGGGTGCGCGGGTTCGCCCATTCAGTGAGCGTGACCCCGATCGTGCCGACCACCAGCAGTACGCCGTACGTGTAGACGGTGATCCGGGTGTGCAGGCTCCACCTCCGGCCGCGGTTCTCCTGATGCCGGCGGCGCAGTACCTCGTTGATCACGGGGAAGCCGAGGCCGCCGATCACTACGGCCGCCATGATGGGCACGCAGATAAACGGGTCGGTGGCGAAGCTGATCAGGTTGTCGCTGTACAGGGCGAAGCCGGCATTGTTGTAGGCCGACACCGCGTGGAACACGCCCAGGTAGGCGGCCTGCCAGAACGGTTCGTCGTACCGGAACGCGAACCGCGACGCGAGCACGATCGCCACCACGGCCTCAACCGCCAGGCTGAGCCGGATCACGCCACCGACCACGCGCCGGACGTCACCGAGACCGAGCGCCTTCGTCTCGGCCTGGGCGAACAGTTGCATCCGCGTGCCGAGCCGTTTGGCGAGCAGGAGCGCGAGCACCGAGGCCAGCGTCATCACGCCCAGGCCGCCGATCTGGATCAGCCCGAGGATCACGCCCTCGCCGAAACCCGACCAGTACGTCGGGGTGTCGACGATTACCAGACCGGTGACGCAGAGAGCCGATACCGCGGTGAACAGGGCGGTCACGAAACCGGTCCGCTCGGCGCCCGTCGAGGAGATCGGCAGCATCAGCAGGACAGTGCCGACCAGCGTGACGACGGCGAAGCCGGCGACCACCACCCGGCCGGGGTGCCGCCATTTCATCCGGTCCTCCGTCGATCAAAGCTGGCCAGGTCGTAGTCCGAGCAGCATAGTGCCCTCTGTCCGGCGAGGTCCCGGTCGTCGCTTGGGTTCCGGAAGTATTTGCTCCTGGCCACGGAATGAGGAATGGTTGGCGCCGGAGCGCCGGGAAGTCTGGTCGGCAATGCCTTGGCCCAGTTGGGCTCGGGCCGGTTGTCGATGCCCGGAAGGTCGTGTGCTGGTGAGCGCTCGTCATGCTTGTGAGGTCGGAGTTCTGCCGCCGGTCGACCGTTGGCGCGTAGGCTGTGCATGTGCATGGACAACAGATGGCCGAGGACTTTCCGGTGATCGGCCTGGACGACGACGCACGCAAGGCAGTCGAGTTGCTGGCGTCCCGCCGGTTGCCCGGTTTGATCGTGACGAACGCGGACGGCAGTCCGTACACCGTGCTCCCGGCCTCACAGGTAGTCCGGTTCCTCGTCCCGAGCTACGTCCAGGACGACCCGTCGCTGGCTCGGGTGATCGACGAGTCGCTGGCGGACCAGATCGCCGACAGGCTGGCTGGCGTCAAGGTGCGCAGACTGCTCTCGTCGCGGCCGGACGAACTGCCGGTGGTGAATCACGACGACACCGCCCTGGAGATCGCGGCGATCATGGCGCGGCTGCACTGCCCTTTGGTGGTGGTGCTCAAGGACGAGAAGATTCTGGGCGCCATCACGGCGTCGCGGCTGCTCGAACTGGTGATGGCAGCGCACTGATCGGGTTCCGGCGCGACATCGAGAGTGTCGCCTGATGGCGGTGATCGCTGTCGCCGTGTTCGTGGTGGCCTATGTCCTGATCGCCACCGAGTGGACTCACAAGTTGATGGCGGCCCTCGGTGGCGCCGCGGTCCTCCTGCTGCTCGGGGTGACGGATTCCGAGCATGCCTTCTACTCCCATGAGACGGGCGTCGACTGGGACGTCATCTTCTTGTTGTTCGGGATGATGGTGATAGTCGGCGTACTGCGCCGGACCGGTGTCTTCGAGTACATCGCGATCTGGGCCGCCAAACGGGCCAAGGGTTCCCCATTGCGGGTGATGATCCTGCTGACGCTGATCACCGCGGTCGCATCGGCGTTCCTGGACAATGTCACCACCGTGCTGCTGATCGCCCCGGTCACCCTGCTCGTCTGCGACCGGCTCAACATCAACCCGGTGCCGTTCCTGATCGCCGAGGTCCTCGCCTCGAACATCGGTGGCGCGGCGACCCTGATCGGCGACCCGCCGAACATCATCATCGCCAGCCGTTCCGGCCTGACCTTCAACGACTTCCTGGTCCACATGGCGCCGCTGGTGGTGATCGAGTTGATCGTGTTCACGCTCGTCGTTCCCTGGCTGTTCAAGGGGTCGTTCTCGGTTGACCCGGCCCGGGTGGAGAACGTGATGAGGCTGAACGAGCGCGAGGCGATCGAGGATCCGCGCCTGCTGATCAAGTGCGGCGCGGTGCTGCTCGCCGTATTCGTCGGCTTCGTCGGCCACTCCGCCTTCCACATCGACCCTTCCGTGGTGGCCTTGCTCGGAGCCGGCCTGCTGGTGCTCATCTCAGGGGTGAAGACCCGGGACTACATGAGCAGCGTCGAGTGGCAGACGCTGCTGTTCTTCGCGGGGCTGTTCATCATGGTCGGCGCGCTGGTCAAAACCGGCGTGATCGGCAGCCTGGCCGAGCAGGTCGGCGATGTCACCGAGGGAAAGCCGCTGCTGGCAGTGATGCTGATTCTCTTCGTCTCCGCGATCCTGTCGGGTGTCGTCGACAACATCCCGTACGTCGCCACCATGAGCCCGGTGGTGCTGGAACTCACCAAGAGCATCCCCGATCCGGTCCAGGCGGAAGCGCTGTGGTGGGCGCTGGCCATTGGCGCCGACTTCGGCGGCAACGCGACCGCCGTCGGTGCGAGCGCCAACGTGGTCGTCATCGGCCTGGCCCTACGAGCCGGCTCCCCGATCTCGTTCTGGGAGTTCACCCGCAAAGGCATCGTGATGACCGCCATCACCATCACCGTCGCCGTGCCGTACCTCTGGCTCCGGTATTTCGTCTTGTCCTGACGCTGAGGTGTGTTCTAGTCCGGCCGCCTCGCCCGGAGCCTGATCCACCTCAACTGAGGCTTACGGAGCTTCCTGCGGGTGGTATTCGCAGGCGTTGGCCAGGTCTGCGGTGGGCTCGGTCGTGGCCGGCGTGGACGGCTTGCCGGTTGGCTTGGTGGTCGGCTTGGGCGTGGTCTGGCTGGGGCGGGGTTTCGGGGTGGCGGCCGGCGTGGTGGGCTTGGTGGACAGTGCTGTCGCGACGGTGGTGCGGAGGCCGTCGTAGTCGGGGTGCGGGTAGGCGAACTTGAGCTTGCGGCCGTCCAGCGGTACCTCGGAGACCTTGGCCGACTTGATCCTCAGGGCGAGCTCGAGGAAGGCCGGCAGCAGGTCCTGCGGGATGTCGGTGCGGAGCATGTTCTTGCCGACCGCGGCGAGGCTGCGGTAGCTCTTCAGCAGGTTCGGCGGTGTCGCCGCCTCGGCGATCGCGTTGATGGCGCAGCGCTGACGGGCGCTGCGGGCGTCATCGGGGTTCGCGATGCCGTAGCGACCGCGGGCGTACCAGAGTGCTTCCGCGCCCCAGAGGTGCTTGTTCTGCGCGGGTTGGAGGTAGTAGTTCGGTGGCCGTTTGTCGTCGTCGCTGCCGCCGACCGGGATCGGGTAGTTGATGTTGACCCTGATCCCGCCGAGTGCGTTGACGAGCTGGGTGAAGCCGGCCAGGTTGATCTGGACGTAGTAGTCCATCGTCAGCCCGGTCGCCTCGCCGACACTGAGCTTGAGGATGTCGGCGCCCTCGTTGTCGGACGGCCCGACGATGCCTGGGCGCTGCTCAGGCACGTTCTTGTAGATCGCGTCGAGCATCCACTCCAGCCGCTCTTCCTTCGTGATGCCGTCCTTGCCGAAGCCATCCGGGTAGGCCTCGTGCAGCTTGGTGCCCTTCGGGAACGGCATGAACATCAGCTTGCGGGGCAGCGAGATCAGCGAGACGTTGCCGCTGACCGTGTCGACGCTCGCGACGATCACGGTGTCGGTCCGGACGCCTTTGCGTCCTTGGGCGTCGTCCGCGCCGAGCAGCAACACGTTGAGCCGCGGCTTGCCGGCCCACGGGTCCTTCTTGTTCTTGACGATCGGCCGGGTCGCGCTCTTGCTGTCGCCGGCGGCGAAGACGGTCTGCACCAGGTCCTTCTGCGTCCTGGCCGTCTGCACGCCCATGGCAGTCGGTACTGCGACCGCGAAGCTGAGCATGCCGACCAGTACCGCGCCGCCGAACCGCGAGCCCTTGGTCGCGACTCCCGGCCGCAGCGCCCGGTGGGAGGTGACGATGACGACGATCCAGAGCGTGCCGAGCAGGCAGAGCCCGATCGTGACGTACTGAAGTTGCTGTGGCGCCACGGCCAGTTCGAGGATCCGGTCCCGTTGCGTGAGTCCGAGATAGCCCGCCATCGCCAGCAGGCCCAGCGAGATCGTGAGCACCACCGCGCCGAGCTTCTTGCGGCCCGCCAGCAGGTAGCCGGTGCCGGGGATCACGGCTCCGAGCAGCGTCAGCCCGAGGACGGCGCCTGCACCGCGCGGTCGGTCGGCTCGCCTCCGAGGGGCGGCCCGCCGGGCCCCGCGCCGCGAATGTTCCGGTTCGTGGTGGTCGCTCGGCATCGGTGTGTCTACAACTCCGTCCAAGGGAGAGTTGGGCGCACACAATATGACGTACTTCGGGTTCAGATGGTTGCCGGTTTACCAAGGCCTGACGTTGGCTGACGGATCGTGGTCAGCCCATCACCCAGGGCGGCGGGTGGCAATCAGGTGAAGTTCTTGATGATCTCGGTGAGCAGTTCCTGGGTCTTGCGCGGCGTACTGGCCGCGATCGACAGCGAGTCCATCGTGATCACGTACTCGTCCACGTCCTCCAGCTTGTCCACGTAGACCGCGCTGGTCAGGTGCTCGATGTAGACGACGTCGGGCAGGTCCGCGTCGGAGAACCGGAGCAGGGTGAACGCTCCGCCGGTGGCCGCGTAGCCGCCGGCCGAGAACGGCAGGATCTGCAGCGTCACGTTCGGCAGCCGGGATACCTCCGCGAGGTGTTCGAGCTGCGCGCGCAGGACGGCCCGCCCGCCGATCGGGCGCCGGAGTACGGCCTCGTCGACGATCGCCCAGAGCCGGGCCGGGGGCGATCCCTCCAGGATCTCCTGCCGGGTCTTGCGTAAGGCGACCAGCCGGTCGATCTCGGCCGAGGGCAACGGCCGCTCGCCGCGGCCCAGCCGGATCACCGCGCGGGCGTAGTCGGGCGTCTGCAGCAGGCCGGGCACGAACTGGACCTCGTAGGTCCGGATCAGCTCGGCGGCCATCTCCAGCCCGAGGTAGGAGTGGAACCAGTTCGGGGTGATGTCGTCGTAGCGTTGCCACCAGCCCGGGTTGTTCGCGTTCTTGGCCAGGGTGATCAGCCGGGAGCGCTCGCCTTCGTCGGTGAGCTTGTACAGGCTGAGCAGGTCCTCGACGTCGCGCACCTTGAAACCGACCCGGCCGAGCTCGAGCCGGCTGATCTTCGACTCGGAGCCGCGGATGGCGTAACCGGCCTCGCCGCGGGTGATGCCGGCCTCTTCGCGCATCCGGCGGAGGTGGGCGCCGAGCATGATCCGGAGCGCGGTTGGCCCGCCCGGCGTGCCTCGCTCCGTCACCGCCCCGTCCTCCCTGTCCCTGACGCTGTGATGGATCATTTCACGATTACGGGAAGGCCGGGGCAGGCCGACGCGCCCCCAGGACCTGGAATCGTTCCCCTACTGTTAGTAGGCTCACACCTTCCAGCCGTGATCAGCCGACATCTGCGAGGTCGCTCATGCCCGACGCCATCAATGCCCCGAGTTCGGTTCCGGTCGGGGTGGACACCACCCGGGCCAGTATCGCCCGGGTGTACGACGCGTTCCTGGGCGGCAAGGACAACTTCGAGATCGATCGCGAGGTACTGCGCCAGGTGGCGACGGTGGCCCCGCAGGTGACCGATCTGGCCTGGTCGAACCGGAACTTCCTGATCCGCGCCTGCCGCTTCCTGGCCGGCCAGGGTGCCATCACGCAGTACCTGGACTGTGGATCGGGCCTGCCGACGGCGGAGAACACACATCAGGTCGTGCAGCGGCTTCAGCCGACCGCCAAGGTGCTCTACATCGACAACGACCCGGTGGTGCTCGCGCACGGCCGGGCGCTGCTGGAGGAGAACGACAAGACGCTGTTCGTCAGCGCCGACATCTTCAAGCCCGACGAGATCCTGGACCACCCCGAGGTCCGGACCTTCCTCGACTTCAGCAAGCCGATCGCGCTGATCCAGAACGGCACGCTGCACCACTACCTCGGCGATGACACGCCCGAGATGATGAAGCGGTACGCCGACGCGCTGGTCCCCGGGTCGTACGTGGTGATCTCGCACTTCCTCGACCCGGAGACGCCGGCGCACGCCAAGACGGCCCGGGCGCTGGAGGAGAGGTTCACTCACAGCCCGATGGGCAGCGGCCTGTTCCGCACCTACGACAAGATCCGCGAGATGTTCGGCGACCTGGAACTGGTCGACCCCGGCCTGGTCGTCTGCGACGAGTGGTGGCCGGATGGCCCTCGCGTCAAGCCGCTGAGCCAGATCGAGGAGTGCATCGCCGGCGGAGTCGCCCGCAAGGTCTAGCTGGTCTCAGAAACCAGTACTGCGGTGGTGTTCGCGACGAGTGCCTTGAAGAGGTGCGGTACGTCGCCGGGATAGGCGATGTAGTCGCCCGGGTACATCTCGACCGGCTCGTCCAGCGGACCGATCAGGGCACGCCCAGTGCTCAGTACGACGTGTTCGATCGTGCCTGGCATGTGCGGCCGGGACTCGTGGCCCGGGCCGGGTGTGACGACGATGCGGTAGAGGTCGCGCCGCGCGTGTGGCGGGCTGGCGGCGACCAGGGTCGCGCTGTAGTTGGCGCGCTCCGAGTAGATCGCCGGGCCCTCGTTCGCGCGGATCACCTGGACCTTGGGACGCGGTGGTTCGAGCAGATCGGCGAACTGGATCTCCAGGGCGACGCTGATCGCCCAGAGCGTCTCCACGCTCGGATTGCCGGCGCCTGACTCCAGTTGGGACAGGGTGGACTTCGCGATCCCCGCGCGCTTGGCCACCTCGGTCAGGGACAGGCCGGCCCGTCCGCGTTCCCGGCGCAGCGATGCCGCGATCACGTCGAGTGGTGCTTTGCTGTCCATCGGTGTTCGCTCCATCGGTCCACTTGTTCGGCTTGACGAACGGATGCCTGACTGTTCATTATAAAACCCATGCGTTCGATATGGCGAACATTAGATCCTGGGGTGCTGCGCGACATCGCGCTGGTCTGCCTGGCCGACGGCGTGGTCGGGGTTTCGTACGGCGCGATCAGCGTCGGGGGCGGACTCCAGTTCTGGGTGCCGGTCGCGCTCTCCCTGCTCGTTTTCGCCGGGGCATCACAGTTCCTGTTCGTCGGGATCGTCGCGGCCGGCGGTAGTCCGGTTGCGGCCACCGTCGCCGGGTTGCTGGTGAACACCCGGCACGTCGCGTTCGGGCTGGCGGTCAGCGACGTGATCGGCGGTGGCTGGCGACGGTTGCCGGGCAGTCACCTGATGACCGATGAGACCGTCGCCTTCGCCATCGGGCAGGACGACCTGCGGCAGAAGCGGGCGGCGTACTGGGTCTGCGGGATCGGGATCTTCATCTTCTGGAACCTCGGCGTGGTGATCGGTGCGGCGGCCGGGACGGTGATCGCGGATACCGATGTGTTCGGACTGGATGCCGCGTTCCCCGCCGTGTTGCTGGCGTTGGTGCTGCCCGCGTTGCGCGACCGGTCGACGCGGACGGCGGCTCTGATCGGCTCGGTCGTCGCGCTTGCCGCGACTCCGTTCCTGCCGGCGGGGTTGCCGGTGTTGCTTGCCCTTGTGGGGTTGGTGTTCTACCGCTCCGGCAAGCCTGTTGCTGCGTTGGAGGCTGCGCGATGAACAACACGGTGCTGCTGGGCGGAATCCTGGTGCTTGCCATAGGCACCTTTTCGCTGCGGCTGGCCGGGCCGTTGCTACGGACAAGATTCGAGTTGCCGGAGCGGGCGCAGCAGGTGATGTCGGTGGCGGCGGTCGTGCTGCTCGCCGCGCTGGTGGCGACTGCGGCGCTGACCGACGGACAGACCCATGCGGGGATCGCGCGACCGGCCGGGGTGCTGGTCGGCGGAGTGCTGGCCTGGCGGAAGACGCCGTTCGTGCTCGTCGTGGTGGCTGCAGCCGTGACGGCTGCCGGGTTGCGGCTGCTCGGCGTACCGTGACCGTGGTCGGGCCTATCGTTCTGGCATGAAACGAGTCGCGATCGCTAGCCTCGCTGTCGGGGCCGTGCTGGCCGCGGTCTTCGTGGTGCTGCTCATCCGCAATCTGCCGAGTACGCCGCAGCCGGTCGGCGGTGGGTCGGTGCACCTCAGCAAGGAGGGGCTGCAGGTGTGGGCCTCGGTGCCCGGCGCGGAGCCGGCTTGCGACGTCAAGACCTCGGACGGTTCCGTGGTGGCGCTGAAGATCACCGGCGGGTCCGAGAGCATCACGATCAACGACGACAAGACCTGGTACCTGGTCGCGCGGTCGGTCGACAAGGTACCCGCGGGCGACTATGTGGTGACTTGTCCCGCGACTGAGGCCGGTCCGACGTACGCCGTGGGGCCGAGGGTGTCGATCGTGGCCTTCGTGCTGTCGATCCTGGGCCTGGTGTTCTCGGTGCTGATCTCTGTGGGCCTGGGGACCGTGCTGATAGTGGTCGACGCCAGCCGAAAGCGTAAGAACCCGCCGGGTTACACCTTCCCCGGCAGCCCGCCGCCGGGCGGTCCGCAGTACCCGCAGTCGGGTAATACCTTCCCCGGCTACCCGCCGCCTGGCACCTACAACCCCGGCCCGAACCCCGATCGCCCGCAAGACCGCTGAGTGAGGGGGTACAGCCTGCACTACCTGTGATCCTGCAGGCTGCTGGATCGTTTGAAGCGGTGGCACAGAACAAGCTGTTGAGGTCAGCTTCTCAGCCCAGCAGAAAGTGTCGCCATGTCCTTCACTCGCAATAGTTCCGGCCGTACTACGCGGCGTCGCCGAAGCGCGGCGCTCGCCTCGGCGGCAGCCACGATCACCAGTTTGACGGCCGGCGCGGTGACCACCTCCGCACCGGCCGCTGCCAACAGCAACTACATCGCGAGCAAGCCGTCCGGCGTCGTACAGCAGGGTCTGGACCGGCTGGTCAAGGACGACAAGTTCCCAGCCGCTCTGGCCTCAGTACGGGATCGCAATGGCCGCACCCGCAAATACACCGCCGGTGTCGCGGACCTGAAGACCAAGGCGAGGGTGCCCGTCGACGGCCAGGTCAGGATCGCCAGCAACACCAAGACCTTCGTCGCCACCGTCGTTCTGCAGTTGGTCGGTGAAGGCAAGGTCGGGCTCGACCAACCGATCGAGAAGTACCTGCCCGGCCTGGTCCGCGGCAAGGGCATCGACGGCCACCACATCACCGTCCGCCAGTTGCTGCAGCACACCAGCGGTCTGCCCGACTACGACCAGGATGTCGCCACCGACTATCTCCCCTTGCAGCACACCTACTTCGAGCCGCGACAACTCCTCGATCTGGCGCTGGCTCATGGAGCTGTCTCCGCTCCCGGTACGAACTGGAGCTACAGCAACACCAACTACATCCTGGCCGGGCTGCTGGTGCAGAGGGTGACCGGGCGTCCGCTCGGCGAGGAGATCACCAAGCGGGTGATCAACCGGATCGGACTGCGGCACACCTACTGGCCGGCCGTCGGGGACCAGACGATCCGCGAGCGCCACCCCAAGGGCTACTGGCTGACCGAGCCCGGCAAGCCGCTGGTCGACGTGACCGAGCAGGAACCGTCGGCGTCTTGGGCTGCCGGGGCGCTGATCTCCACCCCGAGCGACCTCAACAGCTTCTTCGGCGCGCTGATCGGTGGCAAGCTGCTCAAGCCGGCACAGCTGAAGCAGATGCTCACCACCGTCGACGCGCCCGACGCCGGACCCCGCGGCGCCTCTCGGTACGGCCTCGGCATCCAGACCTTCAAGCTGAGCTGCGGAGGCATCGCCTGGGGCCATGGTGGCGACGCACCGGGCTACGAGACCCGCAACGCCGTCCGTACCGATGGACGCCAGGCGACCGTCGCGGTCACCACGCTCCCGACCACCCTCGCCACAGCCACCGCTGTCGAGAACCTCGTCGACGCCGCACTCTGCCACTGACCCTGTCCGCCCAGGCGTCGATCTCTGTTCCGTCGCGTTGGGAGCAAGTTGGACCTGACCGTCGCCGTCATCGATGTTCAGCAACTCAAGGTGGTTCGCACCATCGGCCACCGACCCCAGGACAGCTAGTCAGCGTTCAGCGTCCCGACGGACAGGACGTAGTCATCTACGTATACGCCGCCGCCCGCCTGAGCAACCACTGACAAACCCGATTCGAGCGACTATGTCCTGTCCGTCGGCACACAAACCCGAAGGATCGCCCGCCGGCGGCGGAGTACAGGGTGCTGAAGGTGGTGCCGGCTCAACCCCGGCGCCCAGGACCGCTAGCGCCCCCGAGCCCTGACCGAAACGGTGACCTTGAACAACAAACGGTGGCCGTGAACAAGAAATACCTTGTTCACGGCCACCGCTTGTTGTTCAAGCCCACCAGTGGTGGGCTTGGCCGCCGCAGCCCGCCGCAGCCCGCCGCAGCCCGCCGCACGGGTTAGGTGGTGATGACTGATGAGCCCTTTGGTCTGAGCAGGAAGGCGCCGGCGTACAGCAGGGCGGCGATGATGAGCAGGCCGTCGAAGCCGATCAGCAGGGCGGCGTACTCCAGGCAGCCGCCGAGCATCGCGCCGAGCAGGTTGGCGCCGAAGCTCGCGGTGCCGTCTGCCGTGTCGGTGAACCGTTTCGCGAAGATCACGTTCGCGGCGAAGATCGGCATGAACGCGATCACCACCGCGACCAGCGCGCGCAACCCGACCGGCATCGAGAGCAGCCAGCTGTCCGGGAACACCCAACTCAGCAGCAGACCCGCGGCGAGTACGCCGTACATCACCTTCATCGGTGGGGTCTTGAACTTCCGCGTCACTTCGACAGCAGCCAGTACTGCGACCAGCACCCCGGCGAAGACGATCGCGTTCACCACCCACGTCGTACCGAACAGCAGCGCGAACCCGGTGATGCTCTTGGTCTCCAGCAGCATGAAGCCGGCGCCGAGCAGGAACAGATCGGCGTACGGCCGCATCCGCCGGTACGACGAGCCGCCGCCCGCGATGCCGACGCCGATCAGGCCGGCGACCAGGACGAGCCCGAGCGTGACCAGGTAGAGCGATGGGATCCGGTCGGTGAACAGGTACAGGAACGGCCGGTTGTCCGTCGCCGGCGGCGGCGTGACCGCGGTCTTGCCCGCCCACGCGGTGCCACAGGTCTGGTCAGCCTCGGTCAGCCCGACGGTCACCACGGCCTGCTGCAGATTGTCGCCGACCTTGTCGACGCACGGCTTGTGCCCGAAGGCCTTCTCCGCCGTCAGAGCGAGCCGGTCGATCAGCCAGGTCTCGCGGTAGTAGTTGTACATCGCGAACGCGCCACCCGGTGCGAGGTGTTCCTTCGCGCTCTCGAACGCCTGCTGGGTGAACAGGTAGCTCTCCAGCCGCAGCGAGCTCGCGCCGTTGACCAGCGTCAGCGAGTCCGGCAGGGCCAGCATGATCAGGTCGTACTTCTTGTCCGTGCGCGACAGGAACGCCCGCCCGTCGTCGATGTGCGACGTCACCCGCGGGTCCTGGTACGGGTGGTCGGGGTGCTTGGCCTTGCCGATGTCGCGGATCCGCGGGTCGATCTCGACCGCGTCGACGTGCTCCGCGCCCTTCTTCAAGGCGATCGCGACGTCGGAGCCCGAGCCGGCACCGATGATCAGCACGTTCTTCGGCGCCTTGCCAGCGTTGGCCCGCTCGTACGGCAGCCCGTACTGCGGTTCCCACTGCAGCCGCGCGTCGGCCGGGATCGCCTGCTGATGCGGTACGCCGTTCACCGTGATCGTCAGCAGCGGAACGCCTTGCCACTCGAATCCCGAGGTCTGCACCTTGTAGTACGGCGACCAGCTGTTCTCCGGCCGGGTGGACTCGTGGAACAGCACACCGACCATCACCAGCAGCGGCGCGGCCACCAGCGCGGCACTCAGCGCGGTCGCGGTCGCCTTCTGCTGCGGGACCATCAGCACCAGGAACGTGATCGTGACGATCGCACCCCACCAGATCGGCGGCGCGCCGAGGAACGACAGCCCCGTGAAGCAGACGATGCCGAGCAGGCTGCCGATCAGGTCATACCGGTACGCCGTCAGTCGCGGCAGCTCGGCGAAGCACCGGCCGACCAGCTCGGCCGGGCCGGCCAGGATCACCGCGGCGGCGACGAAGACGATCGGCAGGATCACCCAGGTCGGCGGGCCGGTGGTGTTCAGGCTGGTGAAGTAGATGACGCTGGAATCGCTGCCCCGGTTGACCGTGACCGGCTTCCACGCGATCACCGCGACCAGCAGGCCGAGCATGATGGGGGAGTAGTAGGGCAGCCGCCTCGCCCGGGAGGATCGCAGGATGCCGATCCCGATGCCGAGGAACGAGCCCAGCAGCACGAAGTTCGAGAAATAGCTGAGGTGGACCACGTTGGACCCGGTCCAGCGGATCAGCGCCAGCTCGAGGAACAACATCAGCGCGCTGGAGGCGATCAGGCGCGGTCTCACCGCCAGCGGACTGTGCCACCGGGGAACACTGATCTGATCAGGTGTGGAGGAGTCGACTGCCATGGGCGGCGACCATACCGGATCAGCAGTGGTCTATATCACCCGTACACCCCTTCTTGGACAAATACTGTCGAACAGTCCGGCGACCACCTGCGCGGGCGGAAGTGCCCTGCGCGAGGTGGTCGCCGGAGGCTGTCAGCGGTTGCGGGCAGGCTTGGCCAGCTGGCAGCCGGCCTTGTTCAGGTCGAGCGTGCGGGTCGCCGTCAGGCAGGTGTAGAGCCACCAGGTCTGCTGGCCGTACGCCGCGCCCTGGTCGACGGTGATGTTGCCGTTGGCGTCTACCTCGCACGGGTTGTTCAGCGTGCAGCGGCCGCCGTCCTCGTTGCCGGTGTTGTTCACGCCGATCACCTCACCGGTGGAGGTGCTCACGATCGGTGAACCCGACGTACCGCCGATCGTCTCGCAACCGGGCTGGCGGTACTTGATCGAGCTCTTCATCACCCAGCCTGCTTCGCGCAGCTCGGGGATGATGGACTGCACCGAGCAGGTGTAGATCCGCTTCCAGTAACCGGACACGACGGCCATGCCGGCGCCGGGGGCCGGGGACTGCTTGGCCAGCGTCAGCGGGGTGACGTTCAGCCGGGACTGGATCGCGGCGTAGGTCTCGGTGAGCCGGTACAGCGACACGTCGGTCTTGGTCATCGTCGCGTAGAGCAGCCGGTTGGCCCGGACAGTGCCGGCATTGCTCGAGCTCGGCCGCAGCAGCGTGAACGAGCGGCTGGAGGACCGGTTCACGAGCACCTGGCCGGGGCTGGGCATGCCGCCTTCGTAGCAGTGGCCGTTGGTGAGGATCAGAGCGCTGTCGGTGGACAGCGATTCGGCGTACCGGACGAGTGAGCCGGAGCAGTTGCTGAGCGCGGCGATGCCGGTGAAGTCGGCACCGGGTGCGGCGACGGCGGTGGGGGCGGAGGCCTGTGGTGTGGCCTCGACGGCGAGTGCCTGGCTGCTGCCGAGCAGCGCGGCGCTGAGCGCGACGGTAGTCGCGGCAAAGGTACGGAACAGTCTCATGGGCGGTTTCCTGTCCTCACTGGAGTGCTTGCGATCGGGGCGGTGCAAGCAGGCCGTAGCCGGCCCAGGACTCTTCGTATCCGATCAACCCCTCACCGTGCCATCACAACGCGAAGAAAACTTCGCCGCAGGCCGTAGTACACGGGTAAACCTGCGGCAACCGGCTCGTCACCCGCGGTTATCCACGCCAGTCGGCGCCTTCGGTGGGTGAGTGGGCTGTTACCCTTCGTCTCCGGATCCGCCCGGCTCGAACCAGGACCACACCCGGTACGTCGTACCCGGTGAGGGATGGGAACAGAAGGCATCGCGGCGCGCCTGAGAAGGTGGAGTCGTCAATGCCACGGGAGAACGGAAGGACTTCATGCCGCAGGACAAGCCAGACCTGCGCAATCTCAGCGAGCCGGTGCGGTTCAAGCGAGCTCTGACGTTGCTGCTGATGACCTTGATCCTGCCCGGATCCGCGCAGATCGCGGCGGGCAGCAAGCGGGCCGGCCGCTGGGCCTGGCGGGTGATCGGCGGCATCGTCGCGATCGTCGTCTTCCTGATCGTGCTGTCGCTGATCTGGCGGGCCGGCGCGATCAACCTGATGGTCTCGCCGACCACGCTGCGGCTGGTCCAGATCCTGCTGATCGTGCTCGCGATCGGCTGGGCGGCGCTGTTCGTCGATGCCTACCGGCTCGGCCGGCCGCTGACGCTGGAGCGCAAGCACCGGCTGACCACGAGCATTCTCGACGGCGCGCTGATCGTGCTGGTCGTCGGCGCGCTGATCTGGGGCAGCACGATCGTGTCGACCCAGCGCGACTTCGTCGCCTCGGTGTTCGGCAACGGCAAGAAGTCAGAGGCCGACAAGGGCCGGTACAACGTGCTGCTGCTCGGCGGCGACTCGGGCGCGGACCGGGTCGGCACCCGGCCGGACAGCATCACGCTGGCCAGCATCGACGCCAACACCGGCCGGGCCGTGCTGATCGGCCTGCCACGGAACATGGCGCGCGTCCCCTTCCCGGCCGGGACCGCGATGAACAAGCAGTTCCCGGACGGGTTCCGGTGGAAGGACTGTGCCGAGAACTGCCTGCTGAACGGCGTCTACACCTACGGGGCCGGTCACCCGGCACTGTTCCCCGGCGACCCGAACCCTGGCGTCACGGCGACCAAGCAGGCGGTCGAGGGTGTCACCGGGCTGAAGGTCAACTACCACGTACTGATCGACCTGGCCGGCTTCCGCGACCTGCTGAACGCGGTCGGCGGAATCACCCTGGACGTCGGCAAGCGGGTCCCGATCGGCGGCATCGGTTCGCCGATCAAGGGGTACATCGAGCCCGGCAAGAACCAGCATCTGGACGGGTACCACGCCCTCTGGTTCGCGCGGTCGCGGGCCGGTGCGACAGACTACGAGCGGATGACCCGGCAGAAGTGCGTGATGACGGCGATGCTGAACCAACTGTCGCCGCAGACGGTACTGACCAAGTTCCAGGGCATCGCGAAGGCGAGCAAGAAGGTGGTCAATACCGACATTCCGGCCGGTGATCTGGGCACCTTCACCGATCTCGCGCTGGACTCGAAGAAGCTGCCGGTGTCAAGCTTCTCCGCGGTCCCGCCGCTGATCAAGACGGGTAACCCGGACTTCGAACTGATCCGGACCAAGGTCGCCGAGGCGATCAGCAAGTCGGAAGCGCTGGACAAGGCGTCCAAAGACGGAGACGGTAAGACAACGAACACCCCGAGTAGCAGCACCAGCACCACCAAGAAGCCGACCACGTCGGCCAAGCCCGGCAAGACCAGCACCACCCCGTCCAAACCCGGTAACGACGTCGATGACGTCGCTTCGATCTGTAAGGCCTGACCTGAACATGTCCTTGTCTTCCTGGCCCCCCGTCTCCGTCGTGATGCCGGTGCTGAACGAGGAACGCCACCTCGAAGAGGCAGTCGGCCGCGTCCTCGACCAGGAGTACCCCGGCGAGCTGGAGGTGGTGCTCGCGATCGGTCCCAGCAAGGACAAGACCCAGCTGATCGCCAACCGGCTGGCCGAGGCCGACAAACGGATCACGATCGTCGCGAACCCGTCGGGCAAAACCCCGTCCGGCCTCAACACCGGGATCGCCCACGCCCGCCACGACATCGTCGTACGGGTCGACGGGCACGGCGTACTGACCCAGGGCTACATCACCCGGGCGGTCGAGGTGCTGCACGAGAGCGGCGCCGACAACGTGGGTGGCGTGATGGCGGCTGAGGGTCGTACGCCGATCGAGATGGCCGTCGCCTGCGCGTACCGGTCGCGGCTCGGGCTTGGGGCGTCGACGTTCCACCAGGGCGGCAAGGCGGGCCCGGCGGACACGGTGTACCTCGGCGTCTTCCGCCGCGCGGCTCTGGAGCGGGTCGGTGGCTTCGACGAGTCGATGCACCGGGCTCAGGACTGGGAGCTCAACTACCGCATCCGCAAGACCGGCGGCCTGATCTGGTTCAGCCCCGACCTGTCGGTCACCTACCGCCCGCGCTCGTCCCTCAAGGACGTCGCCAAGCAGTTCTTCCACACCGGCCAGTGGCGCCGCGAGGTCATCCGCCGCCACCCCGAAACAGCCAACAAGCGCTACCTGGCCCCACCGGTCGCCGTGATCCTCCTGGCGGTCGGCACGATCCTCGGCATCATCGGCCTGGCCACCGGCGTAAGCATCCTCGACATCGGCTTCCTGGCCCCTCTCGGCTACGCCCTCCTGCTCCTGGTCGGCTCAGCCATGGAAGGCCGCTACCTCCCCTGGAAAGCCCTCTTCTGGCTCCCCCTGATCTGCGCCACCATGCACATCTCCTGGGGGCTGGGCTTCCTGATAGGCCTCCAGGAACGCCCCGCACCCCCCGCGACAGCCCCTGGCGCACCCGCCTCGGCCTAGCGCGCAACACCCGCCGGAGGAGCAACAGGCCGGCGGAACCTGCACCTGCACCACACACCAACCCGGTAAGTCGCGGGCTGCCCACGCTCACGGCCACCCCGAAACAGGCTCGCCAGACGAGTTGGTGTGTGGTGGCGATCCGGGGCCACGTAACACCCGGCCCAGACAGACCGATGTGACCTGCGCCGTCCCTCGCCGTGGCAGTCGTCAAGGAGATCTCATGCGCCCGCTGGTGCCTGCCACTGTGCTCGCGCTGACCTTGGCCAGCTGCAGTTCCCAGACCGGAACTGTCGATGACCATCCCGTGTCGTCCACTCCATCGAAGCCGCCGATGTCCGTCGCGAAGGCCAAGACGGCGCTACTCACCCTGCGCGATCTTCCGGCGGGGTGGACTGGGGGTGAGCCCATTGGGGTCACACCAGAAGATGTGCGGCCACGACGCACCTACGCTCCGGCCGAGTGTTTGGAGCTCTTCCACCCGGAGTACGAGCTGGGCAGGCCATCGACGGCAGCACAGGCCACCTTCGATGCTGAGGGGGACCAGCGGATCTTCGAGACGGTTCAGTCCTGGCCCGCGCAGCAAGCGGCGCTTGTGCAGAAGGTCACCGATGCCTTGCCTCGCTGCGCCACCTTCACGGTGACGGACCCGGCCGATATCAAGACCTCCTTCAAAGTCAGGCAGGTGCCGCTCGCCGGCCTAGCCGATGGCGTTGGACTGCGAGCTCAGATCACCGGTGACGGCGGCGGGTTCGTCATGTACCTGGTGTACGTCGTACGAGGCGGCAGCGTGCTCCACCTCCACCTGAACGGCGACAAGCTCACCGAGGCCGACGTGGCCCGAACGGCACGCAAGGCGACCGCACGACTGGAAGCAGCCAGGAAGTAATCCGGAGGACCCGGCGCGACAGAGTGTCGGACCTCCAACACTCACAAACTCGGCCGGTGAAGGGGTGCTCACGCTCACGACCGCTCCTGAACCCACACGTCAGACGGGTTCATGAGTGCTGGCGGTCCGGGCCGGACGTAACACTCGGGCCAGGCGAACCGAATTCGTCCAAACGGTGAGCAGGGCCACTGCGAGGCTCGAGGCGGTCACCGGGTAGTACTCGGGTTGCCGCCGGTACGACCTCGCGCTGATGCGCTGACGCGGCGCCCTGCCCCGGCCCCGGGTACTTGCGCCGACGCGCCTGCGGCCACCACCGCCTTGCCGCGAGGCAGGAGCGGAAACATGGGTGGGTGAGCATGGGCGACGCAGGAGCCTAAGCGTCCGGGCGGCTTGTTATCTGTTGGCTGTTGTTTCGTGGGTGTAGGCCTGGACAACCTCTCGGGCGTCGCCGTCCATTCGCAGTACGCCTTTGTCCAGCCAGATGGCTCGGTTGCAGGTGTCCAGTACTACGTCGAGGCTGTGGCTGACCAGGAAGACTGTGCCGGCTTCGGCGCGGAGGTCTTTGATCTTCTGTTCGGACCGGACGCGGAACTCGGCGTCGCCGGTTGCCAGGGCCTCGTCGACCAGGAGGATGTCGTGGGTCTTGGCCGATGCGATGGCGAACTTCAGCCGCGCCGCCATGCCCGACGAGTACGTCGACATCGGCAGGTCGATGAAGTCGCCGATGCCGGAGAACTCCACGATCTCGTCGTACCGCGACGCGATCTCGGCCGAGGACATCCCCATCGCCAGGCAGCCGAGGACGACGTTCCGGTCCCCGGTGAGGTCGTTCATCATCGCCGCGTTCACCCCGAGCAGCGACGGCTGCCCGCCGGTGTAGATCGCGCCCGACGCCGGCGGCAGCAACCCCGCGATCGCGCGCAGCAGCGTCGACTTGCCCGATCCGTTCCGCCCGATCACGCCGATCGCGTCGCCCTTGTACGCCGTGAAGGTGACGTTCTTGACCGCGTGCACCTCGCGGATCGTCGGCCGGTCCTGACGCTTCAGGATCCGCCGGAACGCGGTCGCCGCAGTACCTTTGCCGCCCTGTCCGGCGATCACCTTGTAGATGATGTTGACGTCGTCCGCGATGACGGTCGGCACGGGCTCAGCCACGGCCGTACCGATCTTCCGCCCGCCAGAAGAAGACGAACCCGCCAGCCAGTACTACGACCGCCCACCCCGCCGCGATCGGCCACGCATTCGGCAAGGCATGACGCGAGTGGTCGTCGAGCAGCGCGCGCCGTACGAGGTCGATGTACGCCGAGATCGGGTTGAGCGACAGCAGGTGGATCACCCAGCCCGGCGCGTCCAGGTCGGCGAGCTTGTCGGGGATGGAGAAGAAGATGCCCGAGGCGTACAACCAGGTCCGGGTCACGAACGGCAGCAACTGGCTGATGTCGGACACGAAGGTGCCGATCCGGGCGAAGATCAAGGTCATCCCGAGGTTGAACATCGTCTGCAGAACCAGCGCCGGTACGACGAGCAGCCAGCGCCAGGCGAATCCGTCCGTCACGCCGACGAGGACGAAGAGGATGCCCATCGAGACGGCCATTTGGTTCAGCTCGTTCACCACATAGGCCAGTGGCAGTGTCGCGCGCGGGAAGTGCAGCGTGCGGATCAGCGACAGGTTCAGGGCGAGTGCGCGCGACCCCTCGGTCATCGAGCGCTGCGTGTAGGTGAAGACGAACATGCCGCAGATCAGGAAGGCGGCGTAGTTGTGGATGCCGTTCTTCGTGCCCAGCAGAACGCCGAACGCCAGGTAGTACACGCCCGCGTTCATCAGCGGGGTCAGCACCTGCCAGACCGAGCCAAGCCGCGCACCGGCGTACATGGCGTAGGTGCGGGCGCGGGCATAGCTGAGGATGAACTGCCGGCGTCCCCACAGCTCTCGCAGGTAACCGCCGAGCGGCGGCCGCGCGGAACTCCTGGACAGGCCATGCCGCTCTGCCAGTGCCGCCAGGTCGACGGTCTCGGCCGGCCCGGCCGCGTTAGACATGCGGGCCAATCTAGCGGCCCCGGCCCGGCGCCTTCACATCGGCGCCACGGACATCGGTGTACGGACTGTCGACGCCACGGGTCCGGTCGCGATGAGCCCCGAAGGGTCGTAGCGTGTCGGGGTGAAACAGAGCCGCCCTTCTGATCTGTCCGAGGAAGAGCTCGGATTCCGCATTCGAGGACCAGTGCGCTGGCTGCTGCCGTCAGTGCTCGCCAGTATCGGCGTAAAAGCTGTCCTGTCAGGCATTTTCGGTGCGTACGCCGACAAGCGGGAACTGCAGAGCTCGTTGCCCGCGGACGGCTATCAGCACGGCACCGACGAGTTGTGGTTCGACTTCGTCGCCGACCTGGGTGACGGGTTCGACGCGACGTACACGGTCGCCTCCCTGCTCGCCGCCCCAGAACTCCAGCCCGTCGAGGGTTTGCGCCTCCCGCGAGCCGAGCTGCTCGTGATGGGCGGCGATCAGGTCTACCCGGCCGCCTCGTCGACGGCGTACGAGGATCGCACGAAAGGCCCGTACCGCGCCGCGCTGCCGGAGCCCGCGGATCCACCGACTCTGTTCGCGCTGCCGGGCAACCACGACTGGTACGACGGCCTGACGGCGTTCCTGCGCGTCTTCGCCCAGCAGCGGAAGGTCGGCGGCTGGGAGACCGAGCAGGGCCGCAGCTACTTCGCGATCAACCTGCCGCAGCGGTGGTGGCTCGTTGCCATCGACACCCAATTCAGCGGCTACATCGACGCCCCGCAACTCGAGTACTTCCGTACTGCGCTCGCCGGGATGGAGGACGGCGACGCGGTCATCCTCTGTACGCCGACACCCGCGTGGATGGACGCCGGCTCGGGTGGCGACACGCACGAGTACGACACGATCCGCTTCTTCGACCGCGCGATCATCCGGCCGGCGGGTGGGGTCACGCGAGTGATGCTGTCGGGCGACAAGCACCACTACGCCCGGTACGCCGAACGCGACGGCAGCGGTCAGCGGATCACCAGCGGTGGTGGCGGCGCCTACGTCAGCGCGACCCACCTGCTACCGAAGGAAATCACCCTGCCTCCGAAGGTGTCCCGCGTCGCCGACGTCAACGAGGTCACGACGTACGAGCAGGTGCAGACGTACCCCGAAGCCAAGGTGTCGAAGCGGCTGTCCAAGGGCATCTACCGGCTGCCGGTGCGCAATCCGGGTTTCTGGGGGCTGACTGCTGTCTTGCAGACGGTGCTTGCGTTGCTGATCCAGTTTGGGTTGGCTGCTGAGCCTCATGGGATCTTTGGTGTGCTCGCTGCGTGGACACCTGCTGCGTTTGGTGTTGTCGGCACTGTGGTTGCCGGGGTGCTGTTTGCCCGGTTTGGGTTGGTGCGAAGTTCGTTTGCCGCCGGGGTTGCTGGGTTTCTGCATTCCCTTGTGCACTTGATACTTGCGGTGGCTTGGGCCGCCGTACTGTTCCGGCTCGAGCAGGACGCGGCCGATTGGGTCACGGTGGTAGCGGCACTCGTGGTGACACCGATCGTGGTCGGCTTCGTCGACGCGGAGCTCGTAGCGGCGTACCTGCTGATCGCGGGTAAGTTCGGCTTCAACATGAACGAGCTGTTCGCCGGCCAGAGCATCGAGGACTACAAGGGCTTCCTCCGCATGCATATCAGCCCGACCGGCGAACTGACGATCTACCCAATCAAGGTCCCCAAGGTCTGCCATTCCTGGAAGGCCGCACCCACAGCAGACCCGCAAACCCCTTGGCTGATCCCAGCCAAGGGCTCACTACGGGTCGCCCTGATCGAACCACCAATCGAAGTACCCCGCCGCGTCAAATCCGCCGAGACTGCCGCGGTCCTCTAGCGAGCGAGTACTCCCCACGCCTGCTCCATTGGTACTCCCCGCGCCTTCTCCGACGGTCGCTCCTGCGTCGCACCCTCGTTCGCTAGCTCCCACCCACCCTGGTTTCTGCTCCTCCGTCGCCTTTGTCCACGCGGCTCCTGCGTCGCGCCGTGCTGCGCGGCGTGTGCTCCTGCGTTGACGTGCGTGCTGCGCGGAATGCTCCGCCGCCACCCGAGTGCAGGCGCGGCTCTCCGTCGCGTCCTCTACAGCGTTGCGGAGCCCAAGACGCGTGCCGAGAAGCGTATGGGTAGACAGCATCAGCCTGCACGGTGCTCTCCGTCAGCAGCGGTATGCCACCTTGAGCACCGGTCAGGCATAGGTCCGGTGTATTGGTGCCCGACGGGTGCCCAAGGCGCGAACACACCGCCATCGCATGGCCAAGCCACACCGGGCGCGACTCTGTGCACGGCCCGGGCGTTGACCGGTCGGTGATCAGGTGGGTGGTGCGGGGTTGCCCGCGAGGCCGAGCCGGATCGCTTCGGCGGCGGCCTGGACGCGGGTCCGTACGCCGAGCTTCTCGAAGATGTGCGTGACGTGCACGCTGGCAGTCTTGGGGCTCATGTAGAGCATCGCGCCGATCTCGCGATTTGTCCGCCCGTCCGCGACCAGGGCAAGAACCTGACGCTCACGCTCGGTCAACGGTGGGTGTAGGTCTGTGGTGGCCGTGCCTTGCTCGTGGTGCTCGGTCACGGAGTCGTCGAGATGGATTCGGGCGATTTTCGCCAGCCCCTGAATCTGGCCGAGCAGCGGTGCCGCGCCGAGCCGCTCGGCGATCCGTCGCGCCGCTTCCAGCTCGCCGGTCGCCCGGCCGCGGGCGCCAGGTTGCCCGCGATGGGCCACCAGCGCTTCGGCTGCCCTCAGTCGGGCTTGCGCCTCCCAGTACGGCCGGCCGAGTGACGCCCATTCCTGTGCGGCGGTGAGCCACGGGGTCGGGTCGGGCGTGCCGCGGATCCGGGATCGTTCACCGTCGACAATCGCAGCCAGCGCTGCGGCCTCGACCCCGAATACGGCGCGCCGGAGGAGCGTCACGAGTCGATCGAAGCCGTCGGGTGAGTGCGACGCGACCGCTGCTTCGAGACCGATACGTAGCAGCCCGCCGCACACCAGTTCGTCTTCGGTGTCGTGGCTCAGTTCGGCGGCGTCGAGTGCAAGGGCCAGGGCCTCATGCGGGCGTTGCTGGAGTAGGCGCAGCTGGCCCTCGATCTCTGCGTAGCCGCGCTTGTCCTGGGGCTGGTCGTCAACCGCGAACAGCTCCTGTCCTCGCTGCAGCTCGACGGCGGTCTGTAAATTCCCGCGTGCCATGTGGATCAGCGCGAGCTCGGTGTCCTTGAATGCCGGTCCGGACGGTGGCCGGCCTCTGTCCTCGCGGCTCAAAGCCTCATCCCATCGGCCGGCCGCGTAGAGGTTGTAGACGGCGTTGGACTCGATGAGGCCCTCGAGCCAGTGCTCGTTGACCATCAGGCGCCGGAGCTCGGACTGGGTTGTGTTCGCGACGGCCACCACCTGGTCGGTGTCGCCGCGCAACCCGTGCACATAGGTCAGCGTCATTGCCGCCATGGCCAAGTCCTCAGGTTCAGCGAGGTCGCGAGCGATCTTGAGCGCAGCCAGCGTCTCTTCCAGCGCCTTGTCGATCCGGCCCTCGTTTGCGGCGACCGCTCCCAGCTCCGCCCGAGCCTGGCCGATCATCCGGGTGTCGCCAGCTCGGGTCGCGTGCTGCAGCGCCGCCTGAGCTGCCTCGGCAATCTCCGCCGAGCGGCCGTAGGGCCTCATCATCACTGCGTGCGAGATGCAGACCTGGCCGAGCGCTCGGTCGTCACCGGCCGGCACCAGACGCCGTGCTCGTTCAACGTCCGCCATCGCGCCGGTGATGTCATCGACCAGTGCGCGCAGCCTGCCCCGCATCAGCAAGGCCTCAAGCGTGCCCACCTCGGCGTCGGATTCATCCACCGCCGCCTCGAGCAAGGCGAGAGCCTCGGCATGCCGGCCGGCGCCGCCCAGCAGCGAGGCCGCCCGCTCGGCGAGCATGAGGCGCTGCGGCACCCGGTCATCTGCCAGGTCAGACGGCCGCCACAGCGACGATGCAACAGAGAACCAGTGGCCTGCCTCCGCAAACGCGCATTCCTTCTCGGCGGCACGGGCGGCCAGGAGAGCCCAACGGAAGGCCGCATCCCGGTCGCTCGCGCGGCGATACTGCTCAGCGACCTCTGCGAGCTGCGCTGCGTTGCTAGCGTTGGCAACGCAGCCCGCCAAATGTTTCGCGAGTCGCGCATGCAGGTCGCGGCGTTCCGAAGACAGCAACTGGTCGTAAGCGACCTCGGCGATCACCGGGTGCCGCGCAGAGCAGCCGACCGCCGGGTCCCGGATCACCAGACCGGAGTCACAGGCCTCTCGTACGGCGTCGGCGGCACGGTCTGCCGCCGCCAGCAGGTCATCGTCATCGAGAGTGCGAGCCAACGTGCCGGTGGCCGCGACGACTACGCGGGCCGTCGGCGAGAGTGCCTGCAGGCGCGCGAGCAGGAGTTGGCGCAACGAAGCCGGCACCGTCAGGTCACCGCGAACCAGTTCGACATTCAGATACGGGTTGCCTGCGCTGCGCCGATAGACGGCAGCGACCGTCTCCGCCGTACAGTCCAACTGGAGATCAAGCAATTGGTGCGACGTCTCCTGCTCGGTCAGCCGACGCAACGGCAGATCGACGACGGCCGGGGTGCGAAGCAATTCCCCGAGCCAGGTCAGGTATTCGTGATCGGCAGTCTCGTCGCGCCAGGTCAGCAGCACGAGCAACCCTCGCTCGGGCAGGCTGCGCGTCTCATGAGCGAGAAAATCCAGCGTGGACCAGTCGGCCCAGTGAACGTCCTCGACCAGCAGGATCGTGCCCTGCGCCGCGTCGCTGTCGAGCACGTCGGCGAGGGTCTGCATTGACCATGCTCGGGCCGCCGCAGCTGACGGGAACTGGCCGGATGCTGTGGATTGGCTCAGCGCAGCCGTCACCGTGGAGCCGAGGCCGCTGTAGGCAGCCGCACCGGACATCGGCGCACAGGCGCCGCGAAGGATCCGTACTCCGCTACCGGAATGCTCGTCGAGAACCGACCGGACGAGCAGCGTCTTGCCGATGCCCGCCTCACCCCGAACCACGACGGCTGCGGACCGCTCCGGCAGATCCGCGATCAATCCTCGCAGTACCGCAGCCTCGACCCCGCGTCCGACCACCAAGCCGGCCATATCCCCGATCATGCGCCCCCGATCGGAGTACGGCCAGAGAGTGCCTACCCCGCCATCTCACCGCGGCGTATCCCCCAGTCGCGAGGTGGCCGTGCTGGCCCGGCTTGGCACACCTAACCGCAACTAAGGCACGCCTGATCCAAGTAGCCGCGATGTAAGGCGAACGGCGGCCAATCTGAGCGCGAGTACCCGATGTCGACGGCACTCCTTATCCCGGACAGTCATTGGCATGTCCAACCAACGAAGGAGTGGATTCCAATGGTCACCAAGACCATCACCAGAATCGCCGCCATCGCCGCAACTATCGGCATCGCCGGCCTCCCGCTGACCATCAGCGCGCCCGCCAGCGCCATCAACAAACCCGAACCCGGTGGGAACGCCCAGCCAGAACCAGTGCCCCCTCCAGTAGACAGCGACGGCAATCTGGACCTGGTGCAGCTCGGCGCCGGAACACTCGGCGGGATCGCCCTGACCGGAGCCGGGTTCGCCGCAGCTGCTCGACTGCGCCGCCACAAGCCACTCAGTAACTCGACCAGTGTGAAGACTCTGACCGCGCGCTGAGAGTGGAGCCCACACCAGCCTTGACCGTGACGCCGGTGGTCGGATCGCCTCGCCGACCACCGGCTGCCTCAAAGCGTTTCGTTCCTGACCACACGGCGTGGTGTGACGGTAGATGCCCGCACGGCACTCGACAGCTTCTCGCAGTTGCTCGGCCAGGGCAGCCTGCTCGGCCTCAGTTGGCTCGCAGATCGGGCTGTCGGGCTTTCGGGCAGAATCAGCGTGTGAAGAAACCCGAGACCAACCCCGTGGTCGCGCGCAACCGTAAGGCTGCCCATGACTACCAGCTGGGCGAGTCCTGGGAGGCAGGGATCGTGCTGCAGGGTGTGGCGGTGAAGGCGCTCCGTGCCGGGCGGGCGTCGCTGGTCGGCGGCTTTGCCATTGTCGAGGACCGGGAGATCTGGCTGCACGGCGTGCACATCCCGCAGTACCCCCAGGCGCGCTGGTTCAACGATGGCTCGCGTCGCAAGCGGAAGCTGCTGCTGCATCGTGCCCAGATCGACAAGATCGAGCGCAAGGTCAACGAGGGCGGCCTGACGATCGTCCCGTTGACCCTCTATTTCAAGGACGGTCGCGCGAAGGTGGAGATCGCCCTGGCCCGCGGCAAGAAGACCTGGGACAAGCGGCACGCGCTCGCCGAGCGGGAGGCGACCCGGGAGGTCGAGCGTGCAGTCAGCCGCCGGCGGAAGGGTCGCCCGGACTGATTCAGCGGTGCGTAGGGCTGCCCATTTACGACGGAAGCAAGCCGGTCCTGGTGACCGGCGCCCTGGGACAGCTCGGCAAGAATGGCACGATTACCACAGTCCAGGGCACTCCCAACAACGCCGCCCGCAAGCACATCCCTTCGACCCCGCGATGTCAGAAGACGGACATCTAGGTCCGCTTCTAGAACACCGAGCGGATCACGACCCCAACTCGCGTTCGTAGATGCGTGTGGGAACAGCCGTGGGAACACACAAGTGATCTCGCAGGCTCACAGAGCACAATGCGGGGAGTCTGCTGATGTGTCGCTGACGCCTGGAGCGCGCTCAGGGAAGCAGGTGTCTACGGCAGCGCTCGGTTTCCTGAACCGTGCGTCGCAGGTCCGAATCCTGGGGCTGTAGCGAATTATCAACCGGCTTGGCGCTCTTCGTTCAGCAGTCGCTCGATCCGGTCCAGCCGGTCGAGGATCTCGGTCTGCTCGACCGCCTCCCCGGCGACGTGGGCGGCCAGGACTCTACGCATTAGTGCGGTGTGACGGATGTGCTGCTGGCCGGCCTCTGCCTTGAGGGCGTCCACCAATGGCTTGGGTAGCCGTAGTGAGGTAGTGACCATCGGCGGTTCGACCCATTCGCCACCGGCCATCTCCGAACCGGTGTCGTGCGTGCCGTAGTGCTCGGCCAACGCCTCTAGTTCGGTCTTCGACCGCGGCAACCTCTCGCTCTTCTTCTTCATCTCAGCGTGCCTCCCTCTGGAAGGACTTCTTCTCGGCTCGTGTCATGTCCCGGGCGGTGACTATGAAAGCTGTTCCTGGAGCATCCTCGACAGCGACGACAAGCAGGTGCCGTCCCGCGTATGTCTGGCCATAACAGAGCAGTGAGCTGCCTCTTCCCTGCACCTGGTAGTACGGCCGCTCGAGGATGGCTTCGCGAACCTCGGCCATCGTGACGTCGTGCCTGGCGATGTGCTCTTCGGACCACTCGCTGTCTTTGACTTCCAAGAACACAGATCAAATGTAATGCGTTTGCATTGCGTTGCCAAGGGCGGGCGGCGGGGCGCCGTGGTCGGCGTGACCGACCGGTCCAGCCTGGTCGATAGCTTCAGGACCGGCGATGGGCTAGGTGCGAGGCGGGTCCTGTCACCCAAGCGGGCAACGTAGGAGCCCGCGTTCGGTGTGGGTGAGAGCGGTAACGAGAGTGCGACGCAGGAGCGATCGCAGCGGAGGCTGCGTGGGGTCTTCAGGTGGTGAGGCGGGTGCGTAGGGCGTTGAGGTCCGTGGGGGTTAGGCCGGCCCGCTGGAGGTAGGGCAGAGGGCCGCCGTACTTCGTGTCCAAGTGGCGGAGGATTTCGGTGAGGGAGGAGGCTCGGGTGTCGCGGTACTCGATCATTTCGGGGTGGAGCGACTCGTCGGGTTCGGCGGCGAGTTGGTCGGCTAGGAGGGGTGCTAGGCGGGCTTGGGTCAGGGCGTAGTCGGCGACGATCTCGTACTCCGGTACGCCGGCCACTGTCAGGGCTAGGGCGACGACGACGCCGGTGCGGTCTTTGCCGCCGAAGCAGTGGACGATGACTGGGCCTTCGGGGGCTTCGGCGATGGCGCGGAGGGCGGCTGCGATGCGGTCTGGGTGGAGGTCGAGCATCGTGATGCAGGCGCCGACGATGGTGGTGTGGTCCTGTGGGTCGGACGGGTCTTCGACGGAGATGTGCAGGGCGATCGGGTCAGCGGTGAAGGGCGTGGGGAAGGTGGAGACCTCGCCGTGAGAGCGCAGGTCGATGATGCGGCTCACGCCGGTACGCCGTACTGTCTCGACGCCCTCCGGCGATAGGAACTGAAGGCAGTCCGAGCGGATCAGAGCCGCGGTCCGGATCACTCCGCCGTCGGCCGTCGGGAGACCACCAAGATCCCGGGCGTTGCGGCAGTCCGGCCAGTCGAGATGACGATCAACGCTCACCAAGCCTCCTAGACCTATTGGTCTTCCAGATTGACGCCTTCGGGCGTGATGCGCGGTGCGGTGATTCGGGCGTAGGCGTGGTCGTTGAACGCGCTTACCTTCGCTGCGATCCGGGCCGGAGTCAACGCTGATTCTTCGAGCACGGTGAAGCGGCCCGGCCGGGTCTGCGGTGCGTAGTCGATGATCGCCTCGAACTCCTCCAGCGTGAAGCCGAGATCAGCTGCGAGTACCGGCAACCCGTGCCGATGCAGGCAGTCGACCGTAGCCTCGAACATCCCGAGATCCCCACGCAAGAACCAAGAAAAGGCCGCGCCCACCCCCACCTGTTCGCCGTGAAAAGCGCGTCGCGAAGGATGCAGCAGGTCGATGGCATGGGAGATCTCGTGGCAAGCGCCCGACGACGGCCGCGAGGTGCCCGCGACGACCATCGAGATGCCGGACAATACGAGCCCCTCGGCCAGGCAAGCCAAGAACGCGTCGTCGGCGATCGAGCCCGGATGGTTCATCACCGCGTGCGCCGCGGTCCGCGCCAACGACACAGCGAGGCCGTCGATTTCCTCACCACGCAAGGCGTGCGCGGTTTCCCAGTCGGCGATCGCGGACAGGTTCGAGATGATTTCGCCGATGCCGGAGCGGATCGAGCGCGGTGGTGCCTGGGCGATCAGGTCCAGGTCGACGAGGACGGCCAGCGGCGCCGGTACGCCGTACGAGCCGCGGCCGGCGTCGTTGTCCAGGGTGCTGATCGGCGAGGCGATCCCGTCGTGCGCGAGATTGGTGGCGACGGCAACCATCGGCAGGCCGAGGCGCGCGGCGGCGAACTTGGTCACGTCCAGCACGGTGCCGCCGCCGATCCCGACGATGGCGTCGTAGCGCTGCGGGCGGATCTGCTCGACGAGTTTGATCGCGGTGTTGATCGTGCCGCCGTCGACGGTGAACCAGTCGGCCCCGGCCAGCCCGTCCCGGAAGGTCGCCTGCACGATCGGCCCGTACGTCGAACCGACGGCGATCGCGACTCGTCCTGACGTCGAGATCCGCTGGTCGGCCAGGATCGCGCCGAGCTCCGCGAGTGCTCCCCGCCGTACGTCGACGACCAGCGGAGCCGGGATCATCCGCGCTAGCAGGGGCATACCGTCAGTGTCCTTCAGTCAACCAACGTCGAACGCAGGACACTAGTGCGCTGTCAGCAGTTCCGTAGGCGCGATGCACTAGCGCGGGCAGACGATCTCGCGGGCCCGGGCGAGGTCGGCGTGGTTGTCGATCTCGACCCAGTCGACCTTGCCGATGCCGGCGACGTCGATCCGGATGCCCTCGTCGACGAGGAGTTGGTAGCCGTCCTCGTAGTACAGGTTGGGATCGCGTTCCCAGGTCCGCTGAAGCGCATCCGCGAGCAAAGGAGCCGCCGATGGCTCGAGCAGCGTGACGCCGATGTACTCACCCGTCGCGGTCGCCGGGTCCATCAGTTTGGTGATCCGCTCAACGCCTCGCGCAGAAGACCAGATCACCTTCATCTCCTCGTCGGCGAGTGACTTCTCCGTGTCCAGCGCGAGGATGATGGACCGGTCGTCACCGCGGGCCTCGAGCAGCGCGCGCTGGACCGAGGCCGGGTGCACGGTGTCGCCGTTGGCCAGCATCGCGCCCTGGTGCAGCAGGTCACGGGCACACCACAGCGAGTACGCGTTGTTCCACGTCTCGGCCTTGTCGTTGTGCACTAGTTCGATCCGTACGCCGTACCGCTCCTCGAAACCCGCCACCCGAGACTCGATCGCCGCGGCGGCGTACCCGACCACGATCGCGACGTCCGTGATGCCGACCTCGGCGTAGTTGGCCAGCGTCAGATCGAGCACCGTCGTCTCCGGATCGATCGGGACGAGTGCCTTGGGCAGCGTGTCCGTGTACGGGCGCAGGCGGCGGCCGGTACCGGCGGCAAGGACGAGTCCGATCATGCGCGCATCCTAGTGTCCTGAGTCGGATGTGCCTGCACATCCGACTCAGGACACATGGGCAGGAATCGCGAGCCAAGACCATGAGTGATTATGTTTAAATCTGATCGTTTGTGTGGTTAGATGAGACTGAGGACCACGGCTGATGGGAGCATCTGGACATGACATGGCTGGTGACCGGCGGAGCTGGGTACATCGGGGCGCACGTGGTGCGGGCTTTCCGTGCGGACGGCATCGACGTGGCGGTGATCGACGACCTGTCCAGCGGCAAGGCCGAGTTCCTCGTCGAGGGGGTGCTGTTCACGCAGGCGAACCTGCTGGACGGCGACGCGACCCGCCGCGCCCTCGAAGGGGCGACCGGGGTCGTGCACCTGGGCGGTTTCAAGTACGCCGGCGTCTCGGTCGAGCGCCCGCTGCACACCTACACGCAGAACGTCACCGCCATGGTCACGCTGCTGGAGGCGATGGCCGAGCAGGGCGTGGGCAACATCGTCTTCTCGTCCAGCGCGGGCGTCTACGGTACGCCGAAGGACGAGGTGGTGACCGAGGAGACCGCCCCGGATCCGCAGAGCCCGTACGGCGAATCGAAGCTGATCGGCGAGTGGCTGCTGAAAGACCAGGCCAAGGCGCAGAACCTGAACCACACCTCCTTGCGCTACTTCAATGTGGTTGGCTCCGGCGACCCGTCGGTGTACGACGCGAGCCCGTACAACCTGTTCCCGATCGTCTGCAACCTGCTGACCCAGGGCAAGGTCCCGCAGATCTACGGCACCGACCACCCGACCCCGGACGGCACCTCGGTCAAGGACTACGTGCACGTCGCCGACCTCGCCCGGGCGCATGTCTCCGCCGCCCGGACTCTCAATGAGGGCAAGACGCTCGAGCCCGTCTACAACCTCGGCAGCGGTGCCGGTACGTCGGTCCGCGAGATCATGGACGCCGCCCGCCGCGTCACCGGCATCGACTTCACCCCCACCGAAGGTCCTCGCCGCCCAGGCGACCCGTCCCGCGTCGTCGCGTCCGGCGAACTGGCCGCCCGCGACCTCGAGTGGAAGAACAGCTACACCGTCGACCAGATGTTCGCCACCGCCTGGGAAGCCTGGCCAAAGCCCTGACCTGTCAGTGCGGTCAACCCCTGACTCCTTCAAAGCAAGCCATCGGGATGGTCAGTGAGATCTCGCCGTGGCGGTTGAATTCCTCTTCTACCGCAGTGAGTTCTTCGGCGGTCGCGATGGTTCGCCAGCCGTCGAGGAAGCCGAGCTTGATGAAGTAGTGGTCGAAGAGCGCGGTGCCATCGGCGAAGCGCATCGTGAAGGAACCCGTCCCGCTGACCGACGCCGAGAATCCAGCGCCGGTCAGCAGGGCGAGTGTCCCGTCGCGAGTGGCCCGATGGCTGACGTGGGCATCCAGTTGCTCGTGGTCGTCGAGTACTTCGCGCAGTACGTCGTAGAACTCGGACATATGGCCGACCAGGTTAGTGCTCAGCAACAGCCGGCCACCTGGCCGTAGTACGCGATGGCACTCGGTGAGGACTGTCTCCGCGTTGTCGAAGTTGTTGATGCCGAGATTGGAGACGACGACGTCCACCGAGCCGCTCGGAAGGTCGAGCACGGCCGCGTCCGAGACGAGCAGTTCGACGTTGGTGAGGCCCAGGTAGGCGACCTTGCGGCGCAGTACCTCCATCGCTTCGGCCCACGGGTCGACAGCGATCACCCGGGCCGCCGCGCTGCGCTGGGCCAGCTCGATGGTCAGGAACCCCGTCCCGGCGCCGATGTCGACGATCGTCTGACCTCGTCGCAGTGGAACTCGCTCCAGAATCAACTGGCCGAACGGCGCCGACCACAGCGATAGCTCGTCGTAGTTGTCCGCAACCTCGCTCATGGTGCGCTGGGGTAGTCCTTGCGGAAGTGGCCGGTGGTGGACAGGTCTAGCTGGCCGGGGCCGGTGAGGACTCCGCCTTCGACCGGGAGGGTGTGGCCGGTGATCCAGGCGGCGTCGGCGGAGGCCAGGAAGGCGACCGCGGCGGCGATGTCCTCGGGTTCGCCGACCCGGCCGAGCGGGTACATCTTCTCGAACCGCTCGAGGATGTCCGGTTGGGAGTCCCAGTTCGGCGTACGGATGGTGCCGGGGGCAACGACGTTGAAGCGGACGCCGAGGTTGCCGTAGCGGGCGGCGAAGTTCTGGGTCAGGGCGATCTGGCCGGCTTTCGCCGCGGCGTACTCGATGTTGCCGAAGGCAGCGATCCCGTTGACCGAGCTGATCGTGACCACGTTGCCCTGGGTCTTCACCAGGTGTGGCAGCGACGCCTGGATGCAGCGCGCGGCGCCGACCAGGGTGAGGTCGAGCTGGCGGTGCCAGTCCTCGTCCGTGGTGTCCTCGGGGACCGAGGTGACGATGCAGCCGCCCGCGTTGTTGACGAGCACGTCCAGCCGGCCGAACCGCTCGACCGCCGCCGCGACCGCGGCATCGACGTCCTCGCGGGAGGTGACGTCCATCCTGACCGCCAGCGCGTTCCCGAGCTGCTCGGCGAGCTCACCGATCTTGTCCTCCTGCAGGTCGGTGACCACCACCGAGCCGCCCTCAGCGGCGATCCGCCGGGCCACCGCCGCGCCGATTCCTTGCGCCCCCGCAGTGACCAGCGCGACCTTGCCCTCAAACCGCAGCATTTACTGCTCCTCCAGTACTCGATCGACCTTCTCGTCCGAGATCCGCCGGTTGAGTTTCGCGGCGTCGAGATTGCGGCACAGCACGATCGAACCGCCGCCCGCGATCACCCCGATCAGCGTGCCGATCCCGGCCGGCGAGACGAGGTCGGTCGTGGTGAGCACGCGATCGGCGATCGGCTCGGCGGCCTCGATCAGGTCGGCATGCGACTTCTCGTCGTACGCCGGGCTGGTGGGCTCCGGAGGGTCGAACGGGACGAACAGGTCGGGATGGTTGTACACCTCGGCGCCGTAGTCGTGGATGCCTTCGGGCACCGGTTCCCGGAACCGCCCGCCGAGGGGGAGCAGCGCGGACGCGATCGTCTCCCGCGAGCCGCGGATGCGGAAGTCGGGGCCGGTGATGGCGAGCGTGCCCTCGCCGGTTGTGACGCTCGCGCCGGCCGACCAGGTCGATAGTGCCCAGACGACGCCCAGCCAGTGCGGTGGCAACCCGAGCGCGACGGTCTCGCCGGCTTCCAGATCGTACTCGTCGACCAGCAGGTTGGCGGTCTTGGCCACCCAGTTCGCGGTGGTGACCGCGCTGAGCTCGATCCGCTCGCCGGTGACGTCGTCGTAGTAGGTAAGGAACGGGTTGGCGCCATCCCGCCGTACCGCAGCGCCGAACAGCTCAGGAAGAGTCACTCCTCAACCCTACGTTTGCCCCCGAAGTATCCGTGCCGGGGGCCTGAGCCGCATCGACCCCGCGGACCTGCGCTACCTGGAGTTCTCGTAAGGTCACTGCATGTTGATCGTGATCGGCCTGGTGCTGATCCTGGCGTTGACCGTTGCCACCGGCTACTTCGTGGCGCAGGAGTTCTCCTACGTCGCGGTGGACCGCAACCGGCTGCAGGGTTTGGCCGACGGTGGTGACGCCGCCGCTGCCCGGGCGCTGAAGGTCACGTCGCGGTTGTCCTTCGTACTGTCCGGCGCGCAGGTCGGCATCACGGTCACCGCACTGCTGGCCGGCTACGTCGCACAGCCCTACCTGGGCAAGGGTCTCGAGGGCCTGCTCGGCGCGGCCGGCCTGCCGACGGGCGTCAGCCTGTCGATCTCGGTTGTCCTAGCGTTGCTGTTGGCAACGATCATCCAAATGGTGTTCGGCGAGCTGGCACCGAAGAACCTGGCGATCGCGCGGGCCGAGGCGATCGCGTTGCGGCTGTCCCGCTCGACCCTGATCTACCTGGCCGTCGCCGGTCCGCTGATCCACGTCTTCGACGCCACCTCGAACCGGATCCTGCGCCGGGTCGGCATCGATCCGGTCGAGGAGCTCCCGCAGGGTGCCACCGCGCAGGACCTGGACCGGATCATCGCTACGTCGTACGAGCGGGGCCTGCTGGACCAGGACACGATGCGGCTGCTGGATCGCGGGCTGGACTTCCGGCACCGGAACGCCGATGAGGTGATGACGCCGCGGGTGGACGTGATCACTGTGCATCGCGACGCCCCGCTGACCCGGGTGGTGGAGTTGCTCGACACCGGGCACAGCCGGTTCCCGGTGATCGGCGACTCGGTCGACGAGGTGGTCGGCGTGATCGCGATCGGCGATGTGGTCGAGCTGGAGCCCGCCGACCGGGCCGGCGTCAACGCCGGTTCGCTCGCGTCGCCGCCGGTCGTCGTACCGTTCACGTTGCCGCTGCCCGCAGTACTGCAACAGCTCCGTACTGCGCATCGCCAGCTGGCCATCGTCGTCGACGAGTTCGGCGGGTTCGCGGGGGTGCTGACGCTGGAGGACATCGCCGAGGAGCTGGTCGGCGAGATCCGAGACGAGGACGACCTGCCCGAGGCCGAGCTGATCGAGAATCCGGACGGCTCGTGGACGTTGCCGGCCCGCTGGCGGATCGACCAGGTGGCCGAGGCGACGGCGATCCAGCTGCCGGAGGACGAGGACTACGACACCGTTTCCGGCCTCATCATGGCCCGGCTCGGCCGGGTCCCCGTCGTCCACGACGAGCTGGTGGTGGAGCTGCCGCGGCGGTTCGACCATGACGGCCGCGCGGTCCCTGTCGAGCTAGTCCACCTCCGGGTCCAGACCGTACTGCGGCATGTGCCCGGCATCGTCGTCCTGGAGCGCCTCTCGTGAGTACTACGGTCGCGCTGCTCATCTCATTGCTGTTGCTCATCGTCAATGGCTTCTTTGTTGCGGCGGAATTCGCGCTGGTCGCGTCCAAGCGGCACCGGCTCGAACAGGCGGCCGCGGCGGGAAGCAGGTCGGCGCGCGCCGCGATCGCCGACGTCAGCGAGCTGTCGCTGATGCTGGCCGGCGCACAGCTCGGGATCACCCTTTGCACGCTCGGCCTCGGCTCGTTGTCGGAGCCTGCGGTGGCCCATCTGCTGCATCCGTTGTTCGAGCTGATCGGGCTGCCGGAAGACGTCGGGCACGTGATCGCTTTGATCATCGCGGTTGGTGGAATCGGCTTGCTGCACGTGCTGTTGGGGGAGATGGCGCCGAAGTCGTGGGCGATCAGCGATCCCGAGCGCTCGGCCTTGCTGCTCGCCTTGCCGTTCCGCGGCTTCACCTATGCCGTGCGGCCGCTGCTGATCGTGTTGAACAGCTTGGCCAACGTCTGCCTGCGCATCCTGAAGGTGACTCCGCAGGACGAGCTCGCCAACGCGCACGGGCCGGACGAGCTGCGGTTGCTGATCGAGTCGTCCCGCGAGCACGGCACCCTTGAGGCTCCGGAACACGACCTGCTGACGGCGATGCTCGCACTCCAGAACACCACGGTCGCTCAGGTGATGACGCCGATGTCCCAGCTGTCCACCGTGCCCGCGTCGGCGGCTGCCCGCGAGGTCGAGCTGACCAGCCGGCGCGAGGGGCACTCGCGATTGGCCGTGGTGACGCCTGGTACTACGGCGGTGTGCGGCATCGTGCACGTCAGCGATGCGGCCCGCGCGACTACTCGTGGTGGCACTACGTTCAGGGCCTCCGACCTGATGACCGAGCCGGTCCGGCTGCCGGCGAACACGCCAGTGGCCGCGGCGATCCGGTTGATGCGGGAACGACGGTCGCAGCTGGCCGTAGTACAGGAGGGGGACGAGCCGCTGGGTGTCGTTGCGCTCGAGGATCTGTTGGAGGAGGTCATCGGGGAGTTCGATGACGAGACAGATCCGATCATCAGCGCCGCGGCCCGGCGCCCTGGCGCTGCGGGAGGATGACGGGCTCGCCAGTAGCGGGATGCGGCCAGACCTCGACCTTGTGCTGATAGACGTCACTCAGCAACTCAGCCGTCAGTACTTCGGCCGGCGGGCCGCAGGCGGCTAGCTGTCCGTTGGAGAGGATGGCCACTTGGTCCGCGTACCCCGCGGCGAGGTTGAGGTCGTGGAGGACGATGACGACGGCATCTCCGGTGGCTGCCTGGCGGCGGGCGAGCTGGAGGACGTCCTCTTGGTGATGCAGGTCGAGTGCGGCCGTTGGTTCGTCGAGCAGGAGTAGTTGGGACTGTTGGGCCAGTGCTCTGGCTAGCGAGACACGTGCTCGTTCGCCACCGGAGAGGGAGCTGAAAACCCTTTCGCTGAAAGGGATCACGTCGGCCAGGGTCATCGCAGTACGGATCGCTTGTTCGTCGGCGTCAGCGCGGCCGGTGCCGGACCAGGGCGCTCGGCCCATCTCGACGATCTGGGCGACGGTGAACGGAAACGAGATCGTTGCCTGCTGCAACATCACGGCGCGGCGCATGGCCATCTCGACCGCGGACCAATGGGCCAGTGGCTCCTGGTAGAGAAGGGCCTGGCCGCTGTCGATCGGGAGATCGCCGCAGAGGGCACTGAGCAGGGTCGACTTTCCGGCGCCGTTCGGGCCGACCAGGGCGAGCACTTGACCGGCGGTGACGTCGAGGGTGACACCGTCGAGGATCTTGGTGCCGCCGAGGCGGATGTGCAGTTCGCGGACGGCGGCGATCGTCGTACCGGGGTCGAGGCGGGCGGGCAGGCGGCGCCTCATCCCCATCCTCCCTGCCGGGTTCTGGTTCGGCGGAGGAGCCAGAAGAAGAACGGGGCGCCGACGAGTGAGGTGATCATGCCGATCGGCAGGTCGGCGTTGCGGATCAGGGTGCGGGCGATCAGGTCGGCGGTGATGACCAGGACGGCGCCGCCCAGAGCGCTTGCCGGGAGCAACAACCGGTGGCCGGGGCCGGCGATCATCCGGATCAGGTGCGGGACGACCAGACCGACGAAACCGATGATGCCGGAGAAGGCGACGCTCGCCCCGACCAGCAGCGCGACCACGACGATCGCGAACAGGCGCAGGCGTTCCACGTCGACGCCGAGGTGTGCGGCCGACCGGTCGCCGAGGGAGAGCAGGTCGAGCTTGTGAGACAGTGCGAACGCTGCGGCCAGGCCGACGATCGTGAACGGCAGCACCGCGGCGACGGCCTGCCAGGTGGCGCCGTTGAGGCTGCCGAGCTGCCAGAAGACGAGTTGCTCACGGGCGCTGGTGTTCGCGATGAAGGTGGCGAACGAGATCAGCGTGAAGGTAAGGGCGTTGACCGCGATCCCGGTCAGTACCAGCGTGACGACTTCGGTTTTGCCGCCGGCTCGCGAGAGCGCGTGGACGAGCAGCGTGGTGATCAGTCCGGTGACGAAGGCAGCCGCGGCGATCGTCCAGTTGCCGAGGAACGTGGCACCGGTAACGATCACCAGACTGGCCCCGACCGCCGCCCCTGACGACACTCCCACCACAGACGGCTCAGCCAGCGGATTCCCGAAGATGCCTTGCATCAACGCCCCCGCTGCAGCCAGCGACGCCCCGACCAGCACAGCCAGCGTCACCCGCGGAAACCGCACCTTCCACAAGGCATTGTCCCCCTGCGGATGCCGAGGCATCGGCCCGACGTCCAGCGGCAACCTGACGTGCAGCAGCCCTTCCAGCCCTCGATCAAGCCGATGCATCACCGACCCGAGGATTTCGCTGGCCGGGATAGGCAACTGCCCAACCCCGGCAGCAACCACAGCCATCACCAGCAGCACGACGACGAGACCGCCGACCAGACCGGCCTTCCTGAGCCTCAAGGAAGGTAGACCGCCTTGGCCAAGGCTTCTACTGTGCGGCCGGTTCGAGGGCCGAAGCCCAGGAGGTCGGAGTCGAACATGTCGATGACGCGGCGGTTGCGGCCGGCTGGGGTTTGGGCGATGCCGGGGAGTTTGACCAGACCCTCGACGCCTTTGATCGACTTGAGGCCCTCGGTCATCACGATGATGACGTCGGGCTGCGAGCGGATCAGCGCCTCGCTCGTCAGCGGGACGAACGGTTTGGTCAGGCCGATGTCCGTTCCGGTGTCGACGCCGCCGATCGACTTGATCATCGCGTCCGCACCCGATCCAGGACCGCTCATCAGGTAGACGCCGGCCGTGCCCCGGATGTACAGGAACGTCATCCGCAGTGGTGTCCCGCCACGCGGGGCGAGTGTCAGCGCCTTGACGATCTCACCCTGCGTACGGCGTACCAGCTCTTCGCCTCGCTCCGGTACGCCGAGCGCTGCCGCGACCGCGCGGACCTGACTCGGCAGGCCGTCCATCGTGCGGGCGTCGTCGAAGAAGACCACCGCGACGCCGGACGCGCGGAGCTGTTCGAGGACCTCGGGCGGCCCGATGCTCTTGTCGGTCAGTACGACGGTCGGGTCGAGCGCGAGGATCGCCTCGGCGTTCAGGTCGTGCGCGGACGGCGTGACCTTGGGCAGCTTGGCCGCCTCGGGGAAACCGGTCGAGGTGTCCCGGCCGACGACCTTGTCGCCGAGGCCGAGGCTGAAGACGATCTCGGACAGCGTGCCGTAGAGATCGACCGGGATGATCCGGCTGACGTCCTTCACCTGCACCTGCTTGCCATCGCACGACTTGACCTCGACCGGGAGCTTCGGCTCTTGCGTGGACTCGACCGGGTGGATGCCGTGGTCGGTCAGCGTCGCCGTCGACGGGCCGGTGATGGTATGCGGGGCCTTCTGGTGTTCGGTGGGTGTTGCCGTGGGCAACGGCTTGCCGTCGGCGTCGGCGGTGACGGCGAATCCCTTCACCGCCGGGCGGCAGGCGTCGACTGTCGTAGTACCGGGTGATGCTGCGTCCGATGGGCCGGCGCAGGCGGTGAGGGTGAGCAGTAGCAGAGCTGCGAGTCGCGTCACGAGGCCGCCTGCGGGAGTAGCTCCTCGGCGAGCGAGGTCAGTACGTCGACGTTGAACTTGTAGGCCAGCAGGACCTCGTCGAGCACCTCCTCCTGCTCGCGTTCGTCGAACGGCGCGTTGTCGAGCAGGGTCCGGTAGTTGTCCTTGAACGGCTTGGGCGAGACGTTGTCGAACGAGTAGAATCGCACCCCATCGCCGCCCGGAACCAGCCCGTACGCCGTGGCGATGAGCCGCCCGATCGCCTGCCCGCCGGAGAGATCGCCGAGGTAGCGGACGTAGTGGTGAGCCACGAAGCCGCCCGGCCAGGTGGCGAGCTGCGCCAGGCGTTCGGCGTACCGGGTGGTGGCGGCGGTGGGTGCTGCGGCCGGGATGCCTTGTGCTGCGAGGAAGGCGAGGTCGGCTTCTAGGTGTGGGCGGCGGGCGAGCTCGGGGAAGGCGAACTGGCCGGCGATCGGGTCGTCGGTGAAGGCGTCGGTGAGGCCTTCCAGCGCTTGGTAGATGACTGCGTGCTGGCTGACCAGGGCCGCGTAGGCGGTCAGGTCTAGCTGGCCGGCGGTCAGTGCGGCGAGGTACGTGCTCCCTTCGGCGTCGCGATGCATGCGCAGGCTCCGTTCCCGGAGGCGCTGCGAGAACGGCGGCTGAGCGGTGGCCGTCGGGCCCGATTGTGGGGTCACGAGAGTTAGGTTAGCCTAACCTCAGTCTCGTGTCGTCAGGTGGCGGCGCGGGTGAGGCAGCTGGGGAGGGGACGGATCTTGAGAAGGTTTGCGGGACTGGTACTTCTGCTCACGGTGGTTCCCGCCGGAGTCGCTCACGCGGCGACCGGACCGTCGGGGCAGGAGGTGACGGTCAGCCGGAGCGAAGGGCTGAACCCGGCCGGTACGCCGGTGACGGTGCGCGGGCGTGGATTCGACCTGAACAAGGGGATCTACGTGGTGTTCTGCGTGAACAAGGGCGCCGGCCAGATGCCGTCCCCGTGCCTCGGCGGCGTCGACATGCAGGGGGCGTCGGGGTCGTCGGCGTGGATCTCGTCGAACCCGCCGTCGTACGGCGAGGGCTTGGCCAAACCGTTCACGAAGGTGGATGGCAAGGGCTCCTTCGAGGTGCAGTTGACGATCAAGGCGAAGGACCAGTTCACCAACTGCCTGGACAAGAAGGCAGCCCCACTCGGCTGCGTCGTCGGCACCCGAGCCGACCACACCCGTACCGCGGACCGCAGCGCCGACGTTCTCATCCCAGTCACCTTCACCGGCGCCGGCGCTACCACCACGCCGACCACGAAGGCTCCCACCACCCAGCCCACCCCCGGCGCCACCCCAGGCACCGAGCAGAAGCCCTCCGGGAAGCTCGCCAGCACTGGCGGCCTCCCCACAGCCTTCCTGATCGCCGCCCTGGTCCTGCTGGCCGCGGGTGCCGCTCTCCTCATCACCGCCCGCCGCCGCAAGAACCCCAAGGAGCCCACCCCATGACCCGCCGCCCAGGCGCTGCCGTCCGACGCGGGTTCGCGGGACTGGCTCTGGTTCTTCTACTCACCACGGCCGTCGCCACACCCACCTCCGCTGCCCCGACCCCGCCCGCCGGCGAGGTTTCAGCAGCTCCTACACCTACCGCGGAACAGCAGGTGTGGGAACCGAAGATCGTGGTTTCCAAGACGAGCGAGGTGGCTGAAGGGGAGGAGCTCACGGTCAAGGGAACTGGGTTTGATCCTGCGGCCAACAAGTCCCTGCGGGTGCCCGTGACACCGGGGGAACCTGCTGGGGTTTATGTGGTGTTCGGGTCGTTCGCGGAGACCTGGAAGCCTTCGACCGGAGCCGATGCGACCACTCGAACCTTGCTCGACACCAAATGGCCGTTGCCGCAGGCATCTTTTGAGCAGGTGGGCCGCGACTTCCCCAACCAGCTACCGCGGCTCGTCAAGCTGAACCCCGACGGCACCTTCGAGCTCAAGCTCAAAGCCAAGAAGGCACCTGAGAACCCCCGCAACTACGGCGTCTACACCTACCCCGGTGGCGGCGCGACCAACGCCGACCACGAACTCGCAGTACCAGTAGCCTTCACCACCGGCGGCGGCGATCCCAGCCCAGGCACCCCGCCCGTCGACACGATCGACTGGGGATTGAAGCTCTCGTTCCGCACCTACATCGAGGGCAACATCGCGCACGGCTCGATCACCCTGCGCCCGCCGGCCACCCGCAACGCCGACGGCACGTTCCGCTTCCCGGTCGGCACCGGCGGCGCCTACTTCAAGGGCCACGAGAGCCAACCGGGCAACCCGCTGCTCGAAGTCACCGTCTCCGACCTCCGAGTGAAACTCAACGGCACAACGGGTTCCGTGATCGCCGACGTGATCAGCAAGAGCCTGGAGAACGGCCAGCTGACGACGTACGACGATCTGGCGCTGGCCGACCTCGACTTCGCGGCTCACCCCGTCGCCATCAAGGACGGCGTCGCGACCGCCATCGGCGTACCGGCGAAACTCACCGAAGCCGGTGTCCCCGCGTTCGCCAACTTCTACACCGCCGGTACTGCGCTCGACCCGGTCAGCTTCTCTATCAAGCTCGCACCCACCCCCGTTTGGGAACCGAAGCTGGAGCTTCGAGGCCCCGACGGCCAGCCGGTCACCACCATTCCGGCAGCCGGTCTCACCGTGACCGTCCGCGGATCGGGCTTCGACCCCGCCGCCAACCTCTCGACCCGCCCGCCCGTGACGCCTGGCCTGCCCGCAGGCGTGTACGTCGTCTTCGGCAGCTTCGACGCGACCTGGCGCCCGTCGGAGAACGCCCCTCCCGAATCCCGCCGAGTCCTCGACCAGAAGTGGGCCCTGCCCGACTCGTCCCGACCGGGCGGCGCCAACCCGGCGTACGTGACGCTCAAACCCGACGGCACCTTCGAGACCACAGTCACCGTCAAGCCCGCCGACACAGCCAAGGGCACTTACGGCATCGCGACGTACGCCGCCGGTGGTGCAACACCGAACGCGGTTCAGGAACTCCTCAAGCCACTCACCTTCACGAACCCCAGTACTCCGGTACTGACGGTCGAGCCGAGCACCGACCTCACCGACAAGCAGGCGGTCACCGTGAAGGGCAGTGGGTTCGCGGCCAACCGTGCTCTCTATGTCGCCCAAGCCCCGCAGGGCAAGTCAGGCGAGTCGAACCCGTCGCCGTTCTCCGGCGCGCAACGCGTGGTGACGTCGGCGACCGGCACGTTCGAGACGTCGGTCGAGACGACGGTGACGTTCCGGAACGAGGGTGTCGATGTCGATTGCCTCGCTGTGCCTTGCTACCTCGCGAGCTTCAACTCACCGCTTGCCTCCGACAACGTCGAGGTCGATCACCGCGGTGATCGCAGCCAGGACGTCTTCCGGCCGATCAAGTTCAAGCCCGCCGGACCGCAGCCCGTCCTGCCGGCGATCACCCTCCAGCCGTTGCCTGTCACAACAATTGCTGGCAGCAACGTGTCCTTCACGGTACGAGCCACCGGTACTCCGGCGCCGTCGGTGCAATGGGAGCGCAGCGACGACGCCGGCAAGACCTGGACGCCGATCTCCTCGCCTTCCGCGGTGACCGGCACGCTGAGCCTGACCGCCGTCGCGAACGCGCATTTTCGAGCGGTGTTCAGCAACGAGGCCGGTTCGGCGACCTCCACCGCAGCCGCTCTGACGGTCACCCAGCCGTCGGTGAAGATTGCGCCAAGCAACGTCAAGCCTGGCGAGGAGATCGTTGTCACCGGCACCGGATTCCCAGGCAGCCAGAAGGTGAGGGCGGTCATCGACGCCGGCAAGCCTGCGGAGTACACCTTCCGCAACGCCAGCGGCCAGAGCGTCGTCGTCAGCGCTGCCGATGGCAAGCAATTAAAGGTTGTCAGCGGCAAGCTGTTGCTGGCGAATGGTGCCAAGGTCAACGTTCGTGCAAGCGGGCTGCACAACAGCAAGGCGAACACCACGGCAGCTCCGAGCGGGTTCTACGTCCTGACAGCGGTCGACAACGGCCCGGGCAAGCAGGCGTCACCAGCGATCGGCGGCGCCGACATGACCGGCTCCTCGGGCGAATCCCAGTGGATCACGAACTTCCCGTACGCCGGCTCGGAGCACCTCGTCGTACCGATCGGGGCCGATCTGGTCGCGAAGGCGTCGGTGAAGGTCTCGTCGGCCGACGAGCACACCGATTGCACGAAGGCGCCGAACGGATGCGTGCTGTATCTGCGGACCGACCACCGGTCGACGGGTAACCGGCAGTTCGACGTACGGGTGCCGTTGCAGTTCGTCGCGTCGGCCGAGGCTGATCAGGGGACCGTGCTGGGAGAGCAGACGGCTGATGCCGCCGGCAACATCTCCTTCAGCTGGAAGGTGCCCGCGGAGCTTGCCACCGGCAAGCACACGGTGACGTTGTCGGCCGGCGAGAAGGCGACCGCCTCGGCAGACTTCACGGTGACCGCAAGCTCGACGCCAACCCCAACGCCAACGCCGCCGCCGACCTCGACGCCGACGAGCGCCCCGCCGACGTCCGCTCCACCATCGACGACCGAGCCCCCTGTAACCGACGTACCGACCAAGCCGACCGGCGCTCTCGCCAGTACCGGCGGTGCGACTCTCTGGTTGCCGCTCCTCGGAGCGTTGTTGCTGATCACCGGAGTCGCCATCACCCTGGCGACCCGTCGACGGAAGGCCAAGGCATGAGTGATCCCTTCGACCCCGAGATCGTGCTCGCCGTACTCCGGCACATGAACGAGGACCACGCGCACGACTCACTGCTGATCGTCCGGACGCTCGGCGGCCAGCCGACGGCAACCGCGGTGGTGCTCACCTCGATCGACCCCGATGGCGCCACCTACAAAGCGATGCTGCCCACCGGCGACTCGATCGACGTCATCCTGGCCTGGTCCGGCACGATCACCGACCGGCCGCAGTTCCGCGGCGAGTTCGCGCGCTGGTATCAGGAGGCGGTCACCCGCGCTGCCTCCGGCGGATAAAGCGGCGGACAGAGCGGCAGCCGGAGCGTGAAGGTGGACCCCTCGTCGAGGGTGCTGGTCGCGCTGACGGTGCCGCCGTGGGCCTCGACGAGGCTGCGGACGATCGGGAGACCGAGGCCGCTGCCGCCGGTATGACGGTTGCGGGACTGCTCGGCGCGCCAGAACCGGTCGAAGACCTTCGGCAGGTCCTCGGCGGCGATGCCCGCGCCGGTGTCGATCACGTCGATGACGATCTCGTCACCGTCGCGGCGACCGTCGATCCGCACGCTGCCACCGGCCGGGGTGAAGCGAAGCGCGTTGGCGACCAGGTTGCCGACGGCTTGCCGAAGCCGGACGGGGTCCGCTTCCTGCTCGATGTCGCCAATGGTTGCCGATGACAACATGATGTCGGCGTGCTCGGCCTGGCTGCGATAGGTTCCGGTCACCTGGTCGAGCAGCAATCCGAGGTACACCCGTTCGGGATGGATCCGCAGTTGCCGGCGTCGGCCGTGGCCAGGTCGCGGAGGTCATCGATGATGTGCTGCAACAGCGCGGCTTCCTCGCTGAGTGAGGCGATGAACGCCTGGTCGGGCTGCGCCACCCCGTCCTCGACGGCCTCGAGCCAGCCGCGGATGTTGCTCAGCGGCGTCCGCAGTTCGTGCGCGATGTCGCTGACCATTGCCCTGCGCAACGATTCGGTCCGGGCCCGGCTGTCGGCGAGGTCGTTGAATGCCAGCGACAGTTGGCCGATCTCGTCGGTACCGCGGACCTTCACCCGGACGTTCTCGTCGCCACCCGTCATCTGCCGGGACGCCTTGGTCAGCGCCCGCAGCGGTTGCACCAGGCGGATCCCGCCGACCGCCGCGATCAACACGGTGATGCCGAGGATCGCGGCGGCGACCCCGGCGATCCGCTTCTGGTTGGCAGGCGACAGGTCCAGCTCGGCCGACGCTTTGCTGTGAGTACTGACGAACAGGAGCGCCGGCGGAGCGACGTACGGGCCTAGCTGAGTACGGCGCGACGAGGCGAGACAGCGCTCGACAGCTGCGGGGTCGGGTAGCTGCCTGGTCGGACCTGCTTTGGGCTCGGAAGGGCCGGGCGTGGTGACCTGGGTGGGCGTCGCGCCGCGGCCGACAGACCAGCTGAGGTTGGCTTGGAGCTGGATCGGCACGATCGGACCGCCTGCTGCCAGGCAGCTGTTGACCAGCTTCTGCAGATGCTCGTACGCGGTTAGCTGTGGTGGCTCGATCTCGTCCAGCGCGGCGGCATCGCAGAGATCCAGGTAGTACTGCGGCGCGCCGGTGACCTGCGGCCGCCCGGTCGGTGCGGTGACGATCTTGCCCTGGCCGGTCTGTTCCAGGACGCAGCTGAGGACCCGCTTGGCCATGCCGTCGTACCTGACCCGCTGTGCGGCGGCCAGCCGGAACGGGCCGACGACGCGCGGGTCGATCTGGTCGCCTCCGGTCCCGGCTAGCGGGCCCGCGCTGAGGTCGAGCGGGTCGACGATCGCGGACTGGTTCTGGCTGGGCTGCACGGGCTCGCCCGAGATCAGCTCGCGCTTGCGGCTGGTGAGGGTGATCTGCCGGCCGATGTCCAAGCTCAACCGGGAGATCTCCTTGCCGATCCCCGACCAGCCGCGGTGCGTGGCGGCGTACCCGATCAGGGTGTTGTAGATCTTGGCGTCATCGGCCAGCGCCTGCCCCTGCTGCTCCTGGATCGCGACCGTCGTACTGCGAGCCGCGAGCCGGACCGGCTTGCGCGGGTCGGGCTCGATCTTCTTGCGCAGGTTCAGCACATGCGTGTCGATCGTGCGGGTGGTGATGTACTGGTCGATGCCGTGCAGCTGTTCGAGCAACTGGGCCCGGGTGAAGACTCGATGCGGTCGCGCCGCCATCGTGGCGATCAGCCGGAACTCGCCCGGCGTACAGGTGATCTTGTTGCCGTCAGCAAACAAGTCATGGCGCCCGGTGTCGACCGAGACGCCGCCGACGCGCAGCAACGTGTCGGGCTCGGCGACCGCGGACACCCTGGTACGCCGGAGCAGCGTGCGGACTCGAGCGGCGAGCTCACGCGGGCTGAACGGTTTGGTCATGTAGTCGTCCGCGCCGAGATCGAGGCCGAGCAGCATGTCGTCCTCCTCGGTGCGGGCGGTCAGCATCAGCACCGGGATGTCGGACTCCTGCCGCAGGATCCGGCACACGTCGAGCCCATCGACACCGGGCAGTATGACGTCCAGTACCAGCAGCTCGGGTTGGCGCCGGCGAACCTCCTCCAGCGCCGATCGCCAGTCGTGGACGACGATCACCGAGTGGTTCTCGCGCTCCAGATAACGGCGTACCAGCTCGGCCTGCTTCTCGTCGTCCTCGGCAAGCACGACCTGGGCACACATGGCTTCGACTATAGGTCGCACCATCGCCCCTCACGGCGAACCTGAAGGTACCCGGACCAGTTCCTGACAATTAGGGCGTGTCTCCTTGTCGTACGGTGTTGCCAAGCCAGCCAGGAGGAGTCAACAGTGCCCGTCAGCCGTCTCGGCCTCGTCGTCCACCAGGCCCGTCCGCTCGCCGTCCAGGCCGCGGGTGTGGTCCGCGACTGGTGCAGCAGGAACGACATCGGCTGCACCGACATCGACGTGTGGAAGGACCACGGGCACCGCCGCGGCGGGATGGCGGAGATGCAGCACGCGGGCAACCCCGACCTGGTGGTCACGCTAGGTGGCGACGGCACCTTCCTGCGGGGTGCCCGGATCGCGGCCAAGAACGGTGCCGCGGTACTGGGTGTGGACCTCGGCAAGGTCGGCTTCCTGACCGAGGTGGCCTGCAGCGACGTCGAGGAGGCCCTGGAAGCCGTCCACCACGACCAGGCGACGATCGAGGAGCGGATGACGCTCACGATGCGCGCCTCCCGGCCACTGGAGATCCCGGCCGGCATCGAGGCCCTACTGCGCTACGGACACGGCCCGGCGCTCCCGCCACCCGCTGTCCGCCAGGAGAGCCCCGAATCCGACGGCTGGGGCGTCGCGCTCGACGTGACGGCCCTCAACGACGTAGTACTCGAGAAGCTCGCCCGCGACCACCAGGTGAGCGTCGGCGTCTACCTGTCCGGCCGCCTCCTCGCGTCGTACTCCGCCGACGCCCTCATCGTCGCCACCCCGACCGGCAGTACGGCGTACAGCTTCGCGGCCGGCGGCCCGATCCTGTCGCCGAACATGGAAGCCGTCGTCTTCACTCCCGTCGCTCCCCACATGACCTTCAACCGCACGGTCGTAGCAGCCCCCGACGAACCAGTAGGCCTCCGAGTCCTACCCCACTCCGGCCAAGCCGCAGTAAGCATCGACGGCCAACTACGCGGCGTCCTAGACCCAGGCGACTGGATAGGCGTCTACGGCTCCCTACGCCGCCTACGCCTAGTCCGCCTCCGCCCCACCGACTTCTACGGCCGCTTAAGAGACCGCTTCCGCCTAACCGACGCCCCAGCCACCGGAATAGACGGCGACCCCGCCCCCTTCTTCCGCCCCACCACCCCCATCCCACCCGACCTAGCCCACCTACGCCTCCCCCCAATCCCCACCCCACCACCCCAAGAAAACCCCGCCTGCGAGGTAGACCCCGCCACCGAGCCAGCGGAGTGATCCGGCCGCCGGCTGACGCCGTACCACCTGTCAACTGGTACGTCCGAGGAAGCCCGTCACCCCCAGCCCGGTAGGCTCCCTCTCCATGCTCAACATTGTCATCCCCGCAGGCGGCAGCGGCACGCGTCTGTGGCCGTTGTCGCGGAAGTCGAATCCGAAGTTCCTGCACGCGCTCAGCGGCACCCCCGCCACCTTGCTGCAGGCGACGGTGAACCGGGTGATCCCGGTGACGACGCCCGAACACACCTACGTGGTCACGGGGACGGCGCACGCGGTGGCAGTCGCGCGACAGCTGCCGGAGCTTCCGGATGAGAACGTCCTGGTCGAGCCGTCTCCCAAGGACTCCTGCGGTGCCATCGGTCTGGCGGCGGTCCTGATCGCCCGGAAGGATCCCCAGGCGCTGATGGGGGCCTTCTCCGCCGATCACATCGTCCAGAATCAGCAGCGGTTCCTCGAGTGCGTCCGGTCTGCCATCGAGGGAGCCGAACAAGGACGTCTGGTCGTCTTCGGTATCACTCCGACCTATCCGGAGACCGGATACGGCTACATCGAGTGCGGTGAGGTCATCGGTGACGGGCCGGTGCGCAAGGTCAGCCGGTTCAAGGAGAAGCCGACCCTCGAGGTCGCCACCGAGTACGTGAACTCGGGCGAGTTCTACTGGAACGCGTCGATGTTCGTCTGGCGGGTCGACGTGTTCCTCGCCGAGCTGGAGCGCCAGCAGCCTGAGCTCTTCGAAGGCCTTCAGCGGATCGCAGCCGCCTGGGGAACGCGAGACCAGGAGACGGTGCTGGCCGAGGTCTGGCCGACCTTGCCCAAGATCTCCCTTGACTACGCGGTGATGGAGGGTGCGGCGGAGGCAGGGCTGGTCGCTGCGGTGCCGTCCGACTTCGGTTGGACGGATGTCGGCGACTTCCATGCCCTCGGCGAGGCGCTCAGATCGAGTTCTGACGACCCGGACGAGAACATCGTCGTGGACGGTACCGGTGTCGGCAACGCGTGGGGCGACGGCAAGCCGACCCTGGTCCTGGAGGACAGCCACGGGTTGGTCATCGTGCCGCAGTCCGGACGCCTGATCGCGGCGGTCGGCGTTCGGGATCTCGCCATCGTGGACAGCCCGGACGCGCTGCTCATCTGCGACCGCAAGCGTGCGCAGGAAGTCAAGAAGGTCGTCGACAGGATCCGCGACGAGGGCTTGCACGACCTGCTCTGAGGTTGCCCGGGCAGGTCATCGGCGTCGCGCGTTGTTTTCGGCGAGTGACTCGGGGAAGTCTCCCAGGGGTACGACCGGTCGTACCAGCGTGAGGAGACTAATCTGCCCGGCTCCGAGTTGCCCGTCGCCGTTCGGGTCTCCGCTCCGTTGAGGGTGGACTGCGGCAACGCGCTGGACCTGATGGAGATCGCGGCGGTCATGCAGCCGTATCGCCCCTGCACCGTGAACATCGCCGTGAACCTCCGGGTCCAGGTGACCATCGAGCACCAGGATGGCGCCGGAATCGTCATCGACGACGAAGTGGGCGTCACGAAGTTCGGATCGTTGACGGAGATCTCGTTCAAGGGGCCGACCCGGCTGACGGCGGTGATCCTGCATCACTTCCAGCTCGAGGGCATCAGGGTCACGATCCGATCGCCTGTACTGCGTGGCAGCGGGCTCGGTGGATCGGGCGCGGTGGCGCTGGGACTGGTGGCTGCCTGCCAGGCCTATCTGCGCTTTCCCGAGCAGATCCCGATGTCGGCCGCGCGGCTGTCGGCGATGGCAATGCTCGCCCAGAGCCTGGAGATGGCGATCACGCCCGCCCCCGTCGGCATCCAGGATCATCTGGCCGCCGCGTTCGGTGGGGTTTCGCTGTGGGAGTGGGAGGCCCGGGACAGAACGCCACCGTTCAGGCACGTCCGGCTCGACGGAGCGGAGACGGTGCGTGGACTGAACGATCGACTGCTGGTCTGCCTGCTTCGGGAGCCGCATAGGGATGGCGGCCTCAGCCTCGCCTGGGCTGAGTCTGTTCGGAACGGCGAGCTGGAGACTTGGGTTCGCACGGCGGGCGCCACCCGGATCTTCGCCCGAGCGATCCGCGCCGGGCGCTGGCCGGCTGCCCTCGCCGCACTCAACGAAGAGTGCGAGCTACGCGCGCGAGAGTGGCCGCAGGTCATGACGGGGTCCGCGTCCGTGTTCCGGAGCGCTGTACTTGGCAGTGGTGGCGCTGCTCGATTCTGCGGTGGTGGCGACGGCGGTGCGCTGTGGGCCTTGATCGAGCCGGGACGGCGAGAAGACTTCGCGAATGCGTGGACCACAGATGCAGCGAGTGCAGACGGTGAACTGGTCAGACCGGAAGTCGATGGCCAGGGGCTGGTGATCGAATGCATGCCGGGCTGAACCTGACCCTGAACGTCGGCCGGCCGGCCGCCTGCACCATCGTGCTGGCGCGCGGCGCGCTGCAGAACCTTGCCGAGATCCTTGCTGGCACGACGGTGCGACGCGCGATCTGGGTCGCGGATCAGACCGTCCAGGCCGCGGTGGGGAACCTGGTCGACGCCGCCCTGCGTCGAGCATTCGGCAGCGTGGACGTCATCACGATCGAACCCGGGGAGCAAGGTAAGACACTGGCCGGATTCGCCTTCCTGCTGGGCGAGCTGGAGAGACTGAACGCCGATCGATTGACGACGATCGTTGCGGTTGGTGGGGGCAGTACGACAGATTCGGTGGGTTTCGCCGCCTCTGCCTACCTTCGGGGAATTCCCTACATCTGCGTTCCGACGACTTTGACGGGCCAGGTCGATGCTGCCGTCGGAGGCAAGGTTGCGGTGAACACCACGGCCGCGAAGAACGCGGTCGGAGCGTTCTATCACCCCAGCCACGTGATCATCGATCCCGCTTTGTTGCCCGCCCACCTGGAGATTCCCTTCCGGGACGGATTGGCCGAGATCGTCAAGGTGGCAACGATCTCAGACGGACCGTTGTTCGAGAAACTAGAGGATCTAGCGGCCGATCAAGTGCCGACCGAGCAGGTCCTGGACGAGTTGGTCCGCCGGGCTGTGATGGCCAAACTCGCACTGTTGACGAAGGACCCGTTCGAGACCGAACTCGATCGGCTGCTGAACTTCGGCCACGAGACCGCGCATGCCTTGGAGAAAGCTCTCGGCCATGCGATTCGGCACGGCCCGGCGGTCGCGATCGGAATCGCCGCGGCGACCAGGATCTCGGTCAAGCGCGCTCTGCTCGGCGAACCGGAAGGATGTCGCGTTCTCGCAGTGCTCGAACGCCTCTCGCTGCCGGTCTCGATCGACCTGAGGAAATCGGCCGAACAGCGCTTTGTCGACGCCCTGCGGCAGGTCATGTTGGTGCGTGCTGGCCATCTACGGGTAGTTTTGCCGACCGGCATCGGGCATGGGGTGATCGCGCCCGCGGTCACCATCGAGGATCTGACGACGAGTATCCGAGGGAGCTAGACGGAGTTGACGAACTCGCAGTCCCAGACGCCGGCCGAGTTGCGCTGGCAGCGCATTGCCCGGCGCGGTTCGGACGCCACTGTCCTCGTCTTGCTGATCACCGGCGTGGCCGTCTCAGCCATCGATCTCACGGTCGGTCTGGACAGATTCTCCTGGCTGGCACAGCGGATTCCGCAGATCACCCTGCTGGGGCTTGCCTTCTTTTTCGCCTCGGCGGTACTGGAACGCATGACGCTGCTGGAGGGCATCCGATCGGACCTGGAATTCCTCAAGCGGGATCTGGACGACGGTGTGACCGTGCTCAACAGCCGCTTGGACGATGTGTCCAGGGTGCCGTCCGAGGTGGCGGCGGTGGTGCGGAGTACCCGTCGCGAAGTGCCTTTGCTACCGCTCCTCGCACCCGCGACCAGTTCGGTCCTGATCATGGGGACGACATTGATCCATTTCGCGGAGCACCATCGCGAGCTCCTGCTGGAGAAGAGTCGCAGCTGTTCGGTCCGGATCTTGTTGCTGGACAGCTCGGCGGCTATGCGGCATGTGCATTTCGCCACCGGTCGCCTGTTCGGTGAGGAGGAGTCCTTTCATCGCGAGCTGAAACGCAGCCAGGAGGCGATGGTCACGTTGGCGGCTGAGGCCCGTCAGCATGGCGGCGACTTCGAAGTGCGCGCCTATGACATCGTGCCCACAGCAAATGTCATCATCGTCGATCCGGCCTCCCCGGCCGGCCAGGTTCAGGTCGAGTTCCTGCCTTATCGCGCGTCGGCCAACCTTCGGCCTGGCATGCTGCTCAAGCGGCAAGCGGTGACCGTAGATGCCGACAATCTCTTCGACTTCTTCGTCAGGCATTATGACCAGCTCTGGAGCGTCAGTCGCGATGTCACTCGGTGAGGGATCCATCCGGATGGTCGCGGAGTATCCGGCCGTTCCGTGGGTGCCGGCGGAAGAGACGTCCGTTGTGGCCTCTCCGTGGCTGACGGTCAGACGCACACAATTGGCTGATCCAGCGGGCCGCACGATCGACGAGTACTACCTGATCGACCGGCCTACGGTCGCTGTGATCTGCGCGGTGACTGACGCGGATGAGCTTGTGGTGGTTCGCCAGTTCCGGCCGGGTATCGGTCGCGCCGATTGGGAGCTGCCAGGGGGCGCCATCGACCTTGCCGAGGAGCCGGCCGTCGCAGCACGGCGTGAACTGCTGGAGGAAACCGGTTTCGAGGCCTTCAGCCTGAGCGAGGTCGCCGTTCTGGACAAGGACGCGGCCAGTTCGTCGGCCAAGGTGCACGTGTTCTTCGGCCGGGGGCGGCTGCTGGACCGGCCGGATCGGCCGAAGGCCGACGAACCCGATCGACCGAGTGTGGGATTGGTGGCGTGGGACGCGGCGCTTGACCTGGTGCTGGATGGATCGTTCTGCGAGCAGTCCTCGGTCGCGGCGCTGCTCTGCTGCCGCGAGGCGCGTCACCGCCATGGTTGGTGACGAAACGCGCAGCGCCCCGAGCCTGGTCCTGCCAGGTCCGGGGCGCTGTTTGCTTTGGGTCAGCCGCCGTTGGGTTCTTGGGCGTCTAGGGACGGGTATTTGTCCATGAATTGTTTGAGGGCTTCGCCGGAGACCGAGGCGCAGAACTGGCGGTGGCCGAAGGCGGTGGTTTGGCCTTGGGCGTTGCCGCTCCAGTGGGAGAAGGCGATGTTCTTGCCGGCCGGCCAGGCGGCGCCGTCGGAGGCTTTGAAGGGGGCGGCGATGAACTTGCCGTTGGTGCTGTCGGGCAGCTTGGCCTTCGAGATCTTCTCGATCAGGTCGACCTGGTCCCTGTCCTTGGCGGTCGCCTCGTTGTACCAGAGGATCGTGTAGCCGTGCTCGAGGTTGTGCACCAGGTTCGGCACCGGCGGGCGGTCGTCGGCGTAGAACTTCTTCGTCAGCGGGGCCCAGGTGGCGTAGTGCGGGCCGGAGGACGGCGGGGACACCGGGTACGGGATCACGGTGCCGTCCGGCTTGTGGTCCTGGGTGCCGGAGGCCGCGTCGTTCGTCGGTGCGTCACAGGAAGCGGCCGAGGCGGCGACACCGAGGTCGGTGATCGACTGGTTCCTGGTCCGCGAGTCCTGGATCAGTTTGATCGCCGGGTAGGCGATGATCGCGAGACCGATGACCATGCATCCGGCCACGATCAGCCGGGTCCGGACTTTGTCGGCACGGGCCTGATCGCGCTGCATCTTTTCGACGAGCTCGCGGCGTGACTGCTTCTGAGACTTACCCACAGTGATGGTCTTCCCGGATCAGGGGCGGTCTCGGAGCCGCCGTGCGGATGCAGTGTACGCAAGCTGCCTGAGAGGTTGCCTAGAAAACTACTGAGACCGTGAGCCGAACGTGACCGTCGCCTCACTGTGTTGATGCCGACCCCCACCCCACCGCCCCGGTCGGGGTTGATGCCGACCCCCACCCCACCGCCCCGGTCGGGCCGGACCCGTCCGGACGCTCACCCCGTAGCCCTCCGCATGCAGCAGGACGGCCAGCCGCTCGGCGATGATCCCCACCGCCACCGGGTCGTCCCCGAACACCCCGACCGCGCTGTCGAGCAGTTCGACGTGCACGTCCTCGTCGTCGGCCAGCAGCCCGGCCCAGAGCGCCGGGTCCACCTCACGAGGCCCAGTAGGCGCCTTCCGGGCCAGTACTGCGGCCCGCGCCGCCTCCCGAGTGCCCAGGCTGAACAGGTCCATCTCGGCATCCCGCACCAGCGCCCGTGCCCCGGTCCCGTGCTCCCCAGCCGGCAGCACGATGTCGGCCAGCCCACGCAGTACTGCGACCGGTACTCCGTCGGCCTTGCCCTTCACCAGTTCGCTGGCCGAAGCGATCTCGTCGGCCAGTGCCGGCTCCGTGACGGCCAGTACGTTGCCGTGGCTGTCGGTGGTACCGCGTAGGTCCTCGATCACCTGGACGCCAGCGGCTCCGATGGCCAGGTCGACCTGTCCGTTGCGCCAGGGGCGCCCGAGGGTGTCCGTGACGACTACGCCCACGTTCACGTCGTACCGATCCTTCAGAGCCGCCCGCAACGAGCGTGCGGACAGGTCTGGGTCGACAGGGAGCAGCAGCACGGTGCCAGGGCGTGTGTTGGAGGTGTCGGTGCCCGCAGCGGCCATCACCAGGCCGTGCCGGGTCTGGACGATCCGGGTGTCGCCGCGCTGAGCCACGACGCGGACGAGTTCGGCGTCGATCGCCTCGTCCCTGGTGCCAGTGGTCAGCCGGTCCTCGGCCTTGCTGACGATCTTCGAGGTGACCGAAAGCACGTCGCCGTCGCGCAAGTCGGCCGCTTCGCCGATCAGCGCGGCCAGGTCGTCCCCGGCGGCGACCTCCGGCAGACCGGTGACGGGGAAGATCTCCAGGTGCTTCCTCACCGTCGGACCGCCTCGGCAAGCGTGAGTGCGGCCGATGCCAAGGCGGCGGTGGTGTCCTCGTCGGTCATCCACAGCGGCACGGCCTGGGCGTGGATGCCGGCCGTCGCGATCGACTCCAGCTGAGCCGCGTCCGACGTGTCGATCAGCCAGCCATCCAGTACGCCGTCCGCCGCGCGCGAGCCGTAGTGCCTGGCCACCGCGCTCGCCGTGGACTCCACTCCGATCGCCGCCAGCACCTTGTCGGCCATCCCGCGGACCGGGCCGGTACCGATGATGGGGGAGACCCCGATCACCGGCGCGGACGTCTCGCGGACGGCCTCGCGGATGCCCGGGACGCCCAGGATCGTGCCGATCGAGACCACAGGGTTCGACGGCGGCAGCAGCAGCGCGTCGCACTCGGCGATCGCGTCCAGTACTCCGGGTGCCGGCTTCGCCTTCTCCGAGCCCACGGCAACGATCTGGTGGGCGGTCACCTCGGCGTGCAACCGGACCCAGTACTCCTGGAAGTGGATCGCCTTCTTGGTGCCGGGCTTGTCCGGGTCGTCCACCACCACATGGGTCTCGACCCGGTCGTCGCTCATCGGCAGCAACCGGACCGGCAGGTTCCACCGGGTGCAGAGCGCCTCGGTGACCGCGGCCAGGCCGTAGCCGGCGTCGAGCATCTGGGTCCGGACCAGGTGGGTGGCCACGTCGCGGTCGCCGAGGCCGAACCAGGTCGGCTCCACGCCGTACGCCGCGAGCTCCTCCTTGATCACCCAGGTCTCGTCCTCACGGCCCCAGCCACGCTCCTTCGAGATGCCGTTGCCGAGCGTGTACATCACCGTGTCGAGGTCGGGGCAGACCCGCAGCCCGAACAGCGTGATGTCGTCCGCGGTGTTCCCCACCACGGTGATCTCGGCGTCCGGACGGGCCTTCAGCAGGCCGCGCAGGAAGGTGGAACCGCCGATGCCACCGGCTAGCACTGTCAATCGCATGGGAACAGTTTCCACGAGTCGTCAAAGCAGCGAACCACCGCACGACTATGCTGCCGAGGGTCCGATGTGTGTCAACGTCAGTTGAACGGCCCCCAACATCCCGAGGAGCCCTCGTGGTCACCGACGCAACCAAGAAGCTCAGAGAGCCGGTCGCGTACATCTTGCTCGCCTTTGCCGGCCTTGTGGCCCTGGCTTCGCTGATCCGGCTGTTCGTCGGCAGCGCAGGTTTCACCAACGCCGCTGCCCTAGTGCAAGGCAGCCTTACCCCACCCGGGCTGGATGCGGTGGTGCTGCTGGTGACGCTGGTCGCGTCGGTCTGGCTGGTGAACGAAGCAGGAGAGCGCACCCCCAACGCGCGGATCGTGACCCTGGCCGCGCTGTCGATCACCGGTCTGCTGGCCCTGATCGTCCTGATCGGCGCCTTCGCGGGCTTCAACGAGACCAGCACGGCCGGTCTCAAGATCACCAGCTTCCTGTTCGCGCTGGCCGGTCTCGCCGTGTACGGCGCCGCCGGTCTCTACATCCTCAAGACCTTCCAGAGCCTGCCGGCTCCGGTTCGCGCGCCGAAGGCCGGCCCGCACGGCCAGTTCGCCGGCCAGGGCCAGTACGGCGCTCCGGGTGCCCAGGGCGGTCAGTACGGTCAGCAAGGCGGCCAGTACGGCCAGCAGGGCGCCCAGGGCCAGTACGGTCAGTACGGCGGCCAGCAGGGCGCCCAGCAGGGTCAGTACGGCCAGACCGAGCAGGGCGGCCAGTTCGGCGCGTACGGCGCCGGCGCGGCCGGAGCGGCTGCTGGTGCAGCCGGTGGCTACGCCGCAGCCCAGGGCGGCGAGCAGCAGTGGCCGCAGGAGCAGAGCTGGAACCAGGGCGAGCAGCAGCAGGCCTGGTCGGCGACTGAGGCAGAGGCCGCAGTGCCGCAGAGCGACGCACTGGCAGGTCAGCCGGCCGAGCAGGCATGGTCCGCTGAGGGCCAGGCAGCCGAGCCGACGCAGCAGTGGAGCCCGGAAGGCCAGCAGCAGTGGGCCGGCCAAGAGCAGGGCCAGCAGTGGCCGCAAGAGGGTCAGCAGCAGTGGGGTGGCGCCGACGCCGGTGCGCGGTGGCCCGGCCAGGAGCAGCAGTACGCCCAGCCCGCTCAGCAGGAATGGCCTGCACAGGAAGCCGCTCAGCCCGAAGCTCAGCCGGCCGCCCAGCAGGCCGAGGGTTGGTCGCAGCAGGGCTGGCAGCAGGAAGGCCAAGCCTGGCAGGCAGAGGACGCCCCGGCGGCCGAGCAGCCCGCCGAGGTGGCGCCCGAGGTACCGGACGAAACCCGTGTGGAGCCGAGGGTTTCCGAGGACGCCAAGGACGAAGAGGGACAGCCGCAGCAGGGTCAGCCCGGTCAGCAGGGCTGGTGGTCACAGCCTTCCTGACTGGGAAGCAAGTGGGAAGCAACCGCCTCGTCAGCCGATTTAGATCGCCCTGACGGGGTGTCGAGAAGGACCGAGAGGCCTGTGGATGCAGGCCTCTCGTTCTTTTGCAGCCATGTTGCGGATGATGCCAATAGCAGACCACGGCTTGACTTTCGTGGATTGCAGGAATGTAATTTCAACCGTGTCGTTCGTTGGACACTCGGTATCGGGGACCGTTGCAGAGCGCAGGACGGACGAGGTCAGGCATGTGGGACCGCAAACCCACATGTACAGGGGAACGAACAGGGTCGAGGAGGTCGTACCGTGACAGAAACGCTGATGGCGATTGTCGACGGTGAGGCGATCGAGGAGGAGCCGAACTGGCAGGAACGGGCGCTGTGTGCCCAGACCGACCCAGAGGCTTTCTTCCCGGAGAAGGGTGGTTCCACGCGCGAGGCGAAGAAAGTCTGCCTCGGCTGCGACGTCCGGGGCGAGTGCCTCGAGTACGCGCTGCAGAACGACGAACGCTTCGGAATCTGGGGCGGGCTGTCGGAGCGGGAGCGCCGCAAGCTGAAGAAGAAGGCCGTCTGACGCCTGGCTGATCGACGGGTGGTGGTGCCCTGCCGCCCCGCCGTCGTCGACGCGCCAAAGATTCACCGTGTGAATCCACAGCACAGAAAAGTCAACACAAACTTCTGCGTGAGGCCCCGGCCGGACTTCGTCCACCGGGGCCCGCTGCTGTCCGGACCAGGCTGGCAAGGTCTGGAGCAGGCCCCTTCCCGCGTCGCGTAAGGTGAGTCCTCGCCACGCCTGCGATGACGGTGTGGCGAGGCCGTCACTTTCCCCTGAGGTGTCACTGCTCCGCATGGAATCAGAAGCTCCGGCCGGCTGGGAGTTCTTCGACTCAGTCGACTTCCCGACCGACCTCACCAACGATCCGCTGGGTCGCGCGCCGATCCGGCACGTCGTCACCGCGGTCGTGGTCGGCCACGAGGGAGCCGCCTGGCTGCCCCGCCTGACCGAGGCGCTGTGGGCCCTCGGCCGCCGTCCCGAGCGGCTGATCGCCGTCGACACCGGCTCCACCGACGAGACCGCCGAACTGCTCGCCACGATGCCCGCCGTCGAGCCCGTGGTCAGCCTCTCGGCCCGCACCGGCTTCGGTACTGCGGTCGCCCGCGGCCTGGAGACGGTCGGCTTCGCGCCTGTACCGTCCGCTGTCGGCCCGTACGGCGACGACGGGCACATGCCGGTGGTCGAGTGGCTCTGGTTGCTGCACGACGACTGTGCCCCCGCCCCGAAGGCGCTGGAGCAGTTGCTGCTGCAGGCGACGATGTCGCCGGATACCGGCGTCTGGGGTCCGAAGCTCAGGATGTGGCCGCGCGATCGCGAACTGCTCGAGGTCGGCGTCAGCACGTCGCTCGGCGGCCGCCGCGACACCGGCATCGAGAACGGCGAGCTCGACCAGGGCCAGCACGACCAGCCGCGCAACGTTCTCGCGGTCAGTTCGGCCGGCATGCTGGTTCGTCGCGACGTCTGGGAATCCCTGCACGGGTTCGATCCGCGGCTGCCGATGTTCCGCGACGACATCGACTTCGGCTGGCGGGCCAGCCGGGCCGGGTTCAAGGTCGGCGTCGCGCCGGATGCCGTCGTGTACCACGCGCAGGCTGCCGCGACCGGCGAGCGCGCGCTGGCCGGCACCCGCCGGCACGCCTACCAGCTCGACCGCGCGCATGCGTACTACACCGTCCTGGCGAACGCGCCTGGCAAACTGCTTCCGCTGCTGATCCTCAGGTTCCTGCTCGGGACCTTCGTTCGCTCGGTCTGGTTCCTGCTGGGCAAGACGCCGTCCGGCGCGGTCGACGAGTGGACCGCTCTGCTCGGTACCTTGCTGGCCGGTGGCTGGACCCAGGCGCGCAAGGATCGTCGCCGGATCGACCAGGTTCCGTACGAGTCGATCAAACCGCTCTTCTCGCGCTCGGTGAACGCGCTGCGGCACAACCTCGAGGAGACCGGTAGCACGATCACCGAGCGCCTCCGCGAGGCCTGGGCCGACGAGCCCGAGGAGCAGGTCGTCACGACCGCTCGCCGGGCCAAGAGCACCGCTCGCGTCGCGCAGGACCAGCCGCGCTGGCGCCGGCAGCTGATCCGCCGGCCGTTCCTGGTGACGTGGGTTTTCCTTGCGATCGGTGCGTTCGTGGCCGCTCGCAGTCTGATCGGCGGCGGCGTACTGCGTTCCACCCTGTTGCTGCCACCGCACGAGAGCCTCGGATCGCTGTGGCATGCGGCCGCGGCCGCTCCGGCCGGGGTGACTCCGCCGGCCTGGCTGGCCCAGTTCTGGGCGCTCTCGACCGTGACCTTCGGGCCGTCCGGCGCGACCAACATCGTGCTGCTCGGGGCGATTCCCCTTGCTGCGCTGGCCGCTTGGGCTCTGCTGCGCGCCTTCGTCGTCGACCGGGTCGCGCGAGCGTGGGGCGCAGCGGCGTACGGGCTGGCGGTTTTCGCCAACGGCGCGATCACGCAGGGGCGGATCGGGACGGTGGTGGCCGCGATCGTGCTGCCGCTGCTTGGTGCTGCCGTGCATACGGTCGCTCGGCGCCGACGGGTGGTCATCCAGGGGAGCTGGCGGGCGGCCTGGTTCGCCGGGATCTGCCAGGCCATCCTGTTTGCCTTCGCCCCGGCTTTGGGGCTGCTGGTCGGAATCACCTTGGTGATCGGCGCTCTGCTCGGTCTCGGCTGGCGTCGGCAGGGCCGGCAACTGGTCTTCTCGGTCTTCCTCGGCTTGATGCTCGTGCTGCCGTGGACGATCGAGCTGGTGCTGAACCCGTCCAGGCTCGGGCAAGAGGCCGGCGGCCCGCCGACCGCGGCGGTCGGTCCAGGCAACAGCCTCCCGCATTTGCTGACCGGTACGCCGATCGGTGCTCCGGTGCCGTGGTGGTTCGTGGTACCGCTGATCTTGGTTGCCCTGCTGAGCCTGCTGCGGGAGTCGCGGCAGCGGTACGAGCTGATCGGCTGGTTCGCGGCGCTGGCCGGCCTTGCGGGCACGTTGGTCGCCAGCCGGCTCGGTGGTGGCAGCGGTCCGCTGATGTTCCTGATGACGGCCGGCTGGATCATGGCCATCACCGTCGCGTGGGACTCGGTCGGGAAGTCACGCGAGATCCTCGTGCAGGCCGTCCTCGGTCTTGCCCTGGTCGCGACGCTCATCACGGCCGGCTTCTGGCTGGTGCGCGGTGACGACGGGCCGCTACGACGTGGGCCCGCGCAGGACCTCCCGGCGTACCTGATGTCCTCGCAAGGGCCGCCGCAGAACGCGTCGATCCTGGTGGTGCGCAAGGACGGCGCGAGTGTGATGCGCTTTGCGCTGGTGCGCGACGGCGGACCGCGGATGGGTTCGCTGGAGGCCGCGCCGAAGGCCGAACAGAGCAAACCGATCACGGACATCCTGTCTGCGCTCGGCGGTGGCGGCACCGGTGAGGAAGGCCGCCAGCTGGCCTCGCTCGCGATCGACTACGTCTATCTGCCGTCGCCGGTCGATCCGACGCTGATGGCCACGCTCGACTCGCTGCCCGGCCTGACCAGGGCCAGCGCCGAGGCGGACGATGCCTCCTGGCTGGTCGACCGGACCAAGATCGAGGGCAAGACACCGGTACAGGACGAAGTCCGCGGCATCTGGCGGGTGCTCGGCATCATCGCCTGGATCATCGCCCTGATCTCCTGCCTGCCGACGGCGCGACGCACGGTCGCAGTTCCGCGCGGGACGCACGCTAGGAGGGTGTCGTGAGCGGCCTACTTTCGAACCTGCGAGTGCGGCTCGGGGTCTGCGTGCTCGCCATGGCGGTCGCGGGCGGGCTGGGCGTCGTCACGCACCCCAAGACAGCTGTCACGCGCCCTGAGGGCGCCGACGGACCGACTCGGACGATCGTGAACCGTACTGCGTTGAGCTGTCCGGTGCCGGGCGTCGGCGGCAAGGTGCAGAGTTCAGTCGACGCGGTCTCACCGTTGCTGCCCAAGGACACTCCGACCGCGCCAGGCAACGCGACGCCGCTGTCGATCGCGCCGCTGCCGACCACGTCCGACCCTCTCGGTTCGGTCCTGGTCCGCGGCAAGATCGCCTCGACGCCGAAGGCCACGAAGCCGGTGCCGCTGTCGATTCAGGGCATCGGCCCGCTCGCTGCCGGGACCGTCGGCACGAGTACGTCGATCTCGACCGAGGGTGTTAATCGCGGCATGGCGAGCGTGCCCTGCCTGCTGCCCGGTTCGGACTTCTGGTTCGTAGGCGCGAGTGCCGCCACCGGCCGGCGTGACGTCCTGGTGCTGACCAACCTCGACAGCATCAACGCCGAGGTGAATATCACCGTCTACTCGGCCAATGGGGCTCTCGATCTGCCCAACGCGCGCGGCATCGTCGTACCGGCGCGGGGGACCTCCGAGCTGTACCTGAACCTGCTGGCGCCGAAGGCACGTGACCTTGCCCTGCATGTCGAGTCCACTGGCGGCCGGGTGTCGCCGGCGCTGCGGGACAACGCCACCAACGGCAAGAAGCCTGGTGGCGTCGACTGGATCAACCCGTCGATCCCACCGACCACCTCGCTGGTGGTCCCCGGGATCGCGCCTGGTGCGGGTGCCAGGATGCTCACGCTGGCCAACCCCAGCGATCTGCAGGCGACGGCGACGCTGACCGTGAATGGCCCCAACGGGCCCTTCAAGCCGGCGAACCTGTCGACCGTGCAGATCCCGGCCGGCACGGTGAAGTCGGTCCGGCTCGACTCCATACTGCGTGGCGACCCGAGCGCGATCACGATCAGCTCGGATCAGCCGTTGACGGCATCCACGCGGACCGTGAGCGCGAGCGGCGACGAATTCGCGGTGATCGGATCGGCCGAGGCGCTGACCGGACCGGCGTACCTGGTGCTGCCGGCGCACGCGCAGCCCGCGCAGTTGCAGGTGACCGCGCCGAGCAAGACGGCCAGCATGCGGTTCGAGCTGCGCGACCTGAGCGGCAAGATCATCGCGACCCGCGCGCTCGACGTGGTGAACGGCGCGACGAGTGTGGTCAGCTTCAAGGCGCAGTCCCAGCCGACGTACCTGATGGTGGAGCAGGTCAAGGGTTCGGTGGTGGCGGCCGTGACGTTGATGCCGCCGGCCAAGCTCGGTGAGGACGCGGTACCGCTGGTCGCGGCCTGGCCGTTGTCGACCTCGCTGGTCTTCCGCGCCCAGCTCGGCGCGCAACCCGACGTACGGGCCGCCCTGAAGTAGAACCGCCGCCCACCACCTGATCATTCGCCCCCTTTTCACCCTCTTCGCGTGCTGCCCGGCGCTGGCGGTTCGGTGGCGAGGATGAAAAGGGGCGAATGATCAGGTGAGGTTTGTCAGTCGTCGTCGGTCTCGAAGTCGGGGTCGATCTGTTCGGGGGACAGGGCGAGGACGTCGGCCAGTTCGAGGACGAGCGCGGAGCGGACCAGCCAGGCCAGGCTGGTGGCGGAGCGTTCGGCGCGCAGTTCGATCGGGCGGCGGAAGACGACGATCCGGTAGGGCTCGTGCGAAGTACCGCCGGTGGAGTGCGTGAGCGGGATCTCGCCCGCGTGCATGTCCAGGTTCGGCACGTCCTCGATCGCGAACTCGACCCGGGTGACGACCTGCGGCAACCGTTTCTCCAGCCGGGTCACCTCGATCGCGACGACCTCGTCGAACTGAGCCGCGGCGGACCGCTGCAAGGGCAATCCGCGTGGTGCGAAGCTGCTCGGCCGGCTGATCGGTCCGAGCATGCCGCGCCCATGGCGGTCGATGTGCCTACGATGACGGCGAGCCTCGGTCACGCGATCAGCCTAGTGGGGGTAGCGTCTGGTCGTGAGCATCGCCAGGATCTGTTCGCGCGCCGCCTGCCATCGGCCGGCCGTGTCGACGCTCACCTACGTCTATGCCGACTCCACGTGTGTACTGGGTCCGCTCGCGACGTACGCCGAGCCGCACTGCTACGACCTCTGCGCCGACCACGCCGACCGGCTGACCGCGCCGAACGGCTGGGAAGTGATCCGGCTCGCTCCGGATCCGGCCGCCGCTGGTCCGTCGGACGACGATCTTGAGGCGCTGGCGAACGCAGTACGGGATGCGGCCCGTCCGTTGCCGCCGGCGAGTCGTGAGCCTGTACCTGGGGCGCCGGTGGAGATTGCGCGCCGGGGGCATTTGCGGATGCTGCAGGATCCGGGGTCTACGGCTGCGGATAACACTGAGCAAGCCTGAATCTGTACGGCGTTTCCCACGCTGGCCACTCCGCTCGGCTCCTTCGTCGCCTATCTACTGCCGGCTCCTGCGTCGCCGCTGAGCGCGGGGCGGTCGCGTCGTACCCGGCCCGAGTCGCGTGAGTCGGTCCGGGACGAGATGCGCGCGGCCCGGAGTGGTTGCTGGGGGCAACGAAGCTGCATGCATACCCAAGTCGGACGGGCAAGCGGTTACCTCGGCGTGTCGGCGCGCCCGGGACGGGTGGTGCGTGCATGGCAGTCCGGAAACCCCGTCCCGTCTTGGCGCGACAGGTGCATGCGTCAGGGACGGTGCTGTCTCGCCGGTGGAGCGGGGGTGGTCGGGTCCACTAGCGCCTTATGGGGACGCTAGCGCGCTGTAGCAGGCCAGTGGCCCGATAAGGCGCTAGCGGTGCGGACGGGTAGACGCCGATCGGCAGGATGGAGGCCGGCCTTCGCGGTTGGCTGCCGCCCGGCTGCGCGGGCTCCTGCGTCGCCAGACGGCGGGGTGGTCGCGGCGTTTGCGGCTGGTGTCGCGGGATGCCTGGTTCGCTCCTGCGTCGCCACCGAGGGCGGGGGATCGCTGGGAAGCGTGGGCTCAACCCTCTCCGTTGGGGTTCGCCCCCTGGCAGACCAGTGGGCGAACCCCCATTCGAGGGGTTGTCCCCTCCGTTGGCCACCTGGGACCGCTCGCGAACGCAGCTCGGCCCCTCGCGCCGTACGAGCCCGGGCCGCTGGCGTCGCACGCAGCCCGGGTCGCTGGCGTCGTACGCCGTCTCGAGGCGTCCCCAGCAGCCCACCCAAGCCCAATTTCGGTCAGGGCCGAAATTCTTTCCGATCGGCCCAACTTTTCTCCCGCAGTTGGTGTCTCACCTGGCAGAAAACACCACTACAAGGGGGATTTGGGGACATGAAGAAGGCATTTGGAATCGCGGCTGCGGCGGGGATCTCGGCGCTGGGGGTACTGGCCGGAGCGACCGCGACGGGGGCGCAGGCGGGGACGATTGGTCTGGATCGGGGCAAGCTCCTCACGCTCCAGCAGGTGCAGAAGGCCGACCCGGCAACTAAGTGGATCACCCAGGTCGACCGCGGCCGGCTCCCAGCCGCCTACTGCGGCCCTGCCTCGACCGAAGGCAAGGCTGTCGCCCAGCGACTGGCTCGCGGTCACACCGACGAGATGATGTCGTACGGCACGCAGTACCTCAGCCGGTACCAGAGCAAGGCGGCGGCCAAAGCGGCCTACACCTCCATCCTCGCCACGCTGAAAACCTGCAAGTACTCGAAGCCCTCGCCGACTCACGCGCGCCGGATCACTGAGAACCGGACCATCAAGGCAGGCGACGCCACCACGATCCTGCGCTGGTGGGACTACGCGTTGCCGAGTGACCCGGGCAGCGAGAATGGCGCCTTCCCGTACGCCGTGACCCTCAAGGGCACGGTCGTCTCGGTGCTCGCGTTCAGCCAGGACGGGACTGGCATGAAGGCAGCCAACTTCGACAAGCTGGCGGTTGCGGCTGCGGCCAAGCTGCCCGGATAGTCAGTGACAACAGAACCGGCGGTGGGGCGACCCACCGCCGGTTTCGCATGTTCGAACGTGTTTCACAGCGTGGGATGAGGTTGACCACGTTGTCATGGCTGACAAGACTCCTGACTTGTGAACGATCAAAAACTACGGGTCGGAGTGGTCGGTCTCGGCTTTGCCGGGCGGACCGCGCTGGAAGCGTTCTCGGAGCTGCCCGACGTCGAAGTGGTGGCGCTGGCGGGGCTCGAGACGGACACGCTGAAGAGTCTCGGTGCCAAGCACCAGGTGCCGCAGCTCTTCGAGAAATGGGAGGACCTACTCGCCGTCGACGGCCTGGACGCCGTCAGCATCGGTACGCCGACGCAGCTGCACTCGCCGATCGCGCTGGCGGCTCTGGAGCGCGGGTTGCATGTGCTCTGCGAGAAGCCACTGGCCAGGACGGTTGCCGAGGGTACCGCGATGGTGGAGGCGTCGAAGAAGGCCGGCCGGGTGCTCAAGGTGGTGTTCAACCACCGCGAGCGCGGTGACGTCGCCACCCTGAAGCACCAGATCGACGAAGGGCTGCTCGGCCGGATCTACTACGCCAAGGCGCACTGGATGCGTCGCAACGGCATCCCCGGTATGGGTGGCTGGTTCACCAACCGCGAGCTGTCCGGCGGCGGCCCGCTGATCGACCTCGGCGTGCACATCCTCGATCTCGCCCTGCACCTGATGAACGAGCCCAAGGTGACCACGGTCAGCGCGAACACCTTCGCCGAGCTCGGCCCGCGCGGCCGCGGCAGCGTGAGCAGCGTGATCCGGCCGACCGTCGACACGCTCGGCGCCAAGTTCGAGGTGGAGGACCTGGCCACGGCGTACCTGCGGCTGGAAGGCGGCGGAGCGCTGCAGTTGGAGACCAGCTGGGCGACGTACCGGGCGCCGGGTGACAACTTCGGGATCGAGCTGTTCGGTACCGAGGGTGGCGCCAAGATCGACGTCCAGGACTACACGAACACCGACACCCTGAAGATCTTCACCGACGTCGGCGGGGTGCCGGCCGAGGTCCGTCCGGCCACCGGCGCCGGGCTCGGCCACCGCGCGGTGGTCAGCGAGTTCGTCGCGATCGTGCTCAGCGGCGACTGGTCCGCCCACAACGGCTCGGAGGCGCTGGCGCGCACCCAGGTCATCGACGCCGCCTACGCCTCGGCGAAGGCCGGACGAGAGGTAGTGCTGAATGACTGAGATCCGGGTGACCGTCTGGGGCGAGAACGTCCACGACCAGCGCGACGCGTCTGTACAGAAGATCTATCCCGACACGATGCACGAGACGATCGCCGCAAGCCTGCGCGCCAAGCTCGGCGAGCAGGTCAAGGTCCGTACTGCGTGGCTGCAGCAACCCGAGCACGGCCTGACCGACGAGGTGCTGGCGGACACGGATGTGCTCACCTGGTGGGGGCACGCGGCGCACGGCGACGTGGACGACGCCGTGGTCGACCGGGTGCAGGAGGCGGTGCTGTCCGGGATGGGGCTGATCGCCCTGCACTCGGCGCACTTCGCGAAGATCTTCAAGCGGCTGATGGGCACCACCTGTTCGCTCGACTGGCGCTCGGACAACGACCGGGAGCTGCTGTGGACCGTCGCGGCCGGCCACCCGATCGCGGCCGGCGTACCGCATCCGCTGGTGATCGAGCAGGAGGAGATGTACGGCGAGCTGTTCGACGTACCGCAGCCGGATGAGCTCGTTTTCGTCAGCTCGTTCTCCGGTGGCGAGGTGTTCCGTTCCGGCTGCTGCTACCGCCGCGGCCAGGGCCGGGTGTTCTACTTCCGCCCGGGCGACCAGGAGTACCCGACCTACCACCAGCCGGAGGTCCAGCAGATCCTCGCCAACGCGGTCCGCTGGGCGGCCCCGGTGGTCGAGCGCAAGCTCCCGGACGTCCACCACCGGGCCACACCGGGGTGGTTCGAAACAGCCTGAAACACAGGTTCGGGCCGGGGCCAGATAAGGTCCACGCATGGTTGACGTAGCTGCGATCTTCAAGGCGTACGACGTACGCGGGGTCGTCCCGGACGAGCTGGACGAGTCGGTGGCCCGGGCGACCGGCGCCGCGTTCGTCGAGGTCCTGGACGTGCTGGCCGGTCCCGGAGCCGTGGTGATCGGCTATGACATGCGGCCGTCGAGCCCGGGGCTGGCCGCCGCCTTCGCGGAGGGGGTGACCAGCACCGGGGCCGACGTGATCAACATCGGGCTGGCCTCCACCGACCAGCTGTACTTCGCCTCCGGGCGGCTCCAGTTGCCCGGTGCGATGTTCACCGCGAGCCACAACCCGGCGCAGTACAACGGGATCAAGATGTGCCGTGCGGGCGCCTCGCCGGTCGGCGCTGAGTCGGGGCTGCGGGACATCGCGGACCTGGTCGCCAAGATGCTGATCGACGGGCTCTCACCGGTCACGGTGCCGGGTACCGCTCGCCAGCGGGACCTGCTGACGGCGTACGCGGACCACCTGAACGACCTGGTCGACCTGAGCGGCATCCGGCCGCTGAAGGTCGTCGTCGACGCCGGCAACGGGATGGGCGGGCACACCGTACCGGCCGTCTTCGCCACCGGCCCGGTCGAGATCCTTCCCCTGTACTTCGAGCTGGACGGCAACTTCCCGAACCACGAGGCCAACCCGCTCGACCCGAAGAACCTTGTCGACCTGCAGGCCAAGGTGCGCGAGACCGGGGCCGACCTCGGCCTGGCCTTCGACGGCGACGCGGACCGCTGCTTCGTGGTGGACGAGAAGGGTGACCCGATCTCGCCGAGCGCGATCACCGGCGCGGTCGCGGTCCGGGAGCTGGCCAAGCACCCGGGGTCCGCGGTGATCCACAACCTGATCACCTCCAAGGCCGTGCCCGAGCTGATCACCGAACACGGCGGTACGCCGATCCGCGCGCGGGTGGGCCACTCCTACATCAAGCAGCAGATGGCCGAGACCGACGCGGTCTTCGGCGGCGAGCACTCCGCGCACTACTACTTCCGGGACTTCTGGCGGGCCGACACCGGCATGCTCGCGGCGCTGCACGTGCTCGCGGCGCTCGGTGAGCAGGACAAGCCGGCTTCGGAGCTGTTCTCGGTCTACGAGCGGTACGTGGCCTCCGGCGAGATCAACAGCCGGGTCGAGGACGCCGCCGCGACGGTTGCCGCGATCGAAGACACCTATGGCGACCGCGAGGGCATTACCGTTGACCATCTGGACGGTCTGACCGTAGACGCTGGACAGTGGTGGTTCAACGTGCGCGCGTCGAACACCGAGCCGCTGCTGCGGCTGAATGTCGAGGCCGGGGACGCCGCCACCATGGAGCGTGTCCGCGACGAAGTACTGGCCCTGATCACCGGTGCACCGGAAGTTAGCAAAGGAACTAGATGACTCCCCCAAACATGAACCTGGACCCGGACCTGTTGAGCATCCTGGTCTGTCCGAAGTGCCGGTCGGAGTTCCGCGTGGACGACGAGGCCAGCGAACTGATCTGCACCAACGCCACCTGCGCGCTCGCCTACCCGGTCCGCGACGACATCCCCGTGCTGCTGATCGACGAGGCGCGCTCGACCCTGGATGCTGGGGCAGAAGAGAACTGATGAGCCTCTTCGACGATTCGCGGCTGGACGACCCGGCCGCCCTCGAGGCTTCGGACCACCTGCTGCGCCGGCTGGCCGGTGCGGGAGCGCGGGTGCGGGCTGAGCTCGACGCCTCCGAGGAAGCACTGTCCCAGCTGGCCACCGACGGCTTCCGTCCGCGCGCGATCGTGGCCGCCGGACGGGACGCGCGCCTGGTCCGTGCGGTGCTGGAGCCGGTCTGCCCGGTGCCGTTCGTGGCCTGGCCCGGTCCCGGCCTGCCGGGCTGGACCGGTCCGCTCGACCTGGTCGTCGTGCTCGGTGGCGATGATGCCGACACGGAAGCGGTCTCGGCCGCCTCCGAGGCGGTACGCCGTGGCTCTGGGCTGATGGTCGCCTCCCCGGCCGACTCGCCGGTGGCGCAGGCCTCGGCCGGCTCACGGCACGCCATCCGGCTGCCGTCGCAGTCGGACGACCAGCTGGCGGCTGCGGTCGCAGTACTGCAGGGGCTTCACCAGCTGGAGCTTGGGCCCGCTGTGGACGCCAAGGCCGTCGCGGAGATGCTCGACGAGGTCGCCATCGAGTGCTCGCCTAACAAGGACGTAGCGTCGAACCCGGCCAAGGACCTGGCTCTCATGCTCGGCGACGCGCTGCCGCTGGTCTGGGGCGGCTCTGTGCTGGCTGCCCGTGCTGCACGTCGTGTCGTCGAGGCCGTGCGGCTCGCTAGTGGCCGCCCGGCCCTTGCGGCCGACTGTGGCCACCTGCTGCCCGTACTGGCGAACCAGCCGCCGCGTGACGTCTTCGCTGACCCCTTCGACAAGCCGGAGGAGCTTCGGCCCGGTCTGGTCATCCTGGACGACGGTGTCGAGGATGAAAGCGTGGCCGAGCACCGCCGCAAGCTCGAGGACAAGGCAGAGCGCCACGACGTCCGCGTGCACGTGGTGACGCAGGCGAACGGGACCGACGTGGCCCGGTACGCCGCTCTGACGCAACACGGCCGCTACGCCGCGGCGTACCTGGGGATCGGACTCGGCCGCTACGGCACGCCGGCCGAGGACGCACCGAGCGCGCCGGGCAACCCCGCGGAGGATCCGGCGTGGTAGTTCCGCTCCAGAACAGCATCCGGGACTACGCCTGGGGCTCGCGGACCGCGATCCCCGAGCTGACCGGGATGGTGCCGGACGGCAAGCCGCAGGCCGAGTTGTGGATGGGCGCGCACGAGTCGGCACCCTCCGTACTGCCGTCAGGCGAGTCGTTGTTCGACCTGGTGTCCGCGGATGCGTCCGGCGTACTGGGGGAGGAGACGGCCGCGCGGTTCGAGGGCCGGTTCCCGTTCCTGGCGAAGATCCTGGCGGCCGAGCAGCCGTTGTCGATCCAGGCGCATCCCTCGCGGTCGCAGGCGATCGATGGGTATGCGCGGGACGAGGCCGCTGGGATTCCGCGCGATGCGAACGACCGCAACTACAAGGACGCCTGGCCGAAGCCGGAGATCCTGATCGCGCTCGGTCCCTTCGACGCGCTCGTCGGCTTCCGGCCGCTGGCCGCCTCGATCGCGTTGCTCGAGGCACTGGGTGTGCTCGACGAGTTGCGGCACTTGTTGCTCGACGGGAAGCTGGAAGACGCCTTCACCTCGTTCATGAGCACCGACCGGGACGCGATCCGTCCGCTGGTCGCTGGTCTCGGAGAGGCCTGCCGTGGGTACGAGGGCGCCGAGTTCGCAGTGGAGGCCGAGACGTTGTCGCGGCTGTGCGAGGACTTCCCCGATGACCCGGGAGTACTTGCCGCGCTGTTGCTGAACCGGGTGCGGCTCGAGCGATTCCAGGCGGTCTACCTGCCGGCCGGGAATGTGCACGCCTATCTGCACGGCACTGGGTTCGAGGTGATGGCGAACTCGGACAACGTGTTGCGAGGCGGGCTGACGCGCAAGCACATCGACGTACCGGAGCTGGTCTCGGTCGTCGACTTCGAGCCGCTGGAGTCGCCGGTGCTGGAGGGTACTGCGGTCGCACCGGGCGTCACGGCGTACGAGACAGGCTGTGAGTACTTCGCGGTACGGCGGGTGGAACTGGCCGGGGAGCCGGTCGAGGTCGACGCGACCGGACCGCGGATCGTCGCTTGTGTGGACGGAACGGCTGAGGTCGTTGTCGTTGGCACCGAAGACACCGTGGCGCTGTCCGCCGGCCGGTCAGCGTTCCTTCAGGGACCCGAAGGACCCTGTACGCTGCGTGGTTCCGGCACGGCGTTCGTCGTGTCTGCTCGCTGATCCCCTGAACTGATTCCTGAACTGATCCCCTGAACTGGCACGGAGGACAACGGAAATGGCTGGTGGCGGTAACAAAGCCGTCGTCGCGGCACTGCTGGCGAACACCGGTATCGCGATCACGAAGTTCGGCGCCTGGTTGCTGACCCAGTCGGCGTCGATGCTGGCCGAGTCGATCCACTCCCTGGCCGACGCCGGCAACCAGGTGCTGCTGCTGATCGGGGTGAAGCGGGCCAAGCGGGAGGCCAACGAACTGCACCAGTTCGGGTTCGGCCGGGAGCGCTACGTCTACTCGTTCATCGTCGCGATCGTGCTGTTCAGCGTCGGTGGCCTGTTCGCGCTGTACGAGGGCTACCACAAGGTGCACGAACCGCACGCGATCGAGAACTGGAAGTGGGTCCCGGTCGTGGTGCTGGTAGCCGCGATCATCATGGAGTCGTTCTCGTTCCGGACCGCGATCGTCGAGGCGAACAAGGTCCGCGGACACGTCAGCTGGAGCCGGTTCATTCGCAACGCCCGGTCCCCGGAGTTGCCGGTGATCCTCCTGGAGGACTTCGCCGCGCTCACCGGTCTGGTGCTGGCACTGATCGGCGTCGTCCTGACCCTTGCCACCGGCAACGGAATCTTCGACGGCCTCGGCTCGATGGCGATCGGCGCGCTGCTGGTCTGCGTCGCGATCTTCCTGGCGATCGAGATGAAGTCGCTGCTGCTCGGCGAGTCCGCGACCCGCGAGGGGCAGGCGAAGATCGTGGCTGCGATCGAGAACACGGTCGGTGTGCAGCGGCTGATCCACATCCGCACCCTGCACCTCGGCCCGGAGGAGGTCCTGGTCGCCGCGAAGGTGGCGGTCGAGGACGGGTCCGACGCCGCGAGCATCGCCCAGATCATCAACGAGGCCGAACACGCGATCCGCGAGGCGGAGCCGATGTCACAGCACGTCTACATCGAACCGGACATCTACGCGGAGAACTACACCCGGGCAGAACGCCCGGCCATCCCCGAGGCTCCCTCACACTGATTGTCTGTCACCACCCTCCCGAAGGGCCAGAATCCGGTGCGTATGTTCTTCGAGCCCGACGAGTTCGAGTCCTTCGAGGCTGCCAAGGACCTTTTGATCGATCGCTGCGACGAATGGGCGCGAGGTCTGCCGGCCCACGGGGATCCGTTCATCTTGTCAGCGGCGCTCGACTTCCGGCACGACAGTACGGACGGGCGGCTTGGCTTTTGGACGGCCGGCCTGGTCCGTCAATTCCTGCTCGAGTGGATGCCACGGAGGCTGTCGGTGGCCGCCGACGACGTGGCGGACGCGCCGGAGACCCTGGGCGTCCTGCTGAGGTTCCTGCGTGAGACCGATCTGGATGATCCAACTGGGGATCCCATGCCGGTGCTCGAGGACGCGATTGCAGAGGCCACCGCCAGCTTCCGGCAGGCCATGTCGGACGAGCGGAACTTCGGGCTCGCCAAGTTCTGGATGATGAAGGCGATGGCAGCTGGGGTCGATCCCACTGACCAGGCAGGTCTGGAGCACTTCACCGGACGCGTCCGCGCCGGCGAGATCGCCCATGACCGGGAAGTCCTGGCGGAGATCGCGACCCGGCAGTTCTCAGCTGCTTCGAGCGAGCGCGGTCTTCCTGTGCTGCCGGTGGCGCTGCCCTCGGCAGCCGAACTCGCAGCCAGCGCAGGTCAGAGCCCGGTCCTCGCTCAGGTGCGCGCGCTGGTCGCGTGGACCGGGACCGGTCGTCAGCTCACCACGACGGGTAACATCAAGCTCGCGGACGCCCGAGAGCTGGTCGAGTTGCTGAGCACGGGCGATGTCATCGATCCGGTATTCGGCGGGCAGACGTTCCGCACGACGAGTAGCGCCGAACTGACTGGCCTCGCTGTCATAGTCGAGTGGGCCAAGAAGGTTCGGGTCGTCCGGGTGGTCAAGAACCGGCTGGTGGTGGTGGCCAAGGCGAAGCGCCTGCTGGGCGATGACCTTGCCTTGTGGACCGCAGCCTTCGAGGCGGTTGGTGAGCTCGGCGACGTGCTTTTCCCCCGGCATGGCTGGCACGTGAGAATGCTCGGCGATGTGTTCGACGAGGTGCTGCCCGATGTTCTCAACGCGATCTATGGGTTGCCGGTGCCCATCCCGGTGGTTCGCCTGGAGGAAAGCGTGTGGGAGGCCTGCGGCGCGACGTTCGCCATCGAAGCCGTAGACGAGGAGCGGCTGGACTACTGGCGCCAGGCCGTTGCGCGCGACCTCCACCGAGTCCTGCGACTGCTGACCGAGCTCGGCGCCGCGGAACTGAGCACCGGGCGTGCCGATCCGATGTACTCCACCGACCTCGATACATCCGGTTCCGACTACCCGGACGATCCCGACTACCCGGATGACCTCGTACTGCCATCCTTCGCCCCGGAGGTGGCGCAACGGATCCGGACCGCGTTGGAGGGCGATACGGAGCTGGTCGCGCTCACTGCGTTGGGTACCTCAGCAGTGCGCTCACGACTGCTTGCCGATGGCCGCTTCGCGCCGCTTGTCGGCGAGTTGTCCGGGGCCTCGGCCGGTCAGCTCCTCGGCATGATCGCTGAGCACTACACCCCGGACACCGGCCGGGAAGAAATCGGCTACTGGCTTGCCGCGCATCCGTCCGACGGGCACGACAGGTTGCTGGACGCTGTCCGCGGCTGCCCGTTCCGGACCCGTGCAGTCGCACTGCTCGACACGCTCGCCGATGCCCAGCCAGATCGGCACGGCTTTTTGAACCGGCTACGTACAGACCCGGTGCTGGCACCGACCGTGCTCCAGCTTCTGATCAGCGACGGGCAGTTGGAGATCGAAGAGCTGTCTCCTTCAGACGGACTCCTCGGCATGACGGAGCAGTTCCTCCAGCTTCTCGAGTTGGGTGGCGCCGAGGGAGCGAGGGAGTCGCTGGCTGAGGTGCCCGACCTGACCGAGTTGGCTTACGCGCTGGAGCATTCCGGACACCCGGACACCAACGGGCTCCAGAGACTCCGCACCCAGGTCATCGAACCGCTGATGCACAAGGGCCCTCGCCGGCTGCATTCAGTGGGCGGCTCCCAGCGCCAGGGCCGCGAGAATTCCAAGTCCAAACGCCGCCATCAGCGCTGAAGGGGTGGTCGGGGGATGTATGTCCCGACCGACAGACATAGTGCCTGGTGGGCCCGCACCGAGGGCAGCCAGGACATGCTGACGATGACTCGGGGGACCAGCCGGAAGGGATCGGCGTTCAGCCCGTGGCTGCGCCGGACCCGGGCCATCAGTTCACTGTTCACGATGACGAAGTCGAGGCCGAACTTCTCCCGCATCTCGTCCTGTCATTTCAGCGCGAGGCTGGGCGGGCAGACGATGATGACCGACCTGGCGCGGTGCCGAAGGAGCAACTCCTGGACGACCAGGCCGGCCTCGATGGTCTTTGCCGAGCCCCACGTCGCCGGCGAGCAGCAGGTTGGTCCGTGAGGCCTGCAGTGCGCGCCGCAATGGCTCGAACTGGTAGGCCTCGACGTTCGCGCCACTCCTTCAGGTCGTTGATCAGGTCACGGTCGATTGGCTGGTCACGGGCGAGGAGAAGCCGCTCGCGACGGCTGCCAGGACGACCGGCGGTACGGCGGGGACCGCGCTGCAGTTGGCCCGGCGGTACAGCGGCCTGCGTACCGACCTGTCTACCCTTGGATACAGCCAGCCCTGGCAGCCTCTCCCGGGCGGTCGCGACGAGGGTGGCTGGCGTCATCAAGGCCGTCAACTGGCTCGCGATGCCCTGAGTCAGGTCGAAACCTCCAGCTTCTCCTGGCGTGAGCATGGTCTGGTTGCGGTGATCGAGCAGGTCTTCGGTATCGACGTCGCGGTTGCCGAGCTCGGTGACGCCTTCGACGGGCTGGCGGCTTCGTCCGCTGAGGTCAAGCTGATCATCGCGGCGACGTCAAGTCTGCCGACCCGGCAGCGGTTCACGCTTGCTCACGAGCTGGGACATCTCCTCGCGGGCGACGATCAGGAGATCCATCTCGATCAGGATGTGTTCGATCGAGGTCAGCTGAAGGATCCCAGTGAACAGCGGGCCAATGCCTTCGCTGCTGCCTTCCTGATGCCCGAGCAAGACCTTCGTCAGGCGGCTGAGCCGTCCGGCCTCACCCTGGAGACCTTCGCGGTCCTGGCCTGCGATCTTCTGGTGACGCCGACCGCGCTTGCCATTCGGTTGTCCGACCTGCGCTTGATCGATGCCGGTACCCGTGATCGGTTCCGTGCCGTCACGGCCGAGAAGGCAGCCGGCCTGGCCGGCCGTGGGGCGGAGTTCGCTCAGCGAGTCGCTGAGGCGAATTGTCCACGCCTGCCAGGATTGCTGGTCCAGGACACTTATGCCGCGTACGAGTCCGGTGCCGCGACCGTGAGACCGTATGCCCAACTGCTGGGCAAGTCCGTGGATGAGCTGCGGCGGGCCTTCGAATCAGAGGCTGGGGTGAGTGAGGCGCCGTGAGCGAGTACTTGTTCCCCGACAACACCGTCCTGTGCAAACTTCGCTTCCGTCTGCAGGGTCGACCTGCTTCAGGCTGTGCTCGCAGGTCGAGGGCGGTGGACCGAAGCGGTTGCCTACGAGGCGGAGCTCTCGTCGAGGTTCCTTCCTGAGCTCGCACAAGTCGCGGTGGACGGCTGGCTCGGCCTGCCGATCGAGGTGAACGACGAGAGCGACATCAACGACATCGAACGAATCCGCCGCGCTGTCTTCGGTGGTACTGAGGACCGGCCCCCACAGCATCTGGGGGAGGCGCAGACGTGCTTCCTGATCCTTCGCCGGCCCGAGCTCGCTGGTTCCTGGTGGGTCTCCGACGACAAGGATGCACTGCGCTACGCCCGTCATCAGGGGATCACCACTCGCGAGACTGTTGATCTGGTGGCCATCGCCGTTTCCAACGGCGACATTTCCGCGTCTGATGGAATCGATCTCATGCGTCAGATGGTCGCCAATGGGCGATCCTTGAGGATGCCTGGATCCGCTCGCGAGCTCCAGTATTGACCAGCCACTGGGATACGGCCTGATGCCCGCATCAGAGAGCGCCGTGGACGACTCCCGCCGTCGCGGGTAGAGGCTGTTCCGCGGGACGGGTCAGCGAGTGCCGGGTGTCGCAAGCGGCCATCATTTCGTCGTCGTGGGTGGCGACAATGACCACGCAGCCACGGCTGGCCAGGTTGCGGAACAGCTCGATCACCCGGGTGCGGTTCGCCTCGTCGAGGGAGGCGGTGGGCTCGTCGACGAAGACGGCCTCGGCGTTCTTGTAGATCGCGCGGGCGATCGAGAGGCGCTGCTTTTCGCCACCGCTGAGGTGGGCGGACAGTTCGTTGTCGCGGCCGGACAGACCGGTCAGCTCCAGCGCCTCGTTGAGCGAGGTCTGGTTGCCGAGCACGCGGGAGCCGAAGATGCTCGACTTCATCACGACGTTGAAGGCGACGGACTCCTCCTCCATCACGCCGTAGTCCTGCAGGACGAAGGCACCGGAGTCCTTCCAGAAGCGGCGGCGCTGGCCCGCCTTCCAGTTGGTGGTGTCGACACCGTCTACCAGCACTCGCCCTGAGGTCGGCTGCTGGAGCAGGCCGAGGCAGTGCAGCAAGGTCGTCTTGCCGCATCCGCTGGGTCCGACGAGCGCGGTCATCGTCCCCGGCTCGCAGACGAGCGACGCCTGGTGGACGATCGGCCGCCCGTCGATGACGACGGAGACGGCTTCGGCTTCTATGGTCATGATCGAGTTCTTCCCGTCTACAGTCTGCGTCGGCTGACGTTCGCGAAAGTCCAGCGGGTGGCCAGGAGGTGCGTGACCGGTGCCGCGAGCAACCCCAGTACTGCGGCTGCCGCGACCAGCAGAGCCCCGTCGCCACGGCGGAGCAGGATGATCATCACGGCCAGCCCGGCCCCGACGATCCACTCGGTGATCACCCGGGCAGCCAGGATCTCCCGCCACTGCTGACCGGCCAGGCGCAACGGGAAGTCGTGCTTGGAGCGCAGTACGGCGGTGATGAAGGCGGCGATCAGCGAGGACACCACCAGCGCGATGACGAGGGCGATCAGCGAAACGCCTTGCAGCCAGGCGAAGTACGCCGTGAACTGGGCGAGCAGCACGCCTTCCTCGGCCGCGTACTTCACGGTCGTCTTGTACTGCAGCCCGTGCTTGGTCAGCAGTGCCTGTGTCTCGCCCAGCCCTTTGAAGACAAGGTTCCTGGTGGTGGCGACGGAGGCGAGGAAGTCGTCGTTGAAGGTGCTGTGCAGGTGTGGCGCGACCATCACGATCGCGTCCTTCGGGAACACCAGGTCGCCGCTGCCACCGCCGGCCAGCGGCAGCTTGCCCGGCTGCGAGAGGTGGTAGAAGGAGACCTTGCTCAGAGCCGCGGCCCCGGTCGACTTGTCCCGGGTCCACAGATCCAGGTTCGCACCGGCGAACTCCTTGGCGCCGGCCGGGAGCTGATCCGGCGGCAGTGCGGTCAACCCTGGCAGGTCACCCGGGGCGTCCTTGTTCATCAGCCGCAGCCAGCTGGGGCTGACCAGCGCCATCGTCTCGTACTTCCCCAGGTCGACGCCTTCAAGAGCCTCGTCCTGCCAGCTGTACGACAGCGCGACCGCGTCCTTCTTCTCCGCGTCGCCGACCGCGGCACCGACCTGGCCCATGATCTGCTGGAACCCGTCCTCGCCCAAGGCGGCGGGGATCGACACCACCACCTGGTCGGCCAGCGACTTCCAGCGCGCCTGCTGCTCGGCGGACCCGCGAGCATTCGAGTACGCCGTGACCGCGGGTGCCACCGCCGCCAGGACCAGCACGAAGGTCAGCACCTTGAGGGCGACCGAGACCTTGCGCAGCGACTTGACCGCCGGCTCACGCCTGGCCAGCATCGCCGGGCCCGGCCAGGACGCGGCCGACATCGCCACCGCGAAGCCCATCGTCGCGAGGATCACGATCACGTCGAAGGTGAGCAGGATCGAGAGGTACTTCGGCGCGAAGGTCCAGCCCTGGGTGAAGCCGGTCCACACCACGGCGAGCAGGTCGACGGCGAGAGCGCCGGTCAGTACGGCGACCAGGAACCCGGCCAGATCCTCGTACTGGATCCGCCAGGTCGAGACACCGGCGAGCGCGCGCAGCGCCCGTCCTCGGGCCTTGACCGACAACCAGTAGAGGACCAGCGACACCATCAGCGCCGTCGCGGCCAGCAGACTGGTGACGAAACTTCCTTGTTTCAGGACAAGTTTCAGTGTTCCGCCGAGGTTGTTGTCGCTCCACTCGGTGATCACCCGGTGCGAGGTCAGCCAGTCCTTGAACGCCGGCAGCCCGCTGGTCGAGCCGGTGACCAGGTACTCCCCGCTCGCGTAGGAGTGCTCGAGCGACTCCTTGCCGCGGACCTGGGCGTCCTGGTCGTTCCCGAACCGCTGGATCCGCTCCGGGAAGGCGCCTTCGGTGCCGACCTTCACGAAGACCTGACCGGTCTGGTCGCCGCCGAGGTTGGGGGCGACCTTGACCAGCCCGGCATCCAGCCGGTCGCTCAGCTCACCGAGCTCGCGGATCGCCTGGGCGTCGTCCAGCTCGGCGCTGCTGAAGTCGAGGTTGACGATCGCCTTCGTCGAGAGCTGCTGGGGGTAGGACCGGTCGTGCATGGTGGCGACCAGGGTGACCGCCACGGCCAGCAGTGCGAACAGCAAGGCCGACACCACGACGGCGATTTTCCTGTGCAACGGATTGTCTCCATGGCTCGTGGGGTGTTCATCTTCGCACGCAGAGCGAATTCGGCGCGACTCTGCGCGACGACCACCAGCCCGGCCGGTCGGGGCCGGCCGGGCTGGATCATCTGCTGGGAATCAGCAGGTGCGGTAGTAGTACGAGTCGTCCGCGCCCGGCGTGTTGATCGCCCACTTCGTGGCAATCGACTTGACGCCCGACGCGGTGTTGGCGCTGCGGGACAGGTCGCCGTTGAGCTTCACCGACGAACCGTGGCACTTGTTCACGGTGTAGTACGAGCGGACCTTGGCGTTCCAGAATCCGTACTCCCAGGTGCCACCGTCCGACGGCTTCTGGGTCGTCTTGCCCGGGCTCAGCCAGGCGTTCGCGCTCGGTGCGGCGATGCCGATGCCGGCGAATCCCAGCGACGCCATCATGGCGACGGCCAGTCCTTTTCGTGCCTTGTTCATGCGTTTTCCCTTTCGTATCATAATAGGCGGAAAAGGGAATTACAGGAACTGGAAATCCCCCGTCCGTGATCCAAAAGATACGAGACCTACACAATCGAAAGCAATCCCAAAGTAGGTAACGAAAGCATAACGTGTGTTTAAATTGCAGGAACCTGCAATGAATATGACAAATGTTTCGAAGAATGCAATTGTTGCCGGTTGACCGAGGGCTGGAATGGCTGAATTCAGCGGCTGATTCAGCGGGGCCGGTTGTGTGGCGGCGGCAGCATGCCACTGCGGCCGAGCCAGCGCAGGGCCCGCTCGCGGTCGATCTCGGCCGCGCTCGGCGGCGCGCTCAGCCGGCCGGTCCGGTAGCCGAGATTGCGCAGATCGGCGGCGACCGAAGGTTCGGCCAGCGCCTTCAGCGCGAAGGCGAGCGCGGCCGGCGTCACGTCGTACCGGCGTTCCAGTTCGAGCGCGAGCCGGACGGCGGCGAGGTCGCGGTCGTCGTACTGGCGCTGGGTGTTGCGGGCGGCGCGGGACCGCGGCAGCAGCCCGAGCGCCTCGCGGTAGCGAAGCATTCGCGGGGTGGTGCCGAGACTCTTGGCTGCCTCCGTGATGCGCATGGGGTTAATCCTGACATTTCAGTGTCAGAAATGCCGACCCAGCGGTTCACCACCAGTGCCCCGACCTCTAGGCTCGTCTCGGCAGCAAGCAACCACATCCCAGGGGAGCGGCAACGGTATGACGTTCGACTACAAGGTGGCAGACCTCGGCCTGGCCGAGTTCGGGCGCAAGGAGATCCGGCTGGCCGAGCACGAGATGCCGGGTCTGATGGCGATGCGCGCGCAGTACGGCGACAGCAAGCCGCTGGCCGGCGCCAGGATCATGGGCTCGCTGCACATGACCATCCAGACCGCTGTGCTGATCGAGACGCTGACGGCGCTCGGCGCCGAGGTGCGCTGGGTCTCCTGCAACATCTTCTCCACCCAGGACCACGCGGCCGCAGCGGTCGTCGTCGGCCCGAACGGTACTGCCGACGCGCCCCAGGGTGTCCCGGTGTTCGCCTGGAAGGGCGAGACGCTGGAGGAGTACTGGTGGTGCACCGAGCAGGCGCTGAACTGGCCTGGCGCAGGCCCGAACATGATCCTGGACGACGGCGGCGACGCCACCATGCTCGTCCACAAGGGCACCGAGTTCGAGAAGGCCGGCGCCGTACCGGACCCGTCCACCGCGGAGTCGGAGGAGTACGGCGTCGTCCTGTCCGTGCTGACCCGGTCCCTGCAGGAGGACCCGCAGCGCTGGACCACCATCGGCCAGGGCATCCTGGGTGTCACCGAGGAGACCACCACCGGCGTGCACCGGCTGTACGAGATGCACAAGGCCGGCACGCTGCTGTTCCCGGCGATCAACGTCAACGACTCGGTCACCAAGTCGAAGTTCGACAACAAGTACGGCTGCCGGCACTCGCTGATCGACGGCATCAACCGCGCCACCGACGTACTGATCGGCGGCAAGGTCGCGGTCGTCTGCGGGTACGGCGACGTCGGCAAGGGGTGTGCGGAGTCGCTGCGCGGCCAGGGCGCCCGGGTGATCGTCACCGAGATCGACCCGATCTGCGCGCTGCAGGCGGCGATGGACGGCTACCAGGTCACCACGCTCGAGGACATCGTCGGGATCGCCGACATCTTCGTCACCACCACCGGCAACAAGGACGTCATCACCGCCGACCACATGGCGCAGATGAAGCACCAGGCGATCGTCGGCAACATCGGCCACTTCGACAACGAGATCGACATGGCCGGGCTGTACAAGACGGCCGGGATCGAGCGGATCAACATCAAGCCGCAGGTCGACGAGTTCCGGTTCGCCGACGGTCACACCATCATCGTGTTGTCCGAGGGCCGGCTGCTGAACCTGGGCAACGCGACCGGGCACCCGTCGTTCGTGATGTCGAACTCGTTCACCAACCAGGTGCTGGCGCAGATCGAGCTGTTCGCGAAGACCGCGGAGTACCCGACCGACGTCTACGTGCTGCCCAAGCACCTCGACGAGATGGTCGCCCGGCTGCACCTCGACTCGCTCGGCGTCAAGCTGACGGAGCTGTCGAAGGAGCAGGCGGAGTACCTCGGCATCCCGGTCGAGGGTCCGTACAAGTCGGACGCCTACCGCTACTGAGATTCGCTTCGCGAAAGGGCGCCGTACCGCTGTATCGATCTAGGTACAGTGGTCCGGCGCCCTTCGCCGTTCAGCGGATCGCTGCGAAGAGGTGCTTGTCCGCGACCTGACCCAGTACCGCGACCTCGGTGAAACCCGCCTTGCGGAACGACTGGATCGTGTCGGTCAAGGTGATGTCGCGACCCTTCCAGCGGTCCGCGAAGCGCGTCTCGCGCTCGGCGAGCAGGTCGGCGAAGGCCGGTTCCGCGGCGGCCGCGTCCCACCAGGTCTGCCAGTCCTCGATCCCGTGCGCGTGAGAGTCGGCCCAGATCTCGTCGCGGAGCTCCACAGCGAGCGCGTCCAGGCGCGGAACCTCGTCGGGGCCGAGGCGCAGGGTGTCGGCGTTGAGGAACACGCCACCCGGACGGATCCGGCGGCCGAGCGTCTGGGCGACAGCGTCGAGATCGGCCGGATCAAGCCAGTGCAGAGCGGTCGCTGAGCACACCGCATCGACCTGATCCTCACCCAGTACTGCGTCCCAGCCCGGCGTGCGCAGATTCGCCTCGGCGAAGCTGATGTGGTCGGAGGCGACCGCCTGGCGGGCGATCTCCAGCAGGAACGGATCGAGGTCGAGACCGATGATCTCGGCCTGCGGGAATCGGGCGGCGGCACGGGCCGAGATGGAACCCGGGCCACAGGCGAGATCCACGAAGCGCTGCGGTTTGCCCGCGAGTCGCTCGACGATCTCCAGCATCACCCGGAACTGCTCCTCCCGGTCAGGCAGGTACCCCGCTTGCTGGTCGTCCCACCGTTGCAGCCATCCGGACCAATTCACTTGATGCGACATGGTCGCAACAGTAGCTCATTCCCTGGCGGGAATTGAGGTCGCGGGTTGGGCGCAGGAGGATCGGTGGTGACGAGAAAAGCCCGTGATACAAGGAGAAACCGATGACCGACAGCACTACTCGTGATCTGGTCGCCCGCTACGTCGGAGTGTGGGGCGAGGCCGACTCCGGGCAGCGTCGCAAGGCGATCGAGACGCTCTGGGTCGAGGGCGGGACCCACGTCCTGCACCCGCCGGAGGAGATCCGGACCGCGGCGGCCGGCTTGGGCTTCGAGGCGAGCACGCTGGAGGCGACCGGATACGACGAGCTCGAGGCTCGTGTCGCGCGCAGCTACGAGGAATTCGTTGCCGGTGGCGACTATATTTTCCGGCCGAAGGACAACGCGGTCCGGCTGAAGGACCTGGTGAAGTTCAGCTGGGAGATGGTTGCCACCGCCAACGGCGAGGTCGTCGGCGAGGGACTCGAGGTCCTGCTGGTGAGTGCCGACAACCGGATCGTCGCCGACTATCAGTTCCCCAATCCCTGAGCCACCTGCCTCACAAGCCCACATCTGATGGGCTTGAACACTCAGTGGTGGGCTTGAACAGGGTAGACCCTGTTCAAGGTCGCCGTTTGGTGTTCATGCCCACCAGATGTGGGCTTGTCACAACTGGCAACAGGGCGGCGGTTGCCTCGTCGGCTGGGAGGAAGGCTTCCAGCTTCAGCTCGGCGACGGTGACGTCGAGGGCGGTGGCGAACGTGGTGATGGTAGTGGTCAGGTGCAGGTCGCCTCTGGGGGAGCGGAGCTGCATGGGGGCCGCGAAGCCGACGTGCTCGGGCCCGGGCTCGACGTACGGGACGTAGGCGGCTAGTTCGTCGCGGAAGTCGCCTGGTGGCAGCCGGTCGAGGATGTGTTGCGCCCACTGCGAGAGGTTGACGATCCGCGACGCAACACCGTCGGGGTGTAGCGACAGGCGCAGTACGTTGATCGGTGGTTCGAGGAGCTTGTCGGCGACGCCGTCGGTGAAGAGGCTGAAGGCTTCGTTCGCCAGGACCAGGTCGTGGTTGGCGTCGACGACGATCGCCGGGTAGGGCAGGTGGCCGGTGAGGATGTGGCCGAGCGCGGAGCGGACGTGCTGCAGGGCGGGGTCGTCGAGGCCGGTCTGCGGGTACACCGGGGCGAAGCCGGCGGCGAGCAGCAGGTCGTTGCGCTCGCGCAGGGAGAGCTCCATCGACTCACCGAGCCGGACGACGAGCGTGCGGCCGGGGTGTGAGCGGCCGGACTCGATGAAGCTGAGGTGGCGTTGGGTGGTGCCGGCGCGAAGGGCGAGCTCGAGCTGGCTGAGATGCCGGCTGTGGCGCGTGGTTCGCAGGGTCTCGGGGAAGTTCACCTAGCTAAGTCTGCCGGGGTGGTCAGACAGTTTCAGGTCCACTGGTCTGGCTCGCTGCCGGGTGCGTGCCAGCCCTCGGCGTTGACCTTCGTCGTGTCCTGCGCGGGCGCCGGGGGCGGGCCGGGATACGGCAGGCCCTGGGGTGACGGGGGCGGGCTGTACTGCGCGGGCTGCGCGCCATACGGGCTGGGCGGAGCGAACGGGCCAGCCGGTACGGCGTAGGGGTTGGCCGGGCCAGGCGGACCGGCGTACGGGCTCGGCGGCGCGGCGTATGGGTTGGGTGGGCCGAAGGGGCCGGTGTTGGCGGCGTAGACGGCTCGGGTGGTGGCGAGGCGGGCCAGTTCGCGGCGGCGGCGTTCGGCCAGTACTGCGGACAGGAACGCCGGCGACACGATCGGCACCGGCGGAGCGGGAGCCGTGACCTGGCCGACTCGCATGGCCAGCGCCTCGCCCAGAGCGATCCGGGCGGTCGGTTCGAGCTCGGTGTAGCGGGCCAGGTACTCCCGGGAGGTGTTCGCCAGCTCGTCGGACAGCCGCGACAGCTCCAGCGACTGCGCCCACTGGACCAGGTGCCCGGGCACGAACAGCGGCGGCGACGCCATCGGCTGGTGCCGTTCGCGGATCACCACCGTGCCGGCGACCATGTCACCGATCCGCTTGCCCTGCTTGTTCATCAGGCTCGCGACGATCCCCGGGCTGGCCGCGAACCACGGCGCGAAGTCCACGAACAACCACAGCAGGCTGCGGACGAGCGCATGCCGGAACCGGATCGAGCTGCCGTCGTCGCGGACCACCTTGAGCCCGAGCATCAGCTTGCCGAGCGTCTTGCCCCGGGTGAGCGTCTCCATCACGACCTTGTAGCCGATCAGCACCAGCAGCACGGTGATGAAGACCAGCGCGATGCCGAGTGCCGGACTCGCCTCGACGATCAGGAACTGGAGCAGTACGCCGAGCAAAGCGCCCAGCACGATCATCTGGATGATGAAGTCGATCGCACAGGCCAGCGCCCGGGTAGGCATCCGCGCGATCCGCACCTGGAGGACGACCGCTTCCCCCGTAACCAGCTGAGACACAGCGCCCCCTCCCAAGCAGTTTCAGACACCCCGGACCGCTAGTCTGCCCCAGGGCAGAGCCAGGAGACCTACGGGAGGGCTGATGGACGTAGAGGCGTTCGTGTCTGTGCATCAGCCGCAGTGGGATCGACTGGCCGCGCTGACCCGGCGGCAGCGTCGGTTGACCGGTGCGGAGGCTGACGAGCTGGTCTCGCTCTACCAGCGGGTGGGGACGCATCTGTCGGCGCTGCGGGCGAGTGGAGCCGACCCTGTCACCATCGGGCGGCTCTCGGGGCTCATCGCCGATGCGAGAGGCGCAGTGACCGGTGCGCAGGCTCCTGTCTGGCGGGACATCTCCCGCTACTTCCTGGTGAGCTTCCCTGCCGCTCTGTACACGTCACGCCGGTGGTGGCTCACCATCGGCCTGCTGTTCTACCTGGTGGCGGCCTGGATGGCCTGGCGGATCATCGCGCACCCGGAGGTACTCGACTCGGTCACCACTCCGGCACAGATCCAGGAGTTGGTCGACAAGGACTTCGCCAACTACTACTCCGAGAACCCGGCCCAGGACTTCGCCCTGCGCGTCTGGATCAACAACGCGACCATCTCGGCCGCAGTACTGGCGATCGGTGTGCTGCTGGTCCCGACGATGTTCGTGCTGTGGGACAACTCGATGAACCTCGGGGTGATGGCCGGGATCATGATCAGCCACGACCGCGCGGATGTCTTCTTCGGCCTGATCACGCCGCACGGGCTGCTCGAGCTGACCGCGGTGTTCGTCGCGTCGGCGGCCGGTCTGCGACTCGGCTGGTCGTGGATCGCGCCCGGCCCGCGAACCCGGATGCAGGCCCTCGCGCAGACCGGCCGGGCCACCGTCGGGATGGCGATCGGCCTCGGCGTGATCCTGCTGATCACCGGCCTGATCGAGGCCTTCGTCACGCCGTCGCCGCTGCCGACCGCAGTACGGGTGGGCATCGGAGTACTGGCTGAGGTCGGCTTCTTCGTCTACGTCTGGACGCTCGGCCGCAACGCTGTGAAGTCGGGCGAGTACGGCGATGTCGAAGAGGCCGACCGCGAGGCGAGCGTACCCGTCTCGGCCTGAGCCGCCCGTTTTCGCCGGGGTACGGGTTCTCCATGAGAGCCGCTCAGGAAGCCCAGCAAAGCCGCCCGTACCATCTGGCGATCACCGTCGGTTTGATCGCGTACGGCGTGGTGCACCTGCTGATCGCGTGGATCGCGCTGCAACTCGCCTGGGGAAAGACGTCGGAGGAGGCGTCCCACCATGGCGCTCTCGAGGAACTGGCGAGCAAGCCCTTCGGCGGCGTACTGCTCTGGGTCGTTGCCATCGGTCTGTTCGCATTGGTGATCTGGAAGGCGCTGGAACTCGCCTACGGTCACCTCGACACGGAGAAGAAACTCTCGTCGATCGGCCGCGGCGCCGTCTATCTCACGATGTCCATCAGCGCCGCCAAGATGGCGATCGGCTCGAGCGGCAGCCAGGGCAGCAGTCTCACCGCGAACCTGATGAAGAGCGGCGCCGGCCGCGCGCTGATCGTGCTCGCCGGCCTGGTCGTCGTCGGTATCGGCATCCGCCAGATCTACAAGTCGGTCACGAAGAAGTTCCTGGAAGACCTGACTGGCGGAGTCTCAGACTCGACCATCCTCCTCGGCCGCCTCGGCTACGCGGCCAAGGGAGTCGCCTTCATGATCGTCGGCGGCCTCTTCGCCTGGGCCGCGCTCGCCTACGATCCCGAGAAGGCCGGCGGCCTCGACACCGCCCTACGCACCCTGAAAAACCAACCCGCCGGCACAGCCCTCCTCACCGCCCTGGCCCTAGGCATCGCCTGCTACGGCACCTACTGCTTCGCCTGGTCCCGCAACGCCAAACACTGAAGGCCGACTGCGGATCTTCTGTCTACTAGGAGACATTGGCGTCTTCTGGAAGGGGTTCGTGGCTAGGGTGGGCGGGCTGCTGCGGCTGAAGGGCCGGCGGACGAGGGGAGCTGTATCGGGTCGTCGGTGGATGCCGCAGCAGTCTCTAACCGGGAGGAAGCGACAGCCGTGGGTTCCTTGCAGCAAACGATCGTGATCCGTTCGATGACCCGCAGTCATCTGGCCGGCGTGCTGGACGTGATCAACGCGGACGTACTGCCCGGGCAAGCATCGTGCAGTGCCAGCTCGTTGCTGCGGGCAACCACATCGGGTGGCGCGTTCGTGGCGATCGGGGACCGGATCCTCGGTGCCGCCGGAGTGGGGCGAAGCCGGGATGGAGCTGCCGGCGTGGTCAGGTGGCTGCACGGCCGGGAAGAGCCTGGGGTGGTCGCCGGGTTGCTGGACCATGCGCTGACCCGGCTGGACGGCTGCGACGTCGTCGAGGCGTTCACCGGTGGAGGAGTTGGCGCGGTCGCCGCCGGGTTGCCGGAGGTTCGCAGTACGACGCGGGAAGCGCTGGTGACTCGGGGGTTCGCCGCGATGCCCGCTGGGCGCTATCTGTACCGGTCGATGCCGCTGGCTCCGGCGTCTCTTCCTGGGCAGCCCCGGATCCAGGTGACAGCTCGTGGTGGTCACCGCAAGCTGACCGTCCCGGGACCCGTTGGCGGCCTGCTTGCCGAGGCGACGGTCTCGGTTCTGGCCCCGGAGCACGGAGTACTGCGGTGGATCGAGGTGGATTCCGGGCACCGTGGCGCCGGTCTCGGTACACAGCTTCTGAACGCCTGCCTGCGCTACCTCCACCGCCTCGGCGTGCGGCACGTCACCGGCTTGCTCGACGACCACAACCTCACCGCCGACGACGGCCACGGCCGGATCGGCGCGCACATGATCTTCACCCGTGCAGGCTTCGTCACCGGCGCACAACTGGCCACCTACACCAAAGTCGGGTGATCTATGGTCAGCGAATGGGCTTCCTGCTAGAGCCGGTAGGGCTGTCGGAGACGGACAATCGGGTCTTTCTCGCGATCGCCGACACACCGCGGACCACGCCGGCCGAGCTGGCCGACCAACTGGGCGTCTCGCTGTCCGCGGTACGGCGGGCGCTGACGCATCTGGTGGCGGCCGGGCTGGTGACGAAGCTTGTCGCGCGGCCGCCGCGCTACGTCCCCGCGCCGCCGGATGTCGCGATCGACGCGTTGGTCGTCCGCAGGCAGGAGCAACTCGAGCGGCTGCGCGCCGACGCGCGTGAGCTGGCATCGAAGGTCCGGCAGGCGCCCGGACGGAGTTCTGCCGACTTGCTGGAGGTCTTGGAGGGCAGCGAGGCGATCCAGCAGCAGATGGCGCAGCTCCAGTTGGGTGCGCGCGAAGAGGTGCTGATGGTCGACTCCCCGCCGTACATCCATGGTCGTCCGGTACCGAACCTCGAAGAGCTGCAAGCGCTTCGGCGAGGTGTGTCCTACCGATGCGTGTACGACGGTCCGGCGCTCGAACTGCCCGGGCATTTCGAGCAATTGGTCAGCTACGTCCAAGCGGGTGAGGAGGCCCGGACGCTGCCGGTGACGGCGATGAAGATGCAGATCGTGGATCGCCGGATCGCGATCCTCCCGCTGTCGCTGGATCCCGCCGAGACAGGGGTGCGGCTTCTGGTCCACGCATCGCCGCTGCTCGAGGCGCTGGTGCGTTGTTTCGAGTCGATGTGGGAGCAGGCCACGCCGGTGGCCGTAGTACCGGACGGGCAACAGGCCGGTACCAAGCGGAAGCGCTCGGGCCGGGGTCAGGAAGCGTTGTCGGAGCAGGACCGGCGGTTGCTGTCGCTGATGTCGTCCGGCATGAAGGACAGCGCGATCGGGCGCACGCTGGGCGTGACCCAGCGAACGGTCAGCCGGCGGGTCGCCGAACTGATGACCGAACTGGGCGCCGCAACCCGTTTCCAGGCAGGCATCCAGGCGGGCCGCCGCGGCTGGCTCTAATCTGCGCCGGTGGGCCTGATCTCCAGGAGGTAGCCGTCCTCGTCTGAGGCGTTGTCCTTCCAGGTGACTCGGACCCCGTCCTTGCCGACCGGCTTGGCGGCGACCTCGGTGGGAGCATCCGGTCCAGCCACCGGGCTCGACCTCTGCGAAGGCGCTAACTGTCCGCGTACGCTCGCTCACCATAGGGCAAGCGTTTGCCACCCGACAGGCTCCTCGGTGGGATTTTGTGGAACTTGGTTCCATGCCGGCCAGGCAACGAACTTGTGACAAACGGCCGTAAATCGTTGACGGGAGATGGGTTGGTGGTGTGGTTTTCTCCCTAAACCACCAGGGCGGAAGGTGCGTGGGGCGGATGCGGAAATGGATCGGCGCGACAGCGGCGATGGGGATGCTGGCGCTGGGCGGGCTGGCGGGCCCAGCAGCCCAGGCGGCGGAGCCGTCGGCACCGAAGGTGATCAGGGTCGGCGCGACCCAGGCGATGGACTCGATGAACCCGTTCCTGGCCGTCCGGCTGGTCTCGTCGTCGATCCATCGCTGGATGTACGGCTACCTGGCCGTACCGGACTCGAAGACGCTGCAGCCGAGCCCCGACCTCGCGGAGTCGTGGACGACCTCGCCGGACGGGCTCACCTGGACGTTCAAGATCCGGTCGGCGAAGTGGTCGGACGGCCAGCCGATCACCGCCGCGGACGCGGCCTGGACGTTCAACAAGATGATCACTGACGACGGCGCGAAGACCGCGAACGGCCCGGCCGTGGAGAACTTCGCCAGTGTCACCGCGAACGGCCAGGACCTCACCGTCAAGCTGAAGACCCCGCAGGCGTCGATGCTCGACAACCCGGTCCCGATCATGCCCAAGCACGCCTGGGAGAAGGTCGGCGACATCGCGAGGTACGAGGCGAACGAGTACCCGGCCGTCACGAGCGGGCCGTACATCGCGGTGGAGCACAAGAAGGACCAGTACGTGAAGCTCAAGGCGAACCCGGACTACTGGCGGGGCGCGCCCAAGATCGACGAGCTGCAGGTGATCTTCTACGACAACCCGGCGGCCGCGATCGTCGGGCTGAAGAAGGGCGACATCGACCTGATCGGCCGGCTCGCGCCGCCGGACTTCGAGGCGCTCAAGGGCGACGAGAACATCGTCCAGTGGAACACCGAGGGACGGCGGGCGACGTACCTGCAGGTCAACCACGGCGCGACCACCAGCGACAACAAGCCGATCGGCGACGGGCATCCCGCGCTGAAGGACCCGAAGGTCCGGCAGGCGCTGCACTACGCGATCGACAAGCAGAAGCTCGTCGACCAGGTACAGAACGGGCTGGCCAAGCCGGCCGACGGGTCGATCGTGCCGCCGATGTACAAGGACTTCTTCTGGCAGGCCGAGGGTGAGAAGAAGGTCAGCTTCGATGTTGCCAAGGCCAACAAAATCCTCGACGACGCCGGGTACAAGAAGGGTGCCGACGGCATCCGGACGATGCCGGACGGATCGCGCAAGCTGCAGTTCCGGTTCAGCATCCACACCGACGCGCCGATCGAGGAGAAGCTGGCGGAGTACCTGACCGGCTGGTTCAAGGAGCTCGGGATCACGCTGACCACCAAGCGGCTGGACTCCAGCAAGTTCACCGAGGAGACCGGGACGACGGCGCTGTTCGACATCGCGATCAGCGGCTGGTCGGTGAACCCGGATCCGGAAGAGGTGCTGGCGACGCACCTGTGCAGCCGGCGCCCGACCGCGTCCGGTGAGGGTGGCGGCACCGAGTCGTTCTACTGCGACCCGCAGTACGAGGCGCTCTACCAGCAGCAGTTGAAGGAGCTGGACCGGCCGAAGCGGGCCGACATCATCAAGAAGATGGAGGAGCGTCTCTACACGGACGCGCCGGTGATCGCCCTCTACTACCCGAACAACCTCGAGGGCTACCGCAAGGACCGGATCGCCAAGGTCACTTCGATCCCCGAAGACAAGGGCATGCTGTACGGCGGTAGCGGCTACTGGCCGTTCTACACGCTCGAAGCGGTCTCCAAGGACGGTGCCGCCGCTGAGGACGACGGCTCGAACACCGGCGTGATCGTCGGCATCGTGGCCGGCGTACTGATCCTGATCGGAGCCGGCTACTTCCTCACCCGCCGCCGCAAGACCGTCGCGGACGACCGCGAATGAGCCCCGCGCCTTGGGTGGCGCGATGACCATCTCGACGCCACCTGCGGCGGATGCGATCGCGGAGGAGCCCGCGCGCCGGGGGCTCCTCCGGTACGCCGTAGCGAAGGTCGGCGGCGCGCTGCTCAGTATCGCGATGGTGATCGTCGCGACGTTCTTCGCGTTCCGGTTGCTGCCGGGCGATCCGGTCCGGGCGCTGGCGCAGGGCCGGAACATGACGCCCGAGCAGCTCGACCTGGAACGGCGCCGGCTCGGGCTGGACAAGTCGTTGCTCGAGCAGTTCGTGCAGTTCGTCAACCAGACGGTGCATTTCGACCTCGGTACGTCGTACGAGTACAAGAGACCGGTCCTCGACCTGATCGGTGAACGTATCGGCGCGACCCTCCTGCTCACCGGTACTGCGCTGGTGATGGCCGTCAGCCTGGGCATCTGGCAAGGAGCGCGCGCCGGGTGGAAGCCGGGCAGCCGGTTCGACAAGTTCTCCACCGGGGTGTCGCTGGTGCTCTGGTCGGTACCGACGTTCTGGCTCGGACTCCTGCTGCTGATGGTGTTTGCCGCCGGCATCGGTCCGATCCCGGGAATCTTCCCGACCAGGGGGATCGAGAGTGTCGATGCGCCGGACGGGTTCGGGTACGTACTGGATGTCGCGAAGCACATGGTGTTGCCGTGCTTGACGATGGTGGCGGTCGTCTACGCGCAGTACCTGCTGGTGATGCGGTCGTCGGTGCTCGACGAGGTCGGGCAGGACTACGTCACCACCGCCCGCGCGAAGGGGCTCAAGGATGACGAGATCCGGCGGCGGCACGCAGTACCCAACGCGTTGCTGCCGACCGTGACGCTGGTGTTCATGCGGATCGGGTTCGTCGTCGGCGGCGCGGTGACGGTCGAGGCGATCTTCAGCTGGCCGGGGCTCGGGCAGCTGTTCTACGAGGCGATCCGGGTGCCCGACTTCACCTTGATGCAGGGCACGTTCCTGCTCATCACGGTGTCGGTGATCTTGATGAACACACTTGCCGACGTCATCTACCACGTGCTCGACCCGAGGGTGAGGTCGGCATGAGCATCACCTGGACTCGGCGGCGTCTCGCTTTCGGGCGCTTCTGGGCTTCCTTCCGGACGCAGCGCGCGGGAGTCATCGGGCTGGCGATCCTGCTGCTCGCCGTACTGCTCGCGGTGATCGCGCCACTGTTCATCGACGCGGGTGTGACGAATGTCGTCAGCGGGACCGGTGAGAAGCTGTCGCCGCCGAGCTGGGACGACCCGCTGGGCACGGACGAGTCCGGCCGGTCCGTCCTGCTGATGATCTGGTGGGGATCGCGGACGTCGTTGCTGATCGGCTTCCTCGCCGCGCTGCTCAGCATGGTGATCGGGACCGTGCTCGGGATCGCGGCCGGGCACTTCCGCGGCTGGATCGGCGCGATCGTCATGCGGATCACCGACTGGTTCCTGGTCCTGCCGTCGCTGGTGACCGCGCTGGTGCTGGCGGCGATTCTGGGCGGCAGCACGGTGACGATCATCGCCGCGATCGGTGTCACCTCGTGGCCGTCGACGGCCCGGCTGATCCGCGCGCAGACTCTGGCGGTCGAGGCCCGGCCCTACATCGAACGCTCGCAGGCCCTGGGCGGCGGGCACTGGCACATCACCACCCGGCACGTCCTGCCGAACGTCGCACCGTTGCTGTTGGCAAGTACGACGCTGGAGGTGGCGAGCGCGATCGTCACCGAGTCGACCCTGGCCTTCCTCGGCGTCAGCGCGAACAAGACCTCCTGGGGAACGATGCTGCGTGGCTCGTACGACTGGGGTGCGGCGACCTCTGGCGCGTGGTGGTACATCCTCGTCCCGGGCCTGTGCATCGTCATCGTCGTGATGGCGTTCACGCTCTGCGGCCGGGCGCTGGAGAACGTGCTGAACCCCCGGCTGCGAAAGGCCGTCTGATGAGCTTGCTCGAGTTGGACGACCTGTCCGTCACGTATCGGATCGCGTCGGGTGAGGTGCCCGCAGTACGGGGTGTGTCGTTGTCGCTGGAGGCCGGGGAAGCACTCGGTGTCGTGGGTGAGTCGGGCTCGGGGAAGTCGACGCTCGCGATGGCCTTGCTGCGGTTGCTGCCGAAGGACGCCCGGACCTCAGGCCGGATCATGCTTGGCGGCGAGGACATCCTGCAGATGAAGTGGGGCCGGTTGCGGGCGGTCCGCTGGGCCGAGGCGTCGATCGTGTTCCAAGGGGCTCAGCACGGGTTGAACCCGGTGCAACGGATCGGCGATCAGGTCGCGGAACCCCTGCTGGTACACAAGATCGCCACACCGGAGAAGGCGCGGTCGCGAGTCGCCTCGCTGCTGGCTCAAGTGGGATTGCCGGCCTGGCGGGCGCGGAGTTACCCGCATGAGCTGTCTGGTGGCCAACGGCAACGAGTGATGATCGCGATGGCGCTCGCCTGCGAGCCGCAGTTGATCATCGCCGACGAGCCGACCACCGCGCTCGACCTGATGGTGCAGGCGCAGGTGCTGACACTGATCAAGGAGCTGATCGCGTCGCACGGGATCTCGTTGCTGATGATCTCGCACGACCTGTCCGTGCTCGCCGACACCTGCGACCGGCTGGCAGTCATGTACGCCGGGCGGGTGGTCGAGACCGGTCCTGCTGGTGGTTCGTTCCAGCATCCGTACAGCCAAGCGCTGGCGGCTGCCTTCCCGACGGTCGGTGATCCCGCGTCCAGGCTGGCACCTCGCGGTCTCGGGGGTGACCCGCCGGATCCGCAGCGGCTCCCGTCCGGCTGTGTGTTCCATCCGCGGTGCCCGGTGGCGCTCGACACGTGCTCGACGGTCGACGTCGAGCTGCGGCCGGCCGGCGACCGGCGTACGGCGGCCTGTGTGCTGGTCTTGGAGGAATCTTGCTAACGGCAACTGATCTCGCGGTCGAGTTCGCCTCGCGCGGCCGGCGCGCACGAGCCGTCGACGGCGTCAACCTGTCCGTCGGGGCCGGTGAGATCGTTGCTCTGGTGGGCGAATCCGGCTGCGGCAAGACGACGCTGGCCCGCACCCTGCTCGGCCTCGAGCGACCAACCTCGGGCACGGTCTCGTACGACGGATCGCCGCTCTCGTATCGCGGCAAGGCCCTCCAGGCGTACCGCCGCCAGGTGCAACTGGTCCTGCAGGATCCGATGGGTTCGCTCAACCCACGCCAGACGGTCTACGAAGCCGTTGCCGAAGGCCCCCGGATCCACGGCCTGCCCGACGAGGAGAAGGTCGTCGCCGAAGCCCTGTCCCGGGCGGGACTGCGACCACCGGAGCGCTTCTTCCTGCGCTACCCGCACGAACTGTCCGGTGGCCAACGGCAACGAGTCGTCATCGCCGGCGCCCTCGCCCTCGACCCGAAGGTCCTGATCGCCGACGAGCCCGTCGCCTCCCTCGACGCCTCCGTCCGCGGCGAGATCCTGGCCCTGCTCCTCCGCCTCCGCGACGACCTCGGCCTGTCCGCCCTGGTCGTCACCCACGACCTAGGCCTCGCCTGGAACATCGCCGACCGAGTAGCCGTCATGTACCTCGGCCGCATCGTCGAGTCCGGCCCCACCGAAGAGATCCTCAAGAACCCGCAACACCCCTATACCCAAGCGCTCCTGTCGGTCCTACCCGAGTCCGAGGAACGCATCGTCCTCACGGGCGAACCCCCGGACCCGACCCGCATCCCGACCGGCTGCCGTTTCCACCCTCGCTGCCAGATCGTCGCCGCCGGCAACCCCATCGCCGACAAGTGCCGCACCGACCTCCTCCCGGTACTGCCGACCACGGAGGGATCGCAGGCGGCCTGCCACCTGGTCACGCAACGCCAAACCCGGTGACGGCGAGCAGCCGGGTGCGCCAGACTGTGCAGGGGACGACTGCCGAGCACAGGGGTGGGGACGATGGCTGACGGCTTGATTCGGTTCAGTACGGACAGCGGTGACAGCATCGTGGTTCAGGTGGAGCAGAACGCTCCCGGATTCCGTCGCGCCAGCAGGGCGGACGGTGTCGTCGCCGAGGCCACGGCGACCTTCGACTCTGCCCTGCGAACAGTGTCCCGCGCGGCCGAATCAGCCCTGAGTACCTTCCGGGACGGCGCCCTGAAACCGGACGGTGTCGAGATCGAGTTCGGCATCAGTCTCAATGCCGAAGTCGGCGCGGTGATCGCCAAGACCGCCGTCGAAGGCCACCTGACCGTCAAACTCAGCTGGGCCTCGAAGAGCCAGGAGCTGGAGCGCTAACGAGCTGAGGGGGGAGCTGGATGGGAGCCGATCATCGTTACCTGGTTCGAATCCGGAGTCTGCGAACCGGTGAGCCGGTCGGGGCCGGTGTCCTGCTGCAGGGGCGGCTGGTCCTGACCTGCGCCCATGTGGTCAATACCGCGCTCGGGCGACCTCAGTTCTCGCTGTCCGCACCGGATGAAGCGGTGGTGTTCGACCTCCCGGCCCAGCCCGAGCTCGGCCGGCTGACGGCCAGAGTCGCGCCGGCAACCTGGACGCTGGGGGCCGAGGACGAACCGGACGACCTCGCGCTGCTCAGCCTGGATTCGCCGGTCCTCGCTCCGCTGGACACGCCGCCGCTGCGGACCGGCGTCGGGATCGACCAGGATTTCCGCTGTCACGGATTCCCGGACGGGCGGGAGGAGCCAGTGCTCGCCGTCGGTACCGTCCAGGGGCCGATGGGACCGGAGTTCGGCTGGCACCAACTGGTCTCCCGCGATACCACCGGTTACCGGGTGGAGCGAGGCTTCAGCGGTACGCCGGTCTGGAGCAGCGCCGGAAGCGGTTCGGCGATGGTGATCGGCATCGTCGTCTCCGAGGACAGCGACCCCGACAAGATGGTCGCCGGAATGCTGCCGCTCAGCCGGATCGCCCGGACACCTCTGCTCAGCGACGCCTTGGCCGAGTCGGCGCTCTTCGACGCCGATGCCTACAGCAGCCATTGGGAGCCCGCGGTCCGTGGCTCGAGGTCCGCTCGGCCGGGCTGGTACTTCACCGGTCGTCGTACCGTCCTCGCTGAGGTCACCCGCTGGCTTGCTGACCGGGCGGGTGACGAGATCGGTTGTGTGATCACTGGCCCACCGGGGAGCGGCAAGTCCGCAGTACTGGCGCGGCTTGCGACGGCCTCGTCGGCGGCCTTCCGGTCGCAGCATCCGCAGGCCTGGCGGGACGCGCCACCGGAGACCCTGCCCGCCATCGGATCCATCCAGGTCGCGGTGCACGCCCGGGACAAAGGGCTTGCCGAGATCTGTGCGGCCGTCGCAGCCGCTGCCGGGTACGACGAGGACCAGCCCGAGCAGCTCGTCGCGCTGCTGGCCGCCAGGGATGAGCCGTTCACCCTGCTCATCGATGCCCTGGACGAAGCCCGGGACGGCGGACACGAGATCACTCAGAGCCTGTTGCAGCCGCTGCTGGTTGCCGGCGATCCGCGCCGGTTGCGGCTGCTGGTCGGCGCGCGGCCGCAGCTGCTCAGCATCCTCGGCAGCGGCTTCCGTACGATCGAGCTGGATGATCCCGCGTACGCCGAACTCGCCGATCTCCAGACCTACACCAGGGCCAGGCTTGCGGACGGCGGTTCCCCAGTTGACGCCGCCAGGGTCGAGGAGATCGCCGACCGGATCGCGGCCAGTGCCTTTCCGCTCTTCCTGGTCGCGCAGCTGACCACCGATGCGCTGCAGAAGACCAGCCTCGACCAGTTCGGCCCAGGCGCACTGCCGAGCACGGTGCCGCAGGCGATGGAGCTGTACCTCCTGCGTTCCTTCCGGCCCGAGGAAGCCCGCAAGGCCCAGGACCTGCTGCGCCCGCTCGCGTTGGTGCAGGGTGACGGACTCCCCGCGGACGAGCTCTGGGCGAGTCTCGCGGGCGGACTGGCCGAACGCCGGTACGACGCCGAGGCCGTTGCCTGGCTGATCGAGCGGGCGCCGGCGCTGCTCGCGAGATCGAGGTCGACCGACGGGCCGCGGTACCGGCTCTTCCATGCGTCGTTCGCCGAAGGACTGGCGGCGAGCCTCGAACCGCGCGCCGGCGCGTTCTTCGAGGCGCTGCTCGACACCGTCCCGCTCAGCCCCGGTGGCCGCAGGAACTGGCCGGCGGCACCGCGCTACCTTCGCGACCACCTGGCTCATCACGCCCAGCGGGCCGGCCGGCTTGCGGACCTCGGCGCTGAGTCCGGCTATCTCGCCGTAGCGGATCCCACCGATCTGCTCGCCGCACAGGGCAGCTCCGGTCATCTGCTCGGCCGGGAAGTCAGCCAGGTGCTGGCCGCCTTGACCTTCGAGACGCTCGCCGACGAGGCCGCGGATCGCTCACCCACGCTCGCTCTCCGCCTGTTGTTCCGCGACCGCCCGGATCTGGCCACCGAACTACTCAAGGCTGTTCCGCCAAACCGATGGCGACCGTTGTGGTTCGACGGCACCGCCTTGCCTTCGGATGGCGAGAGCCTGCCCTCGGGTCATCAGGGAGCCGTCCGGGCCGTGGCCTGGGTCCCCTCCGAGGAGGGAACGCGGATCGTCTCCTGTGCGGAGGACGGCAGCCTGATCCTCTGGAGCGTCGACACCAGATCGGTCGAGGTGAAGGCGTTCGCGGACGCGCACATCGGCGGTGCGGCGACCCTGACTGTCATCTTCGGCGCCCAAACCGTGGTGTCGGGTGGCGCCGACGGCCTGGCCTTCTGGGATTCGGAAACGCTGGAGCTGCTGGGCACGGAACCGAATGCCCACGACGCGCCGGTCTCGGCGCTCCACGACTACGAGGTCAACGACGAACCGGTCGTGGTCTCCGGCGCGATCGACGGCACCCTGCGGATCTGGCGGCCCGGTGAGGACGGGCCTGTCGGCGATGAGTTGGTCCGTGCTCATGTCGGTGCGGTCGTCGGGATCGGCGTCGCGATCTTCGACCCGTCGTACGGGCCGAGGCTGATCTCCGTCGGGACGGACGGCGTGACCCGCTTCTGGGATCCGGTCACGGGGGAACCGCTCGGCCAGCTCGAACCTCCGGTCGAGGGCGCCGTGACCAGTGCCGCGCTCGCCGAGGTCGGTGACGGCATGGTCATCTTGTACGGCACCGCCGATGGCGCTGTGGTCCAGCGTCGGCTGACGCCCGACGGCGAAGGTCTGCTGGAAATCAGTACGACGACCAAGCGCTTGATCCGGCCGCGACCGGTCAGCGCCACGGCCGTGCTGCATCGGGAGACGACGCCCTACGCCGCTTTCGGCGTCGGTGCGGAGGTGTTGTCGTTCGATGTCGCCGACACGGAAAACGAGCTGTTCGTCTCGGGAGTGCAGGGGATCTCCGCGCTGCACGCCTTCGTGGACGGTGCTTACCAGGAGCCGGTGGTTGCGGCCGGCGGCACCGACGGCACCTTGCGTGTCTGGGCCTGCAGCGGATTCGGCGAGTCCCGGATGGAAAGGACTGCGGTGCTCACCCCTGGATTCCCGGACATGGGCCAGGAGCGCAGCAGCCGGCCGACGGCGGTCACTGCAGTCGCGGTGACGCCGACGCCACGAGGCACGGTCGCCGTCACTGCAGGTGGCGGCAGCGCCGGCTATCGCTACGAGATCGGCAACACCCGCGGCCAGTGGACCAGGCGATACAGCGACCAGCAACCTGTGGTGACGGTCCGATGGCTGCTGGACGGTACGCCGGCCGGACCGTCCCGCGCGATCGACGCCACCGGTGTCCTGGCCCTGGCAGTCGACAGCGACCCGGTAGGCCGGCTGCGGATCGCCGCCGGTTCCCGGGACGGGCAGTCTCGGCGCTGGATCGTAGGCGAGGAAGAGATTTCGGAGCTGCAGTTGGTCAAGCGCAGGGAGAGCTCGTTCAACATGGCTGGGGCGATGACGGCCGGTACGGTCCGCGGCCGGGCAGGGCTGGCTACAGCGGCTTCGGAGGGCGGCGTCTGGTTCCTCGAGCTGGACGGCAGCAAGCCGAGTCGCAAGTGGCGCAAGCAGGAGGCCTCGGTGCTCGCTCTCGGCCGGCTCGGTGCACTCGATGTGGCGGTGACCTGGGGAGACCTGGCCGACCCGGACAACCTGCACGTCTGGGACTTCAACCGTGGCCGCCGGATCAGCACGATCAGACTGCCGCATCCGGCCGGTGGGGTATCCGCGCTCGCCATCCGCGACTCGCTGCTGGTGGCCGGCGGCACGGACGGGACTGTCACGGTGCTCAGACTCGACGCCCGGGCCGTGCCGTTCTCCACGGTCGTCCACAGCGCACATACCGGTCCCGTGAACGTGCTTTGCTCGTTGGGGATCGGCGAGCAGACCGTAGTGGTCTCCGGTGGCCAAGACGGCGTACTGCGATTCTGGCCGCTGTCCACGTCGTCCACGCACCCCGAGTCAATCCCGGTCGGCACCCCTATCCTCAGCGCCTGCGAGGCAGGCGAAGGAAAGCTCCTGGTCGGAACCGGCTTCGGCGCTCTCGCACTTGCCGTCGGCATCATGACTGCCGTCAGATAGGCGATTCTGTAGGAAGCTGACGAGATTGACGGTGTCCTTGCGCCGTCGACGTCAGCAAGCCAATGCTGACCGAAGGCGCTTGCGGTACGGGACACGCTGCCGGCGTTCACCCGGAATCCTGAATCAGTCGGTGAGTCGGTGGGTGCCGGTGTGGTCGACGCGGAAGGTGAAGCCGTTTGGGGTGGTCCATTGCAGTGCTCCTTCGGCGGAGTGCTGGACCTTCCAGCGCCCGTGGGTTTTGACGCGGTGGTGGTACCGCGTGGCTGGTGTGAGGTTTGTGGTGCTGGTTTGTCCTGGTGGTCCGTGTGGGTGGTAGGGCTGGATGTGGTCCAGGTCGGTGCGTGGGGTNGTTTCTGCTGTTGCGTAGGGGAATCGTTCGACCGGTTGGGCGAGTTTGACGCGTTCGCGGATTCGGGTGGGGATTTCGTGGGCGTTGACGTCGATTTGCTTGTTGAGGTCGATGACGGGTTGGAGGATGACGTGGTCGTGGCCGAGGAGTTCTTTGAGTTGGTGGACGAGGAGGGGTCCGTGGTTCTCGACTCTGACGATGCCGACGCCGCTGAGCAGGGTTTGGTCGGTGAGGTGGGCGTAGAGCACNACCGTGCTGGGCCGACTGGTGCGTGNGGTGTGGGCCGCCTTCTTGATCGCGGCGAGCTTGCCGGCCAGTTGGTGGCGTGAGTACGGGTCGATGGCCGCTCTGGTCGCCGCTGACGGGCATGCGGCGGGGGGTGGTTGATCGCCGTCGCTCGGG
>NZ_AQUZ01000029.1 GCF_000372465.1 Kribbella catacumbae DSM 19601
CGGCGGCCGGACCCAACACCACCGGGGCACTGGAGGAGTTCTTCCACCAGCTCGACGAGACCATCGGCGACCGCGCCGCCAAGCTCACCAACAAGGTCCGCACCGACGCCCTGCTGAAGCTCATCGCCGCCCGCCGCAACGGCTGGACCAACCAGACCCGCTGGGCCGAACTGATCCGCGAACACCTCACCCGACACCACGGCCACGCCCCCCAGCAGCGCCAGCACACCGACCCCAAAGGCGCACCCAGCCTCCGCTCACCATATCCACCCTAAGCGACATAGGACAGGTGTTCTACTTGAGGAGTAGGTTGTAGCGGTGTGACGCAGCGGGAGGGCGAGTGGGGTCCCAGCACGTTCGTGAGCGGTCAACGGTCACGAGGAAACCATCGCTCCAATGGGACAACCCGCCGATTCCGTGGTCGGAGTTGGAGCGGAAGTTGTCGGACCGGTCGCCGCCGCCCGCGCCCGCGGACGAGTTGCTGGAGGCCGACGGGGGAGACGGGCCGGCCTGGTCGCGGCACCGGCCGCCGTACGATCCGGATCCGGCGGACAAACCGCGCGGCCCAGAGGGACCGGTGGTGCCGTACGCCGAGCTGCACTGCCACTCGTACTACAGCTTTCTCGACGGCGCGTCCTCGCCGGAGCATCTGGTGGAGGAGTCGGTCCGGCTCGGGCTGAACGCGCTCGCCCTGACCGACCATGACGGGTTCTACGGCGTGGTCCGGATGGCCGAGGCCGCGGAGGAGTACGCCGAGCTGAAGACCGTGTTCGGCGCGGAGCTGTCGCTGGAGCTGACCAAACCGCAGAACGGGATGGCCGATCCGGAGGGCAGCCATCTGCTGGTGCTGGCCGAGCGACAGGAGGGGTACCACCGGCTGGCCGGCGCGATCACCGAGGCGCAGTTGCGCGGCCAGGAGAAGGGCCGCCCGATCTACGACCTGGAGGAGCTCGCCGCGATCGGTGAGGACAACTGGCTGATCCTCACCGGCTGCCGCAAAGGCCTGGTACGCCGTGCACTCGAGCTGGGCGGTCAAGCGGACGGCCCGGCCGCCGCGGCGCGCGAGCTCGACCGGCTGACCGCGTTGTTCGGCAAGGACCGGGTGGTGGTCGAGCTGATCGACCATGCTCTGCCGACGGACACCACCCGCAATGCTGTGCTGGCCCGGCTCGCGGCCGACGCGGGCCTCCCGGTGATCGCCACGAACAACGTCCACTACGCACAGCCCCGACGGCACAAGCTCGCCGCCGCGATCGCCGCCGTACGGGCCCGGCGCAGTCTCGACGCGATGGACGGCTGGCTGCCACCCGCCGGCACGGCCCACCTGCGGTCGGGGGAGGAGATGCTCGCCAGATTCCACCGGTACGACGGAGCTGTCGCGCGCACCGTCGAGCTCGCCGACCAGTTGGAGTTCAGCTTGCGCGCAGCCAAGCCGAGCCTGCCGCATCAGGAGGTGCCACCGGGGTACGACGCGATGAAGTGGCTGAAGAAGCTCTGCGAGGACGGGGTGCGCAAGCAGTACGCCGACAAACCGAAGTACCGGGCTGAGGCCGAGGCCAGGGTCAAGCGGGAGCTGCAGGTGATCAGCGACCTCAAGTTCCCGGGGTACTTCCTGATCGTGCGCGACATCGTCATGTTCGCCAAACGCAAGGGGATCCTCTGCCAGGGGCGGGGTTCGGCGGCGAACTCGGTGGTCTGCTACGCCCTGGAGATCACCGCGGTCGACCCGGTGCAGTACGACCTGCCCTTCGAGCGCTTCCTGTCCGCGGCGCGTGACGAGGAGCCCGATATCGACGTCGACTTCGACTCCGACCGGCGTGAGGAAGTGATCCAGTACGTCTACGGCAAGTACGGCCGGCGCAACGCGGCCCAGGTGGCCAACGTGATCACCTACCGCCCGAAGCTCGCAGTACGGGACATGGCCAAGGCGCTCGGGTTCAGCACCGGGCAGCAGGATGCGTGGTCCAAGCAGGTGGATGCTTGGGGTGCGGTGCGCAGCAGCGCCGATCACGACATCCCGCCGCCGGTGGTGGCGCTGGCCGAGGATCTGCTGAAGTTCCCGCGGCACCTCGGCATCCACTCCGGTGGCATGGTGCTGACCGACATCCCGGTCGGGCACGTAGTACCGGTCGAGCACGCCCGGATGGAGAACCGGACCGTGCTGCAGTGGGACAAGGACGACTGCGCCTGGATGGGACTGGTGAAGTTCGACCTACTTGGGCTCGGCATGCTGGCCGCCCTGCAGTACGCGATGGACCTGGTCCGTGAACATCTCGGTGAGAACTGGACGCTGGACACGATTCCGAAGGAGGAGCCGGGCGTCTACGACCAGCTCTGCAAGGCGGATTCGGTCGGGGTGTTCCAGGTGGAGAGCCGGGCCCAGATGAGTACGCTGCCACGGTTGCGGCCGCGCAGCTTCTACGACCTGGCGATCGAGGTGGCGCTGATCCGGCCGGGGCCGATCCAGGGTGGCGCGGTGCATCCGTTCATCCGCCGCAAGCTGGGGGAGGAGGATGTCACCTACCTGCATCCCGCGCTCGAGCCGGTGCTGAAACGCACTCTGGGTGTGCCGCTGTTCCAGGAGCAGCTGATGCAGATCGCGATGACGGTCGGTGGCTGCTCCGGCGAGGACGCCGATCTGCTCCGGCGCGCGATGGGCTCCAAACGCGGTGTGGAGAAGATCTCGTCCCTGAAGACCAAGCTGTACGACGGGATGGCGGCCAACGGCATCACCGGCGACACCGCCGACCAGATCTACGAAAAGATCGAGGCCTTCGCGAACTTCGGCTTCGCCGAGTCCCACTCGATCAGCTTCGCCCTACTCGTTTACGCCAGCACCTGGCTCCGCCTGCACTACCCAGCCGCCTTCCTCGCCGCCCTCCTCCGAGCCCAGCCCATGGGCTTCTACTCCCCACAATCCCTGGTCGCCGACGCCCGCCGCCACGGCGTCGAAGTCCTCCGCCCCGACCTGCAAACCTCCAACATCCACGCCACCCTGGAACCCCTGCCCACCCCCACCCCGGCTTCTCCTGCTCCCACCCCCACCCCGGCTTCTCCTGCTCCCACCCCCACCCCGGCTTCTCCTGCTCCCGCCGCCTCCTCCTCTCCGGGGGCGGGGGATGAGCCTGCTCGTTCCGGGGTGTCCGCCGGGAAGATAGTTGCTACTGGCAATGATTCTTGTCTGGTGAAGGAGCAGCCGCCGATCGGGAAGTTCGATCCGGAGGTGCCGTTCGATCCCGATCTGCACCGGCGGGATGGGCGGCTCGTGGTGCGGCTGGGGCTGGCCGGGGTGAAGTCGGTCGGGGTGCCGGCGGCGACCACGATCGTCGAGGAACGCGAGAAGAACGGACCGTACGCCGACATGGCGGATCTGGTTCGCCGGACCGGGCTGACCGCAGTACAGGTGGAGGCGCTGGCGACGGCGGGGGCGTTCGACTCGTTCGGGTTGTCGCGACGGCAGGCGCTGTGGAATGCGGGCCGTGCCGCCGAGGAGCGCCCGGGGCATCTGTCCGGCGTGAGCAGTTCCGGCCCGCCGCCGATGTTGCCAGGGATGACCGGGATGGAGACGACGATGGCCGACCTGTGGGCCACCGGCATCTCACCCGACGACCACCCGATCCGGCACATCCGCGCCGCCCTCGACGAGCGCGGCATCCTCCGCGCGAACCAGCTCTCCACCGCCGAGGACGGCACTCGCGTGTACGTCGGCGGCGTGGTGACCCACCGCCAACGCCCAGCCACCGCGGCGGGCGTCACCTTCCTCAACCTGGAAGACGAAACCGGCATGATCAACGTCGTCTGCTCGAACGGCGTCTGGAACCACTACCGCCGCATCGCCCGCGAATCCAGCGCGATGATCATCCGCGGCCGCCTCGAACGCTCCTCCGGCGTCACCAACCTCGTCGCCGACAAGCTAGAACGCCTACCCCTAGCCGCCAAAACCACCTCCCGCGACTTCCGCTGACCGCTGGTGTCCGTGGGGATCGGTGGTTGCAGCGCTGCGGTCAGCGAAGCGCGTCACCTCTGTTCGGGCATCGCCCCCGCCGCACACGATGAGGTAGCCTGCCCCGACCGGAGACTGGACCGGGCGGACGGTCGCTGGACGGGCAGTCCGCGGGGCCTCTGACCGGCAAGCCCGCAAGACCTGAGAGGGAGTCGACGATGCCGGCCAGCGAGGAGTCACGGAAGCACATCGCGGAGGCGCTCGGCGGCCGTCCTGGTGCGCCACTGAGCGACGCGGAACGGGTCGAGCACGAGCGCGTGCGGGACCTGATCCAGGCGGTGGCCGCTTGCTACAACACGCTCGCCAGCCGGGAGACGGACACCGGGCTGCGGACCGGTCTGGTCGCGAAGCTCTCGTTCCACGACGACGAATTCCGCCGGCGGGAGACGATGTCCGCCGAGGAGCGCGCCGAGGTGCTGCGCACCTACCCGGACCTGCTGGACCGCCTCCGGGCGGAGATCGGCGAGTGATCGCCGACGCCGTCCTGACCCCGGCCGAGGCGGAAGCAGTCGTCGCTCGCCGGCTGGCCCAGATCACGCCGCGGCTACTGCCCGTGCGGGCAGCTGGCGTACGACCCATCCTGGTGCTGATCGGTGGCCAGCCGGCCGCTGGGAAGTCGACCGTCCAAGAGCTCGTCCAGATCGCCCTCGATGCCGATCGGATCGCGTCGTACGACCGGGACGACGACCCTGCGGCTCATCCGCGGTACGACGCGATCATGCGCGCGAACGGTGTCCAGGGCAACGATCTCGTCGCCGCCGGCCTCCCGCCGGACCTGCGCGATCGCTGCCTCGACGAACTGCGCTCGCAGCGGTACGACGTCCTCGCCAGCAGCCCGCTGCAGTCGGAGGCGACGGCCGCGTACTGGGTGGACGGCTTCAGGCCTGCGGGCTATCGAATCGCGGTCGTCTACATCGCCACCAACGAGGCCAACAGTCTGCTCGGGATGGCCGACCGGTACCAACGAGCGAAGGACACCGTCGGCGTCGGCCGTCTGCTGGAGCGGGTACTGCACGACCGCCCCTACGCCGGAATGCCGGACGCGGCGCATGCACTGGAGGTTCAGGGGCACGTCGACGACATCTACGTCGTCGATCGTGACGGCAACGTGCTGTACGAGAACCACCGCGACGACAGTGGTGTCATGCAGCCACCGCACGGTGCCCGGGACATGATCATCGCCGAGCGCAACCGCCCACCGACACCGGCCGAACACCAGCGCTTCCTCGCAACCGCCGTCCCACTGCTCGAGCGGGGCCACGAGTTGGAGCCTGCGGTCCACGACCTGGTCCAGCTCGCGATGGGCAAGCAGAACGAACGGCCCGGGGTCCAGTCGCTGACGCGCGAGGCGACACCCGCGCTTCGCCTCGACCAGCGGCTGGTCGACCTCCAACGGATCACCAGCTCCGGGATCGCACCACCGCGCCCGGTCCCATCGCCCGGGTCGGCACAGTCGGCCGGCGGTCACTTGGGAAGGGCGTCGTCGTCGGGAAAATCGCTGGACCGCTGAGCTGCCCCCGGTTGCCTGGGCGGGATGGACTTCCGTGCACGCACACCTTGGCGGGCAAACGCTTCCACCGGCGTGTCGAGGGGCTGAAACCGGGTTGTGTATGCATGGCGGTCCGCGGTACCGGGGGATGAACTTCGTCGAGTGCGGGGCGGCAACTGCCGGGCATCGGGGGTGGTCAAGACGGCGACCCAGGCCGGTGGTCTGGGTTGGGGCTTGTTGTGGTGGTGGGGCGGATGTCGATTGTCGGGGTGGTGGGGGTTCGGCGGCGTAGGGCTGGGGCGATGGTGTGTACCGCGGCGAACAGGGCTAGCCCGGTCAACGTGCAGGCCGCCCACAGGGTGGTTCGGCCGGCGTGGTCGAGTAAGGCGGTGCCGAGGAGGGGGCCCAGTACCGCGCCCAGACTCCACGTCGTGGAGGCGATGCCCATGTAGCGGCCGCGTAGGTCGGCCGGCGCGAGGTTGGCGAACGTGGCGCCGAACATGACCGAGACGCCGATCTGGCCGAGGGTCCACACGATGATCGACCCGGCATGGGCAGCGCCGCTGTGCACGACCGCGCCGAGTCCGCCGCCGATGCCGGCCAGCAGCATCGAAACGGCCAGAACCGAGGCAGTGTCGCGACCGTCGAGCAGCCGTACCGCGATAGGTTGGACGGCGACGATCACGATCCCGTTCAGCGCGAGCACTGCACCATAGGTCCCCGGACCGTGGCCATCGCCGGCCATGACGAGCGGGAGGGTCGAGAACGTCTGCAGGAACATGGCGAAGTAGACGATGTGGATCCCCACCATGGCGAGCATCACCGGATCGCGCAGGAGTGCTGGGAGCAGCGCCCGTCGAGTAGTTTCCGGCACAGCCGGACGGGTCTCAGGGACGAAGCGCCACACGATCAGTGCCGCGAGGACCGAGGCCGCCGCATTGATCCAGAACAAGATGCCGTATCCCTGCCGGACCAGGATCCCAGCAGCCACCGTCGAGACCGTGAAGCCAAGATTGGCAGCCCAGAAGAGCACACCAAAGGCACGGAGCCGCTCCTGCGCGGGCAGGTCCGCCACGGCAGCCGACCCCACCGGCCGGAACAGTTCCGCCATCAGCCCGACACCGACGGCCGACGCGCAGATCGCCGGCATCGTTTCCGCCGAACCGAGCGCGACCAGCGCGAAGGATGTGCCCAGGAACCCGACCAGCATGGTGTGGCGTCGACCGATCCAGTCGCCCAGCCAGCCGCCCAACAGTTGCGACCCGATATCTCCGATGCCGACCGCCGCGATCACCGCCCCGGCCGTCGACGCCGAGAGTCCCCGGTCCTGGGTCAGATAGAGCACCAGGAACGCCCGCGCCACCCCGCCGGCCCGACTCACGAAATGAGTCGCTGTGAGCGCCCAGACCAGATTCGGCAATCGCGCCCGAGGCGGTCGGGGATCGGTCGCTTGCAGGGCGGGTGCCGCTGTGCCATGGGTTGTCATATCACCGACGCTAGATCCGCATTCGCATCGGGAAAAGCGATTGTTTTCGATCGGATCGATCGGTATCGCCTATACTTCGGCACATGGTCGAGGTGGAACTGCGGCACTTGGAGACGATGGTTGCCATCGTCGAGGAGGGCACGTTCGGGCGAGCGGGCGCGCGCCTGGGCTACACCCAATCGACGATCAGTCAGCAGATCGCCGGGTTGGAGAAGTCCGTCGGCGGCGCGCTGTTCGAGCGGCCGGGCGGCCCCAGGCCGGTGCGGATCACGCCGCTCGGCGCCGTGGTCCTCGAGCAGGGACGCGAGCTGCTGGCGAAGGCGGAGGCGCTGACCGTTGCCGTCGAGCGGTTCAAGGCCGGCGGTGGCCGGATCGACATCGGCACGTTCCAGAGCGTCTCCAACGTGATCGTGCCGTCGCTCATCCGGCGACTGCGTGACGAGCAGCCCGATTGCGAGATCAGGCTGTCCGACATGCCGGCGGATCCAGAGATCGGCGAGCTGGATCTGCTGTTCAACGACCGGCCGATCGAGGGCGACGTCGAGCACATCAAGCTGGCCGACGATCCGTACCTGCTGGTGGCGCGACCCGGAGACCTTCCCGACGGCCCGGTATCACTGCAGCAACTCGATGACGCGCCGATGGTGGGATGCCATCTGACCTGCGACCGGGCGTGGATGGATCAGGCACTCGCCGATGCCGACGTACGGCCGCGGATCGTCTTCCGCACCCCGGGCAACGAGACGATCCTGGCGATGGTGCGAGCCGGGCTGGGCTGGGCGGTGCTGCCGTGGCTCGCTCTGCACGGATCCGACATTCGCTCCGACGCGCGGCTCGCAGTCCACAAGCTGCGGCCGGCGCCGACCCGCGGGATCTACCTTCACTGGCCGGCCACATCCTCTCGGTCCCCACTGACCGTGCGGGCGATCGAGATCGCTGCCGAGATCGCCGCCGAGGTTTCAGCCGACCTGCGGGTCAGCACGTAGCCTGAGCCGCGTGGATGAGCTCCCCGCGCAGGCCAAGCTCTGGTTGCAGAAGTGGCGTTGGTACCAGCGCAACGCGCTGCCCTGGAATCGTGCGCGGATCCACTGGCACCTGATGCGTCGCGGGGCGTTTGCTCGCTGGCCGTTGCACGGGAATGTGCTCGAGGCCTTTGAGGACGGGCGGCTCGAGGTTGGCGCGCACACGATGTTCGAGCCGAACGTGTGGATCACGATCGGCGACCAGGGCAGGGTGCGGATCGGCGAGGGGACGTTCCTCAACATCGCGGTCATGGTCGCCGCGCACGAGCTCGTCGAGATCGGTTCGCACTGCATGTTCGCCAACGGCTGCTTCGTGACGGATGCCAACCACCGCTTCGACGACCCCGACCGGCCGGTCCCGTGGCAGGGCTTCGATTCCAAAGGGCCGACCCGGATCGGCGACAACGTCTGGCTCGGTGCGAACGTCGTCGTCACCAGCGGTGTGACCATCGGCGAGCGCTGCGTGATCGGCGCCAACAGCGTTGTCACGCAAGACATCCCGCCGTTCTCGATCGCGGCCGGAGCCCCAGCGAAGGTCCTGCGCACCATCACCTACGCGACCGACGGTCCGACCGAGCGTTAGGGCCGAGTGGGCAGGTGGGTGAGGAGTTCCGCCAGGCCGTCGGCGAGTTTGATGAAGCGCGCCAGTTCGGGTCCCGAGCGAGACCGGCGAAAGCCGTGGCGCCGACCCCAGAAAGCGGTTTGGACAGCGTGAAACTGCGACCGGCGGACGATCTCCAGCGCCCCGAACGGCGTACCGGCGTCTCCTTCGCGTTCAAGTGTGGTCCGAGTGAACGTCTCGGGGATGGCGATCATCCGAAAAGGCCGGCCAGTAGCTGCTCGGTCAGCCAGTTCGGGCTCGCCGAGCAGTTCGCCAGACAGGAGGGCTGCATAGAAGCGATTGAGATCCGCTGCTGTGGACACCAGTTCGCCGGCCGCCCAGGCTGTCGACGGGTTCAGCTGAGCGAGGTCCACCAGCTCACCGTCGACTGACAGGTAGCTGTGCACGTGCGGCTCTGGCAGAGTCACCTCGTCGCCCGGCAGCAGCGTGCGCTCCAGCGCGATCGGCTGCAGGATCCGGGTGCGCACCGCTTCGGCGTACGGGTGTCCTGTGATCGTCTCGATCAGGAGGCCGAGGGCGATGTAGTTGGTGTTCGAGTAGGACCAGGAGCTGCCGGGGTCGAACAGCCGTGGCTTGACTCAGGCACTTCTGGCAACCAGCGGGTGACCGGCTCGTCCAGTTGCAGCAAGCCCTCACTCACCAACTGCAGTACGACGACCGCCGTGAAAGTCTTGGTGATACTGCCTGCTCTGAACCAGCTCTCCGGGTCTACCGGCTGCCCCAGGTGCAGCTCAGCTCGACCGCTCGATCCGACCCATCTCTCGTCGCCTGCTCGGTAGTGCAACAGGACTCCGGTCGCTCCGCCGTCCACCAACGAGTCTAGGAACTTCTGCATGGCGGACAGTTCATCATGCGCGGGTGCGTTGGGTGGTCGCGATACAGGCCAGGACGATCACGGCGGTGATGAGGGCGAGAGGGGAGAGGTGCTCGCCCATGAGCAGCACCGACCAGGCGAGGGTGATCAAGGGCTGGGCGAGTTGGAGTTGGCTTGCCTTGGGGACACCGATCAGGGCCATGCCGCGGTACCACGCCACGAAGGCGCCGAACTGGGAGATGACGGCGATGTAGCCCATGCCGGCAACAGCCTTGATTGTCAGGTGCACTGGTTCCGAGGGAAGCGCCAAGGTCGTGACCAGTGCGGACACCGGCAATGCCGCAACTACACCCCACGCGATGACCTGCCAGCCGGGCAGATGCGAGGCGAGCCTGCCGCCCTGGGCGTAGCCGGCGGCGCAGACCAGTAGCGCGCCAAACAGGTACAAGTCGCCAAGGGTCGGCAGACCGTGGCTCTGCAAGAGAGTGAAGGCAGCCACGGCGAAAGCGCCGACGCCTGCAGCCGCCCAGAACGTGTGCGACGGACGCCGGCCGGTCAGCGAAGATGAGATGACAGCAGTCGCCAGCGGCAGGATGCCGATGACAACGGCCGAGTGCGCAGTAGTGGATGTCTGCAATGCCAGTGTGGTGAGCAGTGGGAAGCCGATCACACAGCCACCGGCCACAGTGAGCAGGCCCGGCCAGTCCTCCCGCGCAGGCACAGGTACTCGAGCCGCGAACAGGCACACAGCAGCAAGGAGGCCAGCCAGCAGCCCCCGTACGCCGGTCGCGGTCCACGGGCCGAAGCCGTCCAAGGCCCACACCGTGGCTGGGAAGCTGAGGGAGAAGGCGACGACGCCGAGCCCGGCGAGGAGCGTGCCGCTGCGAACTGTTATCGCCGACGGCAGAGTAGCGCTATCTTGTGCTGTCATGAACGACAGTAGCAGTGTGGCTCGCCTGGCCGCGGCCTTGCGGGATGAGCTGGACCGCTACTCAGAAGGCGAGAAGATTCCGTCGAGTCGAGCCCTCGTGACGCAGTACCAGGTCAGTCCGGTGACGGTCTCCCGGGCGATCGCTTCCCTCGCTGCCGAAGGCCTCGTCAGCTCTCAGCCAGGTGCTGGTGTCTTCAAGGCCGCCGCTCGCCGCGCGGCCGCTACTGGCGACGTCTCCTGGCAAGAGGTCGCACTGAGCGCGGACCCGCCACATGCAGCCCTCGACGTCGGCCCCCGTACTGCGGACGCGGCCGGGGTACTCGCCACTCTCACCTCTCCGCCACCGGAGGTCATCGACCTCAACGGCGGCTACCTCAACGTGGTGCTCCAACCGGAGCGCGCACTGGCCGCCGCTCTGGCCCGGGCCGGCCGCAGGCCAGGCACCTGGTCGCGCCCGCCGGTGGAGGGACTGACCGAGTTGCGGGAGTGGTTCGCCCGCGATATCGGTGGAGTGTCCGGCTCGCTCGACGCGTCCGACGTACTGATCACCGCTGGAGCCCAGAGCGCGCTCACCACCGCATTGCGAGCCCTGGCCGCACCTGGCTCGCCGGTGCTGGTCGAATCGCCCACCTATCCCGGCATGCTCGCCGTAGCCCGCGCTGCCGGGCTACGGCCGGTCCCGGTGCCGGTAGACGCCGACGGCGTACGCACCGACCTCCTGGCCGGCGCCTTCGCGACAACGAAGGCGCGGCTGTTCGTCTGCCAACCGCTGTTCCACAACCCCACTGGAAGCGTCCTGTCGCCGCAGCGCCGCAACGAGGTCCTTGAAGTCGCCCGGGCCGCGGGAGCCTTCGTCATCGAGGACGACTTCGCCCGCAGGCTTGTGCACAGCGACACTCCACCCCTGCCGCCGGCACTCGCTGCCGACGACCCGGATGGCGTGGTCGTCCACGTGCGCTCAATGACCAAGGCAGCCTCTCCGAGCCTACGGATCGGAGCCCTGACCGCCCGCGGACCGGCCTTCGAGAGGTTGCGCGCGATCCAAGCCGTCGACAGCCTCTTCGTGCCCCGGCCGCTGCAGGAGACCGCACTCGAGCTAGTCGGCTCCCCAGCCTGGACCCGCCACCTACGCACCCTGGCCGACGCGCTGCGCGACCGCCGTACGACGGTGCTGAAAGCGCTGAGCCAGAGCCTGCCGGAACTCCTGCCGGCCGATCCGCCGCGAGGTGGGTACCACGTCTGGCTGCGGCTGCCCGATGGTTCGGATGAGCGGGCTATCGCCGCGAACGCCCTGCGCCACGGCGTGGCGGTCTCGGCGGGCGCCCCGTACTTCACGGCCGAGGCGCCCGCTCCGTACCTACGCCTGAGCTACGTCAGCACCTCAGGTACTAGCCAGCTGGAGGAAGGCATCCAGCGCCTCCGCCAGGCATTGGCCGGGTGACCTGAGTAGATTCCGGAGATGCACAGGAGCCGGGTGAGTACCTTTCTGATCGATGTTCCGCGGGAGCAGGCGGCGGAGTCCGCGGCGTTCTGGGCGGAAGCCTTGGGGGTCGAGGCGGAGGGTGAGCCGGGGGAGCCGCAGTTCACCGTGTTGAAGGATGCGTTGCCGGGGTTCGTGACCGCCGTACAGGCGGTGGATGACGCGCCGCGGTACCACCTCGACATCGAGACGGATGATGTCGCCGCCGAAGTTGCCCGGTTGGAGGCGCTGGGTGCGGTCGAGGTCTCCAGCTGGCAGGGCTGCCACACGTTGCGGGCACCGGGTGGACAGCTGCTTTGCGTGATCCCCACCCACAGCACACCGGAGTACTTCGCCGAAAACGCGAAGACCTGGCCCTGAGCCAGGCTGGGGGTCACGCGGTCGATCGCTAGAGCGAGTCGGCGCGAGCTGTCAGGTAGCGCTGTTCGGGGGTGCTGAGGGTGAGGCGGGCGGCACGCCGGTAGGCGTCTCGGGCCGCGGGGAGGTCGCCGGCCAGTTCCAGGAGATGGGCGCGGACTGCTTCGACGCGGTGGTGGTCCTTCAGCGCCGGGTCGTCGGCGGCGGCTGACAACCGCTCCAGCCCGTACGCCGGGCCGTGCACCATCGCCAGCGCGACGATCCGGTTCAGGCTCACCATCGGGCCGGGGGCGAGTGTCTCCAGCAGTTCGTAGAGCACCAGGATCTGCCGCCAGTCGGTGTCCTCGGCCCGTGCCGCCTCGTCGTGGACCGCGGCGATTGCCGCCTGCAACTGATACGGGCCGATAGGTGCCGTGCGCAACGTTGCCGAGATCAACTCGGTGCCCTCAGCAACAAATGGCGCGATCCACAGCGAACGATCCTGTTCGGGCAGCGGGATCAGCATGCCGTCCGGCGAGGTTCTGGCCGGGCGGCGCGCGTCGGTCAGCAACATCAGCGCGAGCAGCCCGGCGATCTCGCCCTCCGAAGGAAGCTGCGCAAACAATTGCCGCGTCAGCCGGATCGCCTCAGTGCTCAACTCCGCTCGATGCAGAGTCTCTCCAGAGCTGGCCGTGTAGCCCTCGTTGAAAATCAGATAGAGCACGTGCAGTACTGCGGCCAGCCGCTCCGGCAGCTCCTCGGACGGCGGCAGCTGGAACTCCGCGCCGCTCTTCTTGATCGAAGCCTTCGCCCGGCTGATCCGCTGGCCGATCGTCGACTCCGGCACCAGGAAGGCTCGCGCGATCTCGCCCGTGGTGAGACCGCCGACCGCCCGCAACGTCAAGGCGATCTGCGACGGGGGAGTGAGGGTGGGATGGCAGCACAGGAACAGCAGCGTCAGAGAGTCGTCCACCGTGATCGGCGCAGGCTCCACCGGTTCCATACCGGCGACGGTCTCCTCGCGTCGCTGCCGAGCAGCCTCGCTCCGCAGCATCTCGATCCGCCGCCGCGACGCGACAGTGATCAGCCAGCTGCGTGGATTGTCCGGCACCCCGTCGACGGGCCATTGCTGCGAGGCCGCCAGCAACGCTTCCTGTACTGAGTCCTCGCAGGTGTCGAACCCGCCGTACCGGCGTACCAGTGGCCCGACGATCTGTGGTGCTAGTTCGCGCAGCAACTGGTCGATCTGGGTCATCAGGTGAGCGAACCCAGATCCCGGATCGGGCGGACCTCGACGATGCTGAACGGCGCCTCCGGGATCTGCGGGACGATCTCCAGAGCGCGCTCCATGCTGTCGCAGTCGAGCAGGTAGAAGCCGGCCAGCTGCTCCTTCACCTCGGCGAACGGGCCGTCGGTCGTCATCGGCTGACCGTTGCGGAACAGCACCTGCTTGGTGGCTTCCGGGGCATCGAGTGAGTGCGACACGACGAGCTCACCACTGGCCGCGAGCGCGTCGTCGAGCGCGGTGTAGCCGGTCATCGACTCCCTCTTCTGCTCGTCCGACAACCCGTCCCACACCTTCCGGGACTCGGGATTGCCATAGATCAGCACCAGGAACTTCACGGCGGACTCCCCTCGACAGAACTTCCGCCCACCATAGAACCAGCCGAGGCCGCCGGGTTGATATGTAGGATAAAACCTACCTATACTTGCACCATGCCACGCCCCAGTGTTGTTGCCGAAGGCACCGACGACCGTGTCTTCGCGGCGCTCGCCAGTCCGGTCCGCCGGGAGGTGCTCCGGCTGCTCCGCGACGGCGGGCCGCAGCCGGTGCAGCAGCTTGCCGAGCATTTCGCTATGGCCCGGCCGAGCTTCTCCGAGCAGTTGCGGGTACTACGGGAGGCCGGGCTGGTCAGCGAACGCAAGGACGGCCGGCAACGCTTCTACCGGTTGGAGGCGGTCCCGTTGGCCGAAGTACAGGACTGGCTCAGCCCCTACGAGCGCTTCTGGCGCGAGCGGATGGCCGAGCTCGGCAAGGTGCTCGACCGGATGGAGGACGAATGAGCGACCCGACGACGATCGAGGTCGACACCTTCTACCCGCATCCACCGGCGAAGGTCTGGCGGGCACTCACCGAGCCCGAGCTGATCGCCCAGTGGCTGATGCCCGGCGACTTCCGGCTGGAGGTCGGGCATCGCTACACGATGGAGAGCCGCGCGGTCGCCGCGACCGGATTCTCCGGGATGGTCCAGGCCGAGGTGCTCGGCTTCGAGGAGGAGAAGGTACTGCGAATCGCCTGGCGGGAGATCGGTACCGGGTTGGCAGAGGCGATCGACGACCCGGCTTGTGCCGACGCGCAGTTGCCGACTCCGGTGGGGTTAATGCCGTTCGCCGAGGTGGCCGGCGCGTTGTCCGAGGATGTGCTCATCCACACCTGGGATCTGGCTCGCGGAACCGGGGGAGACGAGCGGCTCGACCAGGAGGCCGTCGCGCACGTCTTCGAGAAGTTCAAGCCGATGGACGAGGCGCTCCGGCAGCCGTGGGCCTTCGGTCCGAAGGTGCCCCCGCCGCCCGGCGCCGACCTGCAAACCGAGTTCCTCTGCTTCGTCGGCAGGCGTCCTTAGCAACAGCCCAGCCACGGGAAGATCTCGATCGGGTCACCTTCGGGCCACCGGTCCGCGGGACGCGTAGCCGGGATGTTGTGAATGCGTTCACCTAGTCAGGGAAGAACCAGGCCTTCCCCGGAGTGGCCGGGGCAAAACCCGCTGGTCTGCCCAAGTACAGTAACGACCGGGACAGGGGTGCCGTTCGCGGATGCCCGATTTTGAAGCAGGGGGAGGATCGCGTGCCGGACCTGGAAGTATCTGACCGGGTGCTGACGATCCCGAACGCGCTCAGCTTCATCCGGTTGCTGGGGGTGCCACTCTTCCTGTGGCTGATCCTCGGCCCGGAGGAGGACGGCTGGGCCCTGGTGGTGCTGATGATCTCCGGCTTCACCGATTGGGCCGATGGCCAGATCGCGCGCCGGATGAACCAGACGACGCGGCTCGGCCAGATGCTCGACCCGGTCGCCGACCGGCTCTACATCTTCGCCACCGTGCTCGGTCTCGCGTTGCGCGACATCATCCCGTGGTGGCTCGCGATCGCGCTGCCGTTGCGCGACCTGTTGCTCACGTTCACCCTGCCCGCGCTGCATCGGCGCGGCTTCAACGCGCTGCCGGTGCACTTCCTCGGCAAGTCCGCGACCTTCTGTCTGCTGTACGCCTTCCCGTTGCTGCTGCTCGGTGACGGCGACAGCACCCTGAACGTGCTGGCCCGCGTCTTCGGCTGGGCCTTCGCCATCTGGGGCACCGCTCTGTACTACTGGGCCGGCGCCCTGTACTTCGCGCAGCTGCGGCACCTGATCCAGACCGTGAAGCCGATCAGCGACCCGGCGGGGTAACTCGTGACCCAGTCCCCTCCCGGGCAGCGACGCGTCGACGCGTCCATGTCGCTGCTGAACAACCTGATGGCCCACCCGCTGGACGAGGGCTATGCCGTCGCGGCCAGGTCGCGGCCGTCCCAGGGGGGCAAGCCCAACAAGTCGCGGAACCGGATCATCCTGGTGATCGCGCTCGCCTTCCTCGGCTTCCTGCTCACCGTGGCGGCGTCGCAGAACTATCGCAGCGCACCCGAGGCCGAGAAGCAGCGCAAAGAGCTGATCACCCGGATCAACCAGGCCGACACCCGGCTGAACGAGTTGCGCGGACAGCAGACCAAGGTCGCCGACGAGGTCCGCGGGCTGCAGGCCGGCGGGCTGGCCAACACCAGCGAGGGTGCGGCGCTGCAGCAGAAGCTCGACGACCTCGAACTGCAGACCGGTGCCGTCGCGGCGACCGGTCCGGGGCTGAAGGCTGTCGTCGACGACGCCAAGGACTCCGACGACAAGCAGGGCCGGCTGCTCGACGTCGATCTGCAGCAACTGGTCAACGGGTTGTGGACGGCGGGCGCCGAGGCGATCTCGGTGAACGGTCACCGGCTCACCTCGCTGACCGCGATCCGTGGTGCCGGCAGTGCCATCACGGTCGACTACAGTTCGCTGACCCCGCCGTACACGGTGCTGGCGATCGGGGACGCCGCGACCATGCCGGCCCGGTTCGCGCAGAGCTCGGGTGGCCAGTGGGTGCAGTACCTGGTCAGCAATTTCCAGATCCGGATGACGATCACGACGGAGGATTCCTTGCTGGTACCAGCCGATGCCACCATCGCGCTGCGGTACGCGAAGGTGGGTGGACCGAGATGATCGCCGTCCTCGGCCTGGTGATCGGCGTCGTCGTCGGTCTGCTGGTCGCGCCAGACGTGCCCGAGTGGGCCCAGCCCTATCTGCCGATCGCGGTGGTCGCCGCGCTGGACGCCGTCTTCGGTGCCTTGCGCGCCTTCCTGGACGGCATCTTCGACGACAAGGTCTTCGTCGTGTCGTTCGTGTCGAACGTGCTGATCGCCGCGCTGATCGTCTACCTGGGCGACCAGCTCGGCGTCGGCTCCCAGCTGTCCACCGGTGTGGTGGTCGTGCTCGGTATCCGCATCTTCACCAACATGGCCGCGATCCGGCGCCACGTCTTCAGGGCCTGACATGAGTACCGACGACCCGACCCCGCCACCCGAGCAGCCGAAGCCTGCGCCGGAGCAGCAACCCAAGCCTGTGCCGGAGCAGCCGGGGGAGCAGCAGCAGCCGGCTGAGCCGACGCCGATGCCCAAGCCGAAGCCGAAGACGCCGAACCTGGCGTTGCGGCGGCTGCGGGCCGGCTTCAAGCCCTCCCGCGGACAGGCGATCGTCGCCGTCGTCCTCGCGCTCGTCGCCTGCATGGCGGTCGTCCAGGTCCGGGTGAACCGGGCCGACGACGGCTACCAGAACGCCCGCCGCGAGGACCTGATCGCGATCCTCGACGGCCTCGGCCAGAACACCCGCCGGCTGGAGACCGAGATCACCGAACTGGAGGCGCGCAAGAACACGCTGACCTCCAGTGCGGACAAGGCGCAGACCGCCCGCGAACAGGCCGAGCAGCAGGTGCGCGTGCTCGGCATCCTGGCCGGCACGCTGCCCGCCCAGGGCCCCGGCGTACGGATCACGCTGAACGACCCGGACACCAAGATGCAGTCGAGCAACCTGCTCGACGCGATCGAGGAACTCCGCGACGCGGGTGCCGAGGCGATCCAGATCAACGGCCAGGTCCGGGTGGTCGCCAGTACCGATCTGGTCGACGACGCGCCGGGTGTGAAGATCGACGGGGAGAAGGTCCAGTCGCCGTACGTGATCGAGGCGATCGGCGATTCCAACAACCTGGCCGAGGCGGCCAAGTTCCCCGGCGGGCTGGTGAGCGAGGTGACCGGTCCGCAGATCGGTGGTACGGCCGAGGTGACCGAACTGCCGCTCGTACAGATCACTGCCTTGCACGCCCCGGAGGAGCATCGCTACGCTCGCCCGGCGCCAAGCCCGACGAAGTAGCTCACGGTAGTTTCTAGTTTTCCTTAGACTGGCAGTTTCTTTGAAAGAGAGAGGGACCGAGGTGTACCCCGAAGACCTGAAGTACACGGCCGAGCACGAGTGGGTGAAGGCCGGCGAGGGCCCGGCGCGCGTCGGCATCACCGACTTCGCGCAGGACGCGCTCGGCGACATCGTGTTCGTGCAACTGCCGGAGGTCGGTACCGCCGTCAGGGCCGGCGACTCCTGTGGCGAGCTGGAGTCCACCAAGAGCGTCAGCGACCTGTTCGCGCCCGTCAACGGCACTGTGCGCGCGGTCAACGAGGCACTGGCCGACCAGCCGGACCTGGTCAACACCGACCCGTACGGCGAGGGCTGGCTGCTCGACATCGAGGTCGACGACGATGAGGAGGTCGAGGCATTGATGGACGCCGACACCTACAAGGGACAGCTGGACCAAAGCTGATCGAAGGGAGTGCCCTGCGTCCGAAGTTCTTTGGCGCTTGCGGCGCCCAGGCACGCACCTCGCGGCACTTGACGAGCATCCACGATGCTCCGCATCGAGGACGCTCCTCAAGCACCGCGATGCACGCACCTGGACACCGCAATCACTCAAACAACTTCGGACGCAGGGCACTTGCTGGTAAGTTCTGTCGGACCTCAACCGCCAGTCGAGGGTTGGGGCCGCAGTCCACACTGTCATCACGGGGACAAACTGAGAACGTCGCCGGACCGCCGGCGATCGGGAGGATCACAGCATGCCGTTCTGCAACCAGTGCGGGCACGAGAACTCCGAGGGCAGCAAGTTCTGCTCGCAGTGCGGAACGATGCTCCCTGGCGCGGACCGTCCGGTGGCCGCCCCTGGCGTGACCGACACCGCGATGCTCGCACCGATCAGCGTCGAGCCCGACACCGAGCGCTTCGACTCCGGTGAGCAACTGTCCGCCGAGGACGAAGCCGCCGTCGGTGCGCTGCCGGCCGGCTCGGCCCTGCTGATCGTCCAGCGCGGCCCGAACGCGGGCAGCCGGTTCCTGCTCGACGTGGACGTGGTCACCGCGGGCCGGCACCCGGACAGCGACATCTTCCTCGATGACGTCACCGTGTCCCGCCGGCACGCGGAGTTCCGCCGCGAGGGGACGAGTGTCAAGGTCCGCGACGTCGGCAGCCTGAACGGCACCTACGTGAACCGGGACCGGATCGACGAGCTGCAACTGTCGAACGGCGACGAGGTGCAGATCGGCAAGTACCGCCTGGTCTACTACGCCAGTGGTCAAGCCTGACCCAGCGGTCGGAGACTCCTCGATAGGGGGCAGCAGCATCGGCGAGGTGCTGCAGCTCCTGCAGACCGAGTTCGCCGACGTCACCATCTCCAAGATCCGCTTTCTCGAAGCGGAGGGGCTGGTAACGCCGGCCCGGACCGCGTCGGGGTACCGCAAGTTCAGCGCCGCGGACATCGAGCGGCTGCGCTACGTCCTGACCGCCCAGCGCGACCAGTACCTGCCGCTGAAGGTGATCAAGGACCACCTGGGCGCGATGGATCGAGGGTTGCGACCACCGGCGCCTGGCGGCCGGCCCGCGGCACCGGAGCAGCTGCCTCAGCCCGCCGGTTTGCCCGACGCCGAGGACTTCTCGACGTACGGGACCGAACTGAAGCTGACCCGTGACGAGTTGCGCGAGGCGGCCGGGATCACGCCGGAGTTGCTTGACCAGTTGGAGAGTCACAACCTGGTGGTGGCTCGGGGCAACCATTACGACGGCGACGCGATCCTGATCGCGAAGGCGGCGGCCGAGTTCGCGGAGTACGGGATCGAGCCGCGGCATCTGCGGCCGTTCCGGGCTGCGGCCGATCGGGAGGTGGGGCTGATCGAGCAGGTTGTGCAGCCGCGCCGGGACGACAAGACACGGGAACTGGCCGCCTTGGCGGTTCGGTTGCATGCGGCACTTGTCCGCTCGCGGCTCGCTCGCTGACGCCGTACTGCGTGCCGCTCGCTGACGCCGTACTGCGGGTTGATGCGGCTGCGCCTGACCGGTGGGGCAGCCCCGGCCTGGGCCGCAGAGTAGGCTGGAGGAGTGCGCGAAGTCGACGTGGTCGGAGTCCGGGTTGAGATGCCCTCGAGTCAGCCGATCGTGCTGCTCCGGGAGGTCGGCGGCGAGCGGTACCTGCCGATCTGGATCGGTGCGGCCGAGGCGAGCGCGATCGCTTTCGCCCAGCAGGGGATGGAACCACCCAGGCCGCTGACCCATGATCTGTTCGCCGAGACGATCCGGGTGCTCGGCCACACCCTGAGCCAGGTCCGGATCGTGAACCTGACCGACGGCGTCTTCGAGGCGATCCTGGTCTTCGACGACAAAACCGAGATCTCCGCCCGGCCGTCGGACTCGATCGCGCTGGCGCTGCGTACCGGCACGCCGGTGTTCTGCACCGAGGAGATCCTCGCCGAGGCCGGCATCCCCGTCCCGGACAGCGAGACGGACGACGACGAGGTCGTCGAAGAGGAAGAGGTCGAACGCTTCCGCGAGTTCCTCGACCACGTAACTCCGGAAGACTTCGACAAGAGCTGAGTTAGTCAGGTACTGCGGGAAGTACGCCCGCGTCGCGTTCTCCTACGTCGCCCGCTCGACCCGCCCACCCCAGGGACGCCGCTCCTCCGTCGCGGCTGGAACGAATCGTGGGTGCCGACGCTTGCGGGTGAGGGCCTGGGTTGGGGGAAGAGCACCCGCTTCGCGTCCTCCCCGTCGCGTCCTCCTGCGTCGGCCGCTCGACCCACCCCACCCCGGAAGACCCGTCCAGCCACTTTGTGCACCGCCTGAGCGGATCTACCCCGGGCACGTGGTGCTCAAAGTGGTGGCTTGGCGGGGAGTGGGCGCGACGTTGGGCACCGGGTGGGCGGGCTTGCGGCGGTGGGATGACTGGCGGGTGCTCAAGGTGGTGGCTTGGCGGGGAGTGGGCGCGACGTTGGGCACCGGGTGGGCGGGCTTGCGGCGGTGGGATGACTGGCGGGTGCTCAAGGTGGTGGCTTGGGTGGGGGCGGTTGCTCGATTGGTGGACTGAGTCAGCCACCGCTCAGCCGCGACGCAGGAGGCCGCGATGCGGGCGCACTTTCCACTACCCAAACACCGTGTTTGAACTACCCTGGTACAAGGTCGGACAGGTAACGATTCGTATCGGATCCGCGACACGCATCCGGCTCCGGGCGGTTGTCGTTGACCGGGCCTGGGTGGCGGCTTACCTTGAAGGAGTTGTGGGGTGTTGTAACTCCACGGATGTGATCCGTTCCAGTCGGTACCCAGGGAGGCTCAGGCGTGACACGCACCGGCGACACTGATCTGACGGCGCAGTCGACGTCCGAAGCGCACGCCGAGGCGGCCGCCAGCGCCGGCGTCCAGGGTCTGCTGTTCGACGACGATCTGTCGCCGATGCCCGATGACGTCGGCTTCCGCGGCCCGACCGCGTGTGCCGCGGCGGGTATCACCTATCGCCAGCTGGACTACTGGGCCCGCACCGGACTGGTTTCCCCGTCCGTGCGCCCGGCCACCGGCTCTGGCACCCAGCGGTTGTACGGCTTCCGCGACGTCTTGTTGCTGAAGGTGATCAAGCGGCTGCTCGACGCGGGTATCTCGCTGCAGCAGATCCGCAGTGCCATCGCCCACCTGAGCAAGCGTGGAATCGATGACCTGACCCAGATCACGCTGATGAGCGACGGCGCCTCGGTCTACATGTGCACCTCGCCCGACGAGGTCATCGATCTGCTGGCCGGCGGCCAGGGTGTCTTCGGGATCGCGCTGGGCGGCGTCTGGCGTGAGGTCGAGGGTTCGCTGTCCGAGCTGCCGACCGAGCGGCTGGACGCGCACGACGGCGATTCCGGCAGCCACGCCGGTGACGAGCTCGCTGCCCGTCGCCGCGCGCGCATGACCGGCTGAAACTCCCGGTTCTCAGTGCGCCCACTCACCTCGGTCGACCTTCGGGGCGTGTGGGCGTCCTTGATGCTGCCGCTCACCACAGACGACACCGTCGATTTCGGGCGGCTGAGGCAGCAGGTCGAAACGCTGCTCACCGCTGGCCTGGACGGCGTCTACGCCCATGGCACGGCTGGGGAGTTCCAGACGCTGTCCGAGGCCGAGTTCGACCAGATCAACGAGCTGCTGGCCGGCGCCTGCGAGGCCGCGCGCGTCCCGTTCCAGCTCGGTGCCAGTCATCCGTCCGCTCAGTTGTCCCTGGATCGCGTACGCCGGGCCGCCGCGCTCAGCCCGTCCGCGATCCAGGTGATCCTGCCGGACTGGCTGCCGCTCAACGAGCAGGAGGTCGTCGCGTTCCTGACCGGCGTGGCGACCGCGGCCGACGGAGTACCGCTGGTCCTGTACAACCCGCCGCATGCAAAGACGCAGGTCGGGCCCGAGTTTCTCGTCGAGGTTGCGCGCGCAGTACCGACGTTGGTCGGGTTGAAGTCGGCCGGCGGTGATGAGGCGTGGTTCGGGCGGGCGCTGGAGTCGGGTTTGTCACTCTTCGTGCCTGGGCATCACCTGGCGAGCATGACGCGGCTCGGAGCGCACGGCAGCTATTCGAATGTCGCCGCGTTGTCGCCCGCCGGCGCGGTCCGGTGGTCAGAGCAGATCTTCGCCGATCCCGACGCGGCGCTGGACCTGGAGCGGCGAATCGGGGAGTTCTTCGCCGAGTACGTCGTGCCGCTGCAGAGCGCGGGACTGTCGAACCCGGCACTGGACAAGTTCCTCGCGGAGGTCGGCGGCTGGGCGGAGGTCGGGACGCGCGTCCGGTGGCCCATGGAGTTCGCGAAGCAGGAGCAGGTGGAGGCCGCGCGGCCGGCCGCCAGGCGACTCCTGCCCGAACTCTTCCAGTCTTCCTGGTAACCTCGGACACGCCGTACACAGCACTCGGGAGAGTCTCAGCAATGCAGTCTGGCTGGGCGCCGAAGGGGCAATTCCTCCCCGGAACCTCTCAGGCCCATGGACCGGGTGCCTTAGGCGACTCTGAAGCGTGCACTGCGTGACAGAGGGGGAGGCCACCGGCAATTGTCAGCAACGGAGCCTCTTCAAATGAGTGAACAGTCAATCCCTCAGGTATCGGCCGCGTTCGCCGACCGGCACATCGGGCCGCGTCAGGCCGAGATCGCACGGATGGTGGAGACCCTCGGGTACGCCGATGTCGACGCGCTGGTGGATGCCGCCGTGCCCGCGTCGATCCGGTCGACCGAGCCGCTCCGGCTGCCCGAGCCGGCCTCCGAGGTCGACGCGCTGACCGAGCTGCGTCAGCTCGCTGCGCGCAACAATGTCGCGACCTCGATGATCGGCCAGGGGTACTACGGAACGTTCACCCCGTCGGTGATCGTCCGCCGCCTGGTCGAGAACCCGGCCTGGTACACCGCCTACACGCCGTACCAGCCGGAGATCTCGCAGGGCCGGCTCGAGGCGTTGCTGAACTTCCAGACCGTGGTGTCCGATCTGACCGGCCTGCCGACCGCGAACGCGTCCCTGCTCGATGAGGGCACAGCCGCCGCCGAGGCGATGACGCTGGCTCACCGCTCGAACAGGAAGAGCAAGAGCAACCGCTTCCTCGTCGACGCGGACTGCTTCGCCCAGACGATCGCCGTGGTCGAGACACGAGCCGAGGCACTCGGCATCGAGGTCGTAGTCGCCGACACGAAGGACGGCCTGCCCGAGGGCGACTACTTCGGCTACCTGGTCCAGTACCCCGGCTCCGGCGGCGTCGTCCGCGACCTGAAGCCGCTGGTCGCCGCGGCCCACGAGCGCGAGACGCTGGTCGCCGTCGCCTCCGACCTGCTCGCCCTGACGCTGCTCGAGGCGCCGGGTGAGGCCGGGGCCGACATCGTGATCGGTTCGTCCCAGCGCTTCGGCGTCCCGCTCTTCTACGGCGGCCCGCACGCCGGCTTCATGTCCGTGCGCGCCGGTCTCGAGCGCTCCTTGCCCGGTCGCCTCGTCGGCGTCTCCGTCGACGCGGACGGCGCACCGGCGTACCGGCTGGCGTTGCAGACACGTGAGCAGCACATCCGGCGTGAGAAGGCCACGTCCAACATCTGTACTGCGCAGGTGCTGCTCGCCGTTGTCGCCTCGATGTACGCCGTTTACCACGGTCCCGAGGGCCTGAAGGCGATCGCCGACCGCGTGCACCGCAACGCGGACAGCCTCGCCGCGTCACTCAAGGCCGGTGGCGTCGAGGTCGTGCACGACCAGTTCTTCGACACCGTGCTTGCCAAGGTCCCGGGTCGGGCGGCTGATGTCGTCGACGCTGCCCGTCAGACCGGCATCTGGCTGCGCCAGGTCGACGCGGATCACATCGGAATCTCCTGCGACGAGAAGACCGACGCCACCGCGCTCGGCCGCGTCTGCCGCGCCTTCGGCGTCCGGTACGACGGGGCGCTGGCCGGCGCCGGTCTCGACGCCGCGGTGGTCCGTCAGAGCGAGTACCTGACCCACCCGGTCTTCAACACGCACCGGTCGGAGACGGCGATGCTGCGCTACCTGCGCAAGCTGTCGGACTACGACTATGCGCTCGACCGCGGCATGATCCCGCTCGGCTCCTGCACGATGAAGCTGAACGCGACCACCGAGATGGAAGCGGTCACCTGGCCGGAGTTCGCCGACATGCACCCGCTGGCGCCGATCGAGGACGCCGCCGGTTACGTGAAGCTGATCAGCCAGCTGGAGCGCTGGCTGGCCGAGGTGACCGGCTACGCGAAGGTCTCGATCCAGCCGAACGCCGGGTCGCAGGGTGAGCTCGCCGGGCTGCTCGCGATCCGCGGCTATCACCGGGCCCAAAGTAAGTTGAACGAGCGCAACGAAGATCGCAATGTCTGCCTGATCCCGGCCAGCGCGCACGGCACCAACGCGGCCTCTGCCGTGATGGCCGGCATGAAGGTTGTTGTTGTCAAGGGCAACGATGATGGCACGATCGACCTGGATGACCTGCGGGCCAAGGCCGATGAGCACGCCGAGAAGCTCGCGGCGATCATGATCACCTACCCGTCCACGCACGGCGTGTACGAGGAGAGCGTCACCGAGGTCTGCCAGATCGTCCACGACCACGGCGGTCAAGTGTACGTCGACGGCGCGAACCTGAACGCGCTGCTCGGGCTGGCCAAACCCGGTGAGTTCGGCGGCGACGTGAGCCACCTGAACCTGCACAAGACGTTCTGCATTCCGCACGGTGGCGGTGGCCCGGGTGTCGGCCCGGTCGCGGTCGCTGAGCACCTGGCGCCGTACCTGCCGAACCACCCGCTGCTCGACCAGGCCGGTCCGGAGTCGGGTGTCGGTCCGATCAGCGCGGCGCCGTTCGGGTCGGCCGGCGTACTGGCGATCTCCTGGGCCTACATCCGGATGATGGGCGCCGAGGGACTGACATCGGCGACGAAGGCCGCAGTACTGACCGCGAACTACGTCGCGAAGCGGCTCGAGAACGTCTTCCCGGTGCTCTACACCGGTGAGAACGGGCTGGTCGCGCACGAGTGCATCCTGGATCTGCGGCCGATGACCAAGGAAACCGGGATCACCGTCGACGACGTCGCCAAGCGCCTGGTCGACTACGGCTTCCACGCGCCGACGATGTCGTTCCCGGTCGCGGGCACGCTGATGGTCGAGCCGACCGAGTCCGAGGACCTCGGCGAGCTGGACCGCTTCTGCGACGCGATGATCGCGATCAAGCACGAGGTCGACCGGGTCGCGGCGGGGGAGTGGCCGGCCGGCGACAACCCGCTGGTCAACGCGCCGCACACCGCGTCGTCGGTGATCAACGACAAGTGGGAGCACGCCTACACCCGCGAAGAGGCGGCGTTCCCGCAATCGGTCGACCGCACCACGAAGTACTGGCCGCCGGTCCGCCGCATCGACGGCGCCTACGGCGACCGCAACCTGATCTGCTCCTGCCCACCCCCAGAGTCCTTCGAGTAGGTGATAGCCGGGGCCTGGGAACCAACCACGCCCCGGCTATTTGATCCGCCACCCGGCGGCTTCGACCGCTCGGTGCAGGTGTCCGATGGCGCAGAACGGCTTACCGGCTAGCTCCCACACCGCAACGCCATCAACTTCGGCGGGTGCAGTGAGGACACCTACTGAGTCTCCGGCCGAGTTGGTCGGCTCTGGCCAGGGACGGTTCAGCTCACCCATCGCGTCGTCCTGAAGTTGGAATGCGGCGAAGGCACATGCTTGCTCCACCCCGCCGCCCCTGACGTCGAGCGGGAACTCGTGTCCACCGGAGACCAGGATGAGGTCGCCGCCCAACGTTCCGGTCCAAGCTGGGTCAACCCGGATTTCGACCTTCTGCAGCCCGGCGCCGGCGAAGTCCGCGTTCAGCCGATCAGCGACGAAGGCCCGTGCAGCGCCCGCGTCACTTTCGGTCCAGGTGTCCATGACAGCTCCCCGGTCGTTAGTCACACTAGTTTGCACTTGATGAAGAACTTCTGCACGACCGCACCCTTGGTGTTATATGAGGTGCCGGTGATCTTGAAGATCTGGCCGGGCTGGTACGTCCGTACGTACCGGTTCTTCGATGTGTGCCACGTCCTGGCGGGGAGTGAGCCGTGCGGCGGGTAGTTCTGCTTCTTGCCGTCGACCTTCGTCGAGCCGACGTAGATGCTCACGACGTACCGATCGGCGGGTAGGTTCGGATAGGTACCCCATTGAATTGATGTTCCCGGACCCTTCTGCTGGATCGACAACCGTCCCAGCTTGTTCTTGTCGGTGTAGTTCGGCGAACAAGAATGGATCGTTGTCGAGCCTGAGCCGGGCGGGGGAGTGTCGGCAGCGCAGGCCTTGGCCGTCGGTCCGACCATCGCTAGAAGCGCCAGGGCGTGCGCCGGCGTCCGGGCCAGCTTGAGCTTTCTGGCAAAGTTGTCTTTGAGTTGCTGTACGGCGGACATCGGCGCAATCTCCGATCTGGCACATGGGCGGCGGCTGCACCGCTCGGTGTGCAGGGCACCGAGCGGTGCAGCTTCGGGGCGGGATCGGTTCACCGGTTAGTGAGGTCGTCGGCGAGCCGGTCCCGGTGGAACGGCAGAACAGACGCGGAGTGCAGGGGACTTGAGGAGAACGAGGAGGCGTCCCCTCTCAGCACGTCCGCTCCGCCGGCTCGATAGCGATCAGCACCTGGTGGTCGCTGCGGTTGAGGTGGTCTCGGATGTCCAGTGGGTTGCCGAGCATCGCCAAGTGATGCAGGGTCGGTACGACGAGCGGCAGACCGTCAGACTCCAGCAGCGATCCGAGAAGATCGAAGACCGTATCCGGCGGCCCGGGGTGCTGGATGTATACCTTCCCGAGCCGATATCCGCGGTCAGCGGCACAGGCGATCAGCCTTCGATGCGTCGCCAAGAGCTCGCCGATGTCTCTTACGAAAAGCATCGATATGAATCCGAGAGCTGACATTTCGGACATCTCACGGACCACCCTTCTCGGAGCAGATCGGCTACTGAACGACGACAACCGTGATGCCGTTGCCTTCAAGACGCTTGATCACCGACGCCGGCTCACCGGCAACCTCGAAGTGATGAGTGCCGGGCGCGATGATCATTTTCTGCTCGTCCTTCATCACCGCGGCGAGCAGATCGTGCAAGGCCTCGGGTGACGTCTCGATCTCTTCGACGTGGATTGCCGTCAGTTGGACGCCAAGCTGTCGAGCGGTATCGACGATGGCCTTCCGGGCTCGGGCCAGCTCCGCCTCGTTCATGAGGAAGTGTTTGCGGATGTATCCACGCGCCTGCATGATGTCGCCCCGTTTGCGATGGTCGTCGGTTGTGAGTCGTGCAAAGGTGCCTGCCGTCGCCGGGCCAACCCGCACGCGGTCACAATCGGTACCTTGGCCGTCACCCATTCCGGCCGCTCAGATCTCGGAGTAGGTCGGTGAGCATCGCAATCGTCAGACCTGCGGTGAAGCAGGACACGATGAGCGGTGTTGTCGTCATAGCTGGTCCCTCCTTCCTGGGCGGTGCCGGGCCCGACTGTGTTGCTCGGGGCTTGTTTCACTCTCTGTATCCACACAGTGAACTGGCGGTGGCATCGACCACTACAGGCAGTGCTCATCCACAGGACATATCGGCCGCGCCGATAGACTCGTCAGATCCGCACGGGCTAACTTCGCAGAGCCGCCTAGCGACAAGGAGTGACCATGACGGCACCTCGGCCGCCGCTTGACTCCGCCTGGTGGGATCGCCCGGAGTTGCGGCCCGTTCTTGCGTCTCGCGATGTAGCAGGCATCTTTCGCTGGCTGCAGCGGCACGGCTGGAGTCAGACACAGATCGGCGCGCGTACCTACCAGTCCCAGGGCGAGGTCTCGGAGATCCTCAACGGCCGCCAGGTCAAGGCGTACGACGTACTCGAACGGATCGCGGATGCGCTGGAAATCCCCCGCGGATTCATGGGACTCGCCTACAGTGCCGCATCGCAACCAGAGACCTACCAAACGCGCGATCTGACCACCGAGGATCGCAAGAACTTCGCCGGCGCGGTCGCGAGCGTCGCCTTCGGATCCGTGAACGACGACGCCAAGAAGTGGCTACCCGAGTTCACCAACGGTGTCGCCGCCGTACCGCCGATCATCACGGAGTCCGACGTACATCAGGTCATCTCCATGACCGCAGAGTTGCGGAAACTCGACCAACGCTACGGCGGCGGCGCGGCCGTTGACGCCGCCCGCGGGTTCTACGGCTACGCCCGGCGAATGATCCACTCCACCGCCGACCAGCGGACGCACCGGGACCTGAAGGTGTCACTCGCGGACTTCAGCAGCATGCTCGGCTGGTCATTTCACGACATCGGTGATCAGTCATCTGCGCGGCGCTATCTCATCAACGCTCTCGTGCTCGCAAAGGACGCGGACGAACCGTCGCTGGCGTCGTCAATCCTCTACCGACTTGGCCGCGTGAGCATGCAGGAAGCGCAGCCTGTCGAAGCCCTGAAGATGCTGCAGCTTGGGCAGTTGGCCGCCCAGGACGCGGGCGACCCCGCCGAGGTCGCCCGCCTCCACGCCAACGAAGCGCTTGCCTACGCCATGCTCGGCAAACACGACCATGTGCGGGACGCCCTAGCCCGCGCCGAACACGAGATGGGCCGCGCTGACAAGAGCCGGGTGTCGCCATGGACCACCCTCTACTTCACTCCGGGCGACTACACCGGACATCGGGCGCTCGTGTACAACTCGCTGGCCGGATACGCCAGGAACCCCGCCGAACGCCAGGCGTACGCCGTACGCGCCGTAGCATTCGCGCACCAGGCGCTAGAGGAGTCCGGTCCGGACAGATCGCGGCGTAGCCGGACCTTCGATCGCATCATCCTGTCGACGAACCTCCTACGGACACACGAACTGGAGGCCGGCAGCGAAGTCGCGCACGAGGTGATCGGGGAAACCCAGCACCTGCGCAGCGGACGCGGCATCAGCCGTCTCTCGGAGATCGCGACCGCAGCAGCTGACTTGTCCACCAATTCAAACGCGAAGGACCTCGAGCATCAGCTCGTATCCGTACGCGCCACCGCGATGAAGGCACTCACCGCATGACGAACCTGACGCCGGAGCTCGACCAGAAGCTCAAGCACGCCCTCAAGGCCATCTGCCAAGAAGCCGGACTGGTCGCCGACGAAGCAGAACTCATCAAGTACACGAACAACGCGGTCTACTGTCTCCCGACTCAAGGCGCCGTCGTCAGATTCGGCGCTGGCGACCTGGCCAGTCAGCGCGCCAATCACGTTGCCAACATCGCCACCTGGCTCCAAGCCAACGACGCCCCCGCTGTGAGACTCGCGCCCGGGATGTCGCAGCCCATCCTCTTCGAGAACTACTCAGCAACAATCTGGGAACTGCTCGAAGCCGGCAACCCGACCTGGACGGGCGCCGAACTCGCCGCACCGCTGCTCGGCTGGCACAAACTCACTCCGATACCCGGACTCAAACAGTGGGACCCGTTCAGCAGCGCCCGCAGCCGACTGGCCATGGCTGACGGCCTGCCGGCCGATGACCACTCCTGGTTGGTCCGGCAATGGTCCGAGATCGAAGCCGACTACCGGGCATTGCTCCCCGATCTACGAATCGGCCTACTCCACGGAGACGCCTACATCGGCAATCTCCTCCGCGAACCGTCAGGCCGCTTCGTGTTTTGCGACTTCGACGGCACCAGCATCGGGCCACTCGCCTACGACCTCGTCGTCGCCGCCGTCAGCGCCCTCCGCTTCGGCGCAGTCCAAGACCATGAAGCCCTAGCCGCCACTTACGGGCTGGATGTCACCACACTCCCTGCCTGGCCGGTACTCCGCCGAATCCGTGAACTCGTCCTAGTCACCAGCGTCATCACTGACCTCCGCAACCGCCCCGACATCGCCAAAGTCCACGCCCACCGCCTAGCCACCCTCAGATCCGGCGCCCACGAACTCTGGCACCGCTACAAGTAACTGAGCTCCACGTATTTCCCGCATCGGCCGGATGAGTCGCATACTGGTCTGTCCATGACGACCTGTACTGGAGCTGTCGAGTGACTGACGTACGTCCTGATACTGCTGCTGCCCTGTACGCCGATGTCGCGGCGGCCCAGAGTGAGTGGAGGTTGCCGTCGATCAACGCCGGTGTGCTGCGGGATGGCAAGCTGGCGTGGATCGGGTCGCGCGGGCGGTTCGCGGATGCGAAAGGGCTGGAGCCCGGGCCAGATGTGCAGTACCGGATCGGGTCGATCACCAAGACGATGACCGCAGTACTGGTCATGCAGTGCCGCGACGACGGGTTGCTCGCGCTGGACGATGCCGTAGGCAAGCATCTGCCCGGGGTGGCGTTCGGTGATCTGACCATCAGGCAACTGCTGGCGCACTCGGGCGGGATGAACGCCGAGCCCGAGGGCGTCTGGTGGGAGCGCAATCCGGGAGTGTCGTTCGAGGCGCTGACGGCGGCGATGGACGAGTCGCAGGCAGCCGGCAAGCCCGATCGCCGGCACCACTACTCGAACCTCGGGTACGGGTTGCTCGGCGAAGTCGCCGCACGCTTGCGGGGCACCCCGTGGATGGAACTGGTGGCGTCGAGGATCCTGGACCCGCTGGAGATGCGCCGTACGACGTACTTCCCGGTGGCGCCCGCCGCGCAGGGGTTCTCGGTGCATCCGTTCAGTGGCCGGCTCGAGGAGGAGCCCGCGTACGACTCCGGTGCGATGGCGCCGGCCGGGCAGTTGTGGAGCACGATCGAGGACCTGGCGAAGTACGCGGCGTTCTGGATCGACCCGGGCTACGACGTGCTCAACCGGGACACGATCGACGAGATGGCCGCGCCCGCCGCCGCGGATCCGCGCGAGGCGCTGAGCGCGTCGTACGGGCTGGGTCTGCGGCTGCATGCCGACGACCCGCATCTGTTCGTCGGGCACACCGGGTCGATGCCTGGCTTCCTGGCGGGACTGTTCGTCGACCGGCCCCGGCGGATCGGCGCTGTGACGTTGGGCAATGCGACGTACGGGAAATGCGCGTCGGTGCCATTGGACCTGATGCGCACGCTGGCGTCGTACGAGCCGTCGCTGCCGGCGGAGTGGGTGCCGGAGCCGGAGCTTGCCCAGGGCGAGGAACTGCTGGGGCACTGGTACTGGGGCAACACGCCGCTGACGCTGTCCGTGGCGAGCGGCATCCTCCAGTTGGCCGGTGCGATGTCGTGCCGGTTCTCGCCGGTCGGTCCAGACCTGTATCGCGGCCGCGACGGCTACTTCGCCGGCGAGCGGCTCCGCGTCATCCGAGAGGGCGACGAGATCAGCCACCTCAACCTAGCCACCTTCACCCTGACGCGCACGCCGTACGGCACCTGACATAGCTTCTGTGTCTCATCACGCACGGCAGGTCGGTTGACACGCAACGTCTCCGGGTTAGTAAGTTAGGGATACCTAAGTAAGGGTTACCTTACTAAACAACTTTCCTGGAGAAGCTGGATGTCGTCCCCCGACGCACCGCACAGTCCCTTCGATCGCGACCAGCGCGTGGAGGACCGTCGCCGATGGCCCTTGGCCTCGACCGTGCGGGACCGCCAACGAGGCCCGCTGCCAGCCGGTACGCCGGCCGCCGTGCTGCAGCGTACGACGAATGTGCTCCAGCGTACGACCGTGCTGGACAACACGACGGAAGGGTTCGGCGCGCCGCGAGTGCCGTCGACCGGGGTCGGTGAGTCGGCCGCGCTGGACCTGATCGCCGGCCTGCTCGACCGGGATGGGATCGATCTCAGCCACCCGCACGCGGCCGCGCATCTGCAGCCGCCGGTGCTGCAGGTCGCGGTCGACGCGGACGCGCTGGCGTCGGCGAGCAACGCGTCGATGGACACCTACGACTCGGGTCCGGCGACGCTGGCGATCGAGCAGTGGGTGGTCCAAGCGCTCGCGGGAATGGCGGGATTCGGCCCCGCCGCCGATGGCGTGCTCACCCCTGGCGGCTCGATCTCGAACCTGCTCGCAGTACTGATCGCGCGCGACCACGCAGCCGCTGCCATCGGCATCGACGTACGGCGAAACGGGCTGCACGGCCTGGAGAAGCCGGTCGTGTTCTGCTCCGAACTGGCGCACTTCTCGATTCAGCGCGCGTGTGCCACGCTCGGTCTCGGCGAGGACGCGGCCATCACGATCCCGGCCGACGGTGACTTCCGGATGCGGGCGGACATCTTGTCCGACGAGCTGGACAAGCCCGGCCGTACGCCGATCGCCGTGGTTGCCACCGCCGGTACGACGGACTACGGCTCGATCGACCCGATCGCGGACGTTGCCGCGCTGGCGCGACAGCACGGCGCATGGGTGCATGTGGACGCGGCGTACGGGTTCGGTGCATTGTTCTCGGACCGGCTCGCGCCGCTGCTCGCCGAGCTGCCGTGCGCGGACTCGGTGACGCTGGATCTGCACAAGATCGGCTGGCAGCCGGCCGCCGCCAGCATGTTGCTGGTGGCCGACCGGGACAGGTTCGCCTCGTTGGGCCGTTCGGTGGACTACCTCAACCCGGCCGACGACATCGATTCCGGTTTGGACGGATTGCTCGGCCGCAGCCTGCAGACCACTCGCCGGCCGGACGCGGTGAAAGTCGCCACCACGCTGACGGCATACGGCCGCGCCGGACTGGGCAAGATGCTCGACACCTGTCACGAGCTCGCGCACGCCGCCGCGGCCAGGATCGTTGCCGACAGCAACCTTGAGTTGCTGGCGCCGGTGACCCTGACCACGGTGCTGTTCCGGGTCGCGGGCCAGGGACTGGCGGCATCCGAGCGGGATGCTGTTCAGGGCGAGGTCCGGCGCCGGTTGCTGACGTCGGGTCGGGCGCTGATCGGCCGGACCAGGATCCCGGCCCGCGGCGGCCGTCCGGCGGTGGTCGCGTTGAAGCTGACGCTGCTGAACCCGAACGCCGGCGCGACGGATATCGAAGAACTGCTCGACCAGATCGTGGCCGCTGGTCACGACGTCCTGTCTCGCGAGGGAGCAGCGTGAACTCACCGACCTCAGTGGCAGTCGAAGCCCATCTCAACGCCATCCTCCGGTGCTACACCCGAGAGACCTCCGTGCCGGTCGCAGCCGGCCCGCTGACGCTGACCGTCGGCCCTTCGACCTTGACGGCGACCGTCCTGCACGCGTCGAAGACGGGGTTGCACCAGTTCACCGACATCCGCGTAGACGGCGCACGAGTGAGTCCCGAGCAACTCGTCCGGTTGCTGTCCGTCGACGCGGATCCGGCCGAGATCGACGACCTCGCCGCCCGTACCGCGGAATCGGTCCGCAACGTGACGGTCTTCGTCGCCGACCAGGGCGAGCGTGGGCCTGGTCGTTTTCTCGAGGCGGAACAGGCCTTGCTGTTCGGCCATCTGAACCACCCGGCTCCGAAGAGCCGAGACGGGTTGAGCGGTGCCGAGCTGACGGCGTACTCGCCGGAGCTGGGCGGCCGCTTCGCAGTGCACTGGTTCGCGGTGGACGCCGAGTTGGTGTCGTCGGACCAGGTGGCCGGCGCGCCATCACTGCAGGGACTGGACGCCTTGCAGTTGATGGCCGCGCTGGCCGGTATCAGTGCTCCTGACGGTCAGGTGCTGGTGCCAGCTCATCCCTGGCAGGCCGCTGCTGTCCTGCAACGCCCACGGGTAGCCGCACTGGTCGCTGAAGGCCGGGTGGAGCCGCTGGGACCGCTGGGCGCGCAGTGGTACCCGACGTCGAGTCTGCGCACGGTCTACCACCCGGACCTGCCGGTGATGCTCAAGCTGTCGCTCGGCTTGCGCATCACGAACTCCCGGCGCGAGTCGACGCCGACAGAGCTGCGACGCGGCCTGGAGATCAACCGCCTCCTCGACGCCGCCTACAACGCCGGTACTGCGACCGCGCATCCGCGGTTCTCCATCGTGCGGGACCCGGCGTGGGTGGCACTGGACGAGGGCGGCCCGCTGTTGACCGGGCTGGACGTCGCTGTGCGCGAAGTACCTGCCGATGTCGACAGCTATGCCTGCCTGGCCGGGCTAGTCGCGCCGCGGCCTGGACAGCTCAGTCGACTAGGTGCTGCTGTCGCCGGTCATGGCGATGGCGGTGCAGAGGCCTGGGTGGCGTCGTATGTGGATGAGGTACTCGTCCCGATGCTCCACCTGTACGCCGAGACGGGTATCGGGCTGGAAGCGCATCAGCAGAACACGCTGGTCCGGCTGGATGACGCCGGACGCGTTGCAGGTGGGGCGTACCGGGACAATCAGGGCTACTACCTGGCATCGTCGTACCTGCAGGGTTTGCTGGAGGTCACCGGGCTGCGGGACTCAACACTGGCTGTCGTGGACGACGCCATCGTCGACGACCGACTGACCTACTACATGCTCCACAACCAGGCCTTGGCCGTGGTGGGCTCACTGGCCGTTGATGGGCTGGCCGATGAAGACCAGCTGCTCGGTGTGGTCCGCGACCGGCTCTCGGAGGCTCTGCCGTCGCTGAAGGCTGCGGGGCCCGATGGAGAGCGCCTGGCGCAGCGCTGGCTCTCTGCTGAGCAGCTGCCCTGCAAGGCGAACATGATGACCCGGCTGCGCGGCATCGATGAGGTAGTAGCGCCACTGGATGCGCAGTCGGTCTATCTGGACATCCCGAACCCTCTCCGGTTGGCGCAGTGAGGTGCGACGTCGCCCCGCTGTTGCATCTGGACAACGGCTTCGACCTGCGGCCTGCCAAGACCTCGGACGCGTCGACCATCGCGTGGTGGATGGTCCAGCCCTACATCCAGAAGTGGTGGCACCAGGACTGGTCGGTCGAACGCTGGGCGCAGTCGATCGAGGAGCAGCTCGCCGGTGAGCACTCGATCCCTTGCCTGACCTCCGTCGACGGCGAGGACTTCGGCTACGTGGAGCTGTACAGGGTGCGACACGACCGACTGGCGGAGTACTACGCCTGGCAGCAGCACGACTGGGGCCTGCACGTGGCGATCGGCGACCCTGACCGGCTCGGCAGAGGAGTGGGACGTCAACTGCTGACTTCGCTGGCCGACGCGTTGCTGCGGGCGGATCCTCGCTGCAACCGGGTGGTCGCGGAGCCTGACCTCACCAATCACCGGTCGGTCCGCGCGTTCGACGCGGCCGGCTTCGTCGCCCAAGGGGAGCTACAGCTCCCCGAGAAGACCGCACTACTGATGGTCCGCACCCGGACTGTGGAGGCCTGATGACTACCGTCCCGTACGACGTGATCGCGATCGGCTGTGGCCCTTTCAACCTCGGACTGGCCGCATTGGCCGATGGCGTGGACGACGTGAAGCTGGCGGTGCTGGACAGCCGCCCTGAGTTCACCTGGCACCGCGGGCTGATGTTCGAGGACGCGATGCTGCAGGTGTCCTTCCTGGCCGACCTGGTCAGCCTGGTCGAGCCGGCGCATCCGTTGTCGTTCCTCTCGTACCTGCGGGACAACGATCGGCTGTACCAGTTCTATGTGCGGGAGAGGTTCCATCCGACGCGACGGGAGTACGAGGCCTATCTGCGCTGGTGCGCGGCCCAGCTGGACTCGTTGCACTTCGGGCATCACGTTGCCGAGGTTGCGTTCGACGGGGACGTCTTCGCGTTGACTGTGGAGCGCGCCGGGTCGGTGGAGGTGTTCACTACTCGGCACCTGGTGCTGGGCGTCGGCACTGAGCCCGCTGTGCCTGCAGCGCTTGCTGGCTTGCCGGCGGAGCGGTTCCTGCATTCCGCCGACTACTTGTACCGCCGGGACGACCTGCTGCGCGCTGGGCGCGTGACAGTGGTCGGGTCTGGCCAATCCGGTGCGGAGTGCGCACTGGACCTACTACGAGCCAACGCAGCCGGTGGGCCCGGGGTGAGCTGGCTGACCCGCACCCCGTCGTACACGCCTCTGGACTACTCCAAGTTGGTGCTGGAGATGACCACACCGTCGTACGTCGACTACTTCCATGCACTGGAGGAGCCGGCCCGCGATCGGCTCGTCAAGGATCAGTGGCGGCACTACAAGGGCATCTCCTCCGACACCCTGGAGGAGATCCACGAGGTGCTCTACCAGCGTGACCTCAGTACTGCGGCCGTGGCGCCCGTCGAGCTGCAGGTGGGGGTAGCAGTGGAGGCAGCAGTGGCTCATGCCGACGGTATCGAGCTGACCTTGCGGCATACAGACAGCGAGCGAACCTTCCAGCACGTAACGGACGCCGTAGTTGCTGCTACTGGCTACCGGAACCGCCCGCTGCCGTTCCTGTCCGCGGTAGAACCGCTTGTGCACAAGGACGAGGCGGATCGCTGGGTGGTCAACAGGGACCACAGTGTCAGTACCGACGATCCACTGACGGGCAGGTTGTTCGTCTCGAATGCGGACCTGCACAGTCATGGCGTCGCAGCGCCTGACCTGGGCATCGGCGCCATCCGGAACGCCACCATCCTCAACAGCGTCGCCGGACGCGAGGTCTTCCGGCTACCCAAGTCCACTGCCTTCACTAGCTTCTCGATCCCCGGATGAGCTGGAACGAGTGCTCCTCCCAGCTGCTGGCCAAGCTGATCTCGCAGCTCTGCACAGAGGAGCTCCTGCAGCCCGATGGCGATCGCCTAGTGCTTGGCGCGGCGACCTACACGTTCTCCTCGACCCGTGGTGCGTTCGGCAGCTACCAGGTCGTCCCGGGCTCAGTACGCCGTACTGCGACAGGCATCCTCGGCAACGACGAGAGCGAAGAAGCCATTGACCCAGTGCAGTTCCTGGTGGACGCAGCGAGCACTCTGGGCCTCTCCGGATCCACAGTGGCCGGCTACGTGGCTGAGCTCTCGAGCACGCTCGCTGCCGACGTGCGGATGGCCTCTGCTGCAGTGTCGAACGCAGAACTCTTAGAACTGCCCTACGCAGAACTAGAAGGTCACCTCACCGGCCACCCTCTACTGGTGGCCAACAAGGGCCGCCTCGGCTTCTCCGCCGCCGACAGCCTCCGCTACACCCCAGAGGCCCGTACTCCGCTCCGCCTGGTCTGGCTGGCCGTACGACGCGGCCTTGCCGAGTTCCGTGGGACGCCGGAGCTGTCTGAGCACGCAGTGGTCGGCAGGGAGTTGGGTCCTGCTGCTCTAGACGCCTTCCGCGCCAAGGTGGTCGACCCGGACTCGTACGTGTGGCTCCCTTGTCATCCGTGGCAGGTCGACCACGTAGTACGGACGCAGTGGGCTCGTGAGCTGGCCAATGGCGAGATCGTGGTGCTGGGGGAGGGGCCTGACGACTACCTGCCGACCCAGTCGATCCGCACGATGGTGAACATCTCCCAGCCCCTGCGCTATCAGGTGAAGCTGCCACTGAAGATCCTGAACACCTCCGTGTACCGCGGCATCCCGGCGCACTGCTCCTTGGCGGCACCGATGGTCACCCAGTGGCTGCGTGGTCTCTGGTACCGCGACGAGGTCTTCAACCGGCTGGGGACCGAGCTGCTGGGTGAGGTCGCGTCGGTGACCGTCCGCCATCCACAGCTTTCGGATGGAATCCCTTACCAGTGGACGGAAACGCTCGCCTGCATCTGGCGAGACCCGCTGACGCCTCGGCTGCAACCAGGCGAGACGGCTTGGCCGCTGGCCGCAGTACTGCATCGAGATGCCGCGGGGGAGCCGTTGGCTGGAGCTTTGATCGCAGCCTCCAACGCCGATGCCGAGACCTGGACGGCGGAACTGATCTCCACGCTGATCCGCCCGTTGCTGCACCTGATGCACCACTACGGCATCACGGTGAACCCGCACGGCGAGAACCTCGCCATCATCTGCGGCCCCGAGGGCGTGCCTGCCCGGCTCGTCATCAAGGACCTGATCGACGACGTCAACATCTCCACCACCGCGATCCCGGAGCGCGGTCCCGAGCCCGACTCGCAGGAGAGAGTCCTTCCCCGCAAGCCGTGGCACATCCTGCGCCAGTACCTCGTGGACGCCTTGTTCCTGGGCGTCCTCAGCCCTTTGGCAGACCTTCTTGCCAGTTCCGATTTAGTTGCTCCTGACAAACTGTGGGGGATGCTGCGTGGCGAGGTCGAGCAGTACGCGAGCACCCATCCGCAGTATCAAGACCGGCTCGCCGGCACCGATCTGCTGGCCGAAACCGTGGCCCGCTACCCGCTCAACGGCTACCGGCTGACTCTCGGCTACGCCGACCTCGACACCCGTCCACCCATCCCGCTCACCGGCCGGATGCCGAACCCGCTGTTCGCGGTACCGGGGATCAAGCCGTCGCGAGAGTGGTAACAGACACCAGAACCGCTCGTTGCACTCTGTGTGGCGTTGGCCACAGACTGAGAATCTGTGGCATTCTGAAGACAATCGTCCGCTCAGCGGGCAGGATGGAGCGAGGAGCGGCATGATCGACCGTCATCCGGCGATCTGTGCGGTTTCAGGGGGCGTTCTTTCAGGAGGCAGGGCCGACGAACATGGCCGCCTGCCGGAGTTTCTCCTGCCATCGGACGACATCGACCGCTCCACACAGAAAGACGTCAACCAGTGTCGTTGACCGGCGTATCGAGCCGTCCCGCTGTCACCTCCACGAGTCGTACGCTGCACGGCCGGTCCTTTCCGGTCTGGGTCAGCGAGCTCGCCGGCCATCGCAAGCGCCTCCAGGACGCCTGGTCCGACAAGACCATTCATGAGGCCTTCAGGAGTCCGGCCGGCGCGGATGTCGCCGCTTCGCGCGGGCAATGTGGCGTCAGTTCGGCTTGGCTGGTCGAGACCCTGGCGTTCGGCAGCCACCACGTCCGCGGTCTCACCTACTGCTACGGCGATATCTTCACGGTGGCCGGACCGGAACTGGCCCGGCACTGCTGGGTCGAGTTCTGGGACGGGCGCGATCGCTTGGTCATCGACGTGACCGGTGACCAGTCGAAGGTCCTCGGACTGCCCGAGGTGCTGTACGACTGGCACGACGAACTGCTGACCGGGCGCCAGATCGACTATCGCCCGCACACCCGGCTGACACCCCTTCAGCTCAAGTACGACCTGGTCCAGCCGCGGCTCGGCATTCTCAAGGAGAACCTGCGCACCAAGCGCTGACCCGGCCCGCTGACTCAGCCAACGTCCTTCCGTTCCCGCGGGTACCATCATTTGTGGTGCTTGACGCCCATCGCAAGACAGGAGGCGGGAGCTTGTGCGCCCTTGCCATCAGAACGGATCCTCCCGCCGCGGCACCGCAGCCGAAGTTCTCGCTCGACGAGTGCCGCGGCGCTGATTCCCCTTTTGCGGCGCTGGTCGCCCAGTCGGCGGCCAGGCATAGCGTCGAACCACGCGCACTGAACGTCCGCACCTTGCTGCACCTGCCGCGCGTGGCCGGGCACAGTGGGCGGCTGACCCGGCGGCAACTGGACGCCGAGTTGCGCAACTGCGCGGTCGGTCTGCGCGCTGACCAGGCAGAGATCCTGGATCTGATGCCGACCGACGAATACGCGTTGCAGGATCTGCGTTTCATCTCGTACGACGCCGAGAATGCGGCCCGGATCTTCGGGCACCTGCATTATCTGAGAAGCGCCCGCGGCGGCTCGAAGAATTACGCGCTGGTCGATCCGCTGCACGGCCGGCCGGTGACCTTGTGCAGTGTTTCGCCACTGGAGTGGGCGGTCGTCGGCAAGCAGCTGCGAAATCAGTTCGGCGTTGCGCCGGACCGGGTCTGGGACGTTTCCCGGGTTTACTCGTTCGACGTCGCCCCGGGCAACGCGATCTCCTTCCTGCTGGCCAAGGTGCGTAACGCACTGCGGCAGAGTGAACCACAGATCGAGTTGCTGACCACCGCCGTCGATCCGAATCTCGGCTTCACCGGATCGAGTTACCGGGCGGCGAACTGGCAACGCTGGATGTCGATCAGCCCGCGCCCTTACCTCTACCTAGACGGGCGCTACATCAGTCCGCGCAAACTGCGCGAGGACTACGGCACCGCCAACCTGACCACGGTCAAGACGTTGTCGGGTGCCGTCGTCGAGCAGAGCCGGGCGAGGTTGCTCGACTCCGCGATCTTCTGCTGCCGGCTCAAGGGCGAGACGGAGTTCCTGCCCGTCGATGATCAGCGCCGGCTCCGCCGCTGAGCCGCGTCCTGAGTCTCGTCCTGAACAAGGAACAGGCACCCGCCGTCGGCGGGTGCCTGTAGTCCTCGGCGTGCTTCTCAGCTGGCCATGCTGGCCGCGAAGCTGTAGATGCCGAAGCAGAAGATCGTGATCACGACCATCAGGATCAGGAAAAGAATCTGCTTCCAGAAGCTGTACAGGATGGCGGTCACGATTCCCATCAGAATCAGTACCAGGGCGTTGTTCTCAGTCATCGGGATCCCTCACTTCCATGGCTGACCGGCGTGCTGGTGCTTGCATTCTTGGCGGTGTGCGCTAGATTGGGGTCCCGCACCGCCTTGTCGTGCTCTGTTCTCAGTGAACAACACGGCAATTGGATGTCAATGTGCTTTATTGGCGCCGGTTGAAGCGGGTCAATGCGGCCGGTCCGGTCGCCGCAGGCGGTGTTCACCGCCGTTGGTCCTGCCAAAAGGAAGACGTTGTTGCCAATTGGCAGCGAGTTCTGCTCCGGACGGCCGGAAAAGTGCCAGAACGGCACGGTCAGCGGCCGCCGGCCTTCGCATTGCGCAGTTTCCGTTCGATCCGTTCCCGGTCGGGCATCGTGGTCGAGTGTGTGTGGTCCTCGGCGACACAGGCCATCGCCGCGGTCGCCCACTCGGCGACGTCTTCGGTGAAGGCGCCGTCGTCGATCAGCTTGGCGGCCAGGGCGGCGCAGAAGGCGTCGCGAGTGGTCGAGGACTCCTTGAACGGCGAGGAGACGGTGGGTAGCCGGTCGATCCGCGGAGCGGTCTGGGAGTAGATCAGGCCGCCGCCGTAGCCGAGCAGGCAGACCGTCCCGACGCCTCGCTCGAGCAGATGGTCGCCGACCCGGTCCGGATCGAAGCGGTCGTGACCGGCCGGAACATAGCGCTCCAGCTCCCAGGCGTGGGCGACCAGGTAGTCGATCTGGGACAGTGCCTGGCGGGAGATGCCGCCATCGGGGTACGGCTGGCCCGGGGTGACGATCACGGTCGGGCCTTTGCGCAGGTCCGGGGTGGCCAGGTCCACAGCGCGCTGGAAGGTCTCACGCGGGATCTCGAACGTGAGCAGGACCGCGTCGCAGTCGGCGATCTGGCGGGAGAGCAGGTCGAGGTCACGGACGCTGAGATTGATCACCTTGTCGTTGCGCCAGACCGCGGCGATGCTGTCGCCCAGTCTCAGCTCGAACACGCCGGTCATCGGGGTGCGCGCGCCCCGGACGATCTTCAGCAGCGAGGTGTCGACGTTCTCCTCGCGGAGGTGCTCGACAATGTCATGGCCGAACTGATCGTCGCCCAGGGCCGCGACGAGGCTGACCTTGAGCCCCAGCCGGGCCGCCGCGACGGCCTGGCTGACACCTTTGCCGCCTGGCGCGAGCCGGCAGTCGTCGGCAAGCGTGGAGGTCTCGTGCTGCGGAATCACCTTGGTCCGGAAGATGACGTCCATCACCGCTCCGCCGACGACGATGACCCGCCCGGCCGGAGACGTCCGCGGCCGGGCGGCAGGTTCAGGGCCGTCCGGTACTGCGAGTGGGTGGTTCTCCGGTTCGAGCAGTTGCCGCGCCAACTGACGCAGTACGTCGGACTCCATCGTGCCGCGCAAGGTGCGGTCGCTCGGCGGATCACCCGGCAGGAGGCCCATCGCCAGGTGCAGGTGCCGCCAATGGGTCAGGAGCGTGGCTCGGCGGCGTCCCAGGGAGTCAGCGCGGAGCGCCTGGACCACCTTGTCCTCGAGACCGTGCTGGGAGTAGACGTCACCGAGCACGCCCAGGCCCAGGATCGCGTCGGCGACGATCTGGTGGGTCCCGTCGGTCGTGTCCCGGACGCACTGGGCCACCACCTGCAGGGCGGCCAGAGCGGGATCGATGTCCTGCAGTGTCGCGAAGTCCTGGACCAAGGGCAGCCTGATCAGCGGTGCGACGTCGCTCTTCCTGGTCGTGGTCTGCAGACGCTCCAGGACCAGACCGTCACGCGCCCGGAGCTTCTCCAGCGCGTGCGTCAGCACAACGGCATCGGACGAGTCCAGTTCTTCGCGGTTGGCCATTCGCCCCCCGGCGTTGCAGTCGTGAGTCGTTCCCCAGTATCGCCAGAGAGCCGGACTCCCCGCAGCCCCTGCCGGAGTGGCGCTCCCGCGCACCCTCGCCCGTCGAGGTGCGCGCGACCTTGAGCACCCGCCAGTCGCCTGGACGGCTTTGGCGTGCCCGGCGGGTGCTCAAGGTGGTGATTGCGCCAAGGTGCGCGCGACCTTGGGCACCCGCCAGTCGCCTGGGCTGCGATTGCGTCGCTGGCGGGTGCTCAAAGATGACATGCGTCGGCGCAGGGTCAGCGGAGGGCGGTTAGCCAGCGGGCGGCTTGTTTCGCGTTTTGGAGGCGGCGTTCGTAGGTGGCGCCGACGGTGAGGAGGATCAGGCCGGCGGCGGCCAGGGTGATCCAGCGGGGGACCAAGGGCGCTACCTCCAGGAACTGCCAGAGGGCGATCTTGAGCAGGACGCCGGCGCCGATGACGAACGGTGCCTGCAGGGAGAAGCGGGTTCCGATCAGGATCACCGCGAGTGCGGCAGCTACGACGAACGTCGTCCGCAGGTAGTCGTAGTTGCTGTTGGCAATTAGCGCCGAGGGCACCAGACCGAGTAGCAGCCCGGGGCCGAGGAAGACCCAGCTCGGTTGGTTGCGCCAGCCGTAGACGCCGATCGCGAGCATCACCGCAGCCGGCGGCAGGGTGAACCACTCGATCGTGGTGGCTCCGGCGCCGAGGACGAAGGCCGTGTTGGCGACCATGAGCAGGCCACCGGCCAGGAGTAGTGCCTGTCGTCGCTCCGGACGCATGCCGTAGGCAACCAATGGAGCCGCGGCGATGGTGAGCACGATGCCGGTGCCCACAGCCTGTGACTCCATCAGTACTACGAGTTCGGCCAGGGCGACCGCGGAGGCCGCGGAACCCAGGAGAGCGCGCTCTAGTGGCACATTGGTGAAGAGGCAGGCGACGGCGACCGAGATAGCACCGACCACCGCGAGCGTGATCGCCCCGGTCCAGAGGTTGAAGAATCCGTCGAAGGTCACCAGCACGATGGCGAGCTGCGCCGCGAAGCTGGCGGTCATCGCTGCCGTCGGCGCTTGCAGCCGCTTGCGCCAGACGGCGACCAGAGCAAGCGCGGAGACGATCGCGGAGATCAGCCCGAGCTGAACGACGTCCTCCGTGAGGAAGCAGACCAAGAAGTTGATCGCAGCAACGACTATGGTCGCGGTCCACACCACCCCAGCCCGTACGCCGGTCCGCTTGGCCATCAGCAGCGCGGTCAGGGCAAGGGCGGTGGCGAGGCCGGTGCTCAGCCAGCGTCCGGCCGTGGGCAACTGGGGGAGACACGTCGCCAGGGCGAACGCGACGGCCGCAGTACAGGCGCATTCGCCGAGGCCGGCCGGGAGGGTGCGGGGGAGCTTTACCTTGCGGAGCAGGAAGACGCCGGTGATCCCGGCCAGGCAGATGACGATGGTGGTGGCGATGACGGGGAAGAGCGCTGTCGGCGAGCCGTCGAGGAAGGCCCGGAGCTCCGGGCGGGTCTCGGGTGAGTGGTGAGCGATCAGGCTGAGGAAGATTCGGACGCAGCCGGTGATCATCAGCGCCCAGAAGACGAGCGCAGCGCAGCTGGCGCCGGTGACGCGAACGACCTTGGTGCCCTTCGAGGACCAGTACAGCGTGATCGCTACCTGGATCAGCATGCCCAACAGGAAGGGGGCGAGATCGACGCGGTCGGCCAGCAGGAAGGGCAAGGGGAGTTGCCCGATGATGACGGCGGCGACACCGTACGTGATCACGCTGGGTGCGATGCGTGACATCAAGAGGTTGGTCGCGGCAACCAATCCGGCCGCCAGCCCGAAGTACGTGAGGCCGTCCATGGTCTCGGGGGAGACCAGGCCGAGCGCGCGGGCGCCGTACAGGTCGACGGTGAGCAGGCCGGTGCCGAGGATAGCGAGAGCTTCAGCCGTGCCGGCCAGTTTGTAGCGCGCGGACGGGACGGAACCGGCCAGCGCGATCGCGGCGAGGGTGGCGATGATCGATGCCTGGATCGGGACCGAGAGGCTGTCCCAGTTGACGGCGAGGAAGGTGACGCCGGCGGCGAGCAGGAGCAGTACGCCGAGGCTGAGGAGCGTTGCCTGCGGGCTCAACCGGCGCCTTGGGCGGGGCGCCTTCCGCGGCTTCGGCAGCGGGGGCGGGCGCAGAGGGCCTTGCGGGCTGGGTCGCTGAGCTTGGCGCGGCTGGAAGCCACGCGGGGGTGGGGCGGGGTGTCCGCCTTGTGCAGCAGGCGGACGGAGGGTGGCCGTCGGCGCGGCGGGAGCAGCCCACGGTGCGAACCTCGGAGTTTCCGGTGGCGCGGGTGTGGATGCAGCAGCTTGCGACGGCGGCTGCGGCTCGACGGGCGATGCAGGCGATACCGGCGACCCCTGGACGGGCGATGCAGGCGATACCGGCGGGCCCTGGACGGGAGATGCGGGCGACGGCTGGACGGGCGTCGCAGGAGACGGCGGCGACGGCGGGTGGAACGGAGTTGCCGGTGGGTGGGTGTGTGGGGTTTGTGGTGCCGGGGGCAACGGTGCCTGGTGGGGACGTGATGTCGCGGTCAGCTGGACATCCAGGTGGAGTGGCGTGTGACAGACAGGGCACTGGAAGTCGGTGGGATGGGCGTTCATCGGGCGTCCTCCTCGGTGGTCATCCTCACTATCGCCAGGCGGAACGGGTGGACGCTTGAGTACGTCTACTCAATTCGTCGCGTAGGCTGCTGCGGGTCTGCCGGTTCGAACAGATCGGCGAGGCGAACACGGGGAGCAAGATGAAGACTGGATACGTGGAGCTCGCGAGGGCTCAGCAGGAGCGATGGCAGACGGCCTACGAGCAGCATCCGAGCTTGCACGGCACGGACCCGTCGGCGGCGGCCCGGTGGACGGCGAAGCTGTTCGGTGCCGCAGGCATCGATGATGTGCTGGAGCTGGGCGCCGGCCAGGGCAGGGACGCGTTCTACCTTGCCAGGCAGGGATTCAGCGTGCACGCCACCGACTTCAGCGAGTCGGCTCTGGACCAGCTTCGGCTGGAGGCGCAGCGGGAAGGGCTGGACGACCGGGTCACCGCTGCCCTGCACGACGTCCGCGATCCGCTGCCACCGGCCGACGCGACCGTCGGCGCGGTCTACGCGAATGTCTTGCTGAACATGGCCTTTTCGCGAACCGAGCTGCGCGCCCTGGTCAACGAGATCCGCCGCGTACTGCGTCCCGGCGGGCTCTTCGTCTACACCGTCTGGTCGACCGACGACAGCCGGTACGGTAAGTCCACCGAGATCGGTGACGGCCTGTACGCCAAAGACGGATTCGCCGGCCGATTCTTCGACCTCGACCTGGTCCACGAACTCGCCGACCGCTGGGAGCTCGGCGGCGCCGACGCGTACGAGGAGAACGACAACACCTGCTGGCGAGTCACCCAAGCAAAACCCGCCCCGACAACCTGAAGTCGACTCTAGCTAATACGGCGCGCCGTGTTGCGGTGTGGTCACCAAAGCGAAAAGTTGCATTGACGAACCCGATGGGTTCCGCCAGGCTCGGTCCGCGTCTCACCTTCGACCATCGGAGAAACACCAATGCAGTGGTTTACAGAGGTCATCAAGAAGTACGCCGTGTTCAGCGGTCGCGCGCGGCGTAAAGAGTTCTGGATGTTCGCCCTGTTCAGTACGATCATCTCGATCGTTCTGGGCATTATCGACCGCGCCATCGGCACCACCTACGGCGCCGGCGACAGCGGGGTGCTGCAGTCGATCTACGGCCTGGCCGTGCTGCTGCCGACCATCGGCGTAGCGATCCGCCGGATGCACGACACCGGTCGTACCGGCTGGTGGGTGCTGATCTCGCTGGTTCCGTGTGTCGGCTGGATCATCTTCATCGTCTTCGCCGCCCAGGAGGGTGCTGCCGGGGACAACCAGTACGGTCCGGACCCGAAGGCCGCCGAGCGTTTCGGCCCCGGTGGCGAGCCGGGCTACCCGGGTTACCCGCCGGCCCCGCAGGGACCGCCGCAGGGTGGTCCGCAGGGCTGATCCACCCACGTCGTCCCGCGAACCTGGTTGAGAGACGCCGGTTCGCGGGACAGGTGGTTCGAAGGCCCGCATCCCGCAGTACGGGGTGCGGGCCTTCGTGTTGGCTAGCCTGTTTGATCGATCAGGAGGCTTGGCTGACGCTCGACATGTTGAAGTCGGGCACCAGCAGCGGCGGGGTCGCAGTACGAGAGAACTCGTCGCCCCACTCGCGGGAGAACGACGGGACCGTCGCACCGGCCGCCGTGAACCGGGCGAGCAGGTCGACCGGGCTTTCGTTGAAACGGAAGTTGTTCACGGCACCGGTCACCTCGCCGTTCTCGACCAGGTAGACGCCGTCCCGGGTGAGCCCGGTCAGCAGTAGGGTCTGCGGGTCGACCGGGCGGATGTACCACAGGCAGGTGAGCAGCAGACCGTTGTCGAGCCCGGCGACGAGGTCGTCCGTCGTACCGGTCGCGCCGTTGACCGAGAGCGCGAAGTTGTCGATCGGCGGCGTCACCGCGGGCGCACCGGTGAGCTCGGCGGTGAACCGGCTCTGCATCAGGTTCTCGAGCTTGCCGCCGCGGATCCAGTCGGTTGCGCTGAGCGTGAGGCCGTTGTCGAAGACGCTCGATGAGCCGCCGGACGACCTCGCAACCGCGAATGGGAAGGTCTCCAGCCCAGCCAGATTGGGGTCGGACCGCAGGCTGACACGATGGGGTGACAGGGCCTCGCCGATCCGGGTGCCGCCCGAGGGCTTCGAGAAGACGCTGCGACCCTCGTAGGCGTCCCGGCCTTCGAGTTGCCAGAACAGGAACGTGACGAGGTCGGCCACGGCGGCGGGCGGCAGCACGGTCGCATGCCGGCCTGGTTCCACCGAGACGGTCCGGCTGGCCCAGCCGAGCCGACGGGTGAGCTCGGTGTCGATCGCGAGCGGGTCGATGTCACTGAAGTCGCGAGTGGCCGCGCCGACCCAGGCCGACTGGCTCAGGTCACCTGACTTGCCGGTGGCCGACACGAAGCCCCGCGGAAGGCTGTGGCGCAACCGCAGTCCGGTGGACGACCCGACGTACAGGGTGACGACCTCGTGGTCGGCGAAGCCGTAGAGCCAGCGGTTCTCCTTGCCGGCCTGGGTGAGCGCCTCGCCGAGTGCGGGGGCGAATTCGGCGTACACGTTGACGGAGGTCTCGTCCGGCTCCTCGTCCCAGCCAGAGCCGACAGTGCCGTCGATGAGCGGCCGGGCGTCTTCGGCCGGGCTGGAGCTGCGTGCTGCGTCTACTGCAGCCGACACGAGCTCCCGGAGGCTGGAGTCAGTCGTGGACGAGCGGCCGACCACGCCGGCCGCAGTACCCTCGCCTGCGCCGACAGTGGCGATCACGGTGACCCTAGAGCCGCGCATGGCGCCGTTGGTGGTCAGAGTGTTGTTGGCCCAGCGCAGGTTGGCACTGGAGCTCTCAGCGACCAGTACGACGCAACCCGAGGCTCCGGCGGCCGCTGCCAGGTCTAGCCCTCGCTCGATGGTGTCCTGCGGGCTGAGCTGAATGGCGGTCGTCACCGGCCGGCCTCCTGCGTGGTGTTGAGAATGCGGACGTCGCGGAACAGAACGGACGGGCAACCGTGGCTGACGGCACCGGTCTGCCCCGGCTGGGCCTTGCCGCAGTTGAGGGCGCCACCGAGCTGGTAGGTCTCCGGGCCGCCGACTGCCTCCATCGAGCCCCAGAAGTCGGTCGTGGTGGCCTGGTAGGCCACATCCCGCAGCTGACCGTCCAGCTTGCCGTCGGTGATCTTGTAGAACCGCTGGCCGGTGAACTGGAAGTTGTACCGCTGCATGTCGATCGACCAGGACTTGTCGCCGACGATGTAGATGCCGTTCTTCACCCGGCTGATCAGCTCCTCGGTCGACGGGCCGTCCACAGCCGGCTGCAACGACACGTTGGCCATCCGCTGGATCGGGATGTGCCCGGCCGAGTCGGCGAACGCGCAACCGTTGGAGCGGCCGGTGCCGAGTCGCTCCTCGTTCACCTTCGCCATCCGCCGATCCACCTGGTAGCCGACCAGGATGCCGTCCTTGACGAGATCCCACTGCTGCCCGGCGACACCCTCGTCGTCGTACCCGATCGTGGACAGCCCGTTCTCCGCAGTACGGTCGCCGGTGACGTGCATGACTGGTGAGCCGTACTGCAGGCTGCCCAGCTTGTCGATGGTGGCGAAACTCGTACCGGCGTAGTTGGCCTCGTAGCCGAGTGCGCGATCCAGCTCGGTCGCATGGCCGATCGACTCGTGGATGGTGAGCCACAGGTTGGTCGGGTCGATCACGAGGTCGTAGCTGCCGGCCTCGACGCTCGGCGCGACCATCTTCTCGGCGAGCCAGCCGGGGATCTGGGCGAGCTCCTCATCCCAGTTCCAGCCGGTACCGGTCATGTACTCCCAACCCCGGCCGGCCGGCGGTGCGCAGCTGGCCATCGAGTCGAATCGGCCGGTCTCGGCATCCACCGCGACCGCCTCGATCGTCGGGCCGATCCGCACCCGCTGCTGCGTGGTGGAGGTGCCTTCGGAGTTCGCGTAGAACTTGCACTCGTTGATCGAGTCGACATGCGCGGTCACATGCGAGACCCCGTCGGCCTGGAGCAGCCGGTTGCTCCAGTCGGTGAGCAGGGCGACCTTCTCGGATCGCGGCAGGCTCAACGGGTCGATCTCGTACGACGAAACCCAGCTCACGTCGTCGTACACCGGCTCGTCCGCCAACTCGATCGGCTCGCTGTTGATCGGCCGCGAGACCTGAGCCATGTGCACAGCCTGCTCGGCGACGCGGACGGCCTCGTCGGTCGTCAACGCGACACCGGCGGCAAAACCCCAGGTCCCGTCGTGGATGACCCGGACGGCAAGCCCGAGATCCTCGTCATCGCGGGCACTCTCCAGCACCCCATCGCGAAGCGAGATCGACTCCGACCGGATCCGCTCCAGCCGGAACTCAGCAAACGTGGCCCCGAGATCCTTGGCCCGCTGCAACGCGGCACCGGCAAGTTCGTGACGGGGAAGGACTAGGAAGGAAGCATCGACTTCGGGCACGTGGATGACCTTATGACAGTCGGGTACTTCGCCCTGCGACACGCGGGTGTACTGGGGGTCGCGCGGCTCCTCCGTCGCCGTGCTCGTCGACGTCCAGCCCGGAGGTCCATCCCATCAAACGTCCGGTTCCTCAGGCTTCGTCAGGCGTAAGCGCCCCACGCAACCAGGCCCTTGATGGGCTGGAGCTCCGGTTCCCCCGACCAGTCGCGGAAGGGCAGCCGCCTGGCGCCCGCACGCGGTACGTCGCGCCGCAGACGGTCGTGCGCCTGGCGCCGAGAACTCCAACCTGCGTGGCGCAGACCCGTGCGGGGCCGACCTCGGCAGCTCCGACGTCGCCTTCCGGAGATCCATCCCATCAAAGCCCCGGTCGTTCAGCCTTCGCCAGGCGTGGGTGCGCCCGCGCGAGCGAGCCTTTGATGGGCTGGAGCTCTGGTTCCCCCGACCAGTCGCGGAAGGGCAGCCGCCTGGCGCCCGCAGGCCGGCAAGCGCCGTCGATCGCCGGAATCTCCCGTACTCCGGCGCGGTGCGCCAGGCGCCGGTGAGCTCCAATCCGCGCGGCGCCGGCCTGCGCGGCTCCGACGTTGCTGGCTCCCGGACGTCCAGCCCGGAGGTCCATCCCATCAAACGTCCGGTTCCGCAGGCTTCGTCAGGCGTGGGCGCTACCGCGCGGGGGGCCTTTGATGGGCTGGAGCTCCGTGTCCGGAACCATTTGCGGCCCCGCGGTGTAGAGACAATGCAGGGGATCAAAACAGGAGGCGGAATCAGCGCAAGTGACGACTCGGCGATTCTGGCTCGGGTGCGAAGCGGGGACACCGCCGCGTACGCCGAGTTGGTGATGCTGCACGCCTCGGTGGCGAAACGTACTGCCGTGTTCATGGGTGCCGGCTCCGACGCGGATGACGTAGTACAAGAGTCGTTCGTCAAGGCGTACCGCGCGTTGAACACCTTCCGGGACGGCTCCGCCTTCAGGCCGTGGTTGCTGCGGATTGTGGCTAACGAGACGCGCAATGTACTTCGGTCACGCGGGCGTCGGGCTCGCCGGGAGGAGTTGGCAGTACTGCCGGACGCTGTGCTCGATCCGGCGGATCACGCCTTGTCAGCGGAACGCCGGGCCGAGCTGTTGGCCGCAGTACGGGCTCTGCCTGAGCAGTACCGGCTGGTGGTGACGTGTCGCTACCTGCTGGAGCTAGACGAGCAGGAGACGGCCACTGTGCTCGGTTGGCCGAAGGGCACGGTCAAGTCGCGGCTGCATCGTGCTCTGGGGCGGCTGCGGACGCAACTACCGGACAAGGAGGTGCAGCGATGACCTCACTGGAAGACGACCTCCGTGCGCTCGGTCGTAGCGCCGCTGTGCCGCCTGTCGCGGAAGGGCTGGCCGCTGCCGTGCTCGAGCGAGTTGCCGAGCCCCCTGTACGCCGTACCGTCGCCGCAGCCGTCAAGGAGAAGTGGCGCGCGTTGCTGGCTCTCCTGTCGCTGCTGCTGGCCGGTGCGCTGGTTGCGCCGCCAGTGCGTGCTGCGGTGGCCGAGTGGCTCAACATCGGGGGAGTGGGGGCCGTGCAGGTGCCGAGCGGGCCGACGAGTGCGCCGGCTCCTCCCCAAGCCAGTGGTCAGCTGAGCATGGTCGAGGCGGCTAGAAAGGCTGGGTTCACTCCGGTGGTTCCCACAGCGCTAGGGGCGCCGACGGGTGTGCAGGCGTCGACAGGCTTCGTCGCCATGAGCTGGGAGACGGCAGATGGCGTAGTACGGCTGGAGCAGTTCCAGGCTGAGCCGTCGCCGCTGTACTTCAAGAAGTACTACTCCGAGTTGGAGCACGTGCCGGAGATCGACGGGTTCTGGTTCAGCACGCCGCATGAGCTCGTGCTGATGAAGCAGACCGGCGAAGAACAGAGGGTCAGGGTGGCAGGACCGACGCTCGTCTGGGTGCGCAACGGCATCACCTTCCGCCTCGAAGGCATGCCCGACAAGAACCGCGCGACCGAGCTGGCCCGCTAATTGGGAACCGGACCAAGCGCGGCGGTGTATCTAGAGCAGTCGATAGGAGACCGCCATGAACCGCTGGGTACGCCGTACCGTCCTGCTGATCGTGTTGGGCATCGTGGGAGTCGGCGCGCTGCCGGCCCAGGCCGGTGGGCCGACCAGTGTGCTGCTGCGCGCGGGGGACATCGGCAAGGTGGCTGCCATCAGCTACCAGGACAAGGCGTACAGCGAACTGGAGCAGCTGCTCAACGCGGAATCGCGGGACATCCCGGGCGAGGACAGCCACGAGATCGGCCCCTCCATCCAGGTGAGCTGGCTGCTCCACGACATCAAGGCTTGGCGAGTGGACACGATCTACCCGGACGCGCCCGGCGGCCCCTGGATAGCGACCACCGAGGGCCTGAATGACCAAGGCCAATTGCCGGAGAAGCCGGTCTGGCACCGCGCTACCGACGACGTGCAACTGGTCAAGTTCCTCGTCTCGCTCGACCTGCTCCATGGCACACGCAAAGACGGCGGCCCGACCACCCTCCCGCAGCCCGCACCGCAGATCCCACCAGAGGCCGCCGCCGTCGACGACACCCCGACCACCGCACTCAAGATCGAAGAGAAACCCCTCCTCGGCTGGCGCTGGTCGATCCCCGGCTTCCTCCTCGGCGCAGCCATCGCCTACCTCGCCCTCCGCTACCTCCCGCGCCGCAACTGGCAGCTAATCGACGAGGAGTAACCCAGCGAGCTGGTCGACCAGCCCGGCCGGATGCAGCCCAAGCGAGTCGAGCTCATCCGGCCCGGCCCACACCAACTCAAAGCTGTTGGTGTCGCAGTGCTCTTCCGCCTCCGGACCTGACAACTCGGCCTTCCCCGTCACGCCGTGCATCAGGAAGTAGTACGCCGGCCTGCCGTTGTGCAACCCGGTCCAGAGCAGCCGGTCGATGGCCGCGGTGAGGGTGGTCTCCTCCGCAAGCTCCCGAACCGCCGCTGTCTCCGCGTCTTCATCCGCCTCGACATGCCCGCCCGGCAGTACGGCGTACCGATGTCCGGCGCACTCCGGTCCCGGAGATCCGCTGTCCTCGCACATGACGCAGTCCAGAGCCCGTCTCTGCTTCAAATACCGCTTGATCACCAGCACTTCGCCACCGTCGACCACAACAGCAACCGCCCTCGGAATCGCCATGCCGACACGCTGCCAGGCGGCACCGACAGAAACTCTTGCGGGTGGACTGACATTCTCAACATTCAAGATGGGACCCGGATGGTGGGAGACTCTGGCCTACCGTCATTCGGCTTGGGTTCAAGTCCATCGTTGTCAGGAGTGCTCGTGAGTTCCTCGGTCCCTGCGGCCGTCTCACCGACCCGCCAGGCCCTGCGCCGTGTCCGGCGGGACCGGAGTGCCCGGCTGGGGGCTTGGCTGGTGATCGGCCTGATCGTGATCGCGGCCCTGGCGCCGCTGCTGGTCAGACTGGCCGGGCAGGACGCCTATACCTACAACATCGGGCTGCTCGACCCGGCTCGTGGCAACGCCCCGAGTGGCACGGCCGGTGGCGTCAGCGGCGACCACTGGTTCGGGGTCGAGCCACTGACCGGCCGCGACCTGTTCTCGATCGTCGTACTCGGTCTGCGCACCTCGCTGTTCATCGCGGCCGTGTGCACCGTGGTGACGACAGTGGTCGGCACCCTGGTCGGGATCAGCGCCGCGTACTTCGGCGGCTGGTACGACGCCATCGTGTCGCGACTGCTCGACTTCCTCTTCGGCTTCCCGCAACTCGTCTTCATGATTGCCCTGGGCATCATCGTGCCGGCCGGCTTCCCGCGCTGGCTGCTGCTCATCCTGGTGATCAGCGTGTTCGGCTGGGCCGGCCTCGCGCGGCTGATCCGCAACCAGGCCAGGTCGCTGGTCACTCGCGAGTTCGTCGAGGCGGCCCGCAGCGTCGGCTCCAGCGGCTGGCATGTGATCACCCGCGAACTCCTGCCGAACCTGCTCGGCCCAGTCCTCGTCGTCGCCACCATGGCCGTGCCCGGCTACATCGGGCTCGAGGCCGCGCTGTCGTTCCTCGGCGTCGGAGTACCACCGCCGACACCCAGTCTCGGGCGGTCGATCTCGGACTCGATCGTCTGGGTCTACACCGGTACCGACCCGTGGTTCCTGTTCTTCCCGGGCGCGATGCTGTTCCTCGCCGTCCTCGGATTCACCTTGCTGGGCGACGGTATCCGCGACGCCTTCGACGTCCGGCTGCGGAGGGCGACCTGATGCCTGACCTGGTGTGGTTCCTGATCCGCAGGTTGTTCGCGACAGTGCTGGTCCTGCTCGCCCTCAGCCTCGCCGTCTACTTGATCTTCTACGCCCTCCCCGCCGACCCGGCCCGACTTGGCTGCGGCAAGCCCTGTACGCCGGACCGGCTCGAGCAGGCGCGCCACTTCATGCAGCTGGACCAGAGCACCATCCAGCAGTACCTCGCATTCCTCCGTGGCATCGTCGTCGGCCGCACGTACGGCGAGGGCGGCGCGGCCGTCCACTGCGACGCACCCTGCTTCGGTTACTCGTTCCCGCTGGCCCGCCCGGTCACCACGCTGATCCTCGACCGGCTTCCGATCACCGCATCTATCGCGCTCGGGGCAGCGGTGATCTGGCTTATCGTCGGCGTCTCGCTCGGTGTCGGCGCGGCCCTCAAACGGGGCAAGCTGTTCGACAAGCTGGCCGTCGGCCTGGCACTGATCGGTGTCGCGTCGCCGTCGTTCCTGGTCGGCCTGCTGGCCATCCTCGTCTTCGGGTTTTGGCTGAACATGGTGCCGGTCAACGGTTATGTGCCATTCACGGAGAGCCCGGTCGACTGGGCCTGGCACCTGATCATGCCGTGGCTGGTGCTCGCGGCGCTCTCGTCCGCGTCGTACATCCGGCTGACCCGCGCGCAGATGCTCGAGGAGATGAATCTCGACCACGTGACCACCGCCCGAGCGAAGGGTGCCGGCGAACGAAGAGTGGTCCTCGTGCACGGGTTGCGTGGCGTGCTCGTGCCGATCGTGACCATCTTCGGGCTCGATCTGGGCAGCCTGCTCGGCGGCGCGATCCTGACCGAGAAGGTGTTCAGCATGCAAGGGCTGGGGGAGTTGCTGATCAGCGGCGTCAGCCAGGTCGACGTGGCCGTGGTGGTCGGCGTGACGCTGTTCTCGGCGTTCCTGGTGATCATCGCGAATCTGGTGGTCGACCTGCTGCACGGAGTACTCGACCCGAGGGTGACCCATGGCTGACCGTCCTGTCCTCGAGGTTCACGACCTGCACGTCACCTTCCGGACCGAAGGCGGCTTGGTGCCCGCCGTGGCCGGCATCGACTTCGCCGTCGCACCCGGCAAGACACTGGCGATCGTCGGCGAGTCCGGTTCCGGCAAGAGCGTCTCGTCGGCAGCGGTGATGGGTCTGCTGCCCAGCAACGCGGACGTCAAAGGCGAGGTGTTGCTCGACGGGCGCGAGCTCGTCGGCCTGCCCAACGACGAACTGCGCAAGATCCGCGGCAACGACATCGCGCTGGTCTTCCAGGACGCACTCTCCGCGCTCAACCCGTACTACAGCGTCGGCTGGCAGGTCGCCGAGGCGTACCGGCTGCACCACGACGTCTCCAAGAAGGAAGCGCTCGAACGCGCCGTGCGGATGCTCGACCTGGTCGGCATCCCGGCGGCCAAGGCCCGGGCCAAGGACTACCCGCACGAGTTCTCCGGGGGAATGCGGCAGCGGGTCGTGATTGCTATGGCTTTGGTGAACGACCCCAAGGTCCTGATCGCGGACGAGCCGACGACCGCGCTCGACGTCACCGTGCAGGCCCAGATCATGCGGCTGCTCGAAGACGTGCAGACGGAGTTCGGTACTGCGCTCGTGCTCATCTCGCACGACCTCGGAGTCGTCGCGGAGGTCGCGGACGACGTACTGGTCATGTACGCCGGTCGCGCGGCCGAGCATGGTTCGGTGAAGGACCTGTTCTATCGGGCGGCGCATCCGTACAGCCTCGGGTTGCTCGGCGCGATGCCGCGGGTCGACGTACCGCCGCGGCATCGGCTGACCACGATCCCCGGCAGTCCGCCGTCGCCCGGTTCGGTCAAGACCGGCTGCCCGTTCCAGCCGCGCTGCGCCTACACCGAGCGCGTGGGGGAGCGGTGCATCACCGAGCGCCCCGAGCTCACCCCCAGGCCCGGCGAGGGCAATCACGAAGCCGCCTGCCATCTCGGCCGCCGACCGGAGGTCGCGCCATGACCGAGGCCTCATCCAAGTCCGCGACGCCAAAAGACGAGCTGCTCCGACTCGACGGCGTGAAGAAGTACTTCGGCCTGGGCACCGCACCCTGGCAGCGGTCGCAGTCGGTGAAGGCCGTCGACGGCATCGATTTCGTCGTACGCCGAGGCGAAACCGTCGGCCTGGTCGGCGAATCGGGTTCGGGCAAATCCACCCTCGCCCGGCTCTCCACCAGACTCCTCGACCCCACCGCGGGCAAGGTCTCGATCGGCGGCCAGGACGTCACCAAGTGGCGTGGCCGCCGGCTCCGCCCGGTCCGCCGGAAGATCCAGATGGTCTTCCAGGACCCGCAGGCCTCGCTCAACCCACGGCAGTCCGTCGGCACGATCCTCACCACACCGTTCCGGGCGCAGGGGATCCGCCCGACCCGCGCGCAACTGGTCGAGCTGCTCAGCCAGGTCGGTCTGTCCGAGGAACACCTGGAGCGCTACCCGCACGAGTTCTCGGGTGGTCAGCGGCAGCGGATCGGAATCGCGAGAGCGCTTGCTGTGAAGCCCGATCTGCTCGTCTGCGATGAGCCGGTGTCGGCGCTCGACGTGTCGGTCCAGGCGCAGGTGCTCAATCTGCTGGCCGACCTGAAGGATGAGCTCGGCCTGTCCTACGTGCTGGTCGCGCATGACCTCGCCGTGGTTCGCCAGGTCGCCGACCGGCTCGCGGTGATGTACCTCGGCACGATCGTGGAGGAAGGCCCGGCGGCCGAGGTCTACTCGTCTCCGGCTCATCCCTACACGCGCGCGCTGCTGTCCGCAGTACCGGTGCCTGAGCCTGGTGCGGTCCGGGACCGGATCGTGTTGACCGGTGATGTGCCGACGCCGATCGATCCGCCTTCCGGGTGTCCGTTCCGGACTCGGTGCTACAAGGCCGAGGACGTCTGCGCGACGACCCGGCCGGTACTCGAACCCGTTGCCGGCGGCGACCATCGGGCCGCCTGCTACTTCCCCGAAGCCCCCCTTGAACTCTCGAACCCCCCACTGTCGGAGAGGACACAATGAAACGCACTACCCAAGCGGTCGCAGTCGCGGCCGCACTGGCGTTAGCTGTCACCGCATGCAACGCCAACGACAAGTCCACTCCGAGCGGTAGCGGAACAGCGGCCGCCGAGCAGGGCGGCACCCTCAACCTCCTCACCACCAGCAAGGAGATCAGCCTCGACCCGGCCAAGAGCCAGAACCTCGGGACGAGCACGATCCACCTGGTGCTGCGCGGCCTCACGTCGTGGAAGACCTCCACGGACAAGGCCGCCGAGGTAGTCCCTGACCTGGCCACCGACACCGGCCAGGTCAGCGACGGCGGCAAGACCTGGACGTACAAGCTGAAGCCGAACCTCAAGTACGCCGACGGCTCGCCGATCGTTGCCGCCGACATCAAGTACGGCATCGAGCGCTCCTTCGCTCCCGAGCTGAGCGGCGGTCTCGGCTACCACAAGTCGCTGCTGGCCGGCGCCGAGAAGTACACCGGCCCGTACAAGGGCGGGCAGCTCGCCTCGATCGAGACGCCGGACGACACCACCATCGTCTTCAAGCTGAACAAGGCGTTCGGTAACTGGCCCTGGATCGTCAGCATGCCGGCCTTCTCGCCGGTGCCGAAGAAGGCCGACACCGACCCGGCCCACTACGGCGAGAAGCCTGTTGCCAGCGGCCCCTATCAGGTCAAGTCGTACGCGCCGGGCTCGAAGCTCGAGCTGGAGCGCAACCCGGCCTGGGACAAGGGATCCGACCCGGCCCGGACCGGTCTGCCGGACTCGATCGTCTACGCGATGGGTCTGCAGCCTGACGTAATCAACCAGCGGCTGATCGCGGACTCCGGCGACGACAAGTTCGCCGCCACCACCGGTACGTCGGTACCGGCCGCGCTGATCCCGACAGTCACGGGCAACCCGGCGGTGAAGGCGCGCGTCGCCACCTCGCCGTCCGGCGCGCTGCAGTACCTCGCGATGAACAACAAGCGCCCGGCGCTGGCGAACGTGGAGGTCCGCAAGGCGATCCAGTACGCCGTCGACAAGCAGGCTGTCCAGATCGCCGAGGGCGGTCCGGAGTTCGGTGGCGAGATCGCCAGCACGCTGATCACCCCCGGCATGGACGGCTACGCCAAGTACAACCTGTACGAAGCCCCGCCGGCCGGTGACCCCGACAAGGCGAAGTCGATGCTCGCGGCGGCGGGCGTCAGCAACCTCAACCTGGTCCTCGCTGTCGACTCCGACCAGCCCACCGGCCTCCCGGTCGCACAGGCGATCCAGCAGGGCCTGAAGCGGGCCGGTATCACCGTCACCCTCAAGCCGATGGCCAACGAGCCGTTGACCGAACTGGTCACCGGCCCGAAGGGCGACTACGACCTCACCGTGTCGAGCTGGCTGCCGGACTTCCCGAGCGCGATCGGCAACATCCAGCCGCTGTTCGCGACGTCGGAGATCGGCAACGGCGGGTACAACATGTCCCGGTACTCCAACCCGGTCGTGGACACCGCCATCAACGCCGCGACGGGCGAGGCGGACCACGCCAAGGCCGCCGGCATGTGGGGCGCCCTGGACAAGCAGATCATGGCCGACGCGCCGCTGGTCCCGCTGATCTACGCCCGCAACGCGTTCCTGCACGGCTCGAAGGTGCAGAACTTCTACCTGCCGCCGTACCCGCCGTACCCGAACGTCCTGATCGTCGGCCTCAGCAAGTAACAGCTCAGGTACGCCCTTCTTTTTCCTGAGCTTCGAAGAGGGCCGGCTGGGTCTCGGGATCGAGTCCCCAGTCGGCCCTCATCACCGGGTAGCCGGCCTTCTCGGCGGCGGCGCATACCCGCACGTCGTCATCGACCAGTACTGCGACCCGCCGCTCCTGCGCGAGCGTCCTGAGCCGGGCGAGCTTCATCGTCGCCGACGGGCGCCGGTCGTTGTTGCCACGCATCAGCAGCTTGCCCTCAGGAAAGCCGTTGTCCTCGAACCACTTCACCGTGTCTCGCCGCAGCCGCTCGGGCCGCCCGGTCAGGTAGACGATCTCGTGGTCCGCCGCGAGCGTCGTCGCCACCGCGAGCCCTTCGTCCAGCACGGCATCGTCCTTGGCATGCGCGAAGAACGAGTCCCAGTCCTTGGGCTTGCGCTCCAGGAACTTGATCCGCTGGCTCGTGTCGGAGAGGGTCGCGTCGATGTCCAGTACGGCGTACGGGCGGCGTTGATCGTCAGGCACGGGCCCCAGCTTCCCAGGTCTCCCGGTCGATCGCGTACTCGACCTCGCCGTACTCCGTCCCCGGCAGCGGGTCGTCGAAATGCACGTGGAAGACCCGGACGAACCGCAGGCCCGCCTTCACCATCACCCGGCGGGACTTGGTGTTGACCGCCATCGTGTCGGCCACGACCTTCGCCATCCCCAGCTCCCGGAACGCCAGGTCGATCAGCGCCCGGGTGCCTTCGGTCGCATACCCCTGACCCCAGGCCGACCGATCCAGCCGGTAGCCGACGTCGACCGTCCCGGCCTCTCCGGTCGGCTGCAACCCGAACCAGCCCACGAACCGCCCACTCGACTTCTCGTGCGCGGCGAAGGTCCCCAGCCCCGGATGCGTCCCGTACTGCGCGAGGATCTCGGGCAGCACCTTCTGCTCGATCTCGGCCCGCGGCGTCGGCTCACCGGTCAGGTACCGCATCACGTCGGCATCCGAGTCCAGCTCGACCAGCAACTCGGCATCCCCGGCCGTGAACCGCCGCAGCACGAGCCGCCCGGTCTCGAGATAGGTGTCCACCCGCCTGATCGTCCCATCCCACCTGGTGTTCATTCGCCCCCTTTTCACCCTCCTCACCGATTGTCAGGCAGCTGTGGGCTCGCTGGAGGGTGAAAAAGGGGCGAATGAACACAGGGGTGGGGGTGTTCGGATGGCGGGCATCACGGGGGTTGTGGGTGTGTTGGTTGGGAGATGTCGGCGGGGCGGGTTAGCGTTCTCAACGCGATGAACGACTCGATCACCTTTCTGCACAGCTCGGACTGGCAGCTGGGCATGATGCGCCGGTTCCTGGGGCCGGACGGTCAGGCTCGGTGGGCTCAGGCGCGGCTGGACGCCGTCATGCGGATCGGGGACGTCGCCAAGGACACCGGCGCGGCCTTCGTGGTCGTCACCGGGGACGTGTTCGAGCACAACCAGGTCGAGCGGCAGACGATCTTGCGCGCTTGTGAGGCGCTGAAGCGGATCGAGGTGCCGGTGGTGCTGCTGCCCGGCAACCACGACGCGCTCGAGCCCGGTTCGCTCTGGTCCTCGGCACAGTGGTCCGGTCACGCACCCGATCACGTGATCGTCGTGACGGACAGCAGGCCGCTCGAAATCCTGCCGGGTGTCGAGATCGTCGGCGCCCCCTGGCGTTCACGCCGGCCGGTCTCCGACCCGGCCGCTCCCGGGTACGCCGAGCTGAAACCCGCGCCCGCCGGTACGACGAGGATCCTGCTCGCGCACGGGCAGCTGACGAGCCTCAGTGGCGGCATGTCCGACGTACCGACGATCGATCAGGCGGCGCTCGAAGCAGCGGTCGCCGATGGCCGGTTGCACTATGTCGGCCTCGGCGACAGGCACTCGACGACCGAGGTGACCGAGCGGATCTGGTTCTCCGGGACGCAGGAGGTCACGGCGCCCGAGGAGACCCATCCGGGCAACGTGCTGAAGGTGACGCTCGGCGCCGACACGATCGAGGTCGAGCCGATCCGGGTCGGTGCCTGGCACATGGTCGAGCACCACGCGGAGCTGTACGACGAGGAGTCGCTGACCGCGCTGGAGGACTTCTTCGCCGAGTTGCCGGAGAAGGAGCGGACCTACGTCCGGCTCGCCGCCGACGGGTCGCTGCCGTTGCCGCTGTTCAGCCGGCTCGATGCGACGATCGATTCGCTGGGTGAGGTGTTCGCCAGCGTGGAGCGGTGGGCGAAGTTCTGGACGGTCCGGCCGGCACCCGACGCCGCGGACCTCGACGCGCTGCAGCTGAGCGGTCCCGCGCGCGCCGCGATGGAGGAGTTGCGGCAGGCGCTGGCCGGCGGTGACGAGGGCGCCGGCGCGGCCCTCACACTGATGCACAGACTGGCCCGGGACGCGGGATGAGGCTGCATCGACTGACGCTGCGGAACTTCCGCGGCGTCAAGGACCGTACCGTCGACCTGCCTGGCATCGGTACCACGGTGATCGTCGGCGACAACGAGGTCGGCAAGTCCAGTCTGGTCGAGGCGTTCGCGCTGGTCTTCGACTTCCCCGACGACTCGAAGTCGACCCGGATCCGCGACATCCAGCCGGTCGGCCAGGACGTCGCGCCCGAGGTGACCGTCGAGCTGACGCTGGGCGGACGCGAGCTGACCTACACCAAACGCTGGCTGAAGAACCGCTCCACCGAGCTGTCCGTCGTCGAACCGGACGGCCGGCGGCAGAGCTGGACCGGCCGCGAGGCGCACAACGAGGCCGAGCGGAGGTTCGCCGAGAACGTCGACCCCGTGCTCTGGCAGACGTTGATGGTCGGCCAGGGCCAGTCGCTCGTCCTGCCGACCCCGGCCGACGCCGAGCCGCTGATCACCGCGGTGACGGCAGAATCCGGTACTCCGGTCGACGGCGCCTCGATGCCGTTGGTGACCGCCGTGGAGCACGAGTACCTGCGCTACTGGACTCGCGGCGGCCGCCCGACCGGCGACTTCGCCAAGTCGGCGCAGCACGTCGCGGCCGCCGAGCTCGCGGCCGAGCAGGCATTGAAGGCGATGGACGAGGTGCTCGCCGACATCCGCCGTGCCGAGCGGCTCGCTCTCGACCTGGCCGACCTGTCCGGTCGGCTGGACGAGCACTTGCTGACTGTCGAAGAGTTGCGCGAACGGAAGAAGGCCACCGACGAGATCCTGCTCCGCCGGGACTCGATCAGGAGTCGTGCCGAGACTGCTCGCGCCCGGCTGGAGAACCACACCCGCACGCGGCTCGAACGCGAGCGCCTGCTGGTCGATGTCGAGCGTTTCACCAAGGCCGATGGCGAGCTGGCCGAGCGTTGGACGGACGCCGACCAGGTCGCTCGGAAGGCAGCCGAGACCGTGCACGCTGCCGAGGCGGCGCTCGCGGAGGTCGTCGAGCTCAAGGACGAGCGGCGCGCCGAGGTCCAGGATGTGGAGCGGCTCGTCTCGTCCCTGATGGACCGGGCCGAGCTCGATCGGCTGCTGGGTCAGCAGGCCGAGCTGGTCGACGTACGGGCTCGAATCGCCGCCGCCGGGACTGTGCTCGACGCGATCCTGGTGGATGACGCGATGGTCAACGCGCTGGAGGATGCGCGCGCGAAGATCGTCGAGGCGCGCGCGGCGCTGGCGGCCGGAGTACCGGAAGTGTCGGTACGGCGGCTTGGTGGCGAGGCTGTCGAGTTGTCGGGGACCGGGCTGGATGCCGGGTCGAAGCGCAACGTGCCTTCGTCGCTGGATGAGGACGGCTCGGTGGAGTTGCTGGTGTCCGGCGAGTTGGTGGTCGGCGTACCGGGGCAGGTGGAGGTCAGGGTTCGCGCGGGTGGTGAGGCGGCGACTCTGCGAGCGGCTGTGGACGAGGCGGTCCGGCGCGAGAAGGATCTGCTGAAGAAGGCCCGGGTCAAGGATCTTCCGGCCGCGCGAGAGCTGTTGCGCAAGGGGGATCTGGCATCGGCGGAGTTGCAGGAGGCCCGGCGTACCGAGCGATCGCTGACCTCGGGCGGCGACCCGGCGGAGCGGATCGCCGTACTGACCTCGCGACTCGGGTTCGCCGAGGGCGAAGAGGTTTTCGAGGAGCCGCCGAGCAAGCAGCCTGCGGTCGAGAGCGTGCCGGGGCAGATGTCGCTGTTCGAGCAGTTCGAACCGGACGAGAACGCCTTCGACTTCGAGGATCTCGAGATCCCCGAGCCTCTCGACATCGGTGAGCTGGCGACGGCGCAACGGCGGTTGGAGAACGCGCGGACCGGGCTGGCCGAGGCCGAGCGGTTGCTCGGGGACGCGGAGTTCGCGGCGGCGCAGGCGCGGAAGGCGGCCGACGAGGACCGGTCGGAGGCTCAGCAGGCGCGGGCGCGGGCCGAGTTGGCAGGGGAGCGATTGGCCGCGGCGGTCGAGGCGCTTGAGGCCGCGCGTGCACTGCTGGCTGATGAGGATGTCGAGACAGCTGAGGTCGAGGCGACCGGCGAGGTCGAGGCGGTGCTCGACGAGCTGACCGCAGTACAGGAGCAGGTCGACGCCGCCGGGGCCGATCAGGTCGCGGGGGAGTTGGCGGATGCGCTGGCGGTCGCGACGCGGCTGCAGGGCGAACGCGACGTACTGCGGGATTCGCTGCGCACCACCGAGGGCCGGTTGGAGCAGTCGGGGCGGGACGGACTGGCGACCCGGCGCGACACGGCCGAGCTGGATCTGGCCGCGATTCGCTCGGAGTACGAGAGCCTGAAGCGTCGCGCGGACGCGGCTCGCCGGGTCTACGAAACCCTCGGTCGGCACCGCGCGGAGGCGCAGACGAAGTACTCGGAGCCCTTGCAGACTCGCATCGAGGCACTCGGCCGGAGCGTCTACGGACCGTCGTTCCGGGTGTGGCTGGACGACGACCTGGCCGTCGCCGAGCGCGAACTCGACGGCGCCCGCCTCCGCGTCGAATCGCTGTCGACAGGCGCCCAGGAACAACTCGCGATCATCACCCGCCTCGCGATCAGCCACCTGGTCAGCACCGGCGAAGGCAGCGTCCCCGTCATCTTCGACGACGCCCTCGGCTGGTCCGACAAGGCCCGCCTCCGCGACATGGGCGCCCTCCTCGGCCGAGCCGGCGACCACGGCCAGATCATCATCCTGACCTGCATGCCAGACCGCTACGAATACGTCCCCCGAGCCACCTACCTCAAACTCGAATCCTGAAAGGACTTGACCTGGAGTGGGCTCCAGGTTGGAGGGTAGGGGTATGACCTCGATTCAGGTGCCGGATGGTGGCGTGACGATCGGTGAGGCGGCTCGGTTGTCCGGGTTGTCCATCGACACCTTGCGGTACTACGACCGTGAGGGGCTGCTCGGTGAGTTGCCGCGGGACGGTGGTGGGCGGCGGCGGTTCGACGAGCTCAGCATCGGGTTGCTGGATGTGCTGATCCGGCTGCGGCGGACCGGGATGCCGATCGAGCAGGTGCGGCGGTTCACCCGGCACGTCCGGGAGGGCGACCGGGATCGCGCCGGACGGCTGGCGTTGCTGCGGGATCACCGCACCAGGGTGATCGGGGACCTGCGGCAACTGGAAGCCGACCTCGAGGTCATCGACTGGAAGATCGCGGCCTACCAGGCTGCTGAGGACGGCAAAGAACCGCCGCCTCGCGACTGAACCCACCTGATCATTCGCCCCCTTTTGACCCTCGCCGCTCACCCGGCAACTCCGGGCTGTCTCCACCGAGGGGCAAAAGGGGGCGAATGATCAGGTGAGTTCGCTGGCTCAAATTGACGATCAGGCACACGGTCTTGCCGTGCTGCCGTGACTCCGCATGCCCTGCGGAGGTGAGGAGAAGGCAATGACAGCGACAACAGGACGACGGCTCGGGCGCGACGGACGCAGTACTGGAGCGTTGGGGGTCGGGTGCTGGGCGATCGGGGGACCGTGGGAGTTCGACGGCCGGCCCGCGGGCTGGGGTGAGGTGGACGACGAGGTCAGCATCCGGATGATCCACACCGCGGTCGACGCCGGCATCCGGTTGCTGGACACGGCGGACGTGTACGGCGCCGGCCACAGCGAACGGGTCGTTGGCAGGGCGTTGAGCCAGTTGCCGGCCGGCGTGCGGGGCGAGGTGCTCGTGGCGACAAAGTTTGGAAACCTGTTTGATGAGGCGACCCGCAAGGGTGGCGGAAAAGACGTGTCGCCGGCGGGCGTCCGGGCCGCGTGCGAAGGGAGTCTGCGGCGGCTCGGCGTGGAGTCGATCGATCTCTACCAGTTGCACGGCGGCGCCGATACGCCGGCCGAGGCTGAGGACGTGGTGGCGACGCTCGAGCAACTCGTTGCCGAGGGCAAGGTAAAGGACTTCGGTACGAGTGTCGACGACCCGGCGATCATTGCCACCTTCGGCAAGTCGACGGCGGTCAGCGTGCAGTCGCAGCTCAACGTCTTCGGCCACAACCCCGAGGTGTTGAAGGCCGCCCACGAGCAGGATTTCGCCGTACTCGCCCGCACGCCACTGGCGATGGGCCTGCTGACCGGCAAGTACAACCTGTCGAACCGCCCGACCGAGGACGACGTACGCAGGGACACCCCGTGGTGGACCTACTTCGACGACGACGCCATGTCCGACTGGCTCGGCCGCCTGGAAGCCGTCCGCGAACTCCTGACCACCAACGGCAGAACCCTCACCCAAGGCGCCCTCGCCTACCTCTGGGCCCTGGACCCGGCGATCATCCCGCTCCCCGGCGCCCGCACCCCTTCCCAAGTAGCCGAACACGCCGCCGCCATCCCCTTCGGGCCTCTAACCGACGCAGCCCGCCAGCAAATCGACACACTCCTGGCCGATTCCCCCGAGCGTCAGTGACGTCCCCGGACCGCCACCACACACCAACCTCGCCAGCCGAACCTGCCTGACGCTCAACCCCGCCTGGCGGACCGCCACCCCCCGTACTTGGCATGTGGTGGCGGTCCGGGCGGTCAGGCCATCGGGATGACGGTGGCGGTGGTGAGGGTGGGTTCGGAGGCGCCGGGCTTGTTTTCTACGGTGACTCCGAGGGCGATCTTGCCGATGATGCCGCCCTGGATGAGTTTGGACTCGTCGGTGGTGGCCAGGCCGACCGAGTGTAGGTCGCGGGACTTGTCCATCAGCCAGAGTTGGTAGGTCTTGTCGGCGGGGAGCTTGGGGAGGTTGTGGAGTAGGACGATGGCGCGGTCCTTGGCTGGGGACATCACGATCGTTGCCTGGCCGCCGGTTTTGAGGTTTCCGCGGGCCGTTTGGGCGTCCGGCTCGGCGAGCAATGCGGCGAGTTGCTCGTTTTCCTGGCGGGTGCTGGAGTTTTCGCGGTACTGGTCGATCGCGATCCCACCGGCTCCCGCGACGGCGAGGCCGGCTGCGGCCAGGCTGAAGAAGGAGCGGCGGTTGAACCTGCGGCGGACCGGCGCCGGCGCCAGGCCTGGTTCGGTGGTCGGTGCGTCGGGTTTCACCAGCGGGGGTAGTTGGCGGGTGGTCGCGATCTCGGCTAAGACGCGGGCCTTCAACGGCGGTGGTGGGTCGGTAGCGACCGCGGTACCGAGTTTGTTGGCGGCTTCGCGTAGCTCTGCGACCTCCGCGCTGCAGGACTGGCAGTCGGCGAGGTGTGCCTCGAATCCGGTCCGCTCGTCCTCGGGCAAAGCGTTCAGTACGTAAGGACCGGTCAGTGCGTGCACTTCCGGTGTCGTCATGGCCCTCACCTCCCCGTCACACCCAGGCAGTCGCGCAGCCGGATCAGGCCGTCGCGCATGCGTGCTTTGATCGTCGCGAGCTTGGCGTCGAGCAGCTCCGCCACTTCCCGGTACGAGTATCCGCCGTAGTACGCCAGCGTCACCGACTCCCGCTGCAGCTCGGTCAGCGAGGACAGGCAGTGCCGAACCTGTTCGACCTCGAGATTCGTGGTCACCGCTTCTGCGACCTCGTCGTACTCCGTGATCGAACTCGCCGCCGCGACCGCCTGCTCGCGATCGGTGGACGACTGCTCGGAGCGGACCCGGTCGATCGCTCGGCGGTGCGCCATCGTCAGGATCCACGAGGTGAGCGAGCCGCGGTCGGCGTCGTACCGGGTGGCGGTGCGCCAGACCTCGACCATCACCTCCTGGGTGACTTCCTCGGATTGCGCCGGGTTGCGCAGTACCCGCCGGATCAGGCCGTAGACGCGGGGCGCCATCAGGTCGTACAGCTGAGCGAACGCGTCGGCATCACCGCGCGCCACCCGCGCCATCAGGTCGGCCGGGCTGCCGGCGGACGGGTCGACCACCCGCGGCCACGGCAAGGCCGTTTCCTCGCTCACAGGTCGCAACCTCCCGGTCGATGGAACTGGTCGGAGGTACTTCGGAGCGAGGGCGTCATCGGATGGGTCAGCGCAGGACGCGTTCGGGCGCGCTGTAGATCACACAGCGCTCACCGCGGGTGAAGCCGACGAGGGTGACGTCGAACCGCCTGGCCAGGTCGACGGCGAGACTCGACGGCGCGCCGACCGCGACGATCATGCCGAGGCCGGCAGCGACCGCCTTCTGGATGATCTCGTAGCCCATCCGGCCGCTCACGACGAGCGCGAGGCCTTTGCGGCTGCGCTGGTTGAGGACGGTCCAGCCGACCACTTTGTCGACGGCGTTGTGCCGGCCGACGTCTTCCCGCACGATGACCTTCTGGCCTTCGGGGGTGTACAAGCCTGCCGCGTGCAGGCCGCCGGTCCGTCCGAAGGTGGGCTGCGCCTCTCGCAGGAGATCGGGCAGGCGCAGTACTACATCCAGCGGGACCTCTACCGGGTCGACCGGGTCGTAGTCGCGCTCGGCGAGCTCGTCGATGCTCTGCTGACCGCACACGCCGCAGGCGGCCGACGTGACGCCGTACCGCTGGGGTGGTTCGCGGTCGGGCGGTCCGTCGAAGGTGACCGTGACGGTGTTGAACTGCTGCTCGTGTGTCAGCTTCACGTCTGTGCAGTAGGCGACTGTGGAGATCGCTCCCGGCCGTACTGCGAACCCCTCGCCCAGACAGAACCCGGCGGCCAGCTCGAAGTCGTTCCCGGGCGTCCGCATCGTGACGACGAGCGGCTCGGGCGGGCGGCCCGGCCATTCGAGGCGAAGCTCGAGCGGCTCCTCGGTGACCACCACGTCCTCACGCCGGGACGTCTTGGCGCCGTCCTGCACCTCGACCTTGTACCGGGTGGTGGGTCCTCTGCTCATAGCTCCAAGTTAGATCGTCACGCCCAGTCGCGCCGTATGGCGAGCCAGTCGAGGAAGGCCCAGGCGTAGAGGCGCTGGTGGCGACGGAGCTCGATGGTGCAGCCGAGAGGTGGTGGGGCGTCGAGCTTGTTGAGCATGTAGGTGCCGATGATGGCGGCGACGCTGTCGAGGTGCTCAGCCGGTACGCCGGCCGTCAGCGGGCTGGCCTTGATCGCGGCGGCGGTGTCGATGCCGTCGCGGTGGGCCAGGGGGAGCAGGCAGAACCAGTCGAACCAGGACGGGCCGAGTGAGAGCCAGTTCCAGTCGACCGTCCAGCAGGTGTTCGCGCTGTCGAGGAGCAGGTTGTCGGGGCGGAGGTCGGTGTGCATCGCCGACGTGCCGGCGAGTGTGACCGGGTAGAGGTCGACCAGGTCCTGGATCTCGCGGAGGCGGTCGCCCAGCCAGGGTTGGAAGCCGTCGGGGAGCGCTCTCTGGCCGGTGAGGATCTCCGCCGGGAGCTGATCCGGGAAGTCGCTCGCGGCGATCGAGTCGGTGAAGGGTCGCAGGCCGGCGAACGGGCTCGGCGTCAAAGCAGCCGCCATCAACTCGCAGGTTGCTGTCACCGTGGCGAAGTCCTCGGCGGTCCAGGGCAGGCCGGGCATCCGCCCGGCGATTCGCTCAGACACAACAGCAAACCACCGGACCTCACCCTCAGAAGTGCCGCGAGGGGCGCTGGACTCCGGGGCCTGTGGGGCGATGGGCGCGGTTTCGCGTGGGGCGCTGGGTGCGGTGGTGGCGATGGGTGCGCTGGCATGTGCGGTGGCGACGATGCGGGGGACGTGGATGGTGGTGGGGAGCTGGGGGACGACTTCGGCTTCGCGTTGGTATGCCCGGTAGGAGTGCAAGGTGTCGTCGGTGGCTTTGACGAAGACCTCGCGGCCGTCCGCGAGCTTCAGGGGTGCCGCGAAGCCGCCGGTGAAGCCGGAGCCGACCGACGGACCGGCCTCGACGATCTCGGTGCCTAGGGCAACTGCCAGCGCAGTACGGAGGGAGCTCGGGAGAGCGCTCCATGGCGGCCTCGCCGAAGTGGCGGTGTAGTCGACGACCGGTGCTCCACTCATCCCAGAAGAGTAGGTGCCCAGCACCTCCCGGCGCCGCCCCTTTTGCCGGGCCCGATCCCACTCCGCCCCCGGACCGGAGCCCGCCCCGCCCCGAACCCGATCCCCACCCCCGGGCCGGGGCTCCACGCCATCAAACGCCTGAGCGCCAAGGGCGTCGCAGGCGGTGAGCGGGGGGTTGGGGGTGCTCGGGGAGGCGGCTTTGATGGGTTGGGGCTTCGGGACCGCTACGGTGCGGAGGTGAGTGGATGGCCATTGGAAGTGCTCGACCTGGTCGGCATCTTCGTTTTCGGGATCACCGGTGCGCTGGTCGGAGTACGCAAGAAGCTGGATGTGTTCGGCATCCAGGTGCTCGCGTTGGTGACCGGGCTCGGTGGTGGGTTCATCCGGGACGTGCTGATCGGGGCGACGCCGCCGGCCGCGCTGGTCGACTGGCGTTACCTGGTGGTGCCAGTGGCGGCCGGGCTGATCACCTTCTTCCTGCATCCCGGGATCGGCCGGCTCGAACGGCTGGTGAACATCTTCGACGCGGCCGGGCTTGCGCTGTTCTGCGTCACCGGCGCGCGCAAGGCGCTTGAGTACGGATTGCCTCCGCTGTCGGCTGCCTTGGTCGGCACCATCTCCGGGATCGGTGGCGGAGTCATCCGCGATCTGCTGTCCGGCCGTGTCCCGGTCGTACTGCGCAGCGAGATCTACGCGACCCCGGCGTTCCTTGGCGCCGGGATCGTGGTCGTCGTCGACGCGCTGGGCTACGACGCATCCTGGACCACACTCGCAGCCGCCGTCGTCTGCTTCGTGATCCGCCTCTTCGCCATCCGCCGCGGCTGGAACGCCCCGCTACCCCGCACGTCCTAGAGCTAGCGCTAGCTGGCCAATCGCAGTGCCTCGATGGTCCACTCGTACGTCGGGCCGAGTGGCTCCAGCGGGTCCCATTCGTTGACGATGGCAAGCAGTTCCAGGTAGCGGGCCCACCGAGGATCATTGGCCGTCTGCAGCAGCTCGACGAGGCGCCTGCGGAGGGTCTCGTCAGGGCTGGGCCCGACTGTCGCCGAGTACTCCGCCAAGACGGCCGCGACGACTGGACGCGCCCCGACCGAACTGGGCTCGACGCCGGCGACCAGGGCCGGGCGGACCATCTCCCGGATCCTCGCGACGAGGTCCGGACGGAGATCCGCGGACTTGTGGTCGGCGGCCATTTGCCGCACGGTCGCCCGGAAGTCGGGCTGCTGGGAGAGTTCGGCGAGCTCTATCCAGGCCTCGAGTTGTTCGGGCGAGGGGCTGTCCGGGAGTTCGGCGGTGAGCGTCCGGCGGGTGCCCGCGAACAGCGGATCCGCGCCGAAGGTGCTGTCGAGGAAGTCTTCGAGCAGGTGCCGTCGTTCGGTTTCGGAGAGTCGGGTCAGGCGGTGCATGAGATTCAGCTCCTCGAGGGTCGAGCCGCGCTCGGCCACCGCGGTGAGGATCGCACGTCGCAACCGCAGGGTCTGGATCTGGACGGCGAGCGCGTCGGCGTGCGCGGCGGCGACGTCAGAGAGCGCGATCTCGCGATCCAGGATCCGGCGGATGACGCCGAGATCGAGCCCGAGCTCACGCAGCGAGCGGACCAGATCCAGGCGGGCGACGGCAGCGAGGTCGTAGCGGCGGTAGCCGGCGGGGCTGCGGTCGGTCGGCGGTACGAGCCCGCGGTCGGAGTAGAACCGGATGGCTTTGACCGTCAATCCGGTCCGCCGGGCCAGTGCACCGATCGAGTAGAGCTCGTTCATGCCACCACCCTCGCGTCTCCCGTCGGGGGAGACTCAAGCTCAATTGTGGGCGAAGCGGGTGCGGGGCCGGGCGAAGGTGACCGAGACGCTCGCGATCAGCGCACACGCGATGCCGATGGTGACCGGCACCCAGTACGCCGTCGACGCGCCCCAGATGTCGACCGCGTGCCCGGCCGCGGCGTTGCCGGGGGCAACACCGAGCAGCAGCCCGGTGACCGTCCACGTGATCGCCTCCGTGAGGCGCTGTGGCGGTACCCACTCCTCGACGCAGGCGGTGACCGCGACCATCGTCGGCGCGATCGTCAGACCGGCGCCGAACAGCACCGCGCCGAGCGCGAGGATGTTGCCGACCCAGGGGAGTGGAGCCAGCGTGATCGCCAGAGCGATCGTGCCGAGCAGCAGCCGCCGCTCCACAGGCGCCCGCCAGTGCACAGACCCGTACCAGAGCCCTGCCAGCAGCGACCCGAGCGCCCACACGGCCAGTACGACGCCGGACATGCCCGGCTGCCCCTGCTCCTCGGTGAACGCGACTGTGACCACCTCGGCGCTGCCCAGCGTCGCCCCGAGGCCCAGCCCGATGATGCTGAGCAGGAGCAGCGAGAGCCAGGGGAGTGGCGCCTTCTCCGTGCCGTCCGACTTGCCGCGGCCAGGTGGGTCGGACGCGCGGAGTGCTGCCAGCCAGATGCCTCCACCCAGACCGAGTACGCCGGCCGCTGCGAGAGCGGCGTACGGGCTGACCTGGGTGGCGAGGGCGGTGACCAGGACCGGGCCGACGATGAAGACGACCTCGTCGCCGACGGCCTCCAGGGCGAACGCCGTCTGCAGCGCCCGGCCCCGGCCGAGCAGATGCGTCCAGCGAGCCCGGACGAACGAGCCGACCTGCGGACGGGTGCCACCGGCAACGAACGACACGAGGTACAGCACCCATGACGGCGCGTCGGCACGGACGGCGACGAGCAGCCCGGCCAGCGCGATCGTGCACAGTACGGTGCCGGCCAGGATCAGGATCCGCTGCCCGAAGCGGTCGACCATCCGGCCCTGGACCGGTCCGGTCAGCGCGCCGGCCACCACCGCTACGCCGGAGACCGCGCCCGCCAGACCGTACGAGTCGCTCTCCCGCGCGATCAGGATGACGATGCCCAGACCGAGCATCGAGATCGGCATACGACCGACGATCCCGGCGACGAAGAAGGCACGGGCGCCGGGCCGGCGCATGAGGTGTACATAGGGCTTGAGCATCGGAAATCGTGTTCACCCTAGCTCCCATCCAGGGGACCACGCGCACTCATTTGCAGCGCGCCTGGGATCATCGAGGTATGCCCGTCGAGCTGACGCCTGATCCAACCCCGTACGACGCCGTCCTGCTGCTCTCCTTCGGTGGACCCGAGAAGCCCGCGGACGTGCTGCCCTTCCTGCAGAACGTGACCCGCGGCCGCGGCATCCCGGACGAACGCCTCAAAGAGGTCGGTGAGCACTACTACTCGTTCGGCGGCCGCAGCCCGATCAACGACCAGAACCGCGAGCTGCTGAAGGCGCTGCGGACCTCCTTCGACGAGGTGGGCGTCGACCTGCCGATCTACTGGGGCAACCGCAACTGGGAGCCGTACCTGACCGACACGCTCCGCCAGATGACCGCCGACGGCGTACGGCGTGCCGTGGTGATCGTGACGAGCGCCTACCCGTCGTACTCCGGCTGCCGGCAGTACCGGGAGAACCTGGCCGACGCGACGGCCGCGGTCGAGGGTGCGCCGGTGCTCGACAAGCTGCGGCACTACGCGAACCACCCCGGCTTCGTCGGGTCGTTCGTCGAGTCGACAGCCCAGGCGCTGAGCAAACTCCCAGAGGGCTCCGCGATCGCCTACGTGACGCACTCCATCCCGAACTCGATGAACGAGACCAGCGGCCCGGACGGCAACGGGTACGTCGACTGGCACCTGGACGTGGCCGCCGAGATCACCGCGGAGCTGGAGCGGCGTACCGGGGTCGAGCGCAGGACCGACCTCGTCTACTGCTCGCGGTCCGGCCCGCCGCAGGTGCCTTGGCTGGAGCCGGACATCAACGACCACCTGGAGGCGGTGTCGGCCGCCGGTGTTCCCGGGGCCGCCGTAGTACCGCTCGGGTTCGTCAGTGACCACATGGAGGTCATCTATGACCTCGACACCGAGGCACTGGCGACTGCTGAGAAGCTCCGCCTGCCGATGGCGCGTGCCGCGACTCCTGGTACCGACTCGCAGTTCGTGACGATGCTGCGCGACCTCGTACTCGAGCGGGCGGCCGCAGAGCGCCAGGAGCAGCCTCCACGGCCCTGCGTGGGCAAGCTGGGCCCCGGCTGGGACAGCTGCCGGCCCGACTGCTGCCCAGCCCCACGCCGCCCCGCTACAGCCCAGTCAGTAGCAACCGCATCAGCCCCTACCGCCGTACCGGCATCGAAGGAATCTGTATGAGCTCCGAGAACCCCCAGGACCTGCTGAAGCTTGCGGTCGAGGTCGCTGCCGAAGCGGCCGAGCTGATCGTCGAGCGCCGCCGGGGCACGGTCACGGTGGCCGACACGAAGAGCACGGCGACGGACATCGTCACCGCCGTCGACCGGGAGTCGGAGGAGCTGATCCGGGCCCGGGTGCTGGCCGCTCGGCCGGACGACTCGTTCCTCGGCGAAGAGGGCGACGACGTCAACGGTTCCAGCGGCGTTCGCTGGGTGGTCGACCCGATCGACGGCACGGTCAACTACCTCTACGACATCCCGACGTACGCCGTGTCGATCGCGGTCGAGTACGACGGCCAGACGGTGGCCGGCGTGGTCGTGGACGCCCCCAAGGGTGAGGTCTTCACCGCGACGCTGGGTGGCGGGGCGTTCCTCGACGGCAAGCCGATCCGGGTCTCGGAGTGCCCGGACCTGAGCAAGGCGCTGGTCGGCACCGGCTTCGGGTACGACGCGACCCGCCGTCAGGTGCAGGCCGAGGTGGTGCAGTCGCTCATCACCAAGGTCCGTGACATCCGCCGGATCGGTGTCGGCGCGATCGACCTCTGCTACGTCGCCTGCGGCCGACTGGACGCCGTGTACGAGCGCGGGCTGAACCCGTGGGACTACGGAGCAGGTGCGCTGATCGCCGCCGAGGCCGGTGCGACGGTCGGCGGCCTCGATGGAGCCCCGGTCTCGCCGGAGATGTCGATCGCGGCCACCCCGGCCGTGTTCGGTGCGCTGCACGATGCTCTCGCTGCCACCAACCCGCTCAGATCCTAAAACTGCTCATTAGTGCGCAGTAGCACGCACTAATGAGCAATCGACTGTTCGGTACTGTCTCAATCCGCGACACGCTGGTCAGAAGGTGGACCCCGACGCGCGCGAAGGCCCGTCGATAGGGCACAATCCCTGCCTCGGGGGCGGTATTGATGCCGCTGCCAGCCTGTCTGTCAAGGGTTTCGGGGAACGAGGGCTTCCAGTGCGGAATTTCTCGGCCGCTTTACCCGTTCAAGGGCTCAGCAGGCAACACCACGGGTACAAGAGGGCAGGGAAACACCATGGCGACTGACTACGACGCCCCGCGCAAGACGGACGAGGACTCCAGCGAAGAGTCGATCGAGGAACTGAAGACTCGCCGTCACGACAAGAACTCCGGCAAGGTCGACGAGGACGAGGCCGAGGCCGCCGAGAGCTTCGAGCTGCCCGGTGCCGACCTGAGCCACGAAGAGCTGGCTGTGCGGGTCCTCCCGCGCCAGGCCGACGAGTTCACTTGTTCGAGCTGCTTCTTGGTTCACCACCGCAGCCAGCTCGCGAACAGCAAGAACGGTCAGCTGATCTGCCGCGACTGCGCTGCCTGAACCACAGCACTTTCGCCCTGCTCGGCTGAGTCCGTACCGGCTCACGGGACCGTCCCCTCCAAGGGGGCGGTCCCGTTGTCATGTCTTCGAACAGGCCGGGTACCTACTCTGAAGACATGAGTAAGCGCATGGGTGACCTGTGGGCGTCCGGACTGGGGCTGCTGCGCCACGAACCGACCGAGATGCGGCTCCGGGCGATCTCCGGCGGCCGCGAGCTGGTGAACACCACCCGGGCTGTGCTGGTCTGGGAACCACGCCGGGTGGTGGCCTCGTACGCCGTACCGGTGGCTGAGCTGGGTGCTGAGCTGACTGTGTCGTCAGTAGAGCCTGTGCCGGCGCCGGAGGGCATTCTGCACCCGGGCCACCCCTTCCTCGCGCACTCGTGCCCTGGCCAGGTAGTAGACGTCGATGGGCTGGCGGGTGCCGGCTTCCGGCCGGACGATCCGGAGCTGGCCGAGTACGTAGTACTGGACTTCAAGGCGCTAGACGAGTGGTACGAGGAAGATGAGCGGCTCGTGTCGCACCCTCGGGATCCGTACCACCGAGTGGTGGTCCGGGCGAGCTCTCGGTCGGTCCGGGTCGAGCGTGATGGGGTGCTGCTGGCGGAGAGCAGCCGGCCGAGCTTGGTATTCGAGACCACCCTGCCGACGCGCTTCTACCTACCGCGCGAGGACGTGGTCGCCGAGTTGCTGCCGAGCGAGCGGCATACCGCTTGCGCCTACAAAGGCCACGCGACCTACTACTCGGTCGAGGGCGCTCCCAACCTGTTCTGGAGCTATCTGGAGCCGCAGAAGGAGGTCAGGGAGCTCGCTGGGCTCGTGTCGTTCTTCGACGACGACGTGGACGTGTACGTCGACGGGGAGCTCCGCGACCGGCCGAGCGGCCCGCACGCCGAGTCGGTTCGTCAGGAGTTCTCTGTCTCTTAGACCTTCTCCAGGTCCTTGTCCTCGTAGCCGGGCGGGAGGGTCCCGGTCGACTTGACCCAGTACTTCGCCGCGCGGTCCTCGGCGAAGCGCTTGGCGGCGGCTGCGGACGCGCCACTGGCGACGGCCCAGGTGACGATCTCGAGGTAGCCGGCCTGGTTGTCCTTCGGTGGCTTGCCGCCGGACCCGAGCTTCCAGGCGGTCGTCACCGCCTTGTTGGCGACCAGTGACACCACGATCGTGAATGCCATGAGTACGAGCTTCCAGCCGATCTTGGCTCCAACCACGACTACCTCCTAGCTACAGATCCCCCTGCTACTCAGGATCTTGCCACGCTGTCAGCCGTCAGGGCCGCCGCTAGTCGTTCTGGGTGCCTCGTGGCGATCAGCCAGTACGGTGCTGGGTCCTGCGGGTCGGTGAGCTCGACCCGTACTGCGCCGGACAGGTAGCTACGCAGTACGAGGTAGGCAGCGGGATCACAGTCACGGCCGAAGGCGTTGCGGGCGTCTTCGCCGGACAGAGGCTCGGCCTTGCCGAGGTACTCCCGCTCGATGGCGGCCTTGCCGGCCCGCAGCTTCTCGGAGTCGACGGCGACCACAGCACCGCCGTACCGGACGAACAGGGTGACCAGTAGAGCCGCGGCGATCCCAGCGACCGCTATGCCTGCTCCGACGCCTACAGGGACGGCGGTGATGACGTACAGCGTGATCACTGCGGCAGTGGCGATGATCCACCAGCTCACTGGCACGCTCAGCCGTTCCCTGTATTGCTCCACAGCACCAGCCTGGCACGTTGCCTGTCGGGGCCCGTCGATAGGGTCACCTCTCATGACTGAGGTACTGATCCAGCGGCTCGACGGCGACCTGCCCGTACCGGCGTACGCGCATCCCGGTGATGCCGGCGCCGACCTGGTCACGACCAGCGACGTCACCTTGAAGCCGGGAGAGCGCGCCCTGGTCGGCACCGGGATCGCGATCGCGCTGCAGGACGGGTACGCCGCGTTCGTCCATCCGCGGTCCGGGCTGGCGGCGAAACATGGCGTTTCGATCGTCAACGCGCCGGGCACCGTGGACGCGGGCTACCGTGGCGAGATCAAGGTGTGCCTGATCAACCTGGACCCCGCGGCCGAGGTGACGCTGAAGCGTGGCGACCGGATCGCGCAGCTGATCATCCAGCGGGTCGAGAAGGCCCGGTTCGTCGAGGTGCGGACGCTGCCCGGGTCGGACCGCGGCGAGGGCGGACACGGCTCGACCGGCGGCTTCGGTGGTGTGACACGCTGAACAGGTGCACGCCGATGACCTGTGGCATGCGCGAGACTACGGCGGGCCGCCGCGACAGGCGTGCGGCCGCGGATCTGACGAACGAGCCGGTTTTCACAAGGAAGTAGGGGCAAGAGCAGTGATCTTCCGTCGCAAGGGCAAGGACGACGACGCCGAGACGACCGGCGGTTTCTTCGGCGATGAGGAGGACCTTGCCGAAGAAGGCGACGCCGCCGACGCGGAAGACGCCGGTACGCCGGTCGGCCGCAGCGCGGGCCCGTTCGACTCGACCGAGGTCGACGCCGAGACGCTGGAGGCAGAGGACCGGATCGACCTCGGCGCCCTGGTGATCACCGGGCTGCCCGGGATGGAGCTGCGGCTGCAGGTCGACGAGGCCAGCGGCGACGTCCAGGCGATCCTGCTGGTGCTGGAGGACTCCGCGCTCGAGCTGCGCGCGTTCGCCGCGCCGAAGACGAGCGGCATCTGGTCGGAGGTCCGTCGCGAGATCGCCTCCGAGGCGACCCGGATGGGCGGCACCGCGTCCGAGGCCGAGGGCCCGTTCGGGACCGAGCTCGTGCTCGTCGTACCGGTCGAGGACCCCGAAGGGCAGATCTTCAGCCAGACCTCCCGGGTGATCGGCGTCGACGGCCCGCGCTGGCTGCTGCGCGCCACCGTGCTGGGCCGCGCCGCGGTCGAGCCGGACGCCGCGCCGCCGATGGAGCAGGCGCTGCGCAATGTGGTCGTCGTCCGTGGCGCCGAGCCGATGGCGCCGCGCGAATCGCTGGTCCTGCGGCTGCCCGCCGGAGCCCAGCCGGCCGCCGAGGAAGAGGCCTGAGCCAGTGCGCCGTGTCGGGTGTTCCGGATACCGGCTGAGCACGCTCACGAGCGGACTACACTGACCTCATGGGTAGCGAGAAAGCCGGGGGGCTGTGGAAGCGCGCCTTCCGGGGCTTGGCCGGCGACCGGGATCAGCAGGACGCCGCGGTGCTCCAGGACTTCGCGCACGACTGTGGCGCGCGGTCCATCACCGGTTGTCACGACCGGGAGATGGTGACGCTGTACGGCACGCTGCGCACGATCACGTTCAGCCCGCGCGGCGGCGTACCGGCGTTGGAGGGTGAGCTGTACGACGGCACCGGCACGGTCAAGCTGGTCTGGCTGGGCCGGCGCAAGATCGCCGGCATCCACCCCGGATCGGAAATGATCGCATCCGGGCGGATCGGTGTCGTGGACGGTGACCGGGTGATGTTCAACCCGCGCTACGAACTCCGTCCGACGGCCGCGCATGGCTGAGCCGCAGGGCACCCACCGCGACCAGCTCGACGAGGACCTGAACGAGAAGCTCGTCGAGATCCTGAAACCCGAGGTCGAGGCGGCCGGGACGGTACCGCCCGCCGACGACTCGACGGCCGAGTCCACCGAGGCACAGTCCGCTGAGGACGGCCCGGCCAAGCCGGAAGCGACCACGGACAAGGACTTCTTCCACGCCCTCGGCGGCTGGGGCGCACTGCTCGACATCGGGCTGCCCTGGATCGCGTTCATGATCGTCTACGCGGCCTCCGACCACAACCTCAAGCTCGCCTTGATCGTCGCGGTCGCGTGTGGTGCCGCGGTCGCGCTGCTCCGGCTGGTCCGCAAGCAGCCCCTGCGCAACGTGATCGGCGGCTTCATCGGCGTGGCCTTCTCCGCCTGGGTCGCGAACCGCAGCGGCAAGGCCGAGAACGTCTACCTGCCCGGCATGATCCTCAGCGGCGTCTACCTGACGATCTACGGCCTCTCGATCGTCGTCCGCTGGCCGCTGTTCGGTGCCATCTACGGCCTGATCACCCAAACCGGCGCGGCCTGGCGCCGCGACCCGGACATGTACCGAGGCTTCAACCGGGCCACCCTGGTCTTCGCCGGCCTCTTCGCGGTCCGGCTGGTGATCCAGATCCCGCTCTACCTCACCGAGCAACTGAATGCCCTGGGCATCGCCAAGATCGGCCTCGGCCTCCCGCTCTACGCCCTGGCCCTCTGGCTGTCCTACTCCGTACTCCGAGGCTCCCTGCCCGACGACAAGTGGGACGAAACCCGAGACCACGTCACCGGGCTGCTCCGCGCCGGCGGCAAGAAGTAACAGCTCCTCGCAGCGCCGATCGCAGGGAACTGCTGTCCGCTTCGTAGCGTCGAATGGCCCTCGGTAGGGGAACAATCGGGGCCGTCCTGGAGACGCCGCGGAGCGAGGAGATGGTGTGGATTCCACTGGAGTGATCATCCTGGTGCTGGCGGCGGTCGCGATCGGCATCGGTCTGGTCGTGATGGTGCGACGGGAGCGGTACGTCCGGTCGTTGCGGGACCGCGGCTGGGCCTTTGAGACCAGCCCGACGTTCGATGCCGTCGCGCGGCTCAGCAACCCGCCGTTCGGCCTCGGCTTCCGCCGGGATCCGGACGACCAGATCAGCGGCCAGACCTCGGGCAGGTCGTTCCAGGTGATCGAGTACGGCGCCGAGAACTGGAAGGGCTGGGTCGGGATGGTCACCCTGTCTCGCCGGCTCCCGGAACTGTGGATCATGGCAGGGCAGGCACGGCCGCGGTACGGCGTACGCGCGGCCAAGGTGGCAGCTCCGGCGCAGCTGGGAGCGGGCTGGCAGATCGGCGCGCTCGACCCGGCGTACGCCGCGGAGGTTCTGACCCCGCAGGTCTGCGAGCGGCTCAACGCGATGGCCGCGGTACACCCCGATCTGAACCTCGGTATCGACGGTGACCAACTGGTCGTGCTGGATCCGCCGCGCAAGGACGCCGAGCTCCTCGCCCCCTGGCTGGAGCAGCTTGCCACCGTCGCCGCGGCGATCGACGCTACCGAGCTGGACCGTTGGATCCAGTCCGAGCCGCCGGCGCGGCTGAGGTTCTACCATCACCCGGACTGGCACTGGGTCGGCGAAGACGACAGCCTGCTGGACACGACTCCGGCAAAGCGGTCTGGCTATGACCACGCCACCAAGGACGTGATCCGGGGTCGTGACGGCGACGGGCCGCCCTTCGTCGCGTTCGTGCACGAGTGGAAGACGAGCCGGACCGAGCGCTACACCGACAGCGAGGGCCGCAGCCAGACCCGGACCGTGGTCGAGGAACACAACGAGACGATCCTCGGCTTCCAGTTGCCGGCCCGGATGCCGGAACTCAAGGTCGGGCTCCGCGGGATCGGCCGCGGTATCAGCTTCGAGAGCGGCGCCTTCAACGACCAGTTCGCAGTACACGCGGCGGACACCAAGTATGCGTACGACGTGATCCACCCGCGCCAGATGGAGTACCTGATGGCAAACCCACCGGCGACCTTCGAGTTCGTCGACGACTGGGCCTGGTTCGAGGTCGACGTCCACAGCCAGGAAGTGATCGGCGCCAACTCCCACTTCCTCCGCGGCTTCCTGGCCCGCATCCCCCGCTTCACCTGGCGCAACCTCGGCCTCCAGGACTCGCCCTACCCACCCATCGACCTGGAACCAGCCCGCGGGGCGTAGTACCGGACTTCTCTGTCGCCGCAGTGGCGACGGAGAAGCCGCGGCTAGGCGTGAGGGCGACGGCGGAGTCACTTGCGGTGGTGTGGGGAGAGCATGTCTTCGAGTTGTTCTTCGGTTTCGTCGGCGGCGACGAAGAGTAGTTCGTCGTTGAGCTCGAGGGTGCCTTCCGGGTCGGGGCGCAGGACGCGGCCTTCCCGGATGATCGTTACCAGGGCGGTGTCGATCGGCCAGTCGATGTCGCCTACTCGCAGGCCGATCATCGGGGAGTCCTCGGGCAGGGTCAGTTCGACGAGGTTGGCGTCGCCCTGGCGGAAGGTGAACAGCCGGACCAGATCGCCGACCGACACGGCCTCTTCCACCAACGCCGACATGATCCGCGGCGTGGACACCGCTACGTCCACACCCCAGGCCTCGTTGAACATCCACTCGTTGCGTGGATGGTTGACCCGGGCAACGGTCCGCGGTACGCCGAACTCGGTCTTGGCCAGCAGGGAAACGACCAGGTTGGTCTTGTCGTCACCGGTGCTCGCGATCGCCACCTGGCAGCGCTGCAGGGCAGCCTCTTCCAGGGACGACAGTTCGCAGGCGTCAGCGAGTAGCCACTCGGCTCGCGGTACGGACTCGGCCTTGATCGCCCGGGGGTCCTTGTCGATCAGCAGGACCTCGTGGCCGTTCTCCAGCAGCTCCGCAGCGATCGATCGTCCGACGTTGCCCGCGCCGGCGATGGCTACCCGCATCACAGCTCCTCAGGTTTGGCGCCTAGTTGGGACTCGATCGCCGCGGCTTCGCGCTCCAGCATGATGACGTGCACCAGGTCGCCTTCCTGGATCACCGTGTCGGGCTTGGGCATCACGCCCTCGCCGAGCCGGGTAAGGAACGCGACCTTCGCGCCGGTGGCCTTCTCGATGTCCATCGCGAGCCGGCCGACCCAGCCGGAGTTCACGTGTACTTCGGCCAGCCGGACCGTGCCGGACGGGTCGCGCCACTCGGGCTCCGAACCGCTCGGCAGCAACCGCCGGATCATCTGATCGACGGTCCACTTCACCGTGCCGACGGTGGGGATGCCGAGCCGCTGGTAGACCTCGGCGCGGCCCGGGTCGTAGATCCGGGCGACGACGTTCTCGACGCCGAAGTTCTCCCGGGCGACGCGCGCGGCCAAGATGTTGGAGTTGTCGCCGTTCGAGACGGCCGCGAACGCCTCGGCTTCCTCGATCCCGGCCTCGGTCAGCACCTCGCGGTCGAAGCCCATCCCGGTGATGGTGCGGCCGGAGTAGTTGGCGCTCAGCCGGCGGAAGGCGTCGGCGGACTGGTCGATGATCGCGACCGTGTGGCCGCGCTTCTCCAGTGTCCGGGCCAGCGTCGACCCGACGCGGCCGCAGCCCATGATGACGACGTGCACTCCGTGATCACTCCTCGCCCCCGTTGGGGCCACTGGCATCGGTCTCGGCAGGGATAGACGCTACACCTGACCGCGGCTCCCTCTAACATCACCGTTGTGACTCCCGCGCTAGGCGACATCGGCAAACGCATCCTCATCGGACGCAAGCTCCGAAGCACACAGCTGGGGGAGACCCTGCTACCGAAGCGGATCGCCCTGCCGGTCTTCGCCAGCGACGCCCTGTCATCGGTCGCCTACGCCCCGGACGAGATCTTCCTGACCCTGTCGATCGCCGGCCTGACCGCGGTGGCGTTCTCCTGGAAGGTCGCGATCGTGGTCGCGGTCGTCCTGCTGGTGGTGGTGCTGTCCTACCGGCAGAACGTTCACGCCTATCCCTCCGGCGGTGGTGACTACGAGGTCGCCACTGTGAACCTCGGCCCGACCGCCGGTCTGACCGTGGCCAGCGCGCTGCTGGTGGACTACGTGCTGACCGTGGCGGTGTCGATCTCGTCGGCGGCGCAGTACGCCGCCTCGGCCATCCCTGCGCTGGAAGGACGCCAGGCGGAGGTGGCCGTGGTCGCAGTGCTCTTCCTGACCACGATGAATCTGCGTGGGGTCCGCGAGTCGGGTACGGCCTTCGCGATCCCGACGTACGTATTCATGGTGACCATCCTGGGGATGGCCGCCTGGGGCTTCGGCCGGCTGCTGTTCGGTCAGCTGCCCCAGGCGTCGAGCGCCGGCTTCGACATCGCGCCGGAAGAGCAGTTCACGCACGGCATCGGCGGGCTGGCGATGGCCTTCCTGGTACTGCGTGCCTTCTCCTCCGGTTGCGCCGCACTGACCGGGGTCGAGGCGATCAGCAACGGCGTACCGGCGTTCAGGAAGCCCAAGAGCAAGAACGCCGCGACCACGCTGCTGTTGCTCGGCACCATCTCGATCGCGATGGTGATCAGCGTGGTCACGCTGGCGAACGTGATGAAGGTCCGGTTCGCCGAGGATCCCGCGAAGCAGCTGATCCGCGACGGTGTCCCGGTGGGCGAGGGCTATCACCAGGATCCGATCATCGGCCAGTTGGCCAAGGGCATCTTCGACCACTTCTCGCCCGGTTTCTACCTGGTCGCCGCCGCCACCGGCGTGATCCTGGTACTGGCGGCGAACACGGCCTTCAACGGCTTCCCGGTGCTCGGCTCGATCCTTGCCCGCGACGGCTTCCTGCCGCGCCAGCTGCACACCCGTGGCGACCGCCTGGCGTTCAGCAACGGCATCGTCATCCTGGCCGGTTTCGCGATCGTGCTGATCGTCGCCTTCAACGCCGAGGTCACCAAACTGATCCAGCTGTACATCGTCGGGGTGTTCGTGTCGTTCACGATCAGCCAGACCGGAATGATCCGGCACTGGACCCGGCTGCTGCGGTCCGAGCAGGATCCCGCGAAGAGGCGCAGGATGCAGCGTTCGCGGGTCATCAACAGTGTCGGCCTGTCCTTCACGGGTACCGTCCTGATCGTCGTCCTGCTGACCAAGTTCCTGCTCGGTGCCTACATCGCGATCATCGCGATGGCGGTGTTGTTCGTGATGATGAGGGGAATCAAGCGGCACTACGACGCCGTCGGCAAGCAGATGGCAGCAGAGGGTGACGAGCAGCTGATGCTGCCGTCGCGGGTCCACTCGATCGTGCTGGTCTCCAAGCTCCACAAGCCGACCCTGCGGGCGCTGGCCTTCGCGAAAGCGGCCCGGCCGCACACGCTCGAGGCAGTCACCGTCGACGTCGACCGGGACGAGTCGGAGGCGCTGCAGGCCGAGTGGGACCGCCGAGCCATCCCTGTGCCCCTCAAGCGCCTTGCGTCGCCGTACCGGGAGATCACTCGCCCGATCGTGCAGTACGTTCGTGATATCCGGCGGCAGTCGCCGCGTGACGTTGTGATGGTTTACATCCCCGAGTACGTCGTCGGGCACTGGTGGGAGCACATCCTGCACAACCAGAGCGCACTACGGCTCAAGGGCCGGCTCTTGTTCACACCTGGTGTGATGGTTACGTCCGTTCCTTACCAGCTGATCTCGTCCCAGGCAGCTGAGGAGCGGCAGGACCGTGTTGAACGCGTAGCCGGCCAAGTACGGCGCGGCGCGCGCAAGAGTTCAGGAGACCGGTGACGGCTGAGCAGATCGTCGGGACGCTACTGGAGCTTGAGGTGGGGCCGGTAGCTCACGGCGGGCACTGTGTCGCGCGCTACGAGGGCCAAGTGGTATTCGTCCGGCACGCGCTCCCAGGGGAGCTGGTGCACGCCCGCGTGACCGAGCAGAACGCCAAGTACCTCCGTGCGGACGCAGTACAGGTCCTCACGCCCTCACCGCAGCGGATCGAACCGCCTTGCCCGTACGCCGGGCCAGGCCGGTGCGGCGGCTGCGACTTCCAGCACGCCAACATCGTCGAGCAGCGGCGACTGAAGGCCACGGTGGTGTCGGACACGCTGCGGCGGATCGGCGGCATCGAGCGGAACATCGTGATGGAGTCGCCCGGCGACGACGGCCTCGGTTGGCGGACCCGGATGCGGTACGCCGTCGTCGACGGCCGGCCCGGCATGTACGCGCACCGGTCGCACGACCTGATCCAGATCGACAAGTGCCTGATCGCGCACCCGGACGCGCCGGACGTACTGCACGAGCAGTGGCCGGACGCCTCCTCGGTGAAGGCGGTGGTGTCGTCGGAGGGCAAGACGGCCGTGCTGACCGATGACAACGCCGGTGGACGAGTAGTGGAGGTTGTCCGGGGCCGACGGTTCCGGGTGGAGGCCGATGGGTTCTGGCAGGCTCACCCGGCTGCTCCCGAGATGCTTGTGGACGCAGTACTGGCTGGGCTGGAGCCGCGAGACGGCGAGACGGCGCTTGACCTGTACTCCGGGGTGGGGCTGTTCGCTGCCTTCCTGGCCGAGGCGGGGTGCGCAGTACTGGCTGTAGAGGGCAGTAAGGCCGCGGTGAAGAACGCCCGGCGGAACCTGCACGACCTGCCGGCTGTGACTCTTGAGGCGGGTGACGTCGCCAAGGTGCTCAACAACGCGGCCGGGCAGGGGTTGGAGTCCGTCGACCTGGTCGTACTGGACCCGCCTCGGACGGGCGCGGGGCAGGACGTCGTACGGCGTATCGCGGCGCTCTCGCCGCGGCGGATCGCGTACGTCGCGTGCGACCCGGCAGCGCTGGCGCGGGACCTGAAGACCTTCGGGGGACTCGGGTACGGCGTGAGCTCGTTGCGGGCATTCGATTTGTTCGGGATGACGCATCACATAGAGTGCGTGGCTGTGCTCGAACCGCGACCTGCCTAGCGTTCTGCTTGGTGCCCTGGGTTGGTGGTTTGCGCTTCAGCTCCGGCGCCCAGGCACGCACCTCGCGGCACTGGCGAAACGTCCACGATGCTCCGCATCGAGGACGCTCCTCCAGCACCGCGATGCACGCACCTGAACACCGGAGCTGAAGCGCAAACCACCAACTCAGGGCACCAGCTGTCGGCGGTCTCGGGTAGCGTGCTGGCTTGGAATCGCTGGACTGGTACTGAGCAGGAGACCCGATGCCGCTCGTCGACTTGGACGACCCGGAGGAGTTGCGCGCCCGCTGGAGCGCGCTCGCCGCCGTCGCCCATGCCACCGGGTTCGACCGGCGCTGGTACGCCGACGAGAACGGCTGGTACCACCAGGACGAGACCGGTAGCGACCTGCGGATGGTCCGGCTCGAGGGTGGTCGGGCGGTGCTGTTCGGGTTCCACACCCAGCAGACGCAGACGGCTCAGGCCGACCTGCTTGCGGGCGCGCCGGACTGGATCGGGCAGCCGGAGGTCAAGCGCCGGATTGCGGCTGGTGATCTCGGCTTCGTCTACGGCAGCTTCAACGGGACATGGGCGCGGGCGTCGTACCCGGGCGATCCGTGGCAGCCGCTGGACGACGGCTTCCTCCCGATCGGCGAGTGGATCACCTCCGACGAGGAAGCCGCCCGCGAGATGATCGAGTGGGCGGCCGAGTGGGCCGACTACCTGGGCGGGCTGGATGAGTTGCTCCCTGTGGGCGTCCGGCTGATCCGCACGGCGGCGACTACAGGCATCACACCGGAGTCGCTGCTGGAGCTGTTTGATCGGTTGGGGATTGGTCCGCATTCTCCGCAGCAGCCGGACCTCCGCGCGGCTTTGTCTGCCGTCACCCAGTTCGAGCCCGGCAGCACACCTGCGGGCCCGCCAGCCAACCAGCACGGCGAAGCGCCGGCAGTTGGTGGGTACGGCGAAGCGCCGGCAGTTGGTGGGTACGGCGAAGCGCCGGCAGTTGGTGGGTACGGCGAAGTACCTGCAGTTGGTGGGTACGGCGAAGTACCTGCAGGCGGTGGGTATGGCGAAGCGCCTGCGAGCGGTGGGTATGGCGAAGCGCCGGGGGCGACCGGTGCGCAGTCGGTCGGCGGGTACGCCGCGCCGCCGGCGGCACCGGCAGTTGGTGGTTATGGCGGGGCGCCCGCAGGCGGTGGGTACGCCGATGCACCAGCGGCCGGCGGGTTTGCCGCGCGATCGGCGGTACCGGCAGCCGGTGGTTACGGCGAGGCGCCTGTGGGCGGTGGGTACTCCGGAGGGCCTGCGGGGGCTTCGGTGGGGGGTTCTGGCGCTGTTGCGGGTCGGGGTGGGGAGTTCTCGGCGGAGCAGGGCGCGGGCGGTTACGTGGGTGATGACGACTCGGAGGATGAGGAGTCCGTCGTTGTGCCGCCGGGGATCAGTCCGTTCACCGGGCAGCCGATCGGGGACGAGGCCGGCCTGGTCATCGGCGGGAGCGAGCCCTTCACGCCCGAACCGCCCTTCAGCCCCGAACCGCCGTTCCGCCCCGACTCGCCCTTCGCCCCCGACCCGCCGTACACACCGGAGCCGTACACCCCCGAGCCCGACCCAGAACCGCCGTACCAGCCCGAGGACGCGGGCCCGCATCAGGACCAGTACGGAGTAGTCGCGAAGAAGCCGCGCCTCTTCCGCCGACGCAAGCACGACGACCCCGAGCCCGCAGCTCAGCCACCCAGCGCTCACCCCGGAGCACACAGCTCTCACGCGGGAGCTCCGGCACCCGGCCCGCACCCTGGGGCTCAGTCACCCAGCTCTCATCCTGGAGTTCCGGCACCTAGCTCGCACACTGGAGCTCCGCCACCTGGCGCTCACCCCGGAGTTCCGACACCTAGCTCGCACACTGGAGCTCCGCCACCTGGCGCTCACCCTGGAGCTCCGCCGGCGCCTCAACCGCCCGCGGGTACGCCGTACGCCGCGCCCGCCCAGCCCGAAGCGTCTGCTCCGGCGATGGGACGTCCGCTGCCGTCATCCGAGCCGCCGCGAGTTGGCGGGCCGGTGGACGACGGGGAGGACTTCTACGCGAGCCTGTTCGCCGATGCACCGGCGGCGGCGACGTACGTGCCAGACGTCATCCGCAACGTTCCCGCCGAGCCGGACGGCTGGTCACCCGATGACGCGACCAGCGAGTTCACAGCCTTCGCCGACGACACGGCCGCAGTCGAGCCGGTGCCCCCCGTCTCCGCCTCTGACGACACCGGCGTCATCGACCCGATCCCCGCCACCGAGGACACACCCCCCGAGCCGGTCGAGGCAGTCGCACACCCCGAGGCAGCAGCAGAGCCTGCCCCAGCCCGGGGCCCCGACCCAGCCACTGGCTACGACCCAGCCACTGGCTACGACCCAGCCACTGGCTTTGACCCAGCCAGAAGGTTCGAGCCAGCTGCGGAGTCTGAGGCAGCCAGAAGGTTCGAGCCGACCAGAAGGTCCGAGCCGGCCGCAGGGTTTGAGGCGGCTGGAGAGTTCGATCGAGCTGGAGAGTTCGAGCGAGCGGCGGAGCTTGAGGCGGCTGGAGAGTTCGATCGAGCCGCCGAGTTTGAGGCTGCCGGAGGCTTGGAGCCTGGCGCCGAGCTTGAGGCAGCCGAAGGGTTGGAGCCGGCCGGAGACTCCGGGGCAGCTGCGGAGCTCGAGGCGGCCCGAGACCTCGGGGCAGCCACACGGCTTGATGCAGCCCGAGAGCGTGGGGCTGCTGCAGAAGCCAAGGAAGCCAGAGAGGTTGAGGCCGGCGCCGGCGCCGGGGCTCAGGCCGAGGCAGTCGCCGAGCCGGAGCCCGCACCCCAACCCATTGCGCGGGTGGACCGTGAGTGGGTCGGCGGCGCCTGGATCAACGGCGTGTGGGTAGAGGACGTCGCCGCCTACCTCGCAGCCCAGAACGCAGCCGGCCCAGCCAGCCCCGCTCCAGCGGAAACCCAGCCCACCGAAGCCCTGACCCCCACACACCCCGACGAAGAGCCACCCACAGAAGAACGCTTCCTCGACCTCACCGAGTTCGAGCAGTCAGTCGAGGAGCCTCCGACCGAGGAGCGCGTGCTCGACCTCGCCGAGTTCGAGCAGACACCCGAGCAGCCCGCATCCGCGGGTCGCGTGCTCAGCGGGCCCGAGCAGCCCGTCGAGGAGCCTCCCACCGAGGAACCCGTTCGCGGTGTCGCCGAGTACGCGCAGTCTGTCGAGGAGCCTCCGACCGAGGAGCGCGTGCCCGACCTCGCCGAGTTCGAGGAGACACCCGAGCAGCCCGCATCCGAGAGTCGCGTTCTCAGCGGGCCCGAGCAACTCGTCGAGGAGCCTCCCACCGAGGAACCCGTTCGCGGTGTCGCCGAGTACGCGCAGTCTGTCGAGGAGCCTCCGACTGAAGAGCGGGTGCTCGACCTCGCGGAGTTCGAGGGATCGGTCGGGCAGTCTCCGGCTGGGGAGCGCGTTCGCGGTGTCGCCGAGTACGGGCGGCCTGTCGAGGAGCCTCCGACCGAAGAGCGTGTGCTTGGGCTTGGGCTTGGGCTGTTTGACGGGCCAGCGGAGGAGTCGCTCGCAGGGGAGCGGGCGGTTGAGGAGGCTGTTGGCGTAGCGGCGGCGGATAAGCGAGCGGGCGCAGTACCGGTTGAGGAGCCGGTCGCCGAGGAGTGGCGGGTAGCCGAGGAGGTGCCGGGCGCTGAGTGGTCGGGCGCTGAGGTGCCGGGGGTTGAGCAGCAGGTTGAGTCTGCTGCCGTGGAGCCTGAGCCTCAAGTTGAGGATGAGGCTCCGACGGCTGAGATTGCTGCGATCACGGAGCAGGATCCTGAGGACGAGTACTACGCAAGCAGCAGTTCGCCGTTCGCCCCGCAAGCTCGCGATCTGCCGCCGAACGGCTTCAGCAGTCTCGAACCGATGGGCGACGTCGACTACCGATTCGGCGACGAAGCGTTCCACGGGGGGAACTTTCACGACGAAATCATCGGCGGCGCCGACTGGACCGCCGACCAGCTGGGCGAGCCCCGGGTAGTCGACGAGCCGCAGACTCCGCACGTCGCCGAATCGGCCGATCAACTAGCTCAAGCTGATGTCGAGGTCGACACCCCCGAGCGACCCGAAGCACCGGCCGCGAACCTCGAAGCAACCCCGGACAACAACCGCGTCCCATCGGACTCGAGGCTCGAAGCACCGGACAACAACCTCGTCCCACCGGACCCGATGCTCGAGGCGCCGGCCAACAATCTCGTCGTACCAGACGAGAAACTCACAGCTCCCGACGAGAAGCTAGTAGCACCGGACGAGAAGCTCGTCGTGCCCGACGCCGGCGGTGGCGCCGTCGCCATCCCCGGGCTCGGTGTCGTCGGCGGCGACGGACCTCGGGTCGAGCCGCCGCCCGGGTCCATCGAGGAAGCCATGCGGTCCGAGGTCGAGCGCCCCCGCCCTCGCCCCAAGGAGTCCGCAGCCCTCAAGGCCCTCCGCGACTGGTGCCGGGCGCGTACCAAGATCGTGCCGTCCGGGTTCACCATCCAGGTGCAGGTGCTCGATCCGTCGGCGCCGAGCTACCGGTTCGATCTCGAGCCGCCGGAGGTCGACGACCCGCAGTACGGGGCCGAAATGCTCAGCGAGCTGCTCGGTGAGCTGTGGATCGCGGAGTCGCAGGGAGAGCAGGGCGGCTGGTTGTTCGCGCGGATCGACGCGGCCGGCCGGACGTTGCGGATCGACCGCTGGTATGACCGGGTGCCCGACTGGTGGGACAACCCGATCGAGGCGCGACTCGACGTGCACGGGCTGGTCCGCCGGCTGAACGACCGCGGCCCGGACTATCAGCCGACATATCTGGAGAAGCTGTACACCAGCGCGAGATAGCGTTGCCGGCATGTTGCTCAGGATCTTCACCGAACCCCAGCAAGGTGCCTCGTACGACGATTTGCTGGCGGTCGCCCGCAAGACGGAGGAGTGCGGTTTCGACGCCTTCTTCCGTTCGGACCACTACCTCGCGATGGGCGATGGGGACGGCCTCCCGGGCCCTACCGACTCGTGGATCACCCTCGCCGGTCTGGCCCGCGAAACGAGTCGCATCAAGCTCGGCACCCTGGTCAGCTCGGCCACCTTCCGCAGCCCCGGCGTGCTCGCGATCTCGGTGGCGCAGGTCGACCAGATGAGCGGCGGCCGCGTGGAACTCGGTCTCGGCGCGGGCTGGTACGAAGCGGAGCACGCGGCGTACGGGCTCGACTTCCCGGACACGCCCGGTCGATTCGATCTGCTGACCGAGCAGCTCGAGCTGATCACCGGGCTGTGGGACACGCCGGTGGGGGAGAAGTACAGCTTCGACGGCGAGCACTACCAGCTGACGGATTCCCCGGCGCTGCCGAAGCCGGTGCAGCAGCCGCACCCGCCGATCATCGTGGGTGGCGCCGGCCAGAAGCGGACGCCCGCCCTCGCCGCGAAGTACGCAGCCGAGTTCAACGCCGGTTTCAAGTCCATCGAGGACACCGCGGTGCTGTTCGCCAGAGTCCGCGCGGCCTGCGAGGCAGCCGGCCGAGCTCCCGAAACCCTGGCGCTCTCCACCGCGCACTGCGTCGTCGTCGGCAAGGACGATGCCGAGGTAAAACGCCGCGCCGCCACCATCGGCCGCACCCCCGACAACCCCCAGGGCGCGATCATCGGCACCCCGGCCCAAGTCGTCGACCACCTTGGCCACCTCGCAACCGCCGGCTCCCAACGCCAGTACGTCCAGATCATGGATCTGGCCGACCTGGACCACCTCGACCTAATCGCCTCAGACGTCCTTCCCCAGGTCGCCTAGCGAGTTATTCCGAGTTAGATTCCCTAAGTCGGAATAACTCCGACGATATTCCGACTTAGGGCGGTGCGATGGCATCAGGAGAGGCGGATTGGCCGGCGCACGTGCCCGAGACGCGGCCCTGGCGGCAGACCCATCGCGGCGGGACGATCGAGGACCGCACGCTGAGCGAAGTACTCACCATGCGGCCGCCGCTGATCGCGCAGGTGGATCTTCAGGTGACTCCAGCGGTGAGCGTCGCGACGGAGACCTGTATCCGAGAGGTCGCCGCACTCGATCACATGCCCGGCGCCGATCTCAAGGCGCTGGAGACGCTCCTCTTGCGGACCGAGTCGGTCGCCTCCTCGAAGATCGAGCGGATCGAGGCGACGGTGGACGACTTCGCGAGGGCGCTGCATGGGACCCGGTCGAACGCGTCGGCGACGTCCATGGTCGCGGCCGCCGAAGCACTGGTAGCCATGATCAACTCCGTCGAGGGCGGGGCGGATCTCGAGGTCGAGCATCTCCTGATGGCGCATCAGGCCTTGATGGCCGACGATGCGCACGAGCGTGCTGACGCGGGCCGTTTCCGTGACCTGCAGAACTGGATCGGCGGCAGCGACTATTCTCCGCGAATCGCGTGGTTCGTGCCGCCCGCAGCCGAGACGGTCTCCGGCTATCTGGAAGACCTGGTCGCTTTCGCCAACCGCACTGACCTGCCGATTCTCGCGCAGGCCGCCGTGGTCCATGCCCAGTTCGAGTCGATCCACCCGTTCACCGACGGCAACGGCCGGATCGGACGCGCGCTCATCAACGCCGTACTGCGTCGCCGCGGCGCCACGCGGCACGTGGTGGTGCCAGTCGCGTCGGCCCTGGTGGCCCGGCGCGACGAGTACTTCGGACTCCTCACCCAGTACCGCGAGGGCCGGATCGAGCCACTCATCCTGGCGTTCTCGACGGCCGCGACGGTCGCGGCGAGGGAGTCGCAGGTGACTGCTCGCAGGATCGCGGAGATGCCCGAGGTCTGGCAGTTGGCCGTCGGCGCTCGCCGCGGCAGTGCGGCGTCGCGGCTGCTGGACGGGCTCGCCGCCGCGCCGGTGTTTTCTGCCGACGACGCTGTGCAGACGGTCGGAGGTCCGGTGAGCAGCGTCTACTCCGCCATCGAGAAGTTGCTCGACGCCGGCGTGATCCGTCCGCTCACCAGGCGCACCCGCAATCAGGTGTGGGGCGCGTCCGACGTACTCGACGAACTGGAGGCGCTCGGGGCGCGGATCGCGGCCACTGCCGCGACGGAACGAACTGCTTCAGAGTGACGCGATGGACGGCGGCTGCCCGGTTGTCGGCTCGCTGGCCTGCTGTGGAGCCTGTTGCGATTTGGCTCGGCAGCGGCCGATTGTGTTCCGACCGACAGGAAGTAGTCGACCGTTCGGCCGCGCGCCACGCTCACGCAGGCGGCGGCCGGCCGCAGAACCGGCACTACTTCCTGTCGGTCGGGACACAACGCGAACCCACCCAGTACTCCGATGCCGAGCAGTCCGGCGGCGGCGCCGGTCAGCTGGGCACGGGCTGCTCTGGACAACATCGCCGAGATCAGGTCTTGAGCTCGTCGGTGATCCAGGCGCTGCCGAACTGAAGCCGGTTCGGGGGAGCGGAAGTGGCTCGATGTCGTGTATCTTGATGTCGAGAGAGTTTGTGGGGCCGGAGGTTAGGGGAGCCTGACCTGATGGTGGTGTCGCGGACTCGGCAGGATGGTGTCAGCGGAACAGGACCGGATAGAGGAGCAGGTTGATGGCCAGCGTCGACAGCTTCGGTGCCAAGGGTGCACTCGAGGTCAACGGACAGTCGTACGAGATCTTCAGGTTGGCGGGTATCGAGGGCGCTCGGACGCTGCCGTACTCGCTCAAGGTGCTCCTCGAGAACCTGCTGCGCACCGAGGACGGCGCGAACATCACCGCCGAGCACATCACCAAGCTCGGTGGCTGGGACGCGAACGCGGCGCCCGACACCGAGATCCAGTTCACCCCGGCGCGGGTGATCATGCAGGACTTCACCGGTGTGCCGTGTGTCGTCGACCTGGCCACCATGCGCGAGGCCGTCGCCGAGCTCGGTGGCGACCCGGCCAAGATCAACCCGCTGGCCCCGGCCGAGCTGGTCATCGACCACTCGGTGATCACCGACGTCTTCGGCCGGCCGGACGCGTTCGAGCGCAACGTCGAGTTCGAGTACCAGCGCAACGGCGAGCGGTACCAGTTCCTGCGCTGGGGCCAGACCGCGTTCGACGACTTCAAGGTCGTCCCGCCAGGCACCGGCATCGTGCACCAGGTGAACATCGAGCACCTCGCGCGCACCGTGATGGTCCGCGACGGGGTGGCGTACCCCGACACCTGCGTCGGCACCGACAGCCACACCACGATGGTGAACGGTCTCGGCGTGCTCGGCTGGGGCGTCGGCGGTATCGAGGCCGAGGCGGCCATGCTCGGCCAGCCGGTGTCGATGCTGATCCCGAAGGTCGTCGGCTTCAAGCTGACCGGCTCGGTGCCGCCCGGCGCCACCGCGACCGACGTGGTCCTCACCATCACCCAGCAGTTGCGCAAGCACGGTGTCGTCGGCAAATTCGTCGAGTTCTACGGCGAGGGCGTCGCGGCCGTGCCGCTGGCCAACCGCGCCACCATCGGCAACATGAGCCCGGAGTTCGGCTCCACCTGTGCGATCTTCCCGATCGACGATGTCACCCTGGAGTACCTGCGGCTCACCGGCCGCCCGGACGCCGATGTCGCGCTCGTCGAGGCCTACGCGAAAGAGCAGGGCATGTGGCACGACGTGTCCGTCGAGCCGCGCTTCTCGGAGTACCTCGAGCTGGACCTGTCCACCGTCGTCCCGTCGATCGCCGGCCCGAAGCGGCCGCAGGACCGGGTCTCGCTGAGCGAGTCGAAGGAGGCCTTCCGCGGCGCGCTCACCGACTACGCCATCGAAGAGCTGGACGTCGACCCGTCGGAGACCGGCAGCTTCCCGGCCAGCGACGCACCGAACGGCCACGGCAACGTCAACGACGAACCGCACGTGCCGCACGGTGCGAACGGCCGGCCGTCGAAGAAGACCAAGATCACCCTGAACGGCGCGGAGACCGAGCTCGACCACGGCCACGTCGTGATCGCCAGCATCACCTCCTGCACCAACACCTCGAACCCGTCGGTCATGCTCGCCGCCGCGCTGCTCGCGAAGAACGCGGTGGACAAGGGCCTGAGCAGCAAGCCGTGGGTGAAGACGTCGCTCGCGCCGGGCTCGAAGGTCGTCACCGACTACTACGAGAAGGCCGGCGTCACGCCGTACCTGGAGAAGCTCGGCTTCCACCTCGTCGGGTACGGCTGCACCACCTGCATCGGCAACTCGGGCCCGCTGCCCGAGGAAGTTTCGGCCGGTGTCCAGGAAGCCGATCTGGCCGTGGTGTCGGTGCTGTCCGGCAACCGCAACTTCGAGGGCCGGATCAACCCGGACGTGAAGATGAACTACCTCGCGTCGCCGCCGCTGGTGATCGCCTACGCGCTGGCCGGCACGATGGACTTCGACTTCGAGACCGATGCCCTGGGCAAGGACACCGACGGTAACGACGTGTTCCTGAAGGACATCTGGCCGGCGGCCGACGAGGTCGAGAAGGTGATCGCCTCCTCGATCAGCAAGGAGATGTTCACCAAGGACTACGCCGACGTCTTCGCCGGTGACGAGCGCTGGCAGTCGCTGCCGACGCCCGAGGGCAAGACCTTCGACTGGGATCCCGACTCGACGTACGTGCGCAAGCCCCCGTACTTCGACCGCATGGCCAAGGAGCCGTCGCCGGTCACCGACATCGCCGGCGCCCGGGTGCTCGCGAAGCTCGGCGACTCGGTCACCACCGACCACATCTCCCCGGCCGGTTCGATCAAGGCCGACAGCCCCGCCGGTGAGTACCTGGCCGGCCACGGCGTGGACCGCAAGGACTTCAACTCGTACGGCTCGCGCCGGGGCAACCACGAGGTGATGATCCGGGGCACCTTCGCCAACATCCGGCTGCGCAACCAGATCGCACCCGGCACCGAGGGCGGCTTCACCCGCGACTACACCTTGGACGACGCGCCCGTCACGTCGATCTACGCGGCCGCGGAATCGTACGCCGAAGCCGGTACGCCGCTGGTCATCCTGGCCGGCAAGGAGTATGGCTCGGGCTCATCGCGCGACTGGGCCGCGAAGGGTACGGCGCTGCTCGGCGCGAAGGCAGTCATCACCGAGTCCTTCGAGCGCATCCACCGGTCGAACCTGATCGGCATGGGCGTCCTGCCGCTGCAGTACCCGGAAGGTGAGAACGCGGAGTCCCTCGGCCTGACCGGCGAGGAGACCTTCGACATCACCGGCGTCACCGCGCTCAACGACGGCGAGGTGCCGCGCACGGTGCACGTCAAGGTCACCGGCACCGACGGCTCGGTCAAGGAGTTCGACGCCGTCGTCCGGATCGACACCCCCGGCGAGGCCGACTACTACCGCAACGGCGGCATCCTGCAGTACGTACTGCGCTCGCTGATCACCAACTGAAGTATCCAGCACTTGGACTAGACGGGGGAGGCCGGTTCAGCCGCATGGATGTGCACATCCTGCTGCTGGCCGGCCTCTTCATCGTGCTGGCCGCCCTGGTGCAAGGGATGCTCGGGCTCGGCCTCGCGCTGATCGCGGCACCCGTGGTCGCCTCGCTTGATCCCACCCTGATGCCAGGCGGCATGCTGGTGCTCGGCATGGTCTTGCCGATGATGACGCTCCTCCACGAATGGCGGCACGTCTCCTTACGGCAGGCCGGCTTGCTGACCGTGGCGCGGTTGGTGACCACCCCGCTCGGCGTGCTGATCCTCGCGTGGCTGCCGGCTTCGGCGATCGGGATCGTGGTCGGCTCGGTGGTGCTGGTGGCGATCCTGCTGACGTCGTGGCGCTTCGAAGTACGGCCGACGACGCGGAATCTGCTGATCGCCGGGGGAGTGGCCGGCGTGTCGGCGACGGCCGCGTCGATCGGTGGGCCGCCCGCGGTGGTGGTGTTGCAGCATGAGCACGGCTCGCGGCTGCGGGCGACGCTGGCCGCGTTCTTCTTCGTCGGCTCACTGGTTTCGCTCGGGGCGCTAGCCATCGGTGGCGAGCTGACCCAGCGTCAGTTGACGTACGGCGCGCTCTGGATTCCGGCGATCGTGATCGGGTTCGGCTTGGCCGTGCCGCTGCAGAAACGGTTCAAGGGTCCCCGGCTGCGGAGCGCAGTACTGGTGCTGGCCGCGGCCTCTTCCCTGGTTGCCATTCTGCGGGGCGTGTTCTGAGCTGTTCATCGGGGAGGTTGCTCTTCGTCATACAGTCCTGGTTAGCTGATACCGCTCAGGCGATTGGCCGGGCTCATTTCCGGGGGGAAATTGTGCGGTACTCAGTGCTGTTGCTTGCGGGGGTCCTGCTGGTCGCGGGGTGCGCGGCCGAGGAGCCGACCACCTATGGCCCGACTGTCGCCGGGCCGACGAAGAAACCCAAAACCTCCGCGCCCGCGCCTGAATCGACTCTTCCAGAGGTGGAGAAGCCGGTCGAACGGGTCACCGGCGGTCCGTTGTGCTCGCGGTTCAGCACGGCGGAGATCAGTCGTCAGCTCGGCCTGGAGGTCCGCAAGGTAGTCGTCAGCAAGAACGGCCCGTACTCCGTCTGCACCTGGCGGACCGTGAAGGCCGTGGAGGGCGAAGGTGTCGTCACCATCACCCGCGGCGACGGCAGCCTGTACTCCGCCTTCCAGCAGCAGGTCGTCGCGGAGGCGAAGTCGAAGAAGGCTCGTGGGCGCAAGGAGCTCGAGGGCGTAGGAGATGTCGGCTTCGCGATCGGCGCGTCGGTGAGCGGCATCCCGAACTGGTACGCCGGGGTGGAGCAGGGCGGCGTCTTGACCGGGGTGCGGCTGTCCGGCGCCGGCAGCAAGGCGAGTGTCGGCACGATCAAGGCGTTCATGATCGAGGTTCTTGCTCGCGGCTGAAAACTGTCGGTGGGGTGGGCTTTACTGGCTGGCATGGCGGTCCAGGAGCGCGAGCATCCCCGTGAGGTGATCCTTGCCGCCTGCGCGGAGTACGGCGAGGACGTGGTGATCGACTGGTGCGTCGCGTTCCTGACCGGGGAGATCTCGGGGGAGGACGCCTATGGCGCGGACCTGCCGAAGCTGGCGGCGATCACGGGCTCGGCGAATCCTGGCGGATGGGATCAGCCGGTCGATCCGATCAACTACTACTGGACCAGGGTGTGGGCAGCGCGGGCGTTCCTCTACATCTGGCGTGACGATGTCGTCGACGCTCTCCTGGTGGTCGCCGACGATCCAGCCTGGCGGGTTCGCGAGCACGTTGCCCGGATCGCGGCTCAACGCGAGCTTGGGCAGTTGGTCGATGCATTCATGCCGATGCTCGATCACGAGCTGCCCCGCGTGCGTGCCGCCGCAGTACGGGCGGTGGGTGCGGCGGGGGAGTTTGAGCACGTCGAGGCGGTGGAGGGGCTGCGAGACGACCCGGACAACGCCGTACGGGTGGCGGTCGAGCGGGCCCTCGAGCGACTCGCCAAGCGGCTGGACCGGGAGGTTGGCTGACGGCCGGCCGAGCGGTGCATCCGGCAGGGGCCGGGGCGGCACCGGTAGTAGGCGCCGCCCCGGCTGTCAGCTACTGGGTGCTCAGGTGCCGGAGAGCGGGTAGATGCGCGGCAGGATGTTGTAGTCGTCGCCGTTCGGGCGGAGCGAGATGTAGGTGCCCGAGTACAGGCAGCTTGAGGTGGAAGTGTTGTGGTTGAGCGATAGCGCGTGGCCGAGTTCGTGGCAGGCGATGGTGCGGTGCTGGTTGGCCGTCAGCGGGTAGCTGTCGTTCAGCTTGACCGTCACCGGGCCCTGGGTGCCCGGGGACCAGGTTGTCAGGCCATACCAGCCGGTGGCGCCGTAGCCGCCGTTGTAGACATGCACACAGTGCGTGCCGCCCGGGCAGCCCGCGGTGTGCCAGCGGTAGTAGGCGTCGATGCCGACCGCCTGGTACCAGTCGTTGACCGCACTGGTCACCGGCCATGCCGACGAGGTGTGGTCGAGGAAGTAGACCTGCGGGTCACGGAACGCGCCGTAGCTCCAGCGGTGGTCGCACCACTCACGTGCGGTTCCGTAGCTGAGGCACGCGAGCACCTGCTCCTGCTTCTGACCGGGCTGCTTGGTGGGCGGCTGCTGGCCCTTGTTGAGCACTCCGGTGATGCCGCTGCGGCGGAGCTTCTCCCGGAGCTGATCCGGTGTCACTCCCGCGGCAGGGTCGTAGATCGTTACGGTGACGGTGCCGTCCTTGGCCTTGCCTGTCACGTAGACGGTGTCGCTGTGGTCGTCGGCGGCCGCCGCGGCCGGGCGAGCCGCACTCGCACTGGTCGCCTGGACGCTCTGATCGTTCGCTGGCTGGGCATTGCTACTGGTCGTCAGGGCCACGACGGCCATCCCCCCAACAGCGAGTACTGCGGTAACGCGTACTGCTTGCCTCATCTTGTTCCCCTCAGTCGGTCCGTGACTTTGTGTCAGCGGATCGGGACTCTCTGATTGCAGCGGGTTCGAGGGAGTCCTGACAGGCAGTAGACCCGGCAGTTCGGTTGCTGCCGGTGGTGGTAAATCGCCGTCATCCGTTGGTCACCTGGATGTCAATCATTGGCCGCTCGGAGCGGGAAGCGTCGCGGGTATGGAAACCTCCCGTAGATCCGTCCTGAAAGCCGGTCTGGCTTCCACTGCGGCCGTCGCCGGCCTGTCCAGCCCGACCAGCCCGACCACCGCGGCCGCCACCCCGCTCCCGCAGGACCCGTTCACCCTCGGCGTCGCGTGCGGCGACCCGTGGCCCGACGGGTTCGTGCTGTGGACCCGGCTCGCGCTCAACCCGCTCGCCGAGAACGGCCTCGGCGGCATGCCGTCCCGCCCGTACGCCGTCCAGTGGCAGGTGGCCATCGACGAGCGGTTCCACCACGTCGTGCGTTCCGGAGTCGCCGTCGCCCGTCCGGAGCACGCGCACTCGATCCACGTGACCCTCGAAGGGCTGCAGCCGGCTCGCGAGTACTGGTACCGCTTCCGCGTCGACGGCCGGGTGTCGCGCGTCGGGAGAGCGCTCACTGCTCCGGCTCGCGGCACGACTCCGCGCGAGCTGGCGATGTCGTTCGTGTCGTGTTCCCAGTTCGAGCACGGCTGGTTCACGGCGTACCGGCGGCTGGCGGAGGACCGGCCCGATCTGGTGCTGCACCTGGGCGACTACCAGTACGAGTACACCAAGAACACGTACGTCGCGCCGGGTGGGAACGTGCGCGATCACGATGGGCCCGAGACGACGGATCTGGCGTCGTACCGGCAGCGGCATGCGCAGTACAAGACCGATCTCGACCTGCAGGCGGCGCACGCGGTCGCGCCGTGGCTGGTCGTCTGGGACGACCACGAGGTCGACAACAACTGGGCCGACGAGATCCCGGAGAAGCCTGAAGAAGGCTTCCGCGAGCGGCGGGCCGCGGCCTTCCAGGCGTACTACGAGAACATGCCGCTGCGCGCGACCTCTAAGCCGCGGGGCATCGACATGCAGCTCTACCGGCGGGTGAAGTGGGGTGAGCTGGCGACGTTCCACATGCTCGACACCCGGCAGTACCGAGACGACCAGGGCTGCGGCGACGGCTACAAGGACTGCCCGGCCGCCGTCGACCCGAAGCGCTCGATCACCGGCAGCCGGCAGGAGAAGTGGCTGCTCGACGGGTTCCGCCGGTCCGACGCGCGCTGGGACATCCTTGGCCAGCAGGTGTTCTTCGCCCAGCGCGACAACACCGAGGGTCCGGCGAAGCTCACCTCGATGGACGCCTGGGACGGGTACGTCGCCTCAAGCGACCGGATCACCCGCGGCTGGGTGGACGCGCGCGTGCGGAACCCCGTCGTACTGACCGGTGACGTGCACGCGCACTGGGCATCGGACCTGAAGCTCGACTACGACGACCCGACCTCGCGGACGGTCGGGTCGGAGCTGGTCTGCTCGTCCATCACCTCCGGCGGCAACGGCGGTGACTCGGCCTCGGGCTCACATCCGTGGCTGCGCTGGAACCCGCACCTGCGCTTCCAGAACAACCTCCGCGGCTACGTGAACACCACCATCACGCGGGAGTCCCTGGTGGCCGACTTCCGCTGCGTGCGCGCGGTCAAGACGAAGGACGCCGAGGTCTTCACCCGCGCCCAGTTCACGATCGAGGACCGCAAGCCCGGCCTGCACCAGACGGCCGACACCCCACCGACCGCCGCGGCCGCTCTGCGCACCACCCCCAGCATCAACACCATCGCCTGGGAAACCGAGCGACCGTAAGGATCGGAACTCCAGGGCTCACTCGGTGAGTGCGCTCTGGAGTTTCTCGGCGTACTGCGCTGCTTCGGTGTCGTCGGCGTACTTGGTGCGCGGCCAGAAGAACCCCCGCAACCCGTCGCCCTTGGTTCGCGGGACGACGTGGACGTGCAGGTGCGGCACCGACTGGGAGACGACGTTGTTGACGGCAACGAAGGAGCCCTGCGCGTCGAACGCGGTACGGACTGCTGCCGCGACGGAGCGAGCGGCGCCGAACAACGGCATCGCCAACTCGTCGGGCAGCTCCACCAGCGTCGCGACGTGCTCGCGCGGCACCAGCAACGTGTGGCCTTTGAAGACCGGCCTGAGGTCCAGGAAGCCGAGCACCTCAGGGGTGTCGTAGACCAGGTGCGCCGGCGTTGATCCGGCGATGATCGAGCAGAAGAGACAGTCCGCCATCAGCCCAGCTTCTCGTCAACGAAGCACCAGCGCCAACTCTCGCCTGGCTCGAAGCTGCGCATCACCGGATGTGAGGTCTGGTCGAAGTGCTTGCTGGCGTGCCGTCCGTAGGACGAGTCGCAGCAACCAACGTGACCACATCCCAGGCACAGTCGCAGATGCACCCAGGTGGCGCCTTCCTGGAGGCACTCCTCGCAGCCCTCGGGCGTTGTCGGGGTCAGCACGCACGGCGCGCCGGCCAGGTGCTCACACTCTCCGGCCGTCGACTGAGGAGCCCTCAGGTTCTGGGACTGTCCACCGACGTCGTCAGCCTCGGCCCGGTCCAGGATGGACTCCTCGATGTCGAGGGTGATCTGCGCGCGCTGCAGCACTTCGTCGGCGACCAGACCGTCGTCGCGGACCTTGAGGATGTGTGCCCGCTCGGTCTCCAGCATCGCCATCCGCAGCCGGCGGTAGGCCTCGCTCGGCGTCTCGAGATCTGTCTCCGACCGGCCGAGCCGCTCCCACGCGGCGAGTGCTCGCGACTCGCCCCGCTGACGAAGCAGGGCGACGACCTCGGGCGGGTCGTCCGGAGTGACGATCTCGTCGAGCCTCTCCTCCGCGGCTCGATGAGCACCCTGCAGTACAGCGGCCTCCTGCAGCGCGTCTTCCGCCGGATCCGGGCCGGGCAGGCGCAACCGGCGTACGAGCCAAGGCAGGGTCGAACCCTGGAGCAGCAAGGTTCCTGCGGTCACCACCAGCGCCATGAAGACCAGTACTTCGCGATGGGGGGTGTTCTCCGGCAGGACGAAGACAGCCGCGAGGGTGACCACGCCGCGCATCCCGGCCCAGGAGACCACGACGAGGGCCTGCACCGAGACAGGGCCGGGCCGCGAGCGGCCGAGGATTCGCCGGGACAGGTAGGTGACCGGGAAGAGCCAGATCGGGCGCAGCAGAACGGTGGCGAGGAAGACGCCGACCGTGGCGATCGCGATCGTCCATGCCGACAGGGGACTCTCGGAGAGATCGTCGAGAATCCAGCGGGTCTGCAGGCCGATCAGCAGGAACACGGTGTTCTCGAGCAGGAACTGGAACGTGCGCCAGTTGGTCCGCTCGGACATCCGCGAGGCCGCCGACTGGATGATCGGCGCCTTGTGGCCGAGCAGCAGGCCGGTCACGACGACGGCGAGTACGCCGGACGCGTGGACGTAGTGGTTCTCGGCGGCGACGTACGCGATGAACGGCGCGGTCAGGCTCAGGGTGGTGTCCAGCACGGGGTCGGTGAAGCGCTTGCGGACCTTGGCCAGCACGATCGCGACCACCAGACCGACCAGTACGCCGCCACCGGCCGCGCGGAGGAAGTCGAGGCTCACGTGCAGGAAGGTCGGCGCGATCAGGGCGGCCGCGATCGCAGTACGCAGACACACGAGTGCAGTCGCGTCATTGAGCAGGCTCTCGCCTTCGAGGATCGTGACGACGCGACGGGGGAGTCCGACCTTCTTGGCGATCGCAGTAGCGGCGACCGCGTCGGGCGGCGCGACGACGGCGCCGATCGCGAAGGCGGCCCAGAGCGGGAGTGGCTCCTGCCCGTCGGCGACGGCGGGTGCGCCGAGCAACCAGTAGGCGACCAGCCCGACGCCGGCGGCGGTGAAGGCGACCAGGCCGACGGACAGCAGCCCGATGGACCGGCGGTGCTTGGAGAAGTCGACAAGGCTGGTCTTGATCGCTGCGGAGTACAGCAGCGGTGGCAGGAAGCCGACCAGGACGACCTCGTGGGAAAGCTCGACTCGTGGCACGAACGGCAGGTACGACGCGGCTACACCGAGGACGACCAGTAAGAGGGGAGCCGAGATCCCGATCCGCCGGCCGAGCGCGGCACCGGCCGCGACCACGGCGACGAGAGCAACGATCTCGATCGCGATATCCACGCGCACAGTGTGGCAGGCGGCGTGCGTCCCGGGCGGCGTGGTTCGCCGAGAGCGGAGCTACGACCTGTTCTCCCGGCGCCGGATCATTTAGCGTGTGCGCTCCGAGAGATCGCATTCACTGGGGGTCACCCATGCGCCGCCGCTCCGCCGCCCTGATCACCGTTCTTGCCCTCGCCACACCGGCCGTGCTGCCGTCCCCGGTCGCCGCGGCGGAGAGTGTGACGACCACCAACGCCTGTGTCGAGAGCGTGCCAGAGCCGGCCACGACAACTCCGGTACGGATCTGCTACTCGCTGTTCCAGCCCGCCGGCAGTTCGGCGTCCCGCACCGTCCCGCTCATCTTCCACAGCCACGGCTGGGGTGGCAGTCGCACCAAGGACCCCGCTGCCTTCAAGCCGTACCTCGATGCCGGGTACGGCGTACTGAGCTTCGATCAGCGCAGTTTCGGCGAGTCGACCGGCGTCGCCCACGTGATGAATCCGGATCTCGAGGGCCGCGACGTGATCAAGCTGGTCGACCTCGTCGCGAGCCTCGACTGGGTCACCAAGCAGCGCCCGGGCGACCCGTTGATCGGGGCGATCGGCGGCTCGTACGGCGGCGGCTACCAGTTCGCGGGAGCCTTCACGGAGCTGCGCGACAAGGGCCGTACCCGCTTCGATGCGCTGGCACCCGAGGTCACCTGGTGGGACCTCAAGCAGAGTCTCGCGCCGTCGGAGGCCGCCCGGACGATGTGGCTGACACTCCTGTACGCCGGCGGCGGCACGCACCTCCCGCCGGCTGTTCAGGCCGGATTCGTCGCGTTGATCACGACCGGCCATTGGCCGACCGGTCAGGCCGGCCGCGACCTCGACGCGTTCTTCGCCAAGAACGGACCGGCCTGGCACGTCAAGCACGGCCGCAAGCTCGACATCCCGGTGCTGATCGGCCAAGGCCTGCCCGACAACCTCTTCAACCTCAACCAGGGCCTGCAGAATTTCGACAAGGCACTCACCGCGCGCGCCCGGTCCCGCTCACTCCTGGTCGGCTACAACGGCGGCCACGTCCTCCCGAGCGTCGTCCCGCCCGGGTTCTACACTCCCGGCGACCCGTGCTCGATCGCTCTCGGCAGCCCGAACTTCGTCAGCCTCGCCCAGCGGTTCATGGCCCTCAACCTGAAGCGGCAGGACACCGGCCTCACCGGCTTCGGCAGCTACCACCTGGCCACCGCCGACGGCCGTTGCCTGACGCAACGAAACCTGAAGCCGAACAAGCAGTACCAGCTCGGCAGGATCACCACCGCCACGACCATCTTGGCGAAGGGGCCGATCACTGTCGGGGGTGTCCCGCAACTCAGGGCGAAGGTCAGTAGTGTCCTCCCGGACGCCGGCGCCTTCTTCGCACTGAGCGTCGGAACCACCCCGCTCGACGCGAAGATCGTTCAGAACAACACGATGCCGCTCCGCGAGCAGCACCCGGTGCGTGGGGTCAGGCGCACGATCGACCTGCCGGGCATCGCGGTCGACGTACCGGCTGGGAAGTCGATCTTCCTCACGGTCTCACCGGTCGCCGACATGTTCGCCGGCCAGAACGGCCGGGTCCCCAGCCCGCTGCGGCTGGACGACGTAACCCTGCGCCTGCACCGAGTCCGCTAGCGGACCTTGTCGAGATAGGTCTTGAAGACCGTCAGGAACGGCTCTTCGGAGGCGACCGCCGTCACCAGCCAGTCGGCGGTCGCCTGCGCCTGCTCGATCACGTCGGCCGGATAGCCGTACTTCACCTGGTGCTCGGCGAACTCGTCCTCGTCGTCGACGTAGATCCTGCCGTCCCGCTTGCGGATCACGTCCAGATCGAGATCGATCATCGTGAACACGTCCTCGCCGAACTCGACCGCCGACGTCACGTCGCAGTAGATCTCGGTGGAGCGCGGCTCGTCGTTGAAGAGCGCGGTGAACCCGCGGTCCCGGGAGAACAGCTGGACGTGGGCCTGCTCCTGCGTCACCTCCGGCTCGTCGCCGCGCTGGGACACCGAGTTCGCCCGGGCGCCGAGCCAGACGCCGTACTGGTCCTCGCCCAGGTACTCCATCCACTGGTGCCAGTGAAGCTTCTCGTCGTACTTGCGATAAACCACCCGGACGTTCCGCATGGCGTCACCGTACCGGCGCCTGCGGTCACTGACCTCTGGATATCCTGCGCGTATGCGGCGAATGCTGGTCACCGGCGGTGCGGGCTTCATCGGCTCGAACTTCGTGCACGACACGCTGCGGCGCTTCCCGGACCTCGCGGTCACGGTGCTCGACGCGCTCACGTACGCCGGCAGCCAGCGCAACCTCGACCCGGTGTCGGACCGGATCACCTTCGTGCACGGCGACATCTGCGACGCGTCGCTGGTCGACGGGCTCGTCCAGGACACCGACGTACTGGTCCACTTCGCCGCCGAGTCGCACGTCGACAACTCGCTGAACGACCCGTCGCCGTTCATCCGCACCAACATCCTCGGCACGTTCACCCTGCTGGAAGCGGTACGCCGGTACGACAAGCGACTGCACCACATCTCCACCGACGAGGTCTTCGGCGACCTCCCGCTGGACAGCGTCGAGCAGTTCACCGAGACCACGCCGTACGACCCGTCCAGCCCGTACTCCGCCAGCAAGGCGAGCTCGGACATTCTCGTCCGCGCCTGGGTCCGCTCGTACGGCGTACAGGCCACGCTCTCGAACTGCGCCAACAACTACGGCCCGTACCAGCACGTCGAGAAGCTGATCCCACGCCAGATCACCAACGTCCTGCTCGGCGACAAACCCAAGCTCTACGGCGCCGGCGACAACATCCGCGAATGGACCCACGTCGACGACCACAACGACGCGGTCCACCGCATCATCGCCAATGGCCAGATCGGCGAGACCTACTTGATCGGCTCCGGCGACGAACGAAGCAACAAACAAATCATCGAACAAATCCTCACCCTGATGGACCACCCCGCCAACGCCTACGACCACGTCCCCGACCGCCCCGGCCACGACCTGCGCTACTCCAACAACACCACCAAACTCCGCACCGAACTCGCCTGGACCCCCACCTACGACTTCACCACCGGCCTGTCCAACACCATCACCTGGTACCGCGAAAACCCCACCTGGTGGAAACCCGCCAAATCAACCACAGAAGCCAAATACAAACTCCTCGGCCGCTGACGTGGCTGCGCACGCGTAACCCGGCGCCGATGGCCCCGACACGCCGAGAGAAGGGCTTGCTGGCCGGACCTGGGTATGCGTGGACGTCCGGACCTCTCCCGGAAGTGTGGCCAGGGGCTTTGTCGTCGTTCTGTCGGCGGCGACTTGATCCACCAGTGGTGGGCTCGGGCCCATCCGCACGGCGTGAAGGAAATTGGTCATAGAGCGGCAAATTTCCTTCACGCGGTGGGGTTGAAGCCCGCCAGTGGCGGGCTCGGTCGTGGTTGGGTTGAGGTCTGCCGGATAGCGAACGGTGGTGCGTTGACGGGGTCGGGGGACGGGACTAGCGTCGGAAGCAATCCCTCGGAACGGCGTTGATCCTGCGTTTTTGCGCAGAGGTTCGCCGGTGGATGGGACTCACCTGGTACGGGGCAGGCGACGACCGCATCGCTACACCACAGGGCGGTCGCGGTCCGCGGTCGAAGCAGCTAAGCCCGGTCGAACTCGGACGAACGAGTTGGTGATGCCGCTGGTGCAGCTCGACAGCAGACAGCGCAGCAGGCCGTATCGCAGGGCTCCACGGCGTTCGGCGCCGGAGCTTCCCCGGAGAGGAGCAATAGTCGTGCCTGGCAACAGGGCAGTCATTTACAAGGGACCAGGTGACGTGGCGGTCGAGACGATCGACTACCCGAGCCTGGAGCTCAAGGATGGTCCAGGGGTCAACCCCGCGAACGTGGGCCGGCAGGTCCCACACGGGGCAATCCTGAAGGTCGTCGCCAGCAATATCTGCGGCAGCGACCAGCACATGGTCCGCGGCCGGACCACAGCACCGCCGGGACTCGCTCTCGGCCATGAGATCACCGGCGAGGTGGCGGAGATCGGCCGGGACGTCGAGTTCATCAAGGTCGGCGATCTGGTGTCGGTCCCGTTCAACATCGCCTGTGGACGGTGTATCAACTGCAAGGAGGGCAAGACCGGCGTCTGCCTGAACGTGAACCCGGACCGGCCGGGCTCGGCGTACGGGTACGTCGACATGGGCGGCTGGGTCGGCGGCCAGGCGGAGTACGCGCTGGTGCCGTACGCCGACTGGAACCTGCTGAAGTTCCCCGACAAGGACCAGGCGCTCGGGAAGATCCGCGACCTGGCGATGTTGTCGGACATCTTCCCCACCGGTTACCACGGCGCGGTCACGGCCGGGGTCGGCACTGGTTCCAGTGTGTACGTAGCAGGGGCCGGACCCGTCGGCCTGGCCGCGGCGACGTCGGCGTTCCTCCTCGGAGCGGCGGTCGTGATCGTGGCTGATCTGCAGAAGGAACGGCTGGAACAGGCCCGCAGCTTCGGTTGCGAGACGATCGATGTGTCACAGGGCGAACCGAGGGACCAGGTTGAACAGCTCCTGGGCGAGCCGGAGGTCGACTGCGCCATCGACGCAGTCGGTTTCGAGGCACACGGCCACGGCAGTGATGCCCAGGCCGAGCGGCCGGCGACCGTTCTGAACACGGTCATGGATGTCACCCGGGCCGGTGGCGCGGTCGGCATTCCCGGGCTCTACGTCACCGGCGACCCCGGTGCGAGTGACGATGCCGCGAAGATCGGTTCCCTGTCCATCCGGCTCGGCCTCGGCTGGGCGAAGTCGCTGTCGTTCACGACAGGGCAGTGCCCGGTCATGCGGTACAACCGCCAGTTGATGAAGGCGATCCTGAACGACCGTACGCAGATCGCGAAGAACGTGAACGCCACGGTCATCCCGCTGGATCAGGCGCCGCAGGGGTACGCCGAGTTCGACAAGGGAGCGGCCCGCAAGTACGTGCTCGATCCGCATGGACTGATCAAGTAGTAGCCGCCATCAAGACGGGAGCAGGGCCACCGGCCCGGCTCCCGTCATACTGCGAATGAGGGCAAACCGTCACGAGAGCGACTTTCATGAGCAGCGACACCCGACTGGACCTCGAGTTCGCCTACACGACCTACCAGGACTCCTGCCGCGACCTGTACTCGCCGCACTACTACTGCCGGCGCCCGATCGGCCACGACGGCGTACACGCCGCGGGCTTCGGCTCGAACCGGCTGCGCTGGGAACACGAGCCGAACCACGCCCCGCACATGCTGTCCTAGCGTCCTGAGCTGGGCACTACCCGCGCCAGGCCACGAGACGTCGGGGACCGGTCCTCGTACGGCGGTGTCGCCTCCTCGCCTGGTGTTACAGGAATTGCAGCTTGTTGCATGTCGTGATCGTCACATAGACGCAGAGTAGCGCCCACCCGCACACTTGACCGCTGCCCGGCGTGAGGCCCGGCTGGCATTTGCCGGGGAGGGCATCGTGGGTGGATGGATCGCGGGGAACAGTGCTGGGCGACGACTGCTGGCCCTGGTTTCGGCCGTTTGTGTGGTTGCGGTTCTCGGAGCGAGGGCGTTACCGGGGAATGAGGCAGTTGCGGCGCCCGTAGCGGCTGTACGGACCGAGGCTGATGCGGCCGCACGCGCGGTGCAGACGGGGGAGCCGGTCGAGATCCCGGATCGCACCACGGAGACGTCGCAGACGTTTGCCAACCCGGATGGCTCGCTGACCGCGAAGCTGGCCAATGAGCCGGTTCGTGTGCGGCGGGGTGATAATTGGCGTGCCGTCGACACCACGCTTGAGTTCCGTCCGGACGGAAGCGTCGGACCGAAGGCGGCGCTGTCCGACATCACACTGTCGAGCGGCGGGCCAGGGCTGCTGGTGAAGTCCGGCACCAAGGACGGCAGTCTGCAGTTGCAGTCGCCTTGGACGCTTCCTCGTCCGACGCTGTCCGGTTCGAAGGCCACGTACGCCGACGTGATGGCCGGCGTGGATCTGGTGACCGAGGCAACGACCGACGGTTTTACCTACAACCTCGTGGTGAAGAACCGCGAGGCCGCCTTGAATCCGGCCTTGAAGTCGATCCATTTCCCGGTGGTCTCGGCCGGTCTGTCCCTTCGCACCAACCGACCGGCGGGACCGGCATACGTGGCCCAGGACGGCCGCCTGGTGATGACAGCCGGCAGTGCCATCATGTGGGACTCGGCCAAGCCGGGGCCGCAGGCAAAGGCCGCTCAATCGGCGTCCTCGGAGCAGCTTGTCGGTGAAGGTCCCCGCGGCGCGCACGTGGCGAAGATGGACTTCAAGGGCGACGCGAGTGGCCTGACCGTGGTCCCGGACTCTGCGCTGCTCACTGGGGCGTCCACCGTCTATCCGGTCGTTCTCGATCCTGTGGTGTCCACACCGACGAGGTCCGCGTGGGCGGCCGCCTGGCAGTTGTACCCGACGACTTCGTTCTACAAGACGACCCACAGTCTCGGTGTGGGTTACGAGGACTACGAACAGCACAAGATTGTCCGGTCGTTCTTCCAGTTCAGCACGGCTGCGTACGTGGGTAAGAAGATCCTCGGGGCGACGCTGCGAACCTACGAGACGCACTCGGCCAGTTGCACTGCTCGCTCTGTGACCGTGACTCGCACCGCGCCGATCTCGGCTGCGACGACCTGGAACAACCAGCCGGTCGCCCAGCTCTTGGCAGGCAGCAAGAGTTTCGCCAACGGCTACAGCTCGTCCTGCCCGGACGCGTACGTCGAGATTCCGGTCACCAACTCGATGGTCGACACGGCAGCCAAGGGATACAGCACGTCGACGTTCCGGTTGAGCGCGACCGACGAGACCGACGGCATTGCCTGGAAGCAGTTCGACTCGACCGGCGAGCTAGAGATCAGTTACCTGTCCCAGCCCGCTGTGCCACGCAGGCTCGGACTGACTGATCCCGAGGTCGGCTGCGGGACGGCGACAGCCCCGGACACTGTCGATTCGGCCAATCTGCAGTTCGGGGTGACCCCGATGTTGTCGGCGAACGACCCTGGCAACCGGGTTCGGGCCGAACTCCAGATCTACAGTTCGTCGGGAAACCCGTTCATCACGCGGCAGACGGCGCTGGACAGTCAGGGTACTCCGTTGACACTGACGATCCCGATCTCTGAGTTCCCTGATCAGGTCACCTACCATTTCAGGGCGCGCACGTTGTACCCGTACAGCGGCGGTGTGCTGGCTTCCGGCTATACGATCTGGTGCTATTTCAAGGTCGACAGACTCGCTCCACCTCCGCCGATCGTCACCGCCAAGTACGGGTCCGTCGCTCTTGCGAACTGCAAGACATCGGGCACCACCTGTGAGGAGATCGTCCCGTTCGGTGGCACGGTCTCGTACACGATCAAGGGCGCGGTGGCGGACGTCCTGCGCCACGAGTACTACTACCAGGGCGCGAAAGTCCGGTCGAAGGTGAACGGCAATACCGTCACCGTCAACCTTGTTCCCAGTCAGAACGGCTACAACACGCTGTACGTCGTGAGCTTTGACGCCGCTGGACATTCCAGTGAGCCGGCCGGCTTCCTGATCAACCTCAAGAGTGCGGCGCCTCCGGTAGCCGCCTGGTCGTTCGACGACGGCAGCGGAGGCACCGCGGCGGATTCCGCGACACCGGCTCATCCACTGACGCTTGCCGGGGGAGCAGCGTTCGACGACGCGGGCCGTGACGGCGGATCGATCCAGCTGGACGGTGTCGATGACTACGCAGAGACTCCGACGACGGTGGTGGACACGTCGCAGAGCTTCACCGTATCGGCCTGGGCCCGGGTGACCTCGGTCAAGGAAGCCGTGGTGGTCGGTGCCGCAGGCAACATCTCCAGCGCGTTCGAGCTCTACTATTCGGGGTCGTTGAACCGCTGGGTCTTCATGCGCGTGAAGACCGACACCATGTCGCCCGTCAATGTGAAGGCGTTGTCCGACGAACCGGCAGTGGTCGGCGCCTGGACGCTGGTCACCGGCGTGTACGACGCCAACCCGGCGGCGCCGAAGATCAAGCTCTACATCAACGGGCGTTTGCAGACGGCAGGCAATGTCGCCTACCCGGACTCAGCCTGGAAGGCGACCGGTCCGTTGAGTATCGGCCAGGGGCAGTACAACGACATCTTCGGCAACCGATTCGCCGGCTCGCTGGACGCGGTCCGGATCTGGCAGCGGCCGCTGAACGCCGAAGCGGTGATGGCCGAGGTCGAGATCCGCAAGGCTGACCGGGTGGTCGCCAGCCGGGCGGCTCGCTGGCCTCTGGACGGCGCGACGTTGGGCGCGGATCAGGTGTGGCGCACGGAGGACACGATCTACGGCGCGAACATGGCGATCTCGGGGTTCGGCGGCAGCACCGACCAGTCGGCGGCATTCGTCGAAGACGATGACCGAGGCCGGGTGCTCCAGTTCAGCGGTGCGGCAAGCGAGGCGCTGTCCCTGCCGCGTGCGGTGATCGATGGCGGGACGAGCTTCTCCGCAGCTGTCTGGGTGAAGCTCGAAGACGCGACCAAACCGGCAGTGATCGCTCGTCAGGCGGGGCCGGACCGCGATGCCTGGCGGTTGGAATGGAAGCCACTCAACGCTCTGAACGGGCAGTGGATCTTCTCGCGGACGCCGGCGGATACGACTGAAGCGTCTGTCGCCGTCTTCGAGACCAGCATCGACAGCGTCACCAACTACTGGCACCTTATCGTCGGTACCTACGAGGCCTCCGCCGAGGACGCAACCGGCTCCGGCCTGCTGGGGGAGATCGGCATCACGGTGAACAAGAGGGCTTTAGAGGGCGGCCGGGACGGCTACCACAAGCCGTACCGGCTGGGCAGCACTGTGATCGGCAAAGGCAGGACTGCGGGCGCGGAGGTCGTCGGTCAGCTCGACGACTTCCGTCTGTATAACGGACCGCTGCTCGACCAGGCAATCTGCGACGAATTCCCCGATCTCGAGGGCAACTGCCCCATCCCGGCGGGCTGACCGATGACCGACAAGAGGAACAAAGCGATGAGTAGAGCAGTTGCTGTTCGTACCGCGGTCCTCGTGACGGTGTCTGCCTGCGCTCTGCTGGCGGGCGGCCTGCCGGTGATCGGTGCGCAGACCAGCTCGGCGGCGACGATCTCCAAGATTCCGCCGTCGCCCAAGGCCCGTGACGCCAAGGTGCGGGCACTGGAGGTCGCGACAGCCAAGAGGTCCGTGGAGCAACGAGCCCGCGAGATGGTCCGCGGCCCGCAGCCCAAGCCCGCGACGTGGCCGACCGCTGCTGACCAGGCGGTTGCCCTCGGCCCGGTCGCCGGCTCGGCGATCCAGCTGGCGGCTCCGAAGGCTCGGGCTAAGGGTGCGCCGGCGACACCAGCGAAGATGCGGGTGCGAGTGCTGGACCAGAAGGCGGCGACCGCTGCCGACGTGTCCGGTTTCTTGCTCGGTCTGACGCGTGCGGACCAGGGTTTGGGCGAAGCACCGGCTCAGCTCACCGTCGACTATTCGGGTTTCGCCGAAGCGTCCGGAGGCGATTGGGCATCTCGGCTCAAGCTGGTCTCGCTTCCGGCCTGCGCCCTGACCACCCCGAGGGTGGAAGGCTGCCTGACGCCGGCCGAGGTCGGCTCGGTCAACAACATCGAGAAGCAAACCCTGACGGCTCCGGTGTCAGTCGGGAACATCGAACGAGTCATGGCGGTGACTGCGGATTCAGGGGGCAGTGGCGGTGACTATGCCGCGACCTCGCTCTCACCGGCTGCCTCTTGGTCCGCCGGGCGGTCGAGTGGTGACTTCACCTGGAACTACCCGCTGCGGGTGCCTCCGGCTCCGGCGGGTCCGACCCCGAAGCTGTCCATCGACTATTCCGCACAATCGGTCGACGGGAAGACAGTTGCCTCGAACAGCCAGTCGTCGTCGGTCGGCGAGGGGTTCGGGCTGACGGAGTCGTACGTCGAGCGCAAGTACGGCTCGTGCAAGGACGACGGACAGGTGGGCAAGTACGACCTGTGCTGGAAGTACGACAACGCGACCGTGGTGCTGAACGGTCAGGCCAACGAGCTCGTCAAGGGTACGAACGGCTGGCGGCTGAAGAACGACGACGGTTCGAAGGTAGAGAAGGTCGTCAACCCGACGGCCAACGGCGATGACGACAACGAGGCGTGGAAGGTCACGACGCTCGACGGTACGCAGTACTACTTCGGGCGGCAGCTGCTGGCTGGGCAGAACTCGGTGTGGACCGTCCCGGTGGCCGGTGACGACGCGAACGAGCCGTGCAACAAGGCGACATTCGCGACCTCGTTCTGTGACAACCAGGCCTGGCGCTGGAACCTGGACTATGTGGTCGATCCGCACGGCAACGCGATGTCGTTGTGGTATGCGAAAGAGATCAACTACTACGCCAAGAACGGCGCTACGACCGCGACCAAGGTCTACGACCGCGGTGGCTACCTCACCAAGATCCTGTACGGCCAGCGCTCCGACGCGATGACCGCGACGGCACCGATGCAGGTGCTGTTCGAGACGCAGGAACGCTGCCTGACCAACTGCACGTCGCTGACGAGCGCGACCAAGGCGAACTGGCCCGATGTTCCGTTCGACCAGATCTGCGCGTCCGGTGCGACCTGCACGAAGGTCTCACCGACCTTCTTCTCCCGTCGACGGTTGACGCAGGTGACGACCCAGGTGCTGAAGGGAGCGGCGTACCAGAGCGTCGACGGCTGGGCACTGTCCCAGGACTTCCCGTCGCCAGGCGATCCCATGTCCGGCAGGGCGCTGTGGCTGCAGTCCATCACCCACACCGGCAAGGCCGTCGCACCGACTGCCGCCGCCCCGCTGGTCGTGAGCTTCGGGAAGAAGCCGCTGCCGAACCGCGTCGACACCGACAGCGACGGCATCGGCCCGATGATGAAGATCAGGGTCGGAAACATCTGGACCGAGACCGGCGCCCAGATCACCGTGAACTACGCGGAGCCGGAGTGTGTGGCCGGCGTGAAGATGCCGGCCTCCGCAGACACCAACACGATGCGTTGCTACCCGGTGAAATGGCAGCCACCACTCTCGGCCGAGCGTGAGGACTGGTTCCACCGGCACGTGGTGACCGAGGTTCGGGTCAACGACATCACCGGTGGCGCGGACGCCGTGGTGACGAACTACGCGTACGGCGGCGGTGCTGCCTGGCACTACCAGGAAAACCCGCTCATCCCCGCGAAGGACCGCAACTGGTCGGACTGGCGTGGCTTCCGCACGGTGACCACGTCGTCCGGTGATCCGTTCCAGCCGGGTCCGCGGTCCAGGGTGGTGACGTCGTACTTCCGTGGCATGCACGGCGACAAGCTCAAGGCTGGCGGCACGAAGTCGGTCAGCGTGGCCGATACCCTCGGAGGCGCCCGGGCCGATGTCCCTGCGCTCAATGGACTCGTCCGAGAGGCCATCGCCTATGCATCGGACAGCAGCAACACCGAGATCTCCGGCAGCCTGACCGACTATTGGGTCCACGAGACCGCCGCTCAGACCATCGAGACCGGCCTGGTACGCCGGGCGAACATCACCAAGCCCTCGGCGGTGGCCGGCCGGATCACTCGCGACGGGGGCCGGAGTGACCTGGTCCACGTCGCGCTGACCGAGTACGACCCAGCCACGGGGCTGGTGGTTCAGACCGAGGATCAAGGCGACTCGGCGAAGGTCGATGAGACGTGCACGCTCACTTCGTACGCGAAGAACGCCGCCACCGGGCTGGTCGTGCCGTCGCGGATCGTCACGTCGGAGGGCCGATGTGATGCAGCTTCGGCGTTCCCGCCCGAGAACCGGGCGATGACCGACACGCGGACCTTCTATGACGGCGGCTCGCTCGGCGCGGCGCCGACGAAGGGCGAGATCACCACGACTCAGCGGCTGGACGGGTATCGGACCGGACAGCCGACGTACCAGACGGTGGGGACATCGACGTACGACGTTCTGGGGCGGGTCACCTCGACGACCGACGCGATCGGGCGCGTCTCGACCGTGGCCTACACGCCAGCCGGCGCTGGAGCGCTGACGCAAACCACCAGCAGGACACCAGCCGTCGTGACAGCCGACGGGGTCAACAAGAGTCTTGAGACGAAGACGACCTTCCTGCCGGAGTGGGGGAGCGCCTCGCAGGTCACCGACCCGAACGGGAAGCTGACCAGCCTGGACTACGACGTCCTTGGACGACTCACCAGTGTCTGGCTGCCGAACCAGTTGAAGTCGGCTGGCAAGCTGCCGAATACGAAGTACGCCTACAGCCTGTCGAGTACTGCGCCGTCGTACGTTCGGACCGATTCGCTCAACATCCTGGCCAACGGCTACTTGTCGGGCTATGCGATCTACGACTCGTTGCTCCGGCCTCGGCAGAGTCAGGAGGTCGCGGCGAACGGCGGCCGGCTGATCAGTGAGACCAAGTACAACTCGCGCGGCCTCGCCATCGTCAACAACAAGGATCTGTGGAACAACGCGGCGCCTGCCGGAACCATGCTGAGCGTCCTCGACGCCGAGGTTCCGAACGAGACCCAGACGACCTACGACGGCGCCGGACGAGTGACGATGTCCACCTTCGCCGTTTCGCGACAGACGAAGTGGTCGACAAGGACTCTCTACAGCGGCGACGCGATCACCACGCTGCCGCCGAATGGTGCGGCGGCTACGACAGAGATCAAGGACGCGGTCGGGCATGTGGTCGAGCGGCGTGAGTACGACAGCAGTGTCCAGACACCCGGCTTCATCAAGAGCAGCTACACGTACGACGTAGCCGGCAAGCTCACCCAGCTGACCAGTGCGGGGGCGACCTGGACGTACGGACACGACATCCTGGGCCGTCAGACCACGGTGAACGATCCTGATTCAGGAACGACGACCTACGAGTTCGACGCAGTGGACCGGGTCACCTCGGTGACGAACGCGAATCAGAAGACGCAGATCACGACCTACGACAATCTGAATCGCAAGGTCGCGGTGCACGAGGGATCGAAAACCGACGCCAACCTGAGGTCGGACTGGATCTACGACGCGCCCGGCAACCTCGGTCAGCTCTACCAGTCCGCCCGCTATCCGGCGGGAAAGAGCGGACCGGCGTACAAGTCGAAGGTCACCACGCGGAACGTGCTGTACAAGCCGACCGCGACGAGCGTGGTGATCCCGGCCGCGGAGGGTCGCGAGCTCGACGGTATCTACGAAACGATGACCGGCTATGCGCCGGACGCGTCGACGATCGACTTCACCGACCTGCCGGGCGGTGGCACGCTCGGTTCCGAGATTCTCAACTACACCTATACCCAATTGGGTCAGCCGGTCTCGATGAAGAGCGGCGACGGCGTCTACGTCAAGGACCTGAAGTACACGGAGCTGGGCGATCCCGAGCGGTACGAGTTGGGATCGAACGAGGACATGTACGTAGTGAACACGTTCGAGATGGGCACCCGCCGGCTGAAGCAGACGCTGGCCGGCGACGTGAACATCGTTGCCAACCACAACTACGAGTACGACCCGGCCGGGAACCTGCTCAAGGACAACAACCTGGTCGGTGGGGATACCCAGTGCTACGACTATGACGGTCATCGGCGGCTGACTGAGGCGTGGACCCCGGCCGACGCCGACTGTGGTGCGGCACGGTCGACGGCGGCGCTCGGCGGACCGGCGGAGTACTGGCAGTCGTGGACCTACACGGCGAACGGACTGCGGAAGACGCAGACTGATCACACGGCGCTCGGCGACACGCTGCAGACGTATAACTACGACACGACTCAGCCGCACACGGTGAAGTCGATCACCACTACGGGCGCGGCGCCGAAGCCCACCGCGACGTACGCGTATGACGTCGGCGGGAACACGACGGCGCGGCCGGGTCCGACCGGCACTCCCGCGCAGACACTGGCCTGGAACGCGGACAGCAAGCTGGAAAAGCTCAGCACTACGGCCGGCGACACGTCGTACGTCTACGACGCCGGCGGCGGCCTGCTTCTTCGCAAGAGCCCTGGAAAGACGACCCTGTACCTCGGGTCGCTGGAGCTGACGCTGGACACGGCGACCCGGGCGGTGACCTCCAAGCGGGAGTACTCACTCGGCGGCCAGGCGGTCGCCGTGAAGTCGACTGTCACCGACCGCAAGTGGCTGATCCCCGATCACCACGACACGACCCAGGTCTCGGTCGACTCAACCACCCTGGCAACGGTGACCCGCTACAGCACCCCCTTCGGCGAGTCCCGCGGCGTGGACCCGGCCAACTGGCCGGACAACCACGGCTTCCTCGGCAAGCCTCTGGACAAGACCACGGGCCTGACCCATGTAGGGGCCCGCGAGTACGACCCTGCGATCGGCCGCTTCATCAGTGTCGACCCGTTGATGTCCACCGGTGATCCGCAGCAGATGCTCGGCTACACCTACGGCAACAACAACCCGACCTCAATGTCAGACCCCACCGGCCTGATGAACCAGGGCGACGGGGGAGCGCCCACGCCGGCGCCGACTAAGCCGGTGGTCGAGAAGCCGACAGGGGGCAGCGACAAGGGGACGAACCAGGCCAACCCGGGCGGCGACGACGGCGGCAACGACCACGGCGGTGGTGGCTCCGACAACAACAACGATGGTGGCGGCGGTGTCGCGGGCTGGTTCAAGAAGGCCCAGAAGAGGCTCGACGACTCCAGTCGCAACGACGCGCAAGGGCAGATCGGCCACGGTATCGCCACTGGGATGCTGAACACCGCGAAGGGCAGCATCGACCTGGTCCTGGTCTCTCGTGAATGCACCATGAGTTTCACCGGCGCCATCTGCTCGGCGACCATCCAGAACTTCGTGGCGATCACCCGCACACCCCAAACACTGGGCCAGGCGATGGTGGCGGGAACCACCGACCCGATCATCCAAAACCTCAAAGCCGGCAACTGGGGCCAAGCCATCGGCCAAGGCGCCTGGACCGGCGCCGAAATCCTCCTCGGCACCAAGGGCGCCGGCGCCATGGCTTCCGCCGCCGCCCGTACCGCTGAGACCACTGCAGCCAACGCCGCTGCAAGGACAGCGGCTGCGAGTTCCAGTGTGGAGACCGCGGCGGTAGTAGTGCCGCCTTACGCGCGGTCGCAATACATACGGATGTCGCCCTCCGCGCGTGCAGGTGCGCTCGCGAAGGCGCCCACCTGTCCGTATTGCGGAACCAAACCGTCGACTGCCGGTGATCACATCGTGTCGCTGAAGCAGGACTGGGACACTGGCGGCTGGGCGGACGATAGAGTTACACGATCGACTCGTGCGAATAGTCCTGACAATCTGATCGGTGCATGCACGCCATGCAACAGCAGCAAGAAGTCGCACGAACTTGGGCCGGGGGCAGGTCAGTGGTGGCCTCCTGGCTGGCCGGCTGGTGTCTGGTGGCCTTATGGAGGTCCGTAAGTGAATGTAGTCAACGCTGTTCGCGATCTGTATCGAGGTCGCTGGGGTGAGCCGTCTCGGAAGGCCTCGTTCCGGACTGGGGTGCACGAGATCGAGGTCTTCAAGTGGGATGCGGCCTCAACCGGGGAAGGAGTCGACCTTTACGCGACACTTGGTTCCAGCGGGGAGGACATGCCAGGTGCTGAGCGGGGGCATCGCGTCGAGTTCTTCGTTGGGCTCCAGCCTGGCCGCGATGCCCTCGCCTCGCCATTGGCGGCATTAGGGCTGTTCGCCCGACGGGAGGGTGTGCGTGTCGATCATGGGCACACGGTTCCGGCCGACGAACCACTGTGGCCGGGCACTGATATGCGTACGCTCCTGGTGCTGCGCCAAGCCGCCCAGATATTGCCTGCGCTCCAACTGGACGGTGGGGTTCACGTCGAGTTTCTTCAGGTTGTGCCGGTCTTCGAATCGGAGCGCAAGTTCACGGCTGAGCACGGCGCCGACGCGCTGCTGAAGCGCTGGGAGGCGGCTGGAACACCGTTCTGGGACCCTCGCCGAGCCGCCGAGCCGGCCGCATAGCTGTGGTTCAGCTTGCGGGTTGCCTGAACGAGCTTGAAGAGGTCGGTGGGTGCTCGCCGACAATGCATCGCTGGCTGTCGCTGGAAGCCACAGGCGCTACGCGAATATTCTCACGGGAGCCGAGAACCTCACAGCATGACCAAGTCGTACGTTGTTCGGGACTCCGAACTGGATTATGACTCGAACCTGGTGTTCACGCTCGACGGAAGGCGGAGTGGACAGCCCGACCTCTATCGGCACCTCCACCGTCGTGCGGGCGGAAGCGTTCAAATCATCCGGGGAGCTCCAATGATGTCCGAGGCCAGTGCGTTCCGCATCGAGGTTCTCCTCTCATTCCAGAGGGCGCTGTGGGACATGGTTACGCCCAGTCTCCGGGGAGTTGCGGTGAAGCCGATTGGGCCGCTGATCGAGGCGCGGTTTATCTATGATGCCGTGCGTGAAGAGGAGCGAATGACCGTGGCCGAGGTCGAGGCTTACGTGGTGGCAGACTTTGTTCCACCGGTCGACGTCAGCTTCACCGCTGTTGCGGTTCCAATCAGTGCACCGCGCGAACTTGAGCCAGGTGAGCAGTGGGTCTATCTCCGGCGAGAGAGCGAGCCAGAATAGTACGGCCTGCAGGGATGCCAGCACGGTGTGCGCTAACACTCGAGGAGGTTGAGTGTTAGCCGGCGGAGGTGAAGGGGCGGAGTTTCTCTAGGTAGAGATAAACAAGGCGACGCAGACCGCGCTCGCGTTCTCGAAGCGTCATGCGGCACCGGGCTACTACGATGTCATCGGGCATGGATCGCCAAACAGTCTGTCTGGCATGTCGGCGGACAAGTTGGCGAGTAAGACTACTGAAAGCTCTGAGCCCGGATCCACCGATCGGGTTTTGGTTGTTGTTTCGTGAGGGATTTTGAAGTTTGTTGGAGCGCTGGCTGCGTTCGGGTGTGGCGGGGTCGCCGGTCTGNCCGGCTTTTCCACTTCTGGTTCCTTGGTTGGGCCCTGCGGGCGGTTGGTCGGGTCAGACAGCGTGTTGTCGGGGCGGTCGGTGGACGGCGTTGTGCAGGCCGGTCCAGGCGTCTTGCCAGGGCCATTGCTCGGGCATGTGCAGAGTCAGNCGCCGGGNGCNGCGGGCGAGTCTGGCGGGNACGTTGATCAGGTGGGCGCGGATGGTCGCGGTGGTGGCGCGGGCGTGGAAGGTGCTGGCGAGGACGCCGGCGGCGCGGGTGAGGTTGTGCGCGATCGCCCACAGNACTGTCCAGGCGGCGTTGGCGTGGAACGCCCCGGAGGGCAGGTGGGCCAGGGCGCTGCCGGCGGCGTCGGCGATGACTTGTTCGATGATCGCGTGATCGCGGTGCTGGTCTTCGGCCTGGAGCATCTCGATGCTGNNGGTGNCGAACACCGCGTGGTGACGCCAGTTGGTGAACAGTTCGTCTTGNCCGGCAGCGGCGGTCGGGTTGAGCCGTTTGACCCGGCGCACGATCAACCGGCCGTGGACCTGGTTGTTCTTCGGCTGCGAACAGAACGCGGTGTAGGAGATCTCGGCGACTTCGGCGTCGGAGACCAGTTCACCGGTTTCGGTGTCGACGAACGCCTCGGGGTAGTGGATGGGTGTCCACCCGGTGTCGCCGATCGTCGCGATCGCGGCGTCCACGCTCGGGTTGGAGCCGGTGGTCAGCGACACCGACGCGCCGTAGCGGGCCGCGGTCGCGGCCACGCCGGCGGTGTAGAACTTGCTGTCGGCGCGGACCACGACCCGCGCGGCCGGGGCGATCGCCCGGACCGTGGTCAGGGCTTCGGCCAGGAACCGGGCTGCCCCACGCACGTCGGCGGACTTGCCCTTACGGAGCCGGACCGCCACCACCACCGGCCGCGCGATCGGGGTCGACAGGGTCGCGATCAGCGGGTGCAGGGTCTTCTTGCCCTTCAACCGGCCCACCTTTGCGCCCTGCTTGGCGTAGCCGTACACCTGCCGATGAGTCGAGTCCAGGTCCACGAACACCACCTCGTCCGCGCC
>NZ_AQUZ01000030.1 GCF_000372465.1 Kribbella catacumbae DSM 19601
GATCGTGCAATGTCTGCAACACCAGCACCGACGCCGCGACCTCACCCGGCAGACTCGGCCGCCCGGTCGAGCTCGGGAACAGATCCTCGAACAACCCGGCCGGGAACACCTCACCACGATGCTCAGCCAAGAACCCGAACACGCTCCCGGCCGGCACCAGATGCCCGACCAACGCCCGAGCGTCCATCAACTCCTGATCAACCCCAGCTGAACCCTGCACCCCACAATCGTCCCAGCACGGTCACCACACGACCGGGCCAACACGCAGGTTATTCAGCAGGCTCCTAGAGGTCCGCACCACTGCCGCACATCACCGGGCGGACCTCCACTGCCAGCCCGTCGATCTGTACGTCAGGCAGCAGGTTGGCGAGTTCGAGTGCGCGCTCCCGGCTGTCCACGTCGACCAAGTAGTAGCCGCCCATGTACTCGCCCACCGCATGGAAGGGACCGGACGACACACCCCGACTGTGGAGCACCGTGCTCGTCGAAGGATCGGCGAGCGATTGCGTACTGATCAGCTCGCCCGCGTCGGACGCGACCCGCTGGAACTCCCGGTGCCCGGCGTTCACCGCTGCGCGTTGCTCGGTCGTCAACTGCTCCAGCACCGCGGCCTTCACCTGCAGGATCAGCAAGTACTTCATCGCCCACCTCCGTCCCGGTCCGCTCCTTGCGGCCTCACTACAAGTACGTAGCCGACTCGCAATTCTTGACATCGTGATACTGGGTGGATGATCACGACCGCACGTCTGGAGCTGCGCCACTTCCGGCCCGAGGACGCGGAGTCCTTCGCCGCGTACCGATCGGTGCCGGAGGTGGCCCGCTTCCAGTCCTGGGATGCGCCCTTCAGTCTGGATGACGCCCGTACGACTGTGGCCGGTTTCGCGGCAGGAGATCCTTTGCAGCCTGGGTGGTTCCAGTACGCGATCGCCCTGGATGGTCAGCTCATCGGCGACATCGGGCTGAACACCTTCGACAACTTGCGGCAGGCCGACCTCGGGTTCACCCTCGCCCCGGCGTACCAGGGCAAGGGTTATGCCACCGAGGCCGTCGGCGCGTTGCTCGAGCACCTCTTCACCGAGCGCGACCTGCACCGCGTCTCGGCCGAGTGCGATGCCCGCAACGTCTCGTCAGCCCGATTGCTGGAGCGGGTCGGCTTCCAGCAGGAGGGCTTCCGGCCGGAGTACAGCTGGTTCAAGAACGAGTGGACCGACGACCTGCTGTTCGGACTACTGCAGCGCAACTGGCGTTCAGTTGGTGGCGCGGGCTGACCACGCCCGTGCGGTGAGCTCGATGGAGCCGTCGGGGTTGGTCGGCAACCGGGATTCGACCAAGGCCCGGACCTCCGCCTGGGTGGCCGGGTCCAGACTGCGCAGGTAGGCAGGCGCAACGCCTTGACCGCCGAGGAACGGCGTCCAGTATGCGTCGAAGGACTCGAACAAGGTCGGTACGACGATCGGCCGGGTGACGATGTCGGCGAACCCGGCTTCGGCGAAGAGCCCTTCGAGGCCGGCCGGATTGCAGAACGGGAACGTCCGGCCCTCGTCGAGCTCGCGGTCCTGCGGCCGGATGTCGCCGGCCGCGTCCCAGAAGTACTTCATCAACTGCATGCCCTCGGCGTAGTCCCAGACGTAGACGGCGACCGTCGTACCGATCGAGCGCATCTTGCGCAGTGCCTCAACCCGCTCGGGGATGAAGTTGAGCACCAGCCCGGAGACCACCACGTCGAAGGCTTCGTCGGACAACTCCGCCGCCGACCGCACCTCGAACCGCGCCCGATCGTCCTGCACCGCGCCGCGGGCGTAGCCGACGAACCCCTCCGACGGATCCACACCGACCACTTCGCCCGGCGCCGCGGAGGCGAGGATCGTGCTGGTCAAAGCGCCTGTCCCACAACCGACGTCGAGCCACTTCAACCCCGGCGGCTGATCGAGCCAGCTCACGAACTCCGCCGCGACCAGCCGGCTCCAGCGCCCGACGTACGACTCGTAGATCTCCCCCTGCGACCACTCACTCATTCCTGCACTGTCGCACAAGGTCAGGCGACGCGGCTCGGGAGCGACACACCGGTGAGGCGCTCGGCGGCGAGCCAGAGCCGGGCGTTGGTCTGCTCGTCGAGCGAACGCCGCGGAGCCTTGACGAGCTTGGTGGGGCCGACCATCCCGAAGCGCTTGCTCGGACCGTAGTACGCGCCGGCTGCCGCATTCGGGTCGGTGGCAGCGAACAGCAACGGCTCTGCGCCCTGCTCGACACCCTGCGAAGGAAGCGGGTTGTAGTTCTCGAACAACCGGACGATCAAGGGCGTCTTGTCCAGGCCGAGGCTCGGGCCGGTGGACTGCAGGTTGGTCCGGGTGAAGCCGGGGTGGGCGGCGTTGCTCATCAGGTTCCAGCCGCGCTCCCGGGCGATCGCCGCGAGCTGGTGCGCGAACATCAGGTCGGCCAGCTTCGACTGCGCGTACGACGTCGTGGACCGGTAGCTCTGCTCCCAGTGGAGATCGTCGAACCGGATCCGGCCGAAGTTGGCCGCGCCGCTGCTCATCGTCGACACCCGCGGCGCCGGCGCGGCCAGCAACAACGGCAGCAGCCGGAGGGTCAGCGCGAACGGGCCGAGGAAGTTGCTGCCGAACTGGAGTTCGAAGCCGTCCGAGGTGGTCATCCGGTTGGGCGGCGCCATCACGCCGGCGTTGTTGACGAGCAGGTCGATAGCCTTGCCGTCCGCGATCAGCCCGTCGGCGAACTCCCGCACCGAGCCGAGGTCGGCCAGGTCGATCCGCCGTACTTCGAGCTGCGCCTCCGGGTACTGCGCCAGGATCTCCGCGCGAGCCTGATCGCCCTTCGACGGCGTACGGACCGCCATCACCACGCGGGCACCGGCGCCCGCCAACCGCCTGACCGTCTCCTTGCCGGTGCCGCTGTTGGCGCCGGTCACCACTGCGTACTTGCCGGTCTGGTCCGGGACGTCGTACATGGCACGCTCCTTCGTAAAAGACTGGTGGTCTGTTACTCGAAACTATCAGACCGGTGGTCTGATGGCAACAGACCGCCGGTCTGTAGGATGTGACCATGACGACTTTCCAGCGCGCCCGCAGCGACGAGCAGCGGGCCGAGCGGCGGCGGGCGATCCTCGCCACCGCCGCCGAGATGCTCACCGAGCTGCCGGTCGCCCAGCTCAGCCTGAACGAGCTGAGCCGCCGCGTCGGGCTGGCGAAGTCCAACGTGCTGAACTACTTCGAGTCCCGTGAGGCAATCCTGCTGGAACTGCTCGACACCGAGACGCAGGCCTGGATCGGCCAGCTCGACCAGGAGCTGACGGTTGACCCGAAGGCAACGGCCGACGAGCGGGCCGGCCGGCTCGCGGACGCGATCGTCACGACGCTGGCCGCCCGGCCGATGCTGTGCACGCTCCTCGCCGCCCAGTCGTCGGTGCTCGAACACAACATCTCGGTCGAGGTCGCACTCACCTTCAAGCGCAGCTCGGTGGCCAACCTCAGCTCCATCCTCGAGCTGGTACTACGAAGCGTCCCCGAGCTCGGCGAGGAAGGCGCCGCCCGGTTCATCACCGGCGCGGCCATGCTGATCGGCGTGATCTGGACTCACGCCCACCCGGCAGCCGCCATCACGGCCGCCTACGAGGCCGACCCCACTGTCGCCACCTTCCGGATCACCTTCGCCCCGGCCCTCCGCGAAACCCTGCAAACCCTGCTCACCGGCGTCCTTCCCCGGTAGTCGGGCTAGACCTTCCTCACGTACCGGTGGCAGGCGACCGGGATGGGGCCGTCGTCTGTCACTGCGGGGTAGTCGAAGGCGCCGTTCTCGGTCCAGCCGGCGCGTTCGTAGAAGCGGCGGGCGCGGGCGTTGCCGGCGGCAACTGCTAGCCAGGCCTGGTCGTGACCGTTCTCCTTGACCTGCCGCGCCGCGTCGGCGAGCAGGGCATCGGCCACGCCCGAGCCGCGGTGTTCACCGGAGACGTAGACCTGCTCGACCTCGTCGGCCACCACCATCACGAACCCGGCCACCTCGTCGCCGACCAGCGCGACGGTGGTGTCCGGGATCTTCGCCGGTACGCGGTCCCAGAACGACTCCTTGGTGCGGATTTCGACCAGCTCGTCCGGTACGTTGCCGAAGTGGCCGTCACCCCATCCGCCGTACCAGATCGAGGCGACGGCATGGGCATCAGCCGCGACCGCGGCGCGCAGGGTGATCGTCATCCCGCCATTTTAGTCAGTCGGGATCGTAGGCCAGGTTGGGCCGGAGCCAGCGCTCGATCTCGTCCAGCGGCATGCCACGGCGTACGGCGTAGTCGGCGATCTGGTCCTTGCCGACGCGACCGACGCTGAAGTACTTCGCCGCCGGGCTGGCGAAGATCAGGCCGCTGACCGCCGCGGCCGGGGTCATCGCGTAAGACTCGGTCAGACCGAGGCCGAGCTGATCCGCTTCGAGCAGGTCGAACAGCAGCTTCTTCTCGCTGTGATCCGGGCTCGCGGGATAGCCGAGGGCCGGCCGGATGCCACGGAAACGCTCCGCGTGCAGATCCTCCAGTACTGGCTCCGCGTCCGGCTCGAACCAGGCCTTGCGTGCCTCCAGGTGGATCCATTCCGCAAAGGCCTCAGCGAGCCGATCGGCCAAGGCCTTCACCATGATCGCCTTGTAGTCGTCGTTCTGCCCCTCGTACTGCGCTGCCAACTCCTCGGCACCGTGGATCGCCACGGCGAAGCCACCCAGGTGGTCACCCGCCGGTGCGATGTAGTCGGCCAGGCAGCGGTTCTCGCGACCCGCGGGCTTCTCGGTCTGCTGCCGAAGCATCGGGAACGACGCATCCAGCTCGTCGAGGATGATGTCGTCGCCCTCGCTGTGCGCCTTCCAGAAGGCATACGCGCCCTCAGCGGTGAAGGACTTGTCCGCGATGATCTGGTCGAGCATCGTGTTCGCGTCGTCGAACAGCTCACGCGCGACCGGCTGCTCCAGGATCGCCGGATACTTGCCCTTCAGCTCCCAGGCCAGGAACAAGAACTGCCAGTCGACCATCGCGCGCAGCGTCTCGAGATCAGGCGACACCCGGCGCAGCCCGGTGAACGCGGGCACCGGGATCTCCCCGTAGGCGACCGTCTCGCGGTTCGCCCGCGCGGCCTCGACCGTCAGCAGCGGCTTGCGCTGCTTGTTCGCGTGCTGCTCACGGAGTACGTCCTGGGCGGCACGGTTGCTGACGGCAAGCTGTTCGGCGCGGTCGTCGTCGAGCAGGTCGGAGACCACCCCGACCACCCGGGACGCGTCCAGCACGTGCACCGTCGTGTTCTCGTACGCCGGTGCGATCCGGACCGCGGTGTGCTGCTTCGAGGTGGTCGCACCGCCAACCAGCAAAGGAAGTTTGAGCCCGCGCCGGTCCATCTCGGCGGCGACGGCGACCATCTCGTCCAGCGACGGCGTGATCAGGCCGGACAGTCCGACGACATCGGCACCCTCGGCGATCGCGGTGTCGAGGATGCGGGCCGCCGGCACCATCACGCCGAGGTCGATCACCTCGTAGTTGTTGCAGCCGAGCACCACGCCGACGATGTTCTTGCCGATGTCGTGCACGTCGCCCTTGACCGTAGCCAGCACAACCTTGCCCTGGCCGCGGATCGCTTCCTCGCGGCCTTCCTGCCGGGCCAGTTCCTTCTCGGCCTCCATGAACGGCTCGAGGTAGGCCACCGAGCGCTTCATCACCCGCGCGCTCTTCACCACCTGGGGCAGGAACATCTTGCCCGCGCCGAACAGGTCGCCGACGATCTTCATCCCGTCCATCAGCGGACCCTCGATCACCTCGAGCGGCCGCTTCCGGGTCAGCCGGGCCTCCTCGGTGTCGTCCTCGATGAAGTCCACGATGCCGTGCACGAGCGCGTGCGAGAGCCGCTCCTCGACCGAGCCTTCGCGCCAGGTCAGGTCGATCTCCCGCTTGGTGCCCTTGCCCTTCACGTTCTCGGCGAAGCTGACCAGCCGGTCGGTGGCGTCGTCGCGCCGGTCGAAGATCACGTCCTCGACGAGTTCCAGCAGGTCGGCCGGGATGTCCTGGTAGACCGCGAGCTGGCCGGCGTTGACGATTCCCATGTCCAGGCCGACCTGGCCCGCGTGGTACAGGAAGGCCGAGTGCATCGCCTCGCGGACGATGTCGTTGCCGCGGAACGAGAACGACAGGTTCGAGATGCCGCCGCTGATGTGGACGCCCGGACAGCGTTGTTTGATCAGTGGCAGTGCCTCGATGAAGTTCTTCGCGTAGCCGTTGTGCTCGGACATGCCGGTGGCGACGGCGAGCACGTTCGGGTCGAAGATGATGTCCTCGGCCGGGAAGCCGATCTTCTGCGTGAGCAGGTCGTAGGCCCGGCCGCAGATCTCCACCTTGCGCTCGACCGTGTCGGCCTGGCCCTGCTCGTCGAAGGCCATCACCACCGCACCGGCGCCGTAGTCGCGGATCCGCTGGGCCCGCTCGAGGAACTCCTCCTCGCCCTCCTTCAGGCTGATCGAGTTGACCACGCCCTTGCCCTGCACGCATTTCAGCCCGGCCTCGAGCACGGACCACTTCGAGCTGTCGATCATGATCGGGATCCGGGCCACCTCGGGCTCGGTCGCGACCAGGTTGAGGAAGGTGGTCATCGCCTGCTCGCTGTCGAGCAGGTCGGCGTCCATGTTCACGTCCAGCAGGTTGGCGCCGCCGCGCACCTGCTCCAGCGCGACGTCGACCGCGGCCTGGTGGTTGTCGGACTCGATCAGCCGGCGGAACCGCGCCGACCCGGTGACGTTGGTCCGCTCGCCGATCATCACGAACCCGGTGTCCGGTCCGATCGAGAACGGCTCCAGCCCGCTGAACCTTGTCTGCTCGTACGGCGGGACGACCGTCCTCGGCGCGACTCCCTCGACCGACTTGGCGATCTCGGCGATGTGGGCGGGCGTCGTACCGCAGCAGCCGCCGACGATGTTGACCAGGCCGGACTCCGCGAACTCGCTGAGCATCGCGGCTGTCTCGTCCGGCGTCTCGTCGTACCCGCCGAAGGCGTTCGGCAGGCCCGCGTTCGGGTGCGAGGCGACATAGGTGTCGGCGAACTTGGCCAGATCGGCCACGTGTGGGCGCGCCTCGGCGGCGCCCAGCGCGCAGTTCACTCCGACCACCAGCGGCTTCGCGTGCTCGACCGAACTCCAGAACGCCTCGACGGTCTGCCCGGACAGCGTGCGACCCGACAGATCTACGATCGTCACCGAGATCCACAGCGGCAACTCGGGGGCCACCTCGCGGGCGGCGGCGATCGCGGCCTTGCAGTTCAGGGTGTCGAAGATCGTCTCGATCAGCAGCAGGTCGACGCCACCCTCGGCGAGCGCGGAGATCTGCTCGGCGTAGGTGTCCCGCACCTGCTCGAACGACACCGCCCGGTACGCCGGGTCCTCCACCCGCGGCGACAGCGACAAGGTGACGTTCAGCGGGCCGATCGAACCGGCCACGAATTTGCCGCCGGCCTCGTCGGCCGCCTGCCGGGCCAGCCGGGCGCCCTCGACGTTCATGTCACGCACGAGCGACTGCAAGCCGTAGTCGGCCTGGCCGATGCTGGTCGCGGTGAACGTGTTGGTGGTGGTGATGTCGGCGCCGGCTTTCAGGTACTGCCGGTGGACGTCCAGGATCAGGTCCGGCCGCATCAGGTTGAGCAGGTCGGGGTCGCCGCTCACGTCGTGGGTGTGGTCGGTGAAGCGGTCGCCGCGGAAGTCCTCCGGGGTCAGCTTCGCGTCCTGCAGCATGGTGCCCCAGGCACCGTCCAGCACCGCGATCCGCTGGTCCAGCAGGGCGCTCAACTCGGTCCGACGATCCGTCACCTTCGGCCACCTCCAGAAGAGTTTCCGGAGGCGCCCTTACTCGGTCGAACCAGACCGAGCGTGGCGGAACCCTCCGGGCCCGTCGCAGCGCCTCTCGACCTGGACCGCCATCTTAGTGACCGAGACGGGCGAAGAAAGAATCATTGCCCGACTATTGAGACTACCCGCCGGTATTCGAGACGGCTCAGAGGTCGCGCAGCGCGTCGATGGTGCCTGCCTCGGGGATCCGGCGCGGTCTCGCTCAGGAAGGCGGTCACGCATTCGACCGCGACATCCGGCGCGAGACGCTTGAGGCTGAGCGCGAGAATGTTCGCGTCGTTCCACAGCCGCGCGCCCCGGGCGGTCCACGCATCGCTGACCGTCGCCGCCCGGGCACCCCGCACCTTGTTGGCAGCCATCGCCGTACCGGTGCCCGTCCAGCACATCAACACCCCGTAGTCGCACTCCCCCGAGACGACCACCTCGGCCACCTCTTTCGACATACTCGGCCAGACGGCCGACACGGTCGCCGAGATGACCTCGTGCTCCGCCCTCAGGTAGGCCACGACTGCCTGCACACACTCGTTGTCATCATCCGCAGCAAACGCGATCTTCATCAGCTACCTCCCGAAACCATTCAACCAGCGCCGGGCACAGTGAGCGGGCCCGGGCGCTCCGGGGGGTGAGAGTGCGCCGGGCCCGCTCGGGCGGTTCGCTGCGTGGGGGGAGACGTCAGCGAACCGGGCCGGTGGTTAGTTCGATCGTTTTGGTGTGTTGCTGGCCTGGTCTGTCCAGGTGACGGGGATCTTGTCGCCTGGGTGGTGCTGGTCGAGGAGGTTCGAGAGGGCTTCGGGGGAATCGACTGTCTTAGCCCGACCCATCGCCAGTGCCAGTGGTGGCGGTGAGGGCGGCTATTGCGCTGCTGGGGTTCCTGCTGTTGGTGACGTTCGGCTGGTACGCCGTCTGCCCGGGGTTGACGCGACCGGGGTTGTTCGTACCGCCCGCCGTGTCGACGCCGATCACCTCGCCGGACGCGTTGGCCAGCGGTCCGCCGGAGTCGCCGGCCTGGATGTTCGCATCGGTCTGGATCAGCCCGGTGAGGTTCTCGGGATCGGCGCCGGACTCGTCGGTCGCGGTGATCGCCTGGTTGAGGCCGGTCACCTTGCCCGGCGCATAGCTCGGCGTACCGCCCACGCCGCCGCCACCGCCGCCGGATCCATCACCTGCGACACCGTGGAACTGTTCGCAGTCGACTGCTGATCGATACCCCAAGCAACAGACCCGGCTGTAAGAACCGCCGCCATCCCCAAAGCCCCGATCACCAGAGGCAACCGCTTCCGCCGCCGCGGCGGCGGCTGCTGAAACCCCGGCCCCACTGCGGCACCCAGCCCTGCTGCGGTCCTTCGGTGTTGCTCATGTCCCGTTGCCTCCTCAGCCCTTCCTGCCTGAGATCGAGTAGACCTCGGCAGTCTGAGAACTCCATCGGCTGAACCGATGAATCGCCTGAGAATCCACCATGACCTGTACCACCGGCGACGGCCTACCTCCGGACGGCGGCGATGGCGTTCGCGAGCAGGTCGATGCCTTCGACAATGGCTGGTTCGGTCAGGCTGCCATAGCCGAAGACCAAGCCCTGGGGGCCGGGCTTCTGCACCCAGTAGGGGCCGAGTCCATAGACCCCGATCCCGCGCTCGAGGGCGGCCGGCATCAAGGCCTCCTCGGTCAGGTCCGGTGGTAGCCAGGTCATCACGTGCAGCCCGGCTGAAATCCCGACCGGCCGCAAGTCGGGAATCTTCTCGGCCAGTCGCCCGATCAGGGCATCGCGCAACTGCCGGTACCGCGGCCGCATCCGGCGCAAGTGCCGATCGAACTCACCCCGCGCGACGAAGTCCGCAAAGGTCAACTGGTCGAACACCGACGACCCGCGATCGTCCACGACCTTCGCCTCCGCCATCGGCTCCACCAGCCGGTCCGGCAGGATCAGCCAGCCCAGCCGCAACCCCGGCGCCAGCGTCTTGCTCGCCGTCCCCGCATAGGCCACCCGATCCGGCGCAAGCCCCTGCATCGCACCGACCGGCTCACGGTCATACCGGTACTCCGCGTCGTAGTCGTCCTCGATGATCAACGCCTCCCGCCGAGTCGCCCACTCCACCAGCGCCGTCCGCGTCTGCGCCGAGGTCACCGCCCCGGTCGGGAACTGATGCGCCGCAGTCACCAGTACGACGTCCGCACCGGACCGCTCGAGCGCCTCCACATCCAGCCCGGTCTCCAGCACCGGTACGCCGACCGACTCCAGACCCGCCGCGGCCGCAACGGCGCGGAGCTCATCGTCGGACGGATCCTCGACCGCCAGCCGCCGATAGCCGGAAGCGGCCAGCACCTGAAGCAGCAACCGTGACCCCTGCGCGAAACCGTTGCAGATAAGCATGTTCTCCGCCTGCGCCGACGTACCGCGCACCCGGTTGAGGTAGTCCGCCAGCGCCTCGCGCAACTCGGAGGCCCCTTGGCCTTCGAGATAGGCCAGCTTGCTGTGCGGCGCCTCGTTCAGCACCTTCCGGATCGACCGCAACCAGGCAGCCCGCGGGAACTGCGTGACGTCAGGGCGGCTGTACTTGAAGTCGATCCGCGGCGGACCACCGGCCGACGACTTCGGCTTGTCCTGCTGGACGATCCGGGCCGCGGCCGGCGCGACCTGGGTATAGCCGCCGATCCGGCTGACAAGGTAGCCCTCGGCAACCAACTGCTGATAGGCCTCGACCACCACACCCCGGGACAGCCCGAGGTCGCTCGCCAGCGCGCGGGTCGCGGGCAGCACGGTGTCCGCGCGCAGTAACCCCTGCTGGATCCGCTCCCGGATCCCGCCCTCCAACTGCTGGTGCAACGGCAACCCACTGTCCCGGCGAAGCTCGATCAGCAGCTCACCGGCGCCCGAATTGGTCCTGGATCGGCTCATAGAACTGGACCTTATCCGGATACCGGTTCGCTGTCAGGGTAGTGACACCAAGCAACATCCAGCAGAGGAGCAGCACGATGACCGCCACCGACACCCTCACCTTGCTGCACACCGGCGACGCCGGATACGACGAGGCGCGCACCGTCTGGAACGCGATGGTCGACCGGTACCCGGCCGCGATCGCCCGCTGCCGCAGTACGGCGGACGTCGCCGCCGCGGTCCGGTACGCCCGGGCCAACGACCTGGAGATCGCCGTGCGCTGCGGTGGGCACAACATCGCCGGGCTCGCCGTCCCCGAGGGCGGCCTGATGATCGACCTCACCCCGATGGGCGCGGTCGAGGTCGACCCCGACGCCAAGCTCGCCCGGGTCCAGGGCGGCGCCCTCTTGGGCGAGCTCGACCGGGAGGCGCAGAAGTACGGCCTGGCCACGACGGCCGGCAACGTCTCGCACACCGGCGTCGGCGGCCTCACTCTCGGCGGCGGCATGGGGTGGCTGGCCCGGCAGTTCGGCCTCGCCTGCGACAACGTCAACTCGTACGAGCTGGTCACCGCCGAGGGCGACGTGGTCCGCGCCAGCAAGACCGAAAACCCCGAACTCTTCTGGGGGCTGCGCGGTGGCGGCGGCAACTTCGGCATCGTGACCGAGTTCGAGTTCCGCCTGCACCAGATCGGCACCCGCGCGATCGTCGCCGAGTTCACCTACCCCACCGACGAGGCCTTCGCCGTACTGCGAGGCTGGCGCGACCTGAACTCCACCGCCCCGCGGCAAGCGACCTTCACCGCCAACGTGTCGGGCGACCAGCTCACCGTCGGCTTCGTGTGGGTCGGCGGCCCCGGCGACTCGGACGCACTCCTCAAAGCCTTCAGGGAACTGGGCAACGCGACCAGCGAAACCGTCGAAAAGATGTCCTACCTGACCCTGCAGAGCCGGGACGACAACGTCCAGGGCCACCGCTTCCGCCGCTACTGGAAGGGCCACTACTTCAAGTCCCTGCCCGACGACGCGATCCGGGCCCTGCTCCGCAACCCCGGCATCGGCGCGAGCCTGCAGGCGTACGGCGGCGCGATCTGCGACGTACCGGATGAGGATGCCGCGTTCAGCCACCGGGACACCCTGTTCGAGTTCGTCACCGCGACCCGCTGGGAGGACCCGGCCGACGACCAGGAGCGGATCACCACCCTCCGCGCGTACGCCGCGACCCTCGACCAGTACGCCGGCGGCGCCTACCTGAACACGCTGAACGGGGAGAACGTCAACCGCGCCTTCCCGCCCGCCAAGCTGAGCCGTCTGACCGCCCTGAAGACCACCTGGGACCCGGCCAACGCCTTCCACCTGAACCAGAACATCAAGCCTGCCGAGTCGTGCTTGCCGCAAGCCGGGTGGTGAGGTCGCGGACGTGGTCGATGAGTTCGGGTGGGGACTCGACCTGGAAGTCGATGCCCAGCATGCCGATGTAGAGGGCGAGCTCATCGAGAGAGTTCGCGCCGGTCGACAAGGTGCAGGTCGAGTCGTCGAGGGATTCGACGGTACCGACGGTGTTGGCGATGCGGTCGGTGACCTGCGCGGCCGGGGCTTGCAGGATGAAACGGGCCTGGTAGCGATAGCCGCCCGAAGCAACGCCTCGGGCCGTGTCGGCGAGATCGGGCGCTTCCCGCGGAGTGAAGCGAGGGCCGGTCGGGATGCGCGGTTCCAGGCGGTCGAGACGAAAGGTGCGCCAGTCGTCGCGATCCAGGTCCCAGGCGACCAGGTACCACCGTCGGCCGGTGTGGACGAGGCGATGCGGTTCCGTAGTACGGATTGTGGAGGTGCCGTCGTGGCTGCGGTAGTCGAAGCGCAGTCGTTGGTGATCCCGGGAGGCCGTGGCCACCGCCATCACGACCTCGGGTGACACCGAGGCACCGACTGTCGGAGTCACCGCGACCGACTGCAGCAGCCGCACCCGGTGGCGCAGCCGCGATGGCAGCACCTGCTCGAGCTTGGTCAGGGCCCGGACCGACGACTCTTCGATCCCGGCCACACTCCCGGTCGCGGCCGCCCGCAACCCGATCGCGACGGCGACCGCCTCCTCGTCATCGAGCAGCAGCGGTGGCAGTGACGCTCCCGCGCCCAGCCGATAGCCGGCCACTCCTGGCACGGCGTCGACCGGGTACCCGAGGTTGCGGAGCTTGTCGACGTCGCGCCGCACGGTCCGTACGCCGACGCCCAGCTCCTCGGCCAGCGCAGTACCGCTCCAGTCGCGCGGTGACTGCAGCAAGGAGAGCAGTTTGAGGAGTCGCGCCGAGGTTTCCAACATGGTTTGAAGTCTGCCATCCAGTTAGGACAGAAAGTGTCCTAGCTGGATGAGAGAGTCGGAGACATGAAGCCTTTCAGCATCGACATCCCGCAGAGTCAGCTCGACGACCTCAAGAACCGGCTCGACCAGAGCCGGCTTCCCGCAGCACTGCCCGGCGACGACTGGGACACCGGCGTACCGGTCGCTTGGCTGAGCGAGCTGGTCGAGTACTGGCGGACCGGCTACGACTGGCGGGCGGCGGAGAAGCAGCTCAACGACTTCCCGCAGTTCACGACCGAGATCGACGGCCAGCTGATCCACTTCCTGCACGTGAAGTCGGCCAACCCGGATGCGCTCCCGTTGGTCCTCACGCACGGCTGGCCGGGGTCCGTCGTGGAGTTCCTGGACATCATCGGCCCGCTGACCGACCCCGCGGCGTACGGCGGGGACGCGGCGGACGCCTTCCACCTGGTGATCCCGTCACTGCCCGGGTTCGGGTTCTCCGGGCCGGTCAGCGAGAGCGGCTGGACCAGAGCGCGGATCGGCCAGACCTGGGCCAAGTTGATGGAGCAGCTCGGCTACGACCGGTACGGCGTACAGGGCGGCGACATCGGCGGATCCGTCTCGCCGGAGGTCGCCCGGGCGGCTCGCGAGCACGTCGTCGGCGTCCACGTGAACGGTGGCCCCAACCTGCCGCCGCTGCAGATGTCGGACGAGGAGCTCGCCGCCCTGACTCCGCTGGAGCAGGACCGGATGGCGCGGGTGAAGGCGTTCATGCAGGAGGAGTTCGGCTACATCGCGATCCAGTCGACCCGGCCGCAGACGATCGGCTACGGGCTGGTCGACTCACCGGTCGGACAGCTGGCCTGGATCATGGACAAGTTCCGCGAGTGGACCCACCCGCGGACGACCCTGCCGGACGCGATCATCGACCGGGACCGGCTGCTCACCAACGTGATGCTCTACTGGCTGACCGGTACGGCGAGCTCGGCGGCGTACGTCGGCTACGCGATGACCGAGTGGGGAGCGCAGCCGGAGAACTCGGGCGTCCCGACCGGCGTGATCGCGTTCGCCCACGACGTCTGCATCCGCAAGTACTCCGAAGAGGCGAACACCATCACCCGCTGGACCGACGTCGACCGTGGCGGCCACTTCGCCGCCCTGGAAGAGCCGGAAATCCTCACCACCGACATCCGCGAGTTCTTCCGCGAGCTGCGCTAGCGGACAGTTGCCTAGGGCATGCGAGATGCGTGCCCTAGGCAACCTGTGGCTACTGGCGTTCGAGGATCACGATCGGGATCTGGCGGTCCGTCTTCTTGTTCTGCTCCGTACAGCATCCAGATCTCCTTGCTTACGCGGGTAACAGAATTCGTAACCACTATTCTGTACCCGTTGTTCCCGAGGACGGACACCGCGTCACGTTCAGCGCCGGGACGGCACCGGAAGGCGGGCCAGATCCGTCGCCACGACGATCTCGCCGCTGAACTCCTTGGCGGCCTCTTCGTAGAAAGGCGTCAGGTCGGTGTAGCGCTGGGAGAAGTGGGTCAGCACCAGCTTGCGGACCCCGCACTCCTGGGCGACCCGGGCCGCCTGGCGCGCGGTCAGGTGGCCGAAGTTCCTGGCCAGCTGCGCCTCCGAGGACAGGTACGTCGACTCGATCAACAGCAGGTCGGCCTGATCGGCGAGCCGGAAGACGCCTTCGCACAACCGGGTGTCCATGACGAACGCGAACCGTTGCCCCGGCCGTGGCTCGCTCACCTGCTCGATGGTGACCGTACGCCCGTCGACGACCAGCCACCCTGCCTGTTGCAGGCGACCGATGGCCGGCCCCGCTGACGCCGTACCGGTTCAGCAACTCGGGGAGCATCCGCCGGCCGTCGGGCTCGATCAGCTGGTAGCCGAAGGACTCGACCGGGTGCTCCAGGCGTCTGGCCCACAACTGGCCGAACGACCCGACCGAGAGCAGCCCTTCCTCCTCGATCGGCTCCTCCCGCAACTCGGCCCGCTCGAAGAACGAAGCGGCGTACCGAAGTCTGGTGAAGTACTCCTGGCCCGACAACGGGTAGTGCGCATGCACCGGATGCTGCACGTTGTCGAGTGACAGCCGCTGAACCACACCCGGTACGCCGAGGCAGTGGTCGCCGTGGAAATGCGTGACGCACAACCGGGTGATCGCGGTCGCCGGGACCCCGGCGTACAGCATCTGCCGCTGGGTACCTTCGCCCGGATCGAAGAGGAAGCCTTCCGAGTCCCAGCGCAGGAAGTAGCCGTTCTGGTTCCGCTCCCGCGACGCCACCTGACTACTGGTGCCCAGCACAACCAGTTCTCGCACCGCCTCAGGCTAGTGCAGCCACCAAGGTGCTGGAGGAGATGTTGCCGCCGCAGGACACGATGGCGACCCGCTGCCCGGCCAGCTCGGTACTGCGTACTCGCGCCGCCGCGACCGCCATCGCGGCCGACCCTTCGATCAACTGGTGCTCGGTGTCGATGACCATCCGCAAGGCGTCCTTGATCGCGTCCTCGCTGACCAGAACCCAGTCGTCGACAAGACGCCGGCACAGGTCGAACGTGATGCTGCCGGGCTCGACGCTGCCCGCAGTACCGTCGGACAGGGTTTCGCCACCCTCGATCTGGATGATCTTGCCGGCCTCGACCGACGCCGCCATCGCCGCGTCCCGCGCAGGCGACGCGCCGTACACCTTGAGGTTCGGCCGATGCTTCTTGAGGACCGCGGCGACTCCGCTGACCAGTCCGCCGCCACCGACGGCGACGACCACCGCGTCGAGCTTCTCGCCCGCCAGTTGCTCGAGGATCTCCACGCCGACCGTGCCCTGCCCGGCGATGATGTCCGGGTCGTTGTACGGCGAGACGTAGGTCAGCCCGTGGTCGGCGGCATACTCCCGCGCCAACGGCTCCAGTACGCCGGAGTCGGTTCCCTCCGCGCGGAGCTCCAGGCCGAACCGGCGCAGCGCGGCGACCTTGCTGGGCGAGGCGTTCTCCGGCAGGTACACGATGCCGCGGCCGCCGAGGGTGGCGAGCGCGTTGCCGACGCCGAGGGCGTGGTTACCCGTCGATGCCGTCACCACGCCTCGCTCGCGCTGCTCATCGGTCAACGTCAGGATCTTCGCCATCGACCCGCGCGCCTTGAACGAGCCGGTCCGCTGCAAATGCTCACATTTCACCAGCACCTCCGCGTCCAGTTCCTCACTGAACGCCCCAAACCGCTGCAACGGCGTAGCCGGCAAATACCGCCGCAAGCCCACCGCAACCTGCTCCGCCCTCACCGCAACCTGTGCCGGGCTTGGTCCTTCGGTCATCCAGATCTCCTATCCGGTACGCAGGTCGACCGTCGAGCCTCCCCGCCGAGGCTATCCGGCGGTCCCGACACACAGCGATCTCTCGCAGTACCCGCCAACCGGTCCGCGTGCTCGCCACCGGCCACGGCTCCCGCCATTCCTGTCACCGACGGTCGGCGGCCCCTTCCGCGTCCACGACCGGGCCGGTCCGAGGCAGCGCGGCGTTGACCGCTGATCTTCACCCCGCCCGCAATCCCGCACCAGCCCCTGCGATCATTCGCCCCATTTCGCCCGAGTCAGCGGTTGGGGAGGATTTTCGCTGGACTCGCGGAGGGTTTTGCGCCCGGTCCGGGACATTTTCCTCCCCAGCCGGCGAGGCGGGATCGACCTTGGGCACAGGCTGGGCGTCGTTCGGCGGATTGGGTGCCTGGCCGGTGCACAAGGTGGCGGGGTGGTCAAAGGGGGCGAAGTCGATCAGATCGGCGGCCATCTCGGCCGACGCCGCCGGCCTGGATGACTTCTGGCTGTCGGAGGACTGTTTCAAGGAGAGCGCTGTCGCGAGTGCGGTGGCCGCTTTGGCTGCCACCGAGCGGGTGCGGGTGGGGATCGCGCTGCTGCCGGTGCCACTGCGATCCGTCGCCCAGGCCGCCATGGAGCTCGCGACCATCTGATCGGCGCTGCCGGGCCGGATGCCCGCGCACGGGTCGACGCGGAGCTGGGCACCTACGGCATGCCCGGCGGGCCGGAGGTCGGTGCGGTCGGCGACGCTCGCGCCATCGCCGATCGGATGCTCGACCTGGCCGCTGCCGGGGTGACTGGCATCTCCGTCCAGCCCTGCTCCGACGAATCGGATCTCGAGGCCTTCGCCCGCTTCCTCGGCGAGGAGGTCAGACCGTTGCTGCAGAGGTAAGTTATAGCCTCGCTGCCGCGTAGTCAGAAGGAGTGGTGCGTAGTGGGAGTGGATCCGCTCTGGACCGGCTATCGGCATCGGGCCGTGGATGCAGACGGCTGGATGACCTTCTGGCGACTGGATCCGCGTGAGCAGCCGTTCGAGCTGCATGACTGGCTGGGGCGACCGGAGCGGCCGGGGCACCGGTTGTGGTCACGCGCGGCAACCCCGGCCGGAGTACGGGCTGGATGGCGTACTTCGGCGTCGTCGGTCAGCCTGGAGATCCGGGCGGCTCTGGACATCTACGCGGAGATCGCGCCCGTCGACTTCCTGGTGAACGGCGAGCTCCATGCGCGGCGTCCGGTCGAGGTCGGGGAGCAGCGGATCACGGTCGAGCTGCCACCCGGGCCGGTCGTGCTGGAGATCTGGCTGCCGCAAGGTGGCGCGATCGGCGTACGGGAGGTGTCGTTCGACGGCGAGGCCGAGGCGCAGCCGCCGACCGGTCCGCGGTGGATCACCTACGGCAGCTCGATCACCCAGTGCACGGGCGCGTACGGCCCTTCCGAGACGTGGCCGGCACTGGTCGCGCGCCGGCACGGCTGGGAGCTGGTCGCGCTCGGGCTCGCCGGTGAGTGTCACCTCGACCCGATCGCGGCACAGACCATCCGCGATACGCCCGCGCGGATGATCTCGCTGTGCCTCGGCATCAACATCTACGGCGGCGAGACGTTCGGCGGCCGGACGCTTCCCGGTCAGGTCGAGGCGTTCATCTCGACTGTGCGCGACGGCCATCCGCACACACCGATCGTCGTGATCACCCCGCTGACCGTACCGAACCAGGAAGGCAAGCCGAACGCCCTCGGCCTGACCCTCGACGACATCCGCGCCTGCGTCGAGCTCGGCGCCCGCACCCTCGGCGACCCGGACCTCCAGCTGATCGACGGCCGCACGATCCTCAGCCACGAAGAAGCCCAGACCCTGTACGCCGACGACGTCCACCCCAACGCCGACGGCTACCGCCTGATCGCCGACCGCCTCGCCCCTCTCCTCACCCTCTCCCTCTAACCACCATCCCCAGGGGACCCGGGCGCCTGCCGCGTGTGGTGGTCCAGTAGCCGGGTAAGCAGTTGCACGAACTGGTCGTTCGGCGGGGAGCAGCGGGGCGAGCAGCTCGCTGCGGTAGATGCCTGGTTTCGGCTCTGCTGGTCATGACGCCGATCCTAGCCGGTTGCGTTAGTGGGACTAACGATATAAGTTTGCCTACGCCAGAAACGTTAGTCATATAAACGTTATTTCCAGAAACAGATTAGAGTCGGGGAACCCTTCCTCCCCGAGACCATCCGCACTCCAGAACGAAAGAGGATGCCCCATGTCCACAGATACGCTGATCGCGGACCGTCTCGAGATCGCCGACCTGTTCGCCCGCTTCGTGCGCCTGCTCGACGAGAAGCGGTGGGACGACGCCGGCACCGTCTTCACCGACGATGTGGCGGTGCACTCGCCACGCGGAGGCGAACTCCACGGCATCGACAAGGTCGTCGACTTCATGCGACAGGGCGAGGTCGAGGGGCAGCAGGCGCTGCACACGACCACTGACCTGTTGGTAGACATCGACGGCGACCAGGCGGCCGCTTCGGCCTACTCGGTGGTGTACTACTACCGCGACGGCCAAGCACCTCACTTCACAGGCGGCCTGCGAATGACCGGAACCGTGGCACGGACGCCGGCGGGCTGGCGATTCCGCGAACAGCGGATCACGCCCGCCTGGACTCGCGAGTACTGACCCGCACAGATTCCCTTACGTCCGAAGAAGTGGGCAACACGTCCCGCCTGGGCAACACGTTCCGCCAGTTCTTCGGACGCAAGGGTGGATGCCCGCGCCGCAGGCGTCTCGCGCGGGGTCAGCTTTCCTTGGTGAGGCTGGTGCCGAGGGCTTGCCAGTCGATGACTGGTGCGGCCAGGTCGCGGATGGTGGCGAGCAGGCCGAGCCGGGCGGAGCGGACCTCCGGGTCCTCGGCCATCACCAGGGTCTCCTCGAAGAAGTTGGTGATCGGCTCCACCAGTACTTCGGTCGCGGAGACGAACTCCCCCAGCCCGGTCGGCGCGGTGCCGACCTTCTGGACCGCCTCGTGCAGCACGAGTTCGGACGGCTCGCTGAGCTTGCCCGCGTCGTACACCGCGACGACGTCGGCGGGCACGATCCGGCGGACCCGCTGCAGTACTGCGACCAGGCTGGCGAAGGCTTCATCCGCAACCTGGCGCTGGAGCTCAGCCAGGGTCTCGTCAGCCGTCGCGGGCGCCTCGGCTAGCGGGAGCACGGCGGCAACCTGCAGGTGGTCGTCCCCGCGATCGATCAACTGCTGCTCGTACCGCCGGATGGTGAACTCGGCGACATCGGCCAGCGCGGCCTCGGACACCTCGATGCCCTGGGCACCGATCTGCTCCGCCGCCGCGGCCAGGCCGGTCGACAACGTGATCGCCCGCAGCTCCGGGTGCTCGCGCAGGATGGCGACGACACCGGCAGCGGCGCGACGCAACGCGAACGGGTCCGAGCTGCCGGTCGGCTTGGCGCCGATCGCGAACAGGCCGGCCAGCAAGTCGAACCTGTCAGCCAGTGCCAGCAACGCACCAGGCGTGGTCGACGGCACCGGGTCACCCGCGGAACGCGGCAGCTCCATGTCGAAGAGCGCTTGGGCAACAGCCTCGGTCTCGCCACCGCGACGCGCATACTCGCGGGCCATCGTGCCGGCCAGGCTGGTCAGCTCGACCACCATCTGTGAGCCAAGGTCGAACTTGGCCAGCTCCGCCGCCCGGTGCAACGCGGTCAGGTCGTCGCCTTCGAGCTCGACGGTCTGCGCGAGCGACCTGGCGATCTTGGCGATCCGGTCGGCCCGCTGCGCCATCGAGCCCAGCCGCTCTTCGAACGCGAGCTTGTCCAGGCCCTCCTTCATCGCCTCGGGGGTGCTCTGCAGATCGGCGCGCCAGAAGAAGGCGGCGTCCTCGTAGCGGGCCCGCAGTACGCCTTCGTTGCCGTTGCGCACGGTCGCCTCCTTCACCGAACCGTTGGCGACGGCAACAAAATGCGCGAGCAGCTTGCCGTCGGCGGCACGGACCGGCAGGTAGCGCTGGTGCTTGCGCATCACCGTGGTCAGGATCTCGGCCGGCAGGTCCAGGTAGTCGGCCGAGAAGTTGCCGAGGATCGCGGTCGGTTCCTCGACCAGGTTGACGATCTGGTCGATCAGCGCGGCCTCGCCCTCGACGTCGATGCTGCCGTCGACCTCGCCCGCGAGCTGCTGCGCGGCCTCGACGATGGTCGCGCGGCGCTTGGCCGGGTCGGCCTCGATGCCGTGGATCCGGAGCAGGTCGAGGTACCCCTCGGCGGCGGCGATCTCGACGGTCGGCTGGGCGGCGGTACGGAGTACGCGCGTCGTCCGGCCGGCAGCGAGCGACGACACCGAGACCGGGACGACCTGGTCGCCGAGCAGCGCCACCAGCCAGCGGACCGGCCGGGTGAAGGACAGCTTGGCGTCGTTCCAGCGCATGTTCTTGTCCGAGCGCAGACCGCTGACGATCTCGGCCAAGACGCCGCTCAGCACCTCGGCGGCGCCGCGGCCCGGGTCGGGCTTGGTCACGGCGACGTACTCGACGCCGTCCACCTCGAGGTCGTGCAGCTCACTGGCTTCGACCTTCTGACCGCGGGCGAAGCCGGCAGCCGCCTTCGTAAGGTTGCCCTCGGCATCAAACGCCGCGGCCTTGCGCGGACCACGAACGACCCGCTCGGCGTCCGGCTCGCCGGCCTGTACGGCGGCCACGAACGCGACCACCCGGCGCGGTGTCGCGTACGTCGTCACGTCGCCATGGCCGAGCCGAGTCGCCGCAAGCTTCTCGGTCAGCGCGGCCTTGACCGCCTCGGCCGTCTTCGTCACCTCCGACGGAGGCATCTCCTCGGTGCCGATCTCGAACAGCAACTGCCGGGTGCCGCTCATCGTCGGGAACTCGGTCGGCGCCGGGGCCGCTGCGGGCAGCTCGGCGACGCCCAGCGGGTGCTCGAGCTCAGTACGCCGCTCGGCCCACAGCTGGGCGACCTCGCGGGCCAGCGTGCGCATCCGGCCGAACGCCTTCGCGCGTTCCGTAGTACTGACGGCACCGCGAGCGTCGAGCACGTTGAAGGTGTGCGAGCAGCGCAGTACGTACACGTGGGCCGGCACCGGGAGGCGCGCGTCGAGCATCCGCCGGGCCTCGCTCGCGTACTCCTCGAACAGCCGCTTCTGGCTCTCGACATCGGCGTCGTCGAGGTAGTACCGGCTCATCTCGTACTCCGCCTGGCCGAACGCCTCGCCGTACGAGATGCCCGGCGCGTAGGCGATGTCCTTGAAGTGCGAGACGCCCTGCAGCGCCATCATGATCCGCTCGATGCCGTAGGTGATCTCCACCGACACCGGGTCCAGCGTCATCCCGCCGGCCTGCTGGAAGTAGGTGAACTGGGTGATCTCCAGACCGTCCAGCCAGACCTCCCAGCCCAGTCCCCAGGAGCCGGTCGCGGGGTTGGCCCAGTTGTCCTCGACGAACCGGACGTCGTGCGCGTCGATGTCGATGCCGAGCGCCTCGAGGCTGGCCAGGAACAGCTCCTGCGGGTTGCCCGGGTCCGGCTTGAGCACGACCTGGAACTGCGTGTGCGTCTGCAGCCGGTTCGGGTTCTCGCCGTACCGGGCGTCGTCGGGGCGCACGGAGGGCTCGACGTACGCGACCCGCCACGGCTCGGGACCGAGCACGCGCAAGATGGTGGCCGGGTTCAGCGTGCCGGCTCCCACCTCGGTGTTGAACGGCTGCACCACCATGCAGCCGCGGTCGGTCCAGTACTTCGTCAGCGCGAGCAGCGCGTCCTGCATGGTGAGCACGACAACAACCTCAGGTTCGGTCGAAATGCGGGGATCGAGAGCCGCAGTCTATGAGACCGCCGCGGGACTCACACCACGGATTGCCAGGGCGAGCAACCGGTCGGCCTGGGCGGCGTCCCGTTCGGCGGTCAGCGAGATGGCGTTGACCAGTCCGAGCACGTCGGCGATCGTCGCGCCGGCGTCGGCGGCGCGGTGCTGCTGAGCGCGTTTCAGGAGTTGCCGGCCTGCCCGGGTGATGCGCGCGTGGAACTCGGAACCACGCTCCGCGCTCAGCAGCAGGGCGGCGCCGAGGCCGCGGTTCTTGACCGCGTGGGCGATCACCGCCTGCAGCCAGACGCGCAGCGCTTCGCCGGGGTCGCTGTGGCCGAGCAGGTCGGCAGCTCGTTTGCAGACGGCGTCGATGCTGGTTTCGAAGACGGCCTCGAGCATCGCGGTCCGGCCGCCGAAATGCCGGTGCAGGGTCGCGGAGCCGACCCCGGCCCGCCGCGCGATCTCCTCCATCGAGGCGTCGGCACCTTGCTCGGCGACCACCTCGGCGGCGACCGCGACGAGGCGCTCGTAGTTCCGCAGGGCGTCAGCTCGCATCGTCGGGCCCTCCAGGTTGCTAAACGGGGTGGTCCCCCATATCGTACGGCGTACCTAAGCGGGGGCCTACCCCACTTACCTTCAGGAGACTCTTGTGCGCCTTGGTCTGGCAGTCGGCGACGTTCGCGGCCCTGCTTCACTCGACGATGTCGTCCAGCAGACGCGGGAGGCCGCCGACGGGTTCGCGACCGCGTGGATCTCGCAGGCACTGGGCTCGGACGCCCTGACCGCTCTCGCCGTCGCGGGACGCGAGGTCGACGGAATCGAGCTGGGCACCGCAGTGGTACCGGTGGCGCAGCGCCATCCGTTGGTGCTCGCAAGCCAGGCGCTGACCGTGCAAGCGGCGACGGCGAACCGGTTGACGCTCGGCATCGGCGCGGGCATCTCGCTCATGGTCGGCGGCATGTACGGGCTGCCGACGGACCGTCCCGTTCAGCGCATGCGCGAGTATCTGCAAGTACTACGCCCGCTGCTGCGCGGAGAAGCCGTCGACTTCGACGGCGAGACTTTGAAGGCAGTCGGTTCCGTGCAACTCCCGGAGGCACAAGCACCGCAGGTCTTGCTCGCAGCCCTGGGGCCGGCGATGTTGCGGGTGGCAGGCGAGTTCGCCGACGGCGTGGTGACGTGGATGACCGGACCACGCACCCTGGCGGATCACATCGTCCCGTCCGTCACCAAGTCCGCCGCCGACGCAGGTCGTCCGGCGCCGCGAGTGGTTGCCGGCTTGGCGGTCTGCGTGACCGACGACGAGCAAGGGGTGCGGGCGCGATTCGCCGAACAGTTCGCCTTGGCCGGGCAGGTTCCGGAGTACCGCGCCATGCTCGATCGCGAAGGCGCCCGCACTCCTGCCGATGTCCTGCTGGCCGGCACCGAGTCCGTCGTCTCACGCGCCATCGAACGCATCGCCGCGACGGGCGCCACCGACCTCTTCCTGGCCCCGACCGGCACCCCGGCCGAACAGCGCAGAACCATTGCCGCCCTCACTCGAGCCTAGAATGACGGGGTGACCTCACCTCTGCATGCAGCAATCGTCTTCTAGTTGACCGTTCCTGCTCTCCGGCACCTCTCGGCCACCGGATGAGTCGCGCCGACGCGGTCGGAGTACGTCGAACTGGTGGCCCGGCAACCTTGCCTCGGGCAACTGTTGCCTTCGACATCGGAACGGGAACAGGCGTGCTCGCTGCACTCATCGCCCAGCGGGCCGATCGAGTTGTTGCCACCGACAACAGCAGCCGGGCGGTCGCCTGCGCACGGGAGAACCTCCGGCGACTCGGTCTGGACGATCGGGTGGAGGTGAGGCAGGGCGACCTGTTCCCGGACGGCCGAGCAGACCTGATCGTGTGCAATCCGCCGTGGATCCCGGCGCGGCCGATCTCATTGCTGGATCACGCCGTGTACGACGAGAACAGCCGGATGCACGCAGGCGATCTCGGCTACCGGCGGGCGGAGGCCTCGGGTTCGGGGAGCCAGGCGTTGGCGGGGATCGACAGCCAGTCGTCGGTTGCGAGTTCGTCGATCGCCTCGTTGAGGGCGTCCAGCGCGGGGTGGGCCAGGTCGGCCCGCCACATCATCGACCACGGGTAGAGGACTACCGGGTCGACGAGCGGACGCAGTACGGCGCCTGGAACCGCGGGCTGGGTGCTCATCGTCAGGATCGGCGCGTCACGGTCGCGCACGTGTTGTGCGAGTTCGTCGGCGCCTTGGACGTGAGGGTGAGCACCACCGCTGTCGACACCGAAGGGCGCGAGCAACTGGAGTACTGCGTGGTCCCACGCCGGGGTCGCGTGATTGCCGGCCCGGAAGCAGACACCACTCCCCCGCAGTACGTCCAGCGGTACGGCGGCAAGCTCGGCGAGCGGATGCCGTTCAGGGATCAGGACCGCCAGCGGCTCATGCCGTACTACGCGCTCGCGCAGTCCGTCGGCCTGGCTGAGATTGCGACCGAAACTCACATCCAGGCGCTCGGAGAGGAGTAGCGGCACGGCCAGCTCGGTGCCGGTGTGGAAGCGGGCGAAAAACTCGAGCTCGGGCGCGTTCCGCCGCGCTGCAGCGAGCACGAGGGCGGGAGTGAGTCCGGGGCCGACCACGTCGACGGTCAGCGACGGAGCGTCGCCGCGGAGTTCGCGGACGGTCAGGTCGTGCAACGCGAGCAACTCTCGGGCGCGACTCTGGAGCTTGCGTCCCGAGGGCGTCAGCTCGACGCGGCGGGTGGTCCGGTCGAGCAGCCGGACACCGAGGCGGTCCTCCAGCCGGCGGATGTCGCGGCTCAGGGCCTGCTGGGCGATGAAGAGGCGCTGGGCGGCCCGGCTGAAGTGCAGTTCCTCCGCCACGACGACGAAGTACCGCAGGAGCCGGATCTCTAGGTCGTCGGGCACGACTCCTTATTAACACACCAGCTGCGTGAATAGGCGCCCAACAGGTGTTGGAGTTCGAGCCCTCTCCGGCCCGATGGTCGAGGCATGGGAGCACGAGGATGGACCGCGATCAGCTACGGGCTGACCGGCGTACTGAACGCCCTGTGGGGCGCGACCTTGCCGGCCACCGACGCGCGGCTCGACCTCGGGGCTGCGCGAATCGGCGGGCTGCTGATGGCTTTGGCCGTCGGCGCGTTGGTGGCGATGCCGATCGCGGGACGGCTGGCCGATCGGTGGAGCGGCCAGCGCTTGCTGCGCTGGACGATGCCGATGGCATCGATCGCGCTGGCTCTCACCGCCTTGGCGCCGTCGGCCGCAGTGCTCACTGTCGCGGTCGTCGTGCTCGGGGTGGTGTCGGGCGCGCTCAATGTCGCGCTGAGTCTGCAGGCTGTGGCTGTCGAGCGGGCGACCGAGCGGCCGGTGATGGCGACGATGCATGGCACCTGGACGCTCGGCGCTGTTTTCGGGGGCGGCTTGGTCACCGCGGGGCTGCACCTCGGCGTCGGCGTACAGGCACTGATGGCTGGCGGTGCTGCTGTCCTTTTAGCAAGCACCCTCGCGCTCACCAGGCGCTTCGACTCGGACGGCCGACCGGCTAGAGCTGGCCGGGATGTGGCTGGTGGGCCTGGGCGGCATGGCCTGGTGGTTGCGCTGGGCGTGGTGGGAGCGGCGGCCTTTCTGACCGAGGGGGCGGCGACGGATTGGGCCGGTCTGCACGCAACGCGGGTGCTGGGAGCCACCCCCGCTGTCGGGTCGCTCGTCTACACCGCCTTCTTTGTCGCGATGACCGTCGTCCGGTTCGCCGGCGACCCGATCCGCGCCCGGCTCGGCCCCGCGTTGACGATCCGGATCGCCGGCGGCACCGCCACCGCGGGGTACGGGCTGGTCCTGCTGGCAGGTGCCATCCAGACGCCCAGGGTCGGCACGGCCATCGTCGGCTGGGTGCTCGCCGGCGCCGGGATGGCGGTGGTCTGGCCGGTCGTGGTCAGCGCTCTGGGCACGTCCGGCGCCTCCGCCCCTCGGCTGTCGACCGTCACCACCATCAGCTACGGCGGCGGCCTCGTCGGCCCCGCTCTGATCGGCTCCGTCGCCGGGCACGCCGGCCTGTCGACCGCCCTCTTGATCCCGGCAGCACTCGCGGTGGTGGTAGCCGCCGCGGCACCTGCCGTCCTGAACCACTACCTCGCGACCAGCGAGGCCGAACTCACGATGAGGAGCACCTGATGAACGAGACCCTGACCGCCCTGACCCTCGATGTCGACGACGCCCGCCTGTACTACGAAGTGCGCGGTACCGGGCCGCTCGTCGTCCTGGTCGGGGCACCCATGGACGCCAAGTCGTTCGCGCCACTGGCCGAACTGCTCGCGACGGAGTACGCCGTGCTGACGACCGACCCGCGCGGGATCAACCGCAGCCCGCTCGACAATCCCGACCAGAACTCGACACCGGAGCAGCGGGCCGCCGACCTCGCCGGCCTGATCGCCCACGTCGGCGCCGGACCGGCGATCGTCTTCGGGTCGAGCGGTGGCGCCGTCAGCGCGCTCGCGCTGGCGCAGCACCACCCCGAGGTGGTCAGCACCGTGATCGCGCACGAACCGCCGCTGCTGAACCTGCTCGACGACCGGGCCGAGCAGCACGCGCTGTCGGCGGACATGCGCGCGACCTATCTGTCGGGTGACGTGATCGGTGGCTGGCAGAAGTTCTTCGCGCAGGCGAACATCTTTGTGCCCGAGGGCGTGCTCGAAGGCATGTTCGGTGGCGACCGGGATCCGCAGTCGGTCGCGGACGAGCGGTTCTGGTTCGCGCACGAGCTGGGTGAGAGCGTCGGCTGGCAGCCCGACGTCGCCGCCTTGCGGGACGGGCCGGTCCACATCGTGGTCGGCATCGGCGAGGACTCGACCGGCCAGCTCTGCGAGCGGACCTCGACCGCGCTCGCCGCCGGGTTGGGCGTCGACCCGACCCGCTTCCCGGGCGACCACACGGGTTTCGCCGAGGATGCCGACACGTTCGCGCCGGTTCTGCGCGCAGTACTGGCTGATCGGCCGGACGTGCGCCACTCACAAAGCTCCATCGCCTGACCGCCGCCAGGCGTAGCACCGCTCACTGATCGGCCTGCCGTGCCGGTTTGTGAGTGGTGCACGTCCGGCTCCTCGGGCGACCACAGGGTGAACTGTTGCGAGGCGGCCTACGGACCGGTGGACGGACGGGGCAGACTAGTGGTGTGTCGCATCAAAAACTCGAGTGCTGGCGGTGTCCAGGTGGGTGCCTCGCAAGGCGGAGGGAAGGGCTCGATGTTTTTCCATCGTGCCCTTTCCTCCAACGCGGCGAGGTGCCCGCCTGGGCGCCGCCAGTGCCGAGGTTTTGATGCGACACACCACTAGTGGCGTCGGACCGGGGTCGAGGCGGCACAGGCGTGTCCTCTTGACCTCAACACTGGTTGAAGTTTCAAGGTAGACCCCTGGAGGTGGGGTTGACCGGCGCCACAACGGGCACAAGGTCGGCACACCGCCCTGGATCTCGCAGAAGACGGCCCTGACGGGCCCTGACGAAGGAGCAGAGTTGACCACGTCGTACACGCTTCCGGACCTCGGCTACGACTACGGCGCGCTGGCGCCGCACATCGCGGGCGAGATCATGGAGCTGCACCACTCCAAGCACCACCAGACGTACGTGAACGGCCTGAACGACACCCTGGAGAAGCTGGCCGCGGCCCGCGAGAAGGGTGACTTCGGCTCGATCGTCGGCCTGGAGAAGACGCTGGCCTTCAACCTCGGCGGCCACGTCAACCACTCGATCTTCTGGAAGAACCTCTCCCCGGACGGCGGCGACAAGCCCGACGGCGAACTGGCCGCCGCGCTGGACGAGTCCTTCGGCTCGTTCGACGCCTTCCAGGCCCACTTCACCGCGGCCGCGACCACCATCCAGGGTTCGGGCTGGGCCATCCTCGGCTGGGACGCGCTGCAGGGTCAGCTGCTGATCCACCAGCTGTACGACCAGCAGGGCAACCTGCCGGCCGGCCAGATCCCGATCGTCATGCTGGACATGTGGGAGCACGCGTTCTACCTGCAGTACAAGAACGTGAAGCCGGACTACGTCAAGGCGTGGTGGAACGTCGTCAACTGGGCCGACGCCCAGGCGCGGTTCGACGCGGCGCGCGCCAACGCGGGCGGGCTCATCACGGTTGCCTGATTTACCGCTCTTGTTCGGAGAACCCCCGGCCTGCTTGGGTCGGGGGTTCTTCAGGTTACGACGTCCCTACCGTTGCCCCCGCCCAGACGCCAGCCGCTCGACTGCCTTGACGATCCGGCCAGCCCGCGTCTCCGCCTTCTTCGCTCCCTCGATCCCCAGCACAAACCAACTCCGCTGGCTGTACGACAACCCCTCGAAGAACTCCAGCGCCTTAGGCTCCGCAGCCAGCGCCGCCGCAAAATCCTCCGGTACGTCGACCACCCGCGGCTTCTCGTCGAGCTCGATCTCGACCTGCACCTCATCACCCCCGGCAACTCCAGCCGCCGCGCGGCGCTCAGCGCTCAGCCCGACCATGTAGCGCCCGCCCATCACCGCTATCGAGCTGCGATAGGTGAAGCCGTTCACCGTCACCACCACCGGTGGCTTCTTCCCCTTGCCCAGCGCCTCGACCACCTCCTCGGGCACCTCGATGCCGGTGGTCGTCGTACCGATCAACGTCGTCGTGAACTTCATCGCCCGTCCCCTCCGAAGAACTTCTCCAGCGCCGGAGCCAGCACCGCCGGGTCGACGTTGTGCTGCTGATCGGCCAGTACGACGTGGCGGCCGTCCTCCAACTGCTCCGCCACGAACCGATTGCTGTCCGCCATCCACGGCCAGGCGACGCTCCCGGTCAGCACCTGCGTCGGCTGATGGATCGCCTTGAGCTCCTCAACCGGTACGGAGTAGTCGCCCATCACCGTCGCGTCGTACGCGAGCGTGTGCGCGATCGCCTCCTGCGCCGGCCACCACGGTGACGCCTTCGCCTGGGCGACGAACTCGGCAGGCAGGCGAACGACCTCAGCCATGAAGTACTCCGCCGCCTTGTCGCGACGCCCCTCCGCCACAAAGCCGCGGTAGATGGACGCCGTGTCGGGTCGCGGACGACCTTCGGCGCCTTCGAGGAAGTACGGCGGCTCCCAGAGCGCCAGCCGGTTCACCGGCCGCCCGGCCGCGGTCGCCAGCAGCGCCAGCGCGGCGCCGGACGACGTACCGTAAAGCTGGGCCGAGCCGCCCGCGACGGCGAGGATCGCGTCCAGGTCCTCGAACTCGCGCTCAATCGCGTAAACCTTGGCGTCACCGCTGTCGCCGCGGCCCCGGCGGTCGTAGTTGTAGACCGTGTGGTTCTGCGCCAGCAGCGCGGCCAGCGGGGCGTTCGACATCCGGTCCACCGATCCGCCGCAGACCAGGACGACCGCGGGGCCCTCGCCGAGCTGGTCGTACGCGATCGAGGTGCCGTCGGCCGAGATGACCTTTTCCATGGTGTGCTCCTTCACAACGGCCGATGCCTGTCATCTGGCCTTACCGCTGCGTCGAACGAGCACGGCCCAGATCGACAGGCTCCAAAATATCTAGCAGCCCAAAAATCTCTAACAGGCCGCGGCCCGATCGAGAAGTAGCGCTCGCTCACGCTCGTTCCGGGTCAACCCGGACGCCTTCTCGAACTCAGCCCGCGCCTCGTCGAGCCGCCCAAGCTTGAACAGCAGGTCACCCCGCACACTCGGCAGCAGGTGGTAGTCCTTCAGCGACGGTTCAGCGGCCAGCGCATCCACCGCGACGAGCCCACGCTCCGGGCCGAACGCCATCGAGATCGCGACCGCCCGATTGAGCTCGACCACCGGCGACGGCGTCACCTGCGCCAGTACGGCGTACAGGCCGGCGATGCGCGCCCAATCGGTGTCCTCGGCCTCGGCCGCTCGCGCGTGGCAGGCGGCGATGGCTGCCTGCAGCAGGTACGGGCCGGGGCTGGTGCCCTCCATCCCCCAGGCTCGGTCGATGCTCTCCAGCCCGCGACGGATCAGCAGGCGATCCCAGCGGCGGCGGTCCTGGTCGAGCAGCAGAACGGGCTCGCCGTTCGGACCGACGCGAGCGTTGGCGCGCGATGCCTGGATCTCCATCAACGCCAGCAGACCGTGCACTTCGGGCTCAGACGGCATCAACTCGGCGAGCAGCCGGCCGAGCCGGAGCGCCTCGTTGCACAGCGCGGGGCGCATCCAGTCGTCACCGGCCGTCGCGGAGTACCCCTCGTTGTAGATCAGGTAGATGACTTCCAGTACCGACGACAGCCGGGCGATCAGGTCATCACCGGCCGGTACTTCGAACTCCACCTCGGCCTTGGCCAGATTGCGCTTGGCGCGCACGATCCGCTGCGCGATGGTCGCCTCGGGAGCGAGGAACGCGCGCGCGATCTCGTCGGTCTTCAGGCCACCGAGCAGCCGCAGCGTGAGCGAGACCCGGGCGTCGGTGGTGAGCACAGGATGGCACGCGGTGAACACGAGCCGGAGCAGATCGTCCTCGATCGTGTCCTCGAGGATCGCCTCGACCCTGTCTTCAACACTGTCCTCGACTCCGTTGCTTCCAATCTCGAGTTCGTGACCCATCTCGGCGAGCTTGCGCTGATAGGTCTCCTTGCGCCGGATCAGGTCGATCGCGCGGCGCTTGGCGATCGCCATCAGCCAGGCGCCCGGATTGTTCGGTACGCCGGAGTCGGGCCACTGCTCGAGCGCGGCGACCAGCGCGTCCTGCGCGAGTTCCTCGGCCAGGCCGACGTCGCGCACGATGCGCGCGACGCCGGCGATGATCCTGGCCGACTCGATCCGCCAGACCGCGTCAATCGCCCCGTGGGTGTCCGTAACCGTCACCCGACCGATAGAACAGCACCCCGGGTCCAACGGCAAGCAGGCACTAACTCTGGAAGACGTCCGCGTCCGGGGCGAAGTCGGCTTCCTCGACCACCCGGCGGACCTCGACCTCGTCGCCGAGCGCCTCGGCCAGCCGCGCGGCCCACTCGATCGCCTCGTCCCTGGAGCGGACCTCGACGACGATCACGCCGCCGATCAGCTCCTTGGTCTCGGCGAAGGGCCCGTCGGTGACGGTGCGCTTGCCCCCGGCCACCTTCACCCGGGCACCGAGCGAACTGCGGTGCACACCCTCGGCGAACAGCAGGACCCCTGCCTTCGACAGGTCGTCGATGACCTTGCCGACGCCCACGACGACCTGCTGGCTCGCCATCACGCCGGCTTCGCTCTCGCCGTCGGCCTTGTTGATGATCATGTAACGCATCGCTGCAACTCCCTCGTCCGTGATGTCGGTCTTTGATCTCACGTCGACCGGCTCACGCCAAGATCGACACCCGGTCGGAAGGATATTTCAGCGGGGCTCGTCGCCGTTCGGGTGGTAGGCGCAGGCGTCGACCAGGTCTTCGGTGGGAGGCGGCGGTGTCGTCTTGCCGGTGCCAGGACGGCCGAGGGTCTTGGGGTCCTTGGTGGCCGGCGTGCTCGGCGGGGTCGACGTGACGGGCGTCTCCGGCTTCGGTGCGAGGGCAGCGGCCACGGTTTCCCGCAGCCCCTCGTAGTCGGGGTGGAGGTACTTGAGCTTGAGCTTCGAGACATCCAGCGAGACGTTCGAGACGGTGCCCGACTTCACCAACAGGCCGAGCTGGATCAGGGCCGGCAGGAGTTCCTGCGGGATGTCGGTGCGGAGCAGGTTCTTGCCTGCCCTCGCGATCGCCTGGTACTTCGTGGCGAGCGTGCGCGGGTCGGCCGCGTCGACGATGCCCTTGATCGCGCACCGCTGCCGGACCTGACGCTGGTCGTCGTCGGCACCGTACCGGCCGCGGGCGAACCAGAGGGCGTGGCGACCATCCAGATGCTGGTTCGGACCGGGCTCGATCCACTCGTCCGGCGGAATGCCCGCGCTGCTGACGCCACCCATCGCGACCCGCTCGTTGACGTTGACCCTGATGCCGCCGAGCGCGTCGACGATCTGGTCGAAGCCCTGCAGGTTGACCTGGAGGTAGTAGTCGAGCTTGAGGCCGACCGCCTCGCCGACCGACTGCTTCAGGACGTCGGCGCCCTCGTTGTCGGACGGGCCGAGGATGCCGGGATGCGCCTCGGGGATGTTCTGGTACATCGCGGTCAGCATCCACTCCAGCCGGCCCTCGAGGCTGAGCCCCTCCTTGCCGAAGCCGTTCGGGTAGAACTTGCGCAGCGGCGAGTCCTTCGGGAACGGCATGAAGGTGAGCTGGCGCGGCATCGAGATCAGCGCGGTGTCACCGGTCACGGTGTCGATGCTGGCGACGATCACGGTGTCGGTCCGGACGCCGACCCGGTCCTTGGCGTCGTCGCCGCCGAGCAGCAGCAGGTTGAGCCGCGGGCGGTTCTCCCACGGGTCCTTCACGTTGACCGTCTTCGGCCGGGTCGCGCTCTTGCTCTCACCCTGCGCGACGAACACGTTCTGGACCAGGTCCCGCTGGGCGAGCACGCTCTGCACGGCGACCGCGGCGGGTGCGGCGACCGCGAAGCAGAGCGTCCCGACGAGCACGGCGCCGAGGGCCCGTCCACCCGGAGCAGCCGTTGCCGGACGCAACAATCGGTGCGAACCGACGATCACCACGATCCAGCACAGCGCGAGAGCACCGATCGCCACACTGGTGATCAGCAGCCGGCTCGGTACGACGGCGGCAGCGAGCACCTCGTCACGCCGAGTCAGCCCGACGTACACGCCGAGTCCGACCAGCCCGACCGTCAGCGTGAGCACGAACGCACCCAGCCGCTTGCGCCCGCCGAGGATCAAGCCGAGTCCGGGCAACAGCGCGCTGACTAGCGTCAGGCCCAACGACCGCGGTACCGTCCGGGCACGCCGCGCGATCCGCGCAGCCGCCGGCGATTCTCCACGACGCCCCATGGCCTCCCCTGACCCGTTGGTACGCAGCCGGTACCCATGCCGCACACCCTCTTAGACGCCGGAAACACGCAAAAGGTTTACTTTCAGCGAAAGTCCACCTGCCCTTGCGGTACGCGTGATGGGTCCAGCGGTCGCAACAGCCCCGCCGCGAACCAGGCCTCGACCGACTTCGCCTCCTTCGGGTTCGGCACGTAGACCACCCGTGCCATCCAGTCGTCGGAGTTGTTCCGGCGCCACTCCAGGATCAGTCCCGGCCAGGGGCCGCGCTCGTACGCCGTACCGAGCACCCAGCAGTGCCGGCGCCGATTGTCGGGCGGCGGTTCGCGCGGATAGCGCCTGTTGCTCCCCATGTTCTTAGCATCGCACATAGGTTCGAATACAAGGCAAATCAGACTGGGAGGTGTGCTCCCGTGACGCCTGGAGTCTCGGCGAGCAGACGGAGTACGGTCGCGATCTGGGCGGGCGGACTCCATGTGGAGGTGTCTGCGTTCGGCCTCGCGCGCCGGTTCGCGGCGGTGTCGATCGTGCCGGGCAGGATGGCGTTCACCCGGATGTGGTCCTTCGCGTACTCGACCGCGAGCGCGTCGACGAACGCGAGCACCCCGGCCTTGGCGGTGATGTACCCGGCTGCCCCGGAGAACGGCTTGACGGCCGACCCGCTCGACGTACAGGTGATCGATCCGCCACCCGCAGCGATCAGGTGCGGCAGCACAGCCTGAGTGACCAGGTACGTCGGCCGCAGGTTGAGCGTGAGCTGCGCCTCGAACTCCTCGATCGGCGTCTCATGCACCCGCGCCCCCGAGGCGAAACCCCCCACCAGATTCACCAACGCCCGCACCGGCGCCCCAGCATCCGCACCGGCCACCCGCGCAACCTCAGCCGCCCCCGCCGGATCCCCCAAATCCACAACAAGCGTCTCCAGCCCGTCAGCCACTCCCAACGCAGCCAACGCCCCCTCCGACCGCCCCGGCACGACAACCCGCCACCCCGCCCCCAAGAACTCCGCTGTAACTGCCGACCCAAGCCCACCGGTACCCCCGGCAATCACTACGGTTCCAGTCATCCGCGCAGACTACTCGGGCAGAGCTAGCGTTCGGCCTGCGTCTCGGGCAGCCGCGATGCTGCGCGAGAGGGTGTCTTTGAGGGCACCCGCTTCGTCGGCGAAGCCTTGTACTACGGAAGTGTCGCCGACGGGTTCGGTGCGGGCCAGGAGTTCGATGTAGCGGTCGCCGTCTTCCAGGGCGGCTTCGGCTCGGAGGGCTGCGTCGGCTGAGCGGACTCGGTCGGCGTAGCGCTCCAGGAGTTCGACCTTGCGTTTGATCGCGTCGACCGAGCGGGTCAGGGCGCGCCGTTGCGGGCCGAGGACGGCTTCCAGTTCGGCGGTGGCCATGCCGCGAGCTACCTCGCGCTGGCGGGCGCGGAGGACGGACTGTTCGTGCAGGACCTGGCCGATGTCCCAGAGTTGCTCGGGCAGGACGAGTTCGTTCTTCACGTCGTCGAGCAGGCCGCGCCGGGTGACTGTTGCCTCAAGCACCGTTTTGACGGCGCGCTGGGCGCGGGTCAGCAGCCGGGCGGAGTCGTCGTCGAAATCCTCAGCCAGCAGGTACTTGCCGTGCTGCAGCCGGACCGCCCGCTGGCTGCGATTCTCGACCGCTGAACTGACCCCGACCACACCGGTGGTGACGACGGCGACCGCCGCGAGCACGAGCGACGACCACGCGGCGACGGCCGTCGGCAGGGTGATCGCGAAGATGATCAGCGCGAGGATCCAGCCGCCGACGCAGACCGCGAGCCAGACGAGCAACGAGCCGAAGGTCGCGCCCGGCTCGGTCGACCAGGAGGTCTGCCGTTTCGGTTTCGGCCGGCTGGCAGGCACGAACAGCTCGGGTTTCCGCTCGAACAGCCGGCGTACCTCCGCCGGCACATCCGGCGCGAACACCGGTTCGGGGCCCATCGCACCTCCCTGATCACAAACCTGCCGATACTCAGCGTAGCGGCGCGCGCAGCCGTTGGAGCTTCACGGCCAGTCCGTCGAGCACGATTCCGAGCCCGAACTCGAACAACTGGTCCAGGTCGAAGTCGAACTCGAACCCACCAGGCATCCCCAGAGCACGGAAGCCGGCGAGATCCTGGTCGACGACCAGCGTCGCCAGCCGCCCGGCCTGGTGGTCGGCCCACTCGTCAGCCGTCATCCCGGTGTCCTGCTCGGCCTGCGCCTCGGTCTCCAGGTTGAGCGCGACACCCCGCACGTAGCCGAACACGGTGACCGCGGCATACATGGCAGTGTCGGCGCCTGCGCCGAAGCCGGCCACAGCACGCAGTACGGCGTCAGTGTGCGGCAGGAGATTGGGCAACACCTGCGGCCGCCCGATACTGACCGCACTCGCGAGCCAGAGATGAGCCCGGTACGCCGACCACTGCTGCCGCGCGGCCGCCTCGATCCCGGCCCGCCAACTCCCCGGCCGCTGAGCCGGCGGCGGGAAGTCACCGATCGCGGTGTCGACCATCTGCAACACCAGCGCGTCCTTGCCACCGACATACCGATAGAGGGCCATCGTCGAAACCCCGAGCTCAGTAGCCACCCGCCGCATCGACAACGCCGCAAGCCCCTCCTCATCCGCGATCCGGATGGCACTCCTCACCACCTGCTCCTTACTGAGCACCCCCGAGACGACAGGAGAGCCGGCCGGGCGGGGCGCGGGGCCCACGACCGTGCCGACGCCGGGGCGGGCGTGGACGACGCCTTCCTGTTGGAGAGTGGTGAGGACCTTGGTGGCTGTCGCCATTGCGATTCCGTAGTCGCGCACTAGTGCACGTGTCGATGGCACCCGGCCGCCCGGCCGAAGCTCCCCGACCGCGATCAGACGCCTGATCTCCGCTGCGATCTCCTGGTACGGCGCTGCCATGAACCCCTCCGAACTAGTGCACTCGAGACAGTGCACGCGCAGACCTGTGACTCTGTACGCGTACACCGTACGTGCACTACCTACAACGGAGGAACCCCCATGAACGTTCTCATCTCCGGCGCCGGAATCGCCGGCCCCGCGCTCGCCTTCTGGCTGCACCGGGCCGGCTTCCGCCCCACGATCGTCGAGCTCGCCCCCGCACCCCGCCCGGGCGGCCAGACCGTCGACATCCGCGGCATCGCCCGCGAGGTGGTCGAGCGGATGGGCCTCCTCCCGGCCATCCTCGACCGCCGGATGCACGAACGCGGTCTCGCCTACGTCCGCGCCAACGGCCGCCAGAGCGCCGCGCTTCCGGCCGAGTTCCTCGACGGCGCCGGCCCGGTCGCTGAGATCGAGATCCTCCGCGGCGACCTGTCGCAGGTCCTGCTCGACGCCACCTCGGACGATGTCGAGTACATCTACGGCGACTCGATCACCCAACTCGAGCAGGACGACAACGGCGTGCTGGTCACCTTCCAGAGCGGCACCCAGCGACGCTTCGACCTGGTGGTCGGCGCCGATGGCGTGCACTCGCGGGTGCGGTCGCTCGCGTTCGGCCCGGAGGCGCAGTACGTCGAGCACCTCGGTGGCTACACCTCGTTCTTCACCGTCGAGACGCCCGAACCACTCGACGGCTGGATGAAGATCCACTCCGCGCCCGGCGGACGCTGGGTCGGACTACGGCCGGACCACGACCCGCAGTACGCGAAGGCCCTGCTGAGCTTCAGGTCTCCGCTTCTCCCCCGGCTCAACCAAGCTGAGCAGAAGGAACTGCTGACCAAGACGTTCGCGGGCGTCGGCTGGCATGCGAGCCGCCTCCTCGACGCGATGCGCGAGGCCGACGACTTCTACTTCGACACCACCAGCCGCGTCGTCGTACCGGAGTGGTCCCGTGGACGCGTCGTGCTGCTGGGAGACGCCGGGTACTGCGGTTCGCCACTCGCCGGGCACGGTACTGCGCTGTCGCTGGTCGGCGCCTACGTGCTGGCCGGTGAACTGGCGGCGTACGAGGGCGACCACGGTCGCGCGTTCCCGGCGTACCAGCGGGAGATGCAGGCGTATGTCGAGCAGCGGATGGAGCTGCCGCCGGGCGGGATCAAGATGGCGATGCCGATGACGGCGGCCGGCATCCGGTTGCGGGACGCCTCGACCCGGCTGATGACTTCGCGCCCGTTCCGCCGCCTGCTCGCCAAGCTGGCCGCCGCCCAACCGGACGCCATCACGCTCAAGCAGGTTGCCGGACGGCGGTGAACAATCGCAGGCATCGCTCGGTCATCTGCTGGGGCGTTTGGGTGGGGTTCTCGCTCCACCAGGCGATCGTGGTGGACACGATGCTGAACCAAAGAGCGAGCAGCAGCGAGTGGTCGTCGGCGTCGTCGCTGCCGGCCAGGACCTCGGCCACGCCTTCTGCGCCCATGGTGTTGAGTGCGTCCTGGTACTCGCGGGCGAGGGCGTAGGCCTCACTCGGGCGGGGAAGGGTGGTGTCGTAGATGAGCTTCCAGTTCTCGGTCTGCCCGTCGAGGGCGCGAAAGATCGCGGTCAGCGTCGCGAGCGCCTTGTCGGCACCCGAGACGGTCTGGGCGGAGGCGACGGCGTCGACGAGGCTCTTGCCCGCGCGCTGGACGCATGCTGCGTGCAAGCCGTCCCGGGAGCCGAAGTAGGTATAGATGAGCGGCTTGGAGACTCCGGCGGCGGTGGCGATGTCGGTGAGCGAGGTGTAGGCGTAGCCGCGGCCGCCGAACTCGGTGGTGGCGATTTCGAGGATCTGCTGTTCGCGTTGCTCGCGCGGGACACCTTTGGTGCCCGGTCTGCTCATCGGGTGGGGTCGATCAGGACGCCGGGGTTCAGGATGCCTGCCGGGTCGAGGGCCGACTTCGCCGCGCGGAGGGCGACGGCGAACGGTTCGGGTCGCTGGCGGTCGTACCACGGGCGGTGATCACGGCCGACCGCGTGATGGTGTGTGATCGTGGCTCCGTTGTCGGCCAGGGCTTCGGAGACAGCGAGCTTGATCTCGTCCCACTGCTCGACGGTCTGTCCCCACCGTCCGGCGGCGTACACGCCGAAGTACGGCGCCGGTCCATCGGGGTAGACGTGCGAGAAGCGGCAGCTGACCACACCGATCGTCCCGGTGGCGGCGAACGCAGCGGTCGCCGCAGCGAGGACGGCAGCGCGCAAGTCGTCGAAACGGTCCCAGGTGCAAGCGGTTTCGAAGGTTTCCACGATCATCGACTGGGCGGCGAGCGCGTCGCGTTGATAGGGCATCCGCAGGAAGGACGATCGCCACGTGTCGGCCGCGCCCGGCCGGGCGGCCTCCTCGGCCGAGTCGGTGACGCTGATCCCGTCGGGCGCTCGTCCACCAAAGTCGCGGCAGATGGCCTCGGCCCGTCGCATCGACTCTTCGACCGGATGATCCGCGGACTCGAACCCCAGCACCAGCACGCCGCCGGCGCTTTGGCTGCCGGCGTTGAGGAAGGCCTCCACCGGGTCCAGCAACCGGCAGTTCGTGGGGAACAGACCCGACTGGGCGATCGTGCGGGTGGCCGCGACCGCCTGGCCGTAGTCGTCGAACACCACCGATGCGCCGGCTCGCCAGCGCGGCCGGTCCTGGAGCCGCATCCAGGCTTCGGTGATCACGCCGAGGATGCCCTCGGACCCCAGGAACAGCCGATCCGGCGACGGACCGGCACCGGAACCCGGCAGCCGGAGCGACTCGCTGACCCCGGCCGGGGTCGCCACCCGCATCGACTCGACCAGGTCATCGATGTGGGTGTAGACAGTGGCGTAGTGCCCGCCGGCCCGAGTGGCCAGCCAGCCACCGAGCGTCGAGAACTCGAACGACTGCGGGAAGTGGCGCAAGGTCAGACCGGCGGGTCGCAACCCGGCCTCCAGCGCCGGCCCGAAGATGCCTGCCTGGATTCGCGCCGCCCGGCTGGTCCGGTCGATCTCGATGATCCGGTCCAGCCGTCCCATGTCCAACGACACGGTGCCCGCGTAGCCGGCCGAGTTGCGTGGTTCCACGCCACCCACCACCGAGGTGCCCCCGCCGTACGGGATCAAGGCGATGCCCGCCGCACCGCACCAGTCGATGATGTCGAGCACGGTCTGCTCGGTGTCCGGCCGCAGTACGAGATCCGGTACGTCGCCGACCCGGCCGAGCAGGTTGCGCACCACATCCCGGAATGCCTGCCCGCGGCCGTGCGCGACCCGATCGGCGAGATCCTGCGACGCCAGCGCGGCCAGCGGAGCCGGCGCCTGCACGCGGGGTGCAGGGACCTCCAACGAGGCCACCGAGGGCGGCTCGTGCACCGTCAGGTCCGCGTCGGGCAGCAGCGCCGCCACCCGTTCGGTGAGCACGGCTCGCTCGGCGCCGGCCACCGCGTCCTCGACGTTTCCCCAGCCCCACCACGATCTCGTCACAGACCTACTCCTCCGAAAGCCGGATCGGAGAATTGACTCTACGGTAAATTACCGCCGAGTCAATCTGTTCAGTCGAGCGGGGAGATCCAGTCGGGGTTGCGGCCGAGGAGGCTCAGCAGGGTGGCCAGGCCGGAGGCTTCGCCGGGAGTCTTGACGCTGCGTTCGAAGGCGGCGCCGGGGCCGCGGCTGGACTCGGTGTCGGGGATCCGGCGGGCCAGCGTGAGTGCCATCTCGACCATGTCCTGCGGTGGGTCGTACGGCGCGTCGATCGCCTTGGCCAGGTCCCACGCGTGCACCACGCAGTCCAGTTGCCGGAAGGTGAGCGCGACCCGGCGGGGGAAGGTGCCGAACTCGCGGACCTCCATCGGCCGGTCCAGCGCGCCACCGTCGGCGAAGGCGTCGGCGACCCGCACGTTCGACCGTCGGTAGGCGCCCGCGGGGTTGTCGCCGAGCCGCCCGCCGGTCCAGGTCTGCACTGGGGCCGAGCCGTCGATCGCCGCCGCGGCGAAGCCTTCGTTCTCGCTGACGATGTGCCGCAACAGGCCACGAACCGTCCAGTCGGGGCAGGGGGTCGGGAACCACAGGTGCTCGGCGCGCACCTGCATGACCACCTCGCCGAGTACTGCGCCGGCCCGCCGATCCAGATCCCGGATGTCCATCCGCGCTCCTCCACGTCGTCCTGCCCTCGCCGAGCATAGGCCCAGGACTCCCGGTGGTGCGAGAATCGGCGGCATGGGCTTCCAGATCGCTAACGAGCCGGCCGCCGACCAGGTTCTCGACCAGTATCCGTTCGCCGTCCTGGTCGGCATGATGCTCGATCAGCAGTACGGCATGGAGCATGCTTTCCGCGGCGGCTGGAAGGTGCTGAGCCGGTTCGGGAATCTCGAGCCGGCCGCCATCGCCGCCGCCGAACCCGAGGCGTTCAAGGAACTGTGCAGCCAGCCGCCGGCCATTCACCGGTTCCCGGGCTCGATGTCGGCGCGGCTGCAGGAACTCGCCGCGCTGGTCGAGACCCGGTACGACGGTGACGTGACTCGCCTGTGGACCGAGGCGACCACCGGGCAGGAGCTGTTCAAGCGGGTGCAGGAGCTGCCCGGCTTCGGCAAGCAGAAGGCGCAGATCTTCGTCGCCCTGCTGGCCAAGCAGCTCGGCGTCCGGCCGCCTGGCTGGGAGGCGGTGGCCGGGGACTACGCGCTGGACGGCTATCGGTCGGTGGCCGATGTCGTAGACGCGGACTCGCTGCTCAAGGTCCGCGAGTTCAAACAGCAGAAGAAGAAAGCCGCCAAGGACGCCAACCTCGCCGGCTGAGCCACCACTCCCATGCCCGCCGCCCACGAGTCCGCTCAGGTGAGTGGCGCACGGCTGGCGGAGGCGCTCAGCCGTGGACCGTTCTGTCTCGCGTTGCGGTTGGCTGTGCGGGAGAGCGGGTTGAGCCTTGACCGGCTGCAGTTCAAGCTGCGGGAGCGCGGTGCGCCGGTGAGCAAGACGGCGCTCAGCTACTGGCAGCACGGGCGGAACCAGCCGGAGCGACCGGAGTCGCTGCGCGCGCTGGCCGCGATCGAGGAGATCCTCGGCCTCGACGCAGGCGCCCTGGCCGCGCTGCTCGGCCCGCCACGTCCCCGCGGACGCTGGCTGGTCCAGAAGCCCGGGGCGCTGCGACCGGACCAGGCCTGGGCCCGTCCCGACGGCTTGGCGCGGGCGCTGCAGCGGATGGGGAGCAGCCTCGACGCGTTCCACCAGTTCGCTCAGCTCGGGCTGCACCTGCACCTGACCGTCGACGCCGAGCAACGGCTCGAGTCGATCTCGCACCACCTGGTCGCGCGCGCCGACGTCGACGGCATCGACCGCAAGATCGTCGCCGTCCGCAGCGACGCCGGTACTACGGAGCCGCTCGAGATCACCAGCACCCGCGGCTGCCGAGTCGGCCGCCAGCGGCAGGACGAGCCAACCGGCTTCACCACCTTCGAGCTGCTCCTGGATCGCCCCCTGCGCGTCGGCGAGCTCGCAGTACTGCACTACAAGGTCCGCACCAGCCTGCCGGACACCCTGCACAGCCAGCGGGTGCAGCAGTCGATGCGCGACTTCTCGATGCAGGTGTCGTTCGCGCCATCGGTACTACCGGCTCGGGTCTGCCGCCGCTACCGTTCCTCGGTCAGCGACAGCGGCACCGTCACCGACCTCTCCGTCGGCGCCAGCCACACCGCCGCGTACGCCGTCCTCGACCCCTCTCCCGGCATCCACACTCTCGCCTGGGACTGGTTCTAGTTTTGCCAGCGCTGTTGCCAGTGCTGTGGTGATCGGGACGGCCGCGATGATTCCCAACCCACCCACCAGAGCACGTACGACCTCCACCGCCACTCGCTCGGTCGACAGCACATAGGTCTCCGGTACTCCGCTGATGCTGAACAGCATGAGCATCGGCAACGCAGCCCCGGCGTACGCGAGCACCTGCACTCGCGGCACCAGGGGATGCTTGACCGCCCGTGCAGTCACGACTGTCCCGGCGCCGACGCCGTCGGTCAGCCGGACGGTCGCCCGGTCGCACTCGTCGGGCGCCAGCGGACACGGCACAAGCGCAGTCACCACTCCCCTGGCCTTCGCGCTCTGCAACGCGTCGACCTTGATCTCACCGTCAGGTCGCAGCACCACCAGAAGCACAACCGTCAAGCCCAGCAACGGTAACAGCAATCCGAGCACCAGCAACCGGGTCCGCCGCGCCACCTGCCCGACGGGCCCGTGATGATGCCCCATCGCGCTACCAGGCCGCCGGTGACGAACCAGCTACCAGCTTGCGCGGCTGCCCACTCCCATCAGCCGGTACTGCGAAAACGCCCGGCTGCCCGTCATCTTGCTTGCCATAAGCAACCGTGTCGTCGGCTAGCCACGCAGGCTGGTCATCGATGTGACTCGTCTCGGCCAGCGCGATGTCAGCACCGGTGGCCACCGTGAGCACGTGCAGCCGCCAGGTCTTGCCTGTTCTGAACTTGTAGGCGATCCGAGACCCATCCGGCGACAGCGACGGGCACTCGACGTTCTCGCGCAGCGCCGTGAGACTCCGGTTGGCCAGGTCGCCGCGTACCAGCCAGGTCTTCCCCTTCGACGCCATCGTCGCGTAGAACCTGGCGTCGTCGGCCGCGAACGTCACGCCCCAGTAGTTCACATCCACCGACCGATACGGCCGCCCGTCGACGTACGCCGTGAAATCCTCGAGCGAGCCATAGTGCGTTCCACTCCGCAGGTCGTAGATGCCGGCGGTTGTCGAGAACGCACCGGCCGCCAGGTAGCTGTCGCCCGATCGGAACACCGTCCAGGCGGCCAGCTTGCCCGACGGAGAGACCCTGACTCGACTCGGATTCCCCCACAATTGCAGGGTTTTGAGCACCTTCCCAGTCGTGTCGATGAGATCGACTTCCGATGCCATCGGTACTGCGGTAGCGCGTAGGCACGCCATTGTTCCACCGCTCGCGTAGACCCGCTGACACGCTGGCCCCGTGCCCACGACGGCATCGCCACGGACTTGCCGGACCCGATTCGTTCCAGGTTCGACGTACAGCATCGTGTCCGGCCGATCGAGCTGTACTCCGGTCTGCGCCGCCGCCGACTGCGTGGTCGCCACTCGCCAGCCGAGGTAGCCGATGCCCGCAGCAACAAACACCGCAATCAAGGTGATACCGGCAACAATTCTGCTGCGGCTCATCGGGCTGCCCCTGGACGGCAGAGCCAAGCGCCGGTGGCGATTGCTGCAGCGAGGGCGATCGCGAACAGCGCGAAGGTCAGAGTCGGTTGGACCAGGGCTGCCATCGCTCCGAAGGCCAAGGCGCCGATGGCGCGAGTCACAGCCTGCGCGGTCTGGACCACGGCCATTCCCGTTGCACGCAAGGGCGCCGGGATCAGCGGGCCGGCGTACGCCATTAGTACGCCGTCGCTTGCTGCGTAGAAGAGTCCGTGGAGTAGCAAGACCGCAGCGGCAACTAGTCGGCCTTCGATGTCGGAGGCAATCAGTAGATACGCAGCTAGCAACAACCCATGCCCGAGGAGGAACAGCTTCCACCGGCCGATCCGGTCGGCGAGTCGTCCGAACGGGATGGCGGCCAGCATGAACGTCAGCGCGGTACCGAGTGGCAACAGTGGAAGCACGGCCGGTGGTAGGCCGGCCGTGCGTTGCACCGAGAAGTACAGGAACATGTCGCCGACGGTGACCAGGCCGAGCAGGCCCGCTGCCATCATCAAACGACGGAGCTCTGGCGCGGTGGCAGCCTTGAGTGCGGCCCGGACGCTGACCGCCGCCCGGCTGACGCGGGTTGGAGGCTGCCTGACGAAGAAGACGAGGATCAGTACGCCGATCGCGGCTAGGCAGAAGCTCGTACTGAAGACGACGTCGTAGCCGCCCGGGATCGCGGCGATGATCGCGAATCCGAGCAGCGGGCCGAGTAGCGCGCCCGCTGTGTCGAGGGCTCGGTGGACGCCGAATGCTCGGCCGAGATCCTCGACTGGTGTGGAGAGCGAGATGAGTGCGTCGCGGGGCGCAGTACGGATGCCCTTGCCGGCACGGTCGACTGCGATCACTGAGCTTAGGCCGGACAGCGATCCACCGACGGCGGGGAGTCCGAGCTTCGTCACTGCGGACAGGCTGTATCCGGCGATAGCGACTGCCTTGGGTCGGCCCAGCCGGTCGGCCACGTGGCCGCCGGCTAGGCGGAGGAGCGCTGTCGCGCCCGTGTAGAGCGCATCAAGCGCACCCAGTTGCAGGAAGCCGAGCCCGAGCCCGTACATCAGATAGAGCGGCAGGATCGCCGTGACCATCTCAGCCGAGGCGTCGGTCACCAAGCTCACCAAGCCGAGGGCGACAACCGTCCCGGACACACTCCGCCCGATGGTAGGTGTCTTCAGATCAGCGGTGCGGGCGGTGTCTGCCGCCCGCGTGCTGGAGAGGTACATCACTTGGGGTGGCAGGTGCCTTGGACCGTGTCCGTGAAGGTCCGGCCCGCTACGGGTACGAAGTCGGCCGTGTAGCCGGTGGCCGTCAGGGTGAGTTTGCCGACGCCGAAGGTGTTGTACTCCTTCTTCTCGATCGTCGCGCGGGTGGTGCCACCGGAGCCGTACAGGGACTTGCCGCCGGTACCGATCAGCAGCTGCCGTACTCCGTTCACCGTGTCCTTGGTGCCATCCGGCTTCGACGGCGCGAACCGGATGTAGTTGTGGTCGTGCCCGCTGACCACCAGGTCCGCCTTGTAGTCGTAGAGCGCCTGGAAGAACGGCTGCACCGAGGTGTTGTCGCTGTAGTTGCCCGCGGCAAAGCGCGAGTGGTGCCAGTAGGCCGCGGTACAAGGCTTCGTGCTCGCGGCCAGGTCGGCGCGCAGCCACTGGACCTGAGTGCTCGTGGAGGTTTTGGAGATGTTCGAGTTCAGCGCGATGAAGTGCCAGTCGCCGACGTCATAGCTGTAGTAGCCCTTACCCCGTTCCCCAGCCCGTCCGGTGTTCTGGCCGACGCCGTTGAAGTAGTCGAAGTATCCCTTGGCACCGGAGGTGTAGTACTCGTGGTTGCCCGCCGACGGGTAGGTCTTGCTCTTGAAGACACCCCACTGCGGGTTGTACTTGGTGTTGAACTCCGACAGCGTGCCACTGTCGTACGCGTTGTCGCCGGCGGTGATCACGGCGACCGGGTTCATGTTCTCCACGACCGGCCGAGTCTGGTTGCAGGCCGAGCCGCAGATGTCACCAGCAGCCGCGACTGTGACGGTCGCCGCGACTCCTGCCTGGTAGGCGTCGATCCGGTAGTTGCTGGCGGGCGAAGCGAAGCTCGGCTTCACCGTCACACAGTTGCCCTGGAAAGCCCTGGTGTAGAAGGCCTTTCCTTGCCAGTTCGTTGCCTTGAGCGTGTAACTGCCACCGCGGGAACCCGTGACGGTGACCGTGTCCTTGCCGCTCAGAGCCAGTTCCTTGAAGCGAACTCGAACCCACCGAGAGTCCGCGGCCGCACAGACCTGCTGGCTCGCGCCGGCCTTGGCAGCGACCGCAGCGACCACGACCGTCTTGGCGCCGCTCTCAGCGAGCTGCAGTTGCTCACCCGCGACGATCGTGTCCTGCTGCTGGAGTTGCATCGACGCGGCGGCCGGCCGCGCGTCATCGCCGTACGAGACAGTGGCGACGGTGGTCAGCAGACCGCCGGTGACGAGGACAGCGATCGCAGTACGCCGGGACGGTCTTTTCAGCACGCTCATGATTCCACCTCGGGGCGGTAGGAGGACCAGGCTCTAGTGAGAGCAAAGTAACCGCCCGAGCACAATCAGCAACCACCGGAGAATCCACCAGCCGATGTTCACTGAATGAACACCGCGTGAAGCCGCCGCTCGCGACCTGTTTTCCCGGATCGTTCAGAGTTTTACCGCGCGCGTCCGCCAGAGCAGATAGACGAAGTACGGGGCACCGATCATGGCGGTCAGCAGCCCCGCCGGGATCTGCGCGGGAGCCAGCAGCGTACGGCCGAGGCTGTCCGCGACACTGACCAGTACTGCGCCCAGCAGCGCCGCGACCGGGAGCAGCCGGGCATGGCGTCCACCCACCAGCGCACGGGCTGCATGGGGAGCGACCAGGCCGACGAAGCCGACCACCCCGATCGCCGAGACCGCGGCGGCCGTCATCAGGGCAGCGCAGGCTAGCGCGATCAGCCGCATGCGCTCCAGCCGCACGCCGAGGATCCGCGGTACATCGTCATCCAGCGAAAGCAGGTCGAGCTCGCGGCGGGCGAGAACGATGATCGGTGTGAGGACCAGCAACGCGACCGCGACCGGGATCACCTGAGGCAACGTCCGTCCGTACGTGCTGCCGGACAGCCACGTCATCGCCAGGCTGATGTTCCACGGGTCGGTGTAGACGATGACGAAGGTGATGACCGCGGTCGTCGCCGAGGAGACGCCGACCCCGATCAGCACCAGCCGGTCCGAGCTGAGCCCACCCCTCCAGGAGACCAGGTAGACCAGCGCAAAGGTGGCCAGTGCGGCCGCTGCGGCGACGCCGGACAGGAGCCAGATCCCGGCCGTCGGGACGGCCATCAGGACGATCACGGCGCCAACTCCGGCACCGCCGGTGATACCGAGGATGCCCGGCTCGGCGAGCGGATTGCGGCAGACGGCCTGCACGGTGGCGCCCGCGATCGCGAGCGCGGCGCCGCAGAGGATGGCCGACAGCACGCGCGGGAAGCGCTGGTCGAGGACGAAGGTGATCGCGCGACCGGAGCGGCCGCTGATCCAGTTGGTGATGTCGCCGGTACGCAGGAAGGCGTCCCCCGCGAGCATCCCGAACACGAGTGCGCCAACGGCCAGGACGACCAGCGTGCCGGTCACGATCCAGAACGTGCGCAGGCTCCGCAGTCCTGAGCCAGTGCCGCCCGCTGCCTGACGGCTCGGGCCCGAGTCGCGGAACCGGCGGGCCAGCCAGACGAGCACGATCGCGCCGACGAGCATGGTCATGATGCCGGTCGGGATCTCCACGCCGGCCTGGCCGCCCAGGATCGCCCGCAGTACGACGTCCGAGCAGAGCACCACCAGGATGCCTGCCAGCCCTGACAGCGGCAGGAGCACACGGTGTCGCATCAGCCCGGGCACCAGCGGCGCGATCAGCCGGACGAGTACCGGCGCGACGAGGCCGACGAAGCCGACCGGGCCGGCGACGGTGACCGCCGCGGCCGAGAGCAGGACGGTCACCAGGGTGATCCAGATGCGCGTCCGGCGTACCGGGACGCCGAGCACGGAGGCCGTGTCGTCGCCCAGGGCAAGGATGTCGAGCTTGGACGCCAGCATCATCGCACCGATGATGCCGACGGCAACGACCGGCGCCATCTGCTTGACGGCTTCAAGATCGGTCTGGACGAGCGTCCCGCTCCCCCACGCGAAGGTGCCGATGGTCTCTTCGCGATACAGCAACAGCAACAAGGTGGTCAGCCCGGCCAACGCCATCGCGACCGCCGACCCGGCCAGGATCAACCGCGTCGGGCCGGCAGTGCCACCAGCCGACAACCCCAGTACCAGTACTGCGGCCGCCAGGCCCCCCAGGAACGCGACACCGCCCGACGACAGCACCGGAAGCGAAATCCCGAACGCCGCGACCACGACGACCGCCAGGTACGCACCCGCGTTCACGCCGAGCGTGTCCGGCGAAGCAAGCGGGTTCCTGGCCAGCGACTGGAGCCCGGCGCCGGCAACTCCCAGCGCCAGGCCGACCAGTACTCCGGCCAGCAGCCGGGGCAGCCGCGACGCGATGAGCACGTTCGCGGAGTTGTCCGTGCCCTGGCCGATCGCCAGCCTGAGCAGGTCCCCGGCGTTCACCGAGGACGTGCCCTGGGTCAGGTGGACCGCGGCCAGCACGACCACCGCGACGACCGCGATGACGAACACGCCGGCCACCCGCACCCGGCGTACGGGCTCCAGCGGCGCGGTGGTGATGTCGGGCCGCGCCGCGGTCAGCTGGGTCAAGAGGTGACTGCCTGCACCGTCGCGTCGATGAACTGCTCGGTCGACTTCGGGCCGCCGAACATCCAGATGCCGTCGGCGAGCCGGTGCACGTTGCCGCTCTTCACGAACGGCAGGTTCTTCCAGATCGCGTTCTTGGCCAGGTCGCCACCGAACACGTCACCACCGTCGGCGGTGTTGGCGATGTAGAGGAACTCGCCGTCCTTCAGCTTGGTCAGGCCCTCGATGTCGGTCGAGGCCAGGCCGTAGTCCGGGTCGCCGGCGCCGGTCCAGGCGTTCTTCATGCCCAGCTCGTTCGTGACCGCGCCGAGCAGCGAGCCGGAGGTGTACATCCGGATCGAGATCGTGCTGCCTTCCTTGTACCCGTCGGCCATCGTGTACGCCGCACCACCCTTGCCCGCGTCGGCGATCTTCTGCTTGCCGTCGGCAAGCTTCTTGTCGAAGTCCGCGAGGGCGGTCTTGGCCTGCTCGGTCTTGCCGACGGCCTGGCCGATCAGCTCGAAGTTCTTCCGCATCTGCGGGATCGCGTTCTTCGCGTCCGCGCCCCGGACGACGAGTACCGGCGCGGCCTTCTCCATCTGCGCGATGGTGGCGGCGGACTCGTCGGTGGTGGTGATGATCAGGTCGGGGTTGAGCGCGACGATCGCGTCCACACTCGACTCACCGCGGGTACCGACGTCCTTGACCGACGCGTCGAGCTTCTCCGCGGTCACCCAGGCCTTGTAGCCCTTGGTGTCGGCGACGCCGACCGGCATCACGCCGAGGGAGATCAGGCTCTCGACGACACCCCACTCCAGGCCGACCACCTTGGCTGCAGGCGCCTTGAGGTCGATCTTCTTGTTCCGCGCATCAGTGACGGAGACCGGCTGGGCCGCAGCCGACCTGTTCGCCTCCGGGGTGACGTTCTCGCTGCTGCCACAGGCGGTAAGCACCAGGGCCAGTGCGGCGGCTGCTAGGGCGGTGACTCGTTTCATCAGGACCTCAGTTGGTTTGGAGGGTGGGTCGTTGCAGGTGCTTGCCGACGGGCTGGGTGCTGACCAGCCCGGTGCTCGAGTCGGTACTGACCTCGATCCGGATCCCGTAGGTCTCGGACAGTGCATCCGCCTGCAGGACTTCGGCCGGCGTACCGGTTGCACGGATCCTGCCCTTGTCCAGCAGGGCGATCCGGTCGGCCACGGCGGCGGCCTGGTTCAGGTCGTGCAGGACAACACCGACGGCAACCCCGTGGTCGTCGGCGAGATCGCGCATCAGGTCGAGGATCTCGATCTGGTAGCGCAGGTCGAGAAAGGTGGTCGGCTCGTCGAGCAGCAGGACGCCGGTGTCCTGGGCCAGGCAGGTGGCGAGCCAGACGCGCTGGAGCTCACCGCCGGACAGTTCGTCCACGGCCCGCTCAGCCATCGAGGTGACGCCGGTGACGTCCATCGCGTGGGTGATGGCCCGGTTGCCGTCCGGGTCGTCGTGCCGCCAGCGCCCGCGGTACGGGTGCCGGCCGTAGCCGACGACGTCGCGGACACTGACGCCGTTCGGGGTCGGTCGGGACTGTGAGAGCAAGGTCACCCGGCGCGCGAAGTCCTTCGAGGACAACGCGAGCGCGGACTCGCCGTCGGGGAAGCTGATCTCCCCCGCGTCCGGCTTGTGCAACCGGGCGAGGGCACGCAGCAGCGTCGACTTCCCGCTGCCGTTCGGCCCAACCAGAGCAGTGACGCCGGCCGCCGGGATCTCGAGCGACGCGCCGTCCACCACCTGTTTGCCGTGATACCCGAGACAGAGCCCTACCCCGGCCAGCCCCACAGATTCCCGCATGGCCCGAAGGCTAGCCTAACCTAACCAACCGTGTCAGCCTCACGATCAGCAACAGTCCGACTACAGAAGGCGGCGCGACCATTCCGGCCCGAGGCGAGCGCAGCCCCGTCTGCGGCTGGCCAAGCCCAGTAATCTTACTGCGTTTCTGTCATTCTGCGATGTGTTGTTTCCCCTTGTGGACAAGGGCTTTGCGGCCAGAAACTGTCGGCGGCGCCGTCTAGCCTTGGCTGTATGGATGCTCGTGCGGCGGTGTTGATGAGTGGCAGCGAACTGCTGTCCACTCTCGACGAGCTGCACGATGAGATCGCCGAGCGGGAGACCCGCCGCCGGGAGGTGATCGCTCGCCTGGACGAGATCGGGTACGCCAAGGAGATCGGTGCTCACGACACCGCCCGGCTGATCGCCGACCGGTATCGTCTGGACCCGGCCGAGGCCGCTCGCCTGGTCAGGTTCGGCAAGGCGCTTCCGAAGTACTCCGCGGTCGCGGCAGCGTTGCCGGGCGGTTGCGGTGAGGGCATGCTGCTGCACCCGGCGCAGGCCGAGGCGATCATGTCCGCGCTCGAACAGATCCCGGCGGCGGCGAACGTCCCGGTCGACGACCTGATCGAGGCCGAGCAGCGGATGGTTCAGGCAGCCCAGCGCATGTGTCCCAGCGAGCTGCGGTCGATGGGTGTCCAGGTCCGCAACATCCTCGACACCGACGGCCCCGAACCCCGCGAAGACGCCGCCCGCCAGAAGGAAGACCTGTGGTTGAAGAAGACTGAGGACGGTGTCCGGTTCGGTGGCAATCTGGCCGCCGAGAACGCCGAACTGTTCCAGACCCTGATCCAAGCCGGCGCCAAACCCCACAAAGCCGCCGACGGTGAGCCTGATCCCCGGTCGCGTGGCAAACGCCATGCCGATGCCCTGGTCGACGTACTGAACATCGCTGCCGGTTCGGGTGAGTTGCCTGGCCGGGGCGCCATCAAGCCGCACATCACCGTCATCATCAACCTGGACGACCTCATCAACGCCGGGAAGAACGCAACCGGCGACCTCGTCTTCGGTGACGGCCTGTCCGCGAGCGCGGTGCGCCGCCTGGCCTGCGACGCCGGCGTCATCCCGGTGGTGCTGGGCTCGGACAGTCAGCCGTTGGATGTCGGGCGGGAGGTCCGGTTCGTCACCCCTGCCCTGCGTAACGTCCTCAACCAGCGTGACCGCGGCTGTGTCGTATGCGGCGCCCCGCCGATCTACTGCGACGCGCATCACCTGGCGAGCTGGCTCGACGGTGGCATCACCAGCGTCGCGAACCTAGTCTTGTTGTGCCGGGTGCATCACACCGCCCTGCACAAGGGCCACTGGACCATCCAGATCATCGACAACCAGGTCCAGGTCACCCACCCCACCTGGGCCGACCGACCACCAGGTCGGCACCGAAAACCCACACCGCCCAGCCCACCCGTCGATGCACCACTCGCACCGCCGGACGCTGGCACCTGCACCACCGCCGCCGACGCCGACGCCGACGCACCACCCACACTCAACCGGGTCTGGCCCTTCAGCAGCGACGCCAATTGGATCACTCCCCAAGAGGCAGCCGCATTCGACCCCTGGGCCGACAACGCCTGACAACCGACGCGATCGGCAGCACCCCGGGCCCAGTTGCCGCCAGATGCACCCGGTCTCGGCCCGCGGCGATGCGGAGAGCGCTCCGCGCCACTGTCTGCGGCTACGTTGTAGGGCGTGAGTGCTGAGACTGGATGGACCTGGGCGCACTACAGCGCCGACAAGCCGCTTGGGCCTCCCGTGTGGCTTGGAGAGACCTACCCAACGGAGGCACAAGCCAGAGAAGCGCTTGTGCGCTACATACTCGCCCTGGACACCCCACACCGAGAACTCGCTCTCCAGCAGCTCGCCGAAGAGTCCGCGAACCCAACCGTCGTACTCATGCTCCCGGACGCCGTCTTCACCACCCGAGCCACCGAGACCTGAACCTTAGGCAGTCTCAGCCCGAATGCCGCCAGCCTCATCGCCTACTTCTCAGCCCAAGGCCAACGGTCAGCCTCAGCGCCTCCTCAGCTCTCTATCTATCTCTTGCTCTTGTACTTCGCTCTTGCTCTTGCACTTCGCTCTTGTACTCGTTCTTGTTCGTGTTCTTGTTCTTAGAGGGTGGCGGCGAGTTGGGTGCCTTGGGCGATGGCTCGTTTGGCGTCTAGTTCGGTGGCTACGTCGGCGCCGCCGATCAGGTGGACGGGGGCGGTCAGGCTGGCGGCCAGGTCGCGGACTGATTCCTGGCCGGCGCAGATGACGATGGTGTCGACGGCCAGGACGCGGGGCTTCTCGTGTTTGGGGCCGAAGGTGAGGTGGAGGCCTTCGTCGTCGATGCGTTCGTAGTTGACGCCCCGGAGTTGCTCGACGCCCTTGTTTTTCAGGGCTGCGCGATGCACCCAGCCGGTGGTCTTGCCGAGTCCGGCGCCGATCTTGCCGGGTTTGCGCTGGAGCAGGAAGACCTGGCGGGGTGATGGTTCGGGGCGCGGTTTGGCGAGGGCACCAGGTGCTGAGAGCGGATCGGTGACACCCCATTCGGCCTTCCAGGCGGCGAGGTCCAGGGTCGGCGAGTCGATGGTGGTGAGGAACTCGCTGACGTCCACGCCGATCCCGCCGGCGCCGATCACCGCGACGGACTTCCCGACCGGGCGGCCGTGGCGGACGACGTCGACGTACGAGAGGACCTTTTCGTGGTCGATGCCGGGGATGGACGGGATCCGCGGGACGACGCCGGTGGCGAGGATGACCTCGTCGAAGCCCTCGAGATCCGCCGCGATGGCCCGGTGGCCGAGGTGGACCTTGACACCGGTCAACTCGAGGCGGCGTTCGTAGTACCGGATGGTCTCGGCGAACTCCTCCTTGCCGGGGATCCGTCGCGCGATCCCGAACTGCCCGCCGATCTCGTCATCCGCCTCGAACAGCTCGACGTCATGCCCGCGCTCAGCCGCCGTCACCGCCGCCGACAACCCCGCGGGCCCGGCACCGACCACAGCGATCCGGCGGGTACGACGTGTTGGCAGCAGCACCAGTTCGGTCTCGCGACCGGCACGAGGATTCACCATGCAGCTCGCCTTGCGTTTGGCGAAGACATGATCCAGGCAGGCCTGGTTGCAGGCGATGCAGACGTTGATCTCGTCGGCTCGATCGGTAGTTGCCTTGAGCACCCATTCCGGGTCGGCCAGGAACGGGCGGGCCATGCTGATCAGGTCGGCGTCGCCGCGGGCCAGGACCTCCTCGCCGACCTGGGGCAGGTTGATCCGGTTCGAGGTGACCACCGGGATCTTCACGTGCGGCCGGAACGACGCAGTGATGGAGGTGAACGCCGCGCGCGGCACCGACGTGACGATGGTCGGCACCCGCGCCTCGTGCCAGCCGATGCCGGTGTTGATGATCGACGCGCCGGCCGCCTCGATCTCCTTGCCCAGCGCAACGACCTCTTCCCAGTCCTGACCGCCTTCGACCAGGTCGGCCATCGAGAGCCGGTAGATGATCAGGATGTCCGGCCCGACTCGTTGCCTGATGCCCCGGACGATCTCGATCGCGAGCCGGCGCCGGTTCTCCGCGCTGCCGCCCCAGCGGTCCTTGCGCTTGTTGGTCCGCTCGGCCAGGAACTGGTTGATGAAGTAGCCCTCGGACCCCATGATCTCGACGCCGTCGTAGCCGCCCTCACGAGCCAGCGCCGCACAGTCGACGTACGCCGCGATCTGCCGCCGCACCCCGCGATCCGACAGAGCCCGCGGCTTGAACGGGTTGATCGGCGCCTTCAGAGCCGAAGCCGAGACGCTGAACGGGTGATAGGAGTAGCGCCCAGCATGCAGGATCTGCAAGGCGATCAGCCCGCCCTCGGCATGCACGGCATCGGTGACGATCCGATGCCCGCGAGCCTCCCGGCGAGTGCTGAGCTTCGAGCCGAAGGGAGTCAGCCAGCCGGTCCGGTTCGGCGCGTAGCCACCGGTGACGATCAGGCCGACCCCGCCGCGGGCCCGCTCGGCGAAGTACGCGGCGAGCTTCGGCAGGTCTTTGGCCCGGTCCTCGAGGCCGGTGTGCATCGAGCCCATGATCACGCGGTTCTTACATGTGACGTGGCCGAGGTCCAGCGGGGCCAGCAGGTTCGGGTACTCGCTCATCGGGTGCCTTCCGATCGCATCGCCTGAATGACTTCGTCGCACCAGGCCACGAAGGACTCCTCCGCGCGGACGCCGCCACGCAGTACGAGGTACTGATGCAGTTCGCGGCCGTTGAGCTTGTCCGCCCCCGACGAATCGCTCTGTGGGAAGTCGCGGCGCTGGATGCCGCGATAGATCTCCAGCCGGGTCGAGTGCTCGGCCCGGTGCCGCTCGACTTCCCGCAGTACTGCGGCCGTGTCGCCCAGCGAGGCTCCGCGCAACTTCACGCCCAGACCGTCGCGCAGGATGGCCGGGTCGACGGGCTCGGCGAGCCAGCGGGTCAGCTCGTCGCGGCCGGCCGGCGACACCTCGTAGACCTTCTTGTCCGGGCGGCCGTCCTGGGCGACATCGGTGTGAGTGACCCAGCCGGCGTCGTCCATCCGGCGCAGCACCCGGTAGATCTGCTGGTGGGTCGCCGGCCAGAAGTACCCGATCGACCGGTCGAACCGCCGGGCCAGCTCGTAACCGGACCCGGCGCGCTCGGTCAGCGAGACGAGAATCGCGTGTTCGAGGGCCATGGAGCCGACCATATCTATGCAACGAGTTGCACTGCACCTGATTGCAAGCCAACTCACATCCAGCCAGTTGGCCGATGCGGGAGAATGGTTGCAGACGCCAGCTATTGCGGGGAGCGGACATGGACCACCCGACCAGGACGACGTTGCCCGGGATCGGCACCCGGTACGACCTCATCACCGACGGCGGCAAGCACGTCTCGGTGGTAGTGCACACGGACGGCCGGCGGTTCCTGGGGTTCCATGATCCGGAGGACGACGACAGTTGCCTCGGCAGCGTGCCGCTCGACCCGGCCGAGGCGAGCGCGCTCGGCCAGTTGCTGATCCCCGCGCCGATCGAACCGCTGCGCGGCGACATCGAGATCGACCTGGTCACCGAACAGATCCCGATCACCAGCCGCTCCCCGTACTCCGGCCGCACGCTCGGCGACACCCAGGCGCGTAGCCGGACCGGCGCGTCGATCGTGGCCATCCTGCGCCGCACCGGCGCGATCCCGTCGCCGGCCCCCGACTTCCGGTTCGCGACCGGGGACACGATCGTCGTGGTCGGCACCCGCGAGGGCGTCGACGCCGTCGCCGAACTGATCACCGGTGGCTGAGATGCACGATATGACCGCCCTGCTGATCGAGCTGGGCGCGGTACTGCTTGCCCTCGGCATCCTCGGCCGGATCGCCGGCCGGGTCGGGTTCTCGCCGATTCCCCTTTATCTGCTGGCCGGTCTGGCCTTCGGGCACGGCGGGTTGCTGCCGCTGGACGCGTCCGAGGAGTTCGTTGCCACCGGCGCCGAAATCGGTGTGATCCTGCTGCTGTTGCTGCTCGGGCTCGAGTACACGGCAGCCGATCTGGTCGGCACGCTGAAAACGCAGTACCTGTCCGGCGTCGTCGACTTCCTGCTGAACGCATTGCCGGGCGCGGCCGTCGCATTGCTGCTGGGCTGGGGACCGGTCGCGGCCGTCGCGCTGGCCGGTGTCACCTGGATCTCGTCGTCGGGCGTGATCGCCAAGGTGGTCGGCGATCTGGGCCGGCTGGGCAACCGCGAGACGCCGGTCGTGCTCGGGATCCTGGTCCTCGAAGACCTGTCGATGGCGGTCTATCTGCCGATCCTGACCGCGCTGCTGGCCGGCGTGGGCCTGGCCGGTGGCAGCATCACGTTGCTGATCTCCCTCGGCACGGTGAGCGTCGTGCTGTTCGTTGCCCTGCGCTACGGACGGGTGATCAGCCGGGCCGTCTCCTCGGACAACCCGGAGATGCTGCTGCTCGTCGTGCTCGGGCTGACGCTGCTCGTCGCGGGCATCGCGGCAAAGCTGCAGGTGTCGGCGGCGGTCGGCGCCTTCCTCGTCGGGATCGCATTGTCGGGTGAGGTCGCCAAGGGCGCGCGCAATCTGCTCAGCCCGCTGCGGGACCTGTTCGCCGCGGTGTTCTTCGTCTTCTTCGGGCTGAGCACCGACCCGGCCGACATCCCGCCCGTACTGGGGATCGCACTGGCGCTCGCCGTACTGACCTCGCTGACCAAGATCGCGACAGGCTGGTACGCCGCCCGCCGGGCCGGCGTGAAATCCGCGGGCCGCTGGCGAGCCGGTGGCACGTTGGTGGCGCGTGGCGAGTTCTCGATCGTGATCGCCGGCCTGGCGGTCGGGGTCGAACCGCGACTCGGCCCGCTGGCGACGGCGTACGTGCTGATCCTCGTCATCCTCGGCCCGATCGCCGCTCGCTTCACCGAACCGGCCGCCCGCAGACTGACCAACCTCCCCAAAGATCCTGAGCCCGTCGCCCCTCCCGCAGCGGAGCGGCTGGACGACACGGCCAACACTCGCGGTTGACCGGACCGCCACCACACACCAACTTCCTCTCTGCGCCACCGAACGGGCGAAGCTGAGCGTGAATGGGTGCGATCTCCCCCGATCAGCAGGCCTTGGTGTGTGATGGCGGTCCGGTCAGCGGGGGTGATTCGCGCGTTGGTTGACCGCGGCGAGGGTGACCGTCTGGGTGATGCGGTGGGCGCGGGTTTCGGGGCGCTTGGCCAGGGCGATCCACTCGAGGATCCGGCGCTTGGACGACGGCGAGAAGGCTGCGAAGTGCTTCGCGGCCTCCTCACACCCGTCGAGCTCCGCCTGCAGGTCGGCCGGGATCACGCCATTCTGGGCCTCGGCCAGGCAGTCCCAGGTGCCAGTGCGATGAGCTAGATCGAGCAACTCCTGACCCGCAGCCTCCATCAGCCCGGCGGCGAGCAGTTTCTCGACGCGGTCGCGGTTGACCTGGCTCCAGGTACTGCGTGGGTTGCGCGGCGTGAAGGTCTGGTAGGTGCTGGAGTCGTCGCGGCGCAACGTCTTGCTGTCGATCCACCCGAAGCAGAGCGCGTGCTCGACCGCCTCGGCCAGGTTGATCCCGGTCTCGCCCTTGCGGTGGACAACCACCCACACCGCGCGCTCGGTCCGCCCGTGCTGCGCCAGCCACTCGCGCCACTCCCCGACCGTCGCCGGGTCGAACGCCTCGTCATCGGTGACTACCTGCTTTGTGCTCATACCCAGAGCATGCTCCCGATAAGTGCTCATCCACTGAGCACTTTGTTCAGAAGAGTACGTCGGACCGCTCGTGGTCGAGCAACCGCTGCTTGCGGTCCAGCCCGCCGCCGTACCCGGTCAGGCTTCCCGTCGAGCCGATGACGCGATGGCACGGCACGATGATGCTGACCGGGTTCTTCCCGTTGGCGAGGCCGACCGCCCGGGACGCACCCGGGACCAGGCCGAGGGTGGCGGCGAGTTGCCCGTACGTCGTGACCTCGCCGTAAGGGATGTCCTGCAACGCCTCCCAGACCCGCTGCTGGAAGGGCGTGCCGGTCAGCTTCAGCGGTACGTCGAAGGTGGTGCGCTCGCCCGCGAAGTACTCCTTCAACTGTTGCTCGACCTCGGGCAGGATCGAGTCGTCGCGCAGCCCGAAGATCTCCTGCGGCGGGCGATGCCGCTGCTGCTCCATGTACAGCCCGGCCAGCTCCCCCGTGTCCGCGGCCACCAGCGTGAGCGACCCGAGCGGGCTCTCGATCACCGCGTGAGTCACTGCGATGCCGCCCACTGCGCACTGATGATCCGGTAGAGCACGTGTCGCTGCAACGGATGGCCCGCAGCCAACCTCGGGTGGTCGAAGTCGCCGGCCTGGTCGTGCGTCATGCCGATCCGCTCCATCACCCGCTGGGAGGGTTTGTTCGTGGTCGTCGTGAACGAGACCAGTTCCTCAAGTCCAGCCGGCCCGAACGCATAGGCCAGCGAGGCCCGCGCCGCCTCGGACGCATAACCGTTGCCCCAGGCATCCTTTGCCAGACGCCAGCCGATCTCGACGGCCGGCATGAAGTGCGCCTCGAAGCTCGGCACCGACAACCCGGTGAAGCCGATGAACTGCCCGGTCTCCCGTACTTCGACAGCCCACAGCCCGAAGCCCCGCTCGGCGAACCTCGCTTTGCTCCGCTCGATCAGGGCGTCACTGTCCGCCCGCGTCGTCAGTGCCGGGAAGTGCTCCATCACGGCCGGGTCCGCGTTCATCGCCGCGAACGGCTCGTAGTCGCTGTCCTTCCACTGCCGGAGCAGCAGACGGTCGGTGGCCAGCTCGGGGCGGTGGTTCGGCTGAGTCATGTCACTCCGCACTCTCGACGGCAGGGATCTTGTTGATGGCGTGGTCTCCGGTCGCCCACAGATACTGCACGGCGTACGCGCGCCACGGCCGCCAGGCCCGGGCATGCTCCGTCAGTACTTTAGGGGCCTCCGGCAACCCCAGCTCGCGAGCGGCGTACTTGATGCCCAGATCGCTGGCCACGAAGGCGTCCGGATCACCGAGCGCGCGCATCGCGATCGACTCGACCGTCCACGGACCGATACCGGGCAACGCCGCGAGCTGCTCGCGCGCCTTGTCCCAGTCGCTGCCGGCGCCGAGGTCGATCTCCCCGGCCGCGAGCGTGGCGACCAGCGTGGTCAACGTCGTACGCCGGGACTTCGGGAACGCGAGCGTCTCGGGATCAAGCCCGGCCAGCGCCTCCATCGTCGGGAACAGGTGAGTCAATCCACCGGCCGGATCCTCGATGGGCTCGCCATAAGCCTGGACGAGCCGGCTGGCGTGAGTCCGCGCCGCGGCCGTCGACACCTGCTGCCCAAGCACGGCCCGTACTGCGAACTCCGCGCCGTCGACGGTGTGCGGCACCCGCCGGCCTGGTGCCTTGTCGATCAGCGGTGCGAGCACAGGGTCGGTCCGCAGCCGGTCGTCGACGGCGGTCGGATCCGCATCGAGGTCGAGCATCCGGCGGCAGCGGCTGATCGCGATCGCCAGGTCGCGCTGGTCGGTGAGGGACAACTGGCAAGCGATGTGGTCTGGCATCGGCCGGAGCGCGACGACGCCGTGCCCGTGCGGCAGCCGCAGCGTCCGGCGGTAGGCGCCGCCATGCCATTCCTCCACACCTGGCACGCCGGTCGCGATCAGGTGCCCGAAGAGGTTGTCGGGCGTCAACGGCTGACGGAACGGCAGCCGCAACGAGATCGTGCCCGGGGCTGCGGTCGCGTTCCCGCGTTTGGAGCGCGTGCGCAGCTCGCTCGGCGAGAGCGCGAAGACCTCCTGCACCGTCTCGTTGAACGTCCGCACACTGGAGAATCCTGCGGCGAAAGCGACATCGGCCATCTGCAGCGAACTGGTCTCGATCAGCAGCCGCGCGGTCTGGGCCCGCTGCGCCCTGGCCAGCGCGAGCGGCCCCGCACCGAGCTCGGCCTGCAACTGCCGCTGCACCTGGCGAACGCTGTAGCCGAGCTGCGTCGCCAGCCCCGGTACGCCGTCGCGGTCGACCACGCCGTCGCCGATCAAGCGCATCGCCCGCGCGACCAGGTCGGCCCGGTGATTCCACTCGGGCGACCCCGGGCTGGCATCCGGACGGCAGCGCTTGCAGGCGCGGAACCCGGCCTGCTGGGCAGCGGCGGCGCTCGGGTAGAACCGCATGTTCTCAACCTTGGGCGGCACCACCGGGCAGCTCGGCCGGCAGTAGATCTTGGTGGTCAGGACTGCAGTGAAGAACCACCCGTCGAACCGGGCGTCCTTCGACTGAACCGCTCGCACGCACCGCTCGACGCATTCATACACATCCCCAGCATCCCCGGCCCCACCGACAGTTTCTAGCGAATTTGCGACATCGAGGTACGCCGCCCCTCAACGCCCGCAGTAGCGGAAATACGACCTGAGGATCCCGGGTCGTATTTCCGCCAGCCTGGCCGGGCTCGGGCGGGAAGGCTGAAGCTATGACTGAACTTACTGGGAAGATGGCATTGGTGACCGGCGGCAGCCGTGGGATCGGGGCCGCGGTGGCGATCGCGCTGGCTGAGCAGGGCGCCGATGTCGCCCTCACCTACAACAACTCGCCTGAGGATGCGGCCGCAGTAGTCAAGGAGATCGAGGCCGCCGGGCGGCGTGGGTTCGCTATCAAGGCTGACTCGGCGGATGCGAGTGCCGTGACGGCGGCGGTCACCCGGGCGTACGAAGTACTAGGCGGGCTCGACATCTTCGTCAACAACGCGGGCATCGGCGCGATGGGCGTGATCGGCGACGTCACGCTCGAGGACCTCGACCGGGTGCTCGCGATCAACGTGCGCGGCGTGTACGTCGCAGCGCAGGCCGCGGCGGCAGTCCTGGCCGACGGCGGTCGGATGATCCACATCGGCAGCTGCATCGCGGACCGCAATACCGGCCCGGGCATGAGCCTCTACACGATGAGCAAGTCAGCGGTGGTCGGGATGAACAAGGGCCTGGCCAGGGACCTCGGCGCTCGCGGGATCACCTCGAACGTCGTACAGCCCGGCCCGATCGACACCTCGATGAACCCTGCCGACGGACCTTTCGCCGCACCGCAGCGAGCGTTCCTCGCGCTCGACCGCTTCGGCACGGTTCACGACGTCGCAGCAGCCGTCCGCTACCTCGCCGGCCCGGGCGGCGCCTACGTCACCGGCACCGAACTGAGCGTCGACGGCGGCCACGCGGCCTAAAACTGTCGGACCTGCTGACTAGCTTGGCAGGATGCGCTTCTCATTGACGTTCGGAGCAGTAGGGCCAGGCCGCGACCCACGCGGCCTGGCCGAGCTCGCACGGATGGCGGAGGACTGCGGATGGGACGCGGTCTTCCTGGAGGACTACCTCATCTACCAAGGCGAGGCCGCGCAACCGGCGTACGATCCGTGGATCTGTCTGGCGGCAATGGCGTGCGCGACCTCGACGCTCAAGCTCGGTACTACGGTGACGCCGGTGCCGCGTCGCCATCCCTGGAAGCTGGCCGCCGAAGCCGTTGCCTTGGATCACCTATCGGGCGGGCGGATGATCTTCGGGGTGGGGATCGGCGACCCTGGTGATCCTTTCCTGACAGGTGAACCGCGTGTGCTGGCCGAGAAGCTGGATGAGTCGCTGGAGGTCATCGACGCGCTGTGGACTGGTGAGCCTGTGCACTACGCGGGTCAGCACTACCAACTCGACGGTGCTCAGATGACTGCGAGACCTCTTCAGCAACCCCGCATTCCGATCTGGGTCGGCGGCAACTTCCTGGTCCCCTCCGTCCGCCGGCGGATCCTCCGCTGGGACGGCAGCTGTGCCTACAAAGGCACCACCACAGCACCCCAGCAAACAACCCCCGAAGACGTCCGCGCACTCCGCGCCGACCGAGGCCAGGGCAACTTCGACATCAAGGTCAGCAACGGTGACCCCGGCGCCTTCGCCGAGGCCGGCGCCACCTGGTGGGGCCGCTGGATCGCGCCTGGCCCCCTCGCAGACGCTCACCAAGCCCTGCGCGCCGGCCCACCCCGCCTTCACTGACTCCTGACCTCCCCCGCAGCTGAACGGACCGCGGCGCTCTCGGTCTGCTGCGATAGCGCCTTATCCCACCAATAGCCTGCTATACAGCGCGCCATCGGTAACAGAACCGGCCATCGGTACCTCGCAACCCGGCGTACCCGACCTGAATGGGCGCTGTCCCGGCCCGTCTTCGCCGGCTAGGTGTACCGAGCCCACCGGTGGTGGGCTTGAACACCTTGTGGTGACCTTGAACAGGGTGGACCTTGTTCAAGGTCGCCGTTAGGGGTCCGAGCCCACCACATGTGGGCTCGCGGCCGAAAGGTCGGGGGCGGGGCGTGCGTGCGCGGCCGTGTGCGCCTTCGGCTTCCATGCCTCTGCCTGCGGGTCGGCGGGGGCGAGACGTTGACAGGGAAGGGGGTTGGCGGCGAGACTGCGGGTGCGTTTGAACGTTAAAACGCCGGTCTCCGGGTGATGCGAGGGGGTACGTCGTGGCTACGTTGAAGCAAGTTGCCGCTCATGCGGAGGTGTCGGTTCAGACCGTCTCCAACGCTCTGAACGCGCCTCACCGGCTACGGGCGGCCACCCTCCAGCGGGTGACCCGGTCGATCGAACTGCTCAACTACCGGCCCAATCGTAACGCGCGCAGCCTGCGGACGAGCGCCGTCGAGCTGATCGGGTACTGCGTCCCCAGCTGGCCCAACGGGCAGGCGCATCTGGTGATGGACCAGTTCCTGCACGCGCTCTGCGCCTCGGCGGAGAGCAGCGGCCGGCACATTCTGCTGTTCACCGCTCCGGTCGGGGTCGAGGGCATGCCGGTCTACGAAGACCTGCACGCCCGCCGTCTCGTGGACGGGTTCGTGCTCTCGCAGACCGAGACCCACGATCCGCGGCACGGCTGGCTGAAGGAGCAGCTGATTCCGTTCGTCTCGTTCGGCCGGGTCTGGAAGGAGTCCACTCAGCCGGGCCCGTGGGTCGACGTCGACGGCGCCGGTGGTTGTGCAGCCGCGGTCCGCCATCTGCACGAGACGGGCCGCCGGCGGATCGGTTTCCTCAGCTGGCCGAAGACCTCCGGACTCGCCGAGGACCGGCTGAGCGGCTGGCAGACCAGCTGCCGCGAACTGGGTCTCCCGAGCAACCACGAGCTGGCCTTCCGTTGCCAGGAAGACACCATCGACGCCGGCGCCCGTGGTACCGCGGAACTGCTCGACGCCGACCCCGGCATCGACGCGATCGTTGCCATCAGCGACATTCTCGCGCTCGGCGCCCTGCGCGAACTCACCCGGCGTGGGCTCACCGCCGGCGTCGACATCGCCGTCACCGGGTTCGACGACTCGCCGCTCGCGTCGGTGGTCTCCCCCGCGCTGACCAGCATCCGGCAGCCGATGGACCAGATCGCCACCGAGCTGATCGACATCCTCACCGCCCCGGCCCCGGCCGGTTCCACCGAACGGCTCCTGCAACCCGAACTAGTAGTCAGGGGCAGCTCAGCCCCTGGCTGATAAGGAGGAAGCACGTCATGACCCGCCCTGTCAGACGAACCAGAAGGCCAACCACAAGACGGTATGCCGGTGGGGCCGGCCTACTCGCCGCAGCCACGGTCCTCGCGATCAGCGGGATCCCCTCCATCGCCTCAGCAGGACAACCCGCGACCACCAGCGAGTTGTCCGAGTCCACCCGGCTGGCCGATCGACGGTCCCTGGTGGTCGGCGATCGTGCCTACGCGATGGGCGCCGAGACCGGGCTCTACCCCGCCACCGGATGGCACACGCGCGGCGAGATGGGCGGGATCTGGACTCCCCCGCTGAAACTGCTCGACGGCATCTGGTTCGGGGTCGACGGCGCGTGGCTCGGCAAGGATGTCGCCGCCGCGAAGTACACGAGTGGCCACGGCTACCAGCGGATCAGTTACCCGAGCGACGTCAGCGTCGAGCGCACCGACTTCGTCCCCGACGGCGTCCGCGCGACGGTCGTCGGCCTGACCCTCAAATCCAGCACGGCCAAGACGGTCAAGCTCGACGTCGACGCGCACTCCGAGCTCATGCCGGCGTACCCGTGGGGCTGGACGACCCCGCACGCCGGCCAGACCAACCTGCCCGACACCGGCTCGTACGCCGATGGCACGTTGCAGTTCCGCGATCAGGGCACCCCGCCAGTGCCCAACTCCGCGGCGCACGACTACAACGCCATCGTCGGATCATCCCTCCAGCCGGCTACCCACGCGCTCGGCGCGAACCACCGAGGACCACAAGACCCCGCAGTCATCTGCCCGGCCGACGGTACTGCGCCCGCCCACTGCGACGACTCCGCTTTCGGTAAGGGCACCGGTGGCCGGCTCACTTACAACGTCAACCTCGCACCAGGCCGAACGACGACCGTATGGTTCGCGGTCGCGGGGTCCGACGAGGGCAAGGCCGCGGCCCAGCGCGAGTACAAGCGGGCCATCAGCAACCCGGAAAAGTTGCTGCAGGCAAAGAAGCATAGCCGTGCCGCGATCGACGAGATGACCGCAGTGGACCTGCCTGGTGACCGGCTACTGCAGCAAAGTGTCGAGTGGAGCAAGCAGAATCTCGCCGACTCCGTCCAGGAGGCGCACAACCTGCGGATCCGCGACGTCAACGAGGGCAAGTCGTACCCCGCACCCGTCGGCACCGTCGACGTCGCCCGCTGGTTCGGCGCCGGCTTCCCCGACTATCCGTGGCTGTTCGCCACCGACGGCGAGTACACCTCGTACGCCGCCGTCGCGGCCGGCCAGTTCGACACGGTGAAGACCCATCTGCGGGCGTTGCGCGACGTGAGCGACCTCCTCAACAACCGCAGCGGCAAGGTCGCGCACGAGGTGATGCCGACCGGAGACGTGTACTTCGGGTCGAACGCGAGCGCGGGCAACACCGACGAGACGGTGAAGTTCCCCAGCATCGTCGCGCTGCTGTGGCGCTGGACTGGTGACAACCGGTTCCGCGACGAGCTGTACGACTTCAGCGTGCGCAACCTCAAGTACGTCTATCGCGAGTTGGACAAGGACGGCGACGGCTGGCTCGAGGGACTCGCGAACGTCGAGCGTAGCGGCATGGGGTCGGAGAAGCTCGACAGCACCGTGTACCTCGCGCGCGGGCTGCGCGACCTGGCCGACCTGGCGGCGTCCCGCCGCGACCGGGCGACCCAACAGTGGGCGACGGCCAAGGCGACCGACCTCGAGAAGCGGTTCGAGACGCAGTGGTGGGTCAGCGAGGCCTTCGGGTACGCGGACTCGGTCGACGACCCGGCGAACCCCGCGAACGACAACACGCCGATCTTCCAGCGGCACTGGACCGGCGTCACCCCGATGGAAGCCGAGCTGGTCCGCCCGGGCCAGCCGACCTCTCCCCTGGCCTCGGCCGAGCATGCCAAGATCGCTCTCGACCAGCGGGAGAAGCCTTGCTACACAGGGGAATTCGGCCTGTTCCACACCGGCACCGGACCGACTTCGGATCCCGCGGGCAATCCTGGCGCCAAGTGCGACGAGGTGGTCTCGGCCGTGAAGAGTGAGCGCGCCATCTTCTCGCTCAACACCTCCATCATGGCAGTTGCCGAGGGCAACTTCGGACGGCTCGGCAAGAACCAGCAGCAGGTCTACACCACCGGCAACGCCCGGATCCAGCTGGACCCGAAGGTCTGGGAGACGCCGGGCGCGATGCCGGAGATCGCACCGTCGCCCGACTCGCCCGCGAACATCAACCGCTCCTTCACCGACCGCTCGATGGCGCTGCAGGCGTGGGGCACGTACGGCGTACTGTGGCCGGTCGTGCATCAGCAGCTCGGCGTCGACCCGGACCTGGGACACGGGAAGGTGGCCGTCGTTCCGCAGATTCCCGGCGGCCAGCAAAAGGTGGCTGGGAGCAACATCCGGCTCGGACGCGGCTCCGTTGACGTCTCGGCATCCCTTGTGAACAAGGAGCTTCGGACCGACATCCAGGTCAAGGGGCTGACGGCAACCTTCACCGTCGGCGCCGTCCTGCCGGTGGGCGCCAAGGTGCGCGCGGTCGCGCTCGACGGCCGCGCAACGCAGTACCAGGTGGTCACGACGGCGCGTGGCACCGAGGTGCACGTGACGGCACGCGGCCCGAAGGCGGCGGTGCGGATCACCCTGCACTGATCGCTTGGACGAACCGGCCGGTGCACCCACTTGGTGCACCGGCCGGTTCCGTTTTGCGCAAAAGAAGTGAGCCCCTCCGAGTATGAGTCGGAGGGGCCCACGTATAGCTGAAGGAAGGTGACGTCTCCAGCCTCCCGAACGGGTCCGTCGGGTCCGGCAGACCCCGTCACCGGTCTACCTCAGTGGGGATCCCCACCGCTAGGGGCCTCGGTTTCCGTCCGACCCGCCGTTCCCGAGAGAACAGCGTGTCGACATTTCTACCTCCCGGGCCACGTGCCGCACAACCCTTTCTGACCAAGAGAATCCGGCAATTCGCGACCTTCCGCGTGTCGTCCACAGTGCGTGAGCAACAATCCACAGAAACTGCCGATGTTATACACACCCCCTGTGCATAACTGTCACTCCCAGCGGAAGAAGCGTGCGGCCAGAACGACGCAGGCCACGGTCGCTGTCACCAGCGCGGCGAGGTGGACGAGACCAGGCCACTGGCCGGCCCAGGCGTCCTGCATGCTGGTCATGCCCGCGCCCATCGGGGTGATGTCGCGGAGCCAGCGGATGGACTCCGGCATCAGGTCGCCCGGGGTCCAGACGCCGGCGAAGAACATGCTCGGGAAGAACAGGATGTTGCCGACGATGCTCGCGCCCTTGGCGGTCGGGACCAGGCCGGCGATCAGAACGCCGATCGCCAGCTGCGCGACCGTGTAGAGCAGGGCGGACAGTACGAACGGCACCGGCGAACCGGGCAGTTCGAAGCCGAAGGCGAGCGTGCCGAGGCCGACGATCAGCGCGATCACGACCACCCCGGCGGCCAGGTGCAGCAGCAGTTGCGCGATCAACAGCTTGACCGGCCGGACCGGTGTCGTCGACATCCGGCGCAGGACGCCCTTCTCTCGGTAGCCCGCCAGGATCATCGGCAGGGTCGTCATCCCGAGGATGCCGACCCCGATCCCGATCGCCATCGTGGGCAGGAAGCTGGCCGGGATGCCGTCGCTCGACCCGCTGCCGTCGTCCATCAGCGAGAAGATGGTCAGCAAGCCGATCGGCAGCACGAAGACGAAGAACAGCGTGGTCCACTCGCGCACGAACAGCTTGCTCTCGATCCTGGTCAGGGTGAGGGTCTGGCTCATCGGTCCGCTCCTTCGAGGTGTCGTCCGGCCAGCGCCAGGAAGGCGTCGTCCAGGGTGGTTTGTTCGGTGTGCAGGTCGCGGGGCGCCTGGCCACGGGCCGCGAGTTCGACGACGACCTCGACCAGCAGGTCATCGTTGCCGGTGACAACGATGCGGTCGCCGTCGCGAGCCACCGAGTCGACCGCGGGCAGGGCTTTCAGGACGGAGTCGTCCAGCGAGCCGGGGACCCGGAAGCTGATCCGCTGCTCGACCCGGGCGGAGTCGACCAGCCCGGCCGGCGTGTCCAGGGCAACGACCAAGCCGTTGTCGATAATCGCGATCCGGTCGCAGAGATACTCGGCCTCCTCCATGAAGTGGGTGACCAGGATGATCGTCACGCCCGAGTCACGGATCTGCTTGACCAGTTCCCAGGTGTCGCGCCGGGCCTGCGGGTCGAGGCCGGTGGTCAGCTCGTCCAGAATGGCGATCTTCGGGTTGCCGATCAGCGCGAGCGCGATCGACAACCGCTGCTTCTGCCCGCCGGACAGCTTGGCGAACGCGGTGTCCCGTACCGCGGTCAGCCCGAGCCGCTCGAGCAACTCCGCGGGGTCGGCCGGGTCCGGGTAGAACGACGCATACAGCTCCAGCGCCTCCCAGGCCTTGATCCGCTCCGGCAACTCGCTCGCCTGCAACTGGACGCCGATCAGCGAGGTGATCTCGGTACGCCGCTTGCGCGGGTCGAGGCCGGCGACGCGGACCGTGCCGGCGTCCGGCGTACGGAGTCCGGCGATCGATTCGACCGTGGTGGTCTTGCCCGCGCCGTTCGGGCCGAGGATGCCGAAGATCTCGCCTGGGCGGACGGTCAGCGAAACATCATCGACGGCGACGGTCGCGCCGTAGGTCTTACGCAGGTGACTGACTTCAACAAGGTTGTTTTCGGGCATGGCGGAGCCTCCCTAGGTACTAAAAGGGCTTGAAGGTTTGGAGTGTCGGTCAGCCCTTGACGGGCTTGAGGCCCATCGGGCGGAGGAGCAAATAGGCGCAGTACAGGCCGAGGACGCTGACTGCCAGGACCCCTGGGACGCCGATCGCCAGAGATGGACGGTGGTAGCCGGTACTGCGCAAGGCGTCGGCGAGCCATTGGGCGACCAGCAGGAGCTCCGCGGCAGCCGCCGGCACGAGGCCGAGCGGTAGCAGCAGAAGGCCCTTGAAGAAGCCGAACCGGTAGAAGCCGATTCCGATCAGCCAGCCGGCGACTTCGTGCGCGAGGATCAGCAGGAAGAACTCGGTGAAGACGAGCCCGACCTGGGAGGTCTTGGTGAACAGGTGCGGGTTGGACAGCGTCTGATCCAGCCCGGCCGAGGCGTAGATGGCGTGCTCCACCTGATAGGCCAGCACCCAGATCACCGCGGTCGCGGTGGCCGCGCCGACGAGGATGATGCTGCCGGCCAGGGCGAACATCCGCCGGGTCACGCCGTGCGCGATCATCAGCGAGAACAGCGCCGGCGTCAGGGTGATGCCGATCGCCGCCGAGAAGTACTTCGGCGACTGGGTGCCGTAGTCCCAGATGCTGTGGTCGATCCCGCTGCCGATCAGTTGCGCGATCAGCCCGCCGATCAGGAAGGTCACCAGCATGACCAGCCAGTAGCCGGCGATCATCGGCCGTAGCCCGAACATCATCGACATCACCACCCGCTGCAGCCGGCCGGTCGAGGTGGCTGAGCCCGGCAGGGCTGTGATGGCGGTCATCGGGAGCTCTCCTTCACATGCGTCGTGCCGGTCAGGTGGACGAAGAGCTCCTGCAGACCGACCGGGCCGATCTCCAGGCCGGCCGATCGCGCCTTCGCGAGCAGCGCGCCATCCAGGTCGCCGAGCACGGTGGTGGACTTGGTGCCGCCGAGACGCTGCTCGGCCAGTACTGCGAGATCCGCGGTCAGCTCGTCGACCGCGGCGGCCGGGCCGACGATCGAGGCGCCACGACCGCGCAGCGAGTCGACCGGCGACTGGGTGACCAGGCGGCCGTTGTCGAGGATGACGACCTCTTCGAGCAGCGCGCTGACCTCGCTGACCAGATGGGTCGACAACACGATCGTCCGCGGTACTTCGGTGTAGTCGGCGAGCAGTGCGTCGTAGAAGAGGTTGCGCGACGGCACGTCCATGCCCAGGTAGCTCTCGTCGAAGATCGTCAGCGGTGCCCGGCTGGCGATTCCCAGCACGACACCGAGCGCCGACTTCTTGCCACGGGACAGCTTCTGCACCCGCTTCTTGGTCGGTACTTCGAACTTGTCCAGCAGCTCACCGGCCAGGTCGTCGTTCCAGTACGGCCGCAGGCCGCTCGCCAGCCCGAGCACGTGCTTGACGGGGGCGGAGTCGACCAGGTCCCCCGACTCGCGGATCAGGCAGACCCTGCTCGTCACGACGGCATTCTCGAACGGCACCATGCCGTCGATCAGCACCCGCCCGTCGTCGGGCCGCCGGAAGCCGGCCAGGACCGCGGCCAACGTGCTCTTGCCGGAACCGTTGCGGCCCAGCAGACCGTGGATCTTGTCCGGCGCGAGCCGCAGGTCGAGCCCGTCCAGGGCCGGTACGCCGCCGAACCTGACGCTCAGGTTCTCGGTCCTCACTCCCAGGCCGCTCACTGCTCACCGTCCTTTTCTAGGTGCTGGACAATCTCGGTCAGCGGTACGCCGATCGCCTTGGCCTCGCGGATCATCGGATCGACCACTTCGGCGAAGAACGACTCGCGCCGGCCGGTGCGGAGCAGCTCGCGGGCCTTCGGGCTGACGAACATGCCGATCCCGCGTTTCTTGTAGAGCACGCCCTCGTCGACCAGCTGGGCAAAACCCTTGGCCGCGGTGGCGGGGTTGATCCGGTAGAACGCCGCGTACTGATTCGTCGACATGACCTGCTCGTCCTCGGCGAGGGCACCCGTGACGATGTCGTTCTTGATCTGGTCCGCGATCTGGAGGTAGATCGGGCTGCGATCGTCGAACACCGTGGCTCCTCTCGCGGTTCTTCGGTTCATAGGTTCATTACTTGACCAACGAACCGTAGCACCCAGGCTGGGTACCGTACAACCGTGACTGACGACCCGGACCCCCTGGAACTCACTCAACGCCCGACTCGAAGCACCCGGCGGGGTTCAGCTGACGCTCTTCACCGAGTTGGGCTAGAGCGGCTTCGCGAGACCGATCAGGGACTGCTGCCAGCTAGGGGCGGTGGAGAGTGGCAGCGGGTCGATCGGGCCGCTGTGCCAGGCATGGACCGGGCGGATGCCGTGCAGCGCGTTGACCAGCCAGACTTCGTCCGCGTCGGCCAGGTCGTCCGCTGTGCGGGTGCGTTCGGCGATCTCCGTACCGCGGTCGGTGGCCAGCCGGCGAAGGAGTTCGGCGGTGACGGACGGCAGGATCGGCAGAGTCGCCGGTGGCACACAGAAGGTGCCGTCTTCCCACCAGACAAGGGCCGAGTAGGCGCCTTCCAACGCGATGCCGTCCTGATCGACCAGGAGCACCTCGTCGGAGCGTTCGGCGGCAGCCGCCTCGGCCCGCAACTCCCCGAGCACCTCCAGATCGGGCCCCTTCACGCGCGGCTGGGTGCGCGGATCACGCCGTACCGAGACGCGGATCCGGTCCCCCTGCGTCGGCGCCGGGCGCAGCTGGACGCCCAGCACGCCGTCGCTCAGCTCGAACCGCGGGAACCATCGGCCGAACGCCGGCCACCGGCCCACCTGGTCGTCGAAGTACTCGCCCGCCTCGACTCCCAGCGCCGCACAGGACGTCGTGAACCGTCGCCGGTGCAGGTCGAGACCCCTGACCTTGCCATTGGCAACCAAGAAGGAATCCGCCACCTGCAAGGAAGTCATGCCGTCCGCCCCTGGATCGTTGCTGTTGCCTTGAGCACCATTTCGTCGTACTCCGCGACCGGGTCCGAGTCGAGCACGATCGCCCCACCGGCCCCCACCACGGTCCCCTCCCGCGTCATCACCGCGGTCCGGATCACCACACTCAGATCGGCCCGGCCGTCCACCGTCAGATAGCCGAGCACCCCCGAGTACACCCCGCGCGCCGACCATTCGAGCTCGTCGAGCAGCTCCATCGTGCGGATCTTCGGCGCCCCCGTCATCGACCCCGGCGGGAAACACGCCCGTACTGCGTCGACCGCGTCCAGCCCGGCCCGCAGCCGGCCCCGGACCGTCGTGACGAGCTGGTGCATGGTCTGGTAGCTCTCGACCGCCATCAACTGCGGGACCTGGACGGTGCCCGGTTCGCTGACCCGGCCGAGATCGTTGCGGATCAGGTCGACGATCATCAGGTTCTCGGCGCGCGTCTTCTCGTCCTCGGCCAGCGCCTTGGCGACCAGCTGGTCCTGCGCCGGGTCGGCCGAGCGGGGCGCGGTGCCCTTGATCGGCCGGCACTCGGCCCAGCCCTCGCCGTCCACGGTCAGGAACCGCTCGGGCGAGGAGCTCGCCACCGCGAGTTCGCCGTACCGGAGGAAGGCGGAGTACGGCGCGGGGTTGCTCTGGCGTTGCCACAGGTAGAACTCGAACGGGTCGGCGATCGCGGGCAGCCGGACGCGGTTCGTCAGGCAGACCTCGTAGGTCTCCCCGGCCTCGAGGGCGGCCATGCAGGCGTCGATCCCGGCCAGGTAGGTGGCGCGATCCTGCTCAAGATGCGCTTCGAGGTCGAGCGCGGCGATCGCGGGCGCATCCCGCCAGCCCATATACCAAGTGGCGGCTGCGGTCCGCGCTCGGTCCAGCCAGGCGCTCGCAGTGGCGTCTCCGGGGGTGTGCACGGCGACGAGCCAGGTGCGGTTCTCGTCGTGGTCGATCACGACGAAGCGGTTGGCCCAGATCCACAAGGCATCCGGAGTCGGCGCTTCGTGCGCGGCGACCCCACCGGTAAGCACCTTCAGCTCATAACCGAAGTACCCGACATAACCGCCACTGAAGACGTCCCGCAGCTCAGCCGGTACTGCGTCCAGCTGGGCTGACCTCGCGCTCAACAGCTGCTGGAGCTCGGCGAAGACGTCACCGTCGCCGACATCCCGGGCGATGACCTCCGCGTCGGGACCGGCCGACGTCCCGAGGACTGAGACGCGACGGGCCTCCCGGTCGGTCAGGCTGCCGTCCAGCCAGAAGGCGGCCGGCTCGTCCGCCAGCAGCTCACGGTAGATCTCCTCGCCGTCCAGCGCATGATCAAGCGCACGAACAGACCAGGTCAGAGCAGACACAGCATGAAGATACCTACTGCAAGGCGACCTTGGTGCGCATGGCCGTAATGCGGCGGACCGGGATGGCCACCTCGAGGCCGTCCTTCGTCTCGCCGCGTTCGGACAGCCAGACGGCGGCGGCCTCGCGGCGGGAGTCCGACGTACCGGGCAGGTAGAGCGCTCCGACCAGGCGGCGGGCGTCGTCGAGTGTGCGCACTGTGTACGCGTACCGCTCGCGCTGGCTCTCCATCACGTCGAAGCCCGCTGCCCGGAGCTGGTCCTTCAGGTCCTTGATTTCACCACCGGCGGGGAACTGCGGCGTCGAGCGCAGCCGCGTCGTCAGGCTGGTGAGCGTGCGGAGGTCACTCCGGCGCAACGGCCGGACAGCCGGGACTGTCGCGGCCAGCACGCCGCCGCGTCGCAGTACGCGAGCGGCCTCGGCCAGTACATCGGGCAGCGGCTGCAGCACCGCAAGTCCCATCGAACAGGTGACCACGTCGAAGGCCTCGTTGGCGAACGGCAGGTGCAGCGCGTCCGCCTGAACCTTCGGACCGGGCGCACCGGCGACCTGAGCCGCGTTGTTGTCGACGCTGACCACCCACCGCCCGTACAGCTCGCGGGCGACCGGGCCGTTGCCGCAGGCCAGGTCGAGGACGCGTCGCGCCTCGCCGGAGACCGCGCGGACCAGCCACCGGTAGGGCGTGTGGTCCCCGGCCACCGCTCGTGACAACAGGGCTTCAGTGCTGCCCGGGGTTGCGGTGTGGAACTCCCGCAGGTACCCCGGCCAGTCGATATCGTTCTCAGGCATCGCCGACAGACGTTACTGCCTGACCACTCTCAGTACAGCATCGGCTTAGACCAAGCTGACGAAGATATGACCTGCGGTCTCGTCGCTGATCACGCCGCCGGCCTCGCGGCTGCCGACCAGCACACCCTCCGCGTCCAGCGTCGAGTCGACCTCACGGCCGGGCAGCGCGCCCGCGCGGCGCAGTACCGACATCGCGTCGTCGTCGGTCTGCACCGGCTCGGCGATCCGCCGCACCAGCACCCGGACACTGTCGCCGGTGGCCTGGTCGAGCACCTTGTCGAGCGGTTCCACACCCATCCGGAACTCGCCGATCGCGGTCGCCTGACCGTCCTTCTGCAGCTCCTCCAGGCCCGGGATCGGGTTGCCGTACGGCGACTCGGTCGGGTTGTCGAGGATCTTGAGCAGCCGCAGCTCGACGGCGTCGCTCATCACGTGCTCCCAGCGGCAGGCCTCGGCGTGCACGTCCTCCCACTCCAGCCCGATCACGTCGACCAGCAGCCGCTCGGCCAGGCGGTGCTTGCGCATCACCCGGGTCGCCTGCATCCGGCCGACCGCGGTGAGCTCGAGATGACGGTCGCCCTCGACCGTGACGAGCCCGTCGCGCTCCATCCGGGCCACCGTCTGACTGACCGTGGGGCCGGACTGGTGCAACCGTTCGGCGATCCGCGCGCGCAGCGGCAGGATGCCTTCTTCTTCCAGCTCGTAGACGGTCCGCAGGTACATCTCGGTGGTATCGATCAGCTCGCTCACGACATCCATTCTCACCTACTGAGGCAAGCCTTATCCCATCGGGCTTGATCTTCTTGCTCAGGAGGGTATTGTACTAGTTAACTAGATGAATGGGGTTAAGGATGATCGAATTCCATCTGGATGGGCGGTCGGGGGTTTCGCCGTACCAGCAGATCGTTCAGCAGGTGAAGAACGCTTTGCGGCTGGGGCTGCTGCGGGAGGGGGATCAGTTGCCGACCGTGAAGGACGTGGTCGGGCAGCTGGCGATCAATCCGAACACGGTGCTCAAGGCGTATCGCGAGCTCGAGCACGAGAGCCTCGTCGCGGCACGGCCGGGGCGCGGGACCTTCGTCACCCGGACGCTGACCGACCACAGCCTCGCCGCCCACGGGCCGCTCCGGCAGGACCTGAACCGCTGGCTGACCAAGGCCCGCAAAGCAGGACTGGACGACGAGAGCATCGAGGCGTTGTTCATGACAACCTTTCGGACCGCCGCTCAGGAGGACATAGCATGACCACCGCGCTGAAAGCCCAGGGACTGGGCAAGAAGTACGGCCGTCGCTGGGCGCTGACCGACTGCACTCTCGACGTCCCGGCCGGCCGCGTGGTCGGCCTGGTCGGCCCGAACGGCGCCGGCAAAAGCACGCTGCTGAACCTTGCCGTCGGCATGCTCACGCCGACCGCCGGCCAGATCGAGATGCTCGGCAACCCGGCCGGCACCACGCAGCAGAACAAGATCGGGTTCGTCGCGCAGGACACCCCGACGTACGCGCGGCTGAGCATCGCCGATCACCTCAAACTCGGCGCCCGGCTCAACCCGGGCTGGGACGATTCGCTCGCCCAAGCACGCATCCAGCAGCTCGGGCTGGACCTGAAGCAGCGCGCGGGCAAACTGTCCGGCGGTCAGCGCGCCCAGCTAGCGCTGACGCTCGGCGTCGCCAAACGTCCCGAACTGCTCATCCTCGACGAGCCCGTCGCCGCGCTCGATCCGCTGGCCCGGCGCGAGTTCCTCCAGGACCTGATGGAGGCCGTCACTGAGCACGAGCTCAGTGTCATCCTCTCCTCGCACCTCGTCTCCGACGTCGAGCGGTCCTGCGACTACCTGGTCGTCCTGGTCGACTCACGGGTCCAGGTCAGCGGTGACATCGACACGTTGCTCGCGACGCACTACCGCCTGGTCGGCCCGCGCCGCGAGGAGAAGTCCATGCCGCAGAACCAGCACGTCGTCTCGGTCAGCCACACCGATCGCCAGTCGACCTATCTGATCCGCACCGACGAGCCAGTCCTCGACCCAGCCTGGACGGTCTCCCAACTCACCCTCGAGGACATCGTGCTCGCCTACATGGGCCGCTCCACCTCAGCGCCGCAGAACAACCGCCCACTGCTGGAGGTACAGCGATGATCTGGCTCACCTGGCGGCAGTTCCGCCTGCAGGCGTTGATGGTCGGCGCCGCCGTCGCAGTCCTCGCCGTCTTCCTGGCAGTGACCGGCCCTGGCTTGTCGGACGACTACGACCGGTATGCCGGCGAGTTCCTCAAGCAGATCGCGCTGGAGCGGATCAACGGCTATCTGTACGTCGTCGGCCAGGTCCTCGTGTACGCCGCTCCCCCAGTCATCGGCGCGTTCTGGGGCGCGCCGCTGATCGCCCGCGAACTGGAAGCCGGTACCCACCGGCTGGTCTGGAACCAGAGCATCACCCGGACCCGCTGGCTGGTCGCCAAGCTGGCGATCACCGGCGTGGGCGCGATGGCGGTCACCGGCTTGCTCAGCCTCGCGGTGACCTGGTGGGCCGACCCGATCGACGACGCCATCGGCACCGGCCAGGCCTCCGGCGTCTTCAACGTGCCGCGACTGCTGCCGCCGGTCTTCGGAGCCCGCGGCGTGGTGCCGATCGGCTATGCGGCGTTCGCGTTCGCCCTGGGCGTCGCCGTCGGCCTCGTGGTACGCCGGACCGTGGTCGCGATCGCAATCACTCTCGCGGCCGTGATCGCGGTGGAGGTGCTGTCACCGCTGCTGCTGCGGCCGCACCTGATGACACCGGTCGAGACCACCATCGTCGTCACGACCGAGAATATGCGCGGCTTCATGTTGAGCGGTCCGGAGGACACCGCGGAGGTGACGCAGATCGAGGCGAAGCTCCCCGGTGAAGGCTTCTGGAAGCTCTCCGAGCAGACAGTGAACTCGGCCGGCCAGGCACCGAAGACGTTGCCGCAGTGGCTGGCGAAGTGTGGCCCGCCGCCCCCGAACGTCGCCCCCGATCCGTCGCGGCCGACCCTCGCCAACTGCTTCCAGCGCCTCGCCGATGAGGGCTACCGGCAAAAGATCACCTACCACCCCGCCAACCGGTTCTGGGATCTGCAGTGGCGCGAGGCCGGGATCTTCCTCTTGCTGGCGGCGGGTCTGACCGGCTTCTGCTTCTGGCGGATCAGGCGCGACCTGACCTGAGCCTCACCCACCGGGCGAGCAAAGCCAGCGCCAGCAGTACCGCGCAGGTGACGGCCGAGGTCAGCGGCAAGGTGACCGCGAGGACGACGCATCCCGCCAGACCGAGGATGTTGAGGAATCGCGGCCACCGCCGCTGCCCGGCCGGTTGCGTGTAGGCCGAGGCGTTGGCGATCGCGTAGTACAGCAGGACTCCGAAGGACGAGAAGCCGATCACGCCGCGGAGATCGGTCGTCAGGACCAGTACGCCGACGACGGCCGCCAGCGCGATCTCCGCGTGGTGTGGCACCTGGAAGCGCGGATGCACCGCGGCCAGCCAGGACGGCAGATCCTTGTTGCGAGCCATCGCGAGCGACGTACGGCCGATGCCGGTGATCAACGCGAGCAGCGCACCGAGGCTAGCGAGCGCGGCGCCTACTCGGACGACCGGTTCGGCCCAGGCGGCGTCGGCCGCTTGAACCGCGGCGGCCAGCGGCGCCGGCGACGAGGCGATCCGATCCGGGCCGAGGGCAAGCAAAAGGCTGACGGCGATCACGAGATAGATGCCCACGGCACCGAAGAGCGCGATCAGGATGGCGCGCGGGATGGTCCGGGCCGGATCGCGGACCTCCTCGCCCATGGTGGCGATCCGGGCATAGCCGGCGAAGGCGAAGAAGAGCAGACCGGCAGCCTGCAGCACGCCGTACGGGCTGGTGTCGGCGGTCCAGTCGGTGACGCGCTCCGTCGGGCTCGTGAGCAACAGGATCACGACGACGGCAAGGACCACGAGCGTGCAGGCGACCAGGATCCGGGTCAGGGCCGCGGTTCTGGTGATGCCGCGATAGTTCACGGCCGCCAGCGCGATCACAGCAGCCAACGCGATCAGCCGCCGCGCCCACTCATGCCCCGGTACTGCGTACGTCGCGAAGGTGAGCGCCATCGCGGCACACGACGCGGTCTTCCCAAGAACGAAGGCGCAGCCGGCCGTGTAGCCCCACCACGGCCCGAGCCGCTCCCGGCCATACGCATAGGTTCCACCGGAGACTGGATAAGCCGCCGCGAGCTGGGCGGAGGCCGCCGCATTGCAGTAGGCAACGAATGCGGCGATCACCAAGGAGACCAGCAAAAGAGCGCCTGCGGCCTTGGCGGCAGGCGCCCAGACCGCGAAGACACCGGCCCCGACCATCGAGCCAAGCCCGATGACGGCAGCGTCTCCGACTCCCAGCCGACGAGCGAGCGCCGGCTGGAAGTTGTTGTTCTCAGTCACCACCTTCTAGACGGCCTTCAGCAGGGTCAGGAGGCGTGCCACCTCGGCGGCGACCGCAGTACGCGCGGGGCCGAGGTATTTGCGGGTGTCGACGAGGCTCGGCTGGTCGGTCAGGACCTGGCGGACGGTGGCGGTGAAGACGTTGTTGAGGTGGGTCGCGATGTTGACCTTCGTCATGCCGGCCTCGACCGCGCGGGTCAGGTCGGCATCCGCGACTCCGGACGACCCGTGCAGCACCAGCGGAACCGGTACTGCGGACCTCAGCGCGCCGATCAGCTCGAAGTCGAGTTCCGCGGTCCGCTCGGTCATCGCGTGCGACGACCCGACCGCGACGGCCAGCGCGTCGACTCCGGTCGCCTCCGCAAAGGCGAGCGCTTCATCCGGCCGGGTCCGCGCCCCCGGAGCGTGTACGCCGTCCTTGCCGCCGACCTCGCCGATCTCGGCCTCGACGAAGACCCCATGGTCGTGGCAGAAGTTCGTCACCTCGACAGTGGCCGCCACGTTGTCGGCGTAGTCGAGCTTCGACGCGTCGTACATCACCGACGTGAAGCCGAGCGAGACCGCCTCGGTGACGAGCTCGCGGTCCATCGCGTGGTCGAGGTGCACGACGACCGGCACCGTCGCAGCGGCCGCGGCGGCCAGGGTGGCGACGGCGATCGGCTTGAGCGCGCCGTGGTACTTCACGGCGTTCTCGCTGATCTGCAGGATGATCGGCGCGCCGACCTGCTCGGCGCCGGCGATCAGCGCGGTCGCGTGCTCCAGCTGGATCACGTTGAACGCGCCGACGCCACGACCGTCCTTGGCGGCACCCAGCACAACCTCAGCCCCGGAAACGAGCGGCATGGTGAAACTCCCTTGTTCTAAAGGCTTTGTACGGTGACCAGCGGCTGCCACCGGCGGTACGCTTCGAGGTCGATGTCCCCGGCAACGGGTGTCAGCACGGCTGCGGCGGATGCAGCCACGGCGGACTTGAGCACCAAAGGCCAATCGGGTTCGGATGATCCCGCGATGGCAGCCGCGACGACCGCAGTACAGGCATCGCCTGCGCCGGTCGGGTTGCCTGCGACTTGTTCGACGGGCAGTGCGCGCCAAGCTCCTTGATTGCTAGCAGCAACCATTCCGCGGGCGCCATCCGTGATCACCGCGGCAATCGCGCCGGCCGCCACTAGTCGCCGCGCGCCCGCTTCGACGCTGAGGTCCCCCAGCGCTTCACGAAGCTCGGCAGCGTTCGAGCGAACCACCGCACCCGCCTTCGCGGCTGCTACCAGCGCTTCACCACCAACATCGATCACCGACAGTACGTCGTGATGCCGGGCGCGAACGGCCAACTCCGCATACGCATCAGCAGGCAATCCAGGCGGCAGACTCCCCGAGCAGGCGAGCACGTCCAGCTTCGCCCAGGGCATCCGGTCGTGGAAGGCGCGCCACTCGTCGGCCGACACCGAAGGCCCGGCCTCGTTGAAGATGGTGGCGTCGCCGTCGACACCGTTGACGATGGCAACGGTCCGCCGGGTCTCGCCGCGGATCGGGGTCAGCAACGCGGTCAGCCCGGCGTCGAACAGCTCTTCGGCGACGATCTCACCGGTTACCCCGCCGACGAACCCGAGCGCGAGCACCTGGTGCCCGAGCGTCGCGGCCACCCGGGCGACGTTCACCCCCTTGCCGCCGGCCCGTTGCCGGGTCTCGGTGACGCGATGACTGCCGCCGACCACGAGTTCCTCGACGCCGTACGTGACATCCAGCGCCAGGTTGAGCGTGACGGTCCCGATCAGTCCAGCCATCTGCCGTCCCGCATCACCTTCTGGACCAGATAGTCCTCGTCCAGGACGACCAGATCGGCCCGCTTGCCGGTCTCGATCCCACCGACCGTGTACCAGCCGAACGCCTCGGCCGGTGTCGTCGACGCCATCCGCGACGCGTCCACCAACGAGACGCCGGCCTTGACCGCGTTGCGGTAGGCAACATCCATCGTCAAGGTGCTGCCGGCAATCGAATGGGAGCCGTGGGCAAGCGTCGCCAGCCCGTCCTTCACGTCCACTTCAAGAGTGCCCAGCATGTAACGCCCGTTGGGCATCCCGGTCGCGACCATCGCGTCGGTGATCAGCGCGATCCGATTCACTCCAGCAGCGGCCAGCGCGACCCGGACCACCTGCGGGTCGAGATGCATACCGTCGTTGATCACTTCGAGCAGCAGCCGCGGATCGTTGAGCGCGGCACCCACCGGACCGGGGTCCCGGTGGTGGAACGGCCGCATCCCGTTGAACAGGTGCGTCGCCACCGTCGCACCAGCGTCGGCACCCGCGATCATCTGCTCGTACGTCGCGTCGGTGTGCCCGAGCGCGGCGACCACGCCGGCATCGACGACCTGACGGATCGCGTCCAGCCCGCTCGGCAACTCCGGAGCGATCGTCACCATTTTCACCGCATCGCTGAGCACCTTGGCCACGTCCCCCTCGACCGGATCGCGCAGCAGCGTGGGCTCGTGTGCCCCGCACCGCGCGGCCGACAGGAACGGCCCTTCCAGGTGCACCCCGGCGATGACGCCGTCGGTCACGAGGTCCGCCAGACAGGCCGTCTGCGAAACCAGGTCGTCCAGCGGCCCGGTGACCAGGCTGGCCATCGTCGTCGTGGTGCCGTGCTTGGCGTGGAAGGCCGCGACCTTGCGCACTTCCTCGGGATCAGTGGTCGAGTACGTCGAGCCGCCGCCGCCGTGGGTGTGGATGTCGACGAACCCGGGCACGACGGTGACGTCACCGAGGTCCTCCGGCCGCTGACCGTCCGCGGGCATCCCGTCGGATCGCCGGCCGAAGGACAGGATGTCGCCGCCGGACACCTGCAGCCAGGCGTTCTCGAGCACATCGTCCGGTGTGACCAGCCGGGCCACCCGATACGTCGTCATGGCGTCTCTTCTCCGCTCTCGTCGGCAGCCACCTGGTCCCAGGCCATCAGCGCGGCACCGAGACAGCCGGCCTCTTCGCCCAGTACGGCGGCCACGATCTCCGGCTCGCGCTGGAAGGTCAGCCGCGCATGAACACCTTCGCGCAACGGCGCCAGCAACGTCTCACCGGCCCCGACCAGCCCACCGCCGACGGCGATCCGCGTGGGCGCGACCAGGGTCGTGTAGAGAACCAGCGCATCGACCAACGCGGTCAGCGCGTCACTCCACACCGCAGCGGCATCAGCATCCCCCTGCGCAAGCAACACGAGCACCTCACGCGCTCCGTCGACCACGCGACCAGTCCGTACGCCGTACCGGCGGGCGAGCGCGGCCGCGGAGGCCACTGTCTCCAGGCATCCCCATTGGCCGCAGGCACACTGCTCGGCGGCGTCGCCGTGGACGAATCTGGTGTGGCCCAGTTCCCCGGCGTACCCGTCGCCGCTGACGAGCGAGCCGTCGACCACCATGGCGGCCGCGATCCCGGTGCCGAGCGGGAGGAAAAGCGAGTTCGTCGTACCGGTGAGTGCTCCTTGGCGGAACTCTGCGTAACCGCCCGCGCGCACATCGTGGGCCAGCAGGACCTGCTGATCGGGCCCGACGGCGGCCTTCAGTTCGGCGAGCACCGGCGTACCGACCCAGGCCAGGTTCTCCGCACCGACCGTGCCGTTCTCGGCGTCGATGATGCCCGGGACGACAACGCCGACCGCGCGGACGCGATGCCCGTCGGCGGCGGCCTTCTGCTCGAGCTCGACCACGGTTTCCAGCAGAGAATCGAGCACGGCGCGGCCGCCGGCGCCTCGGGGTGTCGGCCTGGTCTCCCGGTGCAGCACGGCACCGTCGGCGGCGACCAGGCCGCACTTCATCCGGGTTCCACCGAGATCGACGGCAACCACGACTTCACAGGGGTCCACGGAGCGCCATTATGCAGCGTTACCTACCGGTTCGAACATCCGTGAGCATTTTCTGGACAACTTCGAGGAGACCACTTAGCCGGTTCAGTCGCGCAGTCCACGGTCGAAAGCGGCTACCAGGAAGGCGATCAGGTTCTCCGCCAGCTTGGCCGGATCCTCGCCGACCTCGAGACCGAGTGCCTGGGACTGGTGCAAAGCGAGCAGCCCGAGCATGTTCACGTAGCCGAACGCGACCGCCTCCGGCGTGGACCTCGGCAACGCGGCCTGCAGGGCGGCCAGATACCGCGCCTCGACCGGATCGGACTCGGCCGCGTACAGCTCGCGGATCCGCTGACTCGGGTCGAACGCGACCCGCCCGATGAACCGGGCCACCACCGGCCCGCGCTCGCCGCGGCGCAGTACGAGATCAAGCCCCGGCTCGATGAAGGCACGGATCAGTTGCTCGGCGGCCGGATCCCCCTTCGCCTCCAACTGGTCCAGCCGGCGCCGGCGCTCGGTGTTGACCGGTGCCATCGCGCGCGCCACCGCCGCTCGCAGCAGCGCTTCCTTCGAGCCGAAGTGGTAGTTCACCGCCGCGATGTTGGCGGCCGCCGCGACCGTGATGGCGCGCAGCGAGGTCCCTTCGTAACCACCCTCGCCGAACCGCTGCTCGGCGATGTTGAGCAACCTCTCCCGGGTTGATTCCACGGGTATCTCCACAGAGTTCTCCTTCCCCCCGGCCACCGCTCGCTCAGGCACCCCACCTGCTCACGCGCCGTAGCCTGGAGTCAGCATAGTTCAAACGGACGTTTGAATGAGAGTGGTCAGGGCCGTAAATCTTGAAAGATGCTCAGAAATCACGGGAATCCCCGCTCTCCGGCGCACAATCGGCGCCGGTTAGGGTCGTCAGCCATGACCACGTTGCGGATCGCACCGCGTTTCAGGGGGCCCGCCCAATCAGGCAACGGGGGCTATGTCGCGGGCCTGGTCGGTACTGCGCTCGCCGCGCAGGCCGCCGACGGCACGGTGCCGCGCGTGCGGTTGCTGCTGCCGCCGCCGATGGAGCTCGACCTGGAACTGACGGCCGGCCCCGCGTCCGCCCGGCTGACGTCTGACGCACCGATCGCGGAGGCAGTGGCCGTTCCCGCCGACACGCTCGACGACGCCACGATCGACCCGGTGCAGCCGGATGAAGCGCTGGCCGCCGAAGCGAAGTACAAGGGTCTGGTCGACCACCCGTTCCCGGGGTGCTTCGTCTGTGGTCCTGAGAACCCGGAAGGGCTGCAGTTGAAGCCCGGCCCGCTGGGCGACGGCCGGACGGCGTGCACTTGGCACCCCGCGGCCGATCTGGTCGGCGCTGACGGGCTGATCGACCCGGTATTCCTCTGGTCGGCGCTCGACTGCCCGGGCGGCTGGTCGATCGACCTCGACGGGCGCCCGTCGGTCCTCGGCCAGATGAGCGCCTGCATCGACGCGCGGCCTCAACCGGGTGAGCCCTGTGTGGTGATGGGCCGGATGCTGGGCGAAGACGGGCGGAAGACGCATACGGCGAGCACGCTGTACGACTCAGACGGGCGTGTCCTTGCCCGCGCCCGGCATACCTGGATCCTGGTCGATCCGGCCCTGTTCAACTGATGGTTGTAGGCAACGCGGTCTTGTGCGCTCCCGCTCCACCGGCAATGGTGGGTCGAGAGGGATGTGGTTGCCCGTGAAGTACGAGTTCGTCGTCATTCCCGGTTGCTCGGTGGAACTCCTCCTCACCGACGACCTACCGGTCCTGCGAGAAGCCCTCGCGGACTGCATCAGCACGCATCCACCGTGGTCGACGTACTGGATCGATCGCGCGGTGAAGTATCTGGAGTACCGCCTGGAAGATGGCGGCAAGGAACCGCTTGCTTCGGGGTGCTGTACGTATCTGCAGATGCGCGATGGGCTGGTGGAGGCGCGGTACGAGTTTGGCGTCGAGGATGACGATTTGTGTGACGTGGTACCGGCTGAGGAGTTGCTGACGCTGCTGCGGGCTTGGCGGGAGAAGGTCGTGGAGGTGTCATCGGGGATGCGACCGAAGGTGTCACGCCAGAAGGCGCTGCGACGGATGCCGTTGTTGTAGGGAGTAGTGCTAGCGCGTGCGGGCAGCGTGAGCCCGCACCTTTGCGCGGTTGCCGCAAGTGGACATGGAGCACCACCGGCGGCGCCCCCGCGGATCCAGAAACAACCACCCGCAGTTATCCCCCGGACACACCCGAACGTGATCGCGCGACGCCCCCGTCAGCAGCTCCGCCCCAAGCAACGCCAGCTGATCCAGCGGCAGCCCCAGATCCTCCGGCAACTCCCATGACGCCCCCACGCCAAGCCCCTCAGCCGGCACCGCGTTCAAACGACGACGCCCGCCAGCGCGACCCACGGCCCGCGCAACAGCCTCGAACGACCCGATTGCCGCCTCATCCGTCAGTACGTCGTACAGGTCAGCCCTGAACTCCCGAACCGCATCCAGCCGCCGAGCGGCGTCCGTCGGCTTGACGGACGCCTGCTCGATCAGCCGGAACACGCTCGCGTCAGACAGCAGCCCGACGTACCCGTTCCAGATCACGAAGGCCTCGTACGACGTGAGCCAGTCGTTCACCGCCGGGCCCCGGCCGGCGAAGTCCGAGCGCGTGTTGAGGAAGTCCAGGACGGGATCCGCGCCAACCGGTTTCGGCAGCACGACGCCCTGGACCAGCTCGAGGTGGGACGGCAGCGCGGACAACGGTCAGCGGGGCGTCGTGGTCGGCGCCTGGGTCGGGATCGGGATGCTGACGTTGCCGTTCTGCGGGATGACCATGAACTGGATCTTGCCCGACTCGATCGCGGTTTTCAGCAGGTAGCCGTTCGCACCGAGCATCGCGACCTGCTGCTTGACCGACTGCAGCTCGACGTTGACCTGCTGGTTCTTCTGCTCCTGGGCCTGCCGGGCGAGCTCGGCGCGCTGCTTGGCCTCGAGGCCGTCGATGATGCCCTTGTCCAGCGGGGTCGGCTTCTGGATCGTGAATGACAGCTCGCCGCAGCCGTTGTTGCCGGTGTACGACGGGCCGCAGAAGTAGTCGCCACCGACCGCTGCCGGCAGCAGCCGGGTGAACTCCTTGGCCGCGGCAGTCTGGAACGCAGCCTTCTTCGCCTCATTGTTGTAGAGCTCGGCCCAGGCGTAGTTGGTACCAACGGCCGCCAGCGCGCGGTCGATCTGCGGCCGGAAGTACGACTGCAGCATCGTGGACCAGCCGTCGTCCTCGTAGGCCTCGGTCTTCAGGCCGATCCGCTCGTGGAACGACTGGATCACGGCCTTGTCGCGGTTCAGGGTGAAGTAGACCTGCACCCGTACGCCGAGCCGGACGTTGTCCTTGCTGACCACCGTCACCTCGTCGGCGTTCTCGGTGTCCGCGCCGGCGCCGCCGATGATGTAGGACCGCTGGTCGATCGGGTAGCTGTAGATCTTGTCCCCGGGGCCGACCAGCTTGTTCGTCGAGCCCGGCGGGACGATCGACTTGAACTTCTTGTCCTCGATCACGCCGCCGCCGTAGTGCAGCCCGATCCGGTTCGCGTCGGTGCTGGCGAAGTTGAACAGGTTGAACAAGATGATCAGCAACACCACGATCGCGATCAGGACACCGATTACTTTGCCCTTCTTGCTTCCACCCCTGACCAACCGATTCTGTGTGGTCGCGGTCGCGTTGGCCAGCTTTGCCATCAGCTCTCGAGCTCCTTGCCTTCGGTCAATCGCCGGATGTCGGCGAGGGTCAGATCGGCGGTGACCGCGACGTCGCGCGGCACCGACGGATGCGAGCTGAGCGTACGCAGGCCCTGCTCCGCAGCCGCGACCGCCTTCTCCAGCCGCCGGACCTCCTGAACCAGCGCCAAGCTCTCGCCGGTCAACTCGGTCACGGCGCGCTCCGCGAGGGCGGCCCGGCGGTACGACGACCACGCGAACCAGGCGGTTCCGACCAGCAGCAAGATGACGGGTAATCCGAGCCTGAACACCATGGTCCCCATTGTCTTCGAAAACTGGTTGAACCCGGCATCGAGGCGACGTAGGTTTCTTGTACACGCGAAGGGAGGTGGTCCAACGCATGACTTGCATTCGGACTCGTGAGGTGGCGGCGGGCTAACCCGCCACCCACTGTTTGACAAGTGGGCAAGTGGCTAGTCAGTACGACGTCTGCCACCGGATCCGCGGGTAGTCAGGAAAGTCCGCCTGACCCTGAGTTCGGCCACCCGGCCGTGTCTCCGGAAGCGCCCGCGGGTCTCCTTTATTCTGGAAGCGGGCAGTCCAGGCCGAGTGCCTCGCCGATCTCGAAGAGCTGCGCCTGGAAGTAAGCACCGGCGTCCTCGAGCGCCCAGTGCAACTGGCCGAAGACCTCCATGCAGATCAGCCCGTAGAGCCGCGTCCAGTAGGTCAGCGAGAGGTACACGGCCCCGGCCGGCATCCCGTCGAAGAACTCGGACTTCTGCTGCAACTGCGCGACGAGCTCCGCCCCGAGCGCCTCGTCGGACGGATGCGGGAACGGCTGCTGGCGATAGACCTGGGCGACCAGGTCTTTGAAGACCGCGCCGAACCGCATCGCCGCCTGGTGGCCTGGCGTCAGGTCGTGATCGCCGGCCAGCGGGTTCGGCACCGGGGCGCCGAAGAGCAGCCCGAACTCGGCCGGGTGGGCCAGCGCCCAGTCGCGCAGTCCACCGGCGATCAGGAACAGCTTGCCGCCGAGATCCGCCTCCGGGTCGCCGTCGCGCAAGGCGATCAGCGTGTCCGTGAGTTCGTCGTACAGGTCGGCGATCAGGGCGGAGATCAAGTCTTCGTGGCTGCCGAAGTACCGGTAGAGCGCGGGGGCGCTGAGACCGAGCTCGCGGGCGACCGCGCGCAGGCCGACCGCCGACGCACCGCCCTCGAGCAGCAACTTGCGCGCCGCGGCCTTGATCTCGGCGACCGTCGCGGCCCGCTGCCGGTCGCGCCGGGTCTCCCCCGTCTTGAGATTCACGAACATCCTCCTTGACAGGCACACCCTAGGGCCGCTTAGAGTTTACACCGTTAACTGTTAACGGTGTTCACTCCGGCGACCACTGTTCAATTTACGCCCGCGGGAGGGCTTCGTGTTCGAGACACTCGGCAGGTTCACCTACCGGCGCCGCCGCCTGGTACTGGCGCTGACCGGCGCGTTCGTGATCGCCGCGGTCGCCTGGGGCACCGGCGTCTTCGGGTCGCTCGCGAACGGCGGCTTCGAGGCCCCCGACACCGAGGCGTACCGCGCCGTCCGGACGATCGAGCAGACCGTCGGCCGGACCGGCACCGACGTGATCGTGCTCTACCGCAGCGACTCGCAGACCGTCGCCGATCCAGCCTTACGCCAAGCCGTCGAAGCACACCTGTCCACGCTGCCGGCAACCGAAGTGCTCGGCACGAAGACCTTCTGGAACACCAGATCCCCCGCGTTCGTGTCGAAGGACCAGCACTCCACGTACGCCGTACTGACGCTGGCCGGCGCCGATCCCGAGGAGCGGCTGGCCACCTTCCACAAGATCGCGGATCAGGTCCGCAGCGCCCCCGCCGGGCTGGACGTCAAGGTCGGTGGCGAAGTCGCCGTGTTCGACGAGGTGAACACCCAGACCGAGCACGACATCGTCCAGGCCGAGACCATCTCGCTGCCGATCGTGCTGATCCTGCTGGTGGTGGTGTTCGGCGGCCTGGTCGCGGCCAGCCTGCCTTTGTTCGTCGGCGGTCTGGCGATCCTCGGCGCCTTCGTCGTCCTGCGCGCGCTGACCACCTTCACCGACGTGTCGGTCTTCTCGATCAACATCGTGACCATGATCGGCCTCGGGCTGGCGATCGACTACGCGTTGTTCATCGTCACCCGGTTCCGCGAACAACTTGCGCTCGGCAACGATGTCGAGACGGCACTGTCGGTGACGATGCGCACGGCCGGCCGGACCGTCGCGTTCTCCGGCGTCACCGTCGGGGTGGCGATCTCCAGCCTGGTGCTGTTCCCGGTGATGTTCCTGCGCTCGATGGCGTACGGCGGTGCCGCCGCCGTCCTGGTCGCGATGATCGCGGCCCTGACCGCCTTGCCCGCGCTGCTGGCGGTGCTCGGCCATCGGGTGAACAGCCTGCGGATCCCCTTCCTCAAGCGTGGCGGAGGCCTCGGCTCCAGCGAGCACGGCGGCTGGTACAAGCTGGCGCACAGCGTGATGCGCCGCCCGATCCGGTACGTCGTCGTGCTGGTTCCGTTGCTGCTCGTCCTGGGAATCCCTTTCCTGCAAGCACAATTGGGTGGGGTCGACCACCGGGCGTTGCCGGCCGGAGCGGACAGCCGGACCGTCACTGAGGTGCTGCAGAGCGACTTCGCCGGCGCGGGCGGTTCCGATGTATTGATCGCTGCTCAGGCGTCATCCGCCGATGTGCTCGCGCCCTATATCGCTGAGCTTCAGCAGGTGAAGGACGTCACGGGGGTGCAGTTGGCCGGCTTCAAGGACGGCATTGCGTCTGTCGTCGTGCACACCCACTACACCTCGCAGGAGCTACCCGCTCGTGACGTCGTGACGGCTGTTCGTGCGGTGGAGCCGCCGCCAGGGGTTTCGATCGAAGCAGGTGGCGACACCGCGGCCCTCGTCGACCTGCTCCACGTGCTGGGTGAGCGAGCACCGTGGATGGCCGGGTTCATCGTGCTGGTGACTTTCGTCCTGCTGTTCGTTGCCTTCGGCTCCGTTGTGCTGCCGGCCAAGGCCTTGCTGATGAACGTGTTGTCGTTGTCGGCGTCGTTCGGTGCGATGGTGTGGATCTTCCAGGACGGCAACCTGTCCGGGCTGCTCGACTTCACCCCGGCCGGGTTCCTCGACGCGACCAACCCGGTACTGCTGTTCGCCGTGCTGTTCGGGTTGTCGATGGACTACGAGGTGTTCCTGCTCAGCCGGATCCGGGAGGAGTACGACCGGACCGGCGACAACAGCCAGGCCGTTGCCCTCGGCCTGCAACGCACCGGCGGCATCATCACCAGCGCCGCGTTGCTGCTGATCATCGTGGTGGGCGCGTTCGCCACCTCGGGCATCGTCTTCGTCAAGATGATCGGCATCGGGCTGGTGATCGCGATCGCCATCGACGCGACCGTCGTCCGCGCTTTGTTGGTACCGGCAACGATGCGGTTGCTCGGTCGCGCCAACTGGTGGGCACCCGCACCGCTGGCCCGGTGGTGGCAGCAGCACGGATTCCGCGAGACCGAACCAGGTGTCGATGAACCAGACCGGACCGATCAGGTGAGCTTGACGACGTAGTCGACGACGGCCCGCTCGGCCTCGGTACGGCGTACCAGGTCTGGCGGGCGCGATCAGGGGCGGCGACGGTCTGCTTCAGCTGCGGAACCAGCTCAGGTGCGAGTTGCTCGATCCGGCGTACTCCGGCCGGGCGGTCGGTCCGTCCACTGACGATCAGCGGCACGATCGAGACACCCCGGATCGCGCTGAGCGCTTCGATCGCCTCGAACAGTTCACCGCGGCCGATCTTCACTGCGACATAGTGGATCCAGACCCAGAAGCGGTCCTCGACCCGCTGGTCGAGTTCGCTCAGGCCGATGAACTTGAGGTCCATGTGGTTGACCGGCGGACCGTAGAGAGCGATCAGCAGCCGCGGCTCACCGACGTGTTCGCCGGTGAAGGCGACCAGCAACGGGCCGGCCTGCGCGGCGAACTCCTTGCCTTGCGCAAGCACCTCCCGGGCGTCGGCGTCGGGTCCTTCGCGGCGGCCGCGATCACCCCGTCCGCGAGCGGGCGAAGGCCGGACGGGACCCGATCGATTGCCTCAGACAACAAAAACTCCTCACGACTCAAGGCTGCAGGCGCTGGACCTGCCACGCGTCGCCGGACCGCAGGTACTGCAGGCGATCGTGGAGCCGCTCGGTGCGGCCCTGCCAGAACTCGAACGCTACCGGCTCGATCCGGTATCCGCCCCAGAAATATGGCGTCGCGATCTCGGTGCCCTCCGGCCACTGCCGTTCGTACGAGGCGTACTGCAGGTCGAGCTCCTCGCGGGACTCCACCGGCTGGCTCTGCTGGGAGGCCCAGGCACCGAGCTGTGAGCCGCGCGGACGGCTGGCGAAGTACGCGTCGACCTCCTCCGCCGGCAGCTTGCTCGCGGTGCCTTCGATCCGGACCTGGCGTTCCATCGCGTGCCACGGGAAGACCAGTGCGCAGGCCGGGTTGGCGGCGAGGTCGTCGGCCTTGCGGGACTGCTGGTTGGTGTAGAAGACGAACCCGCGCTCGTCGAGACCCTTCAGCAGCACGGTTCGCGCGGACGGCTTCCCGTCACGGTCGACGGTCGCCAGCACCATCGCGTTCGGCTCGTGCAGTCCGGCCTCGGTGACCTGCGCCAGCCACACCCCGAACTGCTTCACCGGATCGGGATCCAGCTGGCTCTCGAGCAACTCGCCCAGCCCGTACGTCTTCCGCATCTCTCCAAGATCCACAGGGCCGAGCCTACGAGGCTCACCTCTTCACGGCGCGCCAGGCCTTCCCGGAGGCAGCCGGGAAAGCCGTCCCCCGCTGGCGGGCAGGCCGGCGTCTGGACTCCCACGCTGGGCAGGCGCACGCTGGAGGAAACAGCCTTTGGGAGGTGCACCCGATGGACGCACGGGAACATGTCATCGTCTGCGGCGTGGACGGTTCCCCCGCTGGACGAAGAGCGCTCGACTGGGCACTCGACGAGGCGCGTCGCAGGAACCGCCGGCTGCGCGCGGTCGCGGTGTGGTGGTGGGACGGGCTGGAGACCGGCGTCTCGACCACCAGCCCGCAAGAAGCCCGGCAGCGCGCCGAATCGATGCTGAACCGGGTCATGGACGAGGCCCTCTCGGAGCTCGACGATCCGCCCGATACGGAACGCCTGGCCGTCGAGGGGCGGCCCAGCGAACGGCTTTGCTTCGCAGGGCTCGACGCGGAGCTGCTGGTCCTCGGTAGCCACGGTCATGGCGCCATCCACGACACGCTGGTGGGCTCGACCAGCCAGCACGTCATCCGGCACGCGACCTGCCCCGTGGTGATCCTGCCCGATCCGCGGCATGTCGAGCGCGAGCTCAAGCGGGTGCGTACCCGGCGCGACGCGACCTCGCCGGGCTCGGGACCGATGTTCTGAGGAGCTTTCATGTCCATCACGAAACGTTGGACGGTCGAGATCCAGATCACCGAGGCAGACCGGGAGACCAATGCCGAAGCCCGGCTGAACATCAGCGACGTGGAGAAACTGGAGGGTGGCGGAGTACGTCGAGCGTAAACGCCGAACCGGTCACAGATCTGTCCGTGTGGCGAGGCGGAGAACTATGCTGCCTGAGCGCCTACGTCGGACAAGGGAGTCTCCAGGGATGTCAGATCCGCAAACCGAAGTTCAGCACGGTCTAGAAGGTGTCGTCGCGTTCGACACCCAGATCGCTGAGCCGGACAAGGAAGGTTCGGCGCTTCGCTATCGCGGGGTGGACATCGAGGATCTGGTCGGCCGGGTGCCGTTCGAGAACGTCTGGGGTCTGCTCGTCGACGGCGCGTTCACCCCGGGTCTGCCGCCCGCCGAACCCTTCCCGCTCCCCGTGCACACTGGTGACGTCCGGGTCGACGTACAGTCCGCGCTGGCGATGCTCGCACCCGCCTGGGGCCTGCGTCAGCTCTACGACATCGACGACGTCCAGGCCCGCGACGATCTGGCCCGCGCGGCGGTGATGGCGCTGTCGTACGTCGCCCAGGCCGCCCGTGGCATCGGCCAGCCGATGGTGCCGCAGCGCGAGGTCGACAAGGCGAGCACCATCACCGAGCGGTTCATGATCCGCTGGCGCGGCGAGCCCGATCCCAAGCACGTCAAGGCGGTCGACGCCTACTGGACCTCCGCCGCCGAGCACGGCATGAACGCCTCCACCTTCACCGCCCGGGTGATCGCCTCCACCGGCGCCGACGTGGCCGCCGCCCTGTCGGGTGCGGTCGGCGCGATGTCCGGCCCGCTGCACGGTGGCGCACCGGCTCGCGTACTGACGATGATCGAGGGTGTCGAGAAGAGTGGCGACGCCCGCTCGTACGTGAAGGGCCTGCTGGACTCCGGCGAACGCCTGATGGGCTTCGGCCACCGCGTCTACCGGGCCGAGGACCCCCGCGCCCGCGTACTTCGGCGTACGGCGCAGGAGCTGGACGCACCGCGCTACGAGGTCGCCAAGGCGCTGGAGCAGGCCGCACTGGCCGAGCTGCGCGAACGCCGGCCGGACCGGGTGCTGGAGACCAACGTCGAGTTCTGGGCCGCGATCGTGCTCGACTTCGCCGAGGTCCCGCCGCCGATGTTCACCTCGATGTTCACCTGCGCCCGTACTGCGGGCTGGAGCGCCCACGTCCTCGAGCAGAAGCGCACCGGCCGCCTGATCCGCCCCTCAGCCATCTATTCCGGCCCTTCCACCCGCCCCGCCACCTCCATCGAAGGCTGGAACGACGCCTGGACATGAAAGCCGACGATCTGCTGGTGATCTCGCCGACGAAGGCGTTCACCTGCGCTGACTGTGGGACGACCGAGGCGGAACTGATGCGGCTCGAGGACGATGCGCCGCATTGCCTCGAATGCGTTGACCTGGACCACCTGGTTTTCCTGCCGTCCGGCAACACCGCCTTGACCCGGCGGGCCCGCAAGGCGAGCACGCTATCGGCTGTCGTGGTCCGCTGGAGCCGGGCTCGCAAACGGTACGAGCGGCAGGGCGTGCTCGTTGAGCCGCCCGCGCTGGAACTCGCCGAGGAGCAGTGCCTGGCCGACGAGGATGTCCGGGCGCGGCAGCGGGAGCGCGCTCGCGGGAAACGGGAGGTCGAGGATGTCTCCTTCCAGCAGCGGATGGCCGCTGAGATCGCCCGGCTGTTCCCCAACTGCAGCGCCGACCGTGCCGAGGAGATCGCCAAGCATGCCGGCACCCGCAGCAGTGGGCGCGTCGGCCGGTCAGCCGCCGGGCGGGCTCTGGAGGAGAGCGCCGTCACTCTCGCGGTGGTGGCGTCCATCCGCCACCTGGACACGCCGTACGACGAGTTGCTGATGGCCGGCGTGCCTCGTGCTGAGGCTCGGCAGCGGATCAGGGCGCAGGTTGACGAGGTGCTCGACCAGTGGCGCGGTCCTCACTAGGGGAGTGGCCGGTGCGTTGTTTGTACTGGCGGCTGAAGTAGGGGACGTCGGTGTAGCCGAGGGCGGCGGCTATTTGGGTGACGGACATACCCGTCTCGGCGAGGAGCTGGTGGGCGCGGTCGATGCGTGCCTGGATCACGTACTGCGCGGGTGCTATGCCGTGCTGGGCGATGAAGCGGCGGGTGAACTGCGCACGGGACAGTGCGGCTGCGGCCGCCAGCTCCTGGACACTCCAGTCGCGGCCCGGGTCCTGCCGGATGCTCTGGGCGACCTCCTCGATCGCTGTGTCGACTGCCGTCCTCCGTGGGCTATGCGCCGCCTCCCAGATCAACCCCAGTAGTTGCTCCAGGCACAGCTCGGCCTGTCTGAGGCCCAGCGGATCACCGCGTCGGAACGCCGTGTCTGAGCTGCGGGCGAGGGCACCGAGTAGCACCCGATCAGGTATCTCAGCCCAGCGCTCCCCCGGTACTACGCCCGTCGGGCTGACGGCGAAGTGCATCCCGAAGACCAGCAGGCGGCGGCGTGGATCGTGGCTTGCCGTGGGGGCGTCTCCCGGAGCGAAGACGGCGCAGATGCCGGGGCCCAGCTCACGGGTGTTGCCGTTGAGCTCCAAGCGGCCGATGCCGTCGAGGACGCACCACAGCAGGTGGTCTTGGAGCGGTGGCGACACCCAGGACCAGCTCGGCTCGCACCGCCAGAAGGTCGGTGGCGAGTGCAGCTGGAGGTCGACCGGGTTGGCGAGAACTGGGCGATGCGTCAAAAGCTCAAGTCCTTGCGTCGATTGCCCGTCGCTCCGCCACGGCTCAGGAGCGGAGAATCTGGGTATCAGCTTACTCAGCGGGGAGACATCGGTGAGCGTTTCGTTCAAGGAAGAGTTCGACACTGCGGGGTACACGCTGGTCCGTGGCCTGTTCGCCGCCGACGAGGTGGAGCAGCTCCGGGAGCACTACATGGTGTTGCGCCAGCGGGGCTCCTACCCGGGTGACGTGGTCGGTGTCCAGGCCGGCAGCCGGGATCCGTTGCGGCGGTATCCGCGGATGGCGCAGATGCACCGGTGGGACGAGCTGACGCTGCAGTGGCTGGTCGACAACCGCCTCGACGAGGTGATGACGGGGCTGCTCGGGCGGTCGCCGTACGCAGTACAGACGATGATCTACTTCAAGCCGCCCGGGTCTCGTGGGCAGGCGCTGCACCAGGACAACTTCTATCTGAAGGCCGAGCCGGGGACCTGCGTGGCGGCGTGGATGGCGCTCGACAAGGTCGACGTGGAGAACGGCTGTCTAGAGGTCGTGCCTGGTAGTCACCGCTGGCCGATCCTGTGCACGGAGAAGGCAGACACCAAGGTGAGCTTCACGGACGTCACCGTGCCACTGCCGGAGCCGGACGCCGCAGTACCGGTCGAAATGGAGCCGGGCGACGTGCTGTTCTTCCATGGCGCACTGGTGCATGGCAGCGCGCCCAACGTCAGCTCTGACCGGTTCCGGCGGGCACTGATCGGCCACTACATCGAGGGGGCGGCCGAGCAGGTCGCGGAGTACTACCACCCGGCGCTGCGGATGGACGGCACTCCCCTGGAGCTCGGGGTGGCCGAGGGCGGCGGTGCTTGTGGCGAGTGGGTCAGCACGGCGGACGGGCCGGTCGCAGTACTGACTGGGCACGAGACGATCAGCCGCAAGCACGAGTAGCGCCGCTGAGACCCGCGGTGGGCGCCGCGGGTCGATATGGAAGACTGGAGCTGCTGACAGCGTCGTCGGCAAGGATTTCCGCCAGACGACGAAGGGAACCGCTGGTGACCAGCGACATTGTGATCCCCGCAGAGCTCAAGCCCGCCGATGGCCGGTTCGGTGCCGGTCCGTCGAAGGTGCGCCCGGAGGCCGTCGCGGCCCTGGCCACCGAAGGCGTCAAGCTGCTCGGCACCTCGCACCGCCAGGCCCCGGTGAGGAACCTGGTGGCTCGCGTCCAGCAGGGCGTCTCCGACCTCTTCCAGCTTCCCGACGGCTACCAGGTCGTGCTCGGTAACGGCGGCTCGACCGCGTTCTGGGACATCGCCACCTTCGGCCTGATCCGGGAGAAGAGCCAGCACCTGAGCTTCGGTGAGTTCTCGTCGAAGTTCGCCAAGGCCGCCCAGCTGGCACCGCACCTCGGCGAGCCGACCGTGATCAAGGCCGACCCGGGCACCCGCCCGGCCGCGGTCGCCGAGGTCGGCGTGGACCTGTACGCGTGGCCGCACAACGAGACCTCGACCGGTGTGATGGCGCCGATCAAGCGGGTCGAGGGCGCCGATGAGGGTGCGCTGGTCGCGATCGACGCCACCTCCGGCGCCGGTGGCCTGCCGGTCGACCTCAACGAGGTCGATGTCTACTACTTCGCGCCGCAGAAGTGCTTCGCCTCGGACGGCGGCCTGTGGATCGCGCTGCTGTCCCCGGCCGCGCTGGCCCGGGTCGAGGAGATCACCGCCTCCGGCCGGTGGATCCCCGCCTTCCTGGATCTGGCCACGGCGATCGACAACTCCAGCAAGAACCAGACGTACAACACGCCGTCGCTGGCGACGCTGTTCCTGATGGCCGAGCAGACCGACTGGATCAACAGCCAGGGCGGCCTGGACTGGAGCGTCGGGCGCACGACCGACTCCAGCAACCGGCTCTACACCTGGGCCGAGAAGTCCGACTACGCGACGCCGTACGTCGAGGACGCGGACGCCCGGTCGCTGGTGATCGGCACCATCGACCTGGACGACTCGATCGACGCGGCGGCGGTCGCCAAGGTGCTGCGCGCCAACGGCATCGTCGACACCGAGCCGTACCGCAAGCTGGGCCGCAACCAGCTCCGGGTCGCGATGTTCCCGGCGGTCGACCCCGACGACGTCGAGAAGCTCACCCAGGCGATCGACTACACGGTCGAGAAGCTGCGCTGAGGCCTGCTGTCAGACGTTGGAGCGGCGGCGGCCGTGGGGGTTGGGCGGGGGCTGGCCGGTCAGGCGGGCGTTCTCGGCCATTCGGTCGAGGCGTTCGCGGCGGCCGGCCGGGAACGTGACGAAGGTGATGATGAGCGCCAGCAAGGCGGCGCCAACGATGATCCAGCGCAGGCTGTGGTTCTTCTTCGGCTCGGTCGAACTACCGGTCGCGGCCGGCTTCGGCGTCGCCGCCGGCGTCGAGGCCTTCGGCGGCTTCGCGACCGCCTTCTTGCCCGGCGGCGCCATCTGGTAGACGGGCGAGTTCTTGCCCTCGCTGCCGACCAGGATGTCGGTACCCGCCGGCCCCACCGCGACCGATTCGCCCTGCGCGACCGGAGTACCGGTCCGGGCCACCAGCGTCGGGGTCTCGCCCCACGTCACGGTGGCGACGTCGATGTAGGTCCGCAGTACGACGGTCTTGCCGTCCGGCATGAAGGTCCCGTCCGTCACGCCGTACGGCGAGGACGGGGCGTCAGCGAGCTTGGTCAGCTTGTTGGTGCCCTCCCGGGACGCGGACTCGGGCGCCGCGTAGAAGGCGCCCGGCTTCGACTTCACCTTCGTGACGAAGTACAGCCGGTTGGTCTGCGGCTCGATCAGCAGCGTCTCGGCGTCGTGGGCACCGTCGGGATACTCGAAGTCGTACCGGTGGAACTTGACGTTCTCCTCGTCCTCGAGCTGGGCCGGCTCGGGGATGGTGTAGACCTCGATCATGTCGCGGTTGCGGGTGTTGTCGCCGATGTCGGCGATGTAGATGGTCCCTTCGGAGTCCACCCCGATCGCCTCGACGTCCTTGACCGGCGCCTTGAACTTGAGCTGGACCCGCACCTTGCCGGTGGCGTCGACACCGAACACCCGGGCCGTGTCACCGGAGTCGTTCACCGTCCACCAGATGCCGTCGTACTTCCTGCTCTTGGCCAGCCCCGAGGACTCGTCCACGCGCGGGTCATCGATCGAGAACAGCTTCTTCGGCGCTCCCGGCGTCGGATCCGCTGCCGTGGCCGGACCGGCCGGGACCGCGGCTCCGGCCAGGCTCAGTAGGGTCACGGCAGTCAGGGTCAGGGCATTGCGCAACAAGCTCAAAGCACCGCCTCGCGGTCGGGGGCAAGAACCAGCGTCGCCAGGCGTGGCTCAACCTGCCACTCCCTGGTCATCGCCTCGTACTCCGACCGCACCTCCGGGCCGGCCGTCGCCCCCGTCCGGGCAGCACGGAGCAGCAGATTGCGCGGCGTGTGCTCACTGTCCACGAACTGCACCACCTCTACCCGGTATCCGACCTGTCGCAGCACCGCCGCCCTGAGTGAATCCGTCAGAACGTCGGCGAACCGCTCACGAACGATGCCATATCTTGTGAGAAGTGCATAAGGCGCCGGTGGTTCGACGCTCTTGAGTTGTTTTTGGATGTCGTGATGGCAGCAAGGTGCCGCGAGGATCAGCGGCGCCTCCCAGCCGACCGCCCGGGCCAGCGCGTCGTCGGTCGCCGTGTCGCAGGCGTGCAGCGCGAGTACGACGTCCGGCTGGGTGTCGAGCTGCGCGTCGGCGATGGTCGCGTCGACGAACCGCAGGTGGTCCTGCCAGCCCAGCGACGCCACCCGCTTGGTGTTGCGCTCGCGGGCCTGCGGGTTGTGGTCGATACCGGTCATCCGCACGTCATGCCCGGCCGCGCTCAGCAGGTGATACGCGGCCAGCGTGAGATAGGCATTCCCACACCCGAGGTCGACCACCTGCAGCGGCCGCCCGGACTTGATCCGCCCCGCCGCCAGTGCCTCTTCCAGAGCCGGCTCCAGTAGCTTGCAGAACTCCTCGATCTGCTTGTACTTCGACTGCCGCGACGGCTTGACCCGGCCCTGGTGGTCGCTGATCCCGAGCTCGACCAGGAACGGCGCGGCCGGATCGAGCACCCGCTGCTTCACCCGGTCGTGCGCAGTCTCCTGCTCGCGGCTGTCCGCTTGGCGGTGCAGCAGCGACTTGCCCTTCTTGGTGTACCGCATCCGCAAGGTCTCGGTCGTCGTCTCCACATGCCAATTCCCGTACGGCACGTGGAGCAACTCGTCGACCACCGGCCCGGCGTCCGCAGCCGCCACGTTGCGGGTGTGAGCCTGCCGCTCGTCGAACTCGCTCACCTGCAGATGCCGGACGCCTTTCAGATCGACATACCGCAGCTCGACCCGCTGATACTCCGGCGCCTCCGCCCCGCGCCGCCGCCCAGACCCGACCGCCCGCACCAGCCCATCAGCCTCCAGCAGCACAGCCCGAACCACAGCCCGCGCCTGCTCATCAGCTTCCTGCTCACCCTGCATCGCGCCATTGTCCCCGACCCCCGCACGAGATCACAAAACGGTCTCGCCGGGCTATCTGAGTTTTTCTTCTTCGGTGAGGAGGTTGAGGGCTCGGAGGCGGGTTTCGATGCCGCCTGGCTGGCGGCCGAGGGCTTGGACCAGTTCGTCTCGGCCGGCGCCTTTGTGGAAGAGGTCGGTGAGGGTCTCCTCCTGTTCGGTGGTCCAGCTGCGGTAGGCGTTGGGGTAGGTCTTGCGGGCTTCTTCGATCCGGCGGCCGAACGAGCGGGCGGCGGGGAGTTCGAGCGCGCGGATGCGGACCTGGCGGTGACGGCCGACCTCTTCGCCGTCGCGCCAGAACACGATGACGCCTTCGTCGAACGTCATCAGGTCGGACGGGACGTCGCAGTAGTCGGCGTCCTCGAGCATCACCCGGACCATGGTCAATCTCCTTAGTGTCGGCGGGCCGCCCGGCCACTGCAGCCGCGTCCGTGCCCTCACCAGAGAAGATGCCGTGAACCACCGCCAATCAGCCGACCGATTTCGCAGCCTGTGGAAAACCCTGCCGCTGCAACCGCTCGGCTTCAGCGCCGAGCAGGCCCAGCAGCACCAGGTCGAGCGTCATCCCGCCGACAGCCGCAATCCACCTCGCACCGTGAACGTTGCCGACAACAGACTCCCGGCAGCCACCCCCAGTACCGGCAGATCCGTCAGCAGCCGCCCCTCATCCAACCGGATCCCAGCCGCGATCGCAGGCGCACCAAGTGCCTGCACCGCCAGTACTCCGACCGCCACGGCCGGAGCGAGCGGATGCGTCGCCAACCGATCGAATCCCCGCCGCATCGCCCGCCACGCGGCATCCACCGGCGCGATGAGCTCCACCTCATCCGATGGGCAGGCGGCGAGCAGCGCACGAGCCTCCGGCCGCCCGACGACATCCTGACCCACCGCCCGGAGCTGCTCGGACGCCTGAGCCCGCCGGCGCCGGGACATCCCACCGGCGACCCCCTCGACCGCGTGGTCGACCACGTTGGCCAACTGCTCCCGCTCGTCCATCGGCCGCCGGTTGTTGACGAACCGGGAGCCGAGCACGATCAGCACGAACACGACGTACACGATCGCCGCGGTCGGTTGGTAGAAGTAGTTGTTGTCCGAGGTGACGAACTTGCCGACCTCGTCGATGAACAGCCCGAAGCCGACGCCGCCCACCAGCGCCGCGGCCGGCCGCACCACCGGGCCGACGTACGAGAGCAGCAGGTAGATCGCCAGCAGCATCAGCAGGCCGCCGGGCAGGACATGGGCGATGTGCAGGCCCTTGCCGCCGATCTGCGGATAGCCGCTGAGCCCGAGGATCAGCCGGGTGATCAGGACGGTCGAGACGCCCGACACCACGAAGGTGGTCAGGTGCTCCCCGGTCCGGACGTTGCGGACCAGCCCGGCGCGCATCAAGTACGGCGACCGGGGGCTGTTCATCGAACCAGCGCCGCGATCACCACGATCGCGACTAGCGCCGCTAGTACGAGCGAGGTGACGAGCCGTCGGGTCCGGGGGTCCACCGGCCCAGGTTAATGGACGCTACTGCGATCAGTGGCTCCGGGCGGTGGACGCCGCGGGGGTGGTAGCCGAGGACGTCGGAGAAGCCGAGGTAGTCGGTCAGTAGCCAGATGATCGCCAGCCACATCTCAGTTCCTTGCAGGCCGGGGATCGCGCGGTCGTCGGTGCCGTCGGGCGCGAACGCGAAGCCGGCGCCGTCGACCCAGCGGTCGAGGATGGCGTCGAGCATCCGCTCTGCCCAGCGACGGCCCTCGACGCGACCGAAGCCGGTTTGCTTTCCGGCCAGCCAGAGCGGGTGGATGACGTCGAGAACGTTACAGGCGTTGAAGCCGTCGCCGGTGAAGACGCGATGATCCTGGGAGTGGGACAGCAGCGTACGGATCGCGGCTTCTGGGTAAGGCAGCGGGAGCCCGTACTGCGCGTAGGTGCCGCGCGTCAGGCGGTAGAACCCGTTGACGACTTGGAGCCAGCCGTCGTCGGGGTGCGGCGTACCCCACATGCCGGTCTCCGGATCGGCGCGGGCGGTCAGCCATCCCATCAGCGGGAAGAGCTGGCTGGAATCGCCGTGATCCTTGAGGTTTCGGGCGATCGCGGTACCGACGGAGTCGATCCCCGCACCCGCACTCCAGGCATTTCTTGCCCACGGCAACTTGTCGAACTGCTCCGTGCTCAGGTCGAGAGGAATTGGATGCTCGAAGCCACTACCCAGCAACTGAAGCGCATAGCCGGCGCAGAGCACGTGATAGCTCGCCGGCCCTTCGAGAACAGCCAACTCGGCCCCGCGCAACCGGCGTACCAGGTCAGCCGTCGAGTGCCCCGCCGGAGCACGCCGAAGAAGCAGATCGGACAATTCGATCGCATCACACCACGGCCGGATCGCAGGCTCACCCCCAGGCCGATCCAGAAACTGCTCTCCGTCAAAGCACCTGCTCAGGAGCTCATCCGCCTGCTCCCGGGCGCGCCCCGCAAGTGCGGCAGCCCGACCAGCCAGGTCCGACTTCGACGACGCCTCCCGGCGGTCGCGGAGTTTGCGGGCTGGGTTTCCTGCTACGACGGACCATTCGTCGACGTTCTTGGTGACGACCGCGCCCGCACCGACAATGCTGTGAGAGCCGATCGTGACGCCGTCCAGGATCAGGACGTTGGAGCCGATCCAGACGTCGTCGCCGACCGTGATACCCCGGGAGGTGTGGGGTTGGCGGAAGATCGGCTGGTCCGGGGCGGTGCCGTGGTTGAAGGCGAGCAGTGAGGCGTGCGCGCCGATCCGGACTCCGTCACCAAGCGTGATCTTGCCGCGCACCACAGTGAACGGGTTGATCGTCGAGTCCGCGCCGATGCTTACCTCGCCGGTCACGTAGGCGTGCGCCGCGATATACGACCGCTCCCCCATCCGCAGTTCACCACAGAACACCGCCGCGCTCTCCGCGATGTACGCATCCGCCGCGAGCGACGTCGTACCGGTCAACGAGCGCTGGCGCTCCGCCTGCCGTTCGCGCTCTTCTGCCGACGCACCCCCGGCGTACTCCCAAGGCAGGAAGTCGAGACGGCGGACGGTGGCCGGCGATCCTGAGGAGGTCATGGGATAACGCTATCCACCACTGACCGCTGCTAACGTTCGGCCCATGCGGGGACAGCGTGTCACGATCAGCGACCTGGCTCGCCGGTTGGACATCTCCAAGGCGTCGGTCTCCTACGCACTGAACGGCCGGTCGGGCGTCAGCGAGGAGACGCGGCAACGCGTGCTCAGCCTGGCCGCCGAACTCGGGTTCCACCCGAACTCCGCCGCCGTCGCGCTGTCCGCGAGCCGGACCCGGACGATCGGCATCGTGATCGCCCGCGACCCGGAGCTGATCTCGACCGAGGCGTTCTACATGCGCACCCTGGTCGGCATCGAGCAGTACCTGAACGAGGTCGACTCGTCGCTACTGCTCCGGCTCACCGGCGAGCAAGGCCAAGACCTCGACGTACTGCGTCGCTGGAGCCAGCAGGGCCGGGTGGACGGGTTCATCCTGTTCGACGAGCACAACGACGACCCCCGGATCCCGCTGCTCAAGGAACTCGGCGTCCCCTGCGTGGTGGTCAGCTCCAACGCGCCGGACGACGGCGTCGGGCGGCTGATCAGTTCGCCGGAACAGACCGTCACGCTGCTGCTCGACCACCTGGCCGAGCTGGGACACGAGAACATCGTTCACGTCAGCGGGCCGTTCACCTTCGTGCACGAGCAACTGCGGGTCCGGCTGCTGCGGGAGCAGGCCGAGCAGCGCGGCATCCGGGTGACCCACTTCGAGGGCAGCTACCGGTACGAGGACGGCGCGGCGATGACCAGGAAGGCACTCGCGAGCAAGAACCGGCCGACCGCACTCGTACTGGGCAACGACCTGATGGCCGTCGCTGCCTTGCGGGTAGCCGTGGAGCTCGGCACCGGAGTACCGGATGAGCTGTCGATCCTTGCCTGGGACGACTCACCACTGTGCGAACTGGCACTGCCCGGGATCACCGCGATCGACCAGCAGACGATGGAACGCGGCCGGATGGCGGCTGATCTGCTCTTCCGGATCGCGGCGGGCGAGTCTGGGCTGCACTGGGAGACGCCGGCCGGAGTACTGCGCGCGCGGGACTCGACGGCGCAGGTCACGGTGAAGTAACGAAGCTGACCCCCGGTCCTGGAGAAGTTCACCAAGGACACCGGCATCAAGGTCAACCTCGAGGTGATCGGCTGGAACGACCTGCAGACCCGGATCCCGACCTCGGTCCCGCTCTGGGGAATGGCGCTGGCGGCCGGCAGCTACACCGAGAACGTGCACTTCGCGTTCATCAACGGCGCGCAGAACAAGGCGGACTGGTTCGACAAGGACGGCAGGGTGTCCTGCGGTACCTCGACCTGATGCAGGACAAGGTCGCCAACCCGTCGAACGCGCAGTACGACAACGGCACCAAGTCGGTGAACGACTTCGCGACCAAGAAGGTCGCGATGGTGATCAACCAGAACAACGCCGACTCCTCGATCGTCGCCAACGGGATGAAGGCCGGCGAGTACGGCGTCGTACCGTTCCCGGCTCCGGCCGGCGGCGAGCAGGTGGCCAGCCACGTGGCCGGTATCAACCTGTCGATCTTCAAGAACACCAAGAACAAGGACGCTGCGCTGAAGTTCGTCAAGTACATGACGGATGCGACCACCCAGACCACGCTGGGCAAGCCGTTCGCCTCGCTGCCGGTACTCAAGGATGCCAAGCCGGTCTTCACCACGGACGCGGCCGAGGCAGCGATCTTCCATCTACAACACCAAGTCCAAGCCGCTGCCGCTGGTACCGGCCGAGGACCAGTTCGAGAGCACCGTCGGCAAGGCGATGAACGCCATGTTCGCCAAGATCGCGACCGGTGGCACGGTCAGCGCCGAGGAAGTGAAGGCGGCGCTCAAGACGGCTGAGGATCAAGTGGCGGCCAGCAGTTGACCCGCACCACAACGGAGCACCGCCCGGGGCTGAGCCGCAAGCTTCCGTACTTGCTGCTCGCCCCGGCCGTGCTGCTGGAACTGCTGATCCACATCGTCCCGATGCTGGTCGGGATCTGGATGAGCTTCGTCAAGCTGACCAAGTTCTTCATCGCGAACTGGTCGGCGCCGTGGGCGAAGGCCTGTTGAAGTCCTTCGGCATCACGATCGCCTTCTCGCACGCTGGCGATCTCCTGGTGTCTCGGGATGGCCGCCGCCGTCGCCCTGCAACCACCGTTCCGGGGGCGCAGCGTAGTACGGACGTTGTTCCTGGTGCCGTACGCACTGCCCGCGTACGCCGGCATCCTGACCTGGAACTTCATGCTCCAGCGCGACACCGGAGCGGTGAACCACGTGCTGGTCGACAACCTCGGGCTCAGGCAGAGCATCCCCCGCGATGTCTACGAGGCGGCGTCGGTCGACGGCGCCGGATCGATCCGGCAGTGGCGCAACATCACCCTGCCGTCGCTGCGGCCGGTCAACCTGGTGCTCGTGCTGGTGTTGTTCCTGTGGACGTTCAGCGACTTCAACACGCCGTACGTGCTGTTCGGGACCGGGCAGCCGCCCGCGGGTGCAGCCGGCAGGACGACCCGGGCCAGCGCTGGCCGCCCCCAGCAGACCGCGACGGGAGATTCCTCGCTGGTCGGTCATTTCTTCGCAATCACTCCGGCGACCTTGCTGACCGGCTCGGCCAGCGCGTCCACGACCCGGCCGAGTTCCTTGCGCTCGGCATCGGTCGGCAGGTACGGCTTGAAGCCGTCACCGGAACGGAACTTGTCCAGCGACGCGTAGACGGTCTTGAAGTTCGTGTCCAGCGTGGTGACCAGGGCGGCGTCCCGCTTCTGCAGGGCCGGCCGGAGCGCCTGGATCGCAGCCTGGGATCCCTGCACGTTGGCCTGGAAGTCCCACAGGTCGGTGTGCGAGTAGCGGTCCTCCTCACCGGTGATCTTGCCGGTGGCGACCTCGTCGAGCAGCTCCTTGGCGCCGTTGGCCAGCTGCAGCGGGTTGAGCTTCACAACCTTGGCCTTGGCGACAACGGTCTTCACGTCGACCAGCAGCTGGTCGGCGTACTCCGCCATCCCCGCGGTAGTGTTCTTCTCCCACAGGGCCTGCTCGATCCGGTGGTACCCGGTCCACTCGGTGCCAGGCTCGACATCGTTGATCCGGGCGTCGATCTTCGGGTCCAGGTCGCCGAACGACTCCGCGACCGGCTCGATCCGCTCCCAGTAGGTCCGGGAGACCGGGAAGAGCTCCTTGGCCTTGGCGACGTCGTCGGCCTTCACCGCGGTGACGAACTCGGTCGCCTTCTGCTCCAGAGCGACTGCTTGCGAGTTCACGTAGCGCTGGTAGCTCTCGGTCGCCTCCTTCAGCAGGGCCACGGATGCCGTCGCCGATCATGCCGGGCTTGCGGACCGCCTGGTACCTGCCGGTCGGCAGCTCCACGATCAGGTCACGCCGGTGCCGTCATCGGAGGCAGCCGACTTGTCATCAGCACAACCGGTCAGACCGGCCAGCAGCAGTACCGCGCCGACGGCGGTGGCCCGGCGGGCCGCGATGGTGGGTTCGTTGTCTCCTGGACGGGGTTGAGGGGTCACGCCGGTTCCGCTCGGGAGCGGCCGGAAGTACAGCACGAGTACCGGCACGAGATACACCAGCCAGGCGATCGACTCACGGTCGGGGCCGGGTTGAAGTTGAAGATCCCCTTCAGCAGTACGCCGTACCAGCTGTCCGGCGGGTGTGCAGGCCGGGCAGGAGGTTGGCTTCCTGCAGGTCGTGGAAGCCGTAGGCGAAGATGCCGGCCGCGACCAGGACCAGCAATGCTCCGGTCCACTTGAAGAAGACACCGAGATTGATCTTCACCGCACCGCGGTAGATGGCGAAGCCCAGCAGGACCGCGGAGCCCAGGCCGAGCAGTACGCCGACGAACGGTGTCGCCGTGGTCGCGGTCGCCGCCGACGCGTAGACGATGAAGGCCGTCTCGATGCCCTCACGGAAGACCGCCAGGAACGCCAGCAGCACCACCGCACGGGAGCCGATCTCGAGCGCCTGGCCCATCCGGCGCGACCGCGGCGCCCACACCGATCCAGACCAGTTTGAGCCGATCGCGATGTCCCGACTTCACCAGGAAAGTGGCGAGAATGCTGACCACCAACGACGCTTCGAGGCCTTCACGAAGACCGATTCAGGTAGTTGGCGAGCATGGCGGGAACTCCAGATATTAGGTACGGCTAACCTTCCGAAGGTTAACCTAAGAAGTCCCATTCGCCCACTGTGTCGTACGCCGCTCCGCGGCTCGGCCCCTCGCCGAGACGCGATGAGATCAGCTGGACACTTTCCGCGGTCCAGGCCGGGCCCTGATAGGTGTCGAAGATCCGCACCCAGCGGACCACGTCCATCGGCCGGCGAAGTCTGGCCAGCGTCAGGTGCGGGGTGAACTTGCGCCCGTCGACGGTCACTCCCGCCTTGTTCGCCGCCGACCGGCTCACCATCGCCAGATGCGGCAACGCGTCCGACTCGTCCCGGACACCGGTCCACAGCACCCGCGCATCGGCCACCCCCGGGAAGGCTCCCGCCCTGCCCAGACTCAGATCGAACGGCTTCTGCCGCTTCGCCGCCACTTCGAGCCGCTCGGCCAGCTCATCGGTCTTGTACTCCGGTACTTCGCCCAGAAACGCCAACGTGATGTGCCAGGTCTCGTCCGCCGACCAGCGGATGTCCTCGTCGGGATACTCCCGCCGCGGGTCCGCGAACTCAGCCAGATGCTCGACAACCTCCACCGGCGGCACCACCGCCACAAAAAGTCGCATCCTTCGAGATTAGAGGTCACTGTCCACCGAATTGGAATCGATCAGCAGTCCATAGCCGGGAAGGTGTAGCCCCGAGCCGTCAAGGTCTCCAGCGCCTGGTCGAGGGCAGCGACGGTCTGACCGCGGTCGCCGCCGGCATCGTGCATCAGGATCACGGCGCCGCTGTGGGCCTGGGTGAGGATGCGGTTCACGATCGCCTGCTTGCCCGGGCGTTGCCAGTCGAGGGTGTCGATGTCCCACAGCACCGGGACCATGCCGGCTGCCTTGATGTCGGCGCGCACCTTGTCGTTCGCCGCGCCGTACGGCGGCCGGAAGCAACTCGACCGCGGGCCGTCGAAGATCTCGTGGTGGCGCTTGGCCGCCGAGAGCTTGGTCAACTGCGCGTGCGAGATCGAGTGGTTGCCAATTGTGTTGCCTGCAGCAAGGACTTGGTCGCGGATCCCGGGGTGTGCCGCCTGCATGCTGCCCAGCTGGAAGAAAGTCGCGTGGGCGTCGTACTTCGCCAGTACGGCCAGGACCTGCGGTGTCCAGACCGGGTCAGGGCCGTCGTCGAAGGTGAGGAACAGCTGCTTCTTGCCACTGGCAACCGTCGTCGGATAGCTGCTGGGCGTAGTACTGGTTGAGCTCTGAGGAGCCGGCGCCGTGGCCGGTGCTGGCGTCGGCGTCGGCGTCGGCGACACAACACTGCTCGGCGCGCTGGCGGATGCGTGGTCCGCCTCTGCCAACCCGAAGGCTGCCACCCCGGCGACGACGAAGGCCGCTGAGATACCGATGCCGGTATTGATGACGGCACCGAGCTTGCCGGACATGACACTCCCCCATGGATCAGACGGACGTTCTCCTGCGGAGCCCCTCTTCCAGGAGCTTCAGGAGATGAGACGCCACAACTCCCGATCTAGTTGGGAAAACGCGTCAACCTCCTCACCCTGATGGGTTGTCGTCGGCGATGGGGTGAGTGCCGGTGTGGTCGACGCGGAACTTGAAGCCGTGGCGGGTGGTCCATTCCGTGGCGGTGCCGTCGACTGGCCGGGACTTCCAGCCGGCGAAGGTCTTGACGCGGTGACTGCGGCGGCGGAGAGGTCTGAGGTTGGCGGTGCTGGTCTGGCCCTTCGGTCCGGCCGGATCGAACGGCACGACGTGGTCGATNTCGGTGCGGTTGGTGGTTTCGCCGGGGCCGTAGGGGAACTGTTCGACGGGGTAGGTGAGCTTGATGCGTTCCCGGAGTCGGGCGGGAATTTCGTAGGAGTTCTCGTTGATCTGATCGTGCAGGTCGATGACGGGCTGGACGATGATGCGGTCGTGCCCGACGAG
>NZ_AQUZ01000031.1 GCF_000372465.1 Kribbella catacumbae DSM 19601
GGTGTTGCCTGCGCCGGCTGGTGGTGCAAGCCGGACGGGCGTATTTTCCTCCCCGGTCGGCATCTCTGGCGGCATTGCCGGGTCGGCTAGCCGGTCGTTGGACGGCTGGCCGGTTGTAGAGCCTGTTGGGAAGTGGGTCTGGGGTTTGCGTTGTGTTCCGACCGACAGGCAGTAGTGCCTGTTCTGCGGCCGGCCGCGGCCTGCGTGAGCGTGGCGCGCGGCCGAACGGTCGACTACTTCCTGTCGGTCGGTACACAATCGGCCGCTGCCGAGCCAATTCGCAACAGGCCCTGTAGGGCGCTATCGGTCAAGCAACCGGCTAGTGGACCAGCCGTCCCGGACCGTTGCCGCTTAGTAGCGTAATTCCGTAGTACTACGCATCCGCGTTACCGGCCCAGCAGGTTGACTGGGGAGCATGACGAAGGTGGTGGCTACGACAGTTCCGATAGCAGGTCGGACCAGCTGGACGAAGTACGGTGCCCTGCTGGCCAAGGCCGTGCTGTTCATGTTGTTGCTCACGGCACTCATCTGGCCGGACCTGAGCGGTATCAAGGGCAAGGCTTCGACAGCCCGGCTGGTCGTCTACCCGATCGGCGCGATGCTGCTGCCGCTGTGGTGGCTCGCCTCCGGACGCGCGAAAAGCAAGCTGCACAAGGCTTTCCCGTGGCCTGCCGACCGCCGCGGTGATCTGGGAGGCCGGCGAGTACGTCGCCTTCATCCGCCATTCCACCGAACTCCAAACCGCCTACACCGACACCCTCGGCGACCTGGCCCTCGGCACCCTCGGCGCCCTACTGGCCGGCTTGATCGTCTTCCGGGTACGGCGTAACTACAGCAATCCCTCGGCGAGTTGACGGCGGAGGGTGCCTTGGCGGGTCTTGGGGAACTTGCCCGCCGGCAGCCGCCGGACGATCCCCCGGACCTCGACCGGCGCGTGCTCGATCGCCCAGCGGACCTCGGCGTCACCCACCCGCTCGTCGCCTCCCGCCTCGAGTTCGCGCGCCTGCGCGGCGGCAACAGCGGGCCCCAGCACATGGCTCACCTGATGGGGCGACTCGAGCGAGTGAATATAAGCCGTCCCCGCCACATACAAAGCGGCGCGGGCGACCAGCACCGCGACCGGGTCACTGACCTCGCGGGCAGCGGCGTTTGCCGCCCATGCGGCCGTGCGGATCTGCTTCGTCCGGTCACCGCCGTTGCCGAAGATGCGGATGCAGTCGAGGGCTTCGCGCGGACGGCTGTCCCCTGGGGCCACTGACTCGAACAGCGGCAGTACCCGCTCGACGCAACCGACGGCCCAGAGGCCCAGTCGGCGCCGGTCGATCATGGTGATCAGTTCATCGCTCATCAGGTTCAACCGTATCGTTGAACCTGCCGGTTGAGACTTTGTCAGCGATCCGCGGGCCGGCAGATTCCGTTCGCCGCGGCCGAGGCGGCCAGTGCCTTCGCGGCCGGGTTGTCCGGGGTCGGGATCTGGTCGTCGCGGGTGGTGTGGCGGCCGACGGGGACGACCATCGGGGTGCCGGCGACCGGGTCGGGGATGACTTTGACGGCCAGGCCGAAGACGTCCTGGACGACCTGCTCGGTGATCACCTGGCGGGGGTTGCCTTCGGCAACGATCGCGCCGTCCTTCATCGCGATCAGGTGGTCACCGAAGCGGCAGGCCTGGTTGAGGTCGTGCAGCACGAGCACGATGGTCCGCTCGTCCCGCTTGTTCAGGTCGACCAGCAGATCCAGTACCTCGAACTGATGCGTCAGGTCGAGGAACGTGGTCGGCTCGTCGAGTAGCAGGATGTCGGTCTCCTGCGCGAGCGCCATCGCGATCCAGACTCGTTGCCGCTGGCCACCAGACAGCTCGTCAATCGGCCGGTCGGCGATCTCCAGGACGTCGGTCGACTGCATCGCGTCGGCGATCGCCTCGTCGTCGCCCTTGGTCCACTGCCGGATCCAGCCCTGCCGCGGGTAGCGGCCGCGGCCGACCAGGTCCGCGACGGTGATTCCCTCGGGCGCGGTCGGTGACTGCGGCAACAATCCGAGCTTGGTCGCCACCGCCCGGGTCGGGATCGACTGGATGCTCTTGCCGTCCAGCAGCACCGTCCCCCGGCTCGGTTTCAGCAACCGGGCCAGCGTCTTCAGCAGGGTCGACTTGCCGCACGCGTTGGCGCCGACGATCACGGTGATCTTGCCGGTCGGGATCCGCACCGACAGGTCATGGATGATCTCCCGCTGGTCGTAGCCGACGGCAAGGTTCTCGGCCGACAGACTGTGCTGCACTTCCGCCTCCATGTCAGCCACCACTTCCGATCCGGTTCGTCCGGGCCAAGAGGAACATCAGGTACGGAGCTCCGATCACGCCGGTGACGACACCCACCGGCAGTTGGGTCTCACCCAGCGCGTGCTGCGCGACCAGGTCGGACAGCGCCACCACGAGCGCACCCATCAGCGCGGACGCGAGCATCGCCGGCCCGGGTGAACGGGTCAGCCACCGCGCGATCGGCGGCGCGACGAACGCGACGAACCCGACCGGCCCGGCAGCCGCCGTGGCGACCGCGGCGAGCAGGACGGCGATCACGATCAGCCCGAGCCGTGAGCCCTCGACCCGCATCCCCAGCCCGTACGCCGTTTCGTCGCCGAGCTGCAGGATGCGCAGCCGGTGCACGAGCATCACGATGACCGGGGCGAGCACGACGAGGGTGATCGCCAAAGAGCGCACGTGCGACCAGTCCCGCCCGTTCAGGCTGCCGGTCAGCCAGATCAGCGCCTGCTGGGCGATCTCGACCCGCGCCTTGGTCAGCAGGTACGACGTGACGCTGGTCGCGATCGCGCCGATGCCGATCCCGACCAGGATCAGCCGGTAGCTCGAGACCCCGCGACGCCAGGCGAGCAGGTACATGGTGAACGCGGTCAGCAGCGCGCCGGCGATGGCGAGTGCCGACACCGCGGTACCGGTCAGGCCGAGGGTGACGATCGCGAAGACGGCGAAGGCGCTCGCGCCGTACGTGACGCCGATGATGTCCGGGCTGGCCAGCGGGTTGCGCGCGACGCTCTGGAAGATCGCGCCGGACATCCCGAGCGCGACGCCGACCAGGATGCCGGTCAGCGCGCGGGGCAGCCGGAGCCGGTTGACGATGAACTCGGTGGCCTTGTCGCCGCCACCGAAGAGGGTCTTCACGACGTCGATGACGGGGATCTTGAAGTCGCCGAGCGAGAGCGAGACGCAGAAGACGACGAAGACGAGCACCGCCAGGACGACGACCACGACCACGTTCCGGGCCTGCCGGACCGCGCGCGCATGGGCGATCACCTGAGCCGGCGAGTGCTCCGCCGTGAGGCTGGCCATCAGAGGTCCGCCAGCTTCCGCCGGCGGACCAGCGCGATGAAGAACGGCGCTCCGATGACCGCCGTGACGATGCCGACCTGGAGCTCACCGGGCTGCGCGACGACCCGGCCGATGACGTCCGACCCGAGCAGCAGGATCGGCGCGAGCAGCATCGAGTACGGCAGGATCCAGCGGTAGTCCGGGCCGGTCACCAGCCGGGCGATGTGCGGGATGGTGAGGCCGATGAAACCGATCGGTCCCGCGGCCGCGGTCGCCGCCCCGGAGAGCAGGACGACGGTCACCGCAGTGAAGAGCCGGGCCATCCCGACCCGCTGACCGAGCGAGCGAGCCACGTCGTCGCCGAGCGAGAGAGCGTTCAGGACCCGGCCGGAGACCAGCGCGAGCACGATGCCGATCAGGATGAACGGCGCGACCTGGCTGGCGATGTCCGAACCACGGCCGGCCAGCGACCCGACCGCCCAGAACCGGAACTGGTCGAAGGTGTCGACGTCACCGATCAGCAGGGCGGTCGTGAGCGAGCCGAGCATCGCCGTCATCGCAGCGCCCGCCAGCGCAAGTTTCACCGGAGTCGCGCCTTCGCGGCCGAGTGATCCCAGCAGATAGACCGCCACCGAGGCCGCGGCCGCGCCTGCGAATGCGAGCCACACGTACGCCGTCAGCGAGCTCAGCCCGAACCAGTAGATGCCCGCGACAACAAAGAGCGCGGCACCGCCGTTGACGCCGAGGATGCCCGGGTCGGCGAGCGGGTTGCGGGTGACGCCTTGCATCAGCGCTCCGGACAGGCCGAGGGCCGCGCCGACCAGGAGGCCGATCACCGTCCTGGGCACCCGCAGCGACCGGACGATCACGTGATCGGTGTTCGCGTCGTCGTAGTGGCGCAGGGCATCGATCACCGTCGGCAACGGAATCTGCTTCGACCCGATCGCGATGCTGAGCAGCGAGACGAGCACCAGCAGCGCGACACAGACCACCAGCCCCACGATCAGCGTCGTACGCCGGGCCCGCGGCCGCCGCTTCTCGGCGCGAGGAGCAGCACCCGAAGGGCCGGTGGTGGCCGTGTCGGTGACGGAGGGCGGGGGCATTGGACTTTAGGATCCTCTTAGGTAAGGCTAACCTTTAGGTGCATCACCATAACCCGCTAGTGCGCCGGGTCGCACCTGAACCCCCCCTGCTTTGTCACTACTTTCCCCTGACGGAGACACTGGCATGACGACAGTGCTCGAGCGCCCGATCGACTTCGCCGCGGTGCACGCCACCGTGGCGGCGGTCGACGACCTCAGCCCGCACCTGCGCCGGGTGACCTTCGTGGCCCCGCGGATCGCCGACGTGGTCACGGCCGGCCCGGACCAGCGCATCAAGGTGCTGCTCTCCCCGCCCGACGGCGGCGAACTGCGACTACCCACCGGCGACGACTGGTACGCCGAATGGTGCGCGCTGCCCGCCGACGAGCGGTTCATCATGCGGACCTACACCGTGCGCGCGCTCCGGCCGGAGGTGGCCGAGCTCGACATCGAGTTCGTGCTGCACGGCGTGAACGGCCCGGCCTCGGCGTGGGTCAGCGAGGTCGAGCTCGGCCAGGAGATCGGCCTGATCCTGCCGTTCGCGGTCGACACCACCAGCACCAAGGGACTGTTGATGTCCGGAGTGGATTACGTGCCTCCGGCAACGAGTCTCAGTCGCGTGCTGGTCGCCGACGAGACCGCGTTGCCAGCGCTGGCAGGAATTCTGGAGCAGCTGCCGGCCGCAGTACGGGCGACTGTTTTCGTCGAGGTCCCCGACATCCGCGACATCCGCGCGCTGCCGAGTGCCGGCCGCGTGGACATCACCTGGATCCCGCACACCGGCGGTCCTTCCGACGGACCGAAGTCGTTGCTTGAGGCCCTTAAGGCCGCCACGCTGCCGTTCGACGCCGACTATGCGTGGGTGGCGGGCGAGTCCGGCATGATCAAGCAGGTCCGCCGCCATCTCGTCAATGTCGTCGGCCTCCCCAAGGCCGCCATCTCCTTCCAGGGCTACTGGAAACGCGGCGAAGCCCAGGCCTGACCGGATGTGGTGACCCGGAGGCCACCACATCCGGCTCGGGTCAGCTGGGGTTCTCTGCGTGGGTGAGGGTTTCCCAGGCTACGAAGAGGTCGTTCGTACCGGCTGGGCGGCGGGACTCGGTGATGACCTGGGTGTTGGCCATCGCGATGCCCAGGCGGGTGTGCAGGGCGTTGTAGCCGACCTCGGTGATCGGACCGAGGCCGCGCTTGAGGACCCCCTTGCAGAGCCAGGACGGGACCGGCTCCAGGTTGCGCTCCCAGCGGGACTGGAAGCCCAGGGCCTGGCGCAGCCGCTCGCCGAACTCGGGGTACAGGTCGATGCCCTGGATCCGGGATGTCTCCAGCACGTGGCCGATCGCCGAGATGCCGTAGCCGGTGTGGACGAAGTCGCGGCAGGTCTCCTGGGTCAGGCCGGTGACGAAGGTGCCTTGGCCCTGCCAGTACGCGACGATCTTCTCGCGGGTGTTGAGGTTCTGGCTCGGCTTGGTCTTCGGCAGCGCGCCGTCGGACTCCAGATAGACGAAGGCCGGCGTCCGGACCCGGAAGAGCGAGATCGCCTTGTCGTAGACCGTCCGGTCCTCGAGGAAGACGCCGATGCCCTGGATGGCCTCGGTCATGCTCAACTCCCAGTTGCCGTTGGAGTTCGAGCCGTTGATGATCTCGGGCAGGTAGACGTTGCGCAGCATCGTGCCGAAGCGGCCCGAGTTCGGCCAGTTGCCGTAGACGTGCTTGATGATCTCGGCGGCCTTCGGCCACGACGATGCCGACCAGGCGGTCTGCAGCGGCGCGTTGCTGTTCGTGTGGTCCCGGATCGTCGCCGACCAGGCATCCATCAGCTGGATCGCCTTCTGCGCATAGCGATCATCGCGGGTGATGTACCAGAGCACCGCATCCGTGTACGCCGCGATGGCATCGCCGCGCTCGTCCCGGCAACCGATGTCGGGGTCGGAGTACGGGCCGCACTCGACCACGGCGCGAGGCTTCGGCGTCCGGCTCAGTGAGCCGTAGGTGCTGTTCCTGGCCTGGTTGAACGCGTTCGTCCAGGGCTGCGCGCCGGCCTGGACCTTGGCGCGGATGAAGTCCAGTTGCGGCCGGCTGACCCCGACACCGGGGTGCGTAAAGACAGCGGGCGCCTGTACTGCGGTGTCGGCCTTGGTCGCTGCGTTGACCGGGTTGGTCAGCGTGCCGGCGAGCAGAGCCGCGCAAGCAGCGGCCAGCGCCGGTAAGACTGCTTTCTTTCTCATGGGCGGATTCCTTGCATGGGGCGGGGGCGGTTTGACGCTGCGATTCCCTAGCGCCCTGCGGTGGTTGTTGCTTTGCTAGTGCAAAGCAACAACCACCGCAGGGCACTAGTACCGCAGAGTCTTTTCGGAAGTTTGACGACAGAGCGTGAAGGCGTCAATATCCAAGCGAGTACTAAATTCACTCTGGAACAAAATTCTGATTTGTCCCATCAGCTATGGAACAAAGTGAGGTCTTGTCCCATGAAACGACGCCACTTCCTGAGTCTTGGAACCGCCGCCCTGGCCGCCCCGGCACTACCCTCCGTCACCGCCTCCGCGGCAACGGGGACGTTGAGCAGAATGGTTGCCAGCAGCAAGATCGACGACTGGTGGTGGGGCGACGCGCTGCACATGGCGATGCCACCGTTCGCCCGGATCGGCCGCCTGCGCAACGATCCGGCGTACTGGACGAAGCTCTATCAGCTCTACAACCACACCAAACGAACCCGCGGCCTGTACGTCGCGTCGAGCGGACTCTGGTACCGCGACGAGCGGTTCCTGCCCGGCAAGATCGTCTCGCCGAACGGCAAGCCGGTGCTCTGGTCGCGCGGCAACGGCTGGGTCGCGGCGGGACACGTGAAGACGCTGAAGGCATTGCCCGCGACCCAGCAGAATGTCGCCGAATACCGCAGTACCTTGGCGCAGTTGGTGGGTGCGTTGCGGCCGATCCAGCGGTCCGACGGATTCTGGAACGTCAATCTCGCCGACCCCCAGCATCTGCCCGGACCGGAGACCAGCGGCACCGCATTCTTCACCTATGCGACGGCGTACGCGATCAAAACCGGATTGGTGACAGCCAGCGGCTATCGAGCGGTCGCGGCCCGAGCCTGGAACGGAATGGCCGCAACGGCCGTGCACCCGAACGGATTCCTCGGCTATGTCCAGAAAGTCGGCGACCGGCCGGAATCGAGCCAGCCGGTCAACTACAACTCCACCGCCGACTTCGGCGTCGGCGCCTTCCTGCTCGCCGGCTCAGAGCTAGCGGGCCTGGCCTACTAACACCGAGCCCTTGACTCCGGCCGCGTCCAGCAGGGCCGCGGCCATCGTGATCCCGACACCGCCGAGCGCCTGGGCCCGTACGACGGCCCGGGCGCTCGCGCCGTCGAAGGCCATCGTCAACTGCAGCGCGATCAGTTCGGGGTCAGCCACCCCCGCGGCCACCAGTTCTCCCAGGAAGAAGTCGGTCATCCGCTGCTTGAAGTGCCGCGCGACCACGCTGCCCGGATGCTCCGGGTTCTTGAGCTCGACCGCAGTACTGACGAACGGGCAGCCGAAGAAGTCGGCACTCGCGGACAGCCGGTCCTGCCGCTCGAAGACGGCGATGATCCGCTCCCGAGGCGTCGTCCCGTCCTCGGGCCCGGGCTCCAGCGCCCGCTGGTACGACGGCCCCACGCTGGCGAGGCTTTCGGCGATCAGCTCGTCCTTCGAGCGGAACAGCTGGTACATCGACTTCTTCGAGACGCCGGCCGCCTTGCAGAGCGCGTCCACGCCGATGTTGACGCCGTCTCGGTAGAAGAGTTCGCCCGCCGCGTCCAGCAGCCGCTCGCGGGGTGTCGCCTGGGTGGTCATGGATCGAGCGTACCGGCTCGGCTTGCGTGAGGAAACTGATCGGTTTACGCTCTGGAAACAGATCAGTTTTCTCATCACAACTCCCTGGAGCTCAGCAATGACCACCCTCGAAGGCGCCGTCGTCCTCGTCACCGGCGGCACCCGCGGTATCGGCAAGGCACTCGTCGACGACCTGCTCACCCGCGGTGCGAAGAAGATCTACGCCACCGCCCGCAAGCCCGAGCCGAGCGCTGACGACCGCGTCGTCACCCTGCCGCTCGAGGTCACCGACCAGGCCTCGATCGACGCGCTGGTCGCCGCCGCGCCCGACGTCACCGTGCTGATCAACAACGCCGGCGGGAGCTCACCCGACACCTACCTGGACGCGCCGATGGAAGCGATCCGGGAGGTCTTCGACGTCAACTTCTTCGGCCCGCTGGCCGTCACCCGGGCGTTCGTCCCGGTGATCGAGCGCAACGGCGGCGGCCACATCCTGAACGCGCACTCCGCACTGTCCTGGGTCGCCCGGCACGGCGCGTACTCCGCCACCAAGGCCGCGCTCTGGCTGCAGAGCAACTCGCTGCGCCTGGAGCTGCTGGACCGCGGCATCGGCGTGACCGGCCTGCACATGGGCTACGTCGAGACCGACATGACCACCTCGGTCCCTGGCCCGAAGGAGAATCCGGCCGACATCGCCAAGGCCGCACTCGACGGCATCGAGACCGGCGCGTACGAAGTACTGGCCGATGACACCGCGCGCTGGGCCAAGGCCGCACTGTCCGGCGAGCTGACCGCCGTTTACCCCCAGCTCCAGAACTGACCAAAGGCCGACACGCGCTGGACACCTTTTCGTAGGCTTCTTGCGTAAAATGGGTCCAGATGATCGATGTCATTGCGGTACCGCGTCCTGAGGACGTTGTGGTGGACTTCCTCTCCGTTCTCGACCCTGGCTCCGACCGCGAAGTGCATCTGGTCATCGCGGACCGCGGGTCCTATCTGCGGCTGCCGGCGGGTGTCCCGCTCGCCGGCAGGCTGGCCCCGCTGGCAGAGCTGCTGCAGGGTTCCGGCGAGGGCGACAAACCGTTCTCGCCGGGGAGCGCTGCCGAGGCGATCGCGCTGGAGACCGGCGACGTCGCGACGACCGTGTGGACCCACTCGCCGGCCGACAGCCGTGAGCGCCGCGGCCGGTGGGGGCTCGACCTCGCCGCCGCGGTCCGGGCGCCGGTGCAGCACGCGGTGGGCGACGCGCATCGCTTCCAGTGGGCGACCGAGCTCGACGTGCGGCTCGACCAGCAGTTGATCGACGCCAAGCTCGACTTCGTCAACACGCACTGCGCTGAACTGCTCCGCCTCGGCGAGGACGACGAGGACGCGCTGCTCACGCGCCGGATCCACTCGGTCGAACGGTTCTTCAGCTCGACGCCCGACGAACGGGCCCGGCTGTTCGCGTTGGTGAACAGCATGAGTCCGGACGCGGCGCTCGTACCGGATCCGTGGGAGTTCGCGACATCGCAGTACGAGATCGAGCGGCTCGACGCGACCGCGGCGTGGGTGCGCGAGCATCTCGATCCCGCCGCCGGCCGAGTGATCGAGGTCGGCGCGTGCGAGGGCGCGCTGACCCGGCGGCTGCTGGACGACGGCTACTCGATCGATGCCACTGAGCCGAATCCCACCTTCCTCTCCCGATTGCAGAGCCTGGCCAGGCCGCACGAGAACGTCGAGGGTGACGTCCGGATCCACCCGCACAGCTTCGAGGAGCTGACCACGACGCGGCGGCTGACGGGTTCGGCGTACCTGCTGATCGAGCTGCTGTACTACGGCCAGAACCTGACGCTGCTGGAGCGCTTTCCGACCGACAGGGTGTTCGTGTCGATGGAGCCTGCCGAGCTGGCCGAGAAGGTCTGGCCGGCCGCGTGGTCGGTCGAGCAGGAACTCGAGCTGGTCCAGCCGCGGGTCGAGACGGTCGTCGGCGGACGTGCCTATCTCCGCAAGCGCGGCAGCCGCGGAGTACTCCTGCGGAGAAGGTGAACCAGGTCAGCTGACGTAGACGTCGCGGACGCGGGCGTACTCCATCGTCGCCGCGATGCCGTCCGCGATCTCGGCTGAGATCTCTCGCTCGACGATGCGCAAGGCCAGGTCGATCCCCGCGGTGATGCCACCGGCCGTCACCAGGTCGCCATCGTCGACGACCCGGTTGTGCTTCACGTCGGCGCCGAATGTCGCCAGCTCGTCCCAGGCGCCGCGGTTCGTCGTCGCCGGTCGGCCCTTCACGAGGCCGGCCTCGGCGAGCAGCATCGAGCCGGTGCAGACCGATCCGATCCACTGTGTGTGCTGCGCGACCTCGGCGATCCTGGCCGGCAGCACGCCGCGACGGGCCTCGGCCCAGGCGCCGCGTTCCGCGCGGCTCATCCAGCCACCGCCGGGGACGAACAGGGCGTCCGGCGTACCGAGTCCTTCGGGTGCCTTGAACTGCAGGCCGTGCATTCCGGTGACCTCGGCCGGTCCGTCGAGCCCGACCAGCGCCAGCTCGAACTCCGGCCGCCGGGACGCGTGGCTCCAGACCTCGAACGGGCCCATCACGTCCATCTCGTCCACGCCGTCGAAGACCAGGATCTCGATTCGCATGGCCCCACCTCATCGTGACCGGGTTTGCGGCGGAAGTGGCTCGATAGACATCGTTCACTAGATTCCAGCCATCAGCCTCGAACCGGCCCGCACGGAAAGTGGTAGCCACAACCGCTGGGCGCAGGGATAAGACCGCTGGGCGCAGAAGGCTCGCACGATGGGTGATCGACCCGCTACCCATGGTGGAGACATCCCGCCCTTCGGAGGTCCGCCATGCCTCGACGCGTCAACGCCGGCCCGATCGTCACCATCGCCACCACCCTGATCGCCACCACCGCCACCCTGCAGGCGGTGGTGGCACCGGCTGCCGCGACCGCCTCCGGCCAGGCCGCCGCGACCAGCTGCGACACCGCCGCGGCCGGCTTCACCCAGGTCCTGCAACTCGATCTGCCCGAGCGAGGTGGGTACCTGAACAAGACCCCGCCGTACAGTCTCGACCGGACCGCCGAGATCGGCCCGAACTTCGACCGGGTCGGCTACTGCCTGGAGCTGACCGGGCCCGACGGGCCGCAGTGGGTATGGACGGCGATGGAGCCGTTCTCCAATGACGCAAGGCGAATCGGCCTGCCGACGAGGCCTGGTGAACTCGTCCGGCAGCGGGTCGGCGACCTCGACGTCCAGTCCAACGTGCCCAGCGTAACGAGCGGAACGGGCCAGACCGGCTACCTGGAGATGTGGCCGAACCAGTACCAGGAGAGCGCTAGCACCCAGGTCGCGAACGCGTCGCCGATCACCTTCGACGTCGACGACAACCCGACCTCACCGCTCGGCTACGGCTCGTTCCAGGTCTCCCAGATCGGCCCGACCCGGCCGTCGACTCTTGCGGCCAAGCAGGTCTTCGCGATCAATACGTTCACCGAGTCGGACACCAGCACGCTGTCGCTGGGCATCGGCACGAACCCGAGCGGCCAGCCCGACTGGACCTTCGCCAACAACGCCAACCGCTACTCCCAGCGCCGATTGACCGCCTACGTTCGTACTGCGGTCGTCGCGCTGACCGAGTCTCCGCAGGATCGGCAGCTGATTCCCCGCGATGCCAAGGGCGGCTCGACAGTGCCGGTGGCCGGGCGGATCACCGACAGCCGGGTACGCCGGGTGCAGTTGCGGGTGAGCAGCAATGGGAGGACCGAGACGTTCAGCTCGTCGGCTAGCGCGTTCCGGTTTGCGCCGAGGATCGTGGCGGGGTTGCGGGAGTACACGTTCGAGCTGCGGGCTACAGGGCCGGGGTTGGACCGGGTGGTGGCTCGCCGGGAGGGAGTCGTGTCCGGGGACGTCTACGTAGTACAGGGGCAGTCGAATGCGGAGGCGGCGAAGTACAGCGGGGCGGCGAATGTGGAGGAATCGCCGTACCTGCGTAGTTATGGCTCTCCTACCTCTGACGGGACTATCTCTGGCGCAGACCGGGTCTGGCACTACGCGACCGGCGACGTGAGTCGGCAGTCCGGCTCTGTTGGTCAGTGGGCTGTTCGGATGGGTCGGCGGCTCGTAGACACCTACAAGGTGCCGGTGGCGCTCTTCAACGGAGCACACGGCGGTAGGCCGATCGACTTCTTCCAGCGCAACGACGCTGACCCGAATGACCTGAACACCAACTATGGAAGGCTTCGTCAGCGTCTGATGGGCGCTGGCGTGATGGGGCAGGTCCGGGGAGTGCTTTGGTATCAGGGCGAGTCGGACAACGACAACGCCTCGGTGCATGTCGCTGGCTTCACCACACTGCTGCAGGACTGGCGAGCCGACTTCGGGAGTGCCATCGCCGGTGGAAGCCGGTACTACGTCTACCAAGTCCGCACGTCGCCTTGTGGCAACACGACTGCCATGAGCCTGCGCGAAGCTCAACGGGCTCTCGGCGACACGGCTGGCGTCACGGTGCTCTCCACCAATGGTCTGTCGGGCCATGACGGGTGCCACTACGCGTACCTCGGCGGGTATCGCGACATGGGCGACCACGCGTACGCAGTACTGGCTCGGGATCTGTACGGCGGGCCGTCGGCGGGGGTGGCTCCGCCTAACCCGGCCAGTGTGAGCGCTAGTGGTTCGCAGCTCGTCGTACAGCTTCGGTCGGCTGATGCGCTGACTGTTGATGCTGGGGCTGCTGCTGACTTCCGGGTGGATGGTGCGGCGGTCACTGTGTCGTCCGTCGCCTACCAGGCCGGCGGGAAGCTCGTGCTGACACTGTCGGGTCCTGCGACGGGCGTGACAGCCCTGACCTACCACGGACACAACGGAGCCGGGCCATGGATCACCAACGCGAGCGGCACCGGCTTACTCGCCTTCACCCTGCCAACCACCTGAAACCAGGCGCGGCCGGCGCCCACCGCCCCGAGGCACCGGCCGCGCCCGACTGGCCACTCATCCGCAGACTGTCCCGACCGACAGGACATAGTCATCGAACAGACCGCTCGCCACGCTCAAGGAAGCGGGCTGACAGGGTCTTTTGGGGACTATGTCCTGTCGGTCGGGACAAATTAAGCCTTGTACGCAGCGAGAAACGCCTCGACGCCTGCTTCCGTGAACTCGGCGAGTTCATCGGGGGTCACCGCGTCCATGCGGCCGAAGAACATCACTCGGTTGCTGGGGATCCACAGCAGTAGGCCGGCCAGGTGGTTGGCGGCCACCAACGGGTCCTTCGTCTTCAAGAGGCCGCGCTCGGTGAGGCGGGCTAGGCAGGTGGCCAGGGTTGGGAGGACTCGGCCGAAGCCGCGGTTCCAGTACTCCTGGCCAAGATCCGGGAAGCGGCCCGCCTCGGCGATCACCAGTCGGCGCATTTGCTGCACCGAAGGCGTCATGATCGCGCCTACGAACTCGTCGGCCAGCCGCCGTACCGCTTGGTCGATGTCGTCGGCCTCCGCCACCTCTCGGCCGATTTCCGCGAACGGGTCCTCGACCCGGTCGCTGATCTCGACGATCAGTGCCCGGAACAGGTGCTCCTTGTCCGCGAACTGCTTGTAGACGGTCTGCTTCGACACCGACGCGGTCGCCGCGACCTGGTCCATGTTCGCGCCGACGTAGCCGTTCTCCAGGAACGCCTCCAGCGCGGCTTCGAGGATCTGCTCGCGTTTGAGCGCCGCCCGTGCGGTCAGTTCTGGCATCACGATCTCCCTTCGCAGTACTAGACAGTACCGTACTCTTATGGGTACGGTACCGTTCAGTACTCATCCTCTGAAGGAGAATCCGATGTCTACAGTTCGTTCGGCCGACGGCACCGAGCTCGCCTACTCCCAGGTCGGCTCCGGCCCGGCCGTGATCCTGATCGACGGGGCCACCGGCTTCCGCGCCTTCAACCAGACCTCCAGCCAGATCGCGGACCTGCTGTCCGGCTCGTTCACCGTCTACACCTACGACCGCCGCGGCCGGGGCGAGAGCAGCTGGAACGACGCGTCCACCACGCCCGCCGAGGACGAGATCGCCGACCTCGCCGCGATGATCGGCGCGGCCGGCGGATCCGCCGCGCTGTGGGGCATCTCCTCCGGCGGAATCCTGGCCCTGGAGGCGGTTCGGGTGGGCCTTCCGGTCACCAAGCTGGCCGTCTACGAGCCGCCGTTCATCGTCTCCGACATCCGCCCGCCGCTGCCGACGGACTACGTCGAGCAGCTACAGACGGCCGTCGCCGACGGGCGCCGCGACGACGCCGCGAAGATCTTCCTGACCAAGGCGGTCGGGATGCCGGAGGAGTATCTCGGCGGCGTGGTGGGCAGCCCGTTCTGGCCGACCATGCTGGAGGTCGCGCACACCATCGCGAACGACGGCGCCATCGTCGGCAAGACGATGTCCGGCGACCCCGCCGCGCTCGACCGGTACGCCGAGATCGTGACCGAGACGCTCGTGGCGTACGGCGACCAGACCGACGCCTCCATCATCGAGGGCGACCAGCTGCTCGCCAAGGTCGTGCCGAACGCGACCCTCGAAGTACTGCCCGGCCAGACCCACGACGTCGCGGCCGACGCGATCGCCCCGGTACTGCTCCGCTTCTTCAGCTGAGTACGCCGGTCGCCAGGTGGTCGCGTAGTGCGTCACTGTGTCCACTCCTCGTCGTTCCTTGGTAGGAGAAAGCCTCGGACGGAACGCGCTAAAGGACGATTACGTCCGAGGTCATGGAGAAGGTCTCCGTCCAGGCCCAGCGGGTGGGCTGATCCCGACGTACGGTGGATGCCATGTCAGCAACAGGGGGACGACCTTCTACACCGACCGAGGTGTTGGAAGAGCGTGTGGGGCCGTACCGGTTGATCCGGCGGCTCGGCCAGGGCGGCATGGGCGTCGTGTACCTGGCGGAAGGCCCTGAGCATAAAGAGGTGGCGCTCAAGGTACTGCGGTCGCACGTGGCTCACGATCCGACCGCGCGCGCCCGGTTGCAGCGCGAAGCGACCACGTTGCAGAAGGTGAACCACCCTGGCGTGGCGGGGATCCTGGACCACGATCTGCACTGCGACCGGCCGTACCTGGTGACCCGGTTCGTGCCGGGGCGGCCGCTGGACGAGCAGGTGGACGAGCGCGGGTCGTTGACGCCGCAGCGCTGGCTGCCGGTGGCCGGCTGCCTGGCGGAGTCGCTGCAGGCGATCCACCAGGCCGGTGTCGTCCACCGCGACCTCAAGCCCGGCAACGTGATGATGTTCAACGGCAAGCCGGTGATGATCGACTTCGGCATCGCCCAGGCCGCCGACGACCTCCGCCTCACCCAGACCGGCCTGGTGATCGGTACGCCGGGCTACCTCGCGCCGGAGCTCATCGAAGGCGAGATGGTCTCCGAATCGGCCGACTGGTGGGGCTGGGCGGCCACGGTCGCCTACGCGGCTACCGGACGACGTCCCTTCGGCAAGGGGCCGTTCGAGGTCGTACTGCATCGGGTGCACAGCGGTCAGGCCGATCTGGAAGGGCTTGACCCTCGCCTGAAGCCACTGCTGGCCGCCGCTCTCGCCCCTGACCGCCGGGACCGCCCGACCCAGACCGAGATCATGGCCGCCCTCAACCGGTACGCCGAGGGTCGCGACGCGTTGATCCCCGATCCGCGCGCGGCAAACGAGGAGAACCCGAAGACCGTGCTCCTCACGCCGGCGACGGCCGTGATGACCCGGGTGATGCCCGAGGACGAGGCTGTGGCCGCGGCAGCCGGCTCCGGCTCTGGCTCTGGCTCCGGCTCTGGCTCTGGCTCTGGCTCTGGCGAGCACGGGCCGACGGAGGTCGGACAGCTGGTGCCGTCGGTGATCCCGCCGCTGTCCGCCTTCGCGCCCGTCCGCGACAAGCTCCGCGACGTCGCCGCGCAGCAGAAAGCCAAGAAGGCCGCCGCAGCGGCCGCCGCGGGCAGCGCCGCCAGCCTGGCCGGCGGAACGGCTGGCGCTGCCGGCCTAGCCGGAGCAAGCGGGGGAGGCGCCGGGATGGCTGTGGGAGGCATGCCCATCCACCCAGCGACCTACAGCCCGACGCCTACCGCTGCTGCCCCGGCCGCGTTGCCTGTGAACTACCAGGGATACCCGCCGGCGCCCTACCAGCAGCAGTACCCGGCAGCTGGGCAGCCGCAGTACCAACCCCAGTACCAGCCCCAGTACCAGGCGCAGCCTCAACAGCAGTACCAGGCGCAGCCTCAACCGCAGTACGAGCCGCAGGGGTACAGCCAGCCGCAGCGCGGTACCGAGGTTGCGAAGCGGCAGAGTCACGAGCCGGTCGCTCGTGCGGACAGACCCCCGTCAGCCGACCAGCAACTGGCGCGGTCGGTCGTCGTAGTCGGCATCATGTTCGCCCTCGCCGGCGTCATCGCCTACACACCCGGCTTCGGCGCACTGCTCGCCGCCCTGCTGATGATCCTCGCCCGGACGGTCGACCGCGGCAGTACAGCTCTCATGCGCCGCCGTCAGGTCCGCGGCGGCCGCGGCAAGTCCGACGGCCTGGTTGCTGCCGCCGCGAGCCCAGTACACCTGATCGCAGCCAGCTTGATCACGCTGTTCTGCCTGATCCTTCCGGTGATCATGGGCTTCATCGTCGGCGGCATCATCACCGCCGGCGCCGCCAACTCGAACGGCCTCGACTGGCAACCGTTGTCTGCAGTCGGCTTCGGCACCGGCGCCATCGCGGGCCTGTTCGTCGCCTGGTGGGGACCCGGCGGCACGTCGCTTCGCCGCGGCTCCAAGATCACCCTGCGCAAAGCCTTCCGCCCCGCTTGGCTGAGCCTGCTCGTCGCGGCACTGCTCATCGCCGGCGGCGCACTGTCGTTCCGGAGCGCGGCCATCGGCAACGGCGCCGGCTGGGCCCGCGAGCCGATCAGCGCCCCCGAGCTACCGGACAGACCCGGCCTCGGCGACCTCCGCGACTGGCCGATCATCCGCGACCTGCCCATCGTCGGCCGCTGACCCAGCCGGCCGCCGGCCCTACGAGGGCTGAACGACCGGCTGCGACAAAGACTCAGATCCGGTTGTCGAGGATGACCATCTGGGAACGCTCCGGGCCGACGCCGACCGCGGAGATCGGGGCGCCGCTGAGCGCCTCGACCGCCTTCACATAGGTCTGCGCGTTCTTCGGCAGATCCTCGAAGCTCCGGCAGCCGGTGATATCCTCGCTCCAGCCGTCGAACTCCTCATAGACCGGCTTCGCGTGATGGAAGTCCGTCTGCGTCATCGGCATCTCATCGTGCCGCACACCGTTCACCTCGTACGCGACGCAGACCGGGATCTTCTCGCGCCCGGTCAACGTGTCCAGCTTGGTGAGCACGAAGTCGGTGACCCCGTTGATGCGAGCGGCGTACCGGGCGATCACCGCGTCGTACCAACCGCAGCGGCGCGGCCGACCCGTCGTCGTACCGAACTCGAAGCCCTGCTGCCGCAGCCACTCACCGTCGGCGTCGAGCAGTTCGGTCGGGAACGGCCCCTCGCCGACGCGCGTGGTGTACGCCTTCACGACGGCCATCACGCGGTCGATCCGGGTCGGCGGGATGCCGGAGCCCGTGCACGCGCCGGCGGAGATCGCGTTGGACGACGTGACGAACGGATAGGTGCCGTGGTCGACGTCCAGCAGCGTCGCCTGGCCGGCCTCCATCAGCACCGTCTTGCCCTCGTCCAGGGCGCGGCCGAGCAGCAGCGGCGTGTCCGCGACCATCGGCCGGAGGCGATCGGCGTACCCGAGCAGCTCGTCCATCACCTCGGCGATCTCGACCGCGCGGCGGTTGTAGACCTTCACCAGCAGCTGGTTCTTCTGCTCCAGCGCGCCGGTGACCTTCTGCTCGAGGATCTTCTCGTCGTACAGGTCCTGGACCCGGATGCCGATCCGGTTCATCTTGTCCGCGTACGTCGGGCCGATGCCGCGCCCGGTGGTGCCGATCTTGCGGCTGCCCAGGAAGCGCTCGGCCACCTTGTCCAGGGTCCGGTTGTACGGCGGGATCAGGTGCGCGTTCGCGCTGACCACCAGCCGGGACGTGTCGACCCCGCGGACCCGCAGGGCGTCGAGCTCCTCGAACAGCACGCTGAGGTCGACCACCACCCCGTTGCCGATCACCGGGATCACGCCCGGGGTCAGAATTCCGCTCGGGAGCAGGTGCAGGGCGTATTTCTCGTCCCCGATCACGACCGTGTGGCCGGCGTTGTTACCGCCGTTGAACTTCACCACGTAGTCGATCTCGGCCCCGGTGTTGCCGAGCAGATCGGTCGCCTTGCCTTTGCCCTCATCGCCCCACTGGGCGCCGACGAGCACGATTGCGGGCATCTCAGCCCTCCTCTTCACGCGTCGGCCCGGACGGCTCCATCGCCGTGCGCAAGCCGGCCGCTAGAAACGGTGAAGCCCAGACGCGCTCACCGGACAGTCATCCAGCACCGCATCTAGGCTCTTGCGGCCAAAGCCTACCGGAACTGCGCATTACCACGCTCGGAGGCGTCCGAGCGGTCAACACGTGACACCGAGCGCGCAATTCATCACGACGGGTTGCCATTTTCGGTGATCGCGTGCACACTCTTAGTCAGCGGCCCGCCGAAACTGCCGCAGGGGACGGTTCCGGCGGGCCGCTTTCTTATGCCCGGAGCCCGCAGACCCCTTGCAAACAAGGCGTTCCACGCGTTTCACAAACACTCAAGCTCACCCGCCCGGGGGTTGTTGCCCGGCGCCCCGGCCTGGTTGCCTCCAGCGACGATCAGCTCGCGTCCAGCTCCGCGGGATTCGACGCCAGCCACTCCTTGACCCGGCGGTCGGCCTCCTCCGGTGAGACGTCCTCGACCTTGGTCAGGATCGCCCAGCGATGCCCGAACGGGTCGATCACCGTGCCGAACCGGTCCCCGGTCATGAACGTCTGAACCGCCTCCACCTGCCGTGCCCCGGCCTCGATCGCCTTCGCGAAGGTCGCGTCCACGTCCGGCACGTAGTGCACCAGCGAGGAGTGCACCCACTCGCCGTTCGGCGCCTGCAGCCCGATCTGCGGCATCTCGTTGCTCAGCTGCAGCATCGAGTCGCCGAACTTCAGCTCGGCCTGGCCGAGCCGCCCGTCGGGCATGTCCTGCCGGCTGACCACCTCGGCCCCGAAGACCTCCTGGTAGAACTCGATCGCCTTCGGCCCGTCGGACACGGCGAGGTACGGGGTGAGCGAGTGGTAGCCGGCCGGGATGGGGTTCACCTTGTTCGTCGTCATAGCGGACAGTCTTCGCGAGCGGGGTGGGCCGGGTCTTGTAAGAACGCGACAGGTTTCTGTCGGCGGGCTGCCGTAGGTTGGGAGCGTGTCCAGGAAGCCGTTCGACAGCGAGAAGGGCATCCTCCATCCGCGGGAGCAGGCCCGGCACCGGAGCCTGACCCGGCTCTTGCCCGGACCGGGGATCGACCGGTTCGTGGAGTGGTACTGGATCGTCGAGTGGGACCTCCAGGAGCCGTACGTCGCCGAGGTGCTGCCCTACCCGTGTGTGAACGTGACTTTTGAGGAACCCGGTGGCGCCTTCGTGAACGGCGTCTGCACGCGCAAGTTCGAGCGCGAACTGATCGGGCGGGGCCGCGCCTTCGGGGTGAAGTTCTGGGCCGGCGGCTTCGGCGCGGTGACCGGGCTGGACGTCGGCTCGTTCCGCGACCAGGTGCTGCCGCTCTCCGCCGTGTTCGACGACGCCGACCGGCTGGCCGACCTGGTCTTCGCCGAGTCCGACGACGTCCGCCGCCGCGCCGTCTTCGAGGCGTTCATGGCCGATCACCTGGTCGCGGCGGACGCGCAGTACGAGTTGGTCCGGAGCGTGATCGCGGCGATGAGCGAGGATCGCGAGCTGACCCGGGTCGACCAGGTCACCGAACGCTTCGACCTGCCGATCCGCAAGCTCCAGCGCCTCTTCCGCCGCTACGTCGGCGTCGGCCCGAAGTGGGTACTGCGCCGCTACCGCCTGCACGACGGCGCCGACCTGCTGGCCCGCGGCGAGGTCACCGAACTGGCCGACCTCTCCGCTGCCCTCGGCTACTACGACCAGGCCCACTTCTCCCACGAGTTCAAGGAGCAGATCGGCCTGACCCCTGCGGAGTACGCCCTCCGGGCCCAGGCCGAACGCTCCATCACCGCCTACCGCTGAGGGCTGCGGACCACAATGCTCGGTGGCTTCGGCTGCACCATGTCCTGACCGATGAAGAAGCCCGGGTGCGGCGGCTGGTTGTACGCCGTGTTCTGCCACGCGACGCCCAGCCGGTAAACCGGATCGTGCATCAACGTGTGCATCCGCCGGTCCGTCGGATGCGGCGTGCTGTAGATCCGCAGTTCCGAGCTGTCCGTACTGCGCCAGGCGATCTCCTCGCGCCAGTCGCCGAACAGGTCGGCCTGGATCACCGGCGTGCCCTTCGTCCCGTTGTTCGAGCGGGCATCGGGATCGGTGAGCAGGACGTCGGTGGTGCTCGCCTCCCAGTTCCACCTCGCGATCGTCGGCGTGCCGGCCAGAGTCGTGGTGTTCCAGTCGTGGTCCACGATCTCGCGCAGCGGATCGCCGTCCCACCAGGCCAGGAAGTTGGCCGCCGGAATGGTGGTCGACACCAGTTCGCCGGTGGAGGACTTGAGCTGACCGACCCGGGAGTTCCAGGCCGCGTCACCACCGACGGCCCACCCCTCGGCGCCTGGGTGGCGCGGATCGATGTCGCCCGCCGCGGCCCGGCCGGTGTCCCGGGTCGCCGGGATGTCCCAGATGATCGAGCCGGTCCGGGCGTCGCGCATCGTGGCACCGCGGTTGCCGCTGCGCCCCATGTCCTCGTGCGCCGCGAAGACCTCCAGCCCTGGCCGGGCCGGGATCAGATCGCTGACGTGCAGAGCGTCGCCATGCCCGAGACCCGTGCTGTACAACAGCTTTCCGTTGTCGTCGACGGTCATCGAGCCGAACACGATCTCGTCCTTGCCGTCGGCATCGACATCGGCCACCGAGAGGTTGTGGTTGCCCATCCCGTAGCCACCCTCGCTGCCCTTGTCTCCTGAGTCGAACACCCACCGCTGCTGCAGCTCCCCGCCGACCAGGTCGTACGCCGCCAGTACGGCGCGGGTGTAGTAGCCCCGGCTGAACACGACACTGGGGTGTTCGCCGTCCAGGTACGCGACGCCGGCCAGGAACCGGTCGACCCGGTTGCCATAGGTGTCGCCCCAGGATCCGACGTCACCCCGCGGCGGCGTGTAGTCCACGGTGTCCAGGACCTTGCCGGTCGAGCCTTCGATGACACTCAGGAACTCGGGACCGGTCAGGACGTAGCCACTGCTGTTGCGGTAGTCCGCGTTCGGATCGCCGATGACGGTTCCGCTGCCATCCGTCGTACCGTCCGCGGTCCGCAGGGTGACCTCGGCCCGGCCGTCGCCGTCCAGGTCGTAGACCTGGAACTGCGTGTAGTGAGCACCGGCCCTGATGTTCGGTCCCAGGTTGATCCGCCAGAGCCGGGTGCCGTCCAGCTTGTACGCATCCAGGTAGACGAGGCCGGTGTAGCCGGCCTGGGAGTTGTCCTTGCTGTTGGACGGCGTCCACAGCTGGATGATCTCGTAGCTGCCGTCGCCGTCGACATCACCGGCACTCGCATCACCGGCGCTGTACGTGTACGGCTGCCCGTCCTTCGTGTAGTCGTCCGCCGGCTTGTCGAGGCGGAGGGAGAAGTAGCCCTTGGCCCAGGTGCCGAACTCGGCGGTGGCCGGCGACTCCTTCCCGTTGGACACCGCTGCCACCCGGTAGCGCGACGTCGCAGTACCGGCCGGGTCCAGCAGGCTAGTGGCGTTCACTAGCGGCTTCGGAGTGATTCGGACGCCGTCGCGGTACAGGTGGAACGCAATGGACTCAGGATCCGTCCCGAGCAGTCGCCAGCCCACCAGCACCTTGCCGTCTGCAGTCGGTACTGCGGACGGCGCGCGATCCAGGTACTCGGCCTGCCGCTTCAGCACTGTGACAGCAGGGGTTTCCAGCGCTACTGAAGCAGCTGAGACGCCGCCGACGTTCACTGCCGAGACCTGGTAGTAGTACTTGATGGTGGTGAGGACCATACGATCCTTGAACGACGTCGCCGTCGTCCTGCCGACGACCTTGTAGGGCCCGTCCGGGGATTCCGCCCGCGCGATCAGATAGCTCCAGGCCGTCTTGCTCTTCTTCCAGTCCAAGGTGAGGTCGTGCTTGTGGATCGCCAGCAGCTTGAGCCTCGTCGGTGCGTCCGGGACAGCCACGGCCGGGTCGACGATCGAGGCGCGGACCACCGCGGAGGGCACCGACTCCAAGCCGGTGTTGTCGATCGCGGTGACGTAGTACGCGTAGTCCAGACCCGCGGTCACAGTGGAGTCGACGAAGCCGAGAGCGGCTTGATCCGCCACGTTGACCGGCCTGTCGTCGCCCGGCCCTTGCCGGTACACCCGGTAGCCGACAGCATCGGCCTCCGCGTCCCAACTGAGAGTCGCGGTGTGTGCCTGCGGGGCGATCGAATCGACCTTCAGGTTCGCCGGAGCGACCAGCAGTGGCGTGACGTCGATCCCGTTCAGCCGCGCACCGGTGCCGCTGATCACGATGTTCAGCTGCCCGTCGGCCACCGAGACCGGACCTTTCAGCTTCTCGGTCACGCTCTCCTTGCCTGCGTTCCCACTACCGGCCGGCTTGCCTTCGATGGCGAAGTCGGTCCGGCTGCTGCCGATCCAGTCGCCGCTGTAGGTCTTGACCATGTACGTCCCGTTCGGAACGTCCAGCTTGAACTCGAACGGGCTCCCCGACAGCACGAAGTCCCGCTGCAGGTCGTTGGGCACTCCGGCCGTACTGCCGCGGTCCCGGTCGGCCATGGCCTCCGGTGCTTGCGTGAAGCCGAAGCCGCGCTCCACGGAGTACGTCATGGTCCTGTTGACCTCGGTGTACCCGGCGGCCACCTGCGCTCCGACCGGCTGGAAGTCGAACTTGTACTTCGCTCGCTTGGTGGTGAACGTGGTCGCCACAGAGGGCTCCGACTCGCCACGCCCGTTGACTGCGCCAACTCGGTACGAGTAGCTCTCCCCCTCGGCCAGTCCCTGCACCACCGCGCTAGTGCTCGTCGTAGTACCGACGAGCGCGTACGCCGTGTCTGGGGCTGAGGCGGTCTTGCGGTAGATGCGGTAGATGTCGGCACCGGCGGGCGCCGTCCAGCGCAGTACGGCGCCGGCGTTGGAGACGCTGCTGGCCAGCAGGCCGGTAGGAGCGGCCGGGACGTTCGCGGGCGGCTCTACCTCGACTACTTCGTCCGCTAGCGGGACATCCAGTTTGGCGACGTCCGTGGCGACCAGGCGGGCCAGCTGGATCGCGCCGTACTCCTGGAAGTGTGTGTCGTCGACGGTTCCGTTCGGGCGGCCGGGGTAGACGCCCGGGTCGACGTGCAGGAAGACAGCTTTCGCCGTGTCCGGCCCGATCTGGTCGAGGTAGGCCCGGCTGGACGCGGACAGGTCAACCAGGTCCACCTCTTCCTCGGCGGCCAGCTCGACCATCTTGGCGACGTACTCCGGGAAGCTCACGTTGAACTTGCCTGTCGCGGGATCGAAGCTGCGCCGGGACACCGGGGTGACCAGGACCGGCACCGCCCCGCGCTGGCGAGTCCCGTGCACGTACGTCCGCAGGTATTCCTTGTAGTCGGCCGGTGAGGCGTAGCGGTCGTCGACGCCTTGAGTGGCGTCGTTGTGGCCGAACTGGATGAACAGGTAGTCGGCCGGCCGGATCGCCCGCAGGATCTCGTCCAGCCGGCCCTGGCTGATGAAGTTCTTCGAGCTCCGGCCGCCGATCGCCTTGTTCACGACGAGCACGTCATCGCTGAGGAACCGGCCCAGCATCTGCCCCCAGCCGGCCTGCGGCGCGAACCCGGGGTCGTAGGTCTGCACCGTCGAGTCACCGGCCAGGAAGGCGGTCGGCTTCGGACCGGCCGTCCGGGCCGGCAACCGGGTGATCACCAGTGAGTTGAGCTTCGCCGCCGAGCCGCTGAAGTCCAGGTTCAGCTGGCCGTCGACCAGCGAGACCGGGAACGTCATCGCCAGATATTCGGCAGCCGGCTTCGGGGTCAGCTGGACCTTGGCCATCTTCTCGCCGGTGATCGCGATCTCGCTCGACTCGGTGGCGTCACCGGCCACCAGTGCGACCGTGTAGTCGCCGTTCGGCAGGTCGACGACGAACGAAGTACCGGCGACCGCGACGAAGTCGGTCCGAACGGCGTCATCGGTACCCCGGTCGACCGCTGTCACCTTGGCCGGATCGGCGAAGCCGTAGCCACGGCCGGCCTCGTAGGCGACCGGGCCGACCGCCGTGTAGCCGTCGGCGACCGCACTGCTCGAGGGACCGAAGTCGAAGCGGTAGGCGACCTCTGCGGTGGCAGCGGCCGCGGCGGTGGGCTGGATCAGGGGAACGGCCAGGGCCAGCGGAAGCAGGGCGGCGAGCGCCCTGTTTCCGAATCTGCCGGCCTTGGACCGAGGCGGATGCGAAGTCATCATCGAACTCCTGGGGACAGGTGCGGGGTTCAATGGAAAGCGTTCTCCCGCTAGTCCCGGATGAGTATCACGCCGATCCGCTGGCGAACAACGGTTCGCCAGCGGTCCCAGGGGAGCCGGCCATGGCCACTATCGGACACCGGCGTCGATCAGGGCGCGACCTTCGGCCGGGAAGCGCGGACGACGTACGCCATCGCGGTGGCGACAAGCGTCGCGGCCAGAGCAAGAGCGAAGCCCTCGTGCGCGCCGTGACTGTCCACCACCCGGCCCGCGACCGCTGCACCCATCGCGATCCCCGCAGCACTGCCGGAGTTGAGCCAGGTGAAAGCCTGAGTCAGTACTGCGGGCTCAACCTCCGACTCGGCAAGGACTGACGACAGCACTTGAATCGGAGCCAGCGCCAGGCCCGGCAGGGCTAGTGCGAGCGCAAGGCCCAGCGGTGTGTCCACACTAAGCAGCGGCAAGGTAGTGGCGAACAGGACTGTCATGGCTATGACGAACTGGGTTCTGGCAGGCAGGCGCCAACGCCTTGCTCCATAGGCGATTCCGGCCACCAGGCTGATCAGACTGGTGATGCTGTAGAGCGGTCCGGCGAGTGATTCGGAGCCGCGGCCGACTGCGAACGCCGTCACCGAGACTTGCATGCTGCCGAAGAACAGTCCGACGCCGATGTTCGTACCGACGAGTGCTAGGAAGCCCTTGTGCAGCAGGCGTCCTGAGCCCTCCTTGCGAATACCAGCGGAGGGCGGCGGCGCAGTACGGCGTTGCAGAGCCAGGGAGAGGCCGCCACCGACGACAAGGGCTGTCGCGAGGATTGAGCCGGCTACTGGAGACACCAGTGCGCTTACAGTGCCGATGAGTGCAGGGCCGACCAGGAAGGCCAGGCCTGTGCCCATTGACTCCAGGGCGAAGGCTGAGGAGATAGCCGAGCCACCGCGCAGTGCATGCGACCAACGAGCCGCAGTCTGGGCGCCGATCTGCGGCAAGGAAGCGCCTGCGAGTACTCCGGCCAGGACCAGCATCCACACCGTCGACGACGTCATTGCCAGGCCGATGAGCAGGGCGATCGCCGCACTGTGCAGTAGCAGGATGATGGGCAGCATCCGTGGTTGCCCGAAGCGGTCGATCAGCCGGGCGACCTGCGGGCCGCCGACAGCCTCGGCGACGGCGAAACCACCTGTCACCGTGCCTGCGACGGCGTACGAGCCTGTTGATCCGTGGATGAGCCAGACGATGCCCAGTCCGGTCATGGCGATGCCGATGCGGGCTGGTGCGGCGGCCAGGTAGAACTTCAACGCTCCCGGTGTACGCAGGGCGACGCGGTAGCCGTGTGGCGCCTGCTGCGGTCGTTGGGGCGTGCGGATCCGTCCGGTGAGTGCCGGCACGGTAGTACCTTCCGCTGCCCGGCGGGGCGGCGACCTGATCGTGGGCGTCCTACTGCGCCGATCCGTCTTTGCCGCCTACAACCGTCCAAGTTCGGCAGGAAGCGGGGACGCACGCCGCCTGCCGGCTATGTCACCGGGCAGAACCTCGAGGGTTTTGATGACCCGCTCAGTGTATCGCCTTGCAGCACCGGCACCGACTGGCTGCCATCCAGCTCAGCCGAGATCGCCACATCCTCGCGGAATCCGTACAGCGCCAGCTCACGTCCACCAACGCAGTCATGCAACAGCCGAGACAACTCATCGGCCACCTCCCTGTACGCCGCTACTGCGGCTCGGGCCTCCGGTGACAGCGGCCCCACACCCCGATCGGCCAGCGCGGCCAGGAACCCACCAGCGCCCCAGAGGTCCTCAACCGCAGGACGCAGCGACCCATCCCGCCACCTCTCCCCCGCGGCAATCGCCACCACGGTCAGCGAGGGGTCAGCTGCCAGCTTCTGAGCCGCCCATTCAGCAGCGGCCAACCTGTTGCGTAGTGACACGGCCATCACCGTCGAACCGCTCTCGCTCAACTGCTGCGAGATCGTCGATCCGTTGGGCGAGGGAAGCACCAGCCTTTGAATCCCTTCGGCCTGCCGGATCGACACGGCGGACAGGGTCACGCCTTCCTGGGATCTTCCGACGGCCAGTGTGGCGTCCAACTGCTCGGCGTACCCGACTGCTGTCTCGTCTCGCCACCGGTAGGGGTACACGTCGATGCCGCAGTCGACGGCCACCGTGACGGCGGTGGTGAAGGACAAGACGTCCACCACCGCCACGAGGCTGCCGGGTACGGCAGCAGCACCGGCCGGCCCCCAGTCGAAGCCGACGCGGAATCCTTGTTGGGCATAGGGGCTGGTCACCGACGGATCATGTCCCGCCGACGACCAGCCCTACAACTACCCCTCCCAATAGACGCTGCTAGGCCAGTACGTCGGCCGCTGTGGCCGACGAGTCGCGCAGGAACGTAGTACAGCGCTCGGCCTCGTCCTTCTCGTCGATGATCGCGGCTGCCTTGCCGAGAACGGCCAGGCAGCGCAGGAAGCCGCGGTTCGGCTCGTGCTCCCACGGGACCGGCCCGTGACCCTTCCAGCCGTTGCGGCGAAGCAGGTCCAGACCGCGGTGGTAGCCGGTCCGGGCATAGGCGTAGGCCTCGATCGTGTGACCCTCCGCGAGGGCCGCCTCGGCGAGCGCGGACCAGGCCAGCGAAGAGGTCGGGAACTTGGCCGCGAGGTCGACCGCGGCCGCCCCCGCGGCGAGTTCCGCAGCCGCCGGGTCGACGGGGAGTAGTGTCTCGGGTGGACCTGACAGCAGATTGTTCAATTCCATAAGCACATCTTCGCCGATCACGCAGCCGTCCCGGCACGTGACCGTCTGACGAAATCCGTTGACCGTTCACCGGACGGCCACGGATGCTTGAGACCCTGCGTCGAGACCGCCGTGGTTCCCAGCTACGGCCGGAAGGAGGCACCCGATGAGCGTGATCGTCCTGAACGCGTCATACGAGCCGCTGCACACCGTGTCGATCCAGCACGCCATCCGGATGCTGGTGCGCGAGGTAGCAGTGGTCGAGGAGGCGCACGGAGAGCGGACCATCGGCCCTTTTCCGGTGCCACGCGTCCTGAGACTGGTCCGCTACGTGGTGACTCACTGGCGTTACGCGGCCGGCCGGATGAAGTACAGCAAGCACGGCGTCCTGCGCCGCGACAAGTTCCGCTGCGCGTACTGCGGGCTGGCCAACGCCGACACGATGGATCACGTCCAGCCCAGATCCCGCGGCGGCCGGACAGAGTGGCTGAACGCGGTCGCCGCCCATGCCTCCTGTAATGAGCGCAAAGGCAATCGGACGCCGTCCGAGGCCAACATGCCGCTCCTTTGGCAACCCTGGGTACCGACTCGCGCCGAGCTCGTCATACAGACATGACGGGCTTTTTTCATGCCCTCTTTTAGAGGCGCACTGTCCACAGGTTTCAACTGATCGCTGACTCGGGCGTGCGATCGGTGCATCTTCTCTGGTGTGAACCCACAACTCAGCGTGATGAACCAGATCCGCGGCGGGGTGTTCACGCGGGCCGATGCGCGCGCGTGTGGCTACCCCGACCCTGATATCGACTCTCTACTGGACACCGGCGGCTGGCGCCGGATCCGGCCGGGCACCTATGCCCCACACCAGACCCTCACCCTGGTCGACGACGAGATGCTCCATCTCCGCCGGCTCTACCACGTACTGCGCCGCGGCGAGCCCGGCTTGATCGCGAGCCACCAGTCGGCGGCCGCCCTGCACGCGTTGCCACTCTGGGGTCTCGACCTCACACATCTCCACCTCACCACCCGGACGGGACGCGCGGGCCTGCACGCCGGTGGAATCCACCGCCACGTCCGGGACCCGGTCGGCCCTGGCGTCACCGTGTGGAACAAGCTGCGCCTCGTCAGCCCTGCCCGGGCGATCGCCGAGGTCGCCGCCACGTCACCACTAGCTCCCGCCGTCGTCCTGACCGAAGCCGCCCTGTACGCCGGGCTGGTGACGCCGGCCGATCTCAAACGGGCCGCCAATCACCTTGCAACCGGCCCGGCCCGCGCTCATCGGGCGCTCGCGCTGGCCGGCGCCGCCTCCGCCTCGGTGGCCGAGTCCCGTCTCCGCTTGATCCTGACGGAGGCGGGTCTCCCCACACCTTCCCCCTCACTTCCACCCCTCTCTGAGGAGCACTGCATGGACCTCGCCACCTGCAATCTGTGGTTCCCGGACGAGCGAACCGTCGTCGAGTTCGAGGCCCGAAACCCCTTCTGGACCGAGGAATTCGACGACTACCCCTCCGAAGCCGCCGACCGCGCCTTCGGCGCTCTCGCACCAGGCGACCCCGAACCACCCGAGCCCCTGGAGTACTGCTGGATCTCCTGGCCAGACCTCGACGACCCCACTCAGGTCGTCGCCGACATCCGGACCGCCTTCACCCGCGCCAGCCGGCGTACGGGCATTCACCACTTCAGCCCCGACCGCCCCCGCCGGTCGCCACGCCGGCACCTGATCCCACCCGCCGGTGTCCCAGACCAGCCGGGCTGACGGTGGGACGGGGCTTCTTCGCTGGCGGGTTGTGAAGGACGCGGTAGGCACCGGCTGTGGCGCCGAGCTGCTCAGTCCGCATTGGCTTCGGCCTCTGCGCTGGGTTGGGCCGCGGTCAGCTGGGTGAGGATAGCGGCGGTGTCCATCCAGACGTTCTCCCGGCTGATCAGTCCGTCGCGGAACTCGCAGACATGCAACAGGCGAGCCGTCACCACCGTGCCGTTGCCGGGGACGCCGTACAGGTCACCGAGGACGCGTTGGGTCATCATCACCTCGTCGACGAGGAAGTTCTCCCCGTGCATCCGGCGGATCGGTGCGTAGACCTCGTCGGTGGCTCCGTCGAACAGCAGTTGGTAGAGCGGCGCCACCTCCGCGTGCCCTTTGCGGACACCGAGGCCGACGACGTCGTGCTCGATGTCCTCGGTCAGCGTGGCGAGTACTGCGTCCAGGTCGTGCGCCTCTTCCCCCGCGAAGTGCCGGGCGAGGACGTCATCCATCTCCTCTGGTGTCATTTCTTCGATCCCCCAGGTTTCGTCGTGATGCGATAGGTTTATCATCATGAGAAATCATTCTCACATCAAGGGAGTTGGATGAGCGGCCGCGAACAGCAGAAGCAACGCACCCGCCAAGCACTCATCGACGCGTACTTCGCCGTCCTGCGCGACGGCGGCGAGTCGCCGAGCGTCGTGCAGGTGGCCGAGAAGGCGGGCATCTCGGTGGCGACGGCGTACCGGTACTTCCCGAGCCCGAAGTCGTTGCGGGCGGACGCGGCGGTGTCGGCGACCCGTGACGTGCCGAGTTTCGACGAGGTGCTCGCGGACGCGGGCGAGGATCCGCTGGTCCGGCTCGAGGTACTGGTGCGGACGATCGCGCGCTGGCAGTTCGAGGACGAGCCGATCTGGCGGGGAGTGCTACAGGCGACGCTGGAGCGGTGGTTCGCGCAGTGGGAGGAGGGCGGCGAGATGGTGCCGGTCCGGTCGACCGCACGACGCGACGGCGTCCTGCTCGCCTTGCAGCCACTCGCCGAAGAGCTTCCTGAGCAGGAGTTCTCGCGCCTGGTCAGCGCGGTGGTTCTCGTCTGCGGGGTCGAGGCCCTGGTCGCCACCCGCGACGCCGCCGGCCTCGACCCCGAGGAGGCAACCGAAACCATGGTCTGGGCAGCCAAGTCCCTGGTGAAGACAGCACAGTCCGGCCGGAAAACCCAATAAAAGAAGGGATCCGCCGGGTGGCGGATCCCTTCAGGTGAAGCTGACCAAGAGAGGACAGGTGGAGCTGGGTCAGGCGAGGAGGGAGGTTCCGGTGGAGCGGAGGTTCTCGCAGGCCTCGGCGACGCGCTGGGCCATGCCGGCCTCGGCGGCCTTGCCCCAGGCGCGCGGGTCGTAGGCCTTCTTGTTGCCGACCTCGCCGTCGATCTTCAGCACGCCGTCGTAGTTGGCGAACATGTGCGCGGCGGCCGGCCGGGTGAACGCGTACTGCGTGTCGGTGTCGACGTTCATCTTGATCACACCGTGGTCGACCGCGGCGCGGATCTCCTCGAGCGTGGAGCCCGAGCCGCCGTGGAAGACCAGGTCGAACGGGCGCTCCTTGCCGACCTTGGCGCCGACCGCGTCCTGGATCTCCTTCAGGATCTCCGGACGCAGCTTCACCGAGCCCGGCTTGTAGACGCCGTGCACGTTGCCGAAGGTGAGCGCCGTCAGGTAGCGGCCGTGCTCGCCGGTGCCGAGCGCCTCGACCGTGGCCAGGCCGTCCTCGACGGTGGTGTAGAGCTTGTCGTTGATCTCGTTGGCGACGCCGTCCTCCTCACCGCCGACGACCCCCACCTCGATCTCCAGCACGATCCGGGCCGCCGCGGCCCGGGCCAGCAGGTCCTTGGCGATCTCGAGGTTCTCCTCCAGCGGCACCGCGGAACCGTCCCACATGTGCGACTGGAACAGCGGGTTCTCGCCGCGCGCGACGCGCTCGGCGGAGATCTCCAGCAGCGGCCGGACGAAGCCGTCCAGCTTGTCCTTGGGGCAGTGGTCGGTGTGCAGCGCGATGTTCACGTTGTAGTTCTTCGCGACCTCGTGCGCGTACACGGCCAGCGCGACCGAGCCGGTGACCATGTCCTTCACAGTCGAACCGGACAGGTACTCCGCACCGCCGGTGGAGACCTGGACGATGCCGTCCGAGCCCGCCTCGGCGAAACCACGGATCGCGGCGGTCAGCGTCTGCGACGAGCTGACGTTGATCGCCGGGTAGGCGAAGCTGTTCTGCTTGGCCTTGTCCAGCATCTCGGCGTAGACCTCAGGGGTGGCAATAGGCATGTCTCGCGGTACTCCTCACAGCAAAGTTCCATGTGGGTTGAGCTCCAGTATCGCCACCAGGCACTTCGTCGTGCACGGCGGCCCGCCTGCTGAGCCGGTCAGGTAACCGGGGAGCGAACAGCAGGAGAACAGACCAGTTGATGAACAGGACCGGTCCAGTTTGTTACTGACCGGCCGGGTCAGGCGGCCGAGTCGGGTCGGCTGCTTCAAGCCGACCCGGAGCGCGGCCCCCGGGGTGTCAGGGCCATGTGCAGGCGATAGCGGTCGGCGCGGTAGGCCGACCAGGACAGCTCGACGACCTTGCGGCCGGCGAAGGTGGTGCGCTCGAGGACCAGCAGGGGTGCCCGCCGGGCCACGCCGAGAACCCGGGCGACATGACCGTCGGCGTTGTCCGCCCGGACGGTCTGCTCACCCGAGGTGACGACGACGTCGTACTCGCTCGCGAAGACGTCGTACAGGGTGCCGAGCTCGCGGCCGAGCAGGCCGGGGAAGAGCGCGGACGGGTAGTAGCCGATCTCGTAGGCCATCGGCGAGGCGTCGGCGGTGCGCAGCCGCTCGACCCGGATCACCTTGGTGCCCTTGGGGACCCGCAGACCCTTCGCGGTCTCGTCGGACGCCTCGATCTCGGTCGCCGACAAGACGACCGTGCCGGGCTCCAGACCGCGGGCGCGCATCTCCCGGGAGAACGAGGTCAGGTGCAGCTGGGAGTCGACCTGCGGACCGGTGACGAAGGTCCCTTTACCGTGCACGCGTTCCAGCGCGCCGGACTCGACCAGGTCGCTGATCGCCTGCCGGACGGTCACCCGGGACACGTTCAGCTTGTCCACCAGGGCCCGCTCGGAAGGGATCGGGTCACCCGGGTGCAACTCGACGTCGATCAGCCGTTCCAGTACCGCTCGGACCTGGGCCCGCTTGGTCGCCACCATCGAATCTCGATCCTCCAGACCTGGGCGAAGACGCGGGGGGTGCCCCGGTCCACCGCTCACTGCTATCGTGCGCAGCATACCTGTTAAGACCAGATAGGACCAGTGATCGTCGTGGTGTCAACGCCCGTCCCCGCCCCTGCCACCCAGATGGCCCGCGAGATCGCCGAGCAGCCCGCGGCGCTGGCCGCGACCTTCGAGCACGTGCTGCCGCTGCGACACGAGATCACCCGGCTGGCCGCCGGCCGCCGGCATGTGATCTTCGTCGCCCGCGGCTCGTCCGACAACGCCGGCGTCTACGGCCGCTACCTGACCGAGATCCACGCCGGCCGGCAGGCTTCCCTGGCCGCGCCGTCCGTGGCCACCCTGTACGGCGCCAACCTCGACCTGTCGAACTCGCTCGTCGTCGCGGTCAGCCAGTCCGGCGCCACCCAGGAGATCGTCGACACCGCCGAGTGGGCCAAGCGCAACGGCGCCGCCGTCGTCGGCATCACCAACGACGGCGACAGCCCGCTGGCCTCGACCGCCGACGTAGCGCTGATCACCCAGGCGGGCAAGGAACTGGCCGTTCCGGCGACCAAGACCTACACCACCCAGCTGGCCGCGATCACCGTCGCGGTCGACGCGCTGGCGCAGAAGCCGGGCACGCTCGACGCCGACATCGCCCGCGTCCCGGACGCCGCCGCGAAGATGCTGGAAGGCTCGGTCGACGCCGCCGCCGACCTGCTCGCCGGCGCCCACGACGTGCTGACCAGCGGCCGCGGCCTCACCTTCGGTACGACGCTGGAGGTGGCGCTCAAGCTCGAGGAGACCTGCCTTCAGCCGGTCCGCGGCCTCTCGTACGCCGACCTCAAGCACGGCCCGATCGCGGTCGTCGACGCGGACCTGGTCACCATCCTGGTCGCCGCCGCCGACGGCCCCGCGCTGCCGGGGATGACCGAGCTGGCCTCGATCGTCCGTGAGAAGGGCAGCAAGATCCTCGGCATCGGCGGCGACGCCACTTTCGCTTCCCGCTGCGACGTCAACCTGGCCGGCCCGGACCTCCCCGAGACGCTCGCCCCGCTGGCCCTGATCATCCCGGCCCAGCGCGCGATCGAGGCCCTGGCCCGCAAGCTCGGCCTCAACCCCGACGCCCCCCGCGGCCTCCGCAAGGTCACCCAGACCGACTGACCCCGTACGACGGAGCCCCCGCTGCTCGCAGTACCGGCTTCTGTCTCCAGGGACCGATCTCAGACTGCCCGCCATCCACGGCTGAAGGCTCGCTCTGCGAGCTATCCCGGTTGGCGTTCGTACACCTTGTTGGCGATCCGCCAGTCGCCTGCGGAGTCCGTGATCAACACGAACATGTCGACGAACGTGGCTGATCCATGGCGAAGGGTCATGGTGGCGGTCGCGATGGCGCCCTGGACGGTGAGGTGGTCGAGGGTGCGGCGCCTGCTGTCTTCGTCGGGGGCTGGACCGTTGAAGATACTGCAGTACGTCTGGAGGTCCCAGGACGTGAACACCCCGTCGCGGAATCCCTCGATGTGCGCAGTTGGGAGGAAGGCGTGGCGGAAGTGTTGTGGGTCGCCGGTGGCGTGCCCCCGGGCGTAGGCGTGGAGCGGACCGAGTACGGCGGGGTCGGCGGTGAGTTCGGGGGAGATCCTGAGCCGGGCGTCGGCGAGGTGACCCCAGTCTTGGGTGATTGCGCAGAGGCGAGCGACATCATCGGTAGTGACGAGCGCGCTGTCGGACAGCAGGGTCCCGAGGACGGCAGAGACATCCGAGGTGGCCGCGAGGCTGTCGGCCAGCAGCCGCAGGTCCTTGCCGAGGGCCGCCACGGTGAACGCGCTGAGGGAGTTCTGCAGGGGTGCCTTCGTGAGAAGGTTGCGTTTCTGGGTCACCGTCCCGGACAGGGCGGTCCGCTCGAGCATGTCGAGGACGGTGGCACGTGGCAGGCTGAGGGACTCACCTCTGTGTAGTGCTCGTCTCAGGGCGAGGAGAGAGTCGCCGAGGACGCCGTTGGCCAGGAGTTTCAGGGCCGCGGCCTCACCCGACGTTTCCGCGGGGAGGATGTCACCGAGGGTTTCAAGGACCTTCCTGGCCGGCTCAGCGGGCTGGCCGCCGGTGAGGATGGTAAGTCGACCGGACTCTACAGACGCAACAGATCCGATCACCGGTGCGTGGAGGTAGGCGCGTCCGTACTGCGAGACGAGTTGTTCGAGTTGCTTGGCCTCGTCAGGGCTGATGGTGCTGGTGTTGACGACCGTTGCTGTTCGGGGGATCGAGTCAAGGCAACTCTCAAGGACACTCTGGCAGGCAGCGGCGTCATAGAGACAGACAAGTACGACATCAGCATCGGTGACTGCGTCCGCGGGCGTCGTGGTCCGGCCGGGGCTGCCCGGCATCGGGGTGCGGTTCCAGGTGCGAAGGTCGTGGAACATGCCGGCGCGGGTGGCCATGGCTGACCCCAATCGGCCCAGGCCAAGGACAGCGACGTGAAGTCTTTTCGTCATGGACCTATGTTGCGCGCTGGAAAGTGATGCAACAATTGCAACCCTTGCATCAGCGTCATACCCGAATGGAATACTGCCTCCCATGTCCCTTACCCAGTGGACCGCGTTTGTGGAGGTATGCCGGGCCGGCACATTTCGGGCCGCAGCCGAGGCCACCGGCTTCACTCAGCCTGCGCTGTCTCGTCAGGTAGCGGCACTGGAACGTGGTCTCGGGGTCACGTTGTTCGTGAGGCGTTCCCGAGGGGTATCCCCTACCCCGGCCGGAGAGGCATTGCTGCCACATGCACGGCTCGTCGTCAACGAGGCAAGGCGAGGCGCCGAGGCAGCTCGTCAAGCACGGGAGGGTCAGCAGCGGCTGGTGCTGGGCGCTGTCCCTTCTGCGGCGGCCTCTCTCGTGCCCCAGGCGATCCGGTCACTGATGATGAGCGAGCCGGGTCTGGAGTGGACGGTCATCTCCGGACTCACCCCGCAGCTGGCCGAAATGGTGCTCGGCCAGGAGATCGACGCCGCTGTCGTCACTGACGCGCCACCCGGCCTTCCCTCCGCCAAGGAACTGCACGCCGCCCATCTGTTCGACGACGAGATGGTGGTCGTCGCGCCACTCGGGCATCGCCTGGGAGGAAAGTCTCGAGTGAGAATGGCCGACCTCGCCGGGGAGGTCTGGGTCGAGGACAACACCGGGTCGGAGACCCTGCTCCGGCAGGTCGCCGGACGGGCTGGCTTCGAACCACGGCTGCACCGCGGCGCCGAGGATCTGCCCACCAAGACCGGCCTCGTAGCTGCATGCCTGGGCGTGGCACTGGTGCCGCAACTCCTTATCCCGTCACTGCGCAGCGACCTCGTCCTCCTCCGGCTGGAGCAATCAGTTCACCGAGGCATCTACCTGCTCACCCGACGCGATGACGAACCCGTGGACACACTCCGATACGCACTCGTCAACAGCCGGGCCGGCCAAGTAGCACTGACCACTAGCTTCAGCCGGTAGCGAGTATCAGCCAGCTGTGTGGAGGCAGTAGCAACGGGTCCTCCGGCAGGTGGCCGGGATCCGACTGGGCTGCAACGACGAGGCCCGCCACTTCCACTGGGAAGCGGTAAGCCTCGTCGCCTACATTCAGCAGGAGCAGCAGCTGGCCACCGGCATCACCAGAACGCAATGCGAGCGCCTGGTTCGTCAGGTGGGCGACCTTGGTCCGCGACCGCGTCAGCCACGCGTTGCGACGCCGTACGCCGATCAGTCGCTGGTGCAGCCGGTACGTCGCCCAGTCGGGCGCAGTGAGCTCCCCCGGCTTGTCGGGGAATTCCGGCCGGACCGCATCGTCACCACCGACCCTGTCCTCCTTGATGCCCTGCATGGCCTGCTCGTCACCGGCATAGATGCTCGGTATTCCGCCCACCGCGAACAGCACTGCCAACGCATGGCCCAGGTGCCGTGGATCGTCCAGCTTGCTGGCGATGCGCGTCACGTCGTGGTTGCCCACGAACGTCTGCGGCACGAGCGGATCGACGAACTGCTGATGCCGCTCGAGCGCATACGCCAGCTCGAAGAAGTTGCGATCGTTCAGCGAACTCCAGATCGCCTTCCACAACTCGTACTGCGTCACCGAGTCGAGTGTGCTCGTCGCGGCATAGCCGGCGTAGTCGCCATGGATCAGTTCGCCGACGAACCACGCCTCCGGGAACCGCTCGCGAACCTGCGACAACACCCCATGCCAGAACTCGGGCGCCACCGCGTACGCCGCGTCGAGGCGCCACCCGTCGACGCCACGATCCAGCCAGTGGCACATCACCTCGACGACGTACTCGCGGACCGCGGGCTCGTCATGGTTGAGCACCACCAGGTGCTCGTGTCCCTCGAAGGTCGCGATCGACCCGTCCGGCCGATGCTTGAACCACTCCGGTGGCGCCGCGAAACTCCGGGCGACATGGTTGAAGACCCCGTCGAGCAGGATCCGCAGTCCACGCTCCTTCGCCGCGGCGACGAGCGAGTCGAAATCCTCGTAGTCGCCAAGCCGGGGATCGATCCGGAAGTGGTCGATGGTGTCGTACCCGTGCGTCTCCGACTCGAAGACCGGACCGAGCAGCAGCCCTGAACAGCCCAGCTCGATCACGTAGTCGAGCCAGTTCTCCAGCCGCCCGAGCCTGGGAGTCCTGAAGCCGGCGGGAAGCGCGGTGGCCTCAGCCCCGACGAAGCCCAACGGGTAGACATGCCACCAGATCGCATGGTCGGCCCACGGCACCATCTGTTCCTCCTAGTGTGGAGGACTCAGCTTGCCTCACTCGCGGGCATGGGGAACTCGCGGCCTACCTCTTCCACCAGCGCGACGACCTCAGCCGTCTCGGCCTCCAGCAGTTTGAGCAGAGCCACCCGCGACTCGTCACTGCGAGCTTCCACCGCCGCCGTCGAGATCGCCTGCACCGTGGCGACCTCGTGCACCAGTACGCCCCACATCTCTTCCATCGCACGACGGACATGCATATTCGAACTCATAGTGCCCCCACTGTCGAACCTGACCCCGAACCAGCGCATGCCAAAGCAAGCGCAGTCCCCCTCCGAGTTGGGACTGACGCTTCTTCCAACGCACCTGCCCAGCCCGGGGTTACGGCTCCTGCGCAGACAACTTTTCCGGCAACTTTCTTGGCCCTGAACTGCTGCCCGATGCCGACCTTGCCGTCAACACCTCACCGGCCCGGCCGGCCATCACCTTGGCCGAGCTGACACCATCGCCGTCAGCCCGCGCTGGCAACCCAAGCTCGATCAGGCCTTCATCGACAAGTCCGAGGGGCTCTTCATCCCGCGCCTGGTCACCCAGCCTTCGGTACCGCAGCCGGTCGGCTAAGGCTTCTGGTGGAAAGTGTGGCGGCGGATCCACGCGTGCATCGCGATGGCCGCCGCCGCGCTGGCGTTGATCGAGCGGGTCGAGCCGAACTGGGCGATCGACAGTACGTCGGTACAGATGGCGTGTGCCGCCTCGGTCAGGCCGGGGCCTTCCTGGCCGAACAGCAGGACGCAGTCGGTGGGCAGCTCGTAGGTCTCCAAGGGCACCGCGCCGGGCAGGTTGTCGATGCCGATTACGGCCAGCGCGTGCTCCTCGGCGTACGCCGCGAGGTCGGCGAGCTGTGGGTGGTGCCGCACATGCTGGTAGCGGTCCGTCACCATCGCGCCACGGCGGTTCCACTTCCGGTTGCCTACGATGTGCACCTCCCTGGCCAGGAAGGCGTTCGCAGTCCGGACAACCGAGCCGATGTTCAGATCGTGCTGCCAGTTCTCGATCGCGACGTGGAACGGGTTCCGCTGGGTGTCGAGGTCCTCGACGATGGCGTCCAGCCGCCAGTACCGGTACTTGTCCACCACGTTGCGGCGGTCCCCGGCGGCGAGCAGCTCCGGGTCGAGGCGCGGATCGTCCGGCAGCTCGCCCTGCCACGGCCCGACGCCGACCTCCGCCGGACCGGCCAGATCGGTTCCGATCAGGTCTCCGGGGTTGTCACGATTGGCTTCCTGCATGGGTCGGGACGCTACCCTGTCGGCGTGCTCCCAATGATCGCGATGCTGATGCCGTCCTGGATGGACCCGGAATTCCTGCTGAACTGGCTGGGTGACTGGGCCCTGTGGGGGACGGCCGCGGTCGTGTTCATCGAGTGCGGGCTGCTCTTCCCGATCCTGCCCGGTGACTCGCTGCTGTTCGCGGTCGGGCTGTTCATCGCGCACGGCACGATCGACGTCCCGCTCTGGCTGGCCTGCGTGGTGCTGACCGTCGCCGCGTTCCTCGGCAACGTGTCCGGGTACTACATCGGCCGGGTGCTCGGGACGACGCTGTTCACCAACCCGAACGCGCGCTTCCTGAAACCGAAGTACATCGAGCAGACGCACGAGTTCTTCGAGCGGTACGGCCCGCGCGCGCTGGTCCTGGCCCGGTTCGTCCCGATCGTGCGGACCTTCATCACGGTGGTGGCCGGCGCCGGCAAGATGGACCCGCGCAAGTTCTTCGTCTGGACCGGGATCGGCGCCGTGCTGTGGGCCACCGGTGTCACCCTGCTCGGCCACGCGCTCGGCCGGGTGAAGTTCATCCACGACCACCTCGAGTCGGCGCTGCTCCTGCTGGTGCTGGTCTCGCTGCTCCCGATGCTGGTCGAGTTCGTCCTGGCCAAGCGCCGCGGCCACGGCAAGGTCGTCGAAGGCGTGGAAACCCAGATCGAGGAGTCCATCGCGAACGACGGCAAGCACTGAGCCGTCGGTCTACTCAGTGCCCGAAAGGGTCAGTGCCCGACGGGTCAGTGTCCAAAGGGAAAGTGCGGGTCTGACCACACGTAGTCGGTGCTGAGGCCGGCCAGATCCGCGGAAGCGATCTGACCGCACGGCAATGGCCCGACCACCTGGCCTGAGCCGAGTGAACAAGCCACCCGGATCAGGTCTGCCGCCTGGTACCAGACCAGCGCCCCCCGTGGCGCCGCCCCCTCGTGCAGCAGGGCGTGATGGTCGAGCCACCGCAACGCGTCGGCCGGATCGTGCCAGCCGCTGTCCTGCGCATAGCCGAAGGCCATCCGCTGGAACTTCAGCGACCAGTCCTGCCAGGCCGTAGATCCCACCCGCTCCAGTTGCCAAGCCAGCGCGGCTTCCGTGTCGCGTGGGTTAGCCGCCCATTGCACTGTGCGGCGCTCCACAACAATCTCCCCCATGGCCGTGCTCCCCCATCCTCCGGCCCCTGCCGTGGTAAGACGATCTTCTCCCCGCCGCATACACCCGCCGTACATTCCAAAACCTCAACTACACACGGCAACCAAAAAAGCCCTGTACAGAAGGGCTGTGGCCGTCAGCCGACGGCGAGATCGGTGTTCAGCGCCGCCAGTGCCGAGCGGGCCCCGGCGACCTTGGCGTCGTTGGCGACCAGCTGCCACACGCGGGCCGCGCGATCCAGGTAGCGGCGGGCAAATTCCACATTCCCGGTCTTCGCGTGCAGCTGCCCGAGGTCGTACGCCGCCTGCCCCTCCACGCTGCGATCGCCCAGCCGGTGACCGATCTCGATCGCGTCCAGGAGCATCCGTCGTGCCGCCGCGCCGTCACCGAGGGCGATCAGCGCCCGCCCGAGCTCAGCCCGCCCGTACGCCGCGCAGTGGTCGTCGCCCAGACTCGTGAAGATCGCCAAGGATGCCTGCAACTGCCGGACCGCCTGGTCGGGGCGACCCTGGTGCATCCGCAGCGCGGCGATCCGGCGCCGGACCTTCGCTTCGCGATGTGAGTCGCCGAGCCGGACCCCGACCAGGAACGCCTCGGCCAGATACCGCCCGGCGGTGACCGGATCGTTGCGGCTCAGCCAGATCGAGGAAGCCGCGCTCCGGGCCACTGCTTCCCCGTTCTTGTCGCCCACCTCGACCAGCGCCTGGACCGCCCGCTCGTACTGCGTCAGCGCTTCGTCCGGCCGGCCCCGTTCGCGCAGCCAGGTGCCCAGAGCGACGGCGGCGATCCCGGTGCCCTGCCGATCCCCGATCTGCTCGAAGATCGAGACTGCCTCGTTCAGGTGATGCCTGGCCGCGTCCCAACTGTCCTGGTAGATCGCGAGCTGGCCGAGGTTGCGATGCATGATCGCCTCGCCGCGCCGGTCCCCGCAGGCGATCGCGCTGCTCAGGCCGGGCTGGTGCGACTCGTTCCAGTCGTCGAAGTACGCGCGCATGTCGAGGTACGGGCCCCAGGCGGCGGCGATCCGCCAGGCGTAGTCGTGCAGCCCGTTCTGTGCGGCCGCACGGATCGCCGGGGCGAAGGTGGAACGCTCGGCGTCGAACCACGCGATCGCGTCCGACGGGGTGAACGGCTGCGGGTCCGGGGCGAGCAGCGGGCCGGTGTGCTCGAGCACACCGAAGTACCCGAACGGCAACGCCGCCGTGGCCCGGCGCACCTTCTGCAGCAGGGAATCGAAGACGGTCCGCAGGTCCTTGGTCGCCTGCGCCTTCTGCTCCTCGTCGCCGACACCGATGGCGTGCAACCGCAGCAGATCGTGCACCCGGTAGCGCGCCGTACCGTTCGCGTCGACCGAGTTGATCTGCACCAGGTTGACCTCGATCAGCCGGTCCATGCTGCGGCGTACCGAGGACGGCGTGGCGATCGACTCCAGGATGCGGGCCGAGAACTCACCGACCGCGAAGTGACCGATCAGCCGGTAGAGCCGGGCCTCCTCGGCGCTCAGCGAGTCGTAGCTCAGGTCGGCACTGGTCCGGACGGCGAGCTCACCGATGCTCAGCTCGTCCAGCCGGTGGGTCTCGTCGCGAAGCCGCCGGGCCAGCTCGGCCGGGCTGAGGTCAGGACGCTGGGCCAGCCGGCTGGCGACGATCCGGATCGCGAGCGGCAGATTCCCGCAGGCTTGGAGGATCTCGGTGGCCGCCGGTGAACCGATGTCGACTCGGCCGGCACCCGCGACCTGGCGGAGCAGCTCGGCCGCCTCGCCGTCGTCGAAGGTGTCGAGCGGCGTACTGTCCGCGCCGGCCAGATCCATCAGCCGGTTCCGGCTGGTGATGACGACGGCCGATGCCCCGGTGCCCGGCATCAGCGGCGCGATCTGGCTCGCGGCCGCGACGTCGTCGAGGATGATCAGCACCCGCCGGCTGGCGAGTTCGGACCGCAGAGCAGCCGATCGCCGCTCGGGATCAGCCGGTACCGCGGAGTCCGACATGTTGAGGCTCAGCAGCAGATCGGTCAGCGCGGCCGCGGGGTCGCGGGGCTCGGTGGCGCCGCGCATGTCCAGGTAGATCTGGCCGTCCGGGAACGATTCCCGCACGAGGTGCCCGAGCCGGATCGCGAGCGAAGTCTTGCCCGTTCCCGGGGCGCCGGAGATCACCGCGATCGGCGGGCGGACCGGGTCGCGGCCACAGACGAGATCGCGCAACTGCTCCAGATGTTGCCGTCGGCCACTGAAGTCGGCCAGGTCGAGTGGGAGCTGGCTGGGCGGCCGATGCGGCACCGTGAGCACCGGCGACGCCATCGGTCCGGCGGGTTCCGGCTCGGCGCGTTTCGGCGTACGGGTGTCGGCTGGGATGCCCGGGTCGGGCCAGTTGGCCGAGCGGCCGTTCTCCGCGCGGGCACCGGCTGCTTCGAGTTCGGGGCCGGGCTTGACGTCCAGCTCGTCGGCAAGGGTCTGCACGGCCTTCGCGTACGCCGCTCTGGCTTCGCCGGCCCGCCCGGCGGCGAGCAACGCGTCGACGAGTCGCCGCCACAGCTGTTCGTCGTACGGGTCCTCGGTGAGGCGACCGCTGAGCAGTACGGCGGCACCGCTGGCGTCGCCGTACTCGAGTCGCAGGTCGAGCAGTGTGTCCACCAGCCCCCGGTACTGCGCGTCGAGGCGGGCGATCGAGCCTTCCCAGGCGGACGGGATGGCCAGGTCCTCGAGCGGGTGCCCGCGCCACAGCGAGTAAGCGCTGGACAGGACGAGCATGGCCTCGCGCTTGTCACCCGCGTCGCGCAGGTGACCGCCTTCGGCGAGCAGGGACTCGAACAGGCTCGCGTCGAGCTCGTCGACGCCGACCCCGATGCTGTAGCCGGCCGCGGAGGTGTCGATCGGCGCGGGCAGCCCGGCCTCCTTCAGGACACCGCGCAGGGCCCTGACGTAGGTGCGGATGTTGGCCGTCGCCGAGCGGGGCGGGGTGCCCTCCCAGAGCGCGTCAGCGATCAGGTCGGTGGAAACGAACCGGTTGGGGTGCAGGAGCAACGTCGCGAGCAGCTGCCGCGGCTTACTCGCGCGGAGCGGCTGACCCTGGACATGAGTGAGCCGCAGAGGTCCGAGGATCTCGTACCTCAGACTGTCCACTTGCCTGCCCTCTCAACTGTTGGCCCGCCCCATCGTGTCATCCCGCCGTGCTCGCCGGGAAGGTTCGGGACTGCGATATACGTCGCGATGTACGCGCGATGTATCCGCACCCGGCATCGTGGTGGACGGTACCGGGGGGAGGGCAGGCCCGGGAGTGACGAGTGACCATCGTCGCGCCCGGGCCTGAATTTCGGAACCTCAGGGCACTGAGCATCGGCCGGTGGGGGCACTTGGCCGGGGGGAGCCCAGTGCCCTATCGACTACCGGCTGTGGTTACTGACCGCCGCCGGTGAAGGGCGGCTGGCCGTCCTTCGGACCGGGGGCTCCCGCAGGCGGCCCGCCGACCGGGGGCTGACCCTGGTACGGCGGCTGACCGCCGGCCGGCGGGAACTGCGGCTGCTGCTGGTACTGCGGCTGCTGCTGCTGGTAGCCACCCTGGTTCTGGCCCGGCATCTGCGGCTGGATCTGGCCCGACGACTGCACGCCCGGCTGCATCTGCGGCTGCGGCTGCTCGCCCTCGACCGAGCCGATGGTGCCGAACGAGACCTGCGGGACCGAGCGGACCTGCTCGTCCTTGACCTCGAAGTAGCCGGCCTTCTCGAACTTGAAGCCGTTCGCGATCAGGTTCGAGGGGAACGCCTCGATCCGGGTGTTGTAGTCGCCGACGTTGGCGTTGTAGAAGCGCCGGCCGGCCGCGATCCGGTCCTCGGTGTCGGTCAGCTCGCGCTGCAGGTTGAGGAAGTTCTGATTCGACTGCAACTGCGGGTAGGCCTCGACCGAGATCATCATCTGCCGCAGCGCGCCGGACAGCTCACCCTCGGCGGCGGCCCGCTGCTCCGGGTTCGCGCCCTGCACGTTCACCGCCTGGGTGCGCAGCCGGGCGACCTCCTCGAACACGTGCCGCTCGTGCGCGGCGTACGCCCGGACGGTCTCGACCAGGTTCGGGATCAGGTCGTAGCGCCGGTGCAGCTCGACGTCGATCTGCCGCCAGGACTCCTGGATCAGGTTCCGCTGCTTGACGAACCGGTTGTACGAGACCATCAGCGCGATGGCCAGAATCACGACGATCGCGACGATGATGACGATGACGAGGGTCATTTCCCTGCTCCCGAGTGTTGGGTACGACTCCCAGCGACTCTAACGCTGCCCAGGTCCGTCCCCACTCACCCCGCGTACTGGTCCCGGGGGATCTCTTCGATCAGGGTGGCCAGGAAGTCCAGCCGACGGCGGAGTTCTTCCTCGGTGTGGTGGCCGCGGTGCCAGCCGATCAGGTCGCCGCCCGACAGCCGCCAGCCCAGCTCCCCGCGGTCCATCAGCAGGTTCATCATCCGCGGATGGATCACTGCCCGCGCGTACCACGTGTCGTCGGCGGTGATCCTGAACAGCCGGTTGAACTCTTCGCTCTCGAACGCGATGTCCTGCTCACCCGTCAGCAGGTCGGCGACCTTCTCGCCCAGCAGGTTCTCGTGCTGCACCTGCAGGTACGGCAGGCTCCCGGGCAGCTGCATCACGACGACCCCGAACCGGTTGACCCACCCAGCGCCCCGGGCCTGCGGGAACAAGCCCTGCCGGGTCTCGTAGCTGTAGTCGAACGCGATGAACTTCCGCGCTCCCCAGCTGCCGCGGATCACGTTGGCGACGTCCCGGTGGTCGCCCCGGCCGAACGGGTCACCCGGCCACCGGTCGCCCAGCGCGGGCTCGGCATCGTAGTACCGCCAGCCGCTCTTCGAGGCGATCGTGCTGACCGCCTGGCCCCGGTCGTCGGCCCGGCGTTTGCGGTAGAGGTTGCTGACGACCGCGGCCGCGACGATGACGAGTAGCGGCAGCAGAGCTGAGTAGTCCACCGGCAGAGCTTCTCAGCCGGTAGGTGTCACCACGCGGTCAGCCGGTGACGCGGGGGTCGATGCCGGCGTAGTCGCGCCAGACGTACGGCGGGACGTTGTCGACGACCAGTTGCAGGAGCTGGAGGCGGTTCATCACCTCGACGGGTGAGTGGGCGCCGGAGTCCCAGCCGACCAGGGAGTTGCCCTCGATCCGCCAGCCGATCTCACCGCGGGTGAGCAGCATCTCCATCATCTGCGGGTGGATCACCGCGTGCCCGAAGCGCTGGTCGTCGGCCAGCACCCGGAAGGCGCGGTTGAACTGCTCGCTCTCGAACTGGAGGTCGGCGAAGCCCAGCGCGTTCATCACCGCGCCACCGAAGATGCCCTCGTGGGTGACCTCGAGCTTCGGCAGGGCGCCCGGCAACTGCATCACCACGACGCCGAACTTGTGCGTCGTGGTCCGCCGTCCGCCTTTCCCGTTGCTCGTGTGGGTCTGGTAGCTGTAGTCGAAGGCAACGATCTGCCGGCCCTGGTACCCACCGGCGAGCACATTGCGGACCCGCCAGTTGTCACCCTTCTGGAACGGCGTGCCGGCCCACTGGCCGGCCAGCGCGTGGTTCTGCGGCTGATAGCTGAAGCCGAGCTGGGCGGCGAAGGCAGCGAACTCCTCGCGCCGCTTCTTCGCCATCACATGGCTGACATAGGCAGCCACGCCGACGACCAGCAGACCGACGACGACCATCACCGCCATGCTCGTGGTCACGAGCCGAGGCCAAGCTCCTCGAGGCCGAACACCGAGCGGTACTCCAGCCCCTCCGACTCGACCTTCTCCTGCGCGCCGGTCGCCCGGTCCACGATCACCGCGACGGCGACCACCTCGGCACCGGCCTCGCGCAACGCCTCGACCGCGGTGAGTACCGAACCACCAGTTGTCGAAGTGTCCTCGACCGCGAGCACCCGGCGGCCCTTCACGTCCGGACCCTCGATCCGGCGCTGCAGCCCGTGCGTCTTCTCAGCCTTGCGGACGACGAACGCGTCCAGCTTGCGGCCCTGCTGAGCGGCCGCGTGCAGCATCGACATCGCCACCGGGTCCGCCCCGAGGGTCAGCCCGCCGACGGCGTCGTACTCGAGATCCGCGGTCAGCTCCAGCAACGCGGGCCCGATCAGCGGCGCCGCCTCGGCGTCCAGCGTGATCCGGCGCAGGTCGACGTAGTAGTCGGCTTCCTTGCCCGAGGCCAGCGTCACCCGCCCGTGCACGACCGCCTTGTTCTTCACCTGGTCCAGCAACGCAGCGCGATCAAAGCTCATAGCGCCCGAGCATAGAAGGTCGCCGGTTCCGCCCTACGCCTAACCCAGTAGTCGGTTAGTCTGCCACCGCCGCGCTGCTGACCTTTACGGCCGTCACGGCTCGAGGCTGCGAGGCCCCCCTGAGCAGCATGCCAAGAACGAGCGGGTTCAGTTGCAGCCGAGCGGTATGAGATTGGAACAGTTCGCGAGCATAGGGATAGGCAGCAAAGAAGCCCGTGTTGCCGGCGATAGCGTCGGCAGCCTCATCATCAGGCTCGAAGCCATCGAGGATCTCGTAATCGACCACGAAGGTCGCAGCCAACTCGGCCACGGTGGCACCCTCGCCATCGGCCAGATCCAGCTGCCAGGTGAAGCGGTTGGCCATGAAGCTCTTTCCCACCACGAAGGAGACCTCGGACGAAAGCCTCGCGTCCACCGGCTCGGCACTGCCCTCATGCCTCTTGGCGCTGAACTCGATCAGTCGGATGTTGGCAAGCTCGCAATGATCGAGCAATGCTTGCATTCGAGCCTTCAACTGCTCATCATCGATGCTCGCAGGCTGCACGGCAGCCGTCCGGCCTACCTCAGCACCTGGCTGCATCTTGGGTACCACGAATCACCGGAACAGTAGCCTCTTCATGCCTCACCATGGTCCATTCAGGAACCATCGCCAGTGTCGGCTTGTTCGACCAGCAGTGCCGCATCCGCTGAATCGCCCTGTTGGCGTCGGTTACCTCGTGTGGTGAAAGCGGATAGCCACTTGGGCAAGGAATCGAGTTGTCAACGAGCCATCGGTATACGTCATGGGCAGCCCAGACCCTCACCCGGTCGCCAACAGAATCCAGCGCGGAGGGAAACTTACCGGGGCCACGTTTGCCGATTGTCCACAGGCGGACAGTTTCGCGGTTTACGCCCACCATCACCGCGATATCAGGCACAGCCATGAGCGACAATTCATGTCGGAGCGGCTCAGCAAGATTATCAACCGACCTGATCCTGTTGACCAGTGATTCGACAGCTTCAACGGCGGAGTCCGCGGACAGAGTCGCCTCTACCCTGGTTTGGCCATCGACAGCGCAAAAGCTCGCGTCAGGCACAGCCGCCGCAATCAGTTCCATTCGATCCAGGTCCTCAATATCCAGCCGATCGTAAGAAACCGAGATCTGGTAAGTGGACATACTTCCCCCTTTGAGCGCGGGCCGCTCTTCCCGCGAAGCCAAAGATAGCATCCTCTGTTGGCAGTTGCCAACAGAGGATGCTCATAGGTCGGCGATGATCATCTTGGCCTCAGAGCGGATGGCTTCGCACCGACTGCGGAGGCTCCGCGATTCCCTATCCTTCTCGTCAGCGACCAACCGCGCCGCGGATATGGCGCGGGTCTCGGCAAACCTGGCAAGGTCGATCGGCCCCGAATCGGCCGGCGCGCCAGCCTCGCTTCTGGAGTGACCGGCCGAGTGTTCAGCCGTCACCGCTCTCTCCTCCTGATCCGTAGCCAGGTCGAGCAGTCGCTGCGCCTCATCCGAAGCCTCCATGGCCGCGGCGAGGAAGTCCTCCATGAGTTCACGGTGACCGCGAGCTTCAATCAATGCGCGGGCCGCCTCCAAGGCTTTGCCAGCCGAGGCAACCAGGGCCTTCGCCTGAACCATCAGATCGCGCGGCACGGCAACCCGGTCATGCGGACATTTACGCATAAAGCTATCGAGTGCTCGCGCGGCTTCACTCCCATCGGCAGAACCCGACGTGGACATGACAATGGTGGCACACCGTTGGTCCGCCGGTAGGTTCGGATCGCTGCAAGTGATCGCGCCCCAAACCTTGGCACCGCCAGCCGATTTCTTAAGCCACCATCCGCCCCGCCGTGCTCGCTGCAGCGCTTTCTGTGCTTCAGGCCGTGAATGCTCCGCCCACTGCTCGGCAGGAGATTTCCACCCAGCCTTCGCCATCCATCCCCCTCGTCGCATCCGGCGTTGGCTACGACATCGGGGCCCATCCTCCCGCCCGGTTCGCAGCCAATAACCAAGAGTAAGGGGTGCCACCGACAGTTTCTTAATGACAACGGGCGACAGGCTTAAGGAACCGACTCATGTCCTAACGGATGATCCGGCAAATCAGCCCTCCGTCTGCGGCGATGCGCCGTACAAGCGGTCAGTTCTTCTTGTCCGCCTTCACCAGGTAGCCGAAGGCGACCGAGCGGTCCGGGGAGTGGAACAGGTCCTGACAGGTGGTGAGGGTGATGATCGACGTGGTCGGCGTCTCGCGCGGTTTGCCCGGGACCGGTTCGAGGACCCAGTTGTCCGCCGGTTTGACGGTCAGGTCGCGGGGCGAGCCGTCCAGTTCGTAGGTGTAGACGGCGTCGGCGGTCTCCACGATCACCTGGTCGCCCTTGGTCAGCTCCAGCAATTTCCGGAACGGCGACCCGTGCGTGACCCGGTGCCCGGCGACCGCGAAATTGCCCGGCTGCCCCGGCAACTGGGTCTGCGGGTAGTGCCCGATCCCGCGGGTCAGGTCGCTCTTGCCGACACCTTCCACGACAGGCTTCTCCCAGTCCTTGCCGAACTTGGGGATCCGCAGCAGCACGATCGGCGTACCGGCTTCGGCCTTGGCCGGCGGATTCTGGGCCGACGGCTGCCAGTTGTCGTGCAGGTCGCGTTTGAGGTCGTCCATCGCGTGGTTCGAGGTGATACCGGTACCGAAGTACTGCCACCCCACCCACCCGAGCAGCCCGAGCCCGGCCACCAGCAGGACGACTCCCAATCCCCGTACGACGCCCCGTGCCATGACCACAAGTATGCAGTTGAACTGCACAGGCTGTGTACGACGTGTCGATGGACGGGAGTGAGGGCCGGGGATAACGATGTGAACGGCAATGAATTTAGGAGGTAGCGGTGAAGGCGCTGGTCAAGGCCGAGAGCAAGCCGGGACTTTGGTTGCAGGACGTCCCCGAGCCGCGGATCGAGGCGGACGAAGTACTGATCAAGGTACTGCGAACCGGTCTGTGCGGGACCGATCTGCACATCCAGAGCTGGGACCCCTGGGCGCAGAAGAACGTGCCGGTGCCGATGGTCACCGGGCACGAGTTCTCCGGCGAGGTGGTGGAGATCGGCGCGGGTGTCCGCGACGTCGCGGTGGGTGACGTGGTCAGCGGCGAGGGGCACCTCGTCTGCGGCCGCTGCCGCAACTGCCGGGCCGGCCGCCGGCACCTGTGCATCAAGACGCGCGGCCTCGGGGTGCACGTGGCGGGCGCGTTCGCGGAGTACGTGAAGCTGCCGGCCATGAACGTCTGGGTGCACCGCGATCCGGTCGACCTCGACGTCGCCGCGATCTTCGACCCGTTCGGCAACGCGGTACACACGGCGCTGTCGTTCCCCGTCGTCGGCGAGGACGTGCTGATCACCGGCGCCGGCCCGATCGGCATCATGGCCGCGGCCGTCGCGCTGCACGCCGGCGCGCGCAACGTGGTGATCACCGACCTGTCCGACTACCGGCTCGATCTGGCCCGCAAGATCGGCGTCACGCACGCGGTGAACGTGCGCGAGCAGACCATCGCCGACGCCCAGCGCGAGCTGGGGATGCGCGAGGGGTTCGACGTCGGGATGGAGATGTCCGGCCAGCCGGCCGCGTTGCGCGACATGCTGGCGAACATGAACCACGGCGGCAAGATCGCGATGCTCGGCCTGCCCGCCGACGAGATCGCGATCGACTGGAGCACGGTGGTGCTCAACATGCTGACCATCAAGGGCATCTACGGCCGGGAGATGTTCGAGACCTGGTACTCGATGTCGGTGATGCTGGAACGCGGCCTCGACCTCGGCCCGGTGATCACTCACCGGTTCGGCTACGCCGACTTCGAGCAGGCCTTCGACGTCGCCCGCCAGGGCGACTGCGGCAAAGTGATCCTGGACTGGACCAACCTGGAGGAGAAGCACTGATGTTCGGCCGGATGCGCGATGACCTGGTGACCACGATCGGCGAGATCCGCGACGCGGGGCTGTACAAGTCCGAGCGGGTGATCAGCTCACCGCAGAACGCCGCCATCTCGGTTGCCTCCGGCAAGGAGGTGCTGAACTTCTGCGCCAACAACTACCTCGGCCTGGCCGACCACCCCGAGGTGATCGCGGCGGCCCGGGACGCCTTGGATCGTTGGGGTTTCGGGATGGCGTCGGTCCGGTTCATCTGCGGAACGCAGCAGATCCACAAGGACCTGGAAGATGCCCTCAGCACCTTCCTCGGCCAGCAGGACACGATCCTCTACAGCTCTTGCTTCGACGCCAACGGCGGCCTTTTCGAGACCCTGCTCGGCGCCGAGGACGCGGTCATCTCCGACGAGCTCAACCACGCCAGCATCATCGACGGCATCCGGTTGTCCAAGGCCAAGCGCTTCCGCTACAAGAACCGCGACATGGCCGACCTCGAGGCCCAGCTCAAGGACGCGGCCGACGCGCGGTACCGGCTGATCGCCACCGACGGCGTCTTCTCGATGGACGGGTACGTCGCCCCGCTGGACGAGATCTGCGACCTGGCCGAGCGGTACGACGCGCTGGTGATGGTCGACGACTCGCATGCTGTCGGGTTCGTCGGCCCGGACGGCGCCGGTACTCCGTCGCTGTTCGGCGTACAGGACCGGATCGACGTCCTCACCGGCACGCTCGGCAAGGCGCTCGGTGGCGCGTCCGGTGGTTACGTCTCCGCCCGTCGCGAGATCGTCGAGCTGCTCCGCCAGCGGTCCCGTCCGTACCTGTTCTCGAACTCGCTGGCCCCGTCCGTGACCGCGGCGTCGCTGAAAGCGCTGCAGCTGATCGGCGGCTCGACGGACCTGCGCGACAGGCTCGCCGCGAACACCAAGCTCTTCCGCACGAAGATGACCGAGGCGGGCTTCGACATCCTCCCCGGCGATCACCCGATCTCCCCGGTGATGATCGGCGACGCCGCCGAAGCCGGCCGCCTGGCCGACAAACTCCTGGAGCTCGGCGTCTACGTGATCGGCTTCTCCTACCCCGTCGTCCCACACGGCAAGGCCCGGATCCGCACCCAACTCTCAGCCGCGCACTCCACCGAAGACGTAGAGCGCACCATCGCAGCCTTCATCGAGGCCCGCGCCGCGCTCAGCTAGGTAGTCGCGCTTTTTGGGACTACGGTGATCCGGTTCGTCTGGGTGAGGGAGTGTTATGCGCGGAGTGCTGGCCATCGCCGGTGTTGTCGGATTGCTGGGTGTCGCCGGGTGTGGTGCCGGCGGGAACCAGCCTGTCGCGGTGGTGACCTCAAGTACGTCGGCTGTGTCGAGTGCGGAGCCGTCGGCGGCACCCCGCAGTACGCCGATAGTGACTGCAAGGCCGACGCCGGCGCGCCTGACGACAGCTCAGGCAGGCAAGCGATACCTGACGGTGACGCGGCCGTACAACGTCGCGCTGGAGCGGTTCGAGAAGGCAGCTAACAGCGGTTCCTCGGTGCAGACGCTCCGCGCCCGGGCCCGGTCCGTCGCTGCCACGAATCTGGCCGAATCGCGGCTGCTGCTGTCGATCGCCTGGCCAACCTCCGTCGCCGCCCAGATCCGGGAGCTGGCCAAGGCTGACGCCACCGCCAGACCGTACTGGCTGAAGGTCGCGGCGTCCGACAGCCTCAGCGAGATGGCCGGCCACATCCGCCGCGCCTCCGCAGCCGGCGGCAACAATCCCGCCGCGGAGATCCGCAAACTGCTCGGCTTGCCGAAGTACGACGAGTCCGACTACAGCTGATCCGGCTTCGGCGGCAACGCTCTGGGTCTCACTCTGCGTGATGACGAGGCTGTCGGTGGGTGGCGGCAGGATGGGCACATGGCGGTGTTGAGTGCGCGGGCAGTGAACCGGGCCACACTGGCGCGGCAGTTGTTGTTGGGGCGGGCTGAGGTTTCCGCGGTGGAGGCGGTAGGGCGGTTGGTGGGGATGCAGGGGCAGGAGGCCAAGCATCCGTATGTGGGGTTGTGGTCGCGGGTTGGTGGGTTTGCGGATGAGGACCTGACGGCCGCTGTTGGGGCGCGCGAGGTGGTCCGGGCGACGATGTTCCGGGGGACGTTGCATCTGGTGACGGCGGCTGACTACCTGCGGTTTCGGAACACGATCAGTCCGGTACTCGAGGCGGGGCTGCGGATCCTCGGGGATCGGGGCGAGGGGCTTGAGGCGGACAAGGTGGTCGCCGCGGCGGAGAAACTGTTGGCTGCGGAGCCGTTGACGTTCACCGAGGTCAGGGATGCGCTGCGGGAGCAGTTTCCGAAGGTGAACGACCGGGCGCTCGGGTTCACCACGCGGATGATGGTGCCGCTGGTGATGTTCCCGGCCGACACCCGCTGGGGCTTCACCGCGAACTCACGCTTCACCCCCGCGGCGGACTGGCTCGGTGCTGAGCCGCAGGACAGCGCAGTACCGGAGGAGCTGGTCGTCCGATATCTGGAGGCGTTCGGGCCGGCCACGCCCGCTGACTTCCAGACCTGGTCGGGGTTGCCCAAGGCGAAGCCGGTGTTCGACAAGCTCGACCTACAGGAGTTCACCGACAAGAACGGCAAGACCCTGTACGACGTACCGGGGGCGCCGCGGCCTGATCCGGAGACGGCTGCGCCGGTCAGGTTCCTGCCGGAGTTCGACAATCTGCTGCTCGCACATGCCAAGCGCGAGCGGATCATCGCCGACGAGCACCGCCCGGCGGTGTTCACCAAGAACCTGCGGGTGAAGTCGGTGTACCTGGTCGACGGGCTCGTCGCCGGCCTGTGGACAGCCGCGAAGAAGCGCGGTGTGGCCACTCTCACCCTCACCCCGTTCGGCCGGACGCCGAAGAAGACGGCGACCGAGCTTGAGCGTGAAGGGACCGGGTTGCTGCGCTTCCTGGAGCCCGATGCGGCGACCTACGAAGTGGTTACGGCCAGTTGATGAGGTTGTTGTCACACGTCGGATGACTGTGCTGGCGCCGCCTGTGCCGGTGGAATAGACAGATGAGCACAGTCCCCATGATCACTCTGGACAACGGCGTCGAGATCCCGCAGCTGGGCCTGGGGGTGTGGCAGGTCGAGGACGAGATCGTCACCGGCGTCGTCGAAGCGGCCTTCGAGGCCGGCTACCGGCACGTCGACACGGCCGCCATCTACGGCAACGAGGCGGGCGTCGGCCGCGCCATCGCCGCCGCCGGGCTGCCCCGCGACGAGCTCTTCATCACCACCAAGCTGTGGAACAGCGACCAGGGCTACGACTCGACCCTGAAGGCGTTCGACGCCAGCCTCGACCGGCTCGGGCTGGAGTCCGTCGACCTGTACCTGATCCACTGGCAGGCGCTGAAGAAGGACAAGTACGTCGAGACCTGGAAGGCGTTCGAGCAGCTGTACGCCGACAAGCGGGTGCGCGCGATCGGCGTCTCCAACTTCCACATCCCTGCCCTGCAACGGTTGTTCGACGAGACCGACCTGCGCCCGGCGGTGAACCAGATCGAGTTGCACCCGGAGCTGCCGCAGGACGAGCTGCGCGCGTTCAACGCCGAGAACGACATCGTCACGCAGGCGTGGAGCCCGCTGGCTTCGGGTGGGCTGATCGACAACCCGGCGCTGAAGCAGCTCGGCGACAAGTACGGCAAGTCGGCCGCCCAGGTGGCGATCCGCTGGCACCTGCAACTCGGCAACGTGGTGCTCCCGAAGTCCAAGACGCCGAGCCGGATCGCGGAGAACATCGACGTCTTCGACTTCGCCCTGGACAACGACGACATGGCCGCGATCGCCGACCTGGAGACCGGCGTCCGCGTCGGTGGCGACCCCGACACCGTCGGCTAGACGAGTTGCAAGAAGCGCCGTAGTACGGCGTTGTGCGAAGCTGACCTGCGTGATCGAAGTACGCAGGTTGCGAGTACTGCGAGCGCTTGCTGACCACGGCACCGTGACCGCGGCCGCCGAGGTCCTGCACCTGACCCCGTCGGCCGTCTCCCAGCAACTCGCCGCCCTCGAATCCGAAGTAGGCCAGGAACTCCTCGAACGCCGCGGCCGCCGAGTCGCCATCACCTCCGCCGGCCGCCTCCTCCTGACCCACGCCGACACGATCCTCACCGAAGTCGAACGCGCCGAAGAAGCCATGCGCCGGCACGCCGAAGGCGCCACCGGCGAGATCCGGGTAGCCGCCTTCGCCACCGCGATCAGCCTCCTCGTCGCCCCTTCGCTGACCAGCCTCCGAGCCAGTACGCCGGGCCTGCGCCTGGTCGTCCGCGACGTCGAAGGCCACCAAGGCATCACCCAACTGCTCGACGGCGAGGTGGAGCTCGCCGTCGCCGTCGAGCATCGCGGCTCGCCACGACCCGACGACGAACGCCTGACCCGAATCCCCTTGTACGCCGAGCCTTTCGTGGCCTTGCTGCCGTCAAGCCACCGTGCCGCCGAGGCCACCACCGTCGACCTGACCGCCCTTGCCGCCGACAACTGGGTGACCACGTCGGCGGGGAACCCGATCCGCGACGTGGTCCTCCTGGCCTGTGAACAGGCCGGGTTCCGGCCACGGATCGTGCACACCTCCGACGACTTCCGCGCGGTCGCCGCCCTGGTCGCGGCCGGCGCAGGCGTCTCACTCGTCCCCCGCCTGGCCTTGCGCGACAGCGAAGCCGGTACTGCGGTGATCCGCCCCCTCACCGAGCCGGCCCCCACCCGCCGGGTCTTCGTCGCCGTCCGCACGGGCCGGATCGGCAACCCGCTGATCGCCGCCACCATCTCCGCCCTCGGAGAGGCCGCCGAGAAGCTGCTCTGAAGCTATCCGCGAGCGTCGTACGTGGTGCGGGCCTCCAGGACGGCGGGGACCTTGGACTCCACCCAGAAGGCCAGGCTCCGGACCTGGCGGGCTACCTCCTCGCCCACCGGTGTGAGCGAGTAGTCGACCCGGGGCGGAATGACGGGCTTCGCGTCACGCAGTACGAAACCGTCGCGCTCCAGCGTCTGCAGGGTCTGGGCGAGCATCTTCTCGCTGACCCCGCCGACCCGCCGGCGCAGCTCGCTGAACCGGTACGACCGCTCGAGCAGGACGATCAGCACCAGGGTGCCCCAGCGACTGGTGACGTGCTCGAGGATCGGACGGGACGGACAGTCCATCCGGACCACGTCCGGGATGAGTGCCTCGGTCATCGGTCCACCTCCTGCTTACTTGAACATCAGTACCTTACTTCAAAGTGGGTACTGTTGGGAAGATAGTACCCACCTTAGAGTTAGTGCCTCAGTACTCAAAACTCTACGGAAAGCACCTCAGATGAGCATCGTCATCACCGGCGCCACCGGCCAGCTCGGCCGCCTCGTCATCGCCGACCTGCTAGCAGCCGGCATTCCCGCCGACGGCATCACGGCCGTTGCCCGCAGCAAGGAGAAGGCCGCCGACCTCGCGGCCGAGGGCGTCAAGGTCGCGATCGCGGACTACGACGAGCCCTCGACCTTCGACGAGGTCTTCAGCGCGGGCGACCGCGTCCTGCTGATCTCCGGCACCGACCTCGGCCGCCGGATCCCCCAGCACACCGTGGTCATCGCCGGGGCCAAGGCAGCCGGCGTCGCCCAGCTCGCCTACACCAGCGTCTTCGGCGGCCCGAAGGCCGAAATGCTGCTCGCCGCGGAGCACCAGGCGACCGAACAGCTCATCCTCGGCTCCGGCCTCCCGTACACCTTCCTGCGCAACAACTGGTACACCGAACTGGCCGTCCGCGACGTCGCCGACGCAGTCCAGAGCGGCGCGATCGTGAACGGCGCCTCGCCCGACGCCCGACTGGCCACCGCGACGCGCGAGGACTACGCCGCTGCCGCCGCGGTCGTGATGAGCACGGACGGCCACCTCAACAAGGCCTACGAGCTGGGCGGCGACGTCGCCTGGACGTTCGGCGAGTTCGCCGCCGAGCTCTCGCGTCAGACCGGCAAGCCGGTCGTCCACCAGTCCCTGCCACAGAAGGAGATCCTGGCCGGCCTGCTCGCCGCCGGACTCCCCGAAGACCTCGCCGAGGTGCTTGCCGACGTCGACACCGCGATGAGCGCGGGCGTCCTCTCCGCGACCCCAGGCGACCTCTCCCGCCTGACCGGCCGCCCCACCACCCCGATCGCGACCACGATCACCAAGCTGCTGGGCTAACTCCTGGCGGCTAGACCGTCGAGCTGGTCCTGGACCTCATCGGCCGCCGGGTCGGCGACCTGGCGGTACAGGACCACCGCACGCTGCCAGTGCGTGCGAGCCTCCTCAGGCCTGCCGAGTGCGAGCAGCGTCCTGCCGAGGCGGTCCCGCGCTTTGGCCTCCAGGTTCTCGCCCGGAAAGCGGGTAGCGATCTCCAGAGCTTGTTCGAACTGCTCCCGGGCCTGGTAATGATCGCCCCGCAAAGACCAGCCTCTCCCGAAATCGGACAGCAGATCGAATTCGATCAACGGCAACTCGGCGGCCCGGGCCCGCTCCAGCGCTTCGGTCAGCATCGGCCAGCCGGCGTCGTACTGATGGCTCTCCACCAGCGACATCCCCATCTGCTCGTGGTGGAGCATCGGGATCTGGCCAGTACCCCGCTCGCGATGGACGGCGGCGGCGCGGTCGAAGGCCGCGCGCTGTCCAGCCAGGTCGCCCAGTGCCCCGGCAGCGATGCCGGCGGGCGGGGCGGTGGATCCTGAGATCCGCATGCAGCCAGGCTAAAGGCTCGGCCTGGAATCAGGCGAGGTGGGCGGCGGCGGTTCGGGTGATGCGGTCGAAGTTGGCGGGCTTGATGCCGGGGCCCATTTCGCGGAAGGACAGCACGCTGACGATCCTGCCCTGCAAGGTGATCGCGGAGGGGAAGCCGCCGTCCTCGCTGCCTGGGTCGGAGGGCAGGGGGTAGTCGTACCAGCGGAGGAGCTGGGTCGCGTCGCCGAGCGGAAGGGTGCGGTTCTCGGTGAGCTTGCGCGCGTGGGTCGGAGCCGGGACCGCCGCCTTGCAGGACTTGATCGTCTTGATGATCTTGTCGTACGCCGCCCGCGCGGCCTTGGCATCGGCGTACCGGGTCAGCCACTGACCGCCGGAGGCGTCCAGCTCGGTGGTGAAGTTGCGGCTCAGGCTGCCGGGCGGCAACGGTGAGGGCTTGGGCGGTCCACCGCTGGGGTTCGTGCTCGGCAAGCCGGAGATGCTCGGCGTCAGCGTCGGCGTACCGGCTGGTGCACCGCCGCCGGACGGCTTGGTGTCGTTGCCGCAGGCCACCAACATGAGACCCATCGCGGCGACCCCGGCCAGCTGAGCGCTCCTCCATCCGCGTGCGGACATGTCCCGACCAACCTTCTCGCCGATGCTTCTCTTGGTCTTATGGACGCTAGCGAGAACTGTTTGGTTGGTACCGCATTTGGTCAGGTGCGGCGGCGTCCGTCCAGGCCGATGGTGGAGACGCGGGCGATCAGGGTTCTGGGGGTGTAGCGGGCCGCGGCGACGATGAGCTTGTAGCGCCAGCTGGGGATCGAGATCGCCTTGCCTTGCATCAGGTCGGCCCAGGCCGCATCGACCAGCTCGGTCGCGTCGAGCCACAGGAAGGACGGGATGATCGTCTTGTCCATCTCCATCCGCGCGTGGAACTCGGTGTGCACGAACCCCGGACACAACGCCATCACCGCGACGCCCTTGGCGTGCAGCTCGACGGCCAGGCCGGCGGAGAAGTTCGTCACCCACGACTTGTGCGCGCTGTAGCTACCGCGCTGTATGAAGCCTGCCACCGACGAGACGTTGACGACCGCACCGGAGCCGCGCTCGATCATCGGCAACACGGCCGCGTGGGTGAGCCGCAGGACGACGCGCACGAGCAGATCGAACTGCTTCTCCTCGACCTCGACCGGGTTCGCCCAGAAGGGTTTCTTCTGCCCGAAACCGGCGTTGTTCACCAGTACTTCGATCGGCCCGGTCCGGAAGCGCTCCTCGACGACGGCGAGCTGGTCGGGTTCGGTCAGGTCCGCCGGCAGTACCTCGCAGGCGACGCCGTGCAGCAGGGTGATCTCGGTGGCGACCTCCTTCAGCCTCGCCTCGTCGCGCGCCACCAGCACCAGGTCGTAGCCCTCGATCGCCAGCTTGTCCGCGAAGGCTCGCCCGATCCCGGCAGTAGGTCCTGTGATGAGCGCGGTCGCCACAGCTTCAGTCCTCCCGTCGATGACAGTCCAGTCTGTCACTACTCTGGACTGATGCTGGCCGATGTCGACACCTGGGTGCTGGACCTCGACGACACCTTGTACCCGCCGGGCAACGGCCTGGCCGACCAGATGAAGTCGCACATTCGGGCATACCTCAGCGAGTACTTCGGTACGGACGAGGCCGGCGCCCGCCGGATCCAGGCCGAACTGATCGCCTCCCACGGCACCACCTTGCGCGGGCTGATGACGACCGAGGGCATCGAGGCGGCCGACTACCTCGCCTTCGAGCACCGCATCGACTACTCCGTACTACGCCCCGACCCGCTCCTGGTCGACGCGATCGCGGCCCTCCCGGGACGCAAGTTCGTGTTCACCAACGGATCCGCGTACCACGCCGAGCAGGCGCTGCCCCGGCTCGGCCTGGCTGATCATTTCGACGGCGTGTTCGACATCCTGGCCGGCGAGCTGATCCCGAAGCCCTACCCGCAGAGCTACCAGCGTTTCGTCGAGCGGTTCGCCATCGACCCCAGCCGCGCGGCCTTCTTCGACGATCTGGCCGTGAACCTGACGGTGCCGGAAGAGCTGGGGATGGCGACCATCCACGTCGGCGGCGAGGCCGCACCCGGCACCGCGCAGTACCAGGTGGTGGCACCGCGACGTTGGCGGGTGTGGCAGTTGGCCCCGTTCCTTCACGCTCTGCGCAACCCCCCGGGCTAAGCGCCGGGAGGGCGCGGGACGGCCACGCACACCCCGGTCCGGCCAGCAAACGCTTCCCTCGGCGTGTCGGGGCATCCGCACCGGGCTGTGCGTGCACAGCCGTCCGGGCCCTTCGTGTCCGGTGCCCTGCCGGCGTTTGGGTGCCGGGCTGACCGGGCGGCGGTCAAGTCCGGCGAAGTGGTGGCCGGGTTGGGCGGATCCTGTCCCGATCGACAGGACATAGTCGTCCGTTCGACCGGGCGCCACGCTCACGAGAGCGGCGGCAGGTCGCCATTTGAGGACCATGTCCTGTCGGTCGGGACAGTATCCGCGGTCTTCACTCTTTGACGGCGCCGGCGGTCAGGCCTTCGACGATGTAGCGGCTGGCGAAGGCGAACAGCACCATCGTCGGGATGATCGACAGCACCGCCGCGGCCGACATCGACCCCCAGTCGATGTTGTAGCTGCTGATGAAGCCGTTCAGCGCGGCCGGGATCGTCTTGTTGCTGTCGCTGTTCATCAACGTGACCGAGAGGAACAGTTCGTTCCAGCAGTTCACGAAGTTGAAGATGAACGACGCCGCGATGCCCGGCGTCATCACCGGCACCAGCACGCGGAACAGCGCCGACAGCCGCGAGCAGCCGTCCACCATCGCCGCCTCCTCGAGCGAGGCCGGCACGTTCTCGAAGAAGCCGCGCAGCATCACCGTGCAGAGCGGGATCGAGACCGCGACGTAGACCAGCACCAGGCCCCAGCGGTTGTCGACCAGGTAGAGCCTCGTCATCAGGATGTAGAGCGAGCCGAGCGCGATGAACCCGGGAATCATCTGGGTGACCAGGAACGCACCCATCACCGCACCCTTGGAAGCGAACTCGAAACGAGCCAGCACGTACGCCGCGAGCAGCGAGATCACCGTCGCGAACGCGGCCGCGACCAGCGACACGATCAGGCTGTTGCCCAGGAAGACCGCGAAGTTCGACTGCTCGAACAACCCTCGGTAGTTGGCCAGCGACCAGTCCGAAGGCCAGTATTTCAAGGGATAGGCGAAGATCGTGCCCGGATCCTTGAACGACGTGACCAGGATCCAGTAGAGCGGGAAGATCGTGATCAGCAGGCAGAGGCCGAGTCCGATGAACCGCGCGATCCGCCCGCCGGTGCTGTAGTCGCGGATCATCTCATCGCCTTCCGTGGCCGGATGGACAGCAGGTAGAAGATCGCGAACAGCATCAGTACGAAGACCACCATCACGCCCATCGCCGAAGCACGCCCGTAGTCACCCTCCTGGGTCACCTGGATCATGTACGACGTGACGATGTGCGTCTCGTTCGCCGGACCGCCACCGGTCATCCCGAAGATCAGCTCGGGTGAGTTGAAGATCCAGATCACCCGCAGCAATACGGTCAGCGCCAGCGTCGTCCGGATCGACGGGATGGTGATGCTGAACAGCGTCCGGACCTTGCCGGCACCGTCGATCGCCGAGGCCTCGTAGAGTTCCTCGGGCACCGACTGCAGCGCGGCCAGGATCATGATCGCGAAGAACGTCACGCCGTACCAGACGTTCGCGACGATGACCGCGACCATCGCGTACTTCGCGTCGGCCAGCCACGGCACCGGCGTACTGATCAGGTGTGTCTTCATCAGCAGGTCGTTGACGACGCCGAACTCGCCGTTGAACATCCAGCGGAACAGGATGCCGATCAGGAAGCCCGACACCGCCCAGGGGAAGAACACCAGCGCCTGGTACGCACCGCGGAAGCGGAACTTCCGCCGCAGCCACAACGCCATCGTGAAGCCGATCAGGAACTGCGGGATCAGCGACCCGGCCACCCAGATCAGCGAGTTCTTCACCGTGCCGCGGAACATCTCGTCGTGCAGCAGCGTGCTGAAGTTCTTCAGCCCGACCCAGGACGTGTCGGACAGATCGTTCAGGTTGTAGTTGCGGAAGGCCATCGAGATGCCGTTGGCCAACGGGTAGTAGGTGAACATGCCGACGAAAGCGATCGCAGGCAGCATGAAAAGGAACAGGGTCAGCGCGGTCCGCCCGGTGAACTGGCGGCGCCGGGTGACCGGCCGCCGCGGCGGCGTCTGCCGCACCGGCCGGTCCGTCTCGGTCAGAGCCATCGGGTCAGTTCCCGGCCCACTTCTTGGTCCAGTACTCGTCCCAGCTCTTCAGGATCTCGGCCGGTTGCGCCTTCCCGGTGATCAGCTTCTGTACGTCGGCGTCGGCCTTGTTACCCCATTCGGTCGACCACGGCACACCACGCGGCTGGGTCACCACCACATAGGTGTCCGGCGAGGAGTTCATCGCGACGTACGACGCCCACGGGCCGTCCTTGAAGTACGGGTCGTCGGCCGCGCTCTTCAGGATCGGGACCAGGCTGTTCTCCTTGGAGAACGTCATCGCCGCGTCACCGGAGGTCAGGAACTTCACGAGCTCCACCGCCTCCTTCTTGTGGGTGCTGCCCTGGGCGACACCCCAGCCGGCGTTGGCCAGCGGCTGGGCCGCCTTGCCCGTCGGACCGACCGGGAGGGGCGCAGTACCCCACTGGTCTTCCTTGATCGTCTTCGACTCCTTGACCGTGGCGATCACCTCGGGGTCCTGGAGCAGGAAGCCCGTCGTACCGGAGGTGAAGCCCTGCACCATCTCGGGATAACCCCAGCTCACAGAGCTCGGCGGCGACGCGGACTTGAACAGGTCGAGGTACAGGTTGAGCGCTTCGACGGCCTTCGGCGAGGAGAAGATCGTCTTGCCGTTGGTCAGCTTGAACGCGTTGTCCTTGTTGATCTCGTCGATCACGTAGCCGGAGATCACCGTGATCGCGTTGCCGGCCCCACCGAGGCCGCCGCGGAACGAGTAGCCGTACCGGTTCTTCGCCGGGTCGTTGATCTTCTTGGCCTGCTCGACCATCTCGGACCAGCTCTTCGGCGGGCCGCTGAAGCCGGCCTGCTGGACCAGATCCTTGCGGTAGAACAGCGACAAGCCGTAGAAGCCGTAGGGCACCATGTAGGACTTGCCGCCCTGCTGGGTGACCTTGAGGGCGTTCTCGGTCAGCGCGCCCAGGCCGTCCCAGCCCTTGAGGTCGGGGGCCATGTCGTAGATCCATTTGTTGGTCGAGAACGGGCCGACGGTGGTGTCGCGGACCTCCAGCACGTCCACGCCCTTGCCGGACTGCAGCATCTGCTGGATCTTCTGGTCCGCGGAGTTGGTCGGCGGCGAGATGAGCTGGACCTTGACGCCCGAGTTCTTCGCCTCGAAGTCGGCGATCAGCTTCTTCAGCAGCGCGGTCCGGGTCGGGTTGGTCAGGCTCTCGACCATCTGCAGCTTGACCTCGCCGCCGCTCTGCGCCTTCTCGGCGGGACCGGGGCCGCAGGCGGTCGCGGCGGCGACCAGGGCGAATGCCGCGAAGGGTGCGAACATCTGTCGGTAGCGCATCGGCACTTCTCCTCAGGGGATGTGGGCCAGGGTAGGGAGTCAGCGGCCAGAGTTTGCTCTGACATCTGATGAGTCGGTCCACCAATCCCCGAACACTAGCCAGAACTGCGCTCTGACGACAAGGACCTATGGCCGAGATGACCGCAAGTGGTCTGAGGACTTACCCTCTGAGGGTGTTCTCGATGGGGAGGTGCTGATGGCGGCGACGGACAAGGCACTGGCCGGGCTGCGGCAGATGATCGCGTCCGGCGAGCTCGGGCCGGGCGCGAAGTTCCCGCCTGAGCCCGAACTCTGCGACCACCTCGGGGTGTCTCGCAGCTCACTGCGCGAGGCGGCCCGCTCACTCGCGGCGCTGGGCGTGATCGAGTCGCGGCACGGCTCGGGCACCTACGTCTCGGCGCTGGATCCGGCCGAGATCATCAGCCGGTTCTCGCTCTCGGTCGAGCTGATCCCGCTCGAGGGGGTGCTGCAGCTGCTCGAAGTACGGCGGGTTCTCGAGGCGCATGCGACGGCGGCGGCCGCTGCCCGGCAGGATCCTTCGCTGGAGAAGCAGCTGGGTGACATCCTCGATCAGCTGGAGGCGACCACCGACGCGGCCGAGATCCAGGCGCTGGACGCGGAGTTCCACGGCGCGATCTGTACGGCCGGCGGGAATCCGACCGTCACCGCGCTGACCGGGGTGATCCGTGGCCGCGGCGGGCACTACCGGATCTTCGAGCCGGGCGAGGACTTCGACGCGATCAAGCAGACCAGCGACCGCGGCCACCGGGCGATCCTCGCCGCCATCGCCCACCGCGACCCTGCCGCGGCTGCCACTGCCGCCTCTGCTCACATAGCGCAGACCGAGCTCTGGCTCCGCGCTCTCCGGCCGCAACCGCAGGTGGCGTTGGAAGACGACTAGACACGCCTTAGGCAAGGGCGATGGCGACGATGCCGGCCAGTACTACGGCGCTGCCGAGCAGCCGTCGTCGCGCACCGGCCTCACCGAGTACGAGCCAGGCGGCCAGCCCGCTCAGCACGATGCTCACCTCTCGCGCGGGTGCGACGAGGCTCACCGGCGCCAGTCGCATCGCGAAGAGCACGAGCAGATAGGCGATCGGCGACAGCAGGCCGACGATCATCACCTCACGACTGTTCTCCTGCCAGAGAAGGCGAAGCTGCTCCCGATTGCGGAGCACCGTGGGCGTCAGCAGTGCGCTCTGCAGGATGGAGCCGGTGGCGAAATAGATGACCGGCGGGACAGCGAGGGTCGTCACGGAGTACGCGTCCCAGAGGGTGTAGGCGGCGATCACTACACCGGTTGCGACGCCGTACAAGACTCCTGCCCGGACGGCCGGTCGCCTCGCTAGCCTGGCGCCGCCAGTGCTGATAGTGAGCACGCCGGTGATGATCAGCGCGTCTCCTGCCAAGCCGACTGGTCCGGGGCGCTCACTAAGTAGCAGCACGGCTAGTAGTACCGAAAGGAGCGGGCCCGTCCCCCGCGCTACCGGGTAGACGACGGAGAGGTCGCCGACGTCGTACCCGCGCTGCAGGACCAGCCCGTAGGCGATATGCAGCACCGCGGTGACGACAGCTGCGAGCAGCCAGGTCCACTGCGGCCTGGCATCCGTGGTGATCAACGCGATGACGAGCGCCGGGAGCAAGAACACGGTGGCGGCCGTGTAGTAGGCCCAGACGAAGGTCGCGCCGCCGTGGCGGACTCGCTTGGCGGCGAAGTTCCACGCCGCGTGCAGGACCGCGGCGATGAGTACGAGGGTGAGAGCTTGGACGTTCACCGGGACCCTTCAGGTGTTCGCGCACGCGAACGACCGGGTCCTCCAGGCTTTTGTCCCGTCAGATGTCCGGCCCGGCTTCCGGCCGGTCCGGTGGTGCCGCTCGGACCAGTCCCTACGCCCTGATTGCGATCGATGACGGGCAAGCGGCGGAACCCTAGGCACTACCCGGGCAGTGTACCGAAATAGAAGCCTTGCACGAGAATTTCTTTCATCTGTCGAGATCTTGCAGGGAAAGGTCGGGATGCGTAGTGTCCGGGCTCAATACGGCACGCCTGTGGGGCGGCCGTTCGTTCGAGGGGATGTCGCCCGTGTCCCAGCTTCTCTTCCGCCGCCGGCCTGTGCTGATCGGCGCCGTCGTCGGCGCGCTGCTCGCAGTACCCGGCCTGTCTGCCAGTGCCGCTGGTCCGCCAGCGCCCGTGATCACTCGCGCCGGGCTTGATCCCGCGTTGGCTCAGGGGCGCGGCGCGACCGTGCCCTTCGTCGAGCAGGAGGCGGAGAACGCCGCCACCAACGGCGAGAAGCTCGGCCCCAGCCGCGAGGCCTACACCTTGCCCGCCGAGGCTTCGGGGCGCACCGCAGTACGGCTGACCGAGGCTGGGCAGTATGTGGAGTTCACGCTGTCCAAGCCGGCCAACGCCCTGACACTGCGCTACAGCATCCCCGACAGCGCCACCGGTGGCGGACTGCGTTCTCCGCTCGACGTACTGGTGAACGGCAAGCACAGGCAGACGATGACGCTGACATCGGAGTACGCCTGGCTCTACGGCATGTATCCGTTCTCCAACGACCCGAACGTCGACCCGACCCCCGGCTGGTGGAAACCCGAACCGGACCCGGTCGCCAAGCCGTTCCGGCCGAACCACTTCTACGACGAGCAGCGACTACTGCTCGGCAAGACCTACCGCGCCGGCGACAAGGTCCGCTTCCAGCTCCCAGCCGGTACTACGGCCGCGTGGACCGTACTCGACGTCGCCGACTTCGAACTGGTCGCGCAACCGGCCCGACAACCCGCGAAGTCCTTGTCGGTAAGGCTTTTCGGCGCTGACCCGACCGGCAAGCGGGACGCAGCACCGGCGATCGAGCGGACGATCGCGATGGCTCAACGGATCGGCTGGACGGTGTTCATCCCGCCGGGCACCTATCAGGTCAACCGGCACATCATCGTGGACAAGGTCACCATCCAGGGCGCCGGCAACTGGTGGACGATCATCAAGGGCAAGGTGCTGCCGCTCGCACAACCCGCGCCGGACAAGTCGGTCCACAGCGCGCCAGGCTTCTACGGCCGGTACGCCGCCGACGGCGGCAGCACGAAGGTCCATCTGTCCGGCTTCGCGATCGAGAGCGACGTACGGGAGCGGATCGACACCGACCAGGTGAACGGCATCGGCGGCGCGATCGGCGGTGGGTCGACGATCCAGGGCCTCTACCTGCACCGCACCAAGGTGGGCATCTGGCTGGACGGGCCGATGAGCGGGCTGCTGATCCGCGACAACATCATCACCGACGCGGTGGCCGACGGGATGAACCTGCACCTCGGCGTCTCGCACGTCCGGGCGACGAACAACTTCATCCGCAACACCGGCGACGACGGCCTGGCGATGTGGTCGGAGGCCAACCCCGACGGGCTGGTCAACCACGACAACGTCTACGACCACAACACCGTCCAGACCCCGACACTGGCGAACAACATCGCGATCTACGGCGGCCGCGACAACGCGGTGACCGACAATCTGGTGGCCGACCCGATCCGCGAGGGCAGTACCTTGCACGCCGGGTCGCGGTTCAACTCGACACCGTTCGAGGGGACGCTGTCGTTCGCCCGGAACACAACGGTTCGCGGCGGCCCTCGAGACCTGAACTGGAATCTCGGACTGGGCGCGATCTGGCTCTATGCCTTGCAGTCCGACATGTCCGGCCGGATCGAGGTGACCGACAGCTCGTTCCTCGACTCGACGTACAACGCGTTCATGTTCGTTGTCGACTGGCCGGTCAAGGACGACCACACTTTGACGAATGTTGCCTTCCGCAACATCAAGGTCGACGGCACCGGGACGAACGTGGTCAACGCCCGGGTCGGCGGCTGGGCCACCTTCGAGAACGTCGACGCCCGCAATGTGGGAGCCCCGTTCGTCAACAACTGCGGGACCTTCCACTTCACCGGCACGCCGGAATTCGACGTGCGCCTCCTCGGAACCAGCAACGACGGCAACTGGACGACCGATGCCGGCGCCCCTGGCCACTGCGAGGATCGTCCGCCGGTTGTTCCGCCCGCTCCCCCGAGCCCCTGGAACTAACAGCCACGCGGTGGGGCCCGCCCTCTCAGCCCCACCGCGTGCTCCCGCTCCACCGCCAACTCACCTGTCCCCTCAGCCCACCGGGCTACCTGGCCCTGTCGGCCTCCAGCCCACCTGCCTCCGCTGGCCCAATCAGCACCTCGACTGAGGCGCCCTGCGCCTCCACCGCCGGCGTTTCCTTTGCGCGGAAGCCCAGGATCAGCACGATGGCGCCGATGAGGGCGAGTCCCGCGGCGGTGCTGGCTGCGACGTGCATCGAGTGGATGAACGAGTCGTTCGCTGCATCCACCAAGGCGGGCTGCCCGACCGCGGCCGCAGTACGACGTGTTGCTTCGGCTGAACCGGATGCGGCGTCCCGAACCTCAGCGGGCAGTCCGGCCAACGAAGGTCCGATGGAGCGCTGGTAGACGTTCGACACGATCGTCCCCAGTACTGCGATGCCAAGGACGCTGCCTACCTGCCGGATCGCGTTGCTGACAGCCGATCCGGCACCGATCCGGCCCATTGGCAATGCCGCCATGATGGCCGCACTGGTCGGCGCGACCGCCACCCCGATCGCCAGCCCGGCCAGGGTGCCGACCGCGCAGTACCAGACGAGCGACGTGTCGACCGCGAAGGTCAGGTTGAGCGCATGGCACGCCACGAACACCACGAGCGCAGTACCGGAGACCCCGGCAACACTCAAGCGGCGCGCCAGCCGCGCACCCAGCCCCGATCCAACGACGACACCGACTGCGCCCGGCAGCGACAGCAGGCCGGCGTCCAGCGCGCTCATCCCACGGGCGCCCTGAGGTAGAAGGTGAGATAGAAGCTCTGCCCGGTGATCGTCAGGAACATCGCCGCCATGCCAACGTTCCCGGCGGCGAAGCGACGGTTGCGGAACAGCCGCGGGTCGAAGCTGGGGTTCTCCTCCTTCAGTTCGGAGAACAGGAAGGCTGCGATCAGCAGCACCCCGGCGGCGATGCTGCCCCAGACCTGCCAGCGATCCCAGCCACCGGCCCGGCCGCCTTCGATCAACCCGTAGGTGACGCCCAGCAGGCCGAGCGTCGACAGCCCGAGGCCGAGCGGATCGAGCCGCCGCCGCTGTGGACTGCGCGGATTCGGTACGACGAGGGCGGCGCCGATCAGCCCGGCCGCCACGATCGGCAGGTTGATGAGGAAGACCGAGCCCCACCAGAAATGGTCGATCAGCAGGCCGCCGAGCACCGGCCCGACGGCGACCCCGATACCGGCGGACGCGGACCAGGCGGCGATCGCGCCGGCCCGGCGCTCGGGCGGGAAGACCCAGCCGATGATCGCCATCGAGGTCGGCATGATCATCGCGCCGCCGATGCCCATCAGCGCACGGGCGAGGATCAGCGAGACCGGCCCGTCGGCCCAGGCGGCCCACGCCGACGAGGCGCCGAAGACGGTCATCCCCAGCATCAGTACGGTCCGGTGACCGAAGCGGTCGCCGAGCGCACCGGCGGCGAACAGCGCGGTGGCGAAGAAGAGTGAGTAGATCCCCAGCGCCCACTGCAGCTGACCGGGGGTGGCGCCGAGGCCGTCGACCGGGTCGGCGAGACGCTCCAGCGCGATGCGCTCGGCCCTCGCCGCCGCGCTGGCCGCGGTCCAGGCAGTCGAACGCACCCTCTAGGCCGACCTCACCCCAGCCGACCGAGCAGCAGCCCGCGCCTGGCTCACCCGGATGGTGAACACCGAAGTCCCGATCGACGAGCCGTAGGCAGCCGGGGAGCGAGCCTGCTCTGGGTGCCCGCCTTCATCCGGTGGCGAGTAGCCGCGCCCGGCTACCGCCGTACGGATGGTTCCGGCGGGCGATCGTGGGGCGGGTTAGGGTCGGGGACATGCGCGAACACGCTCAGCGGCTTCAGGGACTTGGGACGACGATCTTCGCGGAGATGTCCGCGCTGGCGGTGCGGACCGGCTCGGTCAACCTCGGCCAGGGATTCCCCGACACCGACGGCCCGGACTCGCTGCTCGAGGACGCGATCGCCGCCATCCGCGCCGGCGCGAACCAGTACCCGCCCGGTCGCGGCATCCCCGCGCTGCGCCAGGCGATCGTGGACCACCAGAAACGCTTCTACAACCTCGGCTACGACCCGGACACCCAGGTCCTCGTCACCACCGGCGCCACCGAGGCGATCGCCGCCTCCCTGCTCGCGTACGTCGAACCAGGCGACGAGGTGATCGCCCTCGAGCCGTACTACGACTCGTACGCCGCCTGCATCGCCATGGCCGGTGGACATCGCGTCCCGGTCACCTTGCGCGCACCCGACTTCCGGCTCGACCTCGACGAGCTCCGCGCCGCGGTGACGCCACGCACCAAGGTGCTGCTGATCAACTCCCCGCACAACCCGACCGGCACCGTCCTCGACGACACCGAGTTGCGCGGCATCGCGGCGATCGCGGTCGAGCACGACCTGGTCGTCATCACCGACGAGGTCTACGAGCACCTGATCTTCGACGGCCTCCAGCACCGGCCGCTCACGTCGTACGACGGAATGGCCGAACGGACCGTCTCGATCGGCAGCGCGGGCAAGACCTTCTCGGTCACCGGCTGGAAGATCGGCTGGGTCACCGGCACCCCCGAGGTCGTCACGGCGGTGAACACCGCCAAGCAGTTCCTCACCTACGTCTCCGGCGCCCCCTTCCAGCCCGCCGTCGCCGGGGCCCTTGCCCTAGGCAACGAGTACTTCGACACCCTGCGCGCCACCATGCAAGCCAAACGCGACCTGCTCTGCGACGGCCTGCAATCCCTCGGCTTCGGCGTCCACCGCCCCCAGGGCACCTACTTCGTCACCACCGACATCCGCCCCCTCGGCCACACCGACGGCATCGACTTCTGCCGCATGCTCCCCGAACGCACCGGCGTAGTAGCCATCCCCCACCAGGTCTTCTACGACAACACCGAAGCCGGCCGCCCCCTGGTCCGCTGGGCCTTCTGCAAAAAACCCGAAATCCTAGAAGAAGCCCTGGTCCGCCTCACCAAACTCTGATCTGCCCCACAGTTGCCCGCCAATGCCCCGCGACAATGTCGAGCAACGTATGCGAAGCTAGACCTGCTCACGAGCGCTGCTCGATCGAGAAGTGAGGCTGGGAACCCCTCCGGAGGGTGGGACCCAGCCTTCGCGTTTCTACCGGACGTCGACCTCGTGCTGACTGAGGATCTCCGAGAAGACGAGAAGCCACCGCGGCTCTCCCAGCCTCGCCGCGGTCGCGGCCCCCGCGACGGCGTCGGGGATCCAGAGCATGGGTTCGTCCTGGGGACGCCCGAAACCCACTTTCAGCTCCGCCGGGAGCAGCCCTTTGCGGCGAGCGCTGTCCACCAGCCTGACATCTCGCCGGTCGGGAGCCGCGGACCGCGACTCCATCCAGACCTCGCTGACCCCACACTGTGCGAGCTCGTAGAGCAACCGCTCGAGGCAACACCGCCTGGCCCGCTCCTGCTTCGGCCCGTACATCGGAGCACCGATCACGACGACAAGCGCGAGGTCGGCCGCCGCGATAGTCGCGGCGATCGCGTCGCGGTGCTTGGCTGATTCGTGGGCCCAGTGGAGCCGCCCGTTGCGGCCCATTGTCAGATCCCGCAACTGCCGCCTGATGTCGGCACAGTCCATCGGATCGGCGATCGCGGCGGCCATGGTGTAGGTCCCGAACCTGTCGCCGCGGTCGACGATGACAGATTCGTCGACCCATGCCGACAGGCTGAAGACGGGCGGAGAGTCGCAGGGCATCTGCGGATGATGCAGTGCAGGGGGCGGTAGTTCGGGGAGCCACTCGCAGGGTTTGGTGGGGCAGCCTCGGGGCAGATCATTCGTACGGGTGGCGGCCCGTTCGCCTTGTGTGCAAGGCTATTGCCAGCTCCCATGGGCTCCTTGTGGAGAAGTGAGACTGGGATTCCCGCCGGACGGTGGGGCCCAACTCTCGCGCTTGCTCAACGAGCGCTGCTCGATGAGAAGTGAGGCTGGGGACCGCCCTCCCGAGGGCGGCCCCAGCTTTCGCGCTTTCTACCGCAGCACTCCCAGCGCGCAACCCCAACGGCACCAACTGCCGCGTCGCGTACCGAAGTACGGGGAAATGGCGCTGCGCCCTACTGGGATTAGCGCAGCAGCCACCGCGCTAGACGACGCGAGCCGGCCGCGTTGCCGGCCGCGCACGATGCCGGACAGGGGCCGGACGCCCGTGCATACGCAGCTCCGGCCAGCAAGCGCTTGCCTCGGCGTGTCGGGGGATCGGGACAGGGTCGTGCGTGCACAGCCGTTCGCTCCTTCGCATCCGAGCCCCTGCGGGAAGATGCAGCGGCTTGGGCGGTAGTTCGGGGAGCCGATCGCGGGGTTAGGTGGGGCAGCTTGGGGCAGATCGCCGCGCGGCTGGCGGCCGGTTCGCCTTGTGTGCAAGGCTATTGCCAGCTCCCAGGGGCTCCTTGTGGAGAAGTGAGACTGGGATTCCCTCCGGATGGTGGGGCCCAACTCTCGCGCTGGCTCACGAGCGCTGCTCGATGAGAAGTGAGGCTGGGGACCGCCCTTCGGAGGGTGGGCCTCAGCCTTCGCGCCTTCTAGAGCGCGCTTAGTTGCCGAGCAGGCGGGTGAGGGTTTCTGGGTCTCGGGCTATGGCTGTGGTGCCGTCGTCTGTGGTGAGGATGGGGCGTTGGATGAGGATGGGGGTGGAGACCAGGGCCTCTATCCAGTCGGCGCGGTGGGCCTCGTCTTTGGGGAGGGACTTGAATGCGGCGGCGCCGGGCTCGTTCATGCGGGCGATGTGCCAGGGGGCGAGGTTGAGGCGGGTTAGGACTGCTTCCAGCTCTGTAGCCGTTGGTGGGTCGTCCAGGTAGCGGCGGACTGTGTAGTCGACGCCTGCTTCGTCCAGGGCCGCGGTGGCGGCTTGGCATTTGGAGCAGGCTGGGTTGATCCAGATCTCCATCAGCGCGGGCCCTGGAACCAGCGTCGGGTGGGTTCTTGGAGCATCAGGTACAGGAGGGTGGCGTGCAGCGCCAAGCCGAGGATGGAGGCGGGGAGGGCGGTGATGCCGCCGGCGATCCCCAGGGCCGCTACGACGATCAGCATGGTGCGAGCCCAGCGGCGGCGTTTGCGGAGGAAGATCGCCGGGAGCAGGTAGGCGATGCTGGTGAAGAGGATGACCCCGACGACCAGGCCCTTGGCGGACGGGTCGCCGGTGAGGGTCTTGGCGATCTCCGAGCCGGCTGAGGTGAGGCTGAAGAGCCCGAGCAGCACGCAGAGCGCGCCGAGGGCATACGAGATCGTCGACGCGATCGTGACCTGCTTGGGCGGCGCGACCGGGCCTTGCTGGTAGGCGTACGGGTTCTGGCCGAAGGAGCCGCCGTACGGGCCGGGCTGACCGCCGTGCGGCGGCTGCGGCGGTTGCTGTGGTGGCAGTTGCTGGCCGGATGAGCCGAAGACGCCCTGGTAGGGCCCCGGCCGTTCGTCGGCGGACCCGGGCCCGCCGTGCTGGTCGCTCATCGCCTGCAAGTTCCTTCCACCAAAGACGCTCTCCCCTGATCCTCCCAGACCACCACAAAAACGTCGCCCGGACCGCCACCACTACCAAACCCATCGCCAGCGCCTCGACACGCCGAGGGGAAACGTTTGCTGGCGAGGTTCGGTAGTGGTGGCCGTCCGCAAGGGTCAGGCGGAGGTGACCTCCAGCGTGTCCTTGGCCTCGCTCAGGCGCACGTGGACCGTGTCGCCGTCCCGGACGTCGCCGGACAGCAGGCCCCGGGCCAGTTCGTCGCCGATGGCTGATTGGACCAGGCGGCGGAGGGGGCGGGCGCCGTAGACCGGGTCGTAGCCGGTCAGGGCGAGCCATTCCATCGCGTCCTCGCCGACGTCCAACGTGATCCGCCGGTCGCCGAGGCGTTTCTGGAGCGAGGCGATCTGCAGCCCGACGATCTTGGTCAGCTCCTCGCTGCCGAGCGCGTCGAACAGCACGATCTCGTCCAGCCGGTTGATGAACTCCGGCTTGAACGCCTGCCGCACCACGTTCATCACCTGATCGCGTTTCGCGGCGTCCTCGATCGACATGTCCGCCAGGTACGCCGAGCCGAGGTTGCTGGTCAGCACCAGGATGACGTTGCGGAAGTCGACCGTGCGCCCCTGCCCGTCAGTCAGCCGCCCGTCGTCGAGCACCTGCAGCAGGATGTCGAAAACCTCGGGATGCGCCTTCTCCACCTCGTCCAGCAGGATCACGGAGTACGGCCGGCGTCGCACCGCCTCGGTCAGCTGGCCGCCCTCCTCATAGCCGACATAGCCGGGCGGAGCACCGACCAGCCGCGAGACGCTGTGCTTCTCCCCGTACTCCGACATGTCGATCCGCACCATCGCGCGCTCGTCGTCGAAGAGGAAGTCGGCCAGCGCCTTCGCCAGCTCGGTCTTACCCACACCCGTCGGCCCGAGGAACAAGAACGAACCAGTCGGCCGATCCGGGTCGGAGATCCCCGCCCGGGCCCGGCGTACGGCGTCGCTGACGGCCTTGACCGCCTCACGCTGGCCGATCAGCCGCCGGCCCAGCTCGTCCTCCATCCGGAGCAGCTTGCCGGTCTCGCCCTCGAGTAGCCGGCCGGTCGGGATGCCGGTCCACATCGCGATCACCTCGGCGATCTCGGTCGGCCCGACCTCCTCGTTGACCATCGCGTCCGGGCCGTCCACCACCACTGGCTCGGCGGCGGCCGCCTCCAGCTCCTTGGTCAGCTCGGGGATCTCGCCGTACAGGATCTCGGAGGCGCGCCCGAGCTCGCCGTCGCGCTGAGCCCGCTCGGCCTGCCCTCGCAGCTCGTCGATCCGTTCCTTGATCTCACCGACCCGGTTCAGGCCGGACTTCTCCTTCTCCCAGCGGGCCTCGAGCGCACGCAGCTCCTCCTCGCGGTCGGCGAGATCGGCACGCAACCGGGCCAGCCGGTCCTGCGAGGATGCGTCCTCCTCGCGGGACAGCGCGAGCTCCTCCATCTTCAGCCGGTCGACCGTACGCCGCAGCGAGTCGATCTCCACCGGTGAGGAGTCGATCTCCATCCGCAGCCGGGAGGCGGCCTCGTCGACCAGGTCGATCGCCTTGTCGGGCAGCTGCCGGCCGCTGATGTAGCGGTTCGACAATGTCGCGGCCGCGACCAGCGCGCTGTCGGAGATGGCGACCTTGTGGTGCGCCTCGTACCGCTCTTTCAGTCCACGCAGGATGGCGATCGAGTCCTCGACCGACGGCTCCCCCACGAACACCTGCTGGAACCGTCGCTCCAGCGCCGGGTCCTTCTCGATGCGCGTCCTGTACTCATCCAGGGTCGTCGCGCCGATCATCCGCAGCTCGCCGCGCGCCAGCATCGGCTTCAGCATGTTGCCGGCGTCCATCGCACCCTCGCCGGACGCGCCGGCGCCGACGACGGTGTGCAGCTCGTCGATGAAGGTGATGATCTGGCCGTCCGACTCCTTGATCTCGGTCAGCACGGCCTTCAGCCGCTCCTCGAACTCACCCCGGTACTTCGCGCCGGCGACCATCGCGCCGAGATCCAGGCTGATCAGCCGGCGACCGCGCAGGGACTCCGGTACGTCGCCGGCCACGATCCGCTGGGCGAGTCCCTCGACGACGGCCGTCTTGCCGACGCCGGGCTCACCGATCAGCACCGGGTTGTTCTTGGTCCGGCGCGACAGCACCTGGACCACCCGGCGGATCTCCGAGTCCCGGCCGATTACCGGGTCGAGCTTGCCGTCGCGGGCGCCCTCGGTCAGGTCGACGCCGTACTTCTCCAGCGTCTTCGTCGTCCCCTCGGCTTCCGGCGAGGTGATCCGCCGATTGCCGCGCATCGAGTCGAACGCCTGCAGCAGCGCATCCGGCGTCACGCCCAGCGCCGTCTTGGCGACCCCTTCGACCGTGGCCAGCGAGATCAGCAGATGCTCAGTGGAAACGAACTCGTCCCCCAGCCCGAGGGCACGCTGCTCGGCCTGGTTGAGCACGTCACCCGTCTTCCCAGACAGGCTCGGCGCCTGCACGCTGCCACCACTCGCCTTGGGCAGGCGGGACAGCTGCTCCGCCGTACGGCGGCGTACTGCGTCGAGGTCACCGCCGGCAGCCTCGAGGAGACCCACAGTGGTCCCCTCAGGCTGGGCGAGCAGCGCCGACAGCAGGTGAATCGGCTCCACGGTCGGGTTGCCCGCCGAGGAGGTCTGGCGGATCGCGACCGACAGGGTTTCCCGGGCAAGCGTCGTCAACCGCTGAACATCCATCTGGTTTCCAGCCTTTCAAAGCTCAGTAACAAGTCCTACTAGAGACAACTTATCCAAACTTGAGTCCATTCCACTCAACTCTGCGAAAACCTGGGGATAACTCAGGGATCTGCCGTACCCCAGAACCTTCTACACGGTCAGTGGCGTCCTCCGTACCGACAGCTATCTCTCTGGAGGACTTTTGCCCCGCCACCGCTGGATCCCGCCCTTGCTGGGGACCGCGCTCGCCCTGACCGCGGCCATGCTCCCCGCCCAAGCCCAGCCCACATCACCGCCGCCCACCGCGACACCACAAGCCAGCAAAGCAAGCGCCCGGATCACCCTGATCACCGGCGACCGCGTCCGCGTCAGCCCCGGCAGCCCCGAGCGGATCTCCTTCGAACCCGCCGCCGGCAGCCGCTCCGACGCGGCCGTCACGACCTACTCCGGCGGCCGCACGTACGTCGTACCGTCGGCAGCCGCCGCCGACGTCAGCTCCGGCCGCCTGGACCGCAGCCTCTTCGACATCACCACGCTCCTCGCCGAGCAACGCGACGACGCCCACTCCGCGACGATGCCCGTCATCATCCGGTACGCCGGTACGCCGTCCGCCGCCCTCGGCCGCGCAAAGGCGACTCCCACCCCGGGTGCCACCAAGACCCGGGTGCTCACCAGCATCGGCGCCCGCGCAGCCGCCATCACCAAGGCCAAGACCGGCGACTTCTGGCGCTCGATCACGCCGGGCAGGACCGAGCGGGTCGCGACCACGATCCAGCGCATCTCGCTGGACCGCCGGGTCAAGATCTCGCTCGACCAGAGCGTGCCCCAGATCGGCGCGCCCGCCGCCTGGCAGCGCGGCCTGACCGGCAAGGGCGTGAAGGTCGCCATCCTCGACACCGGAATCGACCCGAACCACCCTGACTTCGCCGGCCGGATCGGCGCCGCGCAGAACTTCACCCCGGACGAGGACGCCGTCGACCACCGCGGCCACGGCACGCATGTCGCGAGCATCACCGCGGGCAACGGCGGCAAGTACAAAGGCGTCGCGCCGGAGGCCACCCTGCTGAACGGCAAGGTGCTCGACAACAACGGCAGCGGCGACTTCTCCGGCATCATCGCCGGGATGGAGTGGGCGGCCACCCAGGGCGCCTCGGTGGTCAACCTGAGTCTCGGCAGCCGGGACCCGAGCGACGGCACCGACGATCTGTCGCTGGCCGTCAATCGGCTCAGTCGCGACACCGGCATCCTCTTCGTAGTTGCTGCAGGCAACTGCTTCGGCAACAGGCCCTCCACCATCACATCACCGGCCGCCGCCGACGATGCGCTTGCCGTCGGCAACCTCCGGCGAGACGGCTCGCTGAACCCGAGCTCCTGCCGCGGCCCGCGCCTCGGCGACGGCGCCCTGAAGCCCGAGGTCTCCGCCCCCGGTACCGACATCGTCGCCGCCCGGGCCGCCGGAACCGACATGGGCGAACCAGTCGACGACAACTACACAAGCCTGTCCGGTACGTCGATGGCGACCCCGCACGTCGCCGGTACGGCGGCGCTCGTAGTACAGGCCCATCCGGAGTGGAAGGCAACTCAGCTCAAGGCACGGCTGGTCTCCACGGCCGACCCGCAGCCCGGCAGCCGCGTGGACGAGCAGGGCGCCGGCCGCATCGACGCCGACCAGGCCACCGACGGCTCCATCACGGTCGACACCGGCGAACTCGAGCTGGGCAAACTTCCTTGGCCCCGCCCGGCCACCGACCAGGTCACCCGCGAACTCACCTACCGAAACCCAACCGGTACTGCGATCACGCTGCAGCTGGCCGCCTCGCTGGAACCCGCCGCCGCGACACCAACACTCAGCACCGACCAGCTCGTCGTACCGGCAAACGGCGAAGCCAAAGTCACCGTCACGGCCGACCGCACCAAGGCCGGCACTGGCAACTTCAGCGGCCGCATAACAGCCACTGGCACTGACCCGATCGTCACCACCTTCGGCTGGTATGCCGAGCCAGAGCAGTACGACCTGACCATCAAGGGCATCAACCGGGACGGCACTCCAGCCAGCGGCGATGTCGCCATCAGCCGGCTCGACGGTGACCCGGTCGACCTGCCGGGCGGTGTGTTCCTGGAGAACGGCACCGCGACGGTCCGGCTGCCACCGGGCAAGTACGAGGCCTCGTCGATCTTCTTCACCCCATCCACCGACCAGACGCTGCCCGAGTTCAACCTCGCTGTCGGCCCTGCAGCCGACCTGACCGAGAACCGCTCGGTCACGCTCGACGCGAGCAAGGGCAAGCCGGTGGAGGTCAGCGCTCAGGGCCAACCTGGCCTGACCAACCGCGAACGCAGCATGAGCTACCTGCGGAAGAACACCGCCGGCGATCTGGCCGGCGGCAACGGCATCAGCACCACCGGCCACTTCCGCGTCTTCACGGCAACACCGGCCACCAAGCCTGTCACGGGCAGCAGCGAGTTTGCGGCTCACGCGCGACTCGAAGTACCGCCGTACCGTGGGAAGGTTGTCGGAGGCAACGCCTATACCGTGAACGACTTCTACTTCGGCCCGCGCTTCACCGGCGTCAAGGAACTCGAGGTCGCCGACGCCGGCGACGCGACGCCGGAGGACCTGAAGGACGTCAAGGGCAAGCTGGCCCTGATCCGATACGACGACGAGGACTGGAACGGCATCCTCGTCAAGGCTGCCGAGGACGCCGGCGCCGCGGCCGCGATGCTCTACAAGCCCGACGCCTCGGGCGATGGAGCGGTCTTCCCCTACTGGGCGACCGGCGAGGGCGAAGTCGCCACGATCCCGGCCATGCGGGTGTCGCGGGTGACCGCGAAGGCGCTACTCGGGAAGCGGGTCCAGCTGACGGGGCAGGCGGCGACGCCGGTCGTCTACGACCTGGTCATGCCCTGGCAGAACCAGATCCCAGCCGTCGCGAAGGTGGTCGCCAAGCCGGACCAGCTGGCCCGGGTGGATGAGGTGTTCGGCAGCCACCAGGCCGGCGTAGAGAACTCAGAATCCCGGCACGCGTCGACACCGGGCGGATCGTCCTTCGGCGGCTGGCTGGTCCCGACCTTCCAGGCGCCGCTGCAGCGTACGTCGTACCTGCTCGGGAACGCCGTCCAATGGCGGAGCACCCTCGTGCTGGACAACGGCGGCGCGAGCCTGAACGTGGGCTCGACCGAACGGACCTATCGCGCCGGCGACCACTCGACCGCTCGATGGATCGCACCAGTGGAGAACAGCGGGCTGCCGGACGAGAAGCCCTGGTCCTTCGGCGTACTCCGATCCGAAGGCGGGCTCTCCGTCGTACTCAGCCCGCTTCGCCATGGGGACGAGTTCGCCCAGCCCGAGTCGGACACGTCTCAGTTGGTGGTGGAGCGCAACGGCGAGGAGCTCGCGACGGCTCCGGCGAACGGGTTGTGGACGGAAGCACCTGCGGACGCCGCCGACTACAGAGTGACTCTCGACACGAGCCGGGAGCTGGACTTCTGGAAGTACTCGACCCAGGTGAAGTCGGTCTGGTCGTTCAGGTCCCGTGGCGGTGAAGACGAGGTGATGCCATTGGTGCTCGCCGACCTCGACGTACCGCAGGCGGACACCTTCAGCCAGGTCAGGGTGGGCAAGCCGACCACCATCACGATGGGGCTGCGGCACCAGGCGGGCTCGAAGGCGACCGCCAGATTCACCGCCGCCAAGTTGGAGCTGTCCTACGACGGCACCAACTGGACGATGTTGCCTCTGACAAAAGTTGCTGAAGGCAAGTACAGGACGACGGTGACGCACCCCGCCAATCAGGCAGGCAAAGCGCCGTCCCTCCGCTTGACCGCCAAGGACACCTCCGGCGGACAGTTGGAGCAGGAGGTGACCAAGGCCTACGGGCTGAAGTGATCGAAGCGGTGGAGCCGCTCACAGCAGATCGGCTCCACCACCCATCAGGACTGGTAGGCCCCCGCGTCGAAGCGGGTCAGGCCGGCCAGGGACTTGCCGCCGAGGTCGTACGGGAAGCCGGTGTTCTCACCGCGGCCGATGGCCGGGCTGCCCGCCTTGGGGCGAAGGTTGGTGGCACTGGTGAAGAGCGGATCGGCCTTCACCGAGTTGGGACCGAGGGTGAACTGGTACTGGCTGCCGGAGTAGACGCCGCGGTCCTCATCAGCGCTGTCCGCCGGATTGCCGGTGTCGAAGGCGTCTTCGTAACCGACCTTCTTGCCGACCTTGATGATGTTGCTGCTCAGCTTGAGGATTCCGGCGTTGCAGCCGGCGTCACAGCTCCATCCGTCACCGTTGGGCAGGTACACGGAGTTGTTCAGAGCCACCGTCCCGCGGACCGGGCCGATGTCACTGAGCGCGCCACGGGTGACCAGGAAGCCGGCCTGCGCCTTGGTCGACGTGACGCTGTTGTAGGCGAAGACGTTGCCGTCGGCGGTCTTGCCGGTGCCGTAGCGGCCGAGCTCGGTGAAGGTCTCGTTCCCGTCGGTGGTGTTGTACTCGATCCGGTTGCGGTTGCCGTTGAAGATCTCGACCGCCGCGCCGTCGAACCCGTAGTCGTAGCTGAACGCGTAGTGCCCGCTGATCACGTTCCGGCTGATCACGTTGTCGTCGCCGTGCACCAGGAAGCCGAACGCGCCGGAGTCGTCGTCGTCATTCATCTCCTTCGGGGTCAGCACGCTCATCTTGGTGTTGTCCTTGATCGTGCTCCAGCGGACCGTGTTGCCGTTCGATCCGTCGATGATCGAGACCCCGGTGACGTTGTTGTCCGCCTGGATCGTGTCCATCACGATGTTGTCGCCGAACAGTTCGAAGCCGGCCCAGTTGCAACCGCTCGCGCGGAGGTCGCCGATGAACCAGTTCGAGCCGGTGACCTGCACGCAGTTGGTCACCGGTCCGCCGACGACCGGCAGGTTGCCGGTGCCATAGGCCTCGACGACGATCGGGCTGGCGGCAGTACCAGACCTCGAGAGAGTGAGCGTGCCGGCCCAGGAACCACCACGCTTGAAGGCGATCCGGTCACCCGGCTGGAAGGCGAATCCGTTGACCTTGGCCAAGCTGCGCCAGGCGGTCGCAGTACTGGTACCGGCTGCGGAATCGTTGCCGGCGGACGAGTCGATGTAGTAGACGGCAGCGCTGGGCGCGGCTTGCGCGGCTGCCGGTGCAAGGAGGAGGGCGGTGGACAGGGCAAGAGCAGATACTGCGGCTAGCATCATGCATTCCTCGTTCTCACGGGGCGCTGGCTGCAGCGGCGTCGCAGTTATCTTTCCGGTTGATCACCCTGGCCGTCAATACTTGACAGTCAGCGCTGGCCGGCCGCCGCGCTCTACCTGTGGCAGCGCAACAGGTGGTTGCTAGCAGCAACCATTGTGTTCGCGATCGGGCCGCACGCGCTCCTCGACCCGGAAGGACGCAACTGGTCCTGGCCCGAGCAACTCCTCGGCTCCAGCTACGTGCTGCTGGGCCTCGCGTTCCTCTGCACGGCTTCGGGAGACCGCCCTGCTCAGAGTTTGATGGCTTTGAACTCGGAGGCGCGGATCCGGTAGACCTGTAGATTCAGGTCGTAGTACTTGTCGGTCTCGCCGACCCACTCCATCCCGAGCCGGACGGCGGTCGCGATGGCGCGCTTGTTGTTCGGCCGGGCGACCGCGAACAGCTCGTCGGTCGACCCCTCCTCGAACGCCCACTTCATCAACGCGCGGCTCGCCTCACTCGCATAGCCGTTGCCCCAGGCGGTCGGCCGGAACTGCCAGCCGATCTCGAGATCCTCCTCGTACGGCGGCAGCAGCCGGATCAGCAGACCGCCGACCACCTCGCCGTCCTCCTGCCGGACCACGGCCCACCGCCCCGCCGGTACGACGAAGTTCGGCTGGGCCTCGATCCAGGCCTGCAGGATGACGCGCATGGTCGCGGCATCACCGACCTTGTCGATGGCCGGCGACAACCACTGCGACACATCAGCCGAGCCGTAGATCTCCAACGCGGCTTCGGTATCTTCTTCAACCCAGTCCCGGATCAGCAGCCGGTCAGTCCCCAAGGTGAACGTCACCCCACCCAGCGTAGGCGCACCTGCCCCGAAACCCACGCCGTTCACTGTGAGCAACAGGTGAACGCAGGACGAAGCCCCCGGACCACATCGGGTCCGGGGGCTCGGGGGGCCGGAGACTCCGGGGGGATGGAGGTCTCCGGCCGGGAACCGGAAGCCCCTGGGGGTAGGAGACTTCCGGAGGTTTTCAGCGCTGGTCCAGTTCCAGGGGCTGGGTCCGGATCCAACGGGTGGTGGTCTGCTGGTGGCCCATGGCGATGACGTCGCCCGCCGGACCGGCCGAGAAGACCCGGCTCCGTTGGGTGTGCTGACGAGAGACACCGACGCCGCGCTGGACCTCGGCGAGGAGCTGGTTCACCCGGCGGCGTAGGTCCTCGACCTCCGACTGAAGCTCGAGGACATGCCTGATCCCCGCCAGGTTCACCCCCTCCTCCTGCGACAAGTGCTGCACATACCGCAACTTCGCCACGTCGTACGCCGAGTAGCGCCGCCCGCGCCCGCTCGCCCGGCTCGGCGTCACCAACCCGAGCCGGTCGTACTGCCGCAGGGTCTGCGGGTGCATGCCGGCCAGTTGGGCCGCCACCGAGATCACGTAGATCGGGGTGCGGTCGTCCCAGGTCGGCACCTGGCTGAACGGGATGCCCATCACGTACTCCCGAACAGCCCTGCACGCAGATCGGGCTGCGCCGACGCCGTACTGAACTCCTGCAGCTTCTCGCGCTGCTCGTCGGTCAGTTCGTGCGGCACCTGGACCTCGAGGGTGAGCAGCAGGTCGCCCCTGGTGCCGTCCCGCCGGGCCGACCCCTTGCCGCGAACACGCAACTTGCTGCCGTTCGCGGTACCGGCCGGGATCCGCACCGTGACGGGCAGGCCGTCGAGGGTCGGGACCTTGATCTCGGCACCCAGTGCGGCTTCGGTGAAGCTCACCGGCACCGCCAGGGTCAGGTGCTCACCCTGCCGGCCGAAGATCCGGTGCGCCTTGACGTGCACGCTGACGTAGAGGTCGCCCGCGGGCCCACCTCGCTCGCCGGCGGCACCCTTGCCCTTCAGCCGGATCCGCTGACCGTCCTGCACGCCCGCGGGGATGCGGACCTGCATGGTCTTGCTCGACTGACCGCGGCCGGAACCGTGGCAGGTCTCGCAGGGCTGGTCGACAACCAGGCCGCGACCCCTGCACTCGGTGCACGGCTCGGTCATCGCGAAGACGCCACCCTGGACCGAGGTCTGCATACCCGTGCCTTCGCACTTCAGGCAGACCTTCGGAACAGTCCCGTACTTCGCGCCCGTCCCGCGGCACGTCTTGCAGGGCTCGTCGCTGGTCATCCGGAGCGCGACAGTGACACCGTTGACGGCCTCGGCGAACTCGATCGTCGCCTCGGTCTCGATGTCGGCGCCCCGGCGTGGCCGGGCCGTCGAGGAGGCGGTCGTCGTCCGGCCACCACCACCGAACATGCCACCCAGGATGTCGCCGAGACCACCGCCGCCGGTCGAACCGGACCGGTTGAACAGGTCGCCGACGTCGAAGCCGAATCCCTGTCCACCGCCCTGGCCCGCGCCGCCCGGCATCCGGAAGCCGCCACTGCCGAACAGCCGGCGGGCTTCGTCGTACTCCTTGCGCTTCTTGGTGTCCCCGACCACGTCGTACGCCTCGGAGACCTCCTTGAACTTGGCCTCGGCCGACGCGTCCCCGGAGTTGCCGTCCGGGTGGTACTTGCGCGCCAGCTTGCGGTAGGCCTTCTTGATCTCGTCGGCCTCAGCCGTCTTGGAGACGCCGAGAACCTTGTAGAAGTCCTTCTCCAACCAGTCTTTCGTGCTCATCGACGCCCCACCTCCTCGCGGAGTCTCACTTACTCAGTCGGCTTCTCGGCCTGGTCAGCCTCGTCGGCCGGTTCGGCCGGCGGGAGCTGCTCGGTCGGCTCCGAGACGGCGACCCGGGCCGCGCGCAGGATCCGGTCGCCGAGGCGGTACCCCGGCTGCATCACCAGTGTCGCGGTCGGACCGTCGACCTCGTCGGAATAATTGTGCAGCAGCGCTTCGTGGATCCGCGGGTCGAAGGTGTCGCCGACCTCGCCGAACTTGACCAGCCCGAGCTTCTCGGTGACCCGCTCGACCGACTCGGCGACCGCCTTGAAGGCGCCCTCGAGCTCACCGGCGTCACGGGCCCGGCCGATGTCGTCCAGGGTCTGGAGCAACTCGGTCAGCACCGAACCGATGACGACCTCGCGATTCGCCTCCCGGTCCCGGTCGACGCGACGCTTGTAGTTCACGTACTCCGCCTGCAGTCGCTGCAGGTCCGCCGTACGCTCAGCGAGCGCCTCGGTCAACAGGGCCTCCTGGGCCGACGGGCCGCCGATCAGGTCCGACGGCTCACGCGGCGGCTGGGCGCCCGGCGTACCTGGCATGCCTGGTGCCGCGCCACCCGCGGGGGCCGCCGACTGCTCGGCGGGCTCCCGCAGGTTGCCGGTCTCCGGGTCGATCCGGCGCTTGTCGCGGACGACGGGCTCACCGTCGCCGAACTCGCTGCCTGGGTCGCGATCGGTCACTTGTCGTCCTCTGGCCTAGAAGAACCACTCTGCTTGTCCTGCGGGCGCTCCTCGTCCACGATCTCGGCGTCGACGACGTCGTCGTCAGTGGTGCTGGAGCTGCTGCTCTCGTCGGAAGAGGATGCGCTCTCGTCCGCCGTACCGGCTGCCTGGGCGTTCGCGTACATCGCGGCGCCCATCTTCTGGCTGGACTGGGCGAGCTTCTCCGAGGCGGCCTTGATCGCCTCGGCGTCCTCACCCTCGAGCGCCTTCTTCAGCTCCGCGGTGGCGTCCTTGACCTCGGTCTTGACGTCGTCGGGGACCTTGTCCTCGTTCTCCTGCAGGAACTTCTCGGTCTGGTAGACCAAGCCCTCCGCCTGGTTGCGGGACTCGACGGCCTCGCGGCGCAGCCGGTCCTCCTCGGCGTACTGCTCGGCGTCGCGGACCATCTGGTCGATGTCGGTCTTCGGCAGCGCGGAGCCACCCGTGACCGTCATCCGCTGCTCCTTGCCGGTGGCCAGGTCCTTGGCGTTGACGTGCACGATGCCGTTCGCGTCGATGTCGAAGGTGACCTCGATCTGCGGCACGTTGCGCGGCGCCGGCGGCAGGCCGGTCAGCTCGAAGTTGCCGAGCGACTTGTTGTCGCGGGCCATCTCGCGCTCGCCCTGGTAGACCTGGATCATCACCGACGGCTGGTTGTCCTCGGCGGTGGTGAAGATCTCCGAACCCTTGGTCGGGATCGTCGTGTTCCGCTCGATGATCTTGGTGAAGACGCCGCCCTTGGTCTCGATGCCCAGGCTCAGCGGGGTGACGTCGAGCAGCAGGACGTCCTTGACCTCACCCTTCAGCACACCGGCCTGCAGGGACGCGCCGACGGCGACGACCTCGTCCGGGTTGACGCCCTTGTTCGGGTCCTTGCCGCCAGTCAGTTCCTTGACCAGCTCGGCCACGGCGGGCATCCGGGTGGAGCCACCGACCAGGATGACGTGGTCGATCTTCGACACGTCGACGCCGGCGTCCTTGATGACGGCCTTGAACGGCGCGCGGGCGCGCTCGAGCAGGTCGTTGGTCAGCTTCTGGAACTCGGCCCGGGAGAGCTTCTCCTCCAGGTGCAGCGGACCGGAGTCGGTCAGGCTCAGGTACGGCAGGTGGATCGACGTCTCAGCGGCGCTGGACAGCTCGATCTTGGCCTTCTCGGCGGCTTCCTGCAGCCGCTGCATGGCCATCTTGTCGCCGGACAGGTCGGTGCCGTTCTTGTTCTTGAACTGAGTCACCAGCCAGTTGACGATCCGCATGTCCCAGTCGTCACCACCGAGGTGGTTGTCACCGCTGGTGGCCTTCACCTCGAAGACGCCGTCACCGATCTCCAGCAGCGACACGTCGAAGGTGCCGCCACCGAGGTCGAAGACCAGGATGGTCTGCTCGGTGCCCTTGTCCAGCCCGTAGGCCAGCGCGGCCGCGGTCGGCTCGTTGACGATCCGGTGCACGTTCAGCCCGGCGATCTCGCCGGCTTCCTTGGTCGCCTGGCGCTGCGCGTCGGAGAAGTAGGCCGGCACGGTGATGACCGCGTCCGTGACCTGCTCCCCGAGGTACGCCTCGGCGTCCCGCTTCAGCTTCTGCAGCACGAACGCGCTGATCTGCTGGGGGGTGAACTTCTTGCCGTCGATCGAGACGTTCCAGCTCTCGCCCATGTGACGCTTGACCGAACGGATCGTCCGGTCGACGTTCGTGGTGGCCTGGCGCTTGGCCACCTCGCCGACCAGGACCTCGCCGTTCTTGGCGAAGGCCACGACCGAGGGCGTCGTACGCGCTCCCTCGGCGTTGGGAATGACGGTGGGCTCGCCACCTTCCAGTACGGCGATGACGGAGTTCGTCGTACCGAGATCGATACCGACCGCGCGGGCCATGTGCGTTACCTCCACGAAGTTGAGTGATGCAGACTCAAGTTTGCCGGTCCTCAGGTCCGGATTCAAATCGGACCACTGCCCGGTTCCGCAGACTTGAGTTCACCTGGCTCAACATTGCCTGACCCACGGGTCATTCCCAACCCCGGGGTGGGATTTTCGGGGTACGGCCGGGTCAAGCCCTGGCCGGACCCCTGCCGCGGAAGGTGTTCCGCGTGGGAAGGTGTGCTCGTGAAACTCCGCCCCATGACGTCCGCCGACGAAACGGCCGTGCTCACCCTGAACGCCGCCGCCGTCGAGCAGACGGACCCGCTGGGCCCCGACCGGCTGGACTGGCTCCGGCTGATCGCTGCCCACGCCGCCGTGGTGGAGATCGAGGGCGAGATCGCCGCCTTCGTCCTCACCTTCGCGCCCGGCTCCGCCCACGACTCCCTCGACTTCCAGTGGTTCGTCTCCACCTACGCCGACCGGTTCCTGCACCTGGACCGGATCGTCGTCGCCGAGCAGTACCGCCGCCAAGGCGTGGCCACCTCGGTCTACCGAGCCGTGGAACGCGCCGCCAAGCCCTTCGATCGCCTGGTCTGCCGGGTCCAGTCCGACCCGCCCGACACCGCCTCCCTCGCCTTCCACGCCGCCCGCGGCTTCGTAGAGGTCGGCAAACTCCGCCGCCCCAACGGCACCACCAGCGCGATGCTGTCGAAAGAACTGGCGGAATAGACGGCCCCGCGCTCTCCAAGGACCGCCGGACTAGAGCGTCCGTACGTCGAGGAGCGCGCGCACCGGCAGGTCATGACGTAACCGGGGATCCATCAGTCCGTCGACGATGACTGCAGCGCCGATCCACTGGGCGCCGCAGTCGTCGGTCAACTGACGAACGACCCGAGCCGTCGCGCCGGTATCGGCCCAGTCGTCGACCATCAGCACCCGGTCACCGGCGTTCACCAGGCCACGGCGGAACCCGAAGACCACATGCCGATCCCGGTAGTCCGGCCCAGTGGTCCGCAGGACCCACCGATCGCTGTCGTTCGCGGGCCCGCCGTTCTTGCGAACCTCGACGAACCCGACCCCGAGCGAAGCCGCCGTCAACGCCCCGACCAGCGACCCCCGCGACACCGGCCCGAGCACCACCGTCGGCTCTTCGTCGTACAAGCCGGCCAACGCCGGCCCGAGCTCCCCCAGCAGCTCCCCATCGCGCCACCACCCGGTCAGATCAGCCGACCCCCGCCAGTCCCCCCGGTCCCACCGCCACCTGAACGCACCCCGAAGCCGCCGACGAACACCCCCGTCGACCCGCCGCGTCTCCACCACCCTGGACATACCCCAAGAGTGACGGCCCACAAGCCACCCCGCACCGCATTTACCCCCGCCCCACCACCCCACCCATCCGACCCCACCCGTCCCCGGGGCGCTCGTCCCGGGCGCTCGTCCCGGGGCGCTCGTCCCAGGGGCCGGAGATCCAGCCCATCAAAGGGGCACGCGAGCCGGACTCCCCACCCTCAGGCGCCGACCCTCCAGAGCCCCACTGGGATGGACCTCCGGGGGCCGCGGCCAACGCCAACCCCACCACCGACCCGGAACACACCCCGCCACCACCCGGTACGCCGACGGGCCCAGCCCGTCGACGGCCACGCGCATGGGGCGAAGCTCCAGCCCACCAAAGGACGACGCGGGCCAGACCTCCCACGCTCAAGTGCCGCCCTCCGCGGCCCCACTGATGGGATGGACCTCCAGGGGCCGTGGACAACGCCAGCCCCCGGTACGTCGATGGGCCGGTACGTCAATGGGCCCGGTCCGTCGATGGGCCCGGTCCGTCGATGGGCCCGGTACCTCGATAGGGCCCCGTCCGTCGATCGGCACGCGCATGGGCGGAGCTCCAGCCCATCAAAGGGCGACGCGGGCCAGACTCCCCACGCTGAGGTGCCGACCCTCCTGAGCTCCACTGATGGGATGGACCTCCAGGACCGCGGGCAACGCCGATCCACCCCCGACCCGGAGCACACCACGCCGCCAGACCCGAAACGTCGATGGGCCCGGTCCGTCGATGGGCCCGGTCCGTCGATGGCCACGCGCGTGGCCGGAGCTCCAGCCCATCAAAAGACGGCGCCGGCCAGACCTCCCACGCTCAAGTGCCGACCCCTCGCGGCTCCACTGATGGGATGGAGCTCCGGGGGCCGCGGGCAACGCCGACCCCGCCAGGCCCGGTACGCCGACGGGCCCGGTCCTCGATGGGCCCGCTCATGCGGCGGAATTCAAGCCCACCAACTCGTGGGCGGAGCTCCAGCCCATCAAAGGAGGACGCGGGGCGGACTCGCCGCGCTCAGGCGCCGGTCCTCCGTGGCTCCACTGGGGTGGAGCTCCGGGGAGCCGCTGGTCGTGCGGGTTCCGGGGGCCGTTGGCGGGGGTTCGGGGGGCGTTGGTGGGGTGGAGTGGGGCTGTGGATAACTGCCGACGGGGTGGGGGGAAATCGGCGACTATCGTCGGGTGACGGATGTTGTCGAGTTGTTGCGGCTGAGGGGCGGGGCGGCCGGCTTTGCGGAGCTGCGGGCCGGGGCGTCCGAGCGCGCGATCCGGAAGGCGCTTGCGGGTGGGGCTATTCAGCGCGTCGCCCTTGGCGTGTACGCGCTGCCGCCGGGCGCGGATCCGCTTGCCGCCGCTCGTGCTCAGGGCGGTGTCGTGTCGCACTTGAGCGCGGCCGTCTTGTACGGGTTCGAGGTGCTCGAACTGCCGGCCGTCGCCCAGGTGACGGTCCCACGGGGGCAACACCGACGGGAGAGCACGATCGACTGCGAGCTGCGCTGGGCCGACGACGTACAGGCTCTGGACGGCCGGACCACCAAGCTGCGGACCGTCCTCGACTGCGCCCGCACCTTGCCATTCGCAGCCGGTCTCTGTGTCGCGGATTCCGCGCTCCGCAAGGGCGGGATCCAGCGTGACCAGTTGCTCGCCGCCGCGGCGACGCTCCTAGGTCCTGGCAGCGCCCGCGCGAGACAGGTCGCCGCGGCCGCCGACGGCCGGGCAGAGTCACCACTGGAATCCGTACTCCGTGCAGTGCTGCTGGAGGCCGGCATCGAGGGGTTCGTCCCCCAATGGGTGATCCAGGACGAGACCTTCTCGGCCAGGATCGACCTCGCGCACCCGACCCTCAGGCTCGCGCTGGAGGCCGACAGCTTCGCGCATCACGGGACCCGGGCTGCCCTGGCCCGCGACTGCCGACGACACACGCAACTCACCATCCGGGGCTGGCGCCTGCTCAGGTTCTCCTGGGAGGACGTGATGCTCGAACCGGAGTGGGTGGTGAACTCGGTCAGGAGCGCAAGCGCGACAACCCCGGTCGATCGTGGAAAAGCGGCGGCAAGGACACAGCAGCCGGGCTTGCGGGCCGTCCATTGACGGGAATTCGTGACTTTTGATCAAATGTGGCGGAAAAGCGGGAAAAAGTGACGTTTCTCTTGACGCTCCACGGTCTGGGCCGGAGGCTTTGGCGAAGTGCCCTGAACGCCCAATCTCGGCACCTCGAAGGGGGTTATTCAAGAATGAACTTCCGCCATTTCACCCTGCGCTCAATCGCTATCGCCGCCGCTGCTCTGCTCGGCGCCGCAGCCTTGACGCCACCACCCGCACTGGCCAGCCATGGCCAGGGCGCCGCCAGTGGAATCCTGAACACCGTCACCTGGAGGGTCTGCGTCTCCGGCTGGATCGACGGCCAGAACGCGTCCCACTACGCCATCGGACAGGTCAGTGCGACTGAGGTCAACGCCAGCAGCGTGCACTGTCCTGGCAGCTGGAACGTCTCGTCCTACGCGGCCAGCTATCCCGACAGCTGGTACGGCTCGACCAGCTGCGTCCGGTGGTCCGGCTCGCGCTGCGCGGAGAAGGCGGTCAAGCTGAACGGCCGCACGATTGGTACCACCACCCAATGGCGCAAGACGGCGACGCACGAGTTCGGTCACGTCGCCGGACTGGGTCACCGCAGCACCAATTCCTCCTGCATGACCCAAGGCGCCGCGCCGCCGATCGTCACCGTGTTCGACGCGCACGACAAGAGTTCCATCAATGCGAACTACTGATCCGGCCAGCGGGCAGAAAGGAAGAATTCCGATGCTCAATCGATCGAAAATCGCCGCTGCGCTGAGCGCCGCCGCACTGGCCGTGCTATTGGTTGGTTGCGGTAGCAGTCAGGAACCACAGGCCGCGGAGCACGACCACGCGACCCATCAGCACGACGACGACCGCTCGTTCTACCAGCACGCCGACGGGACGGAGGCGAACACGGACACCTACGACAGCGTCCCCAGCGCCGACCTGAAGGGGTTGGCCAAGGCCTCCGACCTGGTGGTCCGCGGCCAGATCACCAAGGCCCAGAAGGGCGTCCTGATCGCCAAGGGCGACCCGACGGCGAAGTACACCGTCTTCACCGTGAAAGTCAGTGACACGGTCCGGGGCAACCAGGCCCAGCAGATCGACTTCGCCCTGATGACCGAGATCAGCGGCTCTCAGGTGGTCGTCGAGGATCGGCCGACGCCGAGCGTCGGCTCCGAAGTGATCCTGACTCTGACCAAGATCGCCCCGGAGTTCAAGCGCGAGGGGTACGTCCTCACCAACCAGAGCGGTCTGCTGCTGGTGAAGAAGGACGGCACCGTCGTCTCCGGTCTGGAGGGATCGACACCGGTGGCGAAGCAGGCGAAGGCCCTGCGCACCGCCGACCAGGTGCTGGCCGAGCTCCGGTCAGCAGGCTGACCGACCGCAAGTAGCTAGGCACCTATCAGTGTTCAGGCACTAGGCCTGCCGTCCCGCGATGAACGTATGTGTCACCAGTGGCACGCCGGGGCGGTAGGCCAGGTGCAGGTACGACGGCGCGTCCAGCACGGCCAGGTCGGCCCGTGCACCGGGCTTGATCCGGCCGACATCGTCACGCCGCAGCGAGAGGGCGCCGCCGGCCGTCGCCGACCAGAGCGCCTCGGCCGGAGTCATCCGCATCTCTCGCACGGCCAGTGCGATGCACAGCGGCATGGACGACGAGTAGCCCGATCCCGGATTGCAGTCGGTGGCCAGCGCCACGGTCACCCCGGCGTCGATCAACCGCCGCGCATCCGGGTACGGCGAACGAGTGGAGAACTCGACAGCCGGCAGCAACCCGGCGACCACGCCGGAAGCCGCCAGCGCATCCACATCGGCATCGGACAAGTGCGTGCAATGGTCAGCCGCCGCAGCCCCGAGCTCACAAGCAAGCTGTACGCCGGGCCCTTCGCCGAGCTGGTTCGCGTGGACCCGCAGCCCGAGCCCTTTCTCGGCACCGGCCCGCAGGATGGCGCGCGCCTGGTCCGCGTCGAACGCGCCTCGCTCAACGAAAACGTCCACCCACTTCGCATGCCGGGCAGCTGCATCGAGCATCGGCCCGGTGACCAGATCGACGTACCCGGCGGGATCGTCGGCGAACTCGGCCGGTACGACGTGTGCGCCCAGGTACGTCGTGTCGTCGGTGAAGGACGACGCGATCGCCAGTGCCCGCGACTCGTCCAGCGTGGTGAGCCCGTAGCCGGACTTGATCTCCACCGTGGTGGTGCCCTGCCGGCGCATCTCGGTCACCAACCGGGCCACGTTGGCGGTCAGCTGGTCGTCGGAGGCCTCGCGGGTCGCGGCCACCGTCGTACGGATGCCGCCCGCGCTGTACGGCGTACCGGTCATCCGGGCGGCGAACTCCTGCGCCCGGTCGCCCGCGAAGACCAGGTGCGAGTGCGAGTCCACGAACCCGGGGATCACCGCGCGCCCGCCGAGATCCACCGAACCGTCCGCCGCCGGGGCGTCCCGGCGAGACCCGACCCACGCGAAGCGCGAGCCCTCGATCACGACGGCCGCGTCCCGGAGCTCACCCAGCGCGGCGCCGTCGACCGAGCCGTAGGTGGGATCGTTCGTCACCAGCGAGCCGATCCCGGTCAGCAACAACGAGGTCATCCGGCAGTCACCGCTCCGATCGACGCGGCCAGCTCGGCCGCGACATCCAGTTTCACGTGCTCACCCGAGGCCACCAGATGGTTGCCTGAAGCCACTACATCGCGGACATCGGCCGCACTGGCGGCGAAGACGGCCGTCTCCAATGAAGCGCCCGTGCCCGCGGTACGAACGCTGTCCACCCGTACTGCGACCAGATCCGCCCGCGCGCCGACCTCGATCCGGCCGGCATCGGCGAACCCGAGTGAGCGATGACCGACAACGGTGCCCGCGGCAAGCAACTCCGGCGCCGACCAGTGCCCCCGCTCCTGTGAGGCAAGGCGCTCGTCGAGCTCCACCGCGCGCATCTCCTCGAACAGGTCGATCACCGCATGGCTGTCCGACCCCAACGTCAGCGCGGAGCCGGCGTCCCGCAGGGCGACCGACGGGCCGATGCCGTCGGCCAGATCGCGCTCGGTGGTCGGGCAGAAACACGAGTACGTCCCCGAACTCCCGAGCAACCCGACATCCACCGGCGTCAGGTGGGTCGCGTGGACCGCACTCGTTCGCCCGCTGAGGAATCCCGCTTCGTCCAGCTCCTGCGAAGGCGTCCGGCCATACGCTTGCAGGCAGGCCTCGTTCTCCGCGACCTGCTCGGACAGGTGGATGTGCAGCGGCGCGTTCGGCAAGGCGGAGGCCACCGCGCTCAACTGTTCCTGCGGCACACCCCGGACCGAGTGGGCGGCCGCACCGATCACCACGTCGTCGGCAGCGTGCAGGTCGAGCACCCGCGAGGCCCAGCCAGCCGCGTCGCCGTCGCTGAACCGCTGCTGCACCTCGTTGAGCGGTTGGTCGATTCCGCCTGCCACGTAACAGGTATCGAGCAACGTGATTCGCAGACCGGCATCCCGCGCGGCCGCGATCAGCGCATCGCCCATCGCGTTCGGGTTGTCGTAACGACGACCGCCCGGCGCGTGATGCAAGTAGTGGAATTCGCCGACCGCCGTGATCCCGCTCAGCAGCATCTCGCCGTACACGGCCCGTGCGAGCTGGTAATAGCTGTCCGGCGTGAGCACGGAGGCCACGGCGTACATCTGCTCGCGCCAAGTCCAGAAGGTGCCGCGCTCGGTCTGCGTACGCCCTCGCAACGCGCGATGGAACGCGTGGCTGTGGCAGTTCGCCAAGCCCGGCAGCACGATTCCGTTGAGCCGCACGGCGTCTCCGGGCGCTGCATCCACCTCGACAGAGGCAAATCGCCCGTCCACGACCGTGACCAGCACACTCGCGGCCAACCCGGACGGCAGGAGCGCCTGCTCGCACCAGTACGCCGTCACCGAGCCAGATCCTTCAGTACTGCGGCCAGCGCCTCGACCCCGGCCAGACAGTCGTCCATCTCCGCGTGCTCGGCCGGCGAATGCGAAACCCCGGTCGGATTGCGAACGAACAGCATCGCCGTCGGGATCCCCGCATCCGAGAACACCCCGGCGTCATGCCCGGCTCCGGTCGGCAACACCGGGGCACCATCCAGTACTGCGCTCAGCCGGTCCCGCAGCCCCGGCTCGAAGTCGACGATCGGCGAGACGGACTCCGCCACCAGCTCGACCGTGGTGCCATCCCGTTCGGCCCGCTCGGTCGCCTGCCGAGTGATTGCCGCAAGCAACGATTGCAACGCGTCATCCGTCGCGGCCCGGGCATCCAGCCAGGCGATCACCTGCGACGGTACGGCGTTCGTCCCGTTCGGCTCCACCGACAACCGGCCGAAGGTCGCTCGCGCACCGGCGAGCCGGGCCTGCTTGTTCGCGGCCAGAGCGGTCATCGCATAGGTCAGCATCGGGTCGTGCCGGTCTTCCATCAGCGTGGTGCCGGCGTGGTTTGCCTCACCGGAGAAGGTGAACCGGAACCGCCCGTGCGGCCAGATCGAACTCGCCACGCCCACCGGTGCGGTCAACGCCCGCCCCTGCTCGACATGCAACTCGACGAACGTCCCCATCCGCTCCATCAACGGCGACGGCCCGACACCAGCCGGGTCGATGCCGGCGGCGTTCAGTGCCTCGGACAACGTGACGCCTGTGCGGTCCTTCAGGGCAAGGGCTTTGGCCGCAGGCAGGACACCGGTGGCGATCCGCGACCCGAGACAGGGCATCCCGAACCGCGAGCCCTCCTCCTCCACGAACGCACCGACGCCGATCGGCACCGAGGGAACGAACCCCTCGGCCCGCAACCGGTCGACGGCCGCCAAGGCGGAAACCACGCCCAACGGCCCGTCGAAGGCGCCACCGTCGATCACGGAGTCGAGGTGACTGCCCGTCACGACTCCCGGCACCTCGCTCAGCGCCTCTCCAGCGAGCGCCCTGCCGGCCGGCGACTGCTCCGGCCCGGCTCCAGGCGATGCGGCCGGATCCCACCACGCGACGAGGTTGCCCAAGCCGTCGGATTCCAGGGTCAGGCCGCGGGACACGCACTGGTCGGTGAACCAGTGCGTGGCCTCGCGTTCGGACGGGGTCCAGCCGCCGCGACGGTAGCCCCCGGTCGAGGGATCCTTACCGACGGCGGCCAGCGCCACCCACATCTGTTCGAACGACTCGGTCAAGACAGCGGGTTCTTCGACAGCCAGTCCTTGGCCACCGCGTTCGCGTTCTCGGCGCCGCCGCTGACCCGCTTGACCATGTCGGTCAGCGACTCGGTGGTCAGCTTGCCCTGGACCGCGTTCAGCGTGGACGCCACGTCAGGGCTCTTGTGGTCGGTCCGGATCAGCGGCACGACGTTGTTCGGCAGATGGATGTGCTCGGGGTCCTCGAGGATGACCAGGTTGTTGTCCTTGATCACCGACTGGGTGGTGAAGAACTGGGTCACCTGGATGGTGTTGTCCTTCAGCGCCTTCAGGCTGAGCGGGCCACCCGGGTCGAGGGTCTTGAACTCCTTGAACTCGACGCCGTACTTGTCCTTCATCCCGGCCAGGCCGGCCGTCCGCGTCTTGAACTCGGGGCCACCACCGGCCACCATCGTCTTGCTGACCGCCTTCAGGTCGGCGATCGACTTCAGCGAGTACTTGTCGGCCGTCTCCTTGGTCACCACGATCGCGTCCTCGTCAGTGGCCGTGGACTTGTCCAGTACCTCGAGGCCCTTCGGCAGCGCGCCGGGAAGCGCCTTGTAGACGGCCTCCTCCTCGTTCTCGGTCGCGTCCTTCTTGAAGTAGACCAGGGTGGCGCCGATGTACTCCGGCAGCAGGTCCACCGACTTGTCCTGGATCGCGGCCATGTAGAGCTCACGCGCGCCGATGTTGAGCTTCCGGGTGACCTTGATGCCCTTGGCCTCCAGCGCCTGGGCATAAATCTCAGCCAGCAGCTGGCTCTCCGGGAAGTTCGCCGAACCGACGGTCAGCGAGTCGACCTTGTCGGGCGCCGAGCCGCCGCCCGCGTCGGTGCCGCCGCCCAGCGGGTCGTCGTTACCGCCACCGCAGGCCGCCACGGCGAGCATCGCGGTAGCGGCGATGGCGCCGATGAAGGTTCTTCTGAACACGGGATCCTCCAGGGTCCTCTACTACACTCCGGCCGGTGCCGGAGCAGATGAAGTTGGTGGTCGTCGTCGCCGAGTCTTCGAGTGGCTGCGGTGTCCAGGGGGGTGCATCGCAAGGCGGCGAAGGGGCCTCGATGCGGGGTTCATCGTGGCCCCTTCTCCAACGCAGCGAGGTGCCCCCCTGGGCGCCGCAGACGCCGAAGAGTCGGCGACGACGACCACCCAGTGTCACTGTTGCGGCGCCGACGACCGGTGAGGCCGGCGGACACGGCGTACCGTGCGGCCGCGGCGAAGACGAGATCGAGCAGGATCGCCAGTACCGCGACCAGAACGGCGCCGGTCAGCATCTGCGGGAAGTCCCGCAGGCTGAGCCCGTCGATCACGTAGCGTCCCAGCCCGCCGAGTGCGACGTACGCCGCGACGGTGGCGGTGGAGACGATCTGCAGGGTGGCACTGCGCAGCCCCGAGATGATCAGCGGCAGCGCGATCGGGATCTCCGCCTTGGTGAGGATCTCCCGCCCGGTCATCCCCATCCCGCGGGCCGCGTCGATGGTGGACCGGTCGACGCCGGAGACACCGGCGTACGTCGAGGCCATGATCGGCGGGATGCCGAGCACCACCAAGGCGATGATCACCGGCACCTGACCGATCCCGATCAGCAGCACCACCAGGGTCAGCAGGCCCAGGGTCGGCAGTGCACGCGCCGCGTTGCCGGTGTTGATGGCGAGGAACGCACCCCGCCGGGTGTGGCCGATCAGCAGCCCGATCGGCAGCGCGATCAGCGTCGCGATCGCCAGCGACAGGAACGTGTAACCCAGGTGCTGAAGGATCCGGTTGCCGATGCCTTCGGCGCCTGACCAGTTCGCCGGGTCGCTGATGAAGTCGAGGAAGCCCTGCAGCATGGTCAGGCCTCCTTCACCGGGCTGATGACTCGGGCCCACGGTGTCAGCACGCGTTGCAGACCGACCAGCAGGATGTCGGCGACCAGCGCCAGCGCGAGGGACAGCACCACTCCGACCACGATCGGGGTCAGGAAGTCCTGCTGGAAGCCGGTAGTGAACAGCTCTCCCAGCCCGCCGATACCGATGATCGCGCCGACGCTGACCATCGAGATGTTCGCGACCGTGACGACCCGCAGCCCCGCGAAGATCACCGGGACGGCGATGGGAAGGTCGATGGTCACCACCCTTCGCAGGGTTCCATAGCCCACCGACACTGCGGCCTGCAGGACGTCCTCGGGCACCGAGCGCAACCCGTCGATCACGTTGCGGATCAGCAGCGAGACCGCGTAGATGGTCAGCGCGACGATGATGTTGACCGAGGACAGCACCTGGGTGCCCAGAATGGCCGGCAGCACGATGAACAGGGCGATCGAGGGCAGCGAGTACAGCACGCCGCCCAGCGCCACCAGCGGGTTGGCCAGCCAGCTGAACCGGGTCGCGACGTACCCGAGCGGGATCGAGATCAGCAGTCCGAGCAGCATCGGCACGAGGGCCAGATAGAGGTGCTCGCGGAGTTGCTCCCAGATCAGCGCGGTGTTGTCACCGATCCAGGTCATGGCCGGAGCACCCCGGCGAGCGCGGTGTAGTCGATCACGCCGACCGCCTTGCCGGCCTCGTCGACGCACACCCCCTGCCCGACCGCGGAGGTCAGCACGGAGTCCATCGCGGCCCGCAGCGAGCCGCCGGGCTTGAAGGTGGCACCGACCGGGATCAGCTCGCCGCCCCGCTTCCAGCCGAGCGGCTGCCCGTCGTCGTCGAGCGAAAGGTCGGCCGGCAGCCCGGCCAGCGGCAGGTTGTCGGCCTTGAGGAACGTCAGCTTGCGGTAACCACGATCCTGGCCGATGAAGCTCTCGACGAAGTCGTCCGTGGGGTTCGCGAGCAACTCGGCCGGCGGCGCGAACTGGGCCAGCTTGCCACCGACACGCAGTACCGCGACGTTGTCACCGAGCTTGATCGCCTCGTCGATGTCATGCGTCACGAACACGATCGTCTTGCCGATATCGCGTTGCAGCCGGAGCAGTTCCTCCTGCAACTGCTGCCGCACGATCGGGTCGACGGCACTGAACGGCTCGTCCATCAGCATGATCTTCGGGTCCGCCGCGAGCGCGCGGGCGACACCGACTCGTTGCTGCTGGCCACCGGACAACTGGGCCGGATATCGCTCGGCCAGCTTGAGATCGAGGCCGACTCGCTCGAGCAACTCCATCGCCGTCGCGCGGGTCTTCTTCTTGTCCCAGCCCAGCAGCTTCGGCACGGTGGCGACGTTGTCGACCACGGTCTTGTGCGGGAACAGCCCGGCGTGCTGGATCACATAGCCGATCCCGCGCCGCAGGGTGACCGGGTCGCCCGCGGTGATGTCCTCGCCGTCGATCGTGATCCGGCCGCTGCTGCGTTCGATCGTCCGGTTGATCATCCGCAGCGAGGTGGTCTTGCCGCAGCCCGAAGGTCCGACGAACACAGTGATCTCGTTGCTGGGAATCCGCAGGCTCAGCTCGTCGACGGCGACAGTGCCGTCCGGATACTGCTTGGTGACGTCTTCGAACTCGATCATGGCGCCCCTTCGCGCTCGTCGGAGATCGCCCGAACGATCCTAGCTCTCCCGGCTGGGAATCCTGATGCCTCGCTCGGCGGCTACTTCGTCTGCTCGTTCATACCCGGCATCCACGTGCCGAATCACCCCCATGGCGGGATCGTTGCTCAGTACCCGTTCCAGCTTCTGCCGCGCAAGGTCGGTGCCGTCGGCAACCGATACCTGACCGGCGTGGATCGACCGGCCCATCCCGACGCCGCCACCGTGGTGGATCGACACCCAGGAAGCACCGCTGGAGACGTTCACCATCGCGTTCAGCAACGGCCAGTCCGCGATCGCGTCCGAGCCGTCCAGCATGCCCTCGGTCTCCCGGTACGGCGACGCGACGCTGCCGGTGTCGAGGTGGTCGCGCCCGATCACGATCGGTGCTTCGAGCTCACCCGAGGCGACCATGTCGTTGAACCGCAGGCCCGCCTTGTCCCGCTCACCCTGGCCGAGCCAGCAGATCCGGGCCGGCAAGCCCTGGAAGGCCACTCGCTCCTGAGCCATCTTGATCCACCGGGTCAGGTGCTCGTTGTCCGGGAACAGTTCGAGAATCGCCTGGTCCGTCTTGTGGATGTCCGCCGGGTTGCCCGACAGCGCCGCCCACCGGAACGGGCCCTTGCCCTCACAGAACAACGGCCGGATGTACGCCGGTACGAAGCCCGGGAAGTCGAAGGCCCGGTTGTAGCCGGCCTTGCGCGCCTCGTCGCGGATCGAGTTGCCGTAGTCGAACACCTCGGCACCCGCGTCCTGGAAGCCGACCATCGCCTCGACGTGACGGGCCATCGACTCCTGCGCGCGCTCGGTGAACCCGGCCGGGTCCTTCTCCCGCGCCGTGGTCCAGTCGGCGAAGTCGACCTCGGCCGGCAGATACATCAGCGGGTCGTGCGCGGAGGTCTGGTCGGTCACGATGTCGATCGGCGCACCCTTGGCGAGCAACTCCGGCACCATCACCGCGGCGTTGCCCAGTACGCCGATGGACAGCGGCCGGCGGGCCTGCTTGGCCTCCTCGGCCAGGCTGAGGGCCTCGTCCAGCGAGTTCGCCCGCACATCGAGGTACCGGTGCTCGATCCGCCGGTCGATCCGGCTGGGGTCGACGTCGATGCAGATCGCGACGCCATCGTTCATCGTGACGGCCAGCGGCTGCGCGCCACCCATGCCGCCGAGTCCCGCGGTCAGGGTGATCGTGCCGGCCAGCGTGCCGCCGAACTTCTTCGCGGCGACCGCGGCGAACGTCTCGTAGGTGCCCTGCAGGATGCCCTGGGTACCGATGTAGATCCACGAGCCGGCCGTCATCTGGCCGTACATGGTCAGGCCCATCGCCTCGAGCTTGCGGAACTCCTCCCAGTTGGCCCAGTCGCCGACCAGGTTCGAGTTCGCGATCAGCACCCGCGGGGCCCACTCGTGCGTCTGCATCACGCCGACCGGCTTGCCCGACTGCACCAGCATCGTCTCGTCGTTCTTCAGCGTGGTCAGCGTTCTGACCATCGCGTCGAAGGAGTTCCAGTCGCGCGCGGCCTTACCCGAGCCGCCGTACACGACCAGCTCGTCGGGGTGCTCGGCCACCTCGGGGTCGAGGTTGTTCTGCAGCATCCGCAGTGCGGCCTCCTGTGGCCAGCCCTGGGCGGTGAGGGTGGTGCCGCGGGGTGCGCGAACGGGACGGGGTCCGGACATGTGTGATCCAGCCTCTCTCGATAGATACAGTCAGTTCAGCGGGCCGGTGACGGCCTCGACAGCGGACAAGTAGGTGCCGTCAGCAACGAGTCGGACGGAGTGGGCGATCTCGGGGGCGAGGTGCCGGTCGGTGCCCGGTCCCTCGACATGCGCCCGCAGCTCCCGGAGTACCGCGGCCGTGGCGGGCGAAGGCTCGAGCGGTGCACGCAGGTCGAGTGCGCGCGCCGCAGTCAGAATCTCTACGGCCAGTACTTGCTGCAGGCCGTCGATCGCCTTGCGCAGCTTGCGTGCGGCGGACCAGCCCATCGAGACGTGGTCCTCCTGCATCGCGCTGCTCGGGATCGAGTCGACGCTCGCCGGTACCGCGAGCCGCTTCAGCTCGGACACGATCGCGGCCTGTGTGTACTGCGCGATCATGTGCCCGCTGTCGACGCCCGGATCGTCCGCCAGGAAGGCATTCAGCCCATGGTTGCGCGCGACATCGAGGAACCGGTCCGTACGCCGCTCGCTGATGCTGGCCACATCCGCGACGGCGATCGCGAGGAAGTCCAGCACGTAGCCGACGGGTGCGCCGTGGAAGTTGCCGTTCGACTCGACGCGTCCGTCGGGCAGCACGACCGGGTTGTCGATCGCGGCCGCCAACTCACGGCCGGCAACGGTTGCGGCGTGACTCGCAGTGTCGCGCGCAGCACCGTGAACCTGCGGCGAGCACCGCAGCGAGTACGCATCCTGTACCCGGTTGCAGTCGGGCCCGCGATGGCTCGCGACGATCCCGCTGTCACCCAGTACTGCGCGCAGATTGGCGGCGGACGCCCCCTGGCCCGGGTGCGGGCGGAGCGCCTGGAGGTCCTCGGCGAAGACGCGGTCGGTGCCGAGTTGGCCCTCGACGCTCATCGCGGCGGCGATGTCGGCGGTCTTCAGCAGCCGGTCCAGGTCGGCGAGCGCGAGCACCAGCATGCCGAGCATGCCGTCGGTGCCGTTGATCAGCGCCAGGCCTTCCTTCTCGGCAAGGACGACCGGCTCGAGCCCGTGCTGGGCGAGCGCGTCGGCCGCGTCGAGAAGGTTGCCCTCGGCATCACGAACCTGGCCCTCACCGATCACCGCCAGCGCGACGTGCGACAGCGGCGCGAGATCGCCGGAACAGCCGAGGCTGCCGTACTCGTGCACGATCGGAGTCAGCTGGGCGTTGAGCAGCCCGGCGTACGCCTGGGCCGTGTCGACCTTCACGCCGGTCCGGCCGGTCGCGAGCGTCGACAGCCGCAGCAGGGCGAGGGCGCGGACTACCTCAGCCTCGACCTCGGGCCCGGAACCAGCCGCGTGTGAGCGAACCAGACTGCGCTGCAATTGGGCCCGCAACTCCGGCGCGATGTGTCGCGTCGCGAGCGCTCCGAACCCGGTGGAGACGCCGTAGTGCGGGGTCTCCGCATGCGCCAGCGCCTCGATGGCCGCCCGTGACTTCGCGATCTCCTCGAGCGCCTGGTCGTCGATCCGCACCGGCGCCCGGTAGCGCGCCACCGCGACGACCTCAGCCGCGCTGAGCGGCCCGACGCCCACTGTCACTACCTCGGATGTTTGCCTGTTCACCCGCCCATTGCACCCCGCCGCACGCCTCACCGACAGCACCCCCACCCAACACCCGTCTCAAACCCGAGACACGGAGAGACCCTGGGGCGAATTAGGCTCTGAGGATGGGGTTTGGGATCCGGGCGGCTACGCCGGCTGATGCGGCGGGGATCGCCGGGGTTTGGACAGCGGCGATGCCGCAGCTCGTGCGGACCGCCAAGGCGGTCGAGGCCCAGCTTCGCACCAGTACTTCGAGGGTCGTGCTGATCGCGGTCGAGGATGACGCCGTCGTCGGTTACGGCAATATCTATCTGCCTACGCCGGGTGACGAGGCTCCGCGGGTGCGGATCACCGTGCAGGTGCCGCCCGAGCATCGCGGTCGCGGGATCGGCAGTGCCCTCGCCGACCAGATCTGCGCGGCAGCGGCCGATGCAGGTGCCCACAAGCTCCTCGTTGTCGTGGCAGACGAGGATGCCTCGAAGGAGTTCGCCATCCGCCGTGGCTTCGTGATCGGCCGGCGGATGACACACGCCCAAGCCGAGCTCAGCGCAGTACCGGAGGCGCCGCCCGTGCCGGATGACCTGCGCCTGGTCGACTACGCCGACGTTGATCCGCACCGGCTCTGGGAGGCCTACGCGGCCGTCGCCGACGGAGATCCGAGCGGCCTGTCGCATTCCCCGGCGTACGACGAATGGCTGGCGATGGACTGGGCCGACCCGGACCTGCGCCAGGACCTGAGTGCCGCGCTGCTGGCCGGTGACCAGGTCGTCTCGTTCGTGACGACCACGGCCGACCCGGAGCGCGGGGTGATCTGGTCGAACCTGACCGGCACCATTCCGGCGTACCGCGGGCGTGGGCTGGCCAAGGTGGTGAAGGCGGCGGCACTCACGCGCAGCCGGGAGGCCGGCTTCCACCTTGCTTTCACCGGTAATGACGCGGGCAATGCACCGATGCTCGCGGTGAACGAATGGCTCGGCTATCGGCCGACTGCAGCCGCGTGGACCGCGGAGAAGGTGCTCTGACCTGTGATTCGTTTGTTCCTATCGCTCGCGTTCTTCGCGGCGTTGTCCCTTGGCGTCGGTTTCCTGCTGTCAGGCGACGACTATTTCGACTGGTGGCTCTCGCTCAGCCTGTTCGGGCTGGCGGTGGCCGGTGAGGGTCTGCGGTTCTGGATCCGGCGCGGCCGCGCCAGGAGCCGTCAATCGTCCGTGATCTGAGACAGGGAAGCTACGCTCACTGTTGTGAGCGGCAACGTTCCCGCCTCGACCCGTACTTTGCGGGTACTGACCTTCCTGGCCACCCAGCCCGGACCGGTACCGATGGAGCGCATCGCCTCCGCGGTCGGACTGCCGCGCTCGTCGACGTACCACTTGCTGAAGGCAATGATCAGCGAGGGCTTCGTGGTGCACCTGCCGGAAGAGAAGCGGTACGGGCTCGGGGTCGCCGCGTTCGAGATCGGCTCGGCGTACCTGCGGCACGATCCGCTCGAACGACTGGCCCGGCCGTTGCTGGCTCAGCTCGTCGCCGAAGTCGGGCAGACGGCGCATCTCGGCGTACTGCACGGGCGTGAGCTCGTCTACCTGCTCAAGGAACAGCCACCGCGGCCCGTCACTCTGGTCACCGATGTCGGCGTGCGGCTGCCCGCGACGCTGACCGCTTCCGGTCGAGCTCTCCTGGCTGAGCTGCCACCCGCGCAGGTCCGCGCGCTGTTCCCGACCCCCGAGAGCTTCGTACGCCGTACTGACCAGGGGCCCCAGACGCTCAGCCAGCTGCGCCGCATCCTGGCCGACGAGAAGCGCCAGGGCTACGCGGTCGAGGACTCGCACATCACCGCCGGAGTCGCCTCCGTCGCCAGCGCGGCCGTGGACCACGCCGGCCACCCGGCAGCCGCAATCAGCGTCACCTTCCGCACCGACGTCATCCCCCCGAGCGAACGCTTCCTCCTGGCCCGCCGAACCCGCCAAGCCGCCGACGCCCTGACCCGCCGCCTCCGCGGTTAGCGTCCAGCCGAGCGTGGTCGGCGCGCGCTTGGTGGTGCTGACCCCACCCCGGTCGTGGGCCTGACGCCCGTGCCGAACTTCGCTCCGCCTTCCAAGCTTGAGGCTCTACAGCCGCATCCCTTGGAAGGTGTCACATGTCAGCTCGCCCCAAAGCCCTCGCGACCCTGGTCGCCCTCACCACTCTCACCACGCTCGGCGCCTTTGGCGCCACCGCGGCAGTCGCCGCCTCCGCCGACCCTGTAGTCCACACGGACCGTGGAGCAGTCCGTGGGTTGGCAGAGCAGGACACACGAACCTTCCGCGGCATCCCGTACGCCGCACCGCCTACCGGGGACTTGAGGTGGCGTTCCCCTCGCCCGGCAGCCGCCTGGTCGGGTGTGCGTGACGCCACGCAGTACGCCGGAAGTTGTGCGCAGACAGACCACCCGGTCGGCATAGCGAGCACCAGCGAGGACTGCCTGTACCTGGACGTGACAACACCCACCAACGCCAGGGGGCTCCCGGTGGTGGTGTGGATTCATGGGGGCAGCTTCAAGAACGGCGCCACCAGCATCTACGGACCGAAGCGCTTCGCCGCGCAGGGCAAGGTCGTCGTCGTCCAGGCCCAGTACAGGCTGGGTGCCTTCGGCTTCCTGGCAAGTCCGCTACTCGGCGGGGGATCGGGGAACTTCGGGTTGGAGGATCAGCAGGCCGCTCTGCGCTGGGTCCAGCGGAACGCCGCGTCCTTCGGTGGAAACCCTCGCAACGTCACGATCATGGGCGAATCTGCCGGCGCTTACAGCGTCTGCGATCACCTGGCGTCGCCGACCGCGGCCGGACTCTTCCAGCGCGCGATCATCCAGAGCGGTCCGTGCACGCAGGAGTACTCGGCAACCAGCTACGCGGCGCCCCGGCCTCGAGCGGTCGCCGAGCAGTACAGCCGCACGCTCGCCACCTCACTCGGCTGTACGACGGCGAGCTGTCTGCGTGCGGTATCGACTGAGCGTCTACTGAAGGCATCTGAGCCGGCCGAGTTCGGTCCTGTCCTGGGTGGGCCGGTCCTTCCGCTCCATCCCACGACGGCCCTGACCACTGGCAAGGTGAACCGCGTGCCTGTGTTGCACGGTCTGAACCACGATGAGGAGCACGGCCGCTACAGCGCCCAGGAGGTTCTGACCGGCACGCCGATCACCGACGCTGAGTATCAGGCCGCGGTCCAGAAGACCTTCGGAGCCAAGGCTCCCGCGATCCTTGCCGCCTACTCGGACATCCGCCCAGCCGGACTCGCGCTGTCGACGGTGCTGACGGACTCCCAATGGTCCGTGCCGGCAGCGAAGACCAACCAGTTGCTCTCCGCACGAATGCCGACCTACGCCTTCGAGTTCGCCGGCAAGGCTCCTTGGTACGCCGGTCTGCCGGAGCCGGCCTGGGCTTTTGGCTCGCATCACCTGAGCGATGTCGCCTACTTCTTCGACCTGGCGGTGCTCGAGCGGCTCGACCCGGCGCAGAGCCGGCTGGCGGACGAGGTCATCGCGCGGTGGAGTGCCTTCGCCCGAACGGGCGATCCGAACCTTCCCGGCACGTCGCCGAGCAGCTCGCAGAACTGGCCGCGGACGCGACCGCAGGATCGGGAGGTCCAGTCGCTGACTCCGAGTGGAATCACCCGGACCGACTTCCTCACCGATCACCGGATCGCCTTCTGGAGCTGAAGGATTCGGCGCGGGAAATGCTAAGGGCCACCCCTATTGGGGTGGCCCTTAACAGTGTGAATGTCCGGCGACGTCCTACTCTCCCACGACCTCCCGG